>NZ_CP006704.1:1212540-2425081 GCF_000739375.1 Comamonas testosteroni TK102 | reverse complement strand
GCTGAACCTGGTGCAGCGCCTGTCCGCACGCGGCTTTTCGAAGTCGGAGCTGGTGTTGCGCATGACGCGTGAAGAAATCGGCAGCTATCTGGGGCTCAAGCTGGAGACCGTGAGTCGCACCTTCTCCAAGTTCGCCGAGGAAGGCATCATCGAAGTCAGACAGCGCCATCTGCGCATTCTGGATACCGAGGCGCTCAGGCGCATCGTCAACAGCCAGCAATGCCAGGACTGAGTTCAACAGCAGCCTTCAAGAAAAAGCCCGCAGACAGCGGGCTTTTTTGATGGCGGCGAATGCCTGCCAGGAGTTGCCGCCGCCGAGGCCGCCGGCACAGCGAGCGGCCAGCCCCTCCATCCAAGGCCGCCACCTGCCCCGAAACTACGGTCCTGTGCGCAGCGCCTTATTCGACCAGGGGCTCGGAGACTACTCCCTGGTTCAGATCGCTGGCCGAACGCCCCAGCATGACGGTCATCAGTCCGCTGAGCACGGTGACCGCCCAGAAGGCAAAAAAGGCCAGCGTGTAAATGGCATTGCGCGACCATTCCAGAGGCGAGCCCAGCCAGTGCATGTCCAGTGGATCCACAAAGGCAAATACCACCATTTCCATGATTGCCGCAGCCAGAAAAGCCGGCCAGACAATCCACATCCAGCGTCGAGCATCCATCGCGATTCTCCTTGGCCTGTGGGTTGAACCCCATTTTGCACAATTGCCATCACCTTCCCAGCCGTACCAAGGGCATGCACTCAGATGGGAAACCCTGGACCGCTATTATTTAAAGAGCTTGCAGCGCTTTATTTGTATCGGTTCAAGGTCTATATCTATCTGAAATAGTCCTGATAAAGCGCTATGCGCTCCTTTTATTGAATACCAGCCGGAGATCCTTTGCCGGTTTCTGAGCACTGCAGAGACCCGCCCGACTCTGCGGTCGACCAGGACATAAAGCGCCGCCGCGACCGACCAGGCTCCAGAAAAGTCTGCAACCAGGGGCGTAAAAAAGGCCGCGAAAGCGGCCTCGGGAATACGTTGAAATCGCGGTCAGCGATCCAGCGGATGATCCTTGGCCGGCGTCGCGGCATGGTTGCGCCCCGTCACTGCCGGCGCCAGGCTTTTTTCGCTCTCGGTGAGACGCTGGTTGATTTCAATGCCGTGACGGTAGTAGTCGGGGTCGATCACGGGATCCGGCTTGCTCATGGCGATATAGGCGGTCACGATGCCCGCGACCACCACCACGGCGGGACCGGCGATGACGAGCCAGACATGGGCAAACTTCCACCAGGGCTTACCGTCCTCAGGGTGGATGATCTTGGCCTTTTGCGGGGCCTTGGCTTGTGCTGCCGACATGGTGAAACCTCTTTTCAGAAATCTGGCCGCCCCATTGCAAACCTGCAATCGAGCGGCATCAATTGTTGCTGATTCGCGATGCCCTAGCGTGGCACCAGGAACACGGATTTTTCGGAGATGCGTCCGGCCCCAGCCGTCAGTGCATCCACATTGAAATGCACAGGGTGCGAGCCGGAAGCGGCTGAGCCATAGGGAATCTGCAGGCGCACCGCAATGCCACGCGTCTCGGCCGGACCTACCGAGACTTCCTGCTCGGACACTACTTCCAGCTGATCCAGCCCGGTGGCGCTGATGCGATAGCGCTGCTCGGACTCGGTCGCATTCATGATCTGCAGGCGATAGACGTTTTCGAGCTTGCCGCCAGCCACGATGCGCGACAGCGCGGCGCGGTCGCGAATCACGTCGACCTTGAGTGGCTCGCGCAGTACCAGGCTGGCGATCATGGCTGCGCTCAGCGCCAGCAGCACGGTCGAGTAGATCAGCACGCGCGGGCGGAAGATGCGCCGGATCACCTGCGCCTGTTTCCAGAGCTTGGCCACGGCGTTCTGCGTGGTCAGGCGGATCAGGCCGCGCGGGTACTCCATCTTGTCCATCACGGAGTTGCAGGCATCGATGCACAGACCGCAGCCAATGCACTCGTACTGCAACCCCTTGCGGATGTCGATGCCTACGGGGCAGACCTGAACACAAAGCTTGCAGTCTATGCAGTCACCCAGACCCTGCGCCTTGTAGTCCACGTCTTTTCTGCGCGGGCCGCGTGCTTCACCGCGCTGCACGTCGTAGCTGACGATCATGGTGTCCTTGTCGAACATGGCGCTCTGGAAGCGTGCATAGGGGCACATGTACTTGCAGACCTGCTCGCGCATATAGCCAGCATTGCCGTATGTGGCAAAGCCGTAGAACAGCACCCAGAAAATCTGCCAGCTTCCCTGGAAGGCCATCAGCTCCACACCCAGTTCACGGATGGGCACGAAGTAGCCGACAAAGGTGAATCCGGTCCACAGGGACAGAACAATCCAGAGGAACTGCTTGAGCGATTTCTTCCAGATTTTCTCGAAGGTCCAGCCATGCTTGTCGATGCGCATGCGGGCGCTGCGGTCTCCCTCGACCTTGCTCTCGATCCACATGAAGATCTCGGTATAGACCGTCTGCGGACAGGAAAAGCCGCACCACAGACGCCCGGCCACTGCGGTAAACAGAAACAGCCCCAGCGCGCTGATGATGAGCAGCCCCGTCAGGTAGATGAAGTCCTGCGGGTAGAGCACCAGCCCGAACAGATAGAAGCGCCGCGCCCCGAGGTCGAACAGCACCATCTGGCGCTCGCCCCATTGCAGCCACGGCAGACCGTAGAAGACGATCTGGGTCAAGAACACCATGATCCAGCGCCAGCGCGAGAAGATGCCGCTGATGGCGCGCGAGTACACCTTCTGTTCGGAGGCGAACATGGGCATATATTCCTGACCGCCGTCCACAGGCTCAGCCGTGATCGGAATGACTTTGCGAGGTTTCTCCGGATCGCAGGGCATCGCAGTTCCTTAATATTTTTGTAATTACTGAAAATTCAAATGCGAAAAAGGCGGTGCCTTGGCACCGCCTTCATCACCCGTCTTACTTCTGGGCGCTTGCGTTGGACAGCCCCCAGACATAAGAAGCCAGCACCGCGATCTGCGCCTCGGTCAGCTTGTCCTTCTGGGCAGGCATCTCATTCATCTTGCCATGGTTGACCATGTCGACAATGACGGACTCGCCCCAGCCATGCAGCCAGATGTCATCGGTCAGGTTGGGTGCGCCAAGCGCCTGGTTGCCCTTGCCATCCATGCCGTGGCAAGCCGCGCAGGCCACGAACTTGGACTTGCCCTGCGAAGCCTTGACGGCATCGTGGGGGCTGCCCGACAGGCTCAGCACATAGTGGGCCACATTGCGCACATCTTCCGCCGAGCCCACGGCAGCTGCCATGGGAGGCATCACGCCGATGCGGCCATTGGTGATGGTTTCCTTGATCTTGTCGGGCGTGCCGCCGTGCAGCCAGTCCCCGTCGCTCAGATTGGGGAAGCTCTTGCTGCCGCGTGCATCGGAGCCGTGGCATTGCGCGCAGTTGTTCATGAACAGACGCTCGCCGATGGCCATGGCCTGAGGGTCCTTGGCCATTTCTTCGGTGGGCATGCTGACGAACTTGGCGTACATGGGCTCCAGGTCGACACGGGCCTTTTCCATCTCCTTGTCATAAGCGCCATACTGGGTCCAGTCCAGCTCGCCCTTGAAGGAGCCCAGACCCGGGTAGGCCACCAGATAGGCCAGGCTGAAGACCACGGTGATCACGAACAGACCCATCCACCATTTGGGCATGGGGTTGTTGAGTTCGCGCAGGTCTTCGTCCCAGACGTGACCCGTGGTGTTGTCCGCGGAAGGAACGACCTTGCGGCGCGCCACCAGCACCAGCAGCAAGAAGCAGCCGAGGATGCCGATCAGCGAAACGGCCGCAATGTACACGGACCAGAAGTTGTTAAAGAAGTCGCTCATGGGATGTTCTCGTTGTAGTGATCAGACTCAGTCTTCCAGGAAGGGAAGCTGAGCTGCCTCGTCGAAACGGGCCTGGTTACGGCGGGCATACGCCCACCACCAGATGCCCACGAAGCACGCCAGCGAAGCCAGTGTGGCCAGAACACGCATGGTGGTGATATCCATTTGCCAGTCCCTCCTCTGTTACTTGACGGCGCGACCCAGAACCTGCAGATAGGAGATCACGGCCTCCATCTCGGTCTTGTCCTTGACTTCGGCCTGAGCCCCGGCGATCTCCGCATCGGTATACGGCACACCCACCTTGCGCAAGGCGCTCATGCGCGTTGCCACGGCAGAGTCGTCCACCTTGGTGGCTTCCAGCCAGGGGTAGGCAGGCATATTGGACTCGGGCACCACATCACGCGGGTTGTTCAGGTGAATGCGATGCCATTCGTCGCTGTACTTGCCGCCCACACGGTGCAGATCGGGGCCAGTACGCTTGGAGCCCCACTGGAAGGGGTGGTCGTAGACGAACTCGCCGGCCACCGAGTAGTGACCGTAGCGCATGGTCTCGGCGCGGAAGGGGCGGATCATCTGCGAGTGGCAGTTGTAGCAGCCTTCGCGCAGATAGACGTCACGACCCATCAGTTGCAGCGGTGTGTAGGGCTTGAGACCCGCCACGGCTTCGGTCGTGGACTTCTGGAAGAACAGCGGCACGATTTCGACCAGGCCACCGATGGTCAGCACGAACAGCGTCAGCGCGATCAGCAAAAAGTTGCTGGTCTCGATCTTCTCGTGCATGGAGCTCTTGGGAACTGCGTTATTTTGTTCAGACATTGCTTTTGCTCCTCAATGCTCAGGCGTGAGCCACCACGGCAGGCACTGCCACCTTGACGGAACGGCCGGCCATTGCGGTCTTCCAGGTATTCCATGCCATCACCAGCATGCCGCCCAGATACAGCAGACCGCCGGTCACGCGAATCACGTAGAAGGGATAGGTCGCCTTCACGCTTTCGACGAAGGTGTAGGTCAGCGTGCCGTCGGGGTTGATGGCGCGCCACATCAGGCCCTGCATCACACCGGCAATCCACATCGCGGCGATGTACAGCACGATACCGATGGTGGCCATCCAGAAGTGCAGCTCGATCGCGGGCACGGAGTGCATTTTTTCGCGGCCGAAGAGACGGGGAATCAGGTAGTACAGAGAACCCATGGTGATCAGACCCACCCAGCCCAGAGCACCGGAGTGCACGTGGCCCACGGTCCAGTCGGTGTAGTGGCTCAGTGCGTTGACGGTCTTGATGGCCATCATCGGGCCTTCGAAGGTGGACATGCCGTAGAACGACAGGGACACGATCAGGAAGCGCAGGATGGGGTCGTCACGCAGCTTGTGCCAGGCACCCGACAGCGTCATGATGCCGTTGATCATGCCGCCCCAGCTGGGAGCCAGCAGGATCAGCGAGAACACCATGCCCAGCGACTGGGCCCAGTCGGGCAGCGCGGTGTAGTGCAGGTGGTGAGGACCGGCCCACATATAGGTGAAGATCAGTGCCCAGAAGTGCACGATCGACAGGCGATACGAGTAGACGGGGCGACCGGCCTGCTTGGGGATGAAGTAGTACATCATGCCCAGGAAGCCTGCGGTCAGGAAGAAGCCCACGGCGTTATGGCCGTACCACCACTGGACCATGGCGTCCTGCACGCCGGCATAGGCCGAGTAGCTCTTCATCCAGCCTGCCGGAATGGAGACGTTGTTGACCACGTGCAGCAAGGCCACGGCCAGGATGAAGGCACCGAAGAACCAGTTGGCCACATAGATGTGCTTGACCTTGCGGATGCCGATGGTGCCGAAGAACACGATGGCATAGGACACCCAGGTCACGGTGATCAACAGATCGATGGGCCATTCCAGCTCGGCATATTCCTTGCCCTGGGTGTATCCCAGGGGCAGGCTGATGGCCGCAGCCACGATGACCAGTTGCCAGGCCCAGAAGGTCAGGCTGGCCAGCTTGGGCATGAACAGTTTGGTCTGGCAGGTGCGTTGCACCACGTAGTAGCTGGTGGCAAACAAGGCCGAGCCACCAAAGGCAAAGATCACGGCATTGGTATGCAGCGGACGCAGACGTCCGTAGCTCAGCCAGGGAATGCCGAAGTTGAGTTCCGGCCAGGCCAGCTGTGACGCGATAAACACGCCTACTGCCATACCTACCACCCCCCATACCACGGCCATGATAGAGAACTGTCTTACGACGGTGTCGTCGTAATAGACAGCATTGTTATGTGTTGCTTCCATCGGGCACCTCTTAGATTTCTTGCAAAGTGTTCACTGGTTTCTCATTGGGCTCGTTGAGCCACATCAATCGTCGCGAAGAATGCGCTCGCCTTCCTGTTCCACGCTCTCGAACTGGCCACGGTAAACGGCCCACCACAAGGCGGCCACAATGGCCATGACCAGAACTACCGACAGCGGAATCAGCACATACAGAATGTCCATCAACGGCCTCCTTGAATCAGTGGCATGACGGCGCCCCGCGACGCAAGATGCGCAGAGGCGGACGCGTTGCTATCAGCAACCTGCAGCGGCAACGCACGTGCAAGACGGGCTGCGTTGGCGACGACCAGCAAGGAGCTCAGCGCCATGCCGAGCCCTGCCAGCCAGGCAGGCATCCAGCCCATCAGGGCCAGAGGAATAGAGATCGCGTTATAGGCTGCTGCCCAGCTCAGGTTCTGGCGCACCACGGACAAGGTCCGCCGGGCCAGCAACAGGCTTTGCAGCACTAACTCCAGGCTGTCTCCCAGTACCACGAAGTCTGCTCGTGATTGTGCCAGCGGCACTGCATTGCCAAACGCAAAAGAGACATGCGCTCCGGCTAAAACTGGCCCGTCATTCAGGCCGTCGCCAACCATGGCGACCTTGTGCCCCGCCACCTGTGCGGCCTGCAGGGCGGCCAGCTTGTCCTGCGGTTGGCAATCGCCCTGCGCAGTCTCGATCCCCAGCCTGGCAGCCACCGTCTGCACCGCTGCCGAGCGGTCTCCCGAGAGCAGTTGCACGCTGACGCCATGGCGCCTGAGATCGGCAATGACCTGGGCCGCTTCGGGACGCAGGTCCTCGCTCAGGTGGAACTGCGCCAGGGGCAGCCAGCCAATTTGCGACTCCTCGGCCAGCATCACGCTCTGACCCGGCTCATGCGGTGCCAGCTCGGGCACGCCGCAATGCGCGGCCGAGCCCAGACGAAGATGGCGGCGCAAAGCGGTATTGCTGCGCGCCTGCACCCAGACATCGAGGCCGCTGCCGGCAACTTCCTGGATGGAGTCCAGCAGCCATGCGCTGGCAGGCAGTTCGACCACCTCGGCCGCCTGCGCCAGGGCCCTGGAAGCGGGATGCATGGACTGACGCGCCAGCAAGGCGGCCAGCGCCAGCAGGTCATCAGTGTTTTGACCTTCAGCGGGTGTCAGCGCGCGCAGCACCAGACCATCGCGCGTCAGCGTTCCGGTCTTGTCGAACACCAGCGTATCCACGGCGGCCAGCGCCTCCAGCCCCTGCAGATTGCGCACCAGCACGCCGCTGCGCGCCAGGGTGCCAGCCGCCGTCAGCATGGCCACGGGCGTGGCCAGTGAAAGCGCGCAGGGGCAGGTGACGATGAGCACGGCCACGGCCACCATCATGGCCTTGCCCGGGTCGGCAGGCCACCACCAGATGGCCGCAGCCAGCGCCGCCAGCAGCACCACGACAAGGAAAGGACGAGCCACCCTGTCAGCCAGCTGGGCCAGGGTGGGCTTTTGCAGCGAAGCGCTTTCCATCAGATTCACGATCTGCGCAAAGCGGGTGCCCTCCCCCACGCTATCCACGCGCACATCGACCACACTGTCCAGGTTGTAGCTGCCGGCGGTGACTGCATCGCCCTGTGCACGCAGAACAGGAGTCGATTCGCCGGTCAGAAGAGCCTCATCGGCATGGGTAGTACCGCGCAGGATCCGGCCGTCTGCGGGGAAAGCCTCGCCCGTGAGCACACGCACCACATCGCCCGCGCACAGTCGACGTGTGGCCACACGCTCGAACTCGCCCGATTCAGGCTGCTGACGCAGCACCGAATCCGGCAGACGGTTCATCACGGCTTCCAATGCACCGGCCGTGCGGTCACGCAGGCGCAGCTCCAGCCAGCGCCCCGTGAGCAGGAAAAACACAAACATGGTCAGCGAGTCGAAGAAGACTTCCTGACCAAAGGGACCGGAGGGATCAAAAGTGCCCAGCGTGCTGATGACAAAGGTGATCAGCATGCCTATGGCCACGGGCAGATCCATGCTCACGCGGCGCTGGCTGATGTCCTTGAGCGCGCTCTTGAAGAAGGGGCCGCAGCAAAACAGCACCACGGGCAAAGAAATCACCCAGGAAGCCCAGCGCAGCAAGGTCTCCATCTCCAGCGACAGATCGCCGGGACGCGCCGTGTAGGCAGGCCATGCATACATCATCACCTGCATCATGCACAGGCCGGCCACCAGCCAGCGCCACAGGGCACGGCGCGTCTCGGCCTGGCGCAGCTCGCGCGCAAACGCATCGCGCGCGGGCAGGGCCCGATAGCCGGCACGCGTGATGGCGTCCATCCATTGCGATGGAAGCACCTGGGCAGGACGCCATTCGACGCGGGCTCGACGCGTTGCGGCACTGACTTCGGCGGCCTGCACTCCGGGGACGGCTCGCAGCGCCTCCTCGATGGTCAGCGCACATGCAGCACAGTGCATGCCCTCCAAAACCACAAAGGAATCCCACACCGGGGATTCGGTCGCGTTCTCGGAGATTGGAGCCTTGGAACTCTGGCCTGCGGGACGGCCAAACGAGCTCCATTCTTGCGGATCGTCCAGCAGATGGCTGTGCATCTGGGACGAGTTCAGGAAACCGGTGTCAGCAACAGCACGCTCTGCCGCGGAAGGCTGGACAGTAGTGTGTTGGGACATGTTTCAAGCGTAACTACGGCAGATGATACCCACCTTGACATTAATCAACTGTTAACTGCCCAATCGACATATGCTTGTATCCACAACGCATACAACCTGAAGGAGAAAGCTATGTACAACCGCATTTTGATTGCTACTGATGGCACTGAACTCTCGGACAAGGCTGTGCATGCAGGCCTGGATCTGGCCGCTTTGTGCGGCGCCAGCGTGATTGCGCTCAAGGTTGTGTCGCACTATCCGCGCAGCTATCTGGAAGGCAGCGATTTGCTGGACATCAAGGAAGCCAAGCGCATCGAAGAGCAGTGGACCAGCCAGGCCCAGACCCTGCTGAACGGCGTCAAAGCCTTCGGCCATGAGCGCAAGGTCAATGTCACCACCGAAATCGCCCACTCCGATCTGGTAGCCGAATCCATTGTGGAAGCGGCCAAGAAGCACGACTGCGACCTGATCGTCATGGCATCGCATGGCCGCAAGGGTCTGCAGCGCCTGCTGCTGGGCAGCGAAACCCAGCATGTGCTGACGCACTCGCCCGTGCCCGTGCTGGTGCTGCGCTGATGGACTTCAGCTGAGCCGCCTCGCGGCTTCGCCTTGAGAGGACGGCGCCTTGCCAGGTGCCTCTGATATGCAATGAGACAGGCCGCCCGGAGGCGGCCGTTTTTTCACTCCCAAATTAAAAGCAGCTTGCGCACAAGCTGCTTTATTTTTAGGCCGATTCAATACTGAATGTGCCTGCCAGACTGCGAAAACAGCTCACTTTTCAGGAGTCAAGTCAAAAGACAAGCGCCTGGAATGTGGCCAATAGTGCAGCCAAAAACCAACGCCTGCCGCCCGGCTGGAGCCGCCGGGCTGCGGCCGGGTTCAGGAGAACTCTTGCTGATACTGGTCGCGCAGCAGCTTCTTCTGGACCTTGCCCATGGTGTTGCGCGGCAAGCTGTCCACCACATAGCAACGCTTGGGCACCTTGAAATTGGCCAGCCTGGCCTTGAGCAACTCCAGAATCTGCTGCCCGTCCAGCTGCGCGCCCTTGCGCGGCACGATGACGGCAACGCCCACCTCGCCAAAATCCGGGTGCGGCACGCCCACCAGGGCGCTTTCGTCCACGCCGGCCAGATCGTTGATGAAGCCCTCCACCTCGGCCGGATAGACGTTGTAGCCGCCCGAGATGATCAAGTCCTTGCT
Organism: Comamonas testosteroni TK102; assembly: GCF_000739375.1. Taxonomy (NCBI): domain Bacteria; kingdom Pseudomonadati; phylum Pseudomonadota; class Betaproteobacteria; order Burkholderiales; family Comamonadaceae; genus Comamonas; species Comamonas testosteroni. The sequence continues at coordinate 2,415,110 of NZ_CP006704.1, read as the reverse complement.
GCGCCCGACGATGCTGAAATAGCCGCGCGCATCCTGCATGCCTACGTCGCCGGTCTTGAACCAGCCGTCGGCCGTGAACTCCTCGGCGGTCTTCTCCGGCATGCGCCAGTAGCCCTTGAAGACATTGGGACCCTGGACTTCGATATTGCCGATCTCGCCTGCGGGCAGGGCCTTGCCGTCGTCGCCATGAATGCGCACGCCCACACCCGGCAGCGGGAAACCCACGGTTGCGCCGCGGCGCTCGGCCTCGTTGCCGTAGCGCGCATCGGCCTGATAGGGGTTGGAGGTCAGCATGATGGTCTCGCTCATGCCGTAGCGCTCCAGGATGGTGTGGCCGGTACGTGTCTTCCAGGCGCGGAAGGTCTCGATCAGCATGGGGGCCGAACCCGAGATGAAGAGACGCATGTGCGCGGCCATGTCGCGGTCCAGCCGAGCGTCGGCCAGCATCCGCACATACAGGGTCGGCACGCCCATGAAGACGGTCGCATCCTTGAAGCGCGCCATGACGGCCTCGGGCTCGAAGCGGGAAAACCAGATCATGGGACTGCCGTTGAGCAAGGCCCCGTGAATGGCCACAAACAGGCCATGCACATGGAAGATGGGCAGCGCATGAATCAGCACATCGCCATCCTGCCAGCCCCAGTAGACCTTGAGCGTGGCCGCATTGCTCAGCAGATTGCCGTGGCTGAGCATGGCGCCCTTGCTGCGCCCCGTGGTGCCGCTGGTGTAGAGAATCGCCGCCAGATCGTCGGTGCGGCGCGGCACGACCTGGTGCTCGTCGCTATGGTGGGCCGCGCGCTCCAGCAGGCTGCCCGTGCGGTCGGTGCCCAGGGTGTAGACATGGCCCACACCGTGGTTGAACGCAATCTTGGACACCCAGCCGAAACTGCCGGGTGCGCAGACCACCACGGCCGGCTCGGCATTGGTGATGAAGTACTCCATCTCTGCGCTCTGGTAGGCCGTGTTCAGCGGCAGGAACACATGGCCGCTGCGCAGCGTGGCCAGGTAGAGCATCATGGCTTCGACCGACTTTTCCACCTGCACCGCGATGCGGCTGCCCTCGGGCAGATCCAGCGAGGCCAGCAGATTGGCCATGCGTGCACTGCCATGCTCCAGATCGGCCCAGGTGTAGTAGAGGCTGGAGCCATCGGGCTCGATGGCCTCCACGGCATTTTTCGTCAGATCCGCAGGAAACGCAGCGCGCAGCGCGCTGAAAAGATTGGCTTGAGACATGTCGGTGATCGTGATGCTGTCGGTGAATGCAAAAGGTCCGGGGCCATCATAGGCCCGGCCCCGGCCTGCCCGGCGGGAGCAGGCACTGAAAAGATGCGCCCGTCAAAACGGGCGCCCGGCAAAGGCCGCTCCGCTTGGCGGCGGGGTCAGGAATCGATCTTCACATTGGCCGCCTTGACCACATGCGCCCAGCGCTGGATCTCGCTTTGCACCATGGCGGCAAACTGCGGCTGGCTCAGCTGCCCGTAGTCGGCGCCATTCTTGGCCCAGGCCGCCTTGATGTCCTCGGCGGCACCGATCTTGCGCACCTCGTCCAGCATCTGCTGCTGCACGGCGGCTGGCGTGCCCTTGGGCGCCCACAGCCCATACCAGGTGGTGACGGTGAAGTCCGGCAGGCCGCACTCGGCCGCGCAGGGCACATCGGGAAAGGCAGGGTTGCGCTTTGTGCCGGCCACCATCAGCGCCTTGATGCGGCCACCCTTGATGTGCTGGGCCGACGAGCCCAGGCCGTCGAACAGCATGTCCACATTGCCGGCGATCAGGTCCTGCAGCGCCGGTCCCGCGCCCTTGTAGGGAATATGGGTGATCTGGGTCTTGGTCTGCAGCTTGAACAGCTCACCCGCCAGATGGTGCGAGGACCCCGGCCCTGCGGAGGCATAGTTGTATTTGCCGGGGTTGGAGCGCAAGTCCTGCACCAGTGCCTGCAAGGTGGCATGCGTCACCTTCTTGGGATTGACCACCACGACCTGTGGCACGCTGGCCAGCAGCGCCAGCGGGATGAAGTCGCGCTCCAGGTCGTAATCGAGCTTGGGATAGACCGAGGGCGCAATCACATGATGGGTGCCGCCCATGAAGAAGTTGTAGCCGTCGGCGGCGGACTTGGCCGCAATACTGGCGCCCAGCGTGCCGCCTGCGCCGCCGCGGTTGTCTATCACCAGGGTCTTGCCCGAGGTCTTGGCGAACTGTGCAGAAAACGGCCTGGCAAAGGTGTCGGTACCGCCGCCGGCAGGAAAAGGCACGATCAGGGTGACCGGCCTGGTCGGCCATTCCGATGCACCGGCCATTCCCGTCCAGCCCGATGCTCCGGCGGCCAGCAGCGCCCCTGTCGACCGAAGCAGCGTGCGCCGCTGCAAACCCACGCTCTTTGCCCAAGAATCCCGCATGTATGTCTCCTCTGCTCGTCCAGTCAGCAGCTCGGCTGCAGCCGGACTTGTGGTTGGGAGACGCAGCAGCAAAAGCCGGCTCAGGCTGTGCGCAGCGCGGGTCGCGATGCACTCATCCCTTGCACAGCGATTCGATCTCCGAGGAAACGGGAATCTTGCTCTGCGCCAACAGGCTGCGGTGCTTGTCCAGGCGCTTCAGGTCATACAGATAGTTGACCATCAGCCCCATGGATTGCTTGAGTCCCTTGGACGACAGGTCTGCCGCCCAGTTCAGGCGCTCCACGCGCGCACCGTTGCCAAGGTGAAAGCGTGCCACGGCATCCAGCGGACGGCCCTTGGCAGTTTCCCGACCCAGATAGCGCGCAGCGCAAAACATGGCGGCCTGACGCACCACCGATTTCTCCGGCAGCGAACCTGGATCGTCCAGCGCAGCCAGCAATTGCGCAGCGCTCACTCCTCCGGCGACTTTCTCCAGGGCTGCCTTCTGTTTGTCGTCCAGCTCCGCCAGTGCCGCATCGCCGTTCTTGCTCAGCCAGCTGCGCAGTCCCGGAATGGGCGACAGCGTGGCGAACTGCTTGAGCTTGGGGAACTCTTGCGTGAGCGTCTCCACCACATGCTTGATCAGCGAATCGCCAAAGCTCACGCCCTTGAGTCCGGTCTGGGTGTTGCTGATGGAATAGAAGATGGCGGTATTGGCCTTGGCCAGATCGGCTGCCGCTGCGGCCTCGTCCAGCAGCGGCGCCATGCTGCCCGCCATCTTGTCCAGTAGTGCCACCTCCACAAAGATCAGCGGCACATTGGGCATGCGCGGGTGAAAGAAGCCATAGCAGCGACGGTCGCTGTCGAGGCGATTCTTGAGATCGGCCCAGCTGCGGATATCGTGCACGGCCTCGTACTGGATCAGCTTCTCCAGCAGCGATGCCGGCGAATCCCAGTTCAGGCTTTTGAGCTCCAGCAATGCCACATCGAACCAGCTGGAGAACAGATGCTCCAGCTCGGCATCCAGCGCCACATAGTGCTGCTCCGCCTTGGGCAAGGCCAGCAGCTCGGCGCGCATGTCGACCAGAAAGCCCATGCCTCCCTTGGGCTGGGCAAAACGCTGCAGCAGCCGCGTGCGCGATGAAACCAGGGCGCGGCGCAGGCTCATCTCGGCCTCGCTGCGCTCCACATCGCTGCCCGCCTTGTCATAGCGCTCGCGCGCCGCCTGCAGGGCCTTGGCATCGGGGCCGAACTTTTCGATCGCCAGCAGCCAGAAGTCCTTGCGCACGGGCGCCTCGGCCTTGCCATACCAGTCCATCAGCACCTGAGCGTGACGACCGCCCTCCACGTCGCTGAGCGCGGTATCGGCCACCTGCTGCATGTCCTGCAGCAAGCGGCGCAGCTCGCGCGGCGACAGCGCCTCCCGCCCGCGGCGCAAGGTGGCCTCCAGGCGTTGCGCCAGCGGTCGATGCTGGCCGTCGCCCTTCTCGCCCTCGGCGCCACGCACCCACAGCTTGGTTTGCTCAATCCACTCGGCTGCCCAACCCATAAGCATCTCCTTGTTCCTGCACCATCATGCTCTCATTGAAGAAGCAGATACCGCAATTGCAGTAACGCTTTGAGCCATTATGTGCAGTTTTCATGCCACATATAGTGCCGCAAAAAAAACGCAGACCGAAGTCTGCGTTTTCCAGGGTTTGACCATCAGGCCGCCGTCCGCTGAACCACGTAGGCCTGGCGCTTGCCGCACCACACCCACATGAACACACCGGCCACGATCATGGGCAGGCACAGCCACTGGCCCATGCTCATGCCCAGCGACAGAATGCCCAGGAAGTCATCGGGCTCGCGGAAGTACTCGGCAATGAAACGGAAGGCGCCATAGCCGATCAGAAAGACCGCCGCGACCTGGCCGGGCTTGCGTTCCTTGCGCGCATACAGCCACAGAATGATGAACAGCAGCAGTCCTTCCATCAGAAACTGATAGATCTGCGAGGGGTGACGCGGCAGCATGGAGCCGCTTTGCGGGAACACCATGGCCCAGGGCAGATCGGCACTGGCAAAACGCCCCCAGAGCTCGCCGTTGATGAAATTGCCGATACGGCCCGCAGCCAGGCCCGTGGGAACGCAGGGCGCAACGAAATCCGCGACTTCCAGCCAGTTGCGCTTGCGCGAGCGCGCAAACCAGATCATGGAGCCGATGACGCCCAGCAGGCCGCCGTGAAAGCTCATGCCACCCTGCCAGACGGCAAGAATCTCCAGCGGATGCGAGAGGTAGTAGCCGGGCTTGTAGAACAGGCAATAGCCGATGCGCCCGCCCACGACCACGCCGAGCACGCCGAGAAAGAGAATGTCCTCCACATCCTTGCGCGCCCAGGCACGCTCGCCCGTCATGTATTTGAATGGAGGGTGGTGCAGTCGGCGCGTGCCTAGAAACAGGAACAGACCGAAGGCCACCAGATAGGTTATGCCATACCAGTGCACGGCCAAAGGGCCAATCTGCACGGCTACAGGATCAATGTGCGGATACATCAGCATGTCAGGCATTGTGCCGCAGGCCGATGACGTTTCTGCAAAACTGCATGCCCCGAAAACGCTGCCAGGCCTTATTCGCCGATTCAGAGACCTCGGCGACGCCAAACCCGGCCTGGATGACAGCGGCATCCGGCACAGGCAGCACTCTCCCCAACCTCAATGCGGCCTGTCCGCCGCCAGGCCCTGTTCGCGCACGGCCTTGGCCGTCTCCTCCATCATGGTCCCCAGGCGCTGCGCCGTGCCGCCCAGGACATGCACGCCCATGGCCTGCAGACGCTCCTGCACGGCCGGCTCCTGCAGAGCCGCATTGGCAGCGCTGTTGAGCCGGCTCACCACGGCCTGTGGCGTGCCGGCCGGAGCAACGATGCCGAACCAGGTGATGGCCAGATCGTTGAGCGCGGAATGACCCAGCTCCCTGAACGTGGGCACCTGCGGCAGGGCCGGCAGGCGCTCCTGTGCGGCCACGGCGAACGGAACCAGGCGGCCCGCAGCCAGATGCGGAGCCGACGAGGGGTACTGATCGCTGAGCACCTGGGTCTCGCCCGACAATGCGCCGCTGATCACCGGCCCCTGTCCCTTGTAGGGAATGTGGTGCAGCTTGAGCTTGAGATCGGCATTGAGGCGCTCGGCAATCAGATGACCTATGGAGCCGATTCCGGCCGAGCCGATATTGAACTGGCCCGGCTTGCTGCGCGCAAGAGTGAGGAACTGGGCATAGTTCTGCACGCCCATATTCGGATGCACGGAGAACACCGACGGAATGGACGCCAGTGCGACCACCGGCACCAGGGCCTTGGCAGGATCTATGCGTGCCGACTGGGGCAGCATGATGGGATTGACCACCAGCGTGCTGATGGTGCCCAGGCCTATCGTGTAGCCGTCAGGCGCGGCATGGGCCACGGCCTCGGCACCGATGAAGCCGCTGGCGCCGGAGCGGTTGTCGACCACCACGGGCTGACCCAGAGTCTGGTGCATGGCATCGGCAACCAGGCGCGCCACGATATCGGTGGAGCCTCCGGGCGTGAAAGGAACCACCAGACGCACGGGACGCTGCGGATAACGCCCTTCTGCCGCCTGCGCCGTCAATGCCCCCAGCAAGGCCAGCAGCCCTGCTGTCTTCAACAAGAAGGAGGGGCGGACAGCGAAAGACATGGAGATCACTTTCTGGCAAGACAATAAAAACAGCCGCGCGACTTGCGTCGGGCGGCTGTGGGATTGTCCGTCAGCAGGCAAGGCCCGCGCTGACGAAATGACGAAACAAACGTAACTTAGTCGTCGAGCAGCGACAGATCGCGCACGGCGCCGGTGTCGGCGCTGGTCACCAGCTTGGCATAGGCCTTGAGGGCTGCCGAGACCTTGCGCGGACGGGCCTGGGCAGGCTTCCAGCCCTTGGCATTCTGCGCTTCACGGCGACGTGCCAGCTCTTCGTCACTGACCAGCATGTTGATGCTGCGGTTGGGAATGTCGATGCGGATGATGTCACCGTTCTGCACCAGGCCAATCGCGCCGCCGGCGGCCGCCTCGGGCGAGCAGTGGCCGATGGACAGGCCGGAGGTACCGCCCGAGAAGCGGCCGTCCGTCAGCAGCGCACAGGCTTTGCCCAGACCCTTGGACTTGATGTAGCTGGTGGGGTAGAGCATTTCCTGCATGCCGGGGCCTCCCTTGGGGCCTTCGTAGCGCACGATGACCACATCGCCAGCCTTGACCTTGTCGGCCAGGATGTTGGCCACGGCCTCGTCCTGGGACTCGACCACATGGGCCGGACCTTCGAACACCAGAATCGACTCGTCCACGCCTGCGGACTTCACCACGCAGCCGTCCAGCGCGATGTTGCCGCGCAGCACGGCCAGGCCGCCTTCCTTGCTGAAAGCGTGCTCGTAGCTGCGGATGCAGCCTTCGGCGCGATCCAGGTCCAGGCTGGGCCAGCGGGTGTTCTGGCTGAACGCCACCTGCGTGGGAATGCCGGCCGGACCGGCCATGTAGAAGTGGCGCACAGCCTCGTCCTGCGTGCGCATGATGTCCCACTGCTCCAGCGCATCCTTCATGGTCTTGGCGTGCACCGTGGGCACATCGGTGTGCAGCTTGCCGGCGCGGTCCAGCTCACCCAGGATGGCCATGATGCCGCCGGCGCGGTGCACGTCTTCGATGTGGTACTTGGGCGTGTTGGGCGCCACCTTGCACAGCTGGGGCACGACGCGCGAGAGGCGGTCGATGTCGGCCATGGTGAAATCGATGCCTGCTTCCTGGGCGATGGCCAGCAGGTGCAGGATGGTATTGGTGGATCCGCCCATGGCGATGTCCAGCGTGATGCAGTTCTCGAACGCCTTGAAGCCCACGGAGCGCGGCAGCACGCTCTCGTTGTCGTTCTCGTAGTAGTCGCGCGCCAGCTCGACGATGCGGCGGCCGGCGCGCAGGAACAGCTCCTCACGGTCGGCATGCGTGGCCACCACGGTGCCGTTGCCCGGCAGTGACAGGCCCAGGGCCTCGGTCAGGCAGTTCATCGAATTGGCAGTGAACATGCCCGAGCAGGAACCGCAGGTCGGGCAGGCGGAGCGCTCCACCTCGGCCACTTCCGCATCGGAATAGCGCTGGTCGGCCGCGATCACCATGGCGTCCACCAGGTCCAGCTTCTTGAACTCGATGGTCTTGGTTTCGGGGTTGGCCAGCTTGGTCTTGCCGGCTTCCATGGGGCCGCCGGAGACAAAGATCACAGGAATGTTCAGGCGCATCGCGGCCATCAGCATGCCGGGGGTGATCTTGTCGCAGTTGGAGATGCACACCAGCGCGTCGGCGCAATGGGCATTGACCATGTACTCGACCGAGTCGGCGATCAGGTCGCGGCTGGGCAGCGAATACAACATGCCGTCATGACCCATGGCGATGCCATCGTCCACGGCGATGGTGTTGAACTCCTTGGCCACGCCGCCGGCCTTTTCGATCTCACGCGCGACCAGTTGCCCCAGGTCCTTCAGGTGCACATGGCCGGGCACGAACTGGGTGAAGGAGTTGGCAATCGCAATGATGGGCTTGTCGAAATCGCCATCTTTCATGCCGGTGGCACGCCACAGGGCGCGCGCACCGGCCATGTTGCGGCCGCCGGTGGAGGTTTTGGAACGGTATGCGGGCATGGGGTTCGCTATAGGACGTTATCGGGAAAGGATTCTCCGGATTATGGCCCAGCGCCGCCGCACGGCGATGCCTAGCCCATGGCGCGCTGTCAGGCAAAACCTCGGTGGGGCATCGTCAATCGCGATGCCTTGTTCGCTGCTCAGCGACGTCGCTGACCGGGTGCCATGGCCTGCTTCTGGCGATCGATGCGCTCTTTCTTACGCTGGTCCATCTTCTCCATGGCCTTGCGCTTGGTGTAGCCCGACGCGTCGGCCCAGGCCCACCAGGCGGCGGCCGCGCCATACACAGCCAGAATCGGCCACCAGCTCCAGGCACCCACAGGTCCGATCTCCGCGAGCTTGAGCAGCGACAACACGATGGCGAGTCCTAGCAGATACATATTCCCTCACTTTTGTTCATTTTTCCCAACATAGCGTGCACTAAAGAGTACACAAAGCAAGCACTACAATGGGCCAAAAGATCAACCTTAACCCTGCCTCCTGGAACTCATGATGAAGCAATTTGTGATCGCTTTCGCTCTTTCTGCCGCGGTTGTGGCTCCTGCAATGGCCGACCAGGCTCTGGCGCAGTCCAAGAACTGCATGGCCTGCCACGCCGTGGACAAGAAGCTGGTCGGTCCCGCCTTCAAGGAAGTGGCTGCCAAGTATGCCGGCCAAAAGGATGCCACCGACAAGCTCGCTGCCAAGGTCATCAAGGGCGGCTCCGGCGTCTGGGGCCCCGTGCCCATGCCCGCCAACCCCCAGGTGAATGAAGCCGATGCCAAGAAGCTGGTGGCCTGGATTCTGACGCAGAAGTAATCTGCCACTCCCACGCAGTGCAAGCTGCCAACAAAAAAACCGCATGCCAGCCATGCGGTTTTTTGTTTTCAGGCTACCGCCCTACCGGGTGACGATGGGGAAGTCGGGACGGCTGGCATCAAACAGCTTCAGGAATGCCCCCAGCGCAGCACGGTCACCCTCGATTTTCATGGCTGCTGGCGCTTGCCCTTCCTTGGCAGCTCCGGACAAAAGCTTCAGGAATGTGGGTCGGGTGAGGCTCAGCGACACATCCGCGCCATCCTGGGCTGGCGCCTTGCGGAAATGCAGCACCGCGTTTTCAAGCCAGATCACATAGCGCTCGCCCACATCATCCAGCGCCAGATTCATTACAAAGCGCCTGTCTGCGGCCTTGACTGCGTCCAGCCGTGTGGCCAGCACTTCGAGAAAACGCTCGGTCGGAATCTGCGTCGTCATCTCGGCCATGGCCGATACATCCCTGGACATGGGCGCCACACCCTGGCGCAACTCCAGCGCCGCCGTCAGATAGCTGTTGCGCCAGGTGGCAGACTCGGCGCGATAGCCCAGCTGCTCATGGCAGCGGGCCAGCAGCTCTTTCGCCACCGCGTTGTCCGGCTCGGCAAACACCAGTTGCTGCAGCAGCTCCACGGCCCAACGATAGTCGCCCTGCTCGGCCGCTGCACTGCCTTGCTCCAGCACCTTGGCTGTGCCACCCAGCGCCGCCACATATTTCTGCGCCTTGAGCTTGGGCGGCAGCGGATCCAGATTGGCTGGGTTGCCATCGTAATTGCCGAGGTAGAACTGATAGATGGCTTTGACGTTATGACGCAGATCGCCGTAGTAGCCACGTCCGCCCCAGAAAGCCGCCAGCGACGACGGCAGCTTGATCTGCTCGGCAATCTCGGCAGGCTGCAGCCCCTGGTTGATAAGGCGCACAGTCTGATCATGCATGAACTGGTAGAGATCGCGCTGACGGCTGATGAAGCTGGCAATATGCGCCTTGCCCCAGACCGGCCAGTTGTGCTGGTTGAACAGCACCTCCGCATCGCCAGCCTGCTCCAGCAGCTTTTGCAGATAGGCAGACCACTGCAAGGCATCGCGCACCTTGGCACCGCGTATGGGCAGCAGATTGTGCATGGTCTGCGCCAGAATCTCGGCCCCTCCAAAGGCCTTGTGCTCCGGGATGCTGAAAGTCAGCTCGGCAGGGGCCTCGGCCCCGGGCATGTTGTGAAACACGAAACGCACGCCGTCCAGCATCATCTCCTGGTCGGCCCTGTCCACACTGACCGTGGGGGGCAGAATGCCCATATGGCCGCTGACCAGGCTCTTGCCCAGGCCCGTGTCCACATTGCCCGTCGGCGACAACGGCAGCCGCGTGCCGAACTGGTAGATGGCGCGCCGCGCCATTGCTGTGCCCACGAGCAAGTTCTCGCTGGTGGCCTCGTTCATGAAGCCCGCAGGCGCCACCACGGGCACATTGCGCCGCGCCACTTCCGCGGCGCTGATGACTCCCAATGCACCGCCAAAATGATCTGCATGGCTGTGTGTGAAGATCAGCGCCGTCACCGGCTTGTTGCCCAAGTGCTGGCGCGCAAATGCCATGGCGGCTGCTGCAATCTCGCGGCTGGTCAGCGTGTCCACCACAATCCAGCCAGTCTTTCCCTCGACCAGGGTGATGTTGCCTATGTCAAAGCCGCGCAGCTGGTAGATACCGTCGCTGACCTTGAACAGCCCCGCCTGGGCATTGAGCCGGGCATGGCGCCAAAGGCTGGGGTTGACACTGTCGGGCGCGGTGCCCTGCACAAAATCAAAGGAGGCAAAGTCCTTGAGCAAGCGACCACCGGCGTCCCGGACCTGGCCCGAGGGTCTGGCAATCAGGCCTCGCTGCGCATCTTCGCGATCCTGAGCAGCATCAGGCGGCAGGCTTTGAGCAAAAGTGGCCAGCACCTCGCGCGTGGCACTGCTGACCTGGCCTGCCTGCAGCGAACCTGCGTTTTGCGGATCGGCAGAAGGTGCTGCGCAGCCAGCCAGCATGCCAGCGGCAAGCAATGCGGTAGCACCGGCTTTGGGGGTGAGCCGAAATTCCATACATGTCTCCTTTTGTTATAGCGGTCAGCGCCTGATGGATCTACGTCAAAGCCCAAGAAGGCTTCAACTCCGCCGAGGCTGCTGTCACATTCTGGGCAGCGCCATGCATTGCGTCCAATGCATAGTCTGAGAAATTTCAATGCATTGAACTCATCACCATGGACATACGCCGACTGCAGCATCTGGTCATGCTGGCCGACAAGGCCAATTACGCTCGTGCAGCCGAGCAGCTGCATCTGAGCCAGCCCGCACTGACGCGCAGCGTGCAGGCGGCGGAGGAGGAATTTGCGATGAAGCTCTTTGAGCGCGGTGCGGGAGAGGTTCGTCCCACGGCAGCTGGCCAGTTTGTACTGGAGCGCGCCCGTGAGCTGGTGCGCCAAAGCCACAATCTGCAGCGCGATGTGCAGCTCTATCGAGATCGGCAGATGGGGGACACGGCCTGCGGCTTTGGCCCGTTTCCGGCTCAGTTCCTGCTGCCACCTCTGCTGCAACAGGCCCGTAAAGCCTTTGCTGCAGTACATGTGCGCGCCATCATGGGAAACTGGCAGCAATTGCTGCAGCGCCTCAAGGACGATGAGATCGAATTCTTCGTGGCCGAAACCCGTGAGCTGCCCGCTGGCAGCGACTGCACGGTACGCGCCTTGCCCACCCAGCCCGGCGGCCTGTATGTGCGCAGCGGCCATCCGCTGCTGCAGTCCGCGCATACCCATTTCACGCTGGCCCATTTGCATGCCCATGGCCTGGCTGCCGTGCGTCTGCCCCAACCCGTGCGCGATGCCTTATGCGCCCAGCTGCAGCTGGGCCATGACAAGAATCTGCTGGCGGTGGAGTGCGACGATGTCAACAGCCTGATCCAGCTGACGCTGCACACCGATACCGTGCTGGCCGCCATCGAACCTGCGGTGCGTCCTTGGCTGCAAGGCGGACAGCTACAGGCCGTGAGGGTGCGACAGGTGCCGGCCATGACTTCGAGCTATGGCGTGGTCTGGCAGCGCGGGCGCAGCCTTTCGCCCATGGCGCAGTGGCTGGTGCAGCAGGTTTGCGAGCTGGCGGCACAGGCATGAAAAGTGACGCCCCACGCTAGCCCACTGCTTGTTGCCGCCTCTTGCCTTTGAACAGCCTGGGGATCATAAAAAAAGGCCCCTGAGGGCCTTTTCTGGATTCACAGCCTGGGCTTGTGAATTACGCATCACGCGAAGCACGCTTGCGGTCGTGCTCCTTCAGGTGACGCTTGCGCACGCGCAGGCTGGTGGGGGTGATTTCCAGCAGCTCGTCGTCTTCGATGAATTCCACACCGTATTCCAGCGACAGGTCGATGGGAGGCGTGATCTTGATCGCGTCTTCCTTGCCGCTGACGCGGAAGTTGGTCAGCTGCTTGGTACGCGTGGCGTTCACCACCAGGTCGTTGTCGCGGCTGTGGATGCCGATGATCATGCCTTCGTACACGGGATCGCCGGCCTTCACGAACATGCGGCCACGGTCGTCCAGCTTGCCCAGGGCGTAGGTGAAGATTTCACCGTCGTCCATGGAGATCAGCACGCCGTTCTTGCGGCCGCCGATGTCGCCCTTATGGGGTTCGTAGCTGTCGAAGATGTTGGCGATCAGACCGGAACCACGTGTCAGGTTCAGGAATTCGTTGGTGAAACCGATCAGGCCGCGGGCAGGGATACGGTATTCCAGACGGACGCGACCGCGGCCATCGGGTTCCATGTTCACCAGCTCGCCCTTGCGCTCGCCCAGTGCCTGCATCACGCCGCCCTGGTGGCCTTCTTCGATGTCGGCAGTCACCAGCTCGATGGGCTCGTGCTTTTCGCCGTCGATCATCTGCATCACGACGCGGGGCTTGGACACTGCCAGCTCGTAGCCTTCGCGACGCATTTCTTCCAGCAAGATGGTCAGGTGCAGTTCACCACGGCCGGAGACTTCAAAGATACCGTCTTCGTCGGTTTCCTTGACGCGCAGAGCCACGTTGGAGCGCAGTTCCTTTTGCAGACGGTCCCAGATCTGGCGGCTGGTCACGAACTTGCCTTCACGACCTGCCAGGGGCGAGGTGTTCACGCAGAAGTTCATGGTCAGGGTGGGCTCGTCAATCTTCAGCATCGGCAGAGGCTGGGGATTGACCGGGTCGGTGACGGTTTCGCCGATACCGATGTTTTCGATACCGCTGATCAGCACGATCTCGGAAGGACCGGCTTCGGTGGCCTGCACGCGATCGATACCCTGGAAGGTATGCACCTGGTTGATCTTGCCGCTGTAGGTCTTGCCGTCAGGACCGGCCATCACAGCCACTTGCTGACCGGGCTTGAGCGTGCCCTGGGTGATGCGGCCCACGCCGATACGACCCACGAAAGTGGAGTAGTCCAGAGCGGAGACCTGCAGCTGCAGGGGAGCGCTGGCATCGCCTTGCACGGAAGGCACATGGTCGAGGATGGTGTCGAACAGGGCGGACATGTCCTCACCCCACTTGGCACCGGGCTCGCCCTCTTCCTTGGACGACCAGCCGTTGATGCCGGAGGCGTAGACCACGGGGAAGTCCAGCTGCTCGTCGGTGGCGCCCAGCTTGTCGAACAGGTCGAAAGCGGCGTTGATCACCTTGTCGGGGTTGGCACCGGGCTTGTCCACCTTGTTCACCACCACGATGGGGCGCAGACCCAGGGCCAGAGCCTTCTTGGTCACGAAGCGCGTCTGGGGCATGGGGCCTTCCTGCGCATCGATCAGCAGCACCACGCCGTCGACCATGGACAGGGCACGTTCCACTTCACCGCCGAAGTCCGCGTGACCGGGCGTGTCGAGAATGTTGATGTGGGTGTCCTTCCAGGACACGGCACAGTTCTTGGCCAGAATGGTGATGCCGCGCTCACGTTCGATGGCATGGTTGTCCATCACGGTGTCGACGACTTTTTCGTGCTCGGCAAAAGTGCCGGACTGGCGCAGCAGCTGGTCCACCATGGTGGTCTTACCGTGGTCAACGTGCGCGATGATCGCAATGTTGCGGATTTGTTTGCTCATAATGTTTCCAAAATGCCGCTTGCTTGTGGACGCGGCGTTCCTTCCAAAATTTGTTGAATTTCTAGCGGACTGAGCAGGCGCTCGGGAATCAATTCCCCGCTCGCCACACGGCCTACCCCTAAAAGGGCATGCGGGCGCTCACCATACACCGCCACGGCCGGGGCATCCGCCCAAGACCCTCGACGGCGCAAGCCTGATAGAAAGCGTCCTGCATCCTCTTCACCCAAGGTAACGACGGCATGACGATGCAGCAGGGTATCCACAGGCTGGACCTGCGCGATGCGCTCTTCATCGTTCATGGCTTCCAGCGCCTGCAGCGTCACGCAGCGCGACACCTCAAGACCGCCGGTTTCCACACGGCGCAGAAAACGCAAATGGGCGCCGCAGCCCAGGGCCTCGCCCACGTCTTCGCCCAATGTGCGGATGTAAGTGCCCTTGCTGCAGGTCACTCTCATCTTGACGGCCGGATGCCCCTGATCGTCCTGCACCAGCGTCAGATCCAATGCATGAATGGTGACATCGCGTGCGGGGCGCTCCACTTCCACGCCCGCACGGGCGTATTCGTAGAGTGCCTTGCCGTCCTTTTTCAGCGCACTGTGCATGGGCGGCACCTGCTTGATGTCGCCCGTGAACTGCGCCTGCACCTGCGCCAGGCGCTCGGGCGTGATGGCAGCCAGATCGACGGCACGCTCCAGCACCACATCGCCCTCGGCATCGGCCGTGGTCGTGGTCTGGCCCAGGCGGGCAATGGCTTCGTAGGTTTTCTCGGCTTCAAGCTGAAGCTGACTGAATTTGGTGGCAGCGCCGAAACACAGCGGCAGCACGCCACTGGCCAGCGGATCAAGCGTGCCTGTATGCCCGGCCTTTTCGGCGCGCAGCAGCCACTTGACCTTCTGCAAGATGTCGTTGCTGGACCAGCCCAGCGGTTTATCAAGCAGCAACACCCCATGCACAGGGCGCCGCTGCACCCGGGTGCGAGGGGCGTTCATGTGCTTATTCCTGTTCGGGTCCGCGCGACGCCACAGCCTTGGCGATCAAGGCGTTCATGTCGGCAGCGCGCTCTGTAGTGCGGTCGTAGACGAAATGCAGCGTGGGCACGGTATGAATGTGCAGACGCTTGAACAGGCCGTTGCGCAGAAAGCCCGCGGCCTGATTGAGTGCAGCCAGCGTCACTTCGGGATCTCCGACGAGCACGCTGAAGAACACCTTGGCGTGGGCATAGTCAGGAGTCACCTCCACGCCTTGCAGCGTGACCATGCCGACGCGCGGGTCCTTCAACTCGCGGGCGATCAGCTCCGACAGATCACGCTGGATCTGGTCGGAAACTTTGAAGCTGCGGTTGGGTGCAGCAGATTTGCGTTTGGTTGCCATGAATAAAAAAGGAGCTATTTGCGCTTGCTGAACAAGGAGTTCAAGGCGTTTTCAGCCTCAAACCCTTGCGCAACAGGCGCTAGCAGCTATTGCTTTTACAGCGTACGAGCGATTTCCTTGATCTCGAAGACTTCCAGCACGTCGCCTTCCTTGATGTCGTTGTAGTTACGCAGCTTGATACCGCACTCGAAGCCTTCCTTGACTTCCTTGACATCGTCCTTGAGGCGGCGCAGCGACTCGATCTCGCCCGTGTAGATGACCACGTTGTCGCGCAGCAGACGGAAGTGTGCGTTGCGGGTGACATGACCTTGCGTGATGTACGAGCCGGCAATGGTGCCGATCTTCGTCGCCACGAACACGGTACGGATCTCGGCCATACCGATGATCTCTTCGCGCTTCTCGGGAGCCAGCATGCCGGACATCGCAGCCTTCACCTCATCCACGGCGTCGTAGATGATGTTGTAGTAGCGCACGTCGACATCGTTGCCTTCGGCCGTCTTGCGGGCCTGGGCATCCGCACGCACGTTGAAGCCGATGATGATGGCCTTGGAAGCCAGTGCCAGGTTGACGTCGGACTCGGAAATACCGCCCACGCCGGAGTACACCAGCTGAACCTTGATCTCGTCGGTCGACAGCTTGAGCAGCGAGGCTGCCAGCGCTTCCTGCGAGCCTTGCATGTCGGCCTTGATGATGATGGGCAGAGTCTGCACATCGCCAGCGGACATTTCGGCGAACATGTTTTCCAGCTTCGCAGCCTGCTGCTTGGCCAGCTTGGTGTTGCGGAACTTGCCAGCGCGGTAGGTCGCGATTTCACGGGCACGGCGTTCGTCGCTCAGCACCATGAAGTCGTCACCAGCCTGGGGCACTTCGTTCAGACCCTGAATCTCGACAGGGATGGAAGGACCGGCTTCCTTGGTCTGCTTGCCGTCTTCGTCGAGCATGGCTCGCACGCGGCCATAGGTCTGACCCGCCAGCACCACATCGCCGACCTTCAGCGTACCGGACTGCACCAGCACCGTAGCCACGGTACCACGCCCCTTGTCCAGCTGGGCTTCGATCACGAGCCCCTTGGCAGCGGCTTCCACCGGCGCCTTGAGTTCCAGCACTTCGGCCTGCAGCAGGACTTGCTCCAGCAGCTCGTCGATGCCCTGGCCAGTCTTGGAGGACACGGCCACAAAGGGAGAGTCACCGCCGTACTCTTCGGGCAGCACCTCTTCCACGACCAGCTCCTGCTTGACGCGATCGGGGTTGGCTTCAGGCTTGTCGGCCTTGGTGATGGCCACCACGATGGGAACACCAGCCGCCTTGGCGTGCTTGATGGCTTCCTTGGTCTGGGGCATCACGCCGTCGTCGGCAGCGGCCACCAGAATCACGATGTCGGTGGACTTGGCACCGCGAGCACGCATGGCCGTGAAGGCCTCGTGACCGGGAGTGTCCAGGAAGGTGATGATGCCGCGAGGCGTCTTCACATGGTAGGCACCGATGTGCTGCGTGATGCCGCCGGCTTCGCCCGACGCCACCTTGGTGCGACGGATGTAGTCCAGCAGCGAGGTCTTGCCGTGGTCCACGTGACCCATGACGGTCACCACGGGAGCGCGCGGCAGTTTCTCGGCTTCGGCGTTGGAGACTTCCTCGGCGGTGAAGGCTTCGAGATCGTCCAGCGCAGCCACCTTGGCGGTATGGCCCATTTCTTCCACCACGATCATGGCGGTGTCCTGGTCCAGCGGCTGGTTGATGGTGACCATCTGGCCCATCTTCATCAGAACCTTGATCAGCTCGGATGCCTTGATGGCCATCTTGTGAGCCAGTTCGGCCACGGTGATGGTCTCGGGCACCGAGATCTCGAGCTGACGGAACTCGGGAGCCTGCTGCTGTTGCTGCTCGTGACGGTCATTGCCACGACGCCCCCCCCTGGGACCACCGCGCCAGTTGGAGCGGCCAGCCACGCCACCGGAGCTGTCGCCACGGGTCTTGATTTCCTTCTTCTTGGCCGCATCGTTGGACCAGCTCGAAGACAGCTTGGCGGACTTGACTTCCTTGCCGGGACGGGCACCGCCACCTGCATTGGCCGCTCCGGCGGCACCTGCGGGCTTGCTGCCATCCTTGGCGGCAACAGGCTTCTTGGCATCCGCAGCGACCGGAGCAGCCTTCTTGGGCTCTTCGGGCTTCTTGGCGACCAGCACCTTCTTGGGCGCAGCCATCATGGCACGGATGGCTTCCGCCTCGGCCAGGGCCTTGCGGCGGCGTTCATCCAGATCCTTGGCGCGGCTGGCTTCTTCAGCCGCCTTGGCCTGGGATTCGGCTTCGGCCTTGGAGCGTGCCTCGGCCTGGGCCGCAGCACGTGCGGCAGCGCCAGCGGCGTGCTCGCGCTTTTCCTCTTCCTTAGCCGCCTTGGCTTCAGCCACCTTGGCAACTTCCGCGGCTGCATAGGCTGCAGCACGTTCCTCGGCTTCGCGCTCGCGGCGCTCGCGCTCTTCGCGCTCTTGACGTTCCTTGGCCAATTGTTCTTCCTGATGGCTCAACAGCTCAACCTCACGGCGAGCATCTTCTTCACGGCGTGCCAGCTCTTGAGTAGCGGCACGCTCCTGCACAGCCTTAGCCATGCTTTGCGCATTGGCCTGAGCCTCGGCGGGAGTGTCTTCCCGCTTCACGAAAGTGCGCTTCTTGCGCACTTCCACCTGAATCGTACGAGCACGGCCCGATGAGTCCGCCTGCTTGATTTCGCTGGTGGACTTCTTGGTCAGCGTGATCTTCTTGGCGCCGCTGCCATGGCTGACCTGCAGGTGGCTCAGCAAACGCTGCTTGTCACCTTCGGTCAGCACATCGGCTGCGTCAGCCTTATCAACCCCGGCGGCCTTGAGCTGCTGCAGCAAGGAATCAGGGGTCGTGTTGCGCTCTTTCGCAAATTCTGCAACCGTATTACTCGACATAAATGCTCTGTACCTCCCTGACCTTACTCTTGCCCATCGGCAAACCAGTGCTCACGCGCCTTCATGATCAAGGCCTTGGCTTCTTCGGCGGTCTGACCGGTGATATCGGTCAGCTCGTCGATCGCCAGATCGGCCAGATCGTCACGGGTGTGCACATCAGCTTGCGCCAGCTTGTCCAGCAGTTCGGCAGTCATGCCGTCCAGAGAGACAAGATCCTCGGATGCCTTGCTCACATTTTCTTCGCGAGCAATTTCCTGACTCAGCAGTGCATCCTTGGCGCGGCTACGCAGCTCGTTTACCGTCTCTTCGTCGAAGGATTCGATTTCGAGCATTTCCTGCAGCGGCACATAGGCCACTTCTTCCAGGGTCTCGAAACCTTCTTCGATCAGGATGTTGGCGATTTCCTCGTCCACATCCAGCTTTTCCATGAACAGCTTGCGCGAGACAGCCGACTCGTCGGCCTGCTTCTGTGCAGACTCGGCAGCGTCCATGATGTTGATCTTCCAGCCTGTCAGCTCGGAGGCCAGACGCACGTTCTGACCGCCGCGACCGATGGCGATGGCCAGATTCTCCTCGTCCACGACTACGTCCATGGCATGCTTTTCCTCATCCACAACGATGGAAGAGACATTCGCAGGAGCCAGAGCACCGATCACGAACTGAGCGGGGTCTTCGGACCAGAGCACGATATCCACACGCTCGCCGGCCAGCTCGTTGGTCACCGCATTCACGCGGGTGCCGCGCACACCGACGCAGGTGCCGATGGGGTCCACACGCTTGTCGTGGCTCAGCACGGCGATCTTGGCACGCGAGCCGGCATCGCGAGCGCAGCTCTTGATCTCCAGCAGGCCTTGCTCGATCTCGGGCACTTCATTGCGAAACAGCTCCACCATGAATTCGGGGGCCGAGCGCGACAGCAGGATGGGAGCGCCGCGCAAGGTGGCATCGACTTCCATGATCATGGCACGCACGCGGTCGCCGTTGCGCAGATTTTCCTTGGGGATCATCTCGCCGCGCTTGAGTCGACCTTCCACACGACCGGATTCGACAATGATGTCGCCCTTGTCCATGCGCTTGACGGTGCCGGTGAAGATCTTGTCGCCACGGGCCAGGAATTCGTTGAGCAGCATTTCGCGCTCGGCGTCGCGAATCTTCTGCAGGATGACCTGCTTGGCCGCCATGGCACCGATACGGCCGATGGGCAGCGACTCGATCTGCTCTTCAATGAACTCACCAATCTGAATACCGGGCACGCGGTCTTCCGCATCCATCAGCATTTCTTCGGCGTCGGGGTTCTGCAGACCGGCATCGTCAGACACCACCACCCAGCGGCGGAAGGTGTCGTAGTCGCCGCTTTCGCGATCGATGGACACGCGGATGTCTACTTCACCTTGGTACAGCTTCTTGGTGGCCTGCGCCAGTGCGGATTCCACGGCACCAAAAACCACATCGCGTTCCACGTTCTTTTCACGCGAAATGGCTTCAACCAACATCAACAGTTCGCGATTCATGCGACGACTCTCCTATTTCAATCACACAAAGAGGATTTGCATGCGACCTCTTTGCCCCAAAAGATTCCAACGCTGCAGCCGCCTCATTCGGGCTTGGCTGCGCGTCCTTTGAAATTCACAATCGGTGCCAGACGCGCTTCGCGCAACTCGTCAAGCGTAAAGCCCATGGCGTTCAATGGCGCGGGTTCACGCTTCTTGCTGACTCGCACGCCCGGCTTGGGAGGCGGCTCATCGCTCCAGACGATCTGCCAGCCACCTTCTTCAGTCCGTTCCAGCGTGCCACGAAATTTCTTGCGGTTTGCATTGATCTTGTCGCCACCTGCAGCCCCGATGGGAGCCTTGAGCGTCAGATCCACCTCCGAGCCTTCAAAGCGGATGAAGTCCTGCTCATGGCGCAGCAAACGATCAATGCCGGGAGAAGAGACCTCCAGGCGGGCGTAATCCGCACCATCGACTTCCAGCGCAAACTGAAGCTGGCGCGTGACCTTTTCGCAGTCTTCCACTGTCACGAACTGCTCGGGCAGCTCAGGCGCACCTTCCTCCGGCGCCTGCCAAGGCAAATCAATCGTGATGCGCAGCAGGCCGCCGGCCGAGCGCTCGATTTCAACCAGGTCATAGCCCAGACCTGTCACGGTTTGTTCAACGATTTGCTGTAGTGCCACGTGTATTCAGTTCAATCCCGAAAAATCTGTCAAATCATGGACTTAGCTCTGCCAAAAACAGGTTTCACCATGAATTGCCCAAAAAAAACGGGCGGTAGTTACCCGCCCGTTTGGTCGTGAAGCCGTGATTGTAGCCGCAAACCATTGTTTTCGCAAAAAGTGTCTCGCATAAAACAGCAATCAGCGCAAGACATCCTGCAGGTCATCGGCGCGCAACAATCGCTGCAGCAATTCCTGGGCCTCCTGCTCCTGTGAAGGCTTCGCCGCCGCGTCCGTCGGCAGGGATTGCAGCATCCGCGCCAGCACCCCTGTCTGCGGCAGCACCGGCCCCAGGAATCGGGCCCGTTCGCCCTGCGCCACCAGAATGGACGGAAAGGTTTCGATATCCAGATCGCCGGCGACATCCTCGCGATCTTCCACATCGAGCCAGACAAAACGCATCTGCGGAAACTGGGCCGCCAGCGCCTCGAAGGGCTGTCGGTACTGCTTGCAGGTTCCGCACCAGTCGGCACAGAGGCAGACCACCAGCCACTCCTGCACCTTTGTAATTTCTTGTTTCATTTCACAAACTCTGGGCCGGCCTTCGCGCACGCCCTTGCATTGATCCGCCAATGGTAGCGCCAGATGCGGCCCGGGGTTGAGACTACGGCCATCACCCCGGCCTTCTGCGCAGCAGCCCTTGAAGCCGCCGCACTCTATCCCTATTATTTTCCTGAACCCGGGCGCGGCAATGGCAGCAGCCAGAGCAACTGGCTTGCGCCCTTCTTTTAACAAGAAGATTGGTGACTCCATGGATTACAAGGACTATTACAAGATACTTGGCGTGGACAGGAAGGCCTCCGCCGACGACATCAAGAAGGCCTATCGCAAGCTCGCCCGCAAATACCATCCCGACATCAGCAAGGAAAAAGATGCGGACGCCCGCATGGCCGAGGTCAACGAAGCCAACACCGTGCTCTCGGACCCGGAAAAGCGCACGGCCTATGACGCCATGGGCGACGAGATGCAGTTTGCGCAGAATGCCAGAGCCCAGGGTGGCGGAGGCTTTCGCCCGCCCCCCGACTGGGACCAGCAGGACTTTCACTTCAGCAGCCAGGGCGATGCCGGCAGCGACGCCGATTTCAGCGACTTCTTCTCGCAGATGTTCGGCCAGGCCGCCCGTGCGCGGCGCCATCAAGGCCAGCAAGGTGCACGCGGCACCCCCGATATGCGCGGCCAGGACCAGCATGCCAGCATAGAGCTGGATTTGCAGGACAGCTATAGCGGCGCCGTGCGCTCGCTGCATCTGCGTGCCACCGTACTCGACGAACAGGGCATCCCCACCTATAAGGACAAGGAGCTGCAGGTCACCATTCCCAAAGGGGTACGCGAAGGCCAGATGATTCGCCTTGCCGGCCAGGGCAACCCCGGCCTGGGCAAGGGAGCTCCCGGCGATCTGCTGCTGGAGGTGCACTTTCGCAGCGATCCGCGCTGGTGGTCCGAGGGCAAGGACGTCTACCAGCGCGTGCCGCTCGCGCCGTGGGAGGCCGAGCTGGGCGGCCCCGTGCGCTTCAAGACGCTGGCCGGAGAGTTGGAAGTCACCGTGCCCGCCGGCTATCGCTCGGGCCGCAAGCTGCGCCTCAAGGGCAAGGGCCTGCCCGCCGCCACGCCGGGCGATCTGTATCTGGTGCTGGATGTGGTCTTCCCGCCCGCCGCGACGGCCGAACAAAAGCAGGCCTATGCCGACTTTGCCAAGGCCTTCCCGCAATTCGATGCCCGCAGCCTGAGTTGAAAGGTTTTCCCATGAGCACCTCCCACTACCCTTTCTACGAACCTGCCGAGCTGCTGGAGCAGGCCGTGCTCGATCTGCACGAGCTGGCCCGCCATTGCTGCACCAGCCCTCAATGGGTGATCGAACATGTGCAGACAGGCGTCATCAGCTACGACAACGCCGGCCAGGTCCGCGAGATCAGCCATGAGCAATGGCGCTTCAGCAGCCAGACGCTGGTGCGTGCGCGCCGCATTGCCCAGCTGGAGCAGAGCTTCGACGCCGACCCCCAGCTCGCCGCCCTCACCACGGATCTCATCGAGGAAGTCCAGCAGCTGCGCCGCAAGCTGAGGAATCTGCAGAGATAATGCAGAGATAAGCCCGCCAGCGCCCTGAGGCGCACAATGCAAAAAGCCCTCGCACCGAAGTGACGAGGGCTTTTTTGCGGACCGCACACCAGGGCGCGGCCTGCTGCAGGAATTAGCCGTGGCGCTTGCCGGGCTGCTTCTTGCTGCGAGTGTGCGAACCACGCTCCAGGCTCACGCGCTGGCCACGGCCGGGAGTGGGCAGGGTCACGCCATTGGGTGCCTGAGGACGGGGAGTGGCCTTGCGGTCTGCTTCGGTAACGATCTTATTGCCCATGTCGAATTCTCAATTGGGAGGTTGAAAAGGATCAATTAGGCCACAGCCAGAGAATTCGCGCCAAATAAATACAAACTTTCGAGTGCGGATTCAGTGTTTTTCAGCGAATGCCCGCCTCGCGAATCAGCGAATCGACAGCAATTGCGGGCATTCAAAGCCTCAAGCCTTTGAGGGGCAAGCACTGCTCGCTATCAATTTCAGAACACCGCCGACTCGGCAACGACTCCGGCGGCCTCGACCAGCTGGCGTGTATAGGCCTGCTGCGGTGCCGTGAGCACCGCCTGCACGCCACCCTGCTCCACGATCTGCCCATCCTTCATGACCAGCACCTCATGGGCCATGGCACGAATCACGTCCACATCGTGGGTAATGAGCAGATAGGCCAGACCACGCTCCTTCTGCAGCCGCTGCAGCAGGGCCAGCACCTGCTGCTGAATGGTGACATCGAGCGCACTCGTGGGCTCATCCAGCACCAGGACCTCGGGCTCCATGATGAGCGCGCGTGAAATCGCCAGACGCTGTCGCTGCCCGCCCGAGAATTCATGCGGATAGCGCTGCAGCAGGCCGGGGAACTGGGTCTCGGTCAGCCCCACCTCTTCCAGCATCTGGAGCACGCGCTCGCGCCGTGGCCCGGCAGCGAGCTCGGGCGCATGAATCTGCAGGCCTTCACCGACAATCTCTTCCACCGTCATGCGCGGCGACAGCGAAGAAAACGGATCCTGGAACACTACCTGGATCTTGCGCCGCAGCGCCAGATTGGCCGCGCTATTGCGGATTGCCGGCTGCTGCCATGGCCTGCCGGCCACCTGCAGCTCCCCGGTCGCAGGCAACAATCCCAGCACGGCCTGAGCCAGCGTGGATTTGCCCGAGCCCGATTCGCCGATCACACCCAGGGTACGGCCCGGCCGCAGCAGCATATCCGCGCCCTTGACCGCCACGAATGCCCCCTTTTTGAACCAGCCACGAATGCCGGGCAAAGGCGTGGCATAGCTCACCTGCAGGGCCCGGGTCTGCACCACGACCGTATCGCCAGCCGGCTCAGACTCCACCACATTGCGCACCGGCCGGCTGGCCAGCAACTTGCGGGTATAGGCATGCTGTGGGTTCTGCATCACCTCCGCCACGGTGCCCTGCTCCACAAGAGCACCTTTTTCCATGACCGCCACGCGGTCGGCAAAGCGACGCACCAGGTTCAGGTCATGCGTGATCATCAGCACGGCCATACCGGTCTGTCGCTGCAGATCGGCCAGCAGATCCAGTATCTGGCCGCGCAGCGTCACATCCAGCGCCGTCGTCGGCTCGTCGGCCAGCAGCAGCCGGGGACGGCTGGCCAGTGCCATGGCAATCATGGCGCGCTGGCGCTGCCCGCCGCTGAGCTGATGCGGAAAGCTCTGCGCCCTGCGCCCGGGCTCGGGAATGCCTGTCGTGGCCAGCAGCTCCACCGCCTGCGTCAAGGCCTGGCCACGGCTCAAGGCCTGCTTGAGCTGCAGCACCTCGGCCACCTGCGCGCCCACGGTCATCAGCGGATTCAGCGCGGTCATCGGCTCCTGAAAGATCATGGCAATGTCGCCACCGCGTACCCCCTGCATCTCGCGCTCCGAAAGCCCCAGCAGATCGCGCCCGTCCAGCAGCGCCCGCCCGCTCAATTGGGCCTCCCCCACCAGCCTCAGCAGCGACAGCGCCGTGACCGACTTGCCCGAACCGGACTCCCCCACCAGCGCCAGCTTTTCACCGGCAGCCATCGCAAAGCTCACGCCCTGAACCACGGGCTTGCCCGCAAAAGACACGCTCAGATCGTGCACGGCCAGCAGCTTGCTGCCGGCCTGTCCCTCGTATTTCTCCTTGCTCATGGCTTGCCTCCTGCGCGCTTTGCAGCCTCGGTACGCGCCTGCTTGCGCGGGTCCAGCGCATCGCGCAGGGCGTCCCCCATAAAGGTCAGCAACAGCAGCGTGATGACCAGCACGCCAAAGGTGGACAGGGAAATCCACCAGGCATCGATATTGTTCTTGCCCTGGCTCAGCAGCTCACCCAGGCTGGGCGTGCCCGGGGGAACACCCAGGCCCAGGAAATCCAGCGAGGTCAGTGCCAGGATGGCCCCGCTCATGCGAAAAGGCAGAAAGGTGATCACCGGCGTCATGCTATTGGGCAGGATGTGGCGAAAGATGATGGAGCGATTGCTGGCACCCAGCGCCTGGGCGGATTTCACATAGTCAAGCTGGCGATTGCGCAGGAACTCGGCCCGCACATAATCGGCCAGCCCCATCCAGCCGAACAGGCTCAGCAGGATCAGCAGCAGCGAGACACTGGGCGCAAACAGCGCACTGAAGATGATGAGCAGGTAGAGCTCGGGCATGGAGCCCCAGATTTCCGTCAGGCGCTGAAAGGCCAGATCCGTCTTGCCGCCAAAAAAGCCCTGCACCGCTCCCGCCAGCACGCCCAGCAGTACGCCCACGGCCGTCAGCGCTAGACCGAACAGCACGCTGACGCGAAAGCCGTAGATGAGCTGCGCCAGCAGATCACGCCCCCGGTCGTCGGTGCCCAGCCAGTTGTCTGCCGAGGGCGCAGAAGGATTGGGCGACTTGGCAAAGTAGTTGATGGTGGACTTGCCATAGCGGTTGAGGGGGAAGATCGCCCAGTTGTCGCCCTCGCCAAGCCTTTGCCGGATGAAGGGATCGAGGTAATCGGTCGGCGTATGGAAATCGCCCCCGAAGGTGGTTTCCGGGTAATCGTGCAGCAGCGGCAAATAGGTCTGCCCCTCATAGCGCACGATGAGCGGCTTGTCGTTAGACAGCAGTTCGGCAAACAGGCTGAGCACCACCAGCACCGAGAAGATCACCAGGCTGACAAATCCCAGCCGGTTGGACTTGAAACGCCTCCAGGCCCGGCGCCCCGGGGACTCGGATTTGGCTGCAGACACGGTCTGCACGGCATCAACTCCTGAATTCATAGCTGCTTGCGCTTTAGAGGATTGGGTTTGAGGCCTTGTTTGCATATCTCAGTCAAACTTGACCCGAGGGTCCACCCAGACATAGCAAAGATCGCTGATGAGCTTGGTCACCAGACCGATCAGCGTGAACAGGTACAGCGTGCCCAGCACCACGGGAAAGTCGCGGCGAATCACGCTTTCGTAGCTGAGCAGGCCCAGCCCGTCGAGCGAGAACAGGGTCTCGATCAGCAGCGCCCCGGCAAAGAAAGCCCCAATGAAAGCCGAGGGAAAGCCCGTGACGATGGGAATCAGCGCATTGCGAAACACATGCTTGTAGAGCACCTGGCGCTCGGACAGGCCCTTGGCGCGAGCCGTCAGCACATACTGCTTGCGGATCTCCTCGAGAAACGAGTTCTTGGTCAGCATGGCCGTCACGGCAAAGCTGCCAGCCACCATGGCGGTCACGGGCAGGGCGATATGCCAGAAATAGTCCGCCACCTTGCCCATGGTGCTGAGCTCGTCGAAGTTGGCCGATGTCAGCCCGCGCAGCGGAAACCACTGCAACTGCCCGCCGAAGATGACCAGCAGCGCCACGCCCAGCACAAAGCCCGGGATGGCATAGCCGATGAGAATCAGAACCGTGGTGGCCAGATCAAAGCGCGAGCCCGCCCGCACGGCCTTGGCCACCCCCAGGGGCACGGCCACCAGATAGCTGATGAAGAAGGTCCACAGGCCCAGGCTGATGGAGACCGGCAGCTTTTCCTTGACCAGCGCCCAGACGCTTTTGTTCTGGAAAAAGCTGGTACCCAGATCAAAGCGCGCAAACTGCCCCAGCATCTGCACAAAGCGTTCGGCCGGTGGCTTGTCAAAGCCGTACAAGGCCTTGATCTCCTCGATCCGCTTGGGGTCCACGCCCTGTCCGCCGCGATAGCTCATGGCAGCCCCCTCGGCCCCAGGACCTGCGCCGGCCTTGGCCTCGGCCAGATATTGCTCGACCGGGCCGCCTGGCACGAACTGGATGACGACAAAGGTCAGCAGCAGCACGCCCAGCAACGTGGGGATCATCAGCAAAATGCGTTTGAGAATATAGGCAAACATCTTCGATCAACCCTTGTTTTCAGCCGCGGTGACGATGGCCGCAGCGCCGGGCCGCCCCAAGCAGGGCCAGCCCCTTGGGGGGGGGGAGCGACCTGTGCAACGGTGGAGCGCGGGGGCCACTTTACCTGGGCCGCAGCGCCGGGCCGCCCCAAGCAAGGCCAGCCCCCTTGGGGGGCAGCGACCCGTGCAACGGTGGAGCGCGGGGGCCACTTTACCTGGGCCGCAGCGCCGGGCCGCCCCAAGCAAGGCCAGCCCCCTTGGGGGGCAGCGACCCGTGCAACGGTGGAGCGTGGGGGCCACTTTACTTGGCCCACCATGCATAGACCGCCCATAGCTCGCCCGGCGAATAGGCCGGAATCTTCCCGGGCAGCGCCAGCCTCCAGGCGTCATAGACCATGCGGTGCGTGCCCGAGTAGTACTGCGGGATCAGGTAGTGGCCGTGCACGATGATGCGCTCCAGCGCGTGGCAGGCAGGCAGCATGTCCTGCTCGGACTTGGCGGCGGCCATGCGGGCAATGATGGCATCAACTGCCTTGCTTTTCACCCCGGGAAAGTTAAAGCCGCCCTCCTGATCGGCGGAGGCACTGCCAAACAGCTCGGCATAGTCCTGACCCGGGTTGTGCGTACCCGGCACATTGAGCGTGATGATGTCGAAATCAAACTTGTCTTGCCGCTGCTGGTAGAGCGCAAAATCGACATTGTGCAGCTTGAGCGTGATGCCCAGCTTCTCCAGATTCCGCGACCATGAGCTGATCAGACGCGCACTGTCGCCGCTGTCCAGATACTCCAGCACCATGGGCTCGCCCTTGGCGTTGCGCAACGCACCATCCTTGACTGTCCAGCCCGCATCGGCCAGCAGCTTCTGCGCACGCCGCAGATTGCCGCGCAGGCCATCAGGCCCATCGGTGCGTGGCGGCTGGGCCATGGGCCCCAACGTGCCAGGCGGCAGGCTGGCCTCATAGGGTTTGAGCAAAGCCAGCTCTTCTGCACTGGGCTCGCCTCGCGTCTCGCAAGCGGTGTTGCCAAACAAGCCATGCACGCGTTGATAGGCGCCATAGAACATCTGACGACTCATCCACTCAAAGTCGTAAGCCAGGCCCAGGGCCTCGCGCACGCGAACATCCTTGAGCTGCTCACGCCGCGTATTCAGGAAAAAGCTCTGAAAGCCTGAAGGCAGCTTGTTCTCAAATGTGCCCTTGACCAGCTCGCCCGAGGCAAAGCGCCTGCCCGTCAACCGCCTGGCCCAGTCGCCCGCACTGTTGACACGCATGAGGTCGAACTCGCCGGCCTTGAGAGCCTCCAGCCGGGCTGTGTTGTCCTTGTAGATCTTGATGGTGATGCGGTCGAAATTGGCCAGACCGACACGCACCGGCAGGGTCGCCCCCCAATAACCCGGGTCGCGCACATAGCTGATGTCCTTGCCGAACTTGACCGGACCGATCTTGTAAGGGCCGCTGCCAATCGGAATATCCGTGACGACCTGATCAAAGGCCTTGGGCTTGCCATCGGCACCCAGCCCCCAGTCGCGGCTGAACACGGGAAGCAAGGCCCCCACGGTCAACGGCAGATCGCGGTTGGGTTTCTTGAAGCGAAAGCGCACCGTGCGCTCGTCGAGCACATCGCAGGCCGCCACCTCGGCAAACAGCGTCTTGTAGCCGGGCGAGACATATTTGCTCAGCAGCGTCTCGTAACTGTGTTTCACATCCTGAGCCAGCACCGGTTTGCCGTTGTGAAAGCGCGCCTGTTTGCGCAGCTTGAAGGTGGCGGACAGGCCGTCCGCCGCCACATCCACATCCTCGGCCAGCAGGCCATAACCTGACGCCGTCTCGTCGAGACTGGGTGCGAGCAAGGTCTCGAACAGCATGTCCGCCAGATAGGCAGGCGGCGAGCCCTTGATGGTGAAGGGGTTGTACTTATCGAAGGTCGAATAGCGCAGATTGCTGACCATGCGCAACTCTCCACCCTTGGGCGCTTGAGGGTTCACATAGTCAAAGTGCTTGAAGTCGGCCGCGTACTTGGGCTGCCCCCAGAGGGCATAGCCATGTGCCGCCAGGGCGGGTGTGGCAACTTGGCTGCTGACAATCAGGGCTGAACAAATCATCCAATGGCGCATGCGACAATTCTGCCCTACCCCGACTGATTCGCACCCAGTTCGAGCGGATACGTTTTCAAAGATTGCGCCGCTGCCACAGATGGTGCAGTCCCCTCTTTCAATTTTCTCTGGAGAACAACAATGGGTTTTCTCGCCGGTAAAAAGCTGCTGATCACGGGCGTCCTGTCCAACCGCTCCATCGCCTATGGCATTGCCAAGGCCTGCCACGAACAAGGCGCGGAGCTGGCCTTCAGCTATGTGGGCGAACGCTTCAAGGACCGCATCACCGAGTTCGCGGCCGACTTCAACTCCACGCTGGTGTTTGACTGCGACGTCGGCAGCGACGAGCAAATCGAAGCCATGTTCAAGGGCCTGGGCGATGCCTGGGGCAAGTTCGACGGTTTTGTGCATTCCATCGGTTTTGCTCCCCGCGAAGCCATTGCCGGCAACTTCCTCGACGGCCTGAGCCGCGAATCCTTCAAGATCGCCCACGATATCAGCGCCTACAGCTTCCCCGCCATGGCCAAGGCAGCCCTGCCGTATCTGAACGACAAGTCCTCGCTGCTGACCCTGTCGTACCTGGGCGCCCTGCGCTCCATCCCCAACTACAACACCATGGGCCTGGCCAAGGCATCGCTGGAAGCGTCCGTGCGCTACCTGGCCGAAGCCGTGGGCCGCACCGCCGACGGCCGCGCCATCCGCGCCAACGGCATCTCCGCCGGCCCCATCAAGACCCTGGCAGCCTCGGGCATCAAGGACTTCGGCAAGCTGCTGGGCCGCGTGGCCGATGCTGCGCCCCTGCGCCGCAATGTGACGATCGAAGACGTGGGCAATGTGGCGGCCTTCCTGCTGTCCGACCTGGCCTCCGGCGTGACCGCCGAGATCACCTATGTGGACGGCGGCTTCAGCCAGACCGCAGGCCTGTCGGCCGATCAGGTCTGAGCCCATCGCTTCTGACGACACCAGCCCCGCAGGCTTCTGAGGCCTGCGGGGCTTTGTTTTTTTGCCGCCTTGTGCGACATCTTGGCCCTTGCCCTACAAGCGCGGGAGAGCACTGACGCTATGGTTCACAGTGTTTTATCTAAGGTTCTGACGAATACTCAAGAGGAGCTTACATGCCATATCGTTTTCTCATCCTGGCCGCATCCGCTGC
The DNA here is from genome assembly GCF_000739375.1 of Comamonas testosteroni TK102. Taxonomy (NCBI): domain Bacteria; kingdom Pseudomonadati; phylum Pseudomonadota; class Betaproteobacteria; order Burkholderiales; family Comamonadaceae; genus Comamonas; species Comamonas testosteroni. Next base: position 2,385,066 of record NZ_CP006704.1, on the reverse strand, counting down.
TGCCCTGACGGCCTGCAGCACCCCCGAACCCCAGCCCGCCCAGGCCATCGCCAGATTGCAGGCTACTTCGGGCAGCAAGGTCAGCGGCGATGTGAAATTCACCCAGAAGACCGGTCAGCAGGTCGTGATCAACGCCGTGATTCACGGCCTCAAGCCCAATTCCGAGCACGGCTTTCACATCCACGACAAGGGCGACTGCGGTGACAATGGCAATGCCGCTGCGGGCCACTTCAACCCCTCGGGAAATCCGCATGGCAAATATGACTCGACCCAGCACCATATGGGCGATCTGCCCAGCCTGAAGGCCGACTCCAACGGCGTGGCCACCGTCAACGTACAGTCGGCGGACATCACCTTGCTGGCCGGCCCCGGCAATGTCATAGGCCGTGCGGTCATCGTCCACGCCCAGCCCGACGACTACACCACCCAGCCCACGGGCAATGCTGGCGCGCGCATCGCCTGCGCGGTCATCAGCCGCGACTGAAAGCCTTGCCCCAGGACAAAGCCGCTGCCTGGCTGCAGCGGCTTTTTTATGAGATCGCCGTAACGCCTTATAGATAAAGCGCTGAGAGCTACGTTTTTTGATAAGGGCTCGTGCCCGCATCGACAGCATGGGCTTCGCGCTCTAGCATGAGCTGCCTCTTTACCGGGAGATAGCCATGCCTGAACCACGGCACCGATCCCTGCAGGAATACGTCCGCTGGCTGGTCTGTGCCTGCCTTTGCCTGGGCTTTGCCGTGCTGGCCCAGACCACGGCACAGCCGCCTTCGCTGATGCTGGCCCAGGTCTGGCGCAGCGGCCTGCCGCTGCAGGACTATTGGGTCAGCGAAAAACTGGACGGCGTGCGCGGCTACTGGGACGGCCACCAGCTCGTCAGCCGTGGCGGGCAGCGCATCGCGGCGCCTGAGTGGTTTGTCCGGGACTGGCCAGCCACCCCCATGGATGGCGAGCTCTGGGCAGGACGCGGCCGGTTTGGCCATGCCCAGTCCACCACGGCACAGGCCATCCCTGACGACCGAGCCTGGCGCCAGATGAAATTCATGGTGTTTGACCTGCCCGCAGCTCCGGGCAGCTTTGACCAGCGCCTGCCGCTGCTGCAGCGCACCGTGGACGCCATTGCCCAGGACTGGGTGCATATGGTGGAGCAGCGCAAGCTGGGCTCGGAAGCGGAGCTGCAGCAATGGCTGAGTACCGTCATCAAAGGCGGCGGCGAGGGCTTGATGCTGCACAAGGGCGCCGCGCCCTATCGTTCGGGCCGCAGCGACGATCTGCTCAAGCTCAAGCCTTTCGATGATGCCGAAGCCCGGGTCATAGGCTACAGAAGCGGACGCGGACAATGGCAGGGCATGACTGGGGCACTGCTGGTGCAGACCCCGGACGGTCGACAGTTTTCACTGGGCTCCGGGCTGACGGCCCAGATGCGCAAAAGTCCGCCTGCTCTCGGCAGCTGGGTCACCTATCGCTATCAGGGCCTGCATGAAAAAAGCGGCCTGCCGCGCTTTGCCCGCTTTGTGCGCGTGCGCAGCGAGCTGGGCTTCCAGCCCGAGCCGGCAAGCCCGTGATTCACAACTTCATCGTTGCCTGCGCCCATTGACCATGCGCCTGAATCCCGCGACATCAGCGGCTACGGCAGTTGCGCCCCCAGATCGCGTGCGGCCTGCAACACGTTCTTGACATAGCGCTCGTCATAGCGATGCGCTGGCATGGTCAGCGTCAGGGCGGCCGCCAGCTCGCCGCTGCGGCGGAAAACCGGTGCCGAGATGCCGGCGATTTCGCTATGCCTGTCACCCACCAGGGCTTCGTAGCCATCAGCCCGTACACGCGCATAGTGGTTGCGATTTTTCTTCAACCAGTCGCCCAGCTCCGGATCGAAGGCAACCAGCACGCGCCCGCCCGCGCCTTTGTCCAGGGGCAGCAGATCGCCGGTGCGCGCATGATCGCGCACCGGGTGCGGCGAATCCACGCGGTACAGACACAGACGCTCGCGCCCCTGGCGCACATGGTAGGCAGCGCTCTCGCCCGTGGCCTGAACCAGTGCACGCAGCACCGGCATGACCAGCTTGTCCAGCGAAAAGCTCTGTTCGTAAACCGCATGCAGCCTGGCCACGGCCGAGCCCACCGCATAGCGCCCGTCATCCTGGCGCTGAACCCAGCCCCCATGCTCCAGAGAGGCCAGCAATCTCAGCACCGTGCTTTTGTAAAGACGCGTGCGCTCGGCCAGCTCGGCCAGACTCAGTGCGGTATCGCCATCCTGGAATGCGCTCAGCACGCTGAGGGCACGGTCCACTGCGGCCACACCGCCAGGCGCGGCATTCTCGTCGGCTACGGATTCATTCAGGGATTTACGCGGCATAAAAACTCCTGCCCCTCAGCTTGACAGGGCATCAGGACGCAAGGCAATATTTCAATAGAAAGAATTAAGTTCTATCAGATAGAACATCATTAAAGCATTGTGCAAGCTGCAATGCAAGCATGAAATCCAAGTGAGGCAACCATGTCATTCCCACACCGCTTCGATCTCCTGATCAGCGAAGTCGGCCCCCGCGACGGCCTGCAGTCGGTCTCGGCCACCATGAGCACCGCCCATAAATACGCCTGGATCGATGCCCTGGTGGCAGCGGGCGTGCAGGAAATCGAAGTTGGCTCCTTTGTCTCGCCCAAACTGCTGCCGCAGATGGCCGATGCCGCCGAAGTCGTGCGCCATGCCGTCACCCACCCCGGCGTCACCATCATGGCCCTGGTGCCCAATCTCAAGGGAGCCGAAGCTGCCATGCGTGCTGGCGCGCACAAGATCACGCTGCCCGTATCCGCCAGCCCCGCGCACTCCATGGCCAATGTGCGCAAGACACCCGCACAGATGGTTGAGGAAGTGCGTGCCATCGCCAGGCTGCGCGACGAGATGGCCCCTGCCGTGCATATCGAGGCAGGCATCTCCACCGCTTTCGGCTGCACCCTGCAGGGCCTGGTGCCTGAGGACGAGGTGATTGCTCTGGCTGCAGCGTGCGTGGCCGCCGGCGCCGACGAATCCGGGCTGTCGGACACCACGGGCATGGCCAACCCGGCCCAGGTCAAGCGCCTGTTCACGCGCCTGCGCAGCGAACTCGGCGACAAGGCCGGCGCCGCGCATATGCACAACACCCGAGGCCTGGGCCTGGCCAACTGCCTGGCCGCCTATGAGGCGGGCGTGCGCACTTTCGACGCTTCCCAGGCCGGACTGGGCGGCTGCCCCTATGCCCCCCGGCGCCTCGGGCAATGTGGTGACCGAGGATCTGGTCTTCATGTTCGAAGCCATGGGACTGCGCACCGGCATTGATATTGAGCGATTGCTTGCAGCGCGAGAAACGCTGGCCGCCGGCCTGCCGGGCGAGGCGCTGTACGGCATGCTGCCACCCGCAGGCTTGCCCAAGGGCTTTGTGCCTCACCGTTACTGATCACGCCTCGGCTCGCCGACGAGCCGAGCACCACAAGAGATGAATATGCACTCCTCAACCGAATCCGCCAGCACCGGCGCTGCTCCCCTGCCCTATGCCGGCATCCGCGTGGTGGAATTCACCCATATGGTCATGGGCCCCAGCTGTGGCCTGATGCTGGCCGACCTGGGCGCCGAAGTCATCAAGGTCGAGCCCGTGGGCCACGGCCGCAACGGCGATGCCACGCGCAAGCTGCTGGGCTCGGGCTCGGGTTTTTTCCCGCTGTTCAACCGCAACAAGAAAAGCCTGACGCTGGATCTGCAGACCCCCGAGGGCAAGGAAGCCGCGCTGCGGCTGATCGCCACGGCCGATGTCGTGACCGAGAACTTCAAGCCCGGCACCATGACCAAGCTGGGTCTCGACTATGAAAGTCTCAAGCAGCAGTTTCCACGCCTCATCTATGTGAGCCACAAGGGCTTTCTGCCCGGCCCCTACGAACACCGCACGGCCCTGGACGAGGTGGTGCAGATGATGGGCGGCCTTGCCTATATGACAGGCAGACCCGGCGACCCGCTGCGCGCGGGCACCAGTGTCAACGACATCATGGGCGGCATGTTCGGCGCCATGGGAGCCATGGCGGCCCTGGCCCAGCGCGAAAAGACCGGCAAGGGCCAGGAAGTGCAAAGCGCACTGTTCGAGAACAATGTGTTCCTCATCGCCCAGCACATGATGCAGTACGCGGTGACCGGCAAGCCCGCAGCCCCCATGCCCGCACGCATCTCGGCCTGGGCAATCTACGACGTGTTCGAAGTCCAGGGCGGCGAACAGATCTTTCTGGCCGTAGTCAGCGACGGCGCATGGCGCGAGTTCTGCGATGCCTTCGGCCTGGTCCAGCTGCGAGACGATCCGCGCCTTGGCAGCAACAACGACCGCGTGCAGGCCCGCAGCTGGCTGATGCCGCTGCTGCGCGAAACCATGGCCGGATACAGCGCCGCGCATATCGCCCAGGTCTTCGAGGACAAGGGCCTGCCGTTTGCACCCATCGCGCGCCCGCACGACCTGCTCGAAGACCCGCACCTGAACGCCACCGGTGCGCTGGCCCCCATCACCTTGCCCGACGGCCGCGACAGCAAGACCGTGCTGCTGCCGCTGACCCTGGACGGCAAGCATCTGCAGGTGCGTCTCTCACCACCCAAGCTCGGCGAGCACAGCCTGGAGATTCTGACCGCCCTGGGCTACAGCCAGGATCAGGCCCAGGCACTGGCCCAGGGCCTGCCCGACTGAGCGACCCTGCGGGGTCATGGCCCCGCTTTCTTCAGCACACCCCAGAACAGGGCGCCCATGCACGCCCTGCGGGGATTCCTTACCCCCAATTTCCAGCCACCAGGAGACAAAACCATGAAACACAGCTCTTTCCTCCATTGCGCAGCACGACCGGCAAACCGCCGCCAGGCCATTGCAGCCTGCGCGCTGATGGCCATGGCGGTCGCCAGCGGCAGCGCCAGCGCCCAGCCCGGGGAATGGCCCGCCAAGTCGATCCGCATGGTCGTGCCCTTCACGCCTGGCGGCGGCACCGACACGGTGACACGCCAGATCAGCGAGCGCATGGCGACCGCGAATCGCTGGGTCATCGTGGTGGACAACAAGCCCGGTGCGGGCGGAAATATCGGACTTGATGCCGTCGCCAAGGCACCTGCCGACGGTTATACCTTCGGCATAGGACAGACCGCCAATCTGGCCATCAATCCCTCGCTGCTGCCCAGCATGCCTTTCAATGCCAAGACCGATCTGCTTCCCGTGGCGCTGGTGGCCTCGCAGCCCGTGGTGCTGGTCGTGCCCGCCGATTCGCCCTGGAAATCGCTGCAGGACCTGATTGCCGCGGCCAAGGCCCAGCCCGGCGCCATCAAGCAAGGCCTGGCGTCCACGGGCACCGTGGGCCATCTGGCGGGGGAAATGCTTTCCTACAAGGCCAAGATCGATGTGCTCAACGTGCCTTACAAGGGCGCCGCGCCGGCCGTGACCGATCTGCTGGGCAAGCAGACCCACTATATGTTCGGCACGCCTCAGGCGGTCTACCCCATGATCAAGGGCCAGCGCCTGCGCGCACTGGCGGTGACCTCGGCCAAGCGTCTAGCCATCCTGCCCCAGGTCCCCACCGTGGCCGAGTCCGGCTTTCCCGGCTTTGAAGCCGTGGACTGGAAGCTGATCGTGGCCCCCAGGAACACGCCTGCCGCGCTGGCGCAGAAGATCAATGCCGCAGTGAACACCGGGCTGCAGGACCCCGCCGTGCTCAAGCAGTTGCAATCCGAAGGCAGCACGCCCATGGGCGGCAGCCTGCAGGACGCCCAGGCCTATCTGCAAAAGGAGCAGGCCAGCTGGGCCGCGCTGATCCGCGACGCGAAGATCACACTGGAATGACGCTATTCAAATGGAAGCATCTTCCGCTTTCCTCATCTTGTTTTTCATATACATCGACCATGAAAACAAGTGATACAAAGCGGTAGCTGCTATATTTTTGATGAATACAGCCACCGTGACCCCAGCCTCTGCCAGAACAGCACGGCCAGGCCGGCGCCCAAGGTGTTGGCCAGCGCATCCAGCCATTCAGCGCCGCGCGTGACAGTCAGAAACGACTGCAGACCCTCTATCAGGCCGCCATAGACCGCGCACAGCCCCACCACGCATGCGGCCTGCGCCAGCGTCCAGGCCCGACCCAGACTGCGCGCACGCAGCACTGCCGCCCACCACAGCAGCGTGGCCAGCACGCCGTGCAGACTCGCGTGCACCAGCTTGTCCGCATACGCCATTCCATTCAGAAACGGGAACAGCCTCAGGATCAGGCCGCCGCTGGCGCCGGTTTCATTGAGGCAGCCCCACAGCATGAACAGCGCCCAGGCCAGGCTGCAGGCGGCCGGAACCCGCCACAGGCGCTGGTCTGCAGCAGTCATCGACAGTGGTGAACGCATGACCTCTTTCATATCCGGCATGAAAAAGCCCGGCATGCGGAGCACCCCGGGCTTTGTCCTGACACAGCGATTCGCGTCAACGAATCATCGGCGCGTCACAGCGTGCGACCAAACGGTCCGGCATCGCCCACCTGCACCGGCTTCTTGCCCTTGCGGGCCGGCTTGGCGGCGGTTCCGGCCACACGCACGTCCATATCGGCAGGCGTAGAAGCCTTGGCCTTGGGCGAAGCCTTGCCCGTCTTGGCGGCGGGCTTTGCCGCAGGCTTGGCTACGGACTTGGCCGCCGTCTTCGCCACGGGCTTGGCTGCCGCCTTGACCGCGCCGGACTTGGCTGCAGGCTTCTTGGCCGCAGGGGCCTTCTTGGCAGGCACGGATTGGGTCTCCGCGACGCAGTCCGCGTAATAGCGGATCTCGCCGTTTTCGTCTTCCAGCTCCACCAGACCGTGGATATCGGTCTCGAAGCCCGGGCACTCCTTGGCGAACTCGCGCGCGAACACCAGGTAGTCCACGATCTTCTTGTTGAAGACTTCACCGGGGATCAGCAACGGAATTCCGGGCGGGTAAGGCGTGACCAGACCCACGGTGGTGCGGCCGACCAGATGGTCGATTTCCACACGCTCGGTCCTGCGCTGCGCGATATGCGCATAGGCATCCGAGGGCTTCATCGTGGGCTTGAGATCCGACAGATACATCTCGGTCGTCAGGCGTGCGATATCGTACTTGGCGTACAGCTCGTGCACGTGCTGGCACAGGTCCTTGAGGCCCATGCGCTCGTAGCGGCGGTGCTGCTGGCAGAACTCGGGCAGGATGCGCGCCAGAGGCTGGTTGCGGTCGTAATCGTCCTTGAACTGCTGCAGCGCCGTCAGCATGGTGTTCCAGCGGCCCTTGGTGATGCCGATGGTGAACATGATGAAGAAGGAGTACAGGCCGGTCTTCTCGACCACCACGCCGTGCTCGGCCAGGTATTTGGTGACGATGGACGCGGGAATGCCGGTGTCGGCAAAGTCGCCGTCCAGGTCCAGGCCGGGCGTGACGATGGTGGACTTGATGGGGTCCAGCATGTTGAAGCCATCGGCCAGATCGCCAAAGCCGTGCCAGTTGTCGAACTCCTTGCCGTTCTTCTTGGAGCGGGTCTTGGTCGATGCGTCCGTGCCGCGGATGATCCAGTCCTGGGCCGTGCCCACGCCTTCCTCGGCCAGGGCTTCAGGGCCCCAGACCTCGAACCACCAGTCGTCGTCGCCGAACTCGTCCTCCACCTTGCGCATGGCACGGCGGAAGTCCAGCGCCTCGACAATCGACTCTTCCACCAGGGCCGTGCCGCCGGGCGGCTCCATCATGGCGGCAGCCACATCGCAGCTGGCGATGATGCTGTACTGGGGGCTAGTCGAGGTGTGCATCAGATACGCCTCGTTGAACAGCGGGTGGTCCAGCTTCTCGGTCTGGCTGTCCTGCACCAGCACATGCGAGGCCTGGCTGATGCCGGCGAGCAGCTTGTGGATGGACTGGGTGGCATAGACCACCGAATGCACCGGGCGCTTGCGCTTCTTGCCCATGGCGTGATAGCTGCCGTAGAAGGGGTGGAAGGCAGCGTGGGGCAGCCAGGCCTCATCAAAGTGCAGATTGGCCACATAGCCGTCCAGCATACCCTTGATGGTCTCGGTGTTGTAGAGCACACCGTCGTAGGTGGACTGCGTCAGCGTCAGCACGCGGGGCTTGACGGCCTTGGCGTCCACACCCTTGAGCAGGGGGTTGGCGGCGATCTTGGCCTGGATGGACTCGACCGAGAACTCGCTCTGCGGAATCGGTCCGATGATGCCGAAGTGATTGCGCGTGGGCTTGAGGAACACCGGAATCACACCCGTCATGATGATCGAGTGCAGGATGGATTTGTGGCAGTTGCGGTCCACCACCACCACATCGCCGGGTGCCACGGTGTGGTGCCAGACGATCTTGTTGGAGGTCGATGTGCCATTGGTCACAAAGTAGCAGTGATCGGCATTGAAGATGCGCGCGGCATTGCGCTCGGACTCGCCGATGGCGCCGTTGTGGTCCAGCAGCTGGCCCAGCTCCTCCACGGCATTGCAGACGTCGGCGCGCAGCATGTTCTCACCGTAGAACTGGTGATACATCTGGCCCACGGGGCTCTTGAGAAAGGCCACGCCGCCCGAGTGACCGGGGCAGTGCCAGCTGTAGGAGCCGTCTTCGGCGTAGTCCAGCAGCGCCTTGAAGAAAGGAGGCTGCACGCTCTCCAGATAGCTCTTGGCTTCGCGGATGATGTGCTTGGCCACGAACTCGGGTGTATCCTCGAACATGTGAATGAAGCCATGCAGCTCACGCAGAATGTCGTTGGGCAGGTGACGGCTGGTCTTGGTCTCGCCGTAGATGTAGATGGGCACCTCTTCATTCTTGCGGCGCACTTCACCGATGAAGTCGCGCAGGCTGTGAATGATGGGGTCCTTGTCGCCGCCGAGCTGGAATTCCTCGTCGTCGATCGACAAAATAAAGGCGCTGGCCCGGCTTTGCTGCTGGGCGAACTGCGACAGATCGCCATAGCTGGTCACGCCCAGGACTTCAAAGCCCTCTTCTTCAATGGCTTGAGCCAGGGCGCGGATGCCCAGTCCCGAGGTGTTCTCGGAACGATAGTCCTCGTCGATGATGACGATGGGAAAGCGAAACTTCATGAACAGCCTCCGTACCAATCAGGCCTAAAAAACGAAACAGCCGCGAAGTGTAAGGAATATCCTTATTGCGGCTTTGAAACAGGCTGTTTTTAACCCAGAATGTGGTGCACTAAATACAGCCCTTAACAGGAGTTCAGATATGGATCTCTCCACCGCATGGTGGTTGCTTGTCGGTTTGCTGGTCATTGCAGAGCTGTTGACCGGCACTTTCTATCTCCTCATGCTGGCTCTGGGTGCCATTGTCGGCGCACTGTGCGCTCATTTCGGCATGGGCACCAGCAGCCAGATCGTCGCCGCGGCGCTGCTGGGCTCGGGCGCCGTCCTCGTCTGCTATCTGCTGCGCAAGCGCAGCCCGCGCAGACAGCCCGCCTCCAGCAATCGCGATGTCAACATGGATGTGGGTGAGACCGTGGTCGTGGAGCAGTGGAACACCGACGGCACGGCCCAGGTCCGCTATCGCGGCGCCACCTGGACCGTCATGGGACGCCAGGGCGCCCTGCCCATTCCCGGCCCCCACCGCGTGGCCGAAGTCATCGGCAACCGCCTGCTGGTTGACAAGATCTGATCACCGCCCAGCCCCGGCATGGTTATGCTGGACGCTGGAACGCCTCGCACTCTTTCTTCACACCAACGCCCCACAAGGGCTGGAGACAATATGGATTACGCAGTCCCTCTCGCCATCGCCATCATTGCCGTCATCTTCATCGTCCGCTCGATCAAGGTGGTCCCCCAGCAGCATGCATGGGTCAAGGAGCGTCTGGGCAAATATGCAGGCACGCTCACGCCCGGCCTGAACTTTCTGATCCCGTTCGTCGACCGCATCGCCTACAAGCACAGCCTCAAGGAAATTCCCCTGGACGTGCCCAGCCAGGTCTGCATCACGCGCGACAACACGCAGCTGACTGTGGACGGCATTCTCTACTTCCAGGTGACCGACCCCATGCGCGCCAGCTATGGTTCGTCCAACTACATCATGGCCGTCACCCAGCTCGCCCAGACCTCGCTGCGCAGCGTGATCGGCAAGCTGGAGCTGGACAAGACCTTCGAGGAACGCGACATGATCAACGCCCAGGTCGTCAATGCCATCGACGAGGCCGCGCTGAACTGGGGTGTGAAGGTGCTGCGCTACGAAATCAAGGACCTGACACCGCCCGCTGAAATTCTGCGTTCCATGCAGGCCCAGATCACGGCTGAACGTGAAAAGCGTGCCCTGATCGCCGCTTCCGAAGGCCGCCGCCAGGAGCAGATCAATATCGCCACCGGCGAGCGCGAGGCCTTCATCGCCCGCTCCGAAGGCGAAAAGCAGGCTGCCATCAACAAGGCCCAGGGCGAGGCCGCAGCCATCACCACCGTGGCCGAAGCCACCGGACAGGCACTGGAGCGCGTGGCCACGGCCATCCGCCAGCCCGGCGGCGAGCAGGCGGTACAGCTCAAGGTGGCTGAAAGCGCCGTGGAGGCCTACAGCAAGGTGGCAGCAGACTCCAACACCACCCTGGTCATTCCTGCAAACATGACCGAAGTCTCCGGCCTGATTGCCTCCGCCATGAAGATGGTGCAAGTGGGCAAGAGCGCCTGACCGCCTCACCTGATGCGCCGTGCAGAAAAGAACTTTCTGCACTTTCATTTTGAGGTCGAAATTTCTGGTTAGAATAGCGGCTTCATCACACGGAGCGGTGGATGAGTGGTTTAAGTCGCACGCCTGGAAAGCGTGTGTGGGTTAATAGCCCACCGCGGGTTCGAATCCCGCCTGCTCCGCCAGATTTTAAAATCAAGTCGACCACACTTGGTTTTTTACTTCAGCAATGAAGTATTTTTGGGATCGCTGTGGAGCGGTGGATGAGTGGAGCGGTGGATGAGTGGTTTAAGTCGCACGCCTGGAAAGCGTGTGTGGGTTAATAGCCCACCGCGGGTTCGAATCCCGCCTGCTCCGCCAAATGACAAAAGGCCTTGAAGCAATTCAAGGCCTTTTTTCTTTTTAGCGCATTCGGCAGTGAATGCGAATTGAATTCACGGTGCAGCATTAGCGCCACATGAATCCAGCCTGGCACCGGCGAATGCGAGGGACTGCATGGTGTTGGCGAGCCAGCAAGCAGTCTTGCCGCCGCCCATGCGCAAAAAAAGAGCCTGGACCGCGTCCTGGGCTCTCGCGCCCGCAGCGCCGGATTGCTCCTGGCGGCCGAGCTCGTGTGAGGCTGGTTGACGAGCGACAAGCCAAGCAACACTCAACCAGCCGCTCGACCCCAGCCTCCGCCCAGTGCCTTGAACAGGGTGGCCAGGGCCATTTGCCGCTGAGTACTGACCTCGATCAGAGCCATCTGCTGCGCAAAGTCCGTGCGCTGTGCATCCAGATAGCGCAGATGGCTGTCCAGCCCGGCGCGATAGCGCAGCTCGGCGAGCTTGAGCGTATTCGCGCTGGTCTGCACCAGCCGCTGGCGGGCCAGCTCCTCGCGCCTCAGGGTCTCGACGGAGGCCAGCGCGTCACTGACTTCACGAAACGCCGTCTGGATGCTGCGCTCGTAACTGGCTATCGCCATGTCCTTGCGCAGCTGCGCGATCTCCAAATTGGCGCGATTGCGGCCGCCATCAAAAATCGGCAGGCTGAGCTGCGGCATGAAGGACCAGGAGCGCTGGCCAGCGGCAAACAGATCGGAGAGCTCAGCACTGGCAGAGCCGTAGGAGCCCGTGAGGGAAATGCGTGGAAAGAATGCGGCCCGCGTAGCGCCGATGCTCGCATTGCGCGAACGCAGTTGGTATTCGGCGGCACGGATGTCCGGGCGCAGCTCCAGCAGATCGGACGGCAGGCCGGCACCGATCTCCTGCACCAGGGGAGCGGCACTCAGATCCGCTGCCGCCTGGACCGAGCCATCGCCCACCAGCCAGTCCAGCGCGTTTGCCGCCTGGCGCAGCTCGCGTGACAAGCGCTCGACTTCGGCGCGCGCCAGTTCGAGCTGGCCTTGAGCCTCCTGCTCGTCCAGGCGGCCGGCCGTGCCGGTCTTGCGACGCTCGCTCATCAGCTGCCACTCCTTATCGCGCGCCTGCAAGGTGCGCAGCGCCAGGACCTGGCGCTGCCGCGCGCTGTCGTGCGCCAGCGAGGCCTGGATCACTTCGGCGACCAGACTGATCTGCACGCTGCGCGCGGTCTCCTCGGTGGCCAGGTATTCCATCAGTGCGGCCTCGGACAACGAGCGCATGCGGCCGAAGAGATCAAGCTCGAAAGCCATCAACCCGACGCCAGCCTGATAGTTGCTCTGCACCCTGGCCGCTCCCGTGCCGCTCAGATCGGCAGGCAGGCGCTGGCGGTTGCCACTGGCCTGCGCTTCCAGACCGGGCAGTTGGTCCGCACGCTGCACGCGATAGGCCGCGCGTGCGGTCTGCACATTGAGCAGCGTCTGGCGCAGATCGCGGTTGTTGGCCAGCGCTGTTTCGATACGCGAGCGCAGGCGCTCATCGATCACGAAATCCTTCCAGTGCAAGCTCTGCACCGATACAGGTGTGGCTGCCGAGGCCGCACTCCAACTGCCGGGGATGGGCGCAGCAGGCCTGTCGTAGGTCGGCGCAAAAGAGCAGCCGGCCAGCACCACGGCGATCAGTGTCAGCACCGCGGTGCGCATGGGGTTTGGCCCGTTCATGCGGATTCTCCTTCGGAGTCTGAGTTTTTTTCCTGAGGCACTGCGCGACGCTTGCGCCGCAGCGAGAGCACGAAGACAAAGAAGATCGGCACGAACAGCACGCCCAGCAAAGTCGCGCTGAGCATGCCGCCGATCACGCCGACACCAATGGCGGCCTGGCTGGAGGCACCCGCGCCGGTTGCCAGCGCCAGCGGCACCACCCCCAGGATGAAGGCCAGCGAAGTCATCACGATGGGACGAAAGCGCAAACGGGCTGCCTGCAATGCTGCCTCCGTCAGCGAATGGCCGCGCTCGTGCAGGTCCTTGGCGAACTCCACGATCAGGATGGCGTTCTTGGCCGCCAGGCCAATGATGGTGATCAGGCCGACCTTGAAGTACACGTCGTTCGAGAGACCCAGCGCCGACGTGGCCAGCACCGAGCCCAGCGCGCCTACGGGCACGATCAGCATCACGGCTGCGGGAATGCTCCAACTTTCGTACAGAGCCACGAGCAGCAGGAACACCACCACGATGGCCAGTGCGAACAGCTTGGGGGCCTGTGCGCCGGCGGCCTTTTCCTGATAGGACAGCGCCGTCCACTCGTAACCTATGCCGCGCGGCATCTCGCCCAGAATGCGTTCGAGCTCGGCCATGGCCTCACCCGTAGTGTGGCCGGGCTTGGCGTCGCCCGCGATTCGGAAGGCCGGATAGCCGTTGTAGCGCGAGATCTGCACCGGCCCCTGCTCCCACTCCACGCTGGCAAACGAGGCCAGCGGCACCTGCTCGCCCTGGACATTGGGCACATACAGGCGCAGCAGGGCTTCGGGCGTCATGCGCGCGGCCGTGTCGGCCTGCACCACCACACGCTGCAGACGCCCGGCATTCGGAAACTCGTTGATCACGGCCGAACCATAGGCCGTGGACAGCACGGCACTGATGCTCGCGAAGCTCACGCCCTGGGCCTGGGCCTTGCGCCGATCTATGTCCAGGCGCAGCTGCGGCGCATCTTCGAGGTTTTCCATCATCGCGTAGGCGATCACCGGCGAGGCATTGGCCTTCTTCAGCAGTTCGTCGCGCGCGGCAACCAGGGCCTCGCGGCCCAGATTGGCGCGATCCTGCAGACGCAGCGCAAAGCCGCCGGAATTGCCCAGGCCGTCGATGGGTGGCGGGTCCACCGCCATGGCCGCACCATCGGACAGACTGCCGAAGCGCTGATTGAAGGCCTGGACCTCGTCCCACGACGCCTGCCCCTTGCCGCGCATGGACCAGTCCTTGAGCGTGACGAAGGCCATGGCCGCGTTCTGCCCCATGCCCGAGAAGCTGTAGCCCATCAGGAACTCGGCCTGGGCCGTCGCAGGGCGGCTCTTCACATAGGTTTCCATGTCGCGCACCACAGCCTCCGTGCGTGCTTCGGTCGCACCCGGAGGCAGTTGCACGCTGACGATGTAGTAGCCCATGTCTTCATAAGGCACAAAGGACTCGGGCATGCGCGTATAGGCAAAGCCCAGCCCGCCCACGATGGCTGCATAGATAAGCATATAGCGGCCCGTGCGCTTGACCAGACGCTGGTTGAGAAGGGAAAAGCGCTCGGTCAACTTGGCAAAGTGCCGGTTGAACCAGCCGAAGAGACCTTTCTTCTCCTCGTGGTGATCTTCGGCAACAGGCTTGAGCAGCGTGGCGCACAGTGCCGGCGTGAATGTCAGCGCCAGCAGGCCCGAGAACAGGATGGAGACCGCCAGCGACAGCGAGAACTGACGGTAGATCACGCCCACCGAGCCGCTCATGAAGGCCAGGGGCAGGAACACGGCCACCAGCACCAGCGTGATGCCGACGATGCCCCCCGAGACCTGCTGCATGGCCTTCACGGTGGCGGCCAGCGGCGTGAGGCCCTCCTCGGCCATGAGACGCTCCACGTTCTCCACCACCACGATGGCATCGTCGACCAGGATGCCGATGGCCAGCACCATGCCGAACATGGTCATCATATTGACCGAGAAGCCCAGCGCATACATCACCGCCAGGGTGCCGGCCAGACACACCGGAACCACGATGGTGGGAATCAGCGTATAGCGCAGGTTCTGCAGGAACAGCCACATCACCAGGAACACCAGCACCACGGCCTCGACCAGGGTCTGGATCACCTTGCCGATGGCGACTTCGACAAAGCGTGAGGTGTCGTAGGGCACGGCGTACTGAATATCGTCCGGGAAGTTCTGCGACAGCTCGGCTAGCCTCGCCTTGACCGCCTTGGCGGTCTGCATCGCATTGGCACCAGGTGCCAGTTGCACGGCGGCCGCCACTCCTTTGTGGCCGTCCTCGCGCGAGGCAAAGCTGTAATCGAGCTGGCCGACTTCGAGACGCGCCACATCGGCCAGGTGCACGGCCGAGCCGTCGTCCCTGGCCTGCAGCACGATCTGGCCGAACTCCTCGGGCGAACTCAGCGTGCCCTTGACGGCAATCGTGGCGCTGAGCTCCTGCTCGGACGATCCGGGCTGGCTGCCGAAGCTGCCTGCCGGCACCTGGGCGTTCTGCGCGGCAATGGCCGCGTTCACGTCCGCCACCGACAGGCCGTAGCCCAGCAGCTTCTGCGGATCGACCCAGACCCGCATGGCGACATCGGCGCCGAAGTACTGCACCTTGCCCACACCGGGCACGCGGCGGATCTCGTTGTTGATGTTGCGCACCGCATAGTCGGAGAGGCGGACCTCGTTCTTGCCGCTGTCGTCGCCCTTGTAGGTCAGCGAATAGATCAGCAGGAAGTTGGCGCTGGCCTGTTCGACCTGCAAGCCCATCTGCATCACCGAGGCGGGCAGCCTGGCCTCGGCCTTCTTGATACGGTTCTGCACCTCGACCTGGGCCAGTGCGGGATCGGTGCCCGGCGCAAAGGTGGCCGTGATTTCGGCCAGGCCCGTGGCGCCGCTGGACGAGTCGAAGTACAGCAGACCCTTGGTGCCGTTGAGTTCCTCCTCGATGACGCTGGTCACCGACTCCATCACCGTGGTGGCTGATGCCCCCGGATAGGTTGCCGAGATGGAGATCTGCGGTGGCGCCACATTGGGAAACTGCGCCACAGGCAAGGCCGGGATCGCCAGCAGGCCGGCCAGCAGGATGAAGATCGCAACCACCCAGGCCAGCTTGGGGCGATCAATAAAAAACCGGGACATCATCTATCCTTGAATAAGGCTTGTCTTTTTTGGCATTCAGCGCCTTCAGAATCAGCGCATATTGCTCATTTTTTTGAAGTAGCTTCAGAGTCTTTGACGACGCCAGCTTCAGCTGCAGCGGCCGCTCGGATCTGCACCTTGGTGCCGGGCACGGCTGCCGCAAGGCCTCCGACCACCACCCTGGCGTTTTCCTTGAGGCCCTCGGTGATATGCCAATCGGAGCCGTACATGGCACCGGTTCTCACCTTCTGGGACTGCACCATGTTCTGCTCGTCGAGCACCAGCACATGGGCCAATCCGTCGGCGCCGCGCTGCACCGCGCGCTGAGGCACGAGAATGGCCGCAGGATCCTCGCCCAGGCCCAAGGTCACGCGCACATACATGCCGGGCAGCAGCAAGCCATCCTGGTTGGGGAACTCACCGCGCAGCGCCAGCTGGCCGGTACCGCGATCCACCGTCACATCCGAGAACAGCATCCGTCCCTGGCGTTTCTGATCCAGGCCGTCAGCCACCAGCGTCACCAGAGTGCTGCGTGGCGACTGGCCCTGCAGTTGCTGGGCACGCCAGCGCGTGGCCAGCGCGGCAGGCTGGCGAAAATCGGCGTAGACGGGGTCCAACTGCTGGATCACCGCCATCGCTGTCGCTTCCCCCTGGCCAACCAGGGCACCTTCGGTCACCAGGGCACGGCCGATGCGGCCGGCGATCGGAGCTTTCACCGTCGCATACTCCAGGTTCAGGCGTGCCGCCTCCACTTCGGCCTGGGCCGATTGACGCGTGGCCATGGCACTGTGCAGCGTAGCCTTGGCGCTGTCGAAATCCTGGCGGCTCACAGCCTCCTGCGCCACCAGCGGTTCGTAGCGGCGCACCACGGACTGCGCTTCCGACAGCGCAGCCTCGGCTCGCGCCAGCTCGCCCCGGGCCCGCGACAGCGCAGCGCGCAGCGGCGCCGGGTCGATGCTGAACAGCACCTCGCCAGCCTTCACATCGGCGCCCTCCTTGAAATGGCGGCTCAGCACAATACCCGGCACACGCGCACGCACCTCGGCCACGCGCACAGGCTCGATCCGCCCGGGCAGTTCAGCGCTGAGGCTCAGCGCCCTGGGCTTGACGGTCACCACATCCACCTGCGGCAGCTCCTGGGGCTGACCACCCGCTTCCGACTGGATGCAACCGCTCAACATCATTGCGGCCGCCAATGCGGCCAGGGCCGGCCAGGCACGCACATTCTGGCTTTTCGTCTTCATGGCTTTTGAGTCTTGTCAAATCTTGAAAGACGCGCATGATGCATGAAAAAGTTTTTTGAATCAAATTTGATTCATTAAGGCCTATATTGATTCTTGATATTTTGCTGATGTGTAAAGTTGCCAGCTCTTGCTTTTAGACTCGCTGATTGAATCAAAATAGGTTCATCCGTATCCGCCCCAACCGGAGCTACGAATGACAACAGCCCCCCACGACAACACAGCAATCCTCCCCCCATTGGCCCTGGCCCTGGTCAACCACCCACGCGCCACCTTGCAGGAGCTGGCCAAGGCCATTGGCATCAGCAAGGCCACGCTCTACCGTTTCTGCCCCACGCGCGATCTGCTGATCAAGCGCCTGCTGGAGCAAAGCCTGCGCACGCTGGACGACGCACTGGACGAAGCCCGCATCGAGGAAGGCCCGGTGCTCGAGGCCCTCAAGCGCCTCAATGCCAAGCATCTCGAACACCGCGAATTCACGCTGTTTCTGACCTATTACTGGAACGAGGTCGAAAAGCCCATGGAGGAAAATGCGATCTGGGAGCCCAAGGTCGACGCTTTCTTCCTGCGCGGCCAGCAGGAAGGCGTGTTCCGCATCGATTTCAGCGCGGCAACATTGACCGAGCTCTGGCTGGGAACCGTGATCGCCCTCATAGACGGCGAGCGCCGCGGTCGCATCCCCCGCGCGCCGCTGGCGCAGCTCGCAGAGCAGGCTTTTTTGCAGGGCGTCATGCGCCAGGACGGGCCGGCGACAGCCTGACAGAATCGACCCGGACTGCAGCCTTGACGGCAATGCCTGCCTGCAACTGCACCATGCTCATGCCGTTCCCCTGCAACGCGAGCTCGCGTGCCCTCACACTCGTTTTCACAATCAGAGAGCAGCCTTGTCATGATCAGCCACCTCGACCACCTGGTACTCACAACGGCCAACGAAGCCCAATGCATACACTTCTACACCGAAGTCCTGGGCATGCGACTGGAGTCCTTCATCGGCGGCAACCCGCCCGTGGAGCGCAAGGCCTTTGTCTTCGGCCAGCAGAAGATCAATCTGCATGTGAAGGGGCGCGAGTTCGAACCCAAGGCCCACACTCCTGTGCCCGGTGCCCTGGATCTGTGCTTTCTGGCCTCGGTGCCGCTGGACAAAGTCATCATGCGCCTGCAGCAGTTGTCGGTTCCGATTGCCGAAGGTCCCGTGATGCGCACCGGTGCCACATCGAAAATCCGCTCCATCTATGTGCGTGACCCCGACCTGAACCTCATCGAGATCTCGGAGCCGGCCTAGCCGTGCTCGCGCTGGCAAGCCGGGGCCCGCGAAACGGCCCCGCTTGTCGGCTCAGAGCTGTGCCAAGGCCTTTTTTGCCGGTGCATGGCCTTGGGCGGCAGCGCGCTGCAACCATTCACGCGCGAGCCTGGCGTTCTTTTTCACACCCTGACCATCCCGGTACAAGGTGCCCAAGGCATATTGGGCCGGCGCATCCTGCTGCTCGGCGGCCAGACGGTACCACTTGAGCGCCTGGGCCAGGCTCCTGTGCACACCATCGCCATTCTCGTACAGAGTGCCCAGGTTGTACTGGGCCTTGGCATAGCCTTGCTCGGCTGCCATGGCGAACCATTTGGCAGCCTCGGCGTAGTTGGGCTTGTCGAAACCCTTGCCCAGGTACTGGAAGACGCCGACGTTGTACTGGGCCAGCACATTGCCTTTGAGCGCCGAGTTCAGGTTTTCCATGTACCCCATGGACTGCGCAAACGAACCGGCTTCGACGGATGCCGCAGAAAGCTGCTGCAGGCGCTCGGCGGCGGCCGCATGCTGGTACTTCAGTGCCTGGGTGTAATAGGCGATCGCTTCCTTATCGTTGCGATACTCGCCCTCGCCCTGCTCAAACAGGCGGCCCAGTTCATAGTACGCCTCGCCCGAGCCACGGATGGCTACAGCATGCAGGAGCAGCACGGCTCGCTTGTAGTCGGGGGCCACACCCTGGCCTTCGAAGCAAATCTTCCCCAGCAGCAATTGGGCTTTTTGCACGCCTTTGTCTGCCAGCGGGGTCAGCCATTTCGCGGCTTCGGCATGGTTCTTCTCAACGCCTTCGCCAAGGTAGTACATCTCGGCCACCGTGAACTGCGCGAGCACATCGGCTTGCTGCGCCGCCATCAGATACCAGCGAAACGAGACCTGCAGATCCTGGGCCAGCAGCTCGCCTTTGCGGTAGACAAAGCCCAGACTATTTTGTGCTGTCGCAGAGCCCTGTTGCGCGGCGCGCTCCAGCCATGCGACACCTGTTGCTGCATTCCGCTCAACCGCTTCGCCTCTTAGATAGATAGTTCCCAGCAGGTTCTGCGCATCGAGATTGCCAGCGTTTGCAGCCTGATGAATGCGTGCCAGGCCTGCCTCAGGATCTTTCTTCACGCCTTCGGCACCCAGCACATAGACCAGGCCCAGCAGATACTGGGACGGCGCATGCTGCTGATCGGCGGCCAGCCTCAGCCAGCGCAAGGCATCGTCGGCATTCTTTTCCACGCCCTTGCCGTAAAGATAGGCCTTTCCCAGCTCGTACTGTGCCGCGACATCGCCGGTCTTTGCGGCGTTGACCGCATCGCTGGGCTGGGCCTGGGCACAACCCCAGAACGAGAGCCAAGCCGAGAGAACCAAAGCACCAGACCATCTCGCAAGCATTGCGTCTCCTGTTCGCAAAAAAAGAGGCGAGTATATAGAAGCGATGCCTTATCGACAAAGCGCTTCCAGCTATCAAAAACATATCGACCCGCCTCAAACCGGAGACGGTTTCCGATGCAGCTCGCGCTTGACTGCAGGCACCGGGCCGCCTGCCGGCCCGCAAAATCTTTCCTGCTCCCCGGCTCGCTGCGGTTGCGGTTGCGGTTGGGGCTGAGCACCAGGATTGGCCGGCGACGGCCAACCACCTCTTGGGCTCAGGCATTCATGGGCGTACAGAGCTCCACCACACAGCCATCGGGGCAACGCAGATAGGACACCACCTGCCCCCAGGGCTTGGCTGTCGGTGCTGCCATCTCGGCAGCGCCGGCGCTCAGCGCGTTTCGATGGGCCTGCTCGACATCTTCCGTGACCAGCGCGATTTCAAAGCCCAATGGCTTGGCGGAGCTGTGCGCTTCGACATGGCCTCCCGGAAAATTCAGCCCACCCAGCTCATGGGCGGCAAATGCCAGCGTCGTCTGCCCGGTCTCGAGCTCGCCGTAGGTTCCGGATTCATGCAGAAAACGCCGCTGCATGCCGAATGCGCGGGTAAAGAAGTCCAGAGATGCCGGGACATCGGGGACATAGACGATTGTGTAGCCCAGTTTCATGAAACACCTTCTCAAAGCTCGAGCGAATTGGAACGTTGAACGCGCGCCTGTCTGCTGTTCAGTGCCGTCATCCTACTCAGCAAAACGACGAAGGCCTTGAAATGATTCAAGGCCTTCGTGACGGTCTGCCGGATTCAAGCCGTCATCTACAGCCCCATGCCCAGAATCGAGTTATCGGCATGCAGTTCGCTGCCGCTCATGACGCTGGACGCGTCGCTGGCCAGAAACAGCACCAGCTGTGCAATGCGCTCGGGCATATAGGCACGTCCGGCGCGATTGCGCTCGGGATCATGCAAGACCATTTCCTGGCTCACGCCCTTGGGCAGCGAAGCCTGCATCATCGGCGTATAGATGCCATCGGGGTGGATGGAGTTGACGCGAATCGCATAGCCTTGCTTGCGGCAGTTCAGCGCAGCAGCGCGCGTCAGCGCGGACACGGCCGCCTTGCTGGCGCTGTAGCCCGCATATTGCTCCACGGGCAGCCAGCTCGATACCGAAGCCATGTTGATGATGGAGCCGCCGCCCTGCTTCATTGCCGCAATGCCCTGCTGGCAGCCGATGAAGACCGACTCGGTGTTGATCCTGAGCAGGCGGCTGAAATCCTCCAGACGCCCGGTTTCCATGTCGCCCGGCAGCAGGATGCCGGCGTTGTTGACCAGCACATCGAGCCTGCCCAGACACTGCTGCACCGCCGCCATCACAAGCTTCCAGTCCGTCTCGCTGCTCACATCATGGCGGACGAACATGGCGTGCTTGCCCAGCTCCGCCGCCAGTTGCAGACCTGCCGCTTCATTGATATCGCTGAATGCGACCTTGGCACCTTCGGCAAGAAGCAGCTTCACCACTTCCAGCCCCACGCCGCTGGCGCCACCAGTGACCAGGGCCACCTTGCCCTGCAAACGATTTGTCATCCTCTGTCTCCTCGTGATTTTTTCTCGGCCCTGAACAGGGCATTGCCACTGCCACACAAAAAAGGAGGCGCAAGCGCCTCCCAGCCTGGCCGGCAAACAGCCCGCAGCCACACCAATGTGCACCCCAGGCTGTTTGCCGGATTCATGTTCTTCAGTTGCCGGCGTTACGCGCCGCCTCGGGCGTAAACATGGCTGCGGTCATATTGCCCTTGTTCAACACAGGGCCCTGGGGGCGCTCCTGGAACAGGTTGTAGGCCACATAGCCGCCGGAGTTCAGGTCGTGATAGAAGCTGGTGCCCGCATGCCAGATTCTG
Organism: Comamonas testosteroni TK102; assembly: GCF_000739375.1. Lineage (NCBI taxonomy): Bacteria > Pseudomonadati > Pseudomonadota > Betaproteobacteria > Burkholderiales > Comamonadaceae > Comamonas > Comamonas testosteroni. The sequence goes on along the minus strand of NZ_CP006704.1, from coordinate 2,363,453 downwards.
GCGTCGAAGGCGTAGTAATGGTTGACCACCGCCTGCAGCCACAGCTGACCACGGGCATCGTAGTAATCGCTCATCAGTGCCTGACCGGTATCCTCGTCAAGGAACAGCACGCGCTTGCCGAACATGTGGCGATAGCCGTCCTTGAGCGAAGCCTCCAGCACCCAGACACGGCGCAGCTCGTAGCGCATGTAGTCGGGGTTTTCATGGCCGGGTTTGAGCAGGTCTGCATACTTCACGCTGCTGCCGTGAATCTTGTAGGCATTGGCCGGCACATAGACTTCCTTCTTGCCCAGCGACTTCCAGTGGTAGCGCTCGGGCGAGCCGTTGAACAGGCGGTCGGAGTCAATGGTCAGCTTGCCACCGGTGCCCGACAGAGGCTGATCGAAACCGTATTCGGGAATCTGGCGAACCCGGCGGGTGCCGGGGTCATAACTCCAGCCCAGGCGCTTTTCCTTGCCGAACTCCACCGGCTCGGACACCACGCTGACGCCGCCCTTCTCACGCTCGGGCAGCCTGACCGCATTCATGCCCTGGGACATGGGGCTACTCAGTGGCTGCCCGGCATTGGCCGGATCGTTGACCTGGCTGAAAGCGCGGTTGTCGGCCCGACCCCAGACGATGCTGCCATCGGCCAGCACATTGGCATTGTCACGCAGCGTATGTTCGGTAAAGGCACGTGATGGCAGCAGGTTGTTGAAGGCCAGCTCCAGACCACTGCGGGGAAACGGAAAGGGCAGCGCGCCCTTGACCGCCCCCGTGGTGCCCTGGCCGTCGGCATTCATCACGGCCTCCTGGGCGTTCTTCCTGGCAGCCGCGCAGACGGCATCCGAGAAGCGGAAGTCGCGGTGCCCTTGATAGACCGGGATGCGATAGGTCCTGGGGTATTTGGCAAACATGGCCTTCTGGCCTTCTGTAAGGCGCTCGGCGTACTGGGCCAGATTCTCTGCCGTGATGGTGAACAAAGGCTTTTCACTGGCATAAGGGTCCACAGGATGCAGGCCCGCATGCGGGTTGTATTGAATGCCGGGTGGCGTGCCCAGCCATTTCCCGGTGAACTCCGGCACGCCACTGGCCGTGCCCGCTTTTTCTCCGCCCGTGCATGTCAACGACTTGCCCAACCTGGCCAGTTCATCAGGCGTTGCCCTGGCCCAGACAGCCCCCGCCAACAACGCGCCTGCGGCCAGGACCGCCAGCGAACGGGCCCCCACTCCTAACTTCATGCCTAGTCTCCTTGGATGCATTGCCATGCATCTACCTGTCATTGAACTTCTCTTGTCGTTGTTCTTCCTTGCCGGCTCGCAATTGCGAAGCAACGAAATCATTGTTCGGCCGGAGACAATCAAGGGCATCGTCAATTGGGACTAGCGCAGGCAGGCCAGCGTAGCGGCCATAAAAAAAGCGGGCCGCTGGCCCGCTCTGGAACAGTATTTGAACGTTCAGCGCTTGATGCCGAACACTCCCAGCATCTGCTCTGTCTGCTTTTGCATCTGCTCCTGCATCTGGGTGAACATGTTCTGGGACTGCTCCATATAGCTGCCCATCAAACCCTGCATGGCCTGAGGCTGCATGCTCATGAACTGCTTCCAGGCTTCGGGATTCGCGCCCTGGGACTGGCCCGCCAGCTTGCTCTGGAAGTCCGTGAACATCTGCACGTTCTTTTCGATATAGCTTCCCATGAAGCCCTGCATGGCATGGCCATAGAAGCGGATGATGTTGGCCAGCATCGCTTCGGAGAACATGGGTGCCCCACCGGCCTCCTCCTCCAGAATGATCTGCAACAGAATGGAGCGCGTCAGGTCTTCATTGGTCTTGGCATCCCTGATGACCACCGGCTCGCTGTCCATGACCAGTTGCTTGACTTCGGCCAGCGTGATGTATGAAGAGGTATTGGTGTCGTACAGACGACGGTTGGGGTACTTCTTGATGATTCGCTGCTTCCCCGCCTGGACATCACCGTCTTTGCCCTCTTTGCTTTCTTGCATTGCAAGTCCTTTATGTTCTGGGGGTCTGCCCCGTCGTCAATTGAGCTATTGCAGTGCAACAGATTTTAGGCAGTGCGCAAGCCGTCCCGGCAAGCAGTAACCCTGACAAACAAGCTTGTCTGCGCTGCAACAAAGTCGCACCACCGTCACAGCCTGCACCAGGTCTTTGCCATTCATTCACAAAAACAGCTTGCTGTCTGGCGAAATAAAGCTTGCAGAAGGTTTACAGTGCCTTTCGTTGTTTGACGAAAGGCTCAACGGAATGATCTCCACCAAAACACGCAATGCTGTTTGTCTGACCGCCCTGCTGGCTGCTGCCGGCTTCATGACTGCAGCTCAGGCCCAGCCCGATGCCGCAGCAGCCGATGCAGCCAAGGCCGCCGCACCGCAGGCTGCACCTGCAGCCCAGGCAGCCCCTGCCAATGTGGATGCAGCTGCCGCTGACGCAGCCTTGCGCAAACGCCTGCAAGCTGTAGTGGCGGCCATGGACGGCAAGTCCAAGCTGGCCGCCAGCAATTTCAACGAGGAGTTCCTCAAGAACTCTCCCATCGACACCGTGCAGAAAGCCCTGGACTCGGTGCGCACCGGCGTAGGCAGTTGCCAGACGGTCGGTCGCATGGAAAGCTCCACGCCTCTGGCCACCAGCGTGCTGCTGAGCTGCACCAAGGGCTTCGTGCCCATGGAGCTGGCGGTCGAGCCCAAGGCCCCCTACCGCATCTCCGGTATCTTGCTGCGTCCGGCATTCTGGAAGTAAGCCGTTGCCGCTCTCAAGAATGGAGCCCTTGGGCTCCATTTTTTGTGGGCTCTCGCAAGTTCAGATCACCACCGGCTCGGGTTCCAGGCGAATCCCGAAGCGCTCGTAGACACTGGTCTGGATGGCCCCGGCGAGCGTCATCACCTCACCGCCGGTCACGCTGGCGTCTATGCTGTGGCGGTCACCGCGGTTGACCAGCACCAGCGCCTGCTTGTCATAGACGCCTGCGCGCCCCATGGTCTTGCCCTTCCAGCCGCAGGCATCGATCAGCCAGCCGGCCGCCAGCTTGATGGAGCCGTCATCCATGGGGTAGTGAACAATCTTGGGCTCGCGCGCGATGATGTCCGCGCACTGCTCGGTAGTCACCGTGGGGTTCTTGAAGAAGCTGCCTGCATTGCCGGTGACTTCTGGGTCCGGCAGCTTGGCACGGCGGATCTCGCAGACCCATTCAAAGACCTGCTGCGCAGTCGGCTGCTCTATGCCTTTTTCGGCCTGCTTGCGCTGCAGATCGAGATAGCCCAGATCCGGCTTCCAGCTCTTGGGCAGCGCCAGGCGCACGCGGGTGATCACCGCCCGCCCCTTGAGACCCAGACCGCGCGGAACGGCCGCCGAGCCGGCCACGGGCCAGTACTTGGGCTGGGCTGGTGCATGCTTGAACACCGAGTCACGGTAACCGAAGGCACATTGCGCAGCATTGAGGCTGAACTGCTCGCCGGTCACCAGATCGATGGCATCCAGGGAATCGAAGCGATCCTGCAACTCAATCCCATAGGCCCCGATGTTCTGCACCGGGGCCGCGCCGACCGTGCCTGGAATCAGCGCCATGTTCTCAAGACCTGTATAGCCCTGGGCCAGCGTCCATGCCACCATATCGTGCCAGCGCTCGCCTGCGCCGATCTCGACAATCCAGTCCCTGTCGGTTTCGTGCAGCAGCCGCATGCCCATGATTTCCATCTTGAGCACCACGGGGGCCACATCGCCCGTCAGCACCACATTGCTGCCACCGCCAAGGACAAACACAGGCTGCCGGCCCCATAGCGGGTCGGCGAGGAACTGGCGGATATCGTCCTGGCTACGAATGCGCACCAGTGTTTCGGCGCGCGCGGCAATGCCAAAGGTGTTGCAATGCTGCAGGGGAACATTTTTCTCGACTAACATCCACCCAATTGTCGCACTGCGCCTGCTCCGCTGCTGGCAAGCAGCACTTCACGGCCCGGCGCACTGTGGCTGTTCACCGCTCTGATACTGATAGGAATTACACATGCCTTCTTTTGACACTGTTTGCGAAGCCGATTTCGTCGAAGTGAAGAACGCCGTTGACAACGCCACCAAGGAAATTGGCACCCGCTTCGACTTCAAGGGCACTTCGGCCGCCGTCGAGCTCAAGGACAAGGAAATCACCATGTATGGCGATGCCGAGTTCCAGCTGCAGCAAGTCGAGGACCTGCTGCGCAACAAGCTGACCAAGCGCAATGTGGACGTGCGCTTCCTGGACATCCAGAAGGCACAGAAGATTGGCGGCGACAAGGTCAAGCAGCTCATCAAGGTCAAGAACGGCATCGAGTCCGAGCTGGCCAAGCAGATCCAGAAGCTGATGAAGGAAAGCAAGCTCAAGGTGCAGGCCGCCATTCAGGAAGAGAAGGTCCGCATCACCGGCGCCAAGCGCGACGATCTGCAGGCGGCCATGGCCCTGATCCGCAAGGACCTGGCCGACCATCCGCTGTCGTTCAACAACTTCCGCGATTGAATGAGACCCCTGCTGCGCAGCTTCGCTGCCTGCTCCTCTGCCGCCGTGCGGAGCGACCGGCCAATGCCCTGGCCGGGGGCCTGCGGCCTGCGCCGCATGGGTCTTCTGCTGTCGGTCGGCCTGGCCGCCGGCTGCGCCTGGGGCCAGTCCGTGGCACTGACCGGCGTGCTGGGCAGCAAGGCCTTGCTGGTCATTGATGGCAGCGCCCCCAAGGCACTGGCCGTCAACGAAAGCCACAGGGAAGTGCGCCTGCTGCAGGTCAGCGGCGACACCGCCGTGGTGGATATCAAGGGCCGGCGCCAGACCGTGCGCCTGGGCGATGCTCCGGTCAGCGTGGGCAGCCGGGGCGGCACTGGCGGCGCCGCGCGCTCGGGCCGGCTGGTCCTGATCGCCGACTCGCGCGGCCATTTCATCGATCGTGGCTATATCAATGGCAAAACCATGCAGTACATGGTGGACACCGGCGCCAGCACCATTGCCATAGGCCGTGCCGATGCCGATCGCATGGGCCTGCCCTACGAACAGGGCATCCCCGTACTGATGCGCACCGCCAACGGCACTGCCCAGGGCTGGCGCATCAAGCTCGACAGCGTCAAGCTGGGCGAAATGGAGGTCTACGGCATGGACGCCGTCGTCGCCCCCCAATCCATGCCCTATGTGCTGCTGGGCAACAATCTGCTGACCCAGTTTCAGATGACCCGCAGGGGCAATGAGATGGTTCTGGAAAAGAACTGAACCCGCCTCACGCCCATGCAAGCACGCTACGACGACCCCTATGAAGACCTGCTGGGCCTGTGGTCAGATCTGGAGGCGGCACTGGCGCTGTTGCTGACCGAGCCGCTGCGTATTCCCGGCTTTGCCATCAAGCTGCGCCAGCTCGATCTATGGTTGCAGGACCTCATCACCCAGGACAGCGACGCCGCGCTGTACCTGATGTTTCAGCGTGCCAGCTCGACCACCGTGGGCTACAGTCCCTCTCATGCCGTGGTCTGCGCAGGGCTGTGCCATATCCTTGCCAAGGAGCTTGGGCTGCCTCAGTCCGAGCGCGACACACTGATACGCGCCGCGCTGACCATGAATATCGGCATGACCGTGCTGCAAAACCAGCTGGCCGAGCAACGCACGCCGCTGAACAGCCAGCAGTCCGAAGCCGTCAAGCAACACCCCATGGAGGGCCGCCTGATGCTGGAGCGGCTGATGGTGCGCGACCAACTCTGGCTGGATACCGTGCAATACCACCATGTCGTGCTGCAGCCCGCGCCGCTGGCACAGTTGCAGCCGCTGGAGCGCCTGGTGCGCATTCTGGGCACGGTGGATCGCTATGCGGCCCTGATCAGCCCGCGCAAGACCCGCAGCGGGCGCTCTGCCACCGAGTCGCTGCAGGTGCTGCAGCAAGGCGGACAATACGCCGACGAAGTCAAGCAGGCCTTGATCGATGTCGTGGGTCTGTACCCGCCCGGCACCTATGTGCAGCTGGGCAATGGCGAAGTCGCCGTCGTGCTGCGCCGTGGCAAAAGCCTGGAGGAGCCCCAGATAGCCAGCGTGATCGACAGTGATGGCCACAGCATGTACCCGCCCATCTGGCATCTGGACGGGCGCAGGCCGGCCATCACCTCCGCGCTGGCGCGTTCCTCGCTGACGCTGGATCTGGATCTGCGCTCCATGGCACAGCTGGGCATTCACAGCGCACGCGGCAATGCCGAGCTGTACCGCATGGTCAAGCTGCCGGGCAGCAGACGCTGAGGCTTTGCGCTCTAGATGCCATGTGCTGCCATCAAGCCTGCATGGTGGCCGCGCGTGAACGCCTCTTCCAGTACCGAATAGCCAGCCCAGTCCGCATGCGCAAAGCTCAGCCGCGCCGTTGCAGGCGTGGGCAGACCCTGTACGCGCTCCCCGTTCAATAGCAGCTTTCGCTTACTCGTATTGAACTTGACAGCTATTTCACTCAATATGCGCTGATCACCAGGGCGCGGAATCGCCATGGCATGGCCATAGCGGGTGATTTCCATGCGTGTGGCATGCTGCAGCAGATCGGGGTGCGCCTCGCTCAGCGTGTTCACGATGCGGTCGCGCCAGAAGGCAAACGGTTGCTGCATCAGTTGCCTGCGCCCATCGGCCCAGTCCCCCAGCGCCTGGTAGTAGCTCAGCACCGTGGGCTGGCGGCGTATGCGGTCCAGCCGCTGATTGCCCGCATCCACATAGCCCAGCCCGCCCGCATTGCCATCGCGGTACAGCACATTGTCCCAGGCGGGCTCCGCTCCCGGATAGTCGGCCAGCGGTCGGTCGATATGGATGTTCGCCACCAGCCAGGGCGCCCAGTCCAGACGCGCCGCCACGGTGCGCAGAAAATCGGGCGCATTGCGCAGCACGCGTGCGGCCACAAAACTGGGCAAGGCCACCACGCAATGCTGCGCCAGCCAGCGTTCATGCTGCTGGCGGCCATGGTGATAGACCTCGATCTGCACGCCGCCCACCTCCTCGGTGATGGCGAGCACACTGCAATCAGCCTGGAGCTGTGTGGCCTTCAGTCCCGTCAGCAGCTGCTGGGCCAGCCAGCCATTGCCCTGGGGCCAGGTCAGCACCTGCTCGCCGTCCGCTTCGCTCTCATGTTCGGGCTGCGGACGCGGCGCATGAAACCCATGGCGGCTGGCGAAATAATGAATCCCCGCCCAGGCCGAGACGCGGCTCAGACCGGCTCCGAAATCATCGCGGCAGCTGTAGTCCAGATACCAGAGCAGACGTTCGTCATCAAGTCCCTGCGCCGCCAGCCATTGGTCGAAACACTGTGCATCGAGCACGGCATGAGAGGCAGGCAGACCCGCGTCGCGCTGCCAGACACGGATCGATGGCATGGCAAAGGCTGCGGCCCGAGACGCTGCCTCGACCTGCTTTTCAAACAGTGCATATTGCTCCAGCGTGCGCTGGCTCACGCCCTGCACGGGCAGCAGTCCCTCATGCCAGCCGCCCTGCCAGTACAAGCGCTCCTGCGGGCTATGGCAGAGATAGCGCTCGTCATAGCGCCAGCGGCCGGCTGCACGCTGGCGCACGCCCAGCTCCTCCAGCCAATCCTGCACCTCATGGGCATCGTCGCCGGGCACGGGCAGATAGTGGGCACCCAGGGGGCAGGCTATGCCCTTGACCTGCCCGCCCTGGCTGTTGCCGCCCATGGCGGTCTGGGTATCGAGCAAGGCTGCATCCTGAACGCCGGCCAGTTCCAGCGCGCGCGCCGCCGCCAGCCCGGCCATGCCGCCGCCCGCTATCACGACCGGCGCCCGGTGCACCACGGCAGGTGCAGGCAGCTCCAGCCCTTGCGCCAGGCGCTGCCAGAAAGGGCGCAGGCCATGACCGCGCTCCAGCGCCACGCCACTGAAGCCGCCCGGCAGATCTTCCAGTCTGGGCGCTGGCTGCTTGCAGCCGGCCAGGCCTGCTGCGCCCAAAGCGCCGGCGGCCGCCAGCCCGAGCCAGTTGCGCCGCTTCAGATCGGCCCGCATCAATGCTCCACCTTGCCCCACTCGCGCTCATAGGTGTTGACCAGCACCTGATTGGACAGGCGATTCACCTCGGTGGGCACGCGCGCCATATCGAGAGGGAAGTCAAACATCAGGCGCAGCGTGGGCAGAGTCAGAAAACGCATGCCGGCGGGCAAGGCCTCAGGCTCGCGCCAGGGACGGTGGCTGGCCAGCACAAAGCCCCATTCGCCAAAACTGGGCACATGCACGTGATAGGGCCTGGCCGTCAGGCCCACGGACTCTACGGTCTGCACCACGGTCCAGAAGCTCTGGCGCGCAATCAGCGGCGAGGTGGTCTGAATCACGGCATAACCGCTGGCCGCCAGACGCTTGTCCAGCAGCGAATAAAAACTATTGGTGAACAGCTTGCCTATGGCGAAATTGGTGGGATCAGGAAAGTCCACCACGATCACATCGAAGGTCTCGGCGCTTTGCTGCAGCCAGTGAAACGCATCGGTATTGACGATGCTCACGCGAGCGTCGTTGAGCGCATTGCCATTGAGCGCCGTCATCATGGCATTGCTCTTGAACAGATCGGTCATGGCCGGGTCCAGCTCCACCAGCACGACGGATTCCACACCTGGGTACTTGAGCACCTCGCGCACGGCCATGCCGTCGCCGCCGCCCAGCACCGCCACCTTCTTCGGTGCGCCATGTGCGGCCATGGCGGGGTGGACCAGCGCTTCGTGATAGCGGTACTCGTCGCTCTGGGCAAACTGCAGATTGCCGTTCAAATACAAGCGCGCGCCCTGGCGTCCCTGTGTCACCACAATGCGCTGATAGGGCGAGCTGCTGCTCAGCACGATGCGATCCTGGTAGAAATGATCGTCGGCCAGCCGGGTCAGCTGATCCGCGCCCGCGATGCCGCCGCCCAGAGCCAGCAGCACCAGCGCGCAGGCCCAGGCATGGGCACGCAGATTGCGCAGCTCATGCCTGAACAGCACCAGGGCCCAGACCGCAATGGCTGCGTTCATGAAGCCGAACAGCAGACCTGTGCGCACCAGCCCCAGCTTGGGCACCAGCACGATGGGAAAGGCCAGCGACACGGCCAGGGCTCCGAGATAGTCGAAGGTCAGCACCTTGGAGACCAGATCCTTGAGCGATGCATTGCGCTTCAAGATGCGCATCACCAGCGGAATCTCCAGCCCCACCAGCGTGCCCACCACCATCACCATGCCGTAGAGCAGAAAGCGGAACGCGCCCGGCGCATAGGCATTGGCCAGAAACAGCACGGCCGGCAAGGCACCACCGACCAGTGCCACCATCAGCTCCACACGCAGAAAATGCGCGGGCAGCTGGTCTTCGAAATAGCGCGACAGCCACGAGCCTATGCCCATGGCAAACAGATAGGTGCCGATGATGGTGGAGAACTGCAGCACCGAATCGCCGAGCAGATAGGACGCCAGCGCCCCTGCTGCCAGCTCATAGAGCAGACCACAGGCCGCAATCACGAACACGCTGGCCAGCAGCGCTACATCAATGGGCCGAGGCCCCTGGCCAGCGCTATGCTCCTCGGCCACCATCGAAGTCATCTAATTCCTTTAACCGTAAAACAGGCGCGCCGTCCTCTGCCTGCCAGGGACAGCGAGCAAGGGCCGCCCCGCAGCGAAGCTGTCGTCTCCCTCCCCTAGCGCCCAGCGCGTAGAGAGAGGGGGAAGGCGCGCAGCGCCTCAGGGGGAGCCTCAATGTATCGCCGCAGCGACGATGATGCTGATGCCCAGGCACATGGCCGCCACCACCATGGCCAGCGCCTTGTTGTGCTTCTCCACGATCTCGGCCCACATGTCTACGGGCGTGATCTTGTCGATGATGATGAAGCACAGCCAGAACACCACCACGCCCACCAGGGCGTAGATGATGGAGCCGAAGAAGTTCTGGGGGTTGAACCAGTCAAACATGATCTCTCTCCTCGAATGAGATGGGGTGCTATTTGTGGCTTCCGCCGGAGGTATAGCCACCATAGGAGCCGCTGCTGGAGCGGCTGTAGCTGCAGTTGGGGTCGGTGCGCGGATCGCAGTTGGAGCTGGACATGCAGGCACGCAGGAACGGCAGTATGAACAGCAGCAGGAACAGCCAGAAAAGAATCGTGCCCCAGCTGAAGCCGCTGCCCGACAGAGGACTGGCCTGGGAGCGGTCCTTGAGCTTGCCAGTGCCGAAGGCCTGGGCAATGGTCTCTGCCGACGCACGCTGCCCGTGGGTCCAGGTGGTTTCCTGATTGGCGGTCTCCAGCGCCAGCGTGGACTGCTTGCCGCCATTGGCAAAGTCCACATTGCTGGACCTGGCGCCCTTGAAGACGGGCCAGTAGAACTCGCCCTCGGCATATTCAGTCTCGGCCAGGTAGGCATAGTCGCGCTGGTATTTGCGCTGCAGATAGGTCGCAGTGGCGCCGTTCTTGCTGAGCTTGGGGGCACCCGTGATGACGCGTGCCGTGCTCCATCCGTCCTCCGAATCGACGATGAACGAAAAGCCCGCCTTCTTGTTGTAGAGCAGGTACTCGTCCCAGGTGAAGCTGTCGTCCTCATCTTCGCCCAGGCCACGCCCGCTGCGCCTTTGAAAACCCACTACCTGCCATTTCAGGCCGTCGAGCGTGCCTTCGCTGCCCAACGGGATCAGAGGCTTGACCTTTCTGCGCTGCTCGGCATAGCTCAGCTCCGCCCCCATGCCCTTGGACATGTCGATCAGGCTGCCGCAGCTGGGGCAGCTCAGGGCCTTGGTGGTGTCAAAGCGCACGGGCACTACAGCACCGCACTTGGGACAGTTGAAGTGGCGCCCCTGGGCTTTTTGCTGGGCGCTGCTGCGCAGGCCCTGCATCTGCAATGCTTCCAGCGCCACAGCGGCCCCCAGGCTGAAGGCCGGTGTCTTGTCGCTGAAGTCGATGGAGAGAATCTGGTTCTTCTCACTGCGCAGTTCCACCAGCTTGAAGCTCTTGCCCAGCTGGGGCAACTGGGGCAGCTCGCCCTGAGCCGCCATCAGCTGTGCATCCTGAATGCTGGTGACGGTGAAAGATTCCGTGCCGGCCTTGAGCTCACGGCCCATGCGCCATTCGCGCTGCTGGAACTCGGTCACATTCCAGCCCGGCGGCTGCCAGTTCACGGCAAAGACAAAGCTGCCGTTGTCCTCGCTCAGCCAGGCCAGTTCGCCGTTGCTGAGCGCAGCCACCCATTCCGACCAGTTGCCTGCCGCGCTTTTGTACTGCGCGCGGCCCACGATGCTGAAGGGCTCGGGCTTGCCGTTGCGCTTGACCATGCCCGAAGCGCCCAGCTGCAGCGGGCTGTAGTCCTCGAACACCTCGGCCATGGAGCCAATGCGCTTGAGCGTCTCGCCATCGCGAAGCACGGTGCTGCGGCAGAACTCGCAGACGGCAAAACTCGACTGCGCACTCGCGAAGTGGACCGGCGCGCCACAACCAGGACAGGGAGCGCTGTAGTCGCGCTGCGATGGGCTGGAAGCCATATCTTTTTGCTATTTAATCAGGAGCTTCTTGCGCTTGGATGGAAGAGGCCTGAAGGCGGCCTCGGCGAAATGCAGCAGCCGCGCCCTAGCGATGCTTGCTCTTGCCGCTCTTGCGGGCCGCGCCCTCTGCAGGCTTGGAGCCCTCGGTCTTTTTCTGGCCCAGCCTGGACTCCTTGCCGGCGATCAGGCGCTGGATGTTTTCGCGATGACGCCAGACCAGCAGGATCGCCATCACCACAATCGCAGCGGTGATGGGCGTTTCCGCATCCCAGACGATGCCGCTGCACAGCACGTAGTACACGGGCGCGAACACCGAGGCTACCAGCGCGGCCAGGGAAGAATAGCGCAAGAACACGGCCACAATGACCCAGGTCAGCGCCGTCGCCAGACCCAGCCAGCCGCTGATGCCCAACAGCACGCCCAGCGCCGTGGCCACGCCCTTGCCGCCCTTGAAGCCGAAGAACACCGGATACAGATGGCCCAGGAAAGCCGCCAGGCCGGCCAGTGCCACCGTGCTGTCGCCCAGACTGAACGGCTCGCCGAAGGCCTTGACCAGGACCACGGGTACCAGCCCCTTGAGTGCATCCAGCGCCAGCGTGACGGCCGCAGCCGCCTTGCTGCCCGAGCGCAGCACATTGGTGGCCCCGGGGTTGCCACTGCCATAGGTGCGCGGGTCGTTCAGGCCCATGACGCGGCTGACGATGACGGCAAAGGACAGCGAACCAATCAGATAGGCCGCGATGACGGCGATAACGGGATAGAGGGCGTTCAAAGGAATTCCTCGGCCAGAGACTGGCCCAAAGGCTCGCCAACCAAGGTCGGCGGCACCGATTGTTGTCACGACTTGCGCAACCCGGATCAGACACGGCGGTTTGTAGACCGTCATGCCCGTTGTGCATCCTGGTGGGCGTAAGTCCTTGTTGTTTGCGTTTTTGCCAGCCGGCGTCTGCCCCGGTTGGCTAGACCCCTATTCTGCCAGCGCGCAGTGCACCGGCCGGGCATCGAGCAGACGGGTACAAACCTCAGGGGCCAGTTGCACCAGATAGCCGCGCCGCCCGCCGTTGATGGCGATGCGTGGCAGCGCGAGTATGGTTTCCTCGATATAGACCGGCATTTCGCGCTTGGTGCCAAACGGCGAGGTGCCGCCCACCAGATAGCCGCTGTGGCGGTTGGCCACTTCGGGCTTGCAAGGCTCCACGCTCTTGGCTCCGATCTGGCGCGCCAGGTTCTTGGTGGACACCTTGCAATCGCCATGCATAAGCACGATCAGCGGCTTGGCATCCTGATCCTGCATCACCAGGGTCTTGATGACCGCATGCTCGTCGAGTCCCAGCTGACGCGCCGACTCCTCGGTGCCGCCATGCTCCACATAGTCATAAGGGTGCTCTGTGAACTCCACCTTGTGGGCCTTGAGCATCTGCGTGGCCGGCGTCTCGCTCACATGGGCGTTCTTGTCTTTTTTTGCCATGATTCAATCTTGATAGCTGCAGGCACATGCTCCACATGGGCCTGCAGCCATTTTCCCTCATTAAATGCTCAGACAGCGGGGTCGCGCATCTCCCAGCGGATGGTGTCGATTGCGGCCAGCAGCTCGGCTGGCAGCTGCGTGCCCCAGGCATTCAGATCCTCGTCGAGCTGGGCCACCGAAGTCACACCGATGATGGTGCTGGCCACCTGCCATTTGGTGTAGCAGAAAGCCAGCGCCAGTTGCACCGGCGTCAGGCCATGCTGCTGAGCCAGCGCGTTGTAGCGGCGCGCAGCGGCCAGCGCATCGGGGCGGCCCCAGCGCTGTCTCTGCACCGATTCATACCTGGCGATGCGTGCCTGCTTGGGCGCGCCCTCCTCGGTCGGTGCGAACTGGTCGAACTTGCCCGTCAGCAGGCCGAACGCCAGCGGTGAATAGGCCAGCAGCGACACATCGAGGCGGTGGCAGGTTTCGTCCAGCCCGTTCTCATAGCTGCGGTTGACCAGGCAATAGGGGTTCTGAATCGCGGCCACGCGCGGCAGTCCGTGCTGCTCGGCCAGGCGCACGAACTCATGCACGCCATAAGGCGTCTCGTTGGACAGGCCGATGTGGCGGATCTTGCCCTGTTTGACCAGACCGGCCAGGGCCTGCAGCTGTTCGTGGATGGGCGTGAGCGAGCTTTCCTTGGCGGGGTCGTAGTACATGCCGCCGAAGGCAGGCACATGGCGCTCTGGCCAGTGAATCTGGTAGAGGTCGATCACCTCGGTCTGCAGGCGCTCGAGACTGGCGTCGCAGGAGCGAACGATATCCTGGGCCGACAGGCCCGAGCCTTCGCGGATCCAGGGCATGCCGCGCGAGGGGCCGGCCACCTTGCTGGCCAGCGTGATCCGCTCGCGCATGCCGGGGCGGGCCTTGAGCCAGCGGCCGATGATGGACTCCGTCGCGCCACAGGTGGCCTCGCGGGCCGGCACGGAATACATTTCGGCCGTATCGAAGAAATCCACGCCGCGTTCCACGGCGCGGTCCATGATGCGCCAGGCTTCGGCTTCGTCAACCTGCTCACCAAACGTCATGGTGCCCAGACAGATGGGGCTGACGCGCAGATCGCTCTGACCCAGAGCGACGGGATTCATGGAAAGACGTGAGTTGGATGCAGCAAAAGTCATGCTCCCGAGTTTAGGGCCTGAGAGCCCAAGACCACGGCGGACTCCCTGTTTTTGCGCACCCGGCTGTCCCGCGCACGACGGGCCATGCCGCAAGCGCAGCAATAATCAAATCAACGGAGACCCCATGACAACGCATCACCCCACGCAGACCAGCCCGATCACCGATATCCCTCCCTATCAGCCGCGCCGCCAGTGGCAGTCGCAGATGCTGCCCGTGCGCAATATGCAGTGTCACCTGCGCAGCTGGGAGCCCGAGGCCGGCTGCCGGCTCGATCCGGATCTGCCTGTTCTGGTGCTGGCCCATGGCTGGATGGATGTGGCCGCCTCCTACCAGTTTGTGGTCGACGCCTTCAGCGACGCCTTTGTGCAGGGTCGCCGCATCGTGGCCCACGACTGGCGCGGCTTCGGCCTGAGCCGCGGCGCCGAACCCTGCGACAGCTACTACTTCACCGACTACCTGGCCGATCTGGACATGTTGCTGGAGCAGATCTCGCCCGATCAGCCCATCGACCTGGTCGGCCACAGCATGGGGGGCAATATCTCCTGCATGTATGCGGGAGCGCGGCCCGAGCGCATTCGCCGCTTTGTCAATCTCGAGGGCTTCGGCATGGCGCCGACCACGGCCGACCAGGCCCCCGGGCGTCTGGCTCAGTGGATGGATCAGCTGCGCGAGCAGCGTGCCGGCGGCCTGGGCCTCGCGTCCTACGACAGCGTGGAGGCCGTTGCCAACCGACTGCAAAAAACCAATCGCCGCCTGCCCCGCGACAAGGCGCTATGGCTGGCTCACCATTGGTCGGCCCCCGATGCCAAGGGCCGCTGGCATATTCTGGGCGACGCCGCGCACAAGATCGCCAACCCCTATCTTTACCGCGTGGACGAAGCCCTGGCCTGCCTGGCCGCCATCAGCGCGCCTACGTTGTCGGTCGAAGCGTCGGACGACAGCCTGGGCCAGTGGCACCAGGGCCGCTACACGCTGGAGCAATACCACGAGCGCATTCGCCACATCCCGCAATGCGAGATCGCCCATGTGCAGGACGCAGGCCATATGCTGCACCACGACCAGCCAGAGGCCGTGGCCAGGCTGATCGAAGACTTCCTGCGCTGAAAGACTGTGACTGCTAAGACTGCGGCTGCTGCTTGCTATTTCTACAGGAGCTTTTAGCGCATGCAATCATTGATTTTCAGCATTATTTATATCTGAAATCAATGCAATACATGCGCTATAAGCTCACTTACTTATAGCCATCCACGCGCTGTCCGGTCTGCAGCTCCAGCACATGGCGCCAGCGCCTCGGCTGCATTTGCAGCGGGCGGTAGCGTCCGTCGGCCCACTCCGCACTCATGTCCGCATAACGGGCCGACAGCGCCAGCCCGCTCTGCCCGGTCTGGTAGATGAACTGCGAGGACTCCGGATCGCCCAGGTCGTAGATGGCGCGCAGCGAGGGCGCATGGCGGCTGACAAAGCGCCCGCTCAGCGGGCCTTTGGCATCGGCGGGCGGCGGATTGGCGTTGTACTGCCCGACATTGACGCTATAGGCATCACCGCCCGAGGCCACGCTCACATTGAATACCCCCGCCAGTGCCGCCACCGAGCCCAGCGGCTTGTGCGCGCTGAGCGCCGCATGCGCCGCGCCCCAGCGCCATTGGCGCGGATCATTGCCGTAGGCAGCCTGCAGCTTGTCCAGCGTGCGGGTCAGCGCCTGCCCGGCCTGTTGCTCGCAGCTCAGCGGCGCGCACCACCAGGCGTCATTGCGCGCGAGGATTCCTTCCAGCCCGGCGCGGAAGTCCCGCTTGCCGTAGCTCATGGCAAAGCGCTGCTCGCCAATGCGCGCAATCACCAGGGCGCGCGTCAGCTCGTCGGCCCAGACCGAGAAGATCAGCGGCTCCGGCCTATCCCGCTCCATCTGCCCATCGAAGTCCGCCAGCAGTTGCTGCGCCTGCGCTGCCAGGGCGTGGCTCGATTGCGCCTTGCGCAGCACGGGCAGCAAGGTCCGGGTGGCCAGGGACTGCACATCGTTCTGGATCGCCGCCATGCTGGCCACATCATGCTGGCTGCCGGCCGACAGCAACTGCTCTATGCGCTGGTGGCGGTAGGGCAGGCTCCAGTCCTGGGTCAGGAAATGCGCATAGCCAGCTTCCGTCACGCGCTGGTTGGCCGTGGCCACAAAGCCACGCGCAGCGCCATCGTCCTGCGGCGTCTGCTCGTAGCTCAGCCAGCCATGCCAGTCATAGCGCGCATCCCAGCCGGGCGCGGGCGCCACGCCGCGCAAGTCATTGTCGGGCGCACGCACCGGCACCCTTCCCGCGGCCTTGAAGCCAATATGGCCCTGCACATCAGCCGCCACAATGCTTTGCATGGGTGAGTGGTAGATGGAAAACGCCTCGAACAGTTCGGCCACGTTCTGCGCCCCGTTGGCCCTGAGGCCGGCCTCCACCGTGCGGTTGTCCGTGTCCAGCGCCGCCCAGCGCAGGGCCAGCGCATAGCGATCGGTGTTGATGACCTTGCCATATTGCTGCTGCGCATCGCTGATCACGGGGCCGTGGCGCGTGCTGCGCAGCGTCACCCTGACGTCGCTCTGGCCCTTGACCTTGAAGACCTCCTCGCGCACGGCAAAATTTTCCCAGCCCGTGGGCGTGCGGTACTGGCTGGGATCGGCCGGGTTGATCTGCTCCAGGTACAGGTCCTGCACATCGGGATTGGTGTTGGTAAAGCCCCAGGCCACCTGCGCCGTGCGACCCAGCACCACAAAGGGCATGCCGGGCAAGGTGGCACCCGTTACGTCCAGCGCGCTCAGGACGCTGCCGTCGCCGGCCCGACCCTGCGGCGACTGAAGGCGCGCGAAATACCAGATGGCCGGAGCGCTCAGCCCCAGATGCGGATCGTTGGCCAGCAAGGGTTTGCCGCTTCGGGTCTTGCTTCCAGCCACCACCCAGTTATTGCTGCCCAGTCCGTCATTCGTGCCCATGTCCCTCGCCGTGGAGGCCGCCCATTGCTGCAAGGCCGACTGAATCTGCCCGGCCGGTGCCGAGACCTTGGGCTGAGCATCCGCCTCCCGGTAGACACCGAGCTGGCGGTACAGGCTGGCCAGATCCACCGCCGTCGCGGGCGGCTCGCCCGGATAGGCCGGCATCAGCTGCCACAGCTGCTCGGTGCTCAGGACCTGCAGCAGATTCAGCCGCGCGAACTCGTTGCCCCAGTTGCCGCCCAGGTCCAGCGCCATCATCAGCGCCCAGCCCACGGTATCTTCCGGCTCCCAGTTGCCGGCCCGGGTGCCCAACAGCAGGAACTCCGGCGCGGCAGCCTGAGCGGGCCTCGCATGGAAGACCGCAATGCCCTGGCTGTAGGCCTGCAAGGCTTCCTGCACGGCAGGCGGCAGCGCCGCATACTGGCGCCGCGCCGCGCCATGAATGTCGAGAGCACGCATCAGCTTGTCCAGCTCCAGCGTGGCCGGGCCCAGCGTCTCCGACAGCCGCCCCTGCATCAGACGGCGGTTGAACTCCAGCTGCCAGCCGCGCTCCTGCGCATGGACAAAGCCCAGAGCCCGCCAGGCATCCTGCGGCGATTCGGCGCTGATATGCGTGACATCGGAGTCGTCGCGCCTGACCCACACGCTGCGCTCAAGCCCGTCGAGGACCAGCTTGCCATCCAGGCGCGGCTGGGCCCGCACGCCATAGACCGCCAACGCGGCCCCTGCCAGCAAAACCAGTCCGCAGGCCGCAGCCGCCAGATGCCATGTGCGCCTGAGCCAAGGATTGGCAGAAGGTTCTGCCGCCGAAGTGATGTCTCCCATATCGCCTCTTGTCATGCGTCCGGTGCGCAACATCCACATGCTGATCGCGTCCAGCCATGGGCGACAATACCTGTTTGGGCCATGGCCCGGTGTTAGGTAAACGACTTACGCAGACTCGGATCAGGCATGGTTTTCTGTCGATGGAAATGCCCGTCGAGCCGCCCTGTTTGCGTCAGTCCCAAGGAATTCAACGCATGTGGCCCTTCAGTCTGTTCAAGAAACTCAGCCAGGACCCGGCCGTGGGTCAGCCCCGGGGCGACTATATTGGCTGCTATCTGCTTGGCACGCATACCAGCGGACGCGACGATGACATCAGCTATATCTCGCTGGCAACCACGCGCGAGCAACTGGAGCAGGATGCGCGCCAGTATCTGCAGGAGTTCCTGGAGCAGCATCCGCAGCTGAACGAGGCGGAGCGCCTTGCCCTGCAGGATCTTCTGGAGCACTGGAATGCGCGCGCCGATGCCCACCTGTCCCAGGACGGCGGCAAGCCCGGTCAGCCTCTGGCCGTGCAAGGCGGCAGCGAACTGTTCCTGCGCACCGGCATGCGGGCGCGCAAAAAGGAAAAAGGCGTGTATCTGGAATGAGCGCGGGCGGCGGCCGCTGCCCGGCGCCTGCCGCTACTGCGTGAAATTCATGTCGAAGCCGGCTTCGGTCAGGCGCACCTCACCGCCTTCGGCTTTTTCCAGCCAGCCCTTGCCCATGGCCCAGTCCAGCGCGGACTGGCGCTCGCCTTCACCGATGCCGTGCTTTTGAAGATCGGCGGCAAGCGCTTGCTCGCTCATGCCCTCGCCGGCACGCAAGCTTTGCTCCACCACCAGGATATAGACCATCTTGTGGGCAGCTGTCTGAATGCTCTGCTCTGTCATGTTCAGGAGTCCTTTGACCGCAAGGCCTTTGAATGCAAGATGCAAGATGCAAGATGCAAGATGCGAGAGAAGACCAGACGCGGCCGGGCCGAAAGCCTTGCGCTTTGCCCAGGACCAAGTCTTGCCACCGCTGTTTGTAAGCCGCCAGTCATACCCACTCTGGCAGTGAGTTTGTAGCCATCTCTCTAGTATTTCCGATGCGTTTCCTCTGTCTGCCGGCACCGCCACCATGGTGTCGGCATTTCAGTTTCACAACTGTGTTTCAGGGAGGTCATCATGGCTCGCCACACGCCCATAGAACGCTATCGCAATATCGGCATCTCCGCGCATATCGATGCCGGCAAGACCACCACGACCGAGCGCATACTGTTCTATACCGGGGTCAACCACAAGCTGGGCGAAGTCCATGACGGCGCTGCCACCATGGACTGGATGGAGCAGGAGCAGGAACGCGGCATCACCATCACCTCGGCGGCCACCACGGCCTTCTGGTCGGGCATGGAGCACAACTTCCCGGCCCATCGCATCAACATCATCGACACCCCCGGCCACGTGGACTTCACCATCGAGGTCGAACGCTCCATGCGCGTGCTCGATGGTGCGGTGATGGTCTACGACTCCGTGGGCGGCGTGCAGCCCCAGTCGGAGACCGTCTGGCGCCAGGCCAACAAGTACAAGGTGCCGCGCCTGGCCTTCGTCAACAAGATGGACCGCGTGGGCGCCGACTTCTTTCGTGTACGCCAGATGATGGTGGACCGCCTCAAGGCCCACCCGGTCCCCATCGTCATTCCCATCGGGACCGAGGCCGATTTTCACGGCCTCGTCGACCTCATCAGGATGAAAGCCATCTTCTGGGATGACGAGTCGCAGGGCGTAAAGTTCGAGTACCAGGAGATCCCCGCTGCACTTCTGGCCAGCGCCCAGGAATGGCGCCAGAAGATGGTGGAGGCTGCCGCCGAGGCCAATGAAGCCCTGACAGAGAAGTACCTGGACAGCGGCGACCTCGGCGCCGAGGACATCATCACCGGCCTGCGCCTGCGCACCATTGCCACCGAAATTCAGCCCATGCTCTGCGGCTCGGCCTTCAAGAACCGCGGCGTTCAGCGTCTGCTCGACGCGATCATCGAGCTCATGCCTTCGCCGCTCGATGTTCCGGCTATCGAAGGGCATAGCGAGGATGACAGCGCCAGCACCACGCTGATACGCCATGCCAGCGATGACGAGAAATTCGCCGCCCTGGCCTTCAAGCTCATGACCGACCCCTTCGTGGGCCAGCTGACCTTTGTACGCGTGTACTCGGGCGTGCTGGCCAAGGGCGATCTGGTCTACAACCCGACCCGCGGTAGAAAGGAGCGCATAGGACGCATCGTGCAGATGCATGCCAACGCGCGCCAGGAGATCGACGAAATCCGCGCCGGCGACATCGCGGCCTGCGTGGGTCTCAAGGACGTGAGCACGGGCGAGACGCTGTGCGACCCGCAAGCACCCATCGTGCTGGAAAAAATCTCCTTTCCCGAACCCGTGATCGCCCAGGCCGTGGAGCCCAGGAGCAAGGCCGACCAGGAAAAAATGGGCCTGGCGCTGGCACGCCTTGCCGCCGAGGACCCTTCCTTCAGAGTCAGCAGCGACGAGGAGTCGGGCCAGACCATCATTGCCGGCATGGGCGAGCTGCACCTGGAAATCATCGTCGACCGCATGAAGCGCGAATTCAATGTGGCCGCCAATGTGGGCAAGCCCCAGGTCGCCTACCGCGAGACCATTCGCAAGACAGTCAGCGATGTGGACGGCAAGTTCGTGCGCCAGTCCGGCGGCAAGGGCCAGTACGGCCATGTGGTGCTGACCGTTGAGCCACTGGAATCGGGCAAGGGCTTTGAGTTCGTCGACGAAATCAAGGGCGGGGTGATTCCGCGCGAATTCATCCCCGCCGTGGAAAAAGGCCTGCGCGAAGCCATGAACTCGGGTGTTCTGGCCGGCTACCCGGTGGTCGATGTGCGGGTGCGGCTGACCTTCGGCTCCTACCACGAGGTGGACTCGTCGGAGCAGGCCTTCCGCATGGCCGCCATCCTGGGCTTCAAGGAGGCCTGCAGAAAAGCCGATCCGGTGATTCTGGAGCCCATCATGGCCGTCGAGGTGGAAACGCCCGAGGAATACGCGGGCGCCGTGATGGGCAATCTGTCCTCGCGCCGCGGCGCCGTGCAGGGCATGGACGACATGGCGGGCGACGGCAAGACCATCAGGGCCGAGGTGCCGCTATCGGAAATGTTCGGCTATGCCACGCACCTACGCTCCATGACTCAGGGCCGCGCCACCTACACCATGGAGTTCAAGCGCTATGCCCAGGCCCCGCAGCAGGCGGCGGCCGCTGCGAGCGCGACGGCCGGCCACCGGAAACAGGGCTAGGCTGATCCGGGCAACTCGGCTGCAGCTCGGCGGCAGAGTTGCCGGACTGGTTCGGACAGGCAGCTCAGGCTGCATGCAGCCACTGCATGGCCATGGCATCTTCGGTAAACGCGAAATGCCTGACCTCGGCATGCGTGAGATGCCTGCCGACGAATTCGGCCATGCCCGCCAGATGACTGTCGGTCACCAGAGCGATCTGCTCCACCTGATGGCGATGGTCTCTGACAAAGCCCATATGGGCGCTGAAGCCGGCCCAGTTTTCCCAGCCGGGAAAGTCCTTGGACTGGATCATCACCCCATGTAGTTTGGGATGCTCGGCCAGGAAATCGTCCACGTCCTGGCTGACGCCGTCGAAATCCTGCTCGGTCAGGGGCCCATGGGGCTCCAGCAGCAAGATGCCTTCGGGTTTCATGAGGGAGTAATTGAGCATATGCAACTCCTGCAGCGAAACTTCACTGTACGCCTGCGCTCGCGGGAATGCAGCCCTAGACAGCACCCGCAGCACAGGTTTTCGCGGCTCTTGGCGCAGCTGTGGGTCGACTGGGAAGTCGACTAGGGGCAGCCCATGGCCCGGCTCAGGCCCTGCAACTGCTCGCCCAGCGCGGCACGCAGATCGGCGCGCATGGCTTCGCGCGTGAGCAGCTCCTCGGCATACAGTGCCGCCCAGTCGATACCCACGCCCAGCACCACTCCGGCGACCGCTCCCGCCACCGCCCCCACGGCCGTGCCGACACCAGGAATGACGGAGCCCACTGCCGCACCGGCCACCGCCGCCCCTGCCTTGCCCAGCCCCTGCTTGGCGGCGGCCTTGGCCAGCACCTTGCCGGCGGCCTTCATCGAAGCCTTGGCCATGGCCTTGCCCGCAACGGCCGCAGCAAAAGCACCGCCCCCCGTGCCCACCAGGGCGCTGGCCGTCAGCCGCTGACGTGCATCGCCCAGAAGCTCCAGCGCAGGCAGACTGGCCACCTCGGCACGCACCAGACATTGCTCGGGACTCAAGGCCAGATGATGGCGCGCCAGGGTTTCCTCAATGCGCTGCTGGCCCTCGGCCAGAGCAGCGCCGCTGCTCAGTGCCTGCTTTTGCAGCGTCTGCACCCAGCCCTCCAGTCCTGGCGTGGCTCCCAGGGTTTCGCTGAGCTTGTTCTGCAGAAACTGGTTCACATCGCCCGTGAGCAGACTGAGGATGCGGCCCCACTCCGCGCCCAGACTGAAATACCAGTCCAGATAGCGTTCGACGGCGGCATCCAGCTGCTGATTCATCTCCGGGATGCTCTGGCACAGTGCCTGCCCGGCCTGGGCCCGGCCCAGCAACTGCAGGACCTGCTCGCGTGTGGCCTCCAGCGTGCCGAGGCTGTAGAGCTGCTGCCCGATGCGCTCGCACTCGGGCACACGCCTGAGCGCAAGCGGACTGTCATGGGCGCGCGCCAGTCCATCGATGCTGGCTGCGGTCTGCACCAGAATGCCCAGCACCAGCACGCCAATGAGGGCCAGCAGGGGCGCCGCGCCATGGCGCTCCACCCCCGAAGGCCTGGCCTGCAGCAGAAGGGCCGAGGAAGCCGATGCTCCTTGCATGGCTCGCCCCAGGCACAGCAGCACGCCTACCGGGCCGAACAGCGCCAGCAGCAACAGGCGCAGTTCGGGCAACTGAGGCAGGTCGGCCATGGCCCCGCTCGCCAGTTGCACGGCCAGCAGGGCATCCAGCCCCCATCGCACCAACCCCGAGGGCGCTGCGTGAATCTGGGCCAGAGCGTGATTCAGCGCGTCAGGCTCCATGCCGACTGCGAGCGCCCGCCCCATATCCTGTTGACTGGCCATGCCATAGAGCCAGCCACCGCCCAGAAGCACCAGCAGCAGCCAGGTAGCAGCGCGCTGGGTGAAGGCCCAGGCAAAGGCCGTGGATGAAAACTCTCGCTTCAGTCCCGCCTGCAGGCCACAGGCCAGCAAGACATGGAGCAAGGGAGCCAGCGCCAGCAGAGCCCATTCCCAGGGCGCCAGAAACCATGCCTGCCAGAGCGAGCTGGTGCACAGCAGCAAGGCCAGTGCCAATGCCTTGCAGGCCGGCCACCAGCCGCCACCAAGCCAGCGGCCGATATGCCCCTGCGGCGCGAACTGCAAGCGCAGCAGCTTTTTGCGCAGCATCAGGAGCAGCCAATGCCCCCAGGCTGGCAACAGCACCAGCAACAAGACTGCGAGCAGCCAGCCCCAGGGCGGCAAGCGCGTCAGCAGATGGGAAAAACCGGCCAGGGCCGCCAGCCACAACCAGCCCAGCAATAGCGCGCGCAGCAGGGTCTGCGGCCGGGGCAACCCGGGCGCGTTCACTGGCGCACCAGCGCTATTCATGACTCGCGGCTCTTGCCCGCTCCCCGCCCCGCTGCGGCAATACCTCTGGCGATGCGAGCGTTGTAGACCGTCAGGCGGCTCAGGCCCAGTTGCTCGGCAATCCTGGCATCGGACGCGGTGCCGAGCAAAGCCACTGCCTCGTCGCACCAGTCAAAAGCACTGCTGGCAACAGCGCCCGTCACCGAGGCAATCCCCAGCTCGGTACGCCTGGCCACCACGCTGGCCTTGCTGATACCCAGCTGCCTTGCCACCTCGGCATCAGCCTCCTGGCCCAGCAGAGCCAGTGCTTGCGGGGTCCACTGGAAATGCCCGTAAGCCGGAATGCCCAGCGCATTGCGCTTGAGGTTGACCGTCTTGGCCGATGTGCCCCAGCGCTCGGCCAGCACCGAGTCTTTTTCCTGGCCCAGACGGACCAGCATTTCTTCGGTCCACTGCAGTGCAGCCTTGCCCATGCGTGCGTCCTTCCCGATATCAGAATACAAGCCAGATCGGCACTTATCCTATATGCAGACTACGTTTAAAGCTATCAAAACAGAGATCGCCTAGGCACAGCAGAAGGCGCAGGCCATGTTCGCTACGCCCCTGCAGCCTCAACGGCCGTCTGGCCTCAGACATGTCCCCAATAGATCAGCGCATCCCGTCCTTCCACAGACAGCGACACCTGCGCCCCCACCGGCAGCAGCACCTTGGTGGGCACATGGCCAAAGGGCAGACCTTGCAGCACGGGGCGCTTGAGCTGCATGCGCAGCCAGTCGATCACGGTCTGCAGCTTGAAGCCCTTGTCATGCGTGGTGAGCTTGAATTCGGTGAACTGGCCGAAGACGATGGCTTTTTGCTTTTGCAGCACGCCCGCCAGCAGCAGCTGCGTCAGCATGCGCTCGATTCGGTAGGGATGCTCGCCCACGTCTTCGATGAACAGAATGCCGCCATCGACCTGCGGGAAGTAAGGCGTGCCCAGCAGGGACACCAGCACCGCCAGATTGCCGCCCCACAAGGTGGCTCCGCCGGGAACATAGAAGTCCTTGAGCTGGGGCTTGCCATTGGGCAGCTCACCAATCCTGGGCATCTGCCAGCCCGCGCCCTCGCCCTGGCCGCTGAGCAGATCCTCGAAGCAGTCCAGCATGATGTCGTCCACGGGCTCGCCCGTCTTTTTGCTGTCCACGCCGAAGTCGGCGTTGAGCGCAGGACCCGCCCAGGTGACCGAGCCGGTCTGTGCCAGCATGGCCAGCTGAAAAGCCGTGAAGTCGCTGAGGCCGACAAACTTGGTGCCATTGGCAATAGCCTTGGCCACGGTCTTGTACTTGATGCCCGGCAGGATGCGCGTGAGACCGTAGCCGCCGCGCGAAATCAGCGCCACATCGGCCCCACTGGCGGCGGCGCGATGGATAGCGGCCAGACGGGTGGCGTCGTCACCCGCAAAGCGCTGGCTGCTGGCCAGCGCATCGGTGTCGACCTCCACCTCGTGGCCCAGGGCCTCCAGCTGCTTGATGCCGCGCTTGAAGGCTGCCTTGTCGCGTACCGCCCCCGAGGGCGAATAGATGTAGACATGCCTGCCGCCATGGCTGTGATCATGACCGCAGCAGCTGCCATCAGCGCTGTGCACATGGTTGTGATGATCGTGGTGGCCGTGCTCATGGCTGCAGTGCTCGTCATGCACATGCACCTGGTGGGCAGGCCCCTGCCCGTGCGCGTGGGCGTGGTGCTGCGAATCTTGCTGCTGGGTCGCGGTAGTGGATGCCGGGGATTTGCGCGAGGTTGCCAAAGCCTTTTCATGCGGCCACCGGCCGCATGCTCCGTGAAAAGTGGGTGAATCCGCAGATTCAGAAGTTCATACGACTTACGCAAAACAGGTTCAGGCCGGGCGACCGCCTCAGAAGGCGAGCCCTTGTTGCATTCTTGTTTGCATAAGTCCTGGTTCAGATGCTTGCTCCGCCGGTCTGGCCGATCAGGCTACGGCGCAAAGTATTCCACAGCCGCTGCACCGCCGCCCTGCCATGCTGCAGGAACCGGAGCGTCAGGCCGGGTTTGCCGCCAGACCCCGGCCTGTGCCGCCAGTTGCGGCACGGCCTGCAGCCAGGCTGCCTGCCATTGCGCGGCAGACACGGGCTGCTGGGCGGCAACGGGCTGCAGCCACAGTCTGCCGGCCTGCGCCCATTGCTGCAGCAGATCGGCGGGCGGCGCCGCCAGCTCGGTCTGCAGGCGCGGCCAGGCCTTGAGTGCGGCCCGGTGGCCGGGCTGCGCAAACGGGGCATTCCAGGCGCGCGCCTCTTCAGGCCCTTGGGCATCCACGGCCTTGTGCGGCCCTTCCAGTCCTGCCATGGCCCTGGCCACATCCCAGGCCGGCTTGCGTGCGGCCTGCTCAAACCATTGCTGACGCTGCTGCGGCTGCGTGTTCAGCGGCCAGGTATCGATAAGCCACGCGCCGGCAAAGCGCTCGGGCAGGGCTTGCGCTGCGGCCAGACCCAGGCGGCCGCCATCGCCCTGCCCGACCAGTACCAGCCGCCGCAGGTCGAGCGCTTCGATCAGCTCGGCGATGATCTGCCAATGCCATGGAGCGCTGTGCTGCTTGTCTTTCTTGGGCTGGTCGCTGCGGCCGAACCCCGGCAGATCGGGCACCACCACACGATGACCGGCGGCCAGCAGATCGGGCAGCAGATGCCGGAAGCCATAGCCCCAGCCCGGGCTGCCATGCAGACACAGCCAGGTCAGCACGGCATCCTCGGGCCCTTCATCGACCACGGCCAGACGCAGGCCCTGCAGCGCCAGCAGATTGCTGTGCCACTGCGGCTGCCAGGGCCAGGCGGGCAGGTCGGCAAACGCCTCATCGGCGTTGCGCAGTGCCCAGTCCCTGAGCGGGTGCGGCTGCTGAGCTTTTTTTTCCTGGCGTCGCAGCTGGAAGAACTCCGCCATCAGTGCCGAGCATTGCGCGGCCAGCACGCCGCGCAGTACCCGTGTCTGGTGATTGATGGTGGAGTAACCGAAGACATCGAGCACCGATCCCGCCGCACCGGTCCTGGGCTCGGCCGCACCATAGACCACGGCGTCCACACGCGCATGCAGCATGGCGCCGCTGCACATGGTGCAAGGCTCCAGCGTCACATACAGCGTGCAGCCTTCGAGCCGGTAATTGCCGAGGGTCCGTGCCGCCTCACGCAAGGCCAGCACCTCGGCATGGGCCGTAGGGTCCTGGGCCGAAAGCGGGCTGTTATGGCCACGGCCTATGACCTGCCCGTCCTTGACGACCACGGCCCCCACCGGCACCTCGCCGCAGGCGGCGGCGCAGCGTGCCTGCTCCAGCGCCTGGCGCATGAAGTGTTCGTGGGAAGCATCAAGATTCATAGCTCTAAGCGCCTGACAGACAAGGGCAGGATGACAATTGCTTAAAAAGACCAGTGCTGCTCAATGGCCGCTGATCACCAGTTCCTTGCGCTCGCCGGAGTCATAGCCGTAGAGCGTGACGCGCGGATTCTGCAACTCGCCCTGCGAATCAAAGGCAATCGTGCCCGTCACCCCGTCGTGGCGGGTCTGGCGCAGGCGCGGCAGATACGCCTCAGCCTGGGCCGAATCGGCGCTCAGCATGGCCTTGGCCAGCACCATGGTCGCGTCATACGCGTAAGGGCTATAGACCTGATACTGGCCGGGAAAATGCTGGTCGTATTTCTGCTTCCAGTGCAGACCACCGGGCATATTGCCCAGGGAGCTGCCGCTCATCACGCAAACCACGTTCTTGAGTGCCGGCACCTTGTCGGCCATGGCAGGCAGACGCTCGGAACATTGCGCATCGCCGCCCAGGAACTTCACCTGATTCATGGCCAGCTGCGACATCTGGCGCAGCATGAGTCCGGCCTGTGCATCGAGCCCGCCGAAGAAGATCGCATCGGGTTTGCGGCCTTTGATGGCGGTGAGTATGGACGAGAACTGAGTGGCCTTGTCGCTGGTGTACTGCTTGTCGACGATCTGCACATCGCGCTCGGCCGCTGCGGCTTCAAACAGCTTGACGATGCCCTGTCCATACGCCGTGCGATCGTCCACGATCGCGATGCGTTTGACGCCCTGGTGCTTGACGGCATAGTCCAGCAAGGCATTGACCATGGCCCGGTCATTGGCAATGACGCGGAAGGTGTCGTCATAGCCGGCCTCGGTAATTGCGGGATTGGTGGCTGCAGGGGTGATATTGGGAATACCGCAGTCGTTGTAGATCTTGGCCGCCGGCAAGGTCGTGCCCGACTGAAGATGGCCCACCACGGCCGCCACCTTCTTGTCGCAGAAGCGGCGTGCCAGCGCCGTGGCCTGGCCGGGATCGCCCGCATCGTCGCCGGCCTCCAGCTTCCACTGCACCGGGCGACCACCCAGCTGCAGCTTGCGGGCATTGAGCTCGTCAATCGCCATGCGCACGCCGTTCTCCTCATCCTTGCCCAGGGCTGCGATGGGACCCGAAACCGGGCCGCCGTGGGCGATGCGCACCACCAGAGGCTTTTCCGCATCCGCCGCATGAGCGGACGACAGGGACACGGCGGCCAGCGCCAGGCTCAGGGCAGACGAGGTGCGAACACGGCGGCTCTGGGCCGAGCGATCAGTCATGGACATGCTTTCTCCTAGATGAAGCGGAAGGCTGTGGCATGCAAGCCTACGCCAGACCGGAACCTGATGCGTGTCGGCAAACCTTGCATACCACGTCAATGTGCAACCGAAGGGCAGTCCCTGGAGTGGAAGGGAAGGCTGCAGAGCTGGATCTGGCTCGGGTCTGCTGGCGCTGGGCACAGACTCCGGTTGCTGACGATAGGGCTGCTGAACCTGGCGGCATCGCTCGCGCACCGCCACTTTGTCAGCGCTGTGATTGTGCCCCGTTGAAGGGGATGGCGCCTGCCGCACCGGATTTTCCTGGCCGCAGAACAAGCTTTTTCATCCCCCTCCCAAGACGGGCAGCAGCACCAAAACGCGCAGACCCCGAACCGCTTTCGCGATCTGCGCCGGGGCGGCCTGGGCCGGTTCGCGGAATCTCGCGATCCGCATGCGTCAACCAGGCCCCGCAGCGTTTGCCACCAGGGGCCCTCAGCCAGCCAGCACCTGATTGAGCACATAAACAGACTGCGCCAGCGCGCGAATCTCGGTCTGCTGATGCAGTCTTTCCAGCCAGTGTGCAGGAATGCCGCTGCGGCCCCAGAACGCTCCCGCAATCTGGCCGGCAATGGCCGCAGTGGTGTCGGCATCGTCTCCCAGATTGGCCGCCTCCAGCACGGCGGCTTCAAAGCTCCCGTGCCGGTCGAAACACCACAAGGCGGCCTCCAGACTGTGCACCACATAGCCCGAGCTCTGGATCTGCTCGCGGCTTTTGCTGCGCCAGCTGCCTTGCGCAATCTCGGCGATGCGCGGGCTGCCAAACGGCAGCGCGGCCAGATCCAGCACCTGCGCCTTGTTGGCACCCAGCAGGGCACGGCTCAATGCCACGGCAAACAGACGGCAGGCATCCAGGCACTCCGCAGCGGCATGCGTGGTACGAGAACTCAGCGCCGCCATCTCCTGCACTCTTTGTTCATCGTAGGCATACGCCATGGCCACCGGAGCCAGCCGCATCAGCGAGCCATTGCCGGCGCTGCGCGCATCCTCACTGCCCGCGAGCGCATTGCCGGCACGCAGGTACTGCTGTATTGCCTCGCGCGTTGCCATGCCGATATCAAAGCATTGACCGGTGGAACTCCAGTAGCCCCACTGATACCAGTTGGCATAGCGCGTCATCTGGTCCCTGGGATCGCAATCGCTTTTGACGACCAGGCTCTCGGCCAGGCACAAAGCCATGGACGTGTCATCCGTCCATTGTCCGGCCCTCAGCGAAAACGGCCCGCCCCCCACCATATCGGTCAGCGGTGCGAAGCTGCCGCGCACCCGAAACTCCAGTGTCGTGCCCACGGCATCGCCGCAAGCCAGCCCCAGCAGAGCACCTTCAAAACGGTTCAGCCTACTCATTGCTCGGCTCTCAACTGCGTGCGCGCGGCCATCAGCGCAAAACCCAGCAGGTTCTGTCCATGCCATTTGCGCGGCTGCTCGGCGTCGGGATGGGTAGCGCCCAGGCCGATGCCCCAGATGCGGTCGCGCGGACTGGCCTCGACCAGCACACGCTCGCCGGTTCTCAGCAGAAACTCCCCCATGGCCGGGTTCTGGGTGAATTTGGCGACATTGGCACTCACCACGATGTCGAAGCACTCCGCCTTCCAGCGTGCCTCGTCGAAATTGCGCACGCTGCGCCCAATCTGCTTGGCACTGGCCGGAGACGGCGCAGCCAGCACCTGCGCGCGCGCCTCTTCATCCCCAAACAGCCGCGCCTTGCCTGCCATCATGAAATGCTCCGCCGTGGCAAAGCGATCCCCCTCGACAGTGAATGGAGCAGAAAACCACTGGCTCAGACAGCCTTTGCCCACTGAGCCATTCCTTTCAGCCTGATGGCCCCAGAAACAAAGGTATTTGGGACGGTAGCCCTGGTCGAGCTGGGCCACCAGATCGGCTACGGATCGAATTTCGTAATCTCGGTTCATGTCTGTTCTTCTTGATATTGGTTGAGCCACCAACGGGAAAAGTCCGCCAAAGTGGCGTGAGTGGAGTCAACAGCCTGCAGACCCGGCCCCGTACTGGGTGACCCGCCTTGCTCGCGCAGCACCAGCGCCTTGTGAATCCGGGCATCCACGCCGTCGAAATACGGCAGAAAGTCATCGACAAATGCCAGAGGCTGCAACTGCGCCAGGGCTTGTGCCTTGGGGCTGGGACCTGGAGCGGCGCGGCCGCTGGTGGCGATCACACGCGAGATCGGAAAACCCAGCCGCCGCAGATTGACCTGCCTTGCCTCGGCGAACTGCGGCTGAATTGCCGACACGCAGACCAGCTCATAACCGGCAGCGCACAGCTGCTCGCAAGCCTGGAGCGCACCTGCAATCGAGGGAATGCTTGACCAGAACTGCGCATCAAGGCTGGCACGAAAGCGGCTCAGAGCCTCGCCCTGCAGGCTGGCGACACCCCATCGCTCCATGGCCCAGTAGGCGTCAGGCTGCTTCAATACAGGCCGCTCGCCAAATACCCGCTCCCAGGCCGAGGCATATGCGAGGTTGTAGTCCAGCAGCACGCCATCTGCGTCGAGAGCTATGATTCTTGAAGTTTTCATGACGGCAGCTTCAGCAGATACCGGACCGGGACGACATCGGTCAGCCAGACACCGTTGTCGGAGCGGTAGAACACATGGCCCTCGCCCTGCATGCGCGCGGCATCCACCTGCAGCAGGGCCAGCTTGCCGTGGCGACTGCCGACCTGAGCGGCCACTTCCACGCTGTCGGACAGATGGACATGGTGACGTGACTGCCGGTTAAGGCCCTCATGAAAAATCGCATCCAGAAAACGCGTGGCCGTGCCGTGGTAGAGCACTGCCGGAGGACTGCTGGCCTCAAGGCCCAGTTCTACCTTGATGGAGTGGCCCTGGTTGGCGCGTATGCGCTTGCCATCCGCGCTGAAGGAATAGCGCTGCTTGTTGTTGTCCGCCACGATGCGCTGCAGCTCCTCCAGACGCGTCGGCCGGCCAGAGCGCGCCAGGCAGGCCAGCAGTTCATCGGTCCGGGCCCAGCCCGCCTCGTCGAGCGTGAGCCCTATGGTCTCGGGACTATGCCTGAGCACCAGGCTGAGGAACTTGCTGCGCGCGGTGGTGTTTTGGTCTTTCATTTTCTTGTTCTCTTTTTCTCTTTGTTCCAGGCGGCCTGCCTGGCGCTCGACAGGTGCTTTCGCTAACTGGACAGCCAGGGCCCTGCCCTGTTCTCTCTCCATAAGTTGCATTGAGCAACTTATGCAAGTTGTACAATACAACCCATCCTTCATCCCGTCAAGCCTGATTCATGAGCGTTACACCGCGTCACTCCAAGCCAGCGCCGGACTTTCCTCGCCCCTACACCACGGTGGATGTGGTGATCTTCACGATTGCGCAAGACCGCTTGAATGTATTGCTGGTACAACGCCCAGGTCACGACGATGATCCATTTCCCGGCCTCTGGGCCTTGCCCGGCGGATTTGTGAACGTGCAACTGGATGCCGATCTGCAGGCCTGCGCCGCGCGCAAGCTCAAGGAGAAGACGGGTGTGGACAGTCCCTATCTGGAGCAGCTCGGCAGCTGGGGCAGCGCCCTGCGCGATCCCCGTGGCTGGTCGGCCACCCATGTTTACTTTGCGTTGATTCCCGCCCATGAGCTGCAGCTGACCAAAGGCGCCAATGCGGCCGATGTGGCATGGTTCGAGGTGGACGAGCTGCTGCACCGGCCCGCACTGGCGTTCGACCATGGCAGCATCTTGCAGACGGCGGTTGAACGTCTTCGCAGCAAGGTCGAATACACCTCGCTGCCCGCTTTCTTGCTGAGCGAGCCTTTTACCCTGCCCCAGCTGCAGCAAGTCTATGAAACCGTGCTGGGACGCAGCGTGGACAAGAGCGGCTTTCGCACCCGCATGCTGGCAGCGAACTTCCTGCTCGAGGCCGGACATGTGGAAGGTACATCGAACCGTCCCGCCATGGGCTACCGGCTGGCGGACCGCAGCGGACCCGTGGTTTTCCCACGAACCTTCAGCCCACGCGGCCATTGAACGAGGCGATTACCCACCGCTGTGCCGAAACCGGAGCTTGCTGAGATAATCCTGCCCCTATGTCTCTCCTGCCCCACCAGCTCGAACTCCTGTCCCCGGCGCGTGATGCCGATATCGGCATCGAAGCCGTCAATCATGGCGCGGACGCCGTCTATATCGGCGGCCCGGCCTTTGGCGCGCGCGCGACGGCAGGCAATGACATCCGCGACCTGGAGCGGCTGATCAAGCATGCCCACCGCTTCGGCAGCCGCATCTTCATCACGCTCAACACCATCTTGCGCGACGATGAGCTGCAAGGCGCGCGCGATATGGCCTGGCAGATCTACAACGCCGGAGCCGATGCACTGATCATCCAGGACATGGGTCTGCTGGAGCTGGACCTGCCACCCATCCAGCTGCACGCGTCCACCCAGACCGATATCCGCACGCCCGAAAAGGGCCGCTTTCTGCAGGACGCCGGTCTGTCGCAGATCGTGCTGGCGCGCGAGCTGGACCTCAAGCAGATTGCCGCCGTGCGCGCCGCGACAGACCCGAGCCGCACCACCATCGAGTAC
The DNA here is from genome assembly GCF_000739375.1 of Comamonas testosteroni TK102. Lineage (NCBI taxonomy): Bacteria > Pseudomonadati > Pseudomonadota > Betaproteobacteria > Burkholderiales > Comamonadaceae > Comamonas > Comamonas testosteroni. The sequence continues at coordinate 2,330,820 of NZ_CP006704.1, read as the reverse complement.
TTTGTGCATGGCGCACTGTGCGTGGCCTATTCGGGCCAGTGCTTCATCAGCCATGCCCATACGGGGCGCAGCGCCAATCGCGGCGACTGCAACCAGGCCTGCCGCCTGCCCTATGAGGTGATGGACGCCAGCGGCCGCATCATCGCGCATGAAAAGCATGTGCTGTCCATGAAGGACAACAACCAAAGCGACAACCTGCGTGCGCTGATCGATGCCGGCGTGCGCAGCTTCAAGATCGAGGGCCGCTACAAGGACATGGGCTATGTGAAGAACATCACGGCCCATTACCGCAAGCTGCTCGACGAAATCATCGAAGAGCGCGAGTTCTCCGATCAGCCGCTGGCGCGCTCGTCGTCAGGCCGCACCACCTTTTCGTTCGAACCCGATCCGGACCAGAATTTCAACCGCGAGTTCACCGACTACTTCGTCAACGGCCGCAAGGATGACATCGGCGCCTTCGACACGCCCAAGACGCCGGGTCGTGCCATCGGCTGGGTGACCCAGGTCGGCGACAAATGGTTCGAGATCGAGGCCAGCGACAAGGCCACCGAGCTGCACAACGGCGACGGCCTGTGCTACTACGATCTGCAAAAGGAACTGGTGGGCGTGCACATCAACCGTGCCGAATGCGTGAGTACCAAAAAAGGCATCTGGCGTGTCTTCCCCAAGAACGAGATTGCCGAGTTCAAGGACCTGCGCAAGGGCCTGGAAATCAACCGCAACCGCGATATGGACTGGGTGCGCACACTGGATAAGAAGTCCAGCGAACGCCGCATCGGTCTGTGGGCCGAGTTCAAGGAAACCGCTTCAGGCTTCGCGCTGACGCTGACCGATGAGGACGGCTTTGTCGGCTCGGCCGTCATTGACCAGGAACACCAGAGCGCTACCGATGCCGCAAAGGCCCAGGTCTCTCTGCGCGAGCAACTGGGACGCTTTGGCGCCACGGTTTTCGAGGTGAACGATATTTCGCTGAGCCTGGGCCAGCCCTGGTTTGTCCCGGCATCGGTGCTCAACCAGCTGCGCCGCGATGCCGTTGCCGCATTGGAGCAGGCCCGCGCCGACGGCTTTGTGCGCCTGCCCCGCGCCAAGCCTGTGGAGCCACCCGTGCCTTTCCCTGAAGACACGCTGACCTATCTGGCCAATGTCTACAACCAGAAGGCCCACGACTTCTATGTCAAACATGGCGTGAAGATCATCGACGCCGCCTACGAGAGCAAGGAAGAGGAAGGCGAAGTCTCGCTGATGATCACCAAGCACTGCGTGCGCTTCTCGATGAGCCTGTGCCCCAAGCAGGCCAAGGGCGTGATCGGCGTCAAGGGCACCATCAAGGCCGAGCCGCTGCAGCTGATCAACGGCAAGGAAAAGCTCACGCTACGTTTTGACTGCAAGCCCTGCGAAATGCATGTGGTGGGCAAGATGAAGAAATCGGTGCTCAACCAGCATGCCAGGGAAATGAAGGAGTCACCCATGCAGTTCTATCGCACGCGCCCCACACCTCAGCAGCCTTCCTGAGCGCGCGCCAATCCCCCAAAAAGGCCCGCCACCGGCAATGGTTGGCGGGCTTTTTTACAGATGCAGAACCACTGGTGAAAACCCTTGGTTTAATCCCTTCAAGCAAATCGTCTATTTTTTAGGCAATCCGTGCAAAGCACCATCTGGCGCGGGTTTCAGGGCCTGAAAGCATAGTTTTCCACAAGAGCGTCCACATGATGCGGGGATAAAAACTGAGGCTTCCACCACACACAACTGTATGCATTAACAGTTGCAAGAATCAGGACCGGACACGCGCCAAGGTCTCGACCGGGGACAGCTTTGCACAAGCCTCTTCGAGCAGCCTTGCCACCGCCGGCACCAGGGTGCTGAAACTGGCAAACCCATGCAACATGCCTTGCGCACGCAAGCAGGCAACGGGCACGCCGGCCTGCTGCAGACGCTGGCCAAAAGCCTCGCCCTCGTCGCGCAATATGTCCAGCTCCGCCGTCACCAGCACTGCGGCAGGCAGGCCCGCGACATCGGGGTACTGCATGATGGAGGCCAGGGGATGCGCCGGCATGGCAGGGTGATAGTGCTGCCACATCGCGGCCATGGCTTCGGTGGTGAGAAACGGCATCTGCCCGTATAGCGCATGCGATGGCGCATTCATATGCGCATCGCAGACCGGATAGAACAGCAGTTGCCGGGCTATGCCTTTCCAGCCCTCCTCCTTCGCGCGCAGACAGGTGGCGACGGCCAGATTGCCCCCCGCGCTGTCACCCGCCACCATCAACTGCCGCGCATCGCAATGCAGCTCGGCCGCATGCAGTGCCACCCAGCGCGTGGCGGCATAGGCATCGTCCAGCGCGGCAGGGAAGACATGCTCGGGAGCCAGGCGGTAGTCGACCGACACCAGATTCATGCCGGTCAGGCGCGCCAGATGGCGGCACAGATTGTCATGCGTGTCCAGCGTGCCTATGCACCAGCCGCCGCCGTGGAAATAGACCATGACCGGCGCCGCCTCTGCGGAGCCGGGACGGTACAGGCGCAGCTTCAGCGGCTGGCCATCGCCGCCGGGAATGTCGATCTCGCGCACCTCATGCATGGGCAGGTCGGCAGGCGGGAAAGCCATGTGGTCCATGAGCTTGCGGATTTCGGGCACCGGAGTGGTCACGAAATCCATGGATGGAGCATCCTTGAACTGCTCCAGCACGGCTGCCATTTCGGGGTGTATCGGCATAGGGACTCCTTGAAGTTGATGGAGCGCGCCCGCTCGGTTCTGGCCGGGCGCAAGGTGGCAGTCAGGCCGCCAGCTCTTCGGTCTGGTGATGGATGTAGTCCTGCCACACCGGCTTGCTCATTTCCTGCCTGAAGCGCGACTGCGACCAAGGCCAGGTGTTGGGCACCCCGTTTCGGTCCAGGTACCAGCTGCTGCAGCCCGAGCCGAAGACCGAGCCTTTGGCGGCCTCCAGGCGCTCACGGTCGTACTGCGCCAGTGCTTCGGGCCTGGCCGATAGCCCTGCCACACCCGCTTGCTCGCCGCGTTCTATCAGCTGCGAGATATAGCCCCACTGCATTTCCGAGGTATCGATCAGCGAGAAATTGCCCACGGGAGAGGTCGGCCCGTTCATGAAGTAGAAGTTGGGAAAGCCAGGCACCGAGATGGACTTGTAGGCCGTGGGCACATCGCTCCAGGCATGCTCCAGCGTCGCAGCGTTCAGACCTTTCACATGCATGGGGCGCACATAGCGGTCGGTCTTGAATCCCGTTGCCAGCACGATGATGTCCACCTCGTGCAACACCCCGTCGCTGGTTCGCACGCCGCTTTTCTCGACCTGGGCGATAGCTTCGGTAATCAGCTCGGAATCCGGCTGCTGGATCGCCTGGTAATAGTCGGGCGAGTAAATCAGACGCTTGCAACCAGCACGGTAATGGGGCTGCAGTTTTTGCCGCAAGGCGGCATCGGTCACCGAAGCATCGAGGTTGTCCTGGCAGATTTTCTGGATTTCCTGGATCTGCTCCGAATCCGGATCCAGCACCCCTTCGGTAAAACGCTCCACATTGGCCATATAGGTGGGTTCGCGCTGCAGATAAACCAGCAGATCGCGGTTGCTGCGGAATTCGGCACGCTGCTCTTCGCTGAAAGCTGGATTCTCGACCGGGAAGATCCATTGGGCAGTGCGCTGAAAATGCCGTACCTTGGCACGCGATGCGAGTGCCGAGACGATTTGCACGCCTGTCGATCCGGTGCCGATGATGGCGATCCTCTTGCCGTCCAGCGGTATCGAATGATCCCAGCGCGCACTGTGGATCAGGTTCCCCCCAAATTCCTCCAGCCCCTTGATTTGCGGATAGTTGGGGTGGTGCAGCACACCTGTGGCGGCAACCACCACCTTGCCCTGGTATTGCTTGCCATGCTGATCCTGCAGCGTCCAGGCCTCGCCCGTCCATTCGGCACGCGTGACCTCGGTATCGAACTGCGAAAAATCGACAATGCCGTATTTCCGGAAAACACCTTCGAAATACTGCTGAATCTCGGCTCCGGGCGGAAGCACCCTGGACCATTCGGGATTGGGCTCGAAAGAATAGGTATAGGCGTGCGATGGCACATCGCAAGTCAAACCTGGATAGGTATTATCTCTCCAGGTTCCGCCCAATGTTTTCGCCTTTTCCAGAATAATGAATTTCTTTCCACTATTCTTCAGATGAATGCCTGCCAGAATACCGGACATTCCGCAGCCAATCACAATGACATCATATTTCATTGGAAATCCTTAAATAGCAATGACCTTGGCTGCGGAAAACCCGCCATCCACCGGGAGATTGACCCCGGTAATAAATGAAGACATATCGGAAAGCAAAAATGCCACGGCATTGCCGACCTCTTGCGACTTGCCCGCCCGCTTGAGCAAATGCATGGCCTCGAAAGCCTGGCCCACGGGCTGCTCATCGAGCATGATGGTCATGGGCGTATGGATATAGCCGGGGCTGATGCTGTTGACCCGCACGCCGCAGGGACCGAGCTCCGCGGCCAGACTGCGCACCATCTGGATCACCGCCCCCTTGGAGGTGCAATAGGCCAGATTGCTCGGGTTGCCCAGCATGCCGTTGATGCTGGCGATGGCGACGATGGAGCCCTGGCGTCGCTGTTTCATGTGGCTGGCCACGGCACGGGCACTGAGCATGGTCCCCGTCAGATTGACCTGCAGCACCTGCTCCCACTCCTGCAGCGCCATGTTCTCCAGATCGCCGACACGCGAGATGCCAGCCGAAGTCACCAGCCCGTCAATCTGCCCATAGCGATCCAGCATGGAAGCCACCAGCTCATGGGTCAGCTTCTCGCTGCTCACGTCGAGCCTGCGAAATTCGCAGCCCTGCGGCAGATCCTGGCTTTGCTGCAGATCGGCACACACCACCCTGGCGCCGCTGGCGGCCAAAGCCTGGGCAGTGGCCAGGCCGATGCCCGACGCGCCGCCCGTGACCAGGATCACTTTGTCTTTCAAACCACTGATGAATGGATTCATTTCAAGCCTCAATACTGACTGACCGCCACCACTTGGCGATGAGGATTGAGATTCTTGGTTCTTTCCAGATTCAAATCACTCTGAATTTTCCTCTTTACAAAAACAGTTTGTGTTTACAGTCCCTGGTGAAAACCATTAATCCATTTGGACGTACTGTGCCCGGTCTTTTTATATGTCAAGCAGGTTTTTTCAGTGACCCAATCAATATGGACTGTAAACACCACCAATAACTGTCAAGCGGGAATGCGCGGGAAATATCTACAAGCCGGCAATGCTTTAATCCACTCCTATTTATCCAATGAGGAAATCATGAAAGTTGCTGTCATCACCGGCGCAGCCAGTGGAATTGGTGCAGGCCTTGCCAAAAAAGCCGTCGCCCTTGGAATGCAGGTCGTGGTTGCCGACCGCGACCAGGCGGGTCTTGAGAAAGTCGTGCTGGAGTTGGGAGATCAGGCATTGGCCGTGGTCACCGATGTCACCAGTCAGGCATCGCTGGATGCATTGGCCGACAAGGCCTATGCCGCTTTCGGTCAGGTCGATCTGCTGTTCAACAACGCAGGAGTGCTGAGCACCGGCAATAGCTGGGAAATCAGCGATGCCAGGTGGCAGCAGGCCTGGCAGGTCAATGTCAACGGCATCGTCAACGGCCTGCGCGCTTTTGTACCGCGCCTGCTCAAGGCAGAGCGGCCGGCCCGCATCATCAACACGGCATCGGTGGGCGGCTTTCTACCCAGCGCCATGATGACGCCCTACTCTGCCACCAAGTTTGCGGTGGTCGCGCTGACCGAAGGCCTGGCCGGCGAACTCGCGGCCATCAATCCGCAGATCAAGGTCTCGCTGCTGGCGCCTGGCCCCGTCAAGACCGCCATCTTCCGGGAAGCACCTGATGCAGCGTCGGCGCAGTTTCACGGCATGATGACCCATATGCTCGATGAAAACGGACTGGACACCGACGAGTTTGCCAAGCGCGTCTTTGCAGCCATCGAGCGCGGTGAATACTGGATCGTGCCCCAGCCCGAGATGCTGGACCCGCTGCTCAAGGCACGCAACAAGCTCATCGAAACCCGCGCCGACCCGGTCCTGAGCTGGGCGCGCGAGACCGCGTGAAACCAGGGCCGGCCTTGCCCGGCCCTGACAGCCCATGCAGTGAGAGGCCAGAGATCAGGTGCCCCACAATTCCCTGGCCAGTTGCTCGAACTGGCGGCGCATCACGTTCTTCTGCACCTTGCCCGTGGCCGTGGACGGAAAGGCCTCCACGAAATGCACCAGCTTGGGCATCTCGAACCCGCTGAGGTGATGGCGGCAATGGGCCAGAATCGACTCCGAGTCCACCTGCGCCCCCGGCTTGCGCAAGACAAAGGCACAGACCGCCTCGCTCCAGTGGGGATGCGGCAGGCCGAACACGGCAGCGGCCGCCACTTCCGGGTGAGCCAGCACCACAGCTTCGACCTTCACGCTGGCGACGTTTTCACCGCCGGTCTTGATCATGTCCTTCTTGCGGTCGATGAACTCCATGCGGCCCTGCGCGTCCCACATGCCCAGGTCGCCGGTATGGTGCCAGCCGAACTTCTGCGCCTCGGCCGTCGCCTTGGGGTCCTTGAAATAGCCCAGCATGGCATTGGGGCCGCGATGCACGATCTCGCCGATCTGGCCCGGTCCGAGCAGATTGCCACCGTCATCCATGACGGCGGTCTCGCAAGTACTGAGGGAACGCCCCCAGAAATTGGCATCGCATTCGACATTGAGCAGGGGGTGGAAAGTCATGGTGGCCGGATAGATCTCGGTCTGCCCCGTGGCCAGGGAAATATTGCGGCACATGCGCTGCGCAATCTGGGCGATCAGGGGTTTGGGAATGGGCGCCATGGCATAGATGCATTGCCGTATGGTGGTCGGCGCAAAACCCGGATCCGCCAGTACCGCCGCATACATCAGGGGCAGGCCGACAAAGATCGTCACACCCTCCTTGATGACCAACTGTCCCACCTCGGCAGGCACGAACTGCCGCGTCAGCACGGTGCAGGCGCCTGTCGCCAGCGCGGTCTGTACCAGCGCATGCTGAGCGCAGTGGAACAGGGGAAGCCAGCCGCTGAGCACATCGGCCTCGTCATATTTCATCTCGTCGATATTGCCCTTGACCGCCGCATAGACAGAGAGATGGGAATGCACCACGCCCTTGGGATTGCCCGTGGTGCCGCTGGTGTACATGAGCAAGGCGGCCTGGTTGTCGTCGATATCGACCTCGGGCAAGGTATCGGCCTGACCTGCCTCTGCCTGCGCCAGAGACAGGCCAGACAGCCCTTGCTGCACTTGCGGCTGTTGCACGCGCGCAATGATCAGAGGCAGTTGCAGCTGCTGCAAAAGCTCGGCCAGTCCTGGCAGGGCCAGCAACTCCTGATCGACCACTACTGCCGACACCTCTGCATGCCGCAGGATGTAGTCGATGCTCGATAACTCCAGCTTGATATTGACGGGCACCCACACCTGCCCTGCTTTGTGAATGGCGTTGCAGGCCACCACCATGTCTATGGAATTGGCGCACAGCATGCCTATCTGCTTGCCAGGCCCCAGCGTTGACAGCAGATAGTGCGCGAAACGCGAACTTCGCGCATCCAGCTCGGCATAGCTGATGCGTTCGGTGCCATCGACCAGCGCCGTACGGCTGCCGAACTTGCGCGCCGTGCGGTAGAGCAGATCACCCAGCGCAATGCGCCGGATGCGCCGTGCCTCCTTCGTCAGACTCATCTCGATCATGGTTTGTCTCCTTGATAGTGTGCAACCCGGAACCCATAACCCACGCTTTTTCTTGTTGTGTCTCTAAGCCTGCTTCGGCATTGCCATGGCGGCGGCGGCAACCATGGGCGAGAGCTGGCCCTGCGCCCCGCCGTCACAGGCAATGACCGTGCCGGAGATATAGCTGGCAGCATCGCTGCCCAGAAACATGGCCAGCTGGGCAATATCTGCAGTCGTTCCCATGCGCCCCAGCGGCACCATGGCGCGCACCAACGCATCCCCCTCGGCACCTTGCGGGGCCAGGCGGCGCATGCCTTCCGTGCCCTCGATGGGTCCGGGCGAAATGGCATTCACACGAATGCCCTTGGCGCCCCACTCCAGCGCCAGCACACGCGCCAGATGGTCCACTCCAGCCTTGGCGGCACAGACATGGGCCTGATACATCATGGGCACGGTGGACTGCGGTGCGGTGATGAAGATCAGGCTCGCCCCGGGCTGGCGCAGATGCGCCAGAGCCTGACGCGCGACATGAAAGCTGCCCAGCAGATCGATGTCCACCACCACCTTGAAGGCGTTGGACGACATCTGCTCCGCAGGGGCGAGGAAGTTGCCGGCTGCGCCAGACACCAACACGTCGACCGGCCCATGGCAGGCCACGGCCTGCGCCAGCGCCGCGCCCACCGCCAGCTCATCGCGCACGTCGGCCACCACGCCGAAGGCCTGAGCGCCCAGCGTCGCCAGGGCTGCATCCACATTGGTCTGCTTGCGGCTGACGACCGATACCCTGGCCCCGGCCATCGCGTAGTTTTGGGCAATGCCCAGGTTGATGCCGGTAGTGCCGCCAAACACCATCACGTGGCGGCCCGAAAAGTCGAATTGCACATTCATGGAAGGCACTCCTCTGCACGCAGCAAGGCTTTCTGGATCTTTCCTGCCGGGGTCAGCGGCAGCTCGGCGCGAAACACCAGCTGGCGCGGCAGCTTGTAGTCCGCCAGTTGCCGGCGGCAATGCGCGAGCAGCGCCTCCTCGTTCACGCTGGCTCCGGGCCTGGTGACGATGTAGTAGCGCCCCACCTCTCCCAGCAAAGGGTCCGGCACGCCGATGCCGGCCACCATCAGCACGCCCGCATGACTGGCAATCACGCCCTCCACCTCGCTGGGATAGACGTTGAAGCCGCCCTGTATGAACATGTCCTTTTGCCGTCCCTTGAGGTGGATCAAGCCCTGCTCATCGACCAGTCCCAGATCACCCGAATGCAGCCAGCCGCCGGCAAATACCTCTTCGTTCTGCTGCTGCCCCACATAGGCAGGAATCACCCCGGCACCGCGAAACCAAAGCTCACCCACCTCTCCGGCCCGCAGCTCCTCACCATCGGCCCCGGCCACGCGCAGCTGCGCCCCTTGCAGCGGCTTGCCTATGCTGTGAAGCAGGGCTTGCTGATCTGCCTGCCAGGGCGTCATCGCGATGGCACCCGAAGTCTCGGACAGACCGTAGAGATTCATGATGCTCACGCCCGCAAACTGCTGCTGCAGCCGCTGCAGCAGCACTGGCTCCACATTCGAGCCGCCCACCACGATCAGGCGCAGCCGGCTCATGTCCACCTCGGCCAGAAGCGGATGCATGAGCAGCAGCGTCAGCATGGTCGGCACGCCCACCAGCCAGGTCGGAGGGTGCTTTTGCGCCATCCTCAGCAAGGCTTCGGGGCTGAACATGGGCACCAGCTCGCAGCAGCCGCCCGCCAGCAGCATGGTCAGCACCCCGCAGGTAATGCCGCCCACATGGTTGAGCGGCATGGCCAGCTGCACCACATCGTCCGCCGCAGCCCTCACATGCGCATGCTGCGCCAGCGCCGAGCCCAGCTGGGAGCGGTGCGTCAGCCCTGCGGCCTTGGGCCTGCCTGTGGTGCCCGAGGTGTAGATGATCATCAGCAGGTCATCCGGTGCAGGGCCGGGGCCTGCAGGCGGGACTTTTGCGCCGGACTTCAGCGGCTGCTCGAATCCTTCATCCACCCACAGCAGATGCTCCAGCACCGCAAGACGCTGACGGGCCTGCGCCAGATAGCTCTGGTAGTCGAAGCCGGCAAACTCGCGCGGTGCAAGCACGGCCTTGACCTGGCTGTCCTGCAGCATGAAGTCCAGCTCGGCATCGCGGTATCGGACGCTGAGGCCCACCACGACCAGCCCCGTCTTCGCCGCAGCCAGATAGCTCAGCACCCAGGGCAGACCATTGGGCAGAATGATGCCGATGCGATCACCGTGCCGCAGACCCAGCGAGGACAGATGAGCAACCCAGGCGCCGGCCATCACATCCACCCGCTGCCAGCTGTAGCTGCGCCCCTGGTCGATGTAGGCGGTCCTGCCTGGGTGCGCGGCCACGGTCTGCGCCACTGCCTGGGCCACGGTCCGGGGAGGAGTACAAGCGTTCATCTGCAAGCTCTCCACGATTCATGCTGCAAGATGCAGCATCTGCCTGGCTTCCCTGGGAGTGGCGACTTCACGCCCCACATCACGCGCATAGTGCGCCAGCTGCTCGATCAGCGGAGCGTTGGATGCTACCTTGCTGCCGTCCGGCAGATAGAAAGTGTCCTCCAGCCCGCTGCGCAGATGTCCGCCGAGCTCGGCCGTGCGCAGATGGGTGGGCCAGATTTCGCTGCGCCCGATCAGCGTGGTCTGCCAGGGCGCATCCTTGATCTTGAGCTTGAGCAGAATGGGCAGCAGATCGGGATCGGCCGGCATGCCCGACTCCACCCCCATCACGAAGTTGTATTCAGGCAGGCCCTGATACATGCCGGTTTCCACATACATGCCCACGCAGCGCACGATGCCCACGTCAAAGCACTCGAACTCGGGCAGCGTGTGGGTCTCGGCCATCACATCCAGAAAGTCCTGCACCTTGGCGGGCTGATTGTCGAACAGCATGGGCGGCCAGGCCCAGCTTCCGTCGCTGCGGGTTTTGAGATAGTTGAGCGAGCCCGCATTGCAGGCCGCCATCTCGGGTCGCGTGGCACGCAGACAGTCCAGCGGCCCCTGGTAATCGGGGCCAACCACGCCGGTGGTCTGATTGATGATCAGCTCAGGGCAGGCTGCACGCATGGCATCCACGCAGGCCCTGGCCACTGCCGGGTCCCAGCTGGGCAGATGCCCCTTGCCCTCTTCCTGGCGCCTGAAGTGCACATGCACCACGGACGCGCCAGCGTCATAGGCTCGGCGTGCTTCCTGCGCCAGCTGCTCTGGCGTCACCGGCACATGATGCTGATTCGGGTCGGTCAGCACCCCGGTAATGGAACAGGTAATAATGGCTTTATTGGACATATTGCTCCTTCAATAGAAGCTGAAAACGCCTTAGAAATAAGCGTTTCAGGCTGATTTCGCTCAAATTCCCCGACAACGACGACTGCCGCTGCGACAGCCGCGCTAGATACGCCACTGGCGCGCGGCAAGCTCTTTCATGATTTCCTCGGTGCCGCCGCCAATCGTCAGCACCTTGACTTCGCGGTAAATGCGCTCGCTCAGCGTGCCGCGCATAAAGCCCATGCCGCCCAAAATCTGCACCGCCGTGTCGGCGCAGAACTGCATGGTCTGGGTGGCGTGGTTCTTGAGCACACAGACCTCGCCCACCCAGTCCGCCCCGCTATCGCCGCCGTCGGCACCTGCGCAGACTGCGTTGATCCAGGCTTCGGTGCTGCGCAGGCGCTGCTGCATGTCCACCAGCTTGTGCCGTATGACCTGATGCTGATTGAGCGTCACGCCAAAAGTCTGGCGCTGCTGCGCCCAGGCCAGCGCCTCGTCATAGCAGGCCTGGGCAAAGCCCAGCGCAGCGCAGGCAATGCCCAGGCGCTCGCCGTTGAAGTTGTGCATGATGGCGCGAAAGCCCTCGCCCTCGACCCCGAGCAGATGACTGGCTGGCACGCGCACGCCTTCAAAGAACAGATGGGCCGTGTCCGAGCATTGCCAGCCCATCTTGTGCAGCGGGCTGCGTCTGAGCCCTGCGCTGTCCCCGGGCACCAGGATCAGGGAGATGCCGCAAGCACCTCTCTCCTCGCCCGTGCGCACCGCTACCGTGATCCAGTCGGCACGCATGCCCGAGGTAATGAAGGTCTTCTCGCCCTCGATCACATACTCGTCGCCCTCGCGCCTGGCCCTGGTGCGCAGTGCTGCCACGTCCGATCCACCGCCGGGTTCGGTAATCGCCAGCGCCGCGATCTTGCGGCCTGCCAGCACCTCGGGCACCACCTGCTGCTTGAGCACATCGCTGCCCAGAGCCACCACGGGCGGCAGGCCGATGTTGTGCGACAACAAGCTGGCCAGCACGCCGCCGCTGCCGCCGTGGCGGCACAGTGCCAGCCACAGGGCGGCACGCAGGCTGTGCGTGGCCGCGGTACCGCCGAGCTCCTCGGGGTAGCCGATGCCCAGCAGCCCCAGCTCGGCGGCCTGGCGATAGAGCTGGCGCGGGAACTCGCCGGCCTCGTCCCAGGCCGTGACATGGGGAGCGATGTGCTCGCGCGCGAAGCGGCGCACCAGGTCATAGAGCATTTCGCGTTCGGCGGCATCCGTCATGTGGGTCCTCCAGGCATGGGCAGCAGTTTCAGCAGAACCTGGCCCGGCGCCACCTGCTGGCCGGCATGGACCAGCACGGCCTCCACCCGGCAGTCGGCCCTCACGCTCAGGCTGTGCTCCAGCTTCATGGACTCAATGACCACGACCACATCGCCGGCCTTCAGCACCTGCCCGTCCTGCACGCCCAGTTGCACCACCCGGCCGTTGAACGGGGCGCGCAGCTCTGCGGTCTGGCCCACTGCCGCTGCATTCTCCGGTGGGGCATAGCTTGCATCTTCGACCCACCAGTCCACGTCGCCTGCCTGCAGATGCCAGCGCGCCCCGCCCTGCCCGGCGGGCAGCTCCACGGCCTGCACGGTCTGGCTCAGGCCCGCCGATCTCGCTCGCCAGCCATGGGCCAGCAACGCGTCGACCTGCAACAACGCAGGCTCGGCGCCGTGCCGCTGCAGCAACCAGCTGTCTTCGGTCTCGGGCCTCAGCACCAGCTCCTGCGTCCGCCCCCGGTGCTGCAGCTTGCGCAACTGGGCATAGCTGCAGGCCAGCGGCCCAGGCCTTTGGCCCACGGCGCACAACGCTCCCCAGTGCTGGTGTGCCAGGACTTCCTTGTCCCGCAGCAGCTGCTGCAAGCGTGGCGCATCGCTCGCCAGATAGGAGATCAGTGCCTGGCCCCGCCTGAACACCTCGTCGTTCAGGCACTCAATCAGAAAGGCGCGATTGGTCGGCAAGCCCAGCACCGAGAGGCTGCCCAGCGCATGAATCAGCCGGTCGATGGCTTGCTCTCGCGTTGGCGCATGGACGATCAGCTTGCCCAGCATGGCGTCGTAATAAGGAGTGACCTCGCTGCCGGTGTGCAACGCATGGTCAAAGCGCAGCGGCGCGCTGCTGAAGACGGCGGCCTCGGGTGCCGAGAAATGCCGCACCACGCCGGTATGGGGTTGAAAGCTTTCGTCTTCGGCGCACAGCCGCACTTCGATGGCATGGCCGTCGAGACGAACCTGCTGCTGCGTCAGCGGCAAGGCTTCGCCGCACGCCACGCGAATCTGCCATTCGACCAGATCAAGGCCCGTCAGTGCCTCGGTCACAGGATGCTCGACCTGCAGTCTGGTATTCATCTCCATCAGATAGAACTGCCGGCCTTCGACCAGGAATTCCACCGTACCTGCCCCCACATAACCTGCGGCCTTGGCCAGGGCCACGGCGCAGTTGCCCATGTGCTCGCGCTGCTCCGCATTGACGGCCGGACTGGGGGCTTCCTCGATGATCTTCTGGTGGCGGCGCTGAACCGAGCAATCGCGCTCCCCCAGATGAATCACATGGCCGTGCCCGTCGGCAAACACCTGCACTTCCACATGACGCGGGTGCATGACGGCACGCTCCACCAGCAAGTCACCATTGCCGAAGCCAGCCAGGGCTTCGGAACGTGCGCTGTTCAGAGCGGCATGCAGCTGCTGGGCACTTTCCACCAGCCGCATGCCGCGCCCACCGCCACCGGCCACGGCCTTGACCATGACGGGGTAGCCAATCATGGCTGCTTCGTCGGCAAAGCGCGCATCGCTCTGGTCATCGCCTTCGTAGCCCGACAGACAGGGCACGCCATGGGCCTTGGCCAGTTGCTTGGCAGCGGCCTTGCTGCCGAGCTGGCGGATCGCGGCCGGCGGCGGGCCAATCCAGATCAGGCCCGCTTGCTGAACGGCCTCGGCAAAGCCGGCATCCTCGCTGAGAAATCCGTAGCCAGGGTGTACGGCATCGGCCCCTGTCGCCTTGGCCGCTGCCAGCAGCTTGTTCACGTCCAGATAGCTCTGTGCCGATGTCAGCCCACCCAGTGCATAGGCCTGCGTGGACTGTTGCACATGGAGGCTTTGCGCATCCGCATCCGAGTACACCGCCACGGTCTCTATGCCCATGCGCCTCGCCGTGGCCATGATGCGCAGCGCAATCTCGCCACGATTGGCAATCAAAATGCGCTTCATGATGTGCCTCCTGCCTTGCAGGTCCAGGGAGCGGGCTGCTTGCTGGAAAAGGCCTTGAGCCCTGCCCCCGCTTCAGCGCTGCGCAGCGCACTGGCAAAGGCCTGCGCGCCCTGGTTAAGCGATGCATCCAGACTTTGCCCCCCAATGGCTGCCAGCAGCTTTTTGGTGGCGGCCACCGCCTGTGGTGCGGCCTGGGCGCAGATCTCGAGCTGCTGCTGCAGCTGGCTCTGCCAGTGGACAGCGTCTGTGGCCTGGATCACGGCCTGAACCAGGCCTGCCTGCTGTGCCTGACTTGCGGTCCAGCGCTGGCCGCCCAGCAGCCATTGACGCGCCAAGCCGTCGCCCAGCCGGCGCAGCACAAAAGGCGCAATCTGCGCGGGCACAATGCCCAGCGTCACCTCGGGCGTGGCAAAGACGGCCTGCTGATCCGCTACCACCCGGTCGGCCACGCAGACCAGCCCCACACCGCCGCCCATGGCCGCCCCCTGCACGGCAGCGATCAGCAGCTGGGGCAGCTCTGCCAGTTGCTGCAGCAGCTGACCAAACTCGCGGTTGACCTGAACCAGCGGATCCTGCGCCCCCGCAGGCAGCGGCGAGCCTATGCTGCTGGCGAAGCCGCCCAGGCTGCCGCCCGCACAGAAATGCCCGCCGTTACCGCACAGCACCACCACGCGCAGCTGTGAATCCCTCTGCGCTCTGGCGGCGTGATCTCGCAAGGCCCGCACCAGCTCGTCGCTCAGCGCATTGCGGGTTTCCGGCGAGTTCAGACGCCACCATTCCACAAAGCCGTTGCCCAAGGGCAGGCGTTCGATTTCAAGCACCTGAGTCATGCGCCGCTCCTCAGTGCGCCTGGCGCTTGATCAGCCCCATGGTCTTGCCGATGATGCCCAGCATGACCTCGTCGGCACCGCCGCCTATAGAGCCCAGACGCCCGTCGCGGTACAGGCGCGAGACACGGTTGTCCCAGGTGAAGCCCATGCCGCCCCAGAACTGCAGACAGGTATCGGCCACTTCGCGCGTCAGCCGACCCGACTTGAGCTTGGCCATGCTGGCCAGTTGCAGCGCATCCTGTCCCGCCATATAGATCTGTGCGGCACGATAGGTCAGTGCGCGCAAAGCCTCGACCTCGGTCTGCAGCTCGGCCAGCTTGAACTGCACCCATTGCTGATCGATCAGAGTGCTGCCGAACATCTGCCGCTGCTGTGCCCACTCGATGGTCTGCTGAATGCAGTCCTCCATGGCGAGCAGGCCGCTGGCCGAGGCCCAGAGCCGCTCCTCCTGAAACTGCTGCATCTGATAGATGAAGCCCTGGCCCTCCTGTCCCACCAGGTAGCGCTGCGGCACGCGCACCTCGTCAAAGAACAGCAGGCCCGTGTCCGAGGAGTTCATGCCGATCTTGCGCAGCTTCTGCGCCACTTCCACTCCCTTGGTCAGCTTGCCGCGTGGCCCCTCGCGCAGCGGCACCATGATGAGACTCTTGTTCTTGTGCACCGGCCCCTCGCTGGTGTTGACCAGCATGCACATCCAGTCCGCCTGAATGCTGTTGGTGATCCACATCTTCTGGCCGCTGATGACGTAGTCGTCGCCATCCTTGCGAGCATGGCTTCTGATGCCCGAGACATCGCTGCCCGCACCGGGCTCGCTCACGCCTATGCAGCCCACCATCTCCCCCGCAATGGCGGGAGCCAGGAACTGCTCGCGCAATCCATCGCTGCCAAAGCGTGCCAGTGCGGGCGTGCACATATCGGTCTGCACGCCAATGGCCATGGGCACGCCGCCGCAGCGGATATGCCCCAGAGTCTCGGCCATCATCAGGCTATAGGAATAGTCCAGACCTGAGCCACCATAGGCTTCGGGCTTGGTCAGGCCCAGCAAGCCCAGATCGCCCAGACCCTTGAAGACCTGGTGTGCGGGAAAGATTTCCTCTTCCTCCCAGGCGTCGACAT
Organism: Comamonas testosteroni TK102; assembly: GCF_000739375.1. Lineage (NCBI taxonomy): Bacteria > Pseudomonadati > Pseudomonadota > Betaproteobacteria > Burkholderiales > Comamonadaceae > Comamonas > Comamonas testosteroni. The sequence goes on along the minus strand of NZ_CP006704.1, from coordinate 2,314,621 downwards.
AGGGATTGATCTTCTCGTCGATATAGCGCTTGAGGGTCTTGCGCACTTCCAGATGTTCGTGGGTCCACTGCATGGCTTGTCTCCGTCGGTCCTGTTTGGAAGGAAATGAAAAAATGCGGCACTACATGCGCGCGACCCCGAACTGCATGGGGCGCACCGCGCGCTGCTGCGCTTCGTGCAAGGTCTGCAGGCACAACGAAAGCACTGCGCGGGTGTCGCGCGGATCGATCACGCCGTCGTCCAGCAGCAATCCGCTGGTGACGAACGCATCGGCCTGGGCCTCGAAGATGGCCACGATCTGGTCGTACTGCTTTTGCATCAGCTCGGCATCGATCGGCAAACCCTTGCGTGCCATGGCGGCCTCGGTGACCTGGCGCATGGTGCTGGCTGCCTGTTCGCCGCCCATCACCGCCGTCTTGGCGCCGGGCCAGCTGAAAAGAAAGCGCGGCGCATAGCCTCGGCCGCACATGCCGTAATTGCCCGCACCGAAGCTGGCGCCGCACTGGATGGTGATCTGTGGCACGGTGGCATTGGTCACGGCCTGAATCATCTTGCTGCCGTGCTTGATCATGCCGGCCTGCTCGCTGTCCTTGCCCACCATGTAGCCCGTGGTGTTCTGCAGATAGATGATGGGATGACCGAGCTGGCACATCCATTGAATGAAGTGCGCGGCCTTGCTGGCACCTGCCACATCGATGGGGCCGTTGTTGGAGATCAGGCCCACGGCATGACCGCCGATGTGCGCCTGCGCACAGAGCGTGGCCGCACCGTAGCCGGACTTGAACAGCAGCAGCTCGGAGCCGTCTACCAGCCGCGCCATGACCTCATGCATATCCACCGGCTCGCGGTGGTGTGCCGGCATCAACCCCAGCAGTTCATCGGCGTCATAACACGGCTCCAAAAATCCTGAATCAATAGCAGTCTTCGCATATGTATCAATCGTCTCAGGCGTCCTCCACGAAGACAGTTGAGACACCACGGCACGTGCCAGGCCCAGGGCATGGCGGTCGTCTTCCGCCAGATACTCGCCCAGCCCCGAGATACTGGTGTGCATTTCGCCGCCGCCCAGTTCTTCCTCTGTCGCGATCTCGCCGGTCGCCGCCTTGAGCAGGGGCGGCCCGGCCAGAAAGGCACGCGAGCGACCGCGCACCATGATGACCACGTCCGACAGGCCTGGCATATAGGCGCCGCCGGCCGTGCCCGAGCCGTGCTGCACGGTGATGACCGGCAGACCTGCCGCGGACAACCGCGCCAGGTTGCGAAACAAGGCGCCCCCCATCACAAAGCCCTCGACGCGGTAGCGCATGAGATTGGCGCCCGCGCTCTCCACCAGATGGATGAAGGGCAGCTTGTTCTGCAGTGCGATCTCCTGCACGCGCAGCATCTTGTCCAGGCCTTTTTCCTGGATGGCCCCGGCCTCTATGCCCGAGTCGCTGGCCACCACCATGCAGCGCATGCCGCTGACAAAACCGATGCCCGCCAGCATTCCGCCTCCGGGAACCGACTGGGCCGGGTCGTCCTGGTCCAGCATGAAGCCCGCCAGCGTGCACAGCGGCAGCCATGGCCTGCCAGCATCCAGCAGCAGCGCCACTCTCTCTCGCGGCAGCAACTGGCCACGTTTTTCAAACTGCGGCTTGGCCCGCTGAGATGCCAGAGCCGCCCGCTGCTCAAGCTCACGCAATGCGGCGATACGCCCCAGCGTGGCTGCCCGGCGCTGCTGCGCCAGCTCGCCACCGGCATTCCATTGGGATGCAAAGACGCTCATGACTGAAACACCTTGGGAGTCTGGTAGAGAGAAAATCCGTCAAATGCACGCACTGCGCCGCGCTGCTGCGCTTCGGCGCTGGCAGCCACCGGCCCCATGCCCATGCGCACCTGAGGACGGGCGCCGTCGACCCGCAGAACCGTGCCGCTGATGAAGCTGGCCGCCGGACTGAGCAGAAAGACCACGGCAGCGGAGACTTCGGCCTCGTTGCCAAAGCGCCCTGCTGGCACGGTTGCCGGCATCTTGCGCAACATGGCTGCAGCCTCGGGCGGGTAGTGGTCCATGCCGCTGGAGGCGATGTAGCCCGGCGCGATGGCGTTGACGCGCACACCCTGGGCGGCCCATTCCACGGCGGCGGTTTCGGTGAAGCTGACCATGCCCGCCCGCGCAGCGCCGCTATGTCCCATGCCCGGCATGGAGCCCCACATATCGGCCACCATGTTGACGATGGAGCCACCCTGCCGCGCCATGTGCTGTGCATAGCATTCGCGCGCCATGAGAAAGCCGCCGGTGAGATTGGTGTCCAGCACCGCCTGCCAGCCCTTGGCGCTGATGGACGCAAGCGGCGAGAGATACTGTCCGCCCGCGTTGTTGACCAAGGCGTCGATACGCCCGTGCCGGGTCAGTATCTCTTCGACCACGGCCTTGACTGCCGCCTCGTCGCGGATATCGCAGCTGTGACTGCTGGCTTGCGCTCCCAGCTGCGCCAGTTCGTCCTGCACGCTGCGCAGCTTTTGCGCATTGCGCCCCACCAGGGCCACAAGTGCGCCCAGCGCAGCCAGCTCATGCGCTATGCAGCGGCCTATGCCAGAGCCGCCACCGGTAACCACAACCACTTGCCCGGCAAACAGCGCAGGGCGAAAAACGGATTGGTACATCAGCTCTCTCCAATGAACAAGGCCAGAGATTGATCGGTCAGCGCATCCAGGCTCAGGCTGCCGCCCTCGGAAAACCACTGTGCGGTCCAGTTCAGTGCGCCGAAGATCAGCAATCGCGCGATCTCGGGACGGGCCTTGAGCTTGCCCGTGCGATGCAGTGCCTGCAGCACGGGCATCCATTGCGCTTCGTAGGCATCCTTTTGCGCGCTGACCTCCATGCGCTGCGCATCGCTGAGCAAGCGCCATTCGTAGAGCATCACGGGGATGAAGTCGCTCTCGCTGCCCACCATGATCTGCAGGTGGTTGCGCACCAGAGCGCGCAATCGTTCAACGCCATTGGCGCGTGCCCCCAGCGCTTGCAGCGCGGCGTTCTGGCTCTCTGCAGCCTGGGCCATTCCATCCTGCATCACCGCGTGCAGCATTGCTTCCTTGCTCTCAAAAAAGTAAAAGATGGACCCAGGCTGCATGCCTGCTGCAGCGGCAATGTCGCGGGTGCTGCTGCCGTGAAAGCCGCGCAGGCGGAACTGCCTGGCGGCGACACGCACCAGTTCGCTGCGGCGCGTGCTCTCATTGCGTTCCTCGGTGGACTTGGGCGGCCTGCCGCGTCCGCGTTTGACGATCGGAATTTCTTCATGAACTGCTTGCATGAGATGCAGCATATCGGTGTCTTTTATTTTTACCAATCACTTGATTGGCAAAAATATTTGGGACTTTCACGCAAGGGTTTTCCGCAGCCCGAACGAGCCACTCCGAGTGCACCCGAAGACCGATCTCTAGGCCGCTCTGACCCGGTAAAGACCCGGCGGGCTCCCGGTCCAGCCTTTGAAGGCGCGCTGGAACGCGGCCGCATCCGCAAAGCCCAGATCCGAAGCCAGCTCGGCAAAACTGACTCGGCTGGTGCCCAGGCGCGAGACTGCAATGTCCCTACGCAGCTCGTCCTTGATGGCCTGAAACGAGGTACCCGCCGCCGCCAGCTTGCGCTGCAAGGTGGGTGCAGACATGTGCATCTCACGGGCCGCAGATTCCAGGCTTGCCCACTGCGGGCGCGACTGAAGCAGATGGGCCTGAACCAGGGCATCAATGCCCTCGCTCACACGCGGGGGCATGATGGCTGCCGCCGGCCAGCTGGCCACAAAGCTCTGCAGCGTCTGCTCGTCACGGCTGCACACACGCGCCAGCTTGCGCGCATCAAACCAGAAAGCCGAAGCCGGCAAGCCGAAGTGCAGCGATGCCGGAAAAGTGTCGCCATAGTCATTGGCGTAATCAGGCCGTTCGAAGGCAAAGTCGAAACGCTGCACCCTGAGTGTTCCGCCCATCAGCCAGGCCGTCAGCCGCCACAGCACACGCAGAGAGAATTCATACAGAAAATTGGGCAGCGGCGTTGACGTGACAGGCCGCAGCACAATGCCGGCCAGCGCACCATCGCGCACCAGTTGCACCTGCACATCGTCCTGCAGCAGAGCATGTACTTGGCACATGCGCTGCAGCGCATCCTCCATGTCGCGCCCGACCAGCGCATAGCGCGCAATCAACTCCAGGCTGCCCCGCCTGAGCGGGCGCGAGAACTGGCACATGGCCTCATCGCCCAGAGTCTCCACCACCCGCCACATCAGCGCCACGTATTGATCGGTGGTGACACGCGCGCCTTCTTCGTCCAGCAGCATGGGAGCGATACCTGCGCGCAGCAGCAACTGCTCATAGTCCTGACCACGTCGACGCACGCCATTGGTAATACCCCGAACCAAGGCCATGGAGATGGTGAAAGGAATGTTGGAAGCGGCGGGCATGAACAGCGCAGATTGAGGTCTTCTGACATATGAACGATGCACTCCGCAATGGGTTTACGCATCGGTAATTTCTACGATGCAACTCACAACCCTACTGCACACAGTCCACTTGCTTGCCACCTGTTTCGAGGAGTCTTCCATGAGTAGTGATGTATTTGTTGCTGGCGTTGGCATGATTCCCTTCGCCAAACCCGGAAAGAGCGAGTCCTACTTCCAGATGGGCTCCACCGCTGCAGGCCTGGCGCTGGCCGATGCCGGCGTGCCGTATGACGCAGTGCAGCAAGCCTATGTGGGCTATGTCTACGGCGACTCCACAGCCGGTCAGCGTGCGTTGTATGAGGTGGGCATGACGGGCATTCCCATCATCAACGTCAACAACAACTGCTCCACAGGCTCCACCGCCCTGTATCTGGCCCGTCAAGCCGTGGCCAGCGGTGCGGCGGACTGCGTGCTGGCTCTGGGTTTCGAGCAGATGAACCCCGGCGCTCTGGGCTCTGTCTACACCGACCGTCCCAACCCCTTTGACCGGTTTGAAGCAGAAACCGACGCGCTGGTGGGCGACAACGGCGTGCCACTGGCACTGCGCTACTTCGGCGGCGCAGGCAAAGCCCATATGGATCAGTACGGCACCAAGCTGTCCACCTTTGCCAAGATTCGCGCCAAGGCCAGCCGCCATGCGGCGCGCAACCCCCTGGCGCTGTTTCGCACCGAGGTGTCAGAGGAGGAGGTCATGGCCTCTCCCGTGATGTGGCCGGGCGTGATGACCCGGCTCATGGCCTGCCCGCCCACCTGCGGCGCAGCGGCTGCTTTGGTGGTGTCTGAAACCTATGCTCGCAGGCATGGTCTGGACCATAGCGTGCGCATTCTCGCCCAGGCCATGACCACCGATGGCCCCGAGACTTTTGATGCACACGATATGCGTGAAGTGGTCGGCTTCAGCATGGCCCGCAACGCGGCGCAGCAAGTCTACAAGCAGGCTGGCATCAGCCCTTCCGACCTGGATGTGGTCGAACTGCACGACTGCTTTGCCCACAACGAGCTGCTGACCTACGAGGCGCTGGGGCTGTGCCCCGTCGGCGGGGCAGAGAAGTTTGTGCTTGATGGCGACAACACCTATGGCGGCAAGTTCGTCACCAACCCTTCGGGTGGCCTGCTGTCCAAGGGACACCCTCTGGGTGCCACAGGTCTTGCCCAGTGCACAGAACTTGTACAGCAGTTGCGTGGCCGCGCCGAGCAGCGCCAGGTCGAGAACGCACGCCTGGCCCTGCAGCACAACCTGGGACTGGGCGGTGCCTGCGTGGTCACTCTGTATGAGCGCGTCTGAGGAGCAACCCATGATAGACAAGAAATGGATTGGCTACGAGTCGCCACCGTCCGAGCTGAGCCTGGAGCGCAGCCGTCTGCGCTTTTTCGCCAAGTCCATTGGCGAGACCAGCGCTATCTACACCGATGTGGAGGCCGCTCGTGCAGCCGGCTATGCCGACCTGCCCGCACCGCCCACGTTTCTGTTTGCGGCTGAAATGGACAGCAGGGCTTCGGATCTGCTTTTGCAGACACTGGAGATTCCGATCGCCAAGATCCTGCACGGCGAGCAAAGCTTTTGCTACCACCAGACGGCCTGCGCGGGCGACAGCATCACCGTGCGCTCCAGGGTCGACGATATCTATGTCAAAAAGAACGGAGCTCTGGAATTCGTTGTGAAAACCTCGCGAGCCACCAACCAGAACAACGATCTGGTGGCCGAGATGCGCTCCGTCATCGTTGTGCGCAACTAGGAAAGGCCGGCCAATGAACACACCCCGCTATGACAGCGTGCAGGTGGGCGATGCCCTGCCCACGCTTCAGTTGCCCGCCATTGACCGCACCACCCTCGCACTGTTTGCCGGAGCGTCGGGTGACCACAACCCCATTCATATCGACACCGACTTTGCACGCAAGACCGGTATGCCCGATGTGTTTGCCCACGGCATGCTGAGCATGGCCTGGCTGGGCCGCTTGCTGACCGACTGGGCTCCGCAGTCGCGGCTTCGCCGCTTTGATGTCCGCTTTATGGGCATCACCCATCTGGCCAATGCCATCTCATGCAGCGGCCGCATTGCCGAGAAGCGTGATGCCGACCGCAGCGTTCGCATCGAAGTACAGAGCACCAACCAGCATGATCAGACCAAGGTCGCAGGCGATGCCTGGATCAGCCTGCCCTGAATTTGCAAAGGAAGCCGCAATGACAAGAAAACTCGAAGGCAAAGTTGCCCTGGTCTCAGGATCGGGCCGTGGTATTGGCCGCAGCATCGCAATGAAGCTGGCCAGTGAAGGGGCGCGTCTGGTCATCAACGACCTGGATCAGGAGCCTGCCGATGAAACGATTGCCCTGATCCGGGAAATGGGTGGCGAAGCTGTGGCCTGTGTGGGCAATGTCACCCACACCGACTTTGCCGAGCGCTTTGTGGGCACCGCAGTCCAGGAGTTCAAGGGCCTGGACATCATCATCAACAACGCCGGCTACACCTGGGACAACGTGATCCAGAAGATGACGGACGAACAGTGGTATGCCATTTTGGACTGCCACCTGACAGCCCCGTTTCGCATACTGCGTGCTGCCCAGCCCGTGATCAAGGCCCTGTCCAAAGCCGAGATGGAAGCCGGTCGCCGCACGATGCGCAAGGTGGTCAATATCTCCTCCGTGGCCGGCCTGTTCGGCAATGCGGGGCAAAGCAACTACTCCACAGCCAAGGCCGGCATCACCGGCCTGACCATGACCCTGGCCAAGGAGTGGGGACGGCTGAACGTCAATGTGAACTGCGTGGCCTTTGGCCTGATCAAGACCCGGCTGACCAACTCCGCCGCCAATGGCGAGACGGCCCACATCGAAGGCCGCGATATCAAGGTAGGCGTGAACCCCGGCCTGATGACCGCCATGGAGCAGACGATTCCCCTGGGTCGCGCCGGCACGCCCGACGAAGCGGCGGGTGCGGTCTACCTCTTTTGCCAACCCGAGTCGGACTACATCAGCGGCCAGACCTTGATGTGTACCGGCGGCCTGACAGGGGTCTGAACATGCTGCTGCCCAAACCATTTCAACATGACTGGATGGATGCCGAGATCGACGCCTTCCGGGAGCAGGTGCGCCGCTATATCGAGCGCGAACTCAGCCCGCATGTACCCAACTGGCGCGCCCAGGGCTATGTGCCACGCGAGACCTGGCGCGGCTTTGGCGCACATGGCTTTCTGCTGCCCGAGATGGACGAACAATGGGGCGGCGGCGGTGGCAACCTGGCCTATCAGCTAGTGGTGCAGGAGGAGCTGACCAAGGCCGAGATTCACGCCATCACCAGCGTGCACACCATCACTGCCCATTACCTAGACACCTATGGCACGCCCGAGCAGAAGCAGCGCTGGCTGCCCAAGCTGTGCAGCGGCGAGTTGCTGGCCGGCATTGCGATGACCGAGCCCAGCGTGGGCTCCGACCTCAAGGCCATGCGCACACGCGCCCAGCGCGATGGTGACCACTACGTCATCAATGGCTCCAAGACCTTCATCACCAATGGCTGCACCGCAAATTTGCTGGTGGTGGCGGTACGCACCGGAGAAGCTGGCAGCGCAGGCGTATCGCTGGTGGTGCTGGAGACGGAAAACCTGCCCGGCTTTCGCGTGGGCCGCAGGCTTGGCAAGATCGGCCAGCATATTTCGGACACCGCCGAGCTGTTCTTTGAAGACCTGAACATACCCGCCAGCCACTTGCTGGGCGGCATCGAGGGCCAGGGCTTCAAGCAGCTGATGAGCCAACTGCCCTATGAACGCATGCTACTAGGGGTCAGTGCCGCTGCAGCTATCGAGATGGCCGTCGCACTGACCGTGGACTACACCCAGCAACGCAAGGCATTCGGCCAGACGATTGCCGACTTCCAGAACACACGATTCAAGCTGGCTGAATGTGCAACCACCGCCCATGTGGTTCGCAGCTTTGTCAACGACTGTATTCAGCGTCTGCTGGATGGCACGCTGGATAACGAGGCCGCCTATATGGCCAAGTGGTGGTGCAGCGAGCAGCAGTGCAAGGTGATGGATGAGTGCCTGCAGCTCTTTGGCGGCTATGGCTATATGGAGGAGTACCCGATTGGCCGGATGTATGCCGATGCACGCATCCAGAAGATCTACGGCGGCGCCAACGAAATCATGAAGGACCTGATCGCCAGACGCCTGTTTTCATAAGCGGGGCTCAAGACCCGCTCTTTCTCCAACACACTGACCTTGGAAGGCCTGTCATGTATCTCACGCAAAATCTGCGCCGCTCCATACAACAGCAGCCCCACGCCACTGCCACGATCTACAACGGTCGCAGACGCAGTTTTGTGCAGTTGGGCGACCGTGTGGCCCGCTTTGCTGGCGCCTTGCGCGCACTGGGTGTGCAAGCGGGCGACCGCGTGGCCATCCTCGGCCTGAACTCCGACTGGTATCTGGAGTACTACCTTGCCACCTACTGGGCGGGCGCTGCCGTCAACCCCATCAATATCCGATGGAGTGCTGCAGAGATCGCCTATTCACTGGACGACTGCGACACCCATGTCCTGCTGGTGGATGACAGCTTTCTGCCCCTGATTCCTGAAATCCGGAAGAGCGCACAAGCTCTGCAGACTCTGATCCACATCGGTGACGGCCCGGCTCCCGAAGGCATGCTTTCCTATGAGGCACTGATTGCCAATACCGAGCCGGTGGAAGACGCCTTGCGTGGCGGAGAGGATCTGGCCGGTGTGTTCTATACCGGTGGCACCACCGGCACGCCCAAGGGCGTGATGCTCTGCCATCGCAATCTCTACACAAACGCCATCTCCGGCGTCTGCGAGAACACGGCACGTCGCAGCAGCGTCGGGCTGCATGCTGCGCCCATGTTTCATCTGGCAGACGGTGCCTTCATGAATGCGCTGCTGGCCGCTGGTGGCTGCCATGTCATGGTGCCGCGCTTTGATCCTGTTGCCGTTCTTCAGGCCATTTCCACAGAATCGGTCACCGACCTGCTGCTGGTACCCACCATGATTCAGATGTTGGTGGACCACCCGGATGTCCATCAATATGACCTGAGTTCGCTGCAGAACATGTTGTATGGGGCGTCGCCCATTTCCGAAGGTCTGCTGGATCGGGCCATGAAGACCATTCCCAGCGTCGGCTTCACCCAGGCCTATGGCATGACGGAGCTGGCCCCGGTAGCCACGGTTCTGAGCCCCGAAATGCACAGACAGGGGGGATGGGCCCAAGGCCGCCATCGCAGCGCCGGGCGCGCCACGGTCTGCACCGAAGTCCGTATCGTGGACCCCGACGGGCAGGAAGTGGCACGGGGCGAGGTGGGAGAAGTGGTTGTTCGCGGCCCCGGCGTCATGCTGGGCTACTGGAACAAGCCTGCCGAGACTGCCGCAGCCATTCGCAACGGCTGGATGCACACGGGCGATGGCGGTCGCATGGATGACGAGGGCTATGTCTTCATCGTCGATCGCCTCAAAGACATGATCGTGACTGGCGGCGAGAACGTCTACAGCGTGGAAGTGGAAAGCGTCATCACCACCCATCCAGACGTCGCATCCTGCGCCGTCATTGGCGTGCCCAGCGAGCAATGGGGCGAGCTGGTGCATGTCTTCATCGTGCGCAAAACCGGTACCATGCTCGAGGCCGATGAGCTAATCCAGTTCTGCAAGAATCGCATTGCCCACTACAAATGCCCGCGTGAGGTTTCCTTCATCGACGCCATGCCGCTATCTGGCGCGGGCAAGATCTTGAAGACCACACTACGCGCCCCCTTCTGGGCCAACCAGGAAAGAAAGGTCGCCTGATGTCCGAACTCGTTCTATGGGAGCAGCGCAATGGCGTCGGCCATATCGTGCTGAACCAGCCCGACCAGGGCAATGTCATCAGCACCCCCATGGCCCATGCCCTGGCCGCTGTGGTGCAACAGGCTTGCAAGGCAGATATTGGCGCTGTGTTGATCTCTGCTGCAGGCAAGCAATTTTGCGTGGGTGGGGATATCCGTGAGTTCGTGCAAAACCGCAATCACCTGCCCCGCCAGATCACGGAAATCCTGGCCCTGCTCAACCCCACCATGCACGCACTGGTCACCATGCCCGTGCCGGTCATCAGCGCCATTCAGGGTGCGCTTGGCGGTGGCGGCATTGGGCTGGGTCTGTGTGCTGACATCGTGCTGGCTTCCACCAAGGTGTTCCTGCGCGGTGGTTACTCGGCCATAGGGTTGAGCCCGGATCTGGGCTCCTCCTATTACCTCAGCCGCAGGGCCGGTGCGGCCAAGGCCAAGTACCTGCTGATGAGCAACCGTCCTGCCTCTGCCCAGGACTGCTTGCGCATGGGCATCTTTGACGAGCTGCATGAGCCGGATGCTCTGGCTGCCCAGGCCCTTCAACTGGCCGAAGAGCTGGCTGCAGGCGCCACCCCTTCCCTGGCCCATATCAAAAGGCTCTGCGACAGCGCCCACAGCCATGATCTGGCCGCCCACCTTGAGGCCGAACGCCTGGCCATCATCGACTGCGCCAGCCATGCCAACAGCAGTGAGGGCGTGAGCGCCTTTCTGGAAAAGCGCACTCCAGCTTTTTCACGCCGCTGACACTGCCTTTTATTTAAGCAACACATGCAAAACCTTTGTGAGCAAGGCTTTGCAGACATTTCCCCGGAATTACCCACAGACCGGCCCACATGATCTGGGGACAAGCCAAGCTGTTGTGTAATCACCCGCATGCCACGATTGATAGCTCCCAGCAAGGACGAAAGTGCCCTGCTCCCTCCATTTCTGGAATTGCCCGAACATGCAATCCACCTTCCGCAGTCCGAAGCCGAATTTGAAGCCGCCTTCCAGGCCATGAATGCAGAGCCGGTGCTCGGCTTTGACACGGAAAGCAAACCGATCTTCAATATCGGCCAGCAGGACAACGGCCCTCATCTGGTGCAGCTCGCCACGGCCAGCCAGGTCTGGCTGCTGCAGCTGCACAGGCCCATGGCTCTGGAAGTGTCGCGCATGGTGCTGGCTGCAGAACATATCTGCAAGGTCGGCTTCGGGCTCGATAACGATAAACACTCCCTGCCCCGCAGGCTGGGAGCGCCGCTGATCAATATTCAGGACCTGGACAGCCGATTCAAGCGGCTCGGATACGGCCCATCGGTGGGTGTGCGTGCCGCCGCAGCGCTGGTACTCCAGCAGAGCTTTCGCAAATCCAAGCGCACCACCACCTCCAACTGGGCCGCCGCAGAACTCAGTTCAGCCCAGCGGCGCTACGCCGCCAATGACGCCCATGCCCCGGCCGTGATCTATGCGCACCTGCCCGCCTGGGAAAGCGCCCTTCCCGTCCTTCCACGGCGCGCCCCCAGAAGTCCGAGGTCCTGAAGTATCGGGCCTCCGATCGCGAGCTGAATCCTGAAGGCAAGGCGCCATGGGATCTGGGCCTGATGACGGGACTCAGGCAATCATTCTCCATTGCAGCTGGCTCTCGTCTTGCGCAGAGCTCATGACGCAATCCCGCCCCGCCTTCTTGGCCTGGTAGAGCAGCGCATCGGCCTGGGCCAGTGCCTGCTCGAAATCCTGCGCGGAACTGAGTGCAGCAATGCCAAAACTGGCTGTCACCCTCAGTTTCGCAGGCAAAGCTCCGAACTCATGGCTTTGCAAGCGCTCACGCACACGCTCCACGATGGCTTGCGCTTCGAACAGCTTCACTCGCGATAGCAACAAGACGAACTCCTCTCCGCCAAAGCGGGCAACAAGATCACAGTCTCTGACCTGCTGAGTCAGCAGCTGTGCCAGTTGCTGCAGCACCTGATCGCCAGCTGCATGGCCCCAGTTGTCGTTGATGTACTTGAAATGATCGATGTCCACAGCGACCACGGCCCAGGGCACCAGCCGCTGATCGGCCAAGCGCGACTCTGCGGCCTCCATGAAAGCACGACGATTGAGCAGGCGCGTCAAAGAGTCCCGGTTACGCTCTTCGCGCAATGTCGTCATCACATCCCTGACCGAACAGGCCAGCAGTCCTACAGCAAACCACATTGCAAACAGAAGCGCTATGGCCTGGGTGAGCAGCCAGTATCCGGACCGGGTCAGTTCCTGCACTTCGTACACAGGCAACAGACTGACGGCCGCAGGCCGGAACAAGGCATTGCAGACATTGAGCCCATAGGCCCAGCGCACTCCGCGCTCCAGCCAGTCCTTTGAGGAGCCGGCCCTGAGAAAGGCCGGTATGGCCAGGGTCAGCTGCAGCGCCATCGCCATCGCCAGACACTGCACGCGGACCCACAAGTTATTCTCGATCCGGGAAAAGTAGAACAGCACGGACAGGGCGACGACAGCGATCAGAATTCCGCCGGGCACACTCGCCCCTGCAGACCCCTGCCTGAGGGAAACCCCTTGCGCCAGCGACCAAGTTCCGAGCAGATACAGACATGCCGTGGCCATGGCAAACTGGCTCAGCTGCGCATTGCTCATCAGGCTTTGCGCAGCCAGAGCCGTCGCGAGCAGCACATAGCCGCCCACCAGCCAGAGCAGAAACATGGCACGCGGCTGTCGGCGCTGCACATACCAGCACGCCAGCAAGGCAAGCCCGAACAGCATCACGCAAGCCGGTGCGATCAAGGCAAAGTACAAATCTGCAGGCTGGCCCAATTGAGGTTCTCCGCGCAGGAAACTGTGAATTCAACGTCATCCATTCTCCGGCGAGAAGTATCCCCGGCTTTCACTGCGGCATAAGCACATAGCCATTAGGTCGTTCTCCTGCGTCGACGACCTGCCCATAATCAATGATGCCAAAGCCCGCGCTGCGGCCTTCGAATAACTTGCCAAAGAGACACATATATGCGCTTAGAGACACTGGCCGTACATGCCGGCTATTCCCCCGATCCCACCACCAAGGCTGTGGCCGTACCCATCTACCAGACAGTAGCCTATGCGTTTGACAGTGCCCAGCATGGTGCCGACCTGTTTGATCTGAAGGTCCCTGGCAATATCTACACACGCATCATGAACCCCACCACCGACGTGCTGGAAAAGCGCGTCGCGGCACTCGAAGGCGGCATTGCCGCACTGGCCCTGGCCTCGGGCATGGCGGCCATCACCGCCGCGATCCAGACTCTGGCCGAAGCGGGTGACAACATCGTGTCGGCCAGCACACTCTATGGCGGCACCTACAACCTGTTTGCCCACACCTTTCCGCAGCAGGGCATCGAGGTGCGTTTTGCCGATGCACGCGATCCGGCCAGCTTCGGAAAGCTGATCGACGCCAGGACCAAGGCGGTATTCATCGAATCTATAGGCAACCCGCTTGGCAATGTGACCGATATCCGTGCTCTGGCCGATGTGGCACACCAACATGGCGTACCACTGATTGTCGACAACACCGTGCCCTCTCCCTATCTGCTGCGGCCGTTCGAACATGGCGCAGACATCGTGGTGCATTCGCTGACCAAGTACCTGGGCGGCCACGGCACCAGCGTGGGCGGGGCGATCGTGGACAGCGGCAAGTTCCCCTGGGCCGAGCACAAGGCGCGCTTCAAGCGCCTGAACGAGCCCGACGTCAGCTATCACGGCGTGGTCTACACCGAAGCGCTTGGCCCCGCCGCCTTCATCGGCCGCGCCCGCGTCGTTCCGCTGCGCAATATGGGCGCCGCCATCTCGCCGCAGAACGCCTTCCAGATCCTGCAAGGCATTGAAACCCTGGCCCTGCGGATGGACCGCATCTGCGAAAACACGCAGAAGATTGCCGAAACCCTGCAGCAACACCCCAAAGTGGAATGGGTGCGCTATGCCGGACTCAAGGACCACCCCGACCACGCCATCGTGCAAAAGCAGTCTGGCGGCCGCGCCTCCGGCATTCTCTCCTTCAGCCTCAAGGGCAGCGAAGGCCGTGCTGCAGGAGCGCGTTTCCTGGATGCGCTGCAGCTGTTCACGCGCCTGGTCAATATCGGCGATGCCAAGTCGCTGGCCACCCACCCCGCCTCCACCACGCATCGCCAGCTCGACGCCGACGAGCTGGCCAAGGCCGGCGTCACCGAAGGCATGGTGCGCCTGTCCGTGGGCATCGAGCATATTGACGACCTGCTGGCCGACCTGAACCAGGCACTCGAACAGGTCTGAAGCAGCTTCCCACTCTGGCGCGCGACTTCACACATCGCGCGCCAGGCGCAGTCCCGTCATCTGCCAGCGAGCCGTTGCAGGAAAGAAATTGCGATAGGTCAGCCGCGCATGGCCGGCAGGCGTGAGGCAGGAGCCGCCGCGCAGCACGTACTGGTTGACCATGAACTTGCCGTTGTACTCACCCACAGCCCCCTCGGCCACGCGAAAGCCCGGGTAGGCGGCATAGGACGAATGCGTCCACTCCCAGACCTGGCCGATTGCCGCACCCTGACAGCCGGCCGCCGCCTCGGGATGCAGGCTGGACCGGGACGCAGGCCAGTCATGCAGGCCCATGGCCACCTCCCACTCCATCTCCGTCGGCAGGCGTGCACCAGCCCAGCGTGCATAGGCATCAGCCTCGAAATAGGAGATATGACAGACAGGCCGCAGCGCGTGCAGAGCCCTCACACCATAGAGGCTGAACTCCTGCCAGCCCCCGTCACCTGCATGGCCTTCGGCACCCCTCCAGTAGCAGGGGTGGCTCAGTTGCTGGGCCTGGCACCAGTCCCAGCCCTCGGCCAGCCACCATTGCGGCTGGCGGTAGCCGCCATCCAGCACAAAGCGCAGAAACTCGCCATTGTTTACCGGCCTCGATGCAATCTGTGCGGCCTGCACATAGACACTGTGCATGGGCATCTCATTGTCAAAGGCGAAATCGCCACCGCCGTGGCCTATGCGGTAGATGCCGGCCTCCACCGGCCGCCATGTGAGGTCTGCATGGGCCGGCCCGGAGTCCGTCTCGGCCAGCGAGTCCGCTGCATAAGCAGGCCAAAGCGGGTGGCAGGAAAGCAAATGCTTGATGTCGGTGAGCAGCAACTCCTGATGCTGCTGCTCGTGCTGCAGACCCAATGTGATGAGCTGGGCCACCGCCTGCTGCGTCGTCGGCTTTCTCTCTTTCATGCCCGCCATCAGCGCCAGCATCTGCTCATCCACCACGGCGCGATAAGTCATGATCTGTGCCAGGGATGGCCTGGTCAACAAGCCCCGCTGGGCTCGCGGATGCCGTGCCCCCACCTGCTGGTAGTAGGAGTTGAACAGCATGCGATAGCTGGCATCGAAAACCTGATGCCCCCGCTGATGCACAGCCAGTACAAAGGTTTCAAAAAACCAGCTGGTATGGGCCAGATGCCATTTGGCAGGACTGGCATCGGGCATGGATTGCACACAGGCATCTTCGGCGGACAGTGGCGCTGCCAGCTTTTGCGTACAGGCTCTCACCCGTTCGAACTGCAGCGCCAGCACCATCCAGTCCCATGCCTCGGACGAGACGGAAAGGGGCTGAACCATGGCTTCAGGCATGTGCATGGATGACGGCAAACCATTGCTGCTCATCGGTCCAGACCTGGGGAGCGGAGAAGCCCGCATGCGCCAGCATGGAGAGAAAATCAGACAGAGGGTATTTGTAGCTGCTCTCCGTGTGGATGGTCTCGCCCTGGGCAAAGTGGCGCAGGCCCTGGGGCCAGCACACCATGACGGGACGGCGCGCGCGCAAATGCATCTCTATGCGAGAGTTCCGGCTGTCGAAGCGCGCCTCGTGCGCCCAGTCCCGAAGATTGAAATCACTGCCCAGCAGACGGTTTGCATGATTGAGCACATTCAGGTTGAACTCGGCGGTAACGCCCTGTTCATCATCGTAGGCAGCCAGCAAGACCGGAACCGGTTTGGGTAGGTCGATACCGATCAGCAGCCCGCCGTCGCCCGCAACCAGCGAATGCATGTGGCGCAGCATATGCAGCGCCTGCTGGGTATCGAAGTTGCCGATCGAGGAGCCCGGATAGAACAGCTCACGCCGCGCCTTCGGCACGCCCGGCGGCAAATGCCAGCCCCCCGTGAAATCCGCCGCAACCGCACTCGCCCTCAGTCGAGGAAAGTCCTGCTCCAGTCTGGCCACCGCGGCCTGCAGGAACTCGACCGCAATATCCACCCCCAGAAATTGCTGCGGCCCCACGCTGCGGCACAGGCGTCGCACCTTTTCGCAATTGCCCGCGCCCAGCTCTATCAGCACCTGGCAGCCTGCCATGGCCTGGGCGATCTGCAGGTCGTACCGGGCCATGATGGCAGCCTCGGTTCTTGTGGGGTAGTACTCGGGTAGCTCGGTTATCTGCTCGAACAGGGCGCAGCCGCGCGCGTCATACAGGAATTTGGGGGAAATCTGTGCCTGCCGCTGCATCAGCCCTTGTGCCAGCTCTTCACACAGTGGCATCTGCGGGGCTGTGCAAGGCTCTGCAGCCTTGAGCATGGAGGCCAGAGGCAATGGAATGCGCCCTGCGCGAGACAAAGACTCGATGGATGCTGCCTGCCTGTCCGGTATCGCGCGCATGCTGATTCTCCTGATGAGCCGATCGCGCGATACAGCCATTGCCCGCGCCATCACTGCCAAGACTGCTTTGGGTCCTAAAGCCTAGCGCTGTCGACAACAGGCGCAAGTAGGACTGAAGCCAGCGATACTTTTACTGCATGTGCATGCAGCAATGCTGACAAAGCCAATACTGATCCTGGAACTCACCAAAAAAAATCGGTATCCCGCACTGGCGGAATACCGATCAAACATACACCCTAGCCTCCGGAGCCTCCGGGCCATGCCGGCCCATTGACCCCGTTGCACCACAGAGCCTGTGGTGCGTGCCTCGCCTGCGGGAAGAAGGCCACCGACGAGAACACTCTTTGCCGTGAAGCTATCAGAAGCGATAGCCCACGCCCACGCCCACCAGCCATGGGTCAACCTTGAACTTGGTGTCCTGGAACACGCCTGCACCGGTCACCTTGGTGCCCAGATAGACCTTCTTGACGTCAAAGTTCAGCGACCAGTTCTTGTCCAGCGCATAGTCGAAGCCGATCTGCAGCGCACCGCCGAAGCTGTTCTTCTTCACGGTCACGGCACCGTCGAGAATGCTCACGTTCGAGAAGCGTGTGTAGTTCACGCCTGCACCCACATAAGGCTTGAAGGCGCCGAAGTTGGTGAAGTGGTACTGCGCCAGCAAGGTGGGAGGCAGATGCTTGAGCGTGCCGATCTTGTCGCCATTCAGGCGCACATCATGCTTTTGGGGGAAGGTCAGAATCAGCTCGGCAGCGATATTGGGCGTGAAGAAGTAAGACACATCCAGCTCGGGCATCCACTTGTTGTTAATGCTGACGCCTGCGTCACCAGCAGCGCCACCGTTGTCGCTGTCCAGATGCACGGCACGCGCACGCACCATCCAGGGGCTTGTGCCGTCAAACGAGGATTGTGCAAAAGCGGCACCGGCAGTCAGGGCGCTGGCAACGGCGGCGATTGCGATCAGAGTCTTTTTCATGGGCTTTTCCTTGAAGAGATGGCAGAAAGCTTGTTTGCCTTCCTTGATAGTGATTGAAACAAAGCCACTCGTTTGCGGCTTTGTCCCACATCAACCCGCACACCAAGATGCCAAAGAAAAAGGCCGGCGTTGCCCTTCGGCCACGCCAGCCCCATATCCTGATTCAGCGCAAAGCCCCGCGCCGCCCGCAGTGCTAGCTGCACCCTGGAGTTATCAATGTGCGGCCCTGGCCGGACGCAGCTTGTGCCAGAGCGTCACGCAGATGACTACGGCACTGCCTATGGCGGCGCCCACCACCACATGTATCAGCAACGGCCCCAGCGCTGCCGCCACGCCGCCCATGGGTGCAATCACCTGCTGTATCCAGTGCTCGACGGGCGTGATGCCATGCACCAGCAGGCTGCCGCCAACGAGGAACATGGCCGCAGTGCCGACAATCGACAGCCCGCGCATCAGCCAGGGGGTGAAGGCGATCAGACCACGGCCTGCTGCCTTGGCGACGCTGCCGCTCCTGTCCATCAGCCAGCCGCCCACATCGTCCATGCGCACAATGCCGGCCACCAGTCCGTAGACGAACACGGTGATGCCAAGAGCCACGGCGATCAGCACCGCCGCCTGCTCCCAGATGGGCTTGGTCGCCACGGTGCCCAGCGCAATCGCCATGATTTCGGCCGACAGAATGAAGTCCGTGCGCACGGCGCCCTTGACCTTCTGCTTTTCATACTCCATCGGGTCCATCTGCTTTTCACGTGCGGCACGCACCGATGAGGGCGCCACACCCTTGTGAACGGCCTCCTCGGCATCGACGACGGCATCATGCACATCATGCTTTTGATGCTTGTGAAACAGCTCCAGGATCTTCTCCACGCCTTCAAAGCAGAGAAACGCCCCCCCACCATCAGCAAGGGCGTAATCAACCAGGGCACAAAGGCGCTGATCAACAACGCCGCGGGCACCAAGATGGCCTTGTTCAGCAGCGAGCCCTTGGCCACAGCCCAGACCACGGGCAGCTCCCGGTTGGCCTTCACTCCCGTGACCTGCTCGGCATTGAGTGCCAGATCGTCGCCCAGCACGCCGGCCGTCTTCTGCACCGCCACCTTGGTCTGGGTAGCCACATCGTCCAGAATTGCCGTGCTCTTGCCTGCCGCAGTCTTGGTCATCAAGGCCACGTCGTCGAGCAAGCTAGCAATATCGTCTAGCAACATCAAAAGGCCGGCACCTGCCATCGTTTCTCCCGGTGTTTGCAAAATCGCCATCATGCCTGCAAACCGTGCCAAGATTGCGACAGGAAATTGCCAATCAGCTGCGCGTTCGCCACGGCCCTGGCTTTGCAGCGACAATGAGCGCCCTTATCGAACGGAAACCCTGTGACTCAATCCATCGCCCATGCCGAACTGATTGCCAGCTACCGCAAACTTGCCGCAGAGGCCGCCAAGAAGGCGGAACTGGTCAAGGCCGCTGCAGGCAAAGGCCCCAAAACCATTGCAACGGTCAGCGAAACCGCTGCCAAGGCCGCGCGCCGCCGTGATGTGATGGCCGCCAGGCTGGCCAAGCTCGGCGTCGTTCTGCCGGAATGAGCCCCAACAAGCAGTCTTCTTCCGGCAGTCTTCCTATTTGCTGGTCTTGAAGCCCTGCGTCGCCGCCCAGGCGGCCACATCGTCGCGGCGGATGGCCGCTGCCATGAGCTGCGGAAAGGCATCGGGGGTACAGGCAAACGAGGGCACGCCCAATGCCGCCAGCTTGGCCGCCAGTTCCGCGTCATAGGCCGGAGCTCCCTCGTCGCTGAGCGCCAGCAGCGTGATGAACTGCACGCCTGCTTCCACCAGCTCGTTGGCGCGGCGCAGCAGGCCCGACTCCACACCGCCTTCGTAGAGGTCGGAGATCAGCACCAGAATGCTGTTGCGCGGCTCGCTGATCAGCCCCTGACAATAGCCGACCGCACCATTGATATCTGTGCCACCGCCCAGTTGCACACCAAACAGCACATCGACAGGATCGTCGAGTTTTTCCGTCAGGTCGACCACGGCCGTATCAAACACCACCAGCTTGGTGGCCACCGCCGGCAGACTGGCCATCACCGCACCAAAGATGCTGGAATAGACCACCGAGTTGGCCATGGAGCCACTCTGGTCAATGCACAGGATCACCTCGCGCTGCGGGCGGCGCGCCTTGCGCCCATAGCCAATCAGCGTCTCCGGAACAATGGTCTTGTATTCGGGCTGCCAATGGCGCAGGTTGGCGCGTATGGTGCGATTCCAATCGATCTCGGCATGGCGCGGGCGTCGGTTGCGCTGGCTGCGATCCAGCGCCCCGGCCACGGCACTGCGCATGGGCTCCTCGAGCTTTTTCATCAGCTCGTCCACCACCTTGCGCACCACCAGCCGCGCCGTGGCCTTGGTGTTCTGCGGAATCACCGAGCCCAGCGAAATAAGGTCCGCCACCAGATGCACATCGGGCTGCACGTTCTCCAGCATCTCGGGCTGCAGCAGCAGCTCGCGCAGATTCAGGCGCTCCATGGCATCGCGCTGCATGACCTGCACGACCTGGCTCGGAAAGTATTTGCGGATATCCCCCAGCCAGCGCGATACCGAGGGCGAGGAGTTGCCGCGTCCGCCCTTGCGCGATGCCAGCTTGCTGTCTTCCTCATACAAGGCGGCCAGCGCCTGGTCCATCTCCTGCAAGCGGCCCGTCACACCGCCGCAACTGGCATCAGCGGGGCTACCCAGCACCATGCGCCAGCGCTGCAGCCGCGTAGTGGGCTGCAGCTCTTCGGACTCCTGTTGCGGCTCGGTCGCCAAATTTGCTGTTTGCTTCATCGTCACACCTTGGCCGCGGCCGCATCAAAATCGGTAGCTGTTTGGGCTTGTCCCATCAGCGCCTGAGGCAGATTCAAGCCCAGCAACTCATTGAGCATGGGCAAGGCCAGCAGGGCACGCGACTCATCCCAGGGCGCAGCATCGTCCGCAGCACCTACGGCAGGATCGGGTGCCGCAACGCCTCCCACAGGCGTTCGCTTGACCTTGTCACCCAGGCTTTGCCGCTCGTGATTGCTGAAGGTCGAGAAGCTGCGTCGCACCAGCGGCAGAATCTGTGCAAACTGCACCTCGCCCAGACCGCTGAGCCAGGCATCGACAGCCCCCCAGATGGACTCGTCATGCAGCAGCACCAGCGCCTGCTGGTTCAGGAAACCGTCCAGCCAGGCGGCCACATCCATGGGCGCCGCGCCCAGCGAAAGATTGCGGTTGAACTGACGCACGATTTCAGCGCTTTCCAGCAACTGCTCGTCCAGCAGCAAACGGCAGGCCATGCCGCGCAGCAGTGCCGCTGCGGCATCCCCCATGGCCAGGCTGCGCAGGGCCAGGCGCCAGGCATCCACCGCCTGCTGCGCCTCTGCGTCGCTGGTGCGCAGCCGCAGTGCCTCGTGCGCCGCCAGCACCTTGGTCTTCATGGCGGCCGCAGCATCCTCATCCATGGCCATGCAGGCAACAGGCAGGCCGATGGCGGCGCGCAGCACCAGCGAATCGATCACGCCAGCCAGCAGGGCCGTATCGGTCTGGCGCACGCTGCCGTAGCGATAGACATTGGCCAGCGGCGGCAAGGCCTGCAGCAGCTGGGCCACATCGCCCGTGGTGGCTGCACGCTGTGCCAGCGTGACGATCAGGGCCTCGACCAGCTGCGGCAAATCGGCCAGCAGTGCATCATCGATGGCCTGCGCGATTTCGGGCAGCGAGGTCTCGGGCGTCAGGCTGGAGCGCAGCCTGGCCGTGGTGGCCTGGGCCACGGTCGCGCCATGCACGCTGGCCTCGATGATGCGCACCGCCAGCTCAGGCTCCCACTGCAGTTGCCAGCTTTCGCGGAAGGTGCCCCGGTTGCGCTGGGCATCGGTGGCGCGCACTCCCCATTCAATGCCGAGCAGGCGCAGACGGTGCAGAAAATGGCTGCGTGCCAGATCCGTGTCCTTGCGCAAATCCAGCGCCAGCAGCTTGCTTGCCGCCTCGGGCTTGAGACGCAGCGACTTCTGCTGCTGCTCGATATCACGCTGCAGCGGCACCTGGGGAACATCGGCAGGCACCTGGCCCAGCACATGACCGACGGTCAGTTCCTCGTCGATCAACCTGAGCGGTGCGTCCTCGCCCATGCAGATCACGGTGACGATGGCCTCGTTGATTTCGTCCAGGCCGGGCACGGGCTGGCCGCGCAGCGCCGCCAGACTCTCGGACAGCCGCGTCGCCTCGATGATGTGGGCGCTGGAGCAGTCCAGGTCCTTGTCGCGCAGCAGATGGGCCACGCGCGTCAGCCAGCCAGCTGTACGCAGCGTGGCCGGAGAAACCACGTTTTTGATAGCTGCTTGCGCTTTACCATCAAGTGTTTGAGGCTGATTTGACTCCAAGTCCGAGGACGACTGATAGCACTGCCACAGATGCTGGTACCAGCCCGGCGAAGTCACACCCGCACCATAGCCGCTGCTGCTGGCCAGGTTGCGATAAGTCCAGGGGGCCCAGGTCGCCAGCACCTTGGCCTTGGGCAGGCCCTTGAGCAGGGCGCTGTCGGCCTTGGCCGTCACGCTGGCCCTGAGGGCCGGCACATGCCAGGCACCGCAGACCACGGCAATGCGCTGGTGGCCAGCCTTGCTCGCCTCGCGGATGCACTGGCGCATATGGGCTTCGCGCAGTGCCTCGCGCTTCATGTATTCCTCGCCGCGCCAATGTTCGCCGTCCTTGGACAGTTCTTCGCGAGCTGCCGCCATCACCTCGCCAATGCTTTCAAACAGTGCTTCGCTGTCGCCGCGCTCCTCGACCAGACGGTTCCACCAGCTCTCGCCGTCGTCAAAGCCTGCGGCATGGGCCAGCCAGTCCAGCGGATCGCGGTGCAGATGCCAGGCAGCGTTTGCCGGGACCTCTTGAGGCTGCTCATGCCCGTCGCCATCCTGCATATCGGCAAGCGCCTCGGCCGGTGCCGCATCCGGCTCCTGCCCCGCATCGTTTGCTCCGTCCTCGGCATCCGCTGGCTGCGCTGCTTCATCGGCATCCTCAGCCTCTTGCGCCGCCTTTTTGAGCGCCTCGCGGCGCGCAAACTCGATGGCCATGCCATGGGTCTGCGGCAGGTCGATAAAACGCGTGGCAACACCCTGGCGAATGGCCCACTGCAATGCCTGCCATTCGGGTGAAAACTCGGCAAACGGATAAAACGCGGCCTGGCTGGGCTCGTCCTGCATATAGACCAGCATGGCCACGGGCGGGCGCAGCTCGGCACTTTGCAGCATGGGCAGCAGCGCCTCCCCCTCGGGCGGGCCTTCCACCAGCAGGCAATCGGGCTGCAGGGCCTCAAGCGCCTGCAGCAGACTGCGAGCGCAGCCCGGGCCGTGATGGCGTATGCCAAAGAAATGAACAGAATCAGCGGAAGTGGCCATGGGCTTGTCAGACGGCTCAAGAAAGGGATAGCAAGGTCTCTGGCTGTGAAGACAGCTCAGCCCATCACAGATGGGCGGTTGAGACGAGGCGTCATCACCGAAGACAGTAGCAACGCTAAGGCGAGGTGATGCAACGACGTATCAAGAGCTGTATTCGCTGCAGCACAACTCACAGTTGCTCGCGGCAGGCGCGGTACAGATCCTTCCAGTCGCTACGCTCCTTGACAACGGTCTCCAGATATTCCTTCCACACCACCGTGTCCTGCACCGGGTCCTTGATCACGGCTCCCAGCAGGCCCGAGGCCACATCGGCCGCGCGCAGCACGCCATCGCCGAAATGGCCGGCCAGCGCCATGCCGCTGTTGATGACCGAGATGGCCTCCGCCGTGGACAGCGTGGAGCTGGGCGACTTCACGCGCACGGTCTTGCCGTCCTCGGTCTGGCCGTGGCGCAACTCGCGGAAGATCTGCACCACGCGGCGCACCTCTTGCAGCGC
This sequence comes from Comamonas testosteroni TK102, assembly GCF_000739375.1. Lineage (NCBI taxonomy): Bacteria > Pseudomonadati > Pseudomonadota > Betaproteobacteria > Burkholderiales > Comamonadaceae > Comamonas > Comamonas testosteroni. The sequence goes on along the minus strand of NZ_CP006704.1, from coordinate 2,290,842 downwards.
GGGCGGCTCGGTCGGCAGCTGCAGCGCCCGCCCCTGCTCGGCCACGCGCTTGGTGACGATCTGCACCTCCTCGTCCTGCGAGGCAGGTACAGGCAGCACCACGGTGTTGAAGCGGCGCTTCAGTGCGCTCGACAACTCGTTGACGCCCTTGTCGCGGTTGTTGGCCGTGGCAATGACCGAAAAGCCCTGCACGGCCTGGAACTCCATGGACAGCTCCGGCACGGGCAGCGTCTTTTCGGACAGCACGGTGATCAGCGTGTCCTGCACATCGGCGGGAATACGTGTGAGCTCCTCGATGCGCGCGATCTTGCCCAGCTTCATGGCGTTGACCAGCGGGCTGGGAATCAGCGCTTTCTCGGACGGGCCATGGGCCAGCAACTGGGCATAGTTCCAGCCATAGCGCAGCTGCTCCTCGCTGGTGCCGGCCGTGCCCTGGATCAGCATGGTCGAATCGCCGCTCACGGCCGCAGACAGATGCTCGGAGACCCAGGACTTGGCCGTGCCGGGCACGCCGTACAGCAGCAAGGCTCGGTCGGTGGCCAGCGTGGAAACGGCAATCTCCATCAGGCGCGGATTGCCGATGTACTTGGGGCTGAGCTCAAACCCGTTGCTGAGCTTGCCACCCATCAGATACTGGAGCACGGCCCAGGGCGAGAGCTTCCAGTTGGGCGGGCACGGACGGTCGTCCACCTTCTGCAGGGCATCGAGTTCTTCGGCAAATTGCACCTCGGCGTGCTGACGTAGTACTTGGCTCATGATGACTTTCGGGTTGAATGCAGAAAAATTCGAAGGCTTAGGCGCCCAGTGCGGCATGCAGGGCCAGGCGCAGATCGACGATACGGTTGAGTTGCTCGAGCACGCGCTCGTCATCCCAGGGGCGCAGACGGGCGCGCTCCAGCCGCGCCTGCTGTTCGGGCGTCAGGGTGCTTTGCGCAGCCACTGCGGCGACCTCTTCGGTCGCATCGGCCACCTTGGATACCAGCTTTTTCCAGAGCCCGGTCAGCCCTGACGGGGCTGCTGTCTCGGGCTGCGGCACGGCAAGTTCCTCAGCCTGTGGAGGCTGACGCCAGAGCCGCACAAAGCGCGGCAGAACGGCCGGATGCAGGCGGCGCGCGCAGGCCAGCACGGCCTGATCGGCCTGCCAGCTATGCCAGCTGCCTGTGGCCTGCTTGCCGCCCAGCGCCTTGTCCAGTGCGTCCATCAAGGGCTCAGACATGGATTGAGAAAACACGCCAACCACGGGCATGCTGCTCTCGATGGTGTTGATGCGGTCCACCAGGCTGCCCTTGGCCTGCTGCAACTGCGTCTGCCACAGCGCCTCGCGCTCCTGCTGGCTCAGCCGGTCCAGCAGGGCCGACAGCAACGCCTGGGCTCGTGAATCGCGCTCCATGGTCTGCAGCAGCGCAATCCAGCGCACATCGGGCTGATCGCGCAGGGCCGCCAGCCAGCCCTGGCGCAAAGCGGTCTTCCAGTCGCTGCGGCGGCTCCAGTCCCAGAGCTGCTCGGGCGTCATCTCCAGGGTCTGCAGCCAGAAATCGACGGGCGCAAGCTCCACCATCTGCTGCAGCCACCAGGCTTTCATGCCCTTGATATAGGCTGGCGGCTGCAGCGCAATGCCGTCGCGCTCCCAGTCCTTGCTGCCCTCCTCGGGCGGCTCGATCTGCCACTCGCCCTTGGCATTGCGGCTCAGCATGGACTGCAGCCAGCCCGTGATGCGCAGGCTGTGCGCGCTTTGCGGCAGACGCGACAGCAGACGGGCCGCGTTCTCGCGCACCTCCTTGCTGCGATCGGTCAGCAGCTTTTCCAGCAGCGGCTCGTCCGCCATGGACAGTCCCACGCCCAGGGCCAGCACCATGGGCGCACGCTCCTTGGCATTGAGCTCCTTCAAGCTGGCTTCCAGTCTGGCGCGCGCCTGGTCGGCACCGGTCTCACGTTCGCTGTGCAGCAGCGCCACGCGCTGCTCGATGGAGCCCTCCTGCCAGATCAGCTCGGCATTGGCCGTCTCCTGCACGCCGCTGGCATAGCTCCATTGCGGGTTGAGCCCGGCCAGCCAGCGGCCTCGCTCCCCCAGCACCGGCGTCAGCCAGGTGCGCAGCTCCACAGAACGGCGGCCTTCGTTCAAAGCTTCGACCAGGAGCGCATAAGGCAAGCGCTGTCCAGCCTGATCGAGGGCATGAAACATGGGAGCCAGCATGTTCTCGGGCCCATGCTGCAGCACATCACGCATCAGGCCATGCAAGCGCTCATCCTCGGGCCCGCGGCGAGACTCGTCGGCAGGCAATGCCGGGAAGCTCAAAGGTGCGCCGAGCCGAACCTGCGCACCGGGTTGCCAGCCCGCCCGCTCCAAGACGGCGGCGACGGCGCTGGCCCTCAGCAACTGTGCAGCCGTTGATGCAGCCGGCTGCTGCCAGGCGGCTTGCATGGCCTGCAAACCGGGGCTGGCTGCGGAATCGACCTGTGCGCTCAACACCGCAGGCACGGCCAGCCTGTCCGCGCCGACCAGACTGGACTGCTGCAGCGCAGCCCATAAATTGGCGCTGCTCATCGCATCTCTCCTTGGTTCTGCCAGATGGGGGACAAGGCCTGGCTGTCAGCAGCCTGCTGCCAGGCACTGAGCAAGCGCCAGCGCCCCAGTTGCGGCCCGGACTCCCACTCGCCAAACAGGGCCAGAGGCGTGCCGCCGCTCAGCGCCAGCAGCCGCCAGGCTTCGTCATCGGCAATCACCGCAGGCACGGGGGCCGCCTGGCGCTGTCCTGTGGGCCAACCCACCAGCCATTGCCCCTCTACATACAGCAGCTGGGCATTCGCACACCACAGCGGCTGCACCGGCTGCAGCGCATTGGCGGCAATGCGCTCGCCCAGTTGCTGCAACGGTTCGCCCAAAGCCTTGACCGTCAGGGCAGCGGCATCGCAGCTGTCGAGTGCTTCCACCCCATTGACCGCAGCCGCTCGCAGGCTCGCCCTGCCAGGGTAGAAGCTCAAGGCTGTGCGGTAAGCGCCGCCGCTCACCCAGGCCGTCTCGAATCCGCGCCCGCCCTGGGCATAGTCCAGCAGCAATGCTACGCGGCCAGTATTGAGGCCCTGCAGCCAGACGCGGCGCTCCAGCAGGCGACCCTCGCGCTCGATGAGGCGCTGACCCAGCACCCGCCAATCGTCGCTGATGGTCTCGCCACGGGCCTGTACTTCGGCCTTGTCCATGGGCCAGCCCAGGGCAGCCATGACGTCGGCCTTCACCTCGGGGCTCAGCGAGTCACGCCGCTGCACCGCGTCCACCAGCAGCTGCCAATGGCCAAGCTGCACCAGCAGATCACGCGGCCAGGTCGGGTGGCTGTCCACCAGCTCCCAGGCTTCCCTGATACGCGCGGCCATGCCCGTGGCCTGGGCATCCACCATGCGTGCCGCCATGGTGTTCCAGTGCTGACGCACCTGGCTGTCGCCGGCCTGATTGGCCAGGCCGGTGCGCACCATGTCCTGCATCCATAGCGACAGTTCCTGCATGCCACCAGCAACCTTGTCCCAGCGCTTGTCCTCGCGCTTGGCCTGCTGTCTGGCCAGAGCCTCCTGATCCGCAACTGGCGCAGCGGCAATGGCGGCCGCCTTGGCCTCTTTCTGCTCGGCTTTTTGCAGACGACCACCCAGCCAGTTGCTGACCCATTCCGGGGGCTCGCCGCCCTCCGGCACCTGGCCGCCTGCGCGCAGCAGCATCAGCGCCAGCCCGTGCTTGCAGGGGAACTTGCGGCTGGGGCAGGAGCACTTGAAGGCCGGCCCGCTCAGATCGACCTGAGTCTGATACGGCTTGCTGCCGCTGCCCTGGCATTCCCCCCAGACCGCAGCATCATTGCAGCCTGTGTTCGGCCATTTGCTCAGGGACTGCAGTCCCTTGGCCGCCTTGGATGACGCAGCATCCGGCGACAGTGCCAGAACTTCCGCTTCCGTTGCTAATACACGCGACACCAATGTCTCCCGTCCCGAATCGACGCAATATCTTGATAGTTCGAGGCGCTTACACACCAAGGGCGAGTGCGAGACTACCCTCGGAAAACCTCGTCCGCACTTTGCTGAAACGGTGCTTTCAGCGCGGCAAAACTGTGGTTTGACAGACCGCGCAAACCGTTGCGCGCAAAGCGTCAGCCTATCATCGCCATGGCACCGTGCCGATGAAAACGTGCAAAAAATCAGAACACAAAGAAGCCGGGTGACATGCATCAAGCGACCTCCCCGCCAAACTACGGCGCTGCTGTTCCCGGCGAACATTCAGTCCGCCGACGCTGCTGCAGATGCAAGTACCGACTCCGCAGCAGCCAAGCCACGGCATCCTTGCTACTTTTGCTTACCAATAGTTCGACCCGGCGTAGGTGCTCAGCCGTTCAAGCTGCTCGCAGTTGCACCTGGCTAACCATGCGGCTGTCGAATGGATACTGTAGATCCGGCTTCTCTGGTTCAAACCGGCCAGGACGCCAGCAAGGCCACACGCACTGTGTCAAGGCCTTGGCAGTCTGCTGCGGACCGGAGACTCGGCCACTGACGACACTGCATCTGGCAGACCCGTTACCAGCAAAATGGAAGACTGCAAGAGAGGCTGTCTGGCGGCCGAGGAACAGCGCCGAAAGTGATCCAGCAGAAGCTGTTCGCTGGCATCCTCCGCTGGCAAATCTGACTGACGCTGACCGGTCAGCACAAACAGCACATCAACACCTGCTGCGGCAACCGCAGCAAGGTACTCTTTATCCGGCTTTCGCTCGTCTTTCTCATAGAGCAGCTGCGCCTGCAACCGGGCTCTGTGAAGGCCATGAGATATGAAAAAAGGCTCTGCAGAATGCAGAGCCTTTTGATTGCACTAGCAGTGCCAGGGAATCAGCCCAGCCACTTGCGGGCGTTGCGCCAGACGCGCATCCAGGGGCTGAATTCGGACTTGTCGCCCGAGGTCCAGCTCATCTGCACGTTGCGGAACACGCGCTCGGGGTGAGGCATCATCGCGGTGAAACGCCCATCGGCGGTCGTCACTGCGGTCAGGCCACCAGCCGAGCCGTTGGGGTTGAACGGATACTGCTCGGTAGGCTGGCCGTGGTTGTCCACATAGCGCATGGACTTGACCACCTGCTGGGCATTGCCACGGAACTGGAAGTTGGCAAAGCCCTCGCCGTGCGCCACCGCGATGGGCAGACGGGAGCCGGCCATGCCTTGCAGGAACAGGCTGGGCGACTCCAGCACTTCCACCATGCTCAGACGCGCCTCGAAGCGGTTGCTCTGGTTCTGCGTGAAGCGCGGCCAATCCTGCGCACCGGGGATGATGTCGGCCAGCTCGGCGAACATCTGGCAGCCGTTGCAAACGCCCAGGCCGAAGGTGTCGCTGCGACCGAAGAAGGCCTGGAACTGCTCGGACAGACGGTCGTTGAAGGTGATGGAGCGCGCCCAGCCAATGCCCGCACCCAGGGTATCGCCATAGCTGAAGCCGCCGCAGGCCACCACACCGGCGAAGTCCTTGAGCTGCGCACGGCCGGACTGCAGGTCGCTCATGTGCACGTCCACCGCATCAAAGCCGGCTTCGGTGAAGGCGTAGGCCATTTCCACATGGGAGTTCACGCCCTGCTCGCGCAGCACCGCCACGCGAGGCTTGGCAGCCACGTTGATGAAGGGCGCTGCCACGTTCTCCTTGGGGTCGAACGTCAGATGCACATGCATGCCGGGGTCGGTGGGTTCGCCCGCCGCCGCATGCTCGCTGTCGGCGCACACGGGGTTGTCGCGTTGCTGGGTGATCTTCCAGCTCACGGCATCCCAGACCTGGTGCAGATCGGACAGGGTTGCGCCGAACACCTTGTTCGCATCGCGCCACACCTGCAGCTCGCCCTTGCCGGCGTCCACAGGGGACGAGGCAGGACGGGTCTTGCCGATGACATGGCTGCACTGGATCAGGCCATGTTCGCGCAGCACCTGCAGCACTTGGGCACGGTCTTGCGTCCTGATCTGCAGCACGGCGCCCAGCTCTTCATTGAACAGCGCGCGCAAGGTCAGGTCTTCGCGACGGCCGGAGACCTGCTTGCCCCAGTTCTTGCCTTCGCCGCTGTCCATGCGGCTGTCGGAGATGCCATCACCTTCGGTGATCAGCATGTCCACATTCAGGGCCACGCCCACATGGCCGGCAAAGGCCATTTCGGCGGCCGTGGCCAGCAGGCCGCCGTCGCCCCTGTCGTGGTAGGCCAGGATCAGTCCCTTGGCGCGCAGTGCATTCACTGCATCCACCATGGCGATCAGATCCTTGGGTTCGTCCAGGTCCGGCACTTCGTTGCCCGACTGATTGAGCACCTGACCGATGATGGAGCCGCCCATGCGCATCTTGCCGCGGCCCAGGTCGATCAGCACCAGGGTGCTGTCTTCGACCTCGGCGTTGAGCTGGGGCGTGAGCGTGGTGCGCACATCGTCGATAGCGGCAAAGCCGGTGATGATCAGGCTCACGGGCGAGGTGACCTTCTTGGTCTGGCCGTTCTCGCTCCACTGGGTGCGCATGGACAGGGAGTCCTTGCCCACGGGAATCGAGATGTTCAGCGCGGGGCACAGTTCCATGCCCACGGCCTTGACGGTGGCGTACAGCGCAGCGTCTTCACCGGCTTCGCCGCAGGCGGCCATCCAGTTGGCCGACATCTTCACCTTGGACAGCTCGATGGGCGCAGCCAGCATATTGGTGATGGCTTCGGCCACGGCCATGCGGCCCGAGGCGGGCGCATTGATGGCGGCCAGCGGTGTGCGCTCGCCCATGGCCATGGCTTCACCCTTGAAGCCCTTGTAGTCAGCCAGGGTCACGGCCACGTCGGCCACAGGCACCTGCCAGGGACCGACCATCTGGTCACGATGCGTCAGGCCACCGACGGCGCGGTCGCCGATGGTGATCAGGAAGCGCTTGGAAGCCACCGTGGGGTGGGCCAGCACTTCGATCACGGCCTTTTCCAGCGGCACGCCGGTCAGGTCCATGGCGGGCAGCTCGCGCTCCACGCTGGTCACATCCTTGTGCACCTTGGGCGGCTTGCCCAGCAGCACGTTCATGGGCATGTCCACGGGGAACTTCTGATCGCCGGACTCGACCGCCGTGTCCTCCAGCACCAGTTGGCGCTCTTCGGTGGCCGTGCCGATGACGGCAAACGGACAGCGCTCGCGCTCGCAGAAGGCCGTGAACTGCTCCAGCGATTCGGGAGCGATGGCCAGCACATAGCGCTCCTGCGATTCGTTGGACCAGATTTCCTTGGGCGACAGGCCGGACTCTTCGAGCTTGACGGCTCGCAGGTCAAAGCGTGCACCGCGCCCGGCATCGTTGGTCAGCTCGGGGAAGGCATTGGAGATACCGCCGGCACCTACGTCGTGGATGGCCAGGATGGGGTTCTCGGCGCCCTGCTGCCAGCAATGGTTGATGACTTCCTGCGCACGGCGCTCGATCTCGGGATTGCCACGCTGCACCGAGTCAAAGTCCAGTTCCGCGGCATTGGTGCCCGAAGCCATGGAGCTTGCCGCACCGCCGCCCATGCCGATGCGCATGCCGGGGCCGCCCAGCTGGATCAGCAGCGTGCCCGCCGGGAACTCGATCTTCTTGGTCAGCTCGGAATCGATCACGCCCAGGCCGCCGGCGATCATGATGGGCTTGTGGTAGCCACGGGTGATGTCGCCGACCTGCAGCTCGTACTCGCGGAAATAGCCGGTCAGATTGGGACGACCGAACTCGTTGTTGAACGCCGCGCCGCCCAGAGGGCCTTCGATCATGATCTGCAGCGGGCTGGCGATGTGCTCGGGCTTGCCCACTTCGCTGCCCCAGAGCTTGGAGACGGTGAAGCCGGTCAGGCCGGCCTTGGGCTTGGAGCCACGGCCGGTTGCGCCTTCGTCACGGATTTCGCCGCCGTTGCCGGTCGATGCGCCGGGGAAGGGCGAAATCGCCGTGGGGTGGTTATGTGTTTCCACCTTCATCAGCACATGGTTGGTAGCCGCCTGCTTCTGATAGCTGGGCGCGCTGATTGCGTCTGCCTTGGCATCGAACTTGGCGACAAATCGCTCGACCTCATGGCCTTCCATGATGGAAGCGTTGTCGGCATAGGCCACCACGGTGTGCTGGGGCGAGCAGGCTTCGGTGTTGCGGATCATGCCGAACAGCGACTTTTCCTGCTCCACGCCATCGATGGTGAACTTGGCGTTGAAGATCTTGTGGCGGCAGTGTTCGGAGTTGGCCTGCGCAAACATCATCAGCTCCACGTCCGTGGGATTGCGCTTGAGGTCGTTGAAAGCGTTGACCAGGTACTCGATCTCGTCTTCAGCCAGGGCCAGGCCCCATTGCTTGTTCGCGGTTTCCAGCGCTGCGCGGCCACCGCCCAGCACATCCACAAACTCCATGGGCTGTGCCGCCAGGGTAGTGAACAGTTGCTCGGCCTCTGCGCGTGTCGCAAACACGGACTCGGTCATGCGGTCGTGCAGCAAAGCGGCGATCTGAGCGGTCTGCTCTGTCGACAGCTCGGGCTTGCCGCCCAGCAGGCCGGACTTCATGTCCACGCGATACTCGGTCATGCGTTCCACACGGAACACATTCAGGCCGCAGTTGCGGGCGATATCGGTCGCCTTGGAAGCCCAGGGGGAGATGGTACCCAGACGGGGGGTGACGATGAAGGCCAGGCCTTCAGCGCTGCCCGTGTAGGGATCTCCATAAGTCAAGAGCGCCGAAAGGCGCTCTTGCAATGCGGGCGCAACTGCGCCCTCGGTGGCAACCAGGTGCACAAAGCGTGCAGATACGCCGGTGATCTTGGGGTGGATGGCGACCAGATCGGTCAGAAGCTGTTGGGCGCGGAACGAGCTCAGGGCGTTTCCACCCTCAAACTGTGTCAGATGCAATGTCACGTGGCGGCCTGTTTATGTGAAGGCTGTTGAAAAGCGTCCTGGCCAATCCTCTGCCTGAGAGGACCGGGCCAAAGCGCTGAATTCGGTGAGCCTCGGATTTTACCGTGCCTCGGGGTTAGTCCGAATGCTCACACCCACAAGCCCTGCATGTTCAAGCGCGCAATGGGATAATTGCGGCCATGAGCATCACACTGAAGACTCCCGAAGACATCGAGCGCATGCGCGTTGCAGGCCGCTTTGCTTCGGATGTGCTGGACTACATCACCCCCCACATCAAGCCCGGCATCACCACCCAGCAGATCGACGATCTGTGTGCCAAGCGCATGGCCGAGCAAGGCACCAAGACGGCCTGCCTGGGCTATCAGCCCCCGGGCATGACGCCCTACCCGGCCTATGTCTGCACCTCTGTCAACCATGTGGTGTGCCACGGCATCCCCAACGACAAGCCTTTGAAGAAGGGCGACATCGTCAATGTCGACGTGACCATCATCACCGAAGACGGCTGGTTCGGCGACAACAGCCGCATGTTCATCATTGGCGAAGGCACGATTGCCGCCAAGCGCCTGTCCAGGCTCACGTTCGAAGCCATGTGGAAGGGCATCGCCCAGGTCAGGCCCGGTGCCACGCTGGGCGACATCGGCCACGCCATCCAGACCTACGCGGAGAGCAACAACCTGTCCGTGGTGCGTGAGTACTGCGGCCACGGCATCGGCAAGGTGTTCCACGACGAGCCCCAGGTGCTGCACTATGGCCGCCCCGGCGAAGGCGTGGTGCTGGAAGAAGGCATGGTCTTCACCATCGAGCCCATGCTGAATCTGGGCAAGCGCGACATCAAGGCCATGCCCGACGGCTGGACCGTCGTCACCAAGGACCGCAGCCTGACTGCCCAATGGGAGTTGATGCTGGCCGTCACAAAGACCGGCTATGACGTGCTGACCTGGTCCGATGGCTCGCCCACCCCGCCCGACTTCATCACGGCCATCCGCACCTGAGCGCGCTGCTGCCGCTGACCTGCATGCCGCATCCGGCCAAAGCTGGATGCGGCATATTTTTTGCTTGTAGACCTTGTGCTGCAAGCGCCATGCGCTCATCTTTTTGCCATCACAGGCCTCAAGCCCAAGTCAGTTGGGTTAAGGTGACGCTCAAGCACTTGCCCTGTTGAAACGCTTTTTTCTACTGCGCATGACCTCCTCTGCCCACTCCTACGCCAACTCTGCCGACGTCTCCGACCTCTCCTCGCTACAGGGCCTGCGCGAGCAATACCGCGAGGCCAAGGCCCGGCAGATGGAGTTGCTGCGCAACCCCACGCTGGGCAGACGCAGCGTGCGCGGAGTGCTGCACCATTTCAGTGAACTCGCCGACGGTCTTCTGCGCACCCTCTGGCAGCGCGCGAAGATGCCGGAAGGTGCTGCCCTGGTGGCCGTGGGCGGATATGGGCGCGCTCAGCTCTTTCCCTATTCGGACATCGATGTGCTGGTGTTGCTGCCCCAAAGCAGTGCACAGCCGGCTGCGGAACTGGCGGCCAGCATCGAGCAGTTCATCAGCAGTTGCTGGGATGCGGGCCTGGAAATCGGCTCCAGCGTGCGCAGCATTGCCGAATGCCTGCAGGAAGCCGCGCAAGACCTGACGGTGCAGACCGCCATGCTGGAGTCACGCCGCATCACAGGCAGCAAGACCTTGTTCGCCGACTTCGAGCAGCAGTTCCGTGCGCAGCTTGAGCCCCGAGCCTTTGTCGAAGGCAAGCTGCTGGAAATGCGCCAGCGCCACGCCAAATACGACTTCACTCCCTATTCGCTGGAGCCCAACTGCAAGGAATCGCCCGGCGGGCTGCGCGATCTGCACACCATGCTCTGGCTGGCCAAGGCCGCAGGCTTCGGCAACAGCTGGCATGAGCTGGCCGAGCAAGACCTGATCACCCATTTCGAGGTCCAGCAGCTCGAATCCAACGAATCCCTGCTCAGCCTGATCCGTGCCCGCCTGCACGCCACCGCCGGTCGCCATGAGGACCGGCTGGTCTTTGACCTGCAGACCGCCGTGGCCGAAGCCTTTGGCTACCGCTCCACCACGCCGGAGGGACGCAAGCTGGCCATGCGCACTGGCGAGACCCTGATGCGCCACTATTACTGGGCCGCCAAGGCGGTGACCCAGCTGTGCCAGATCGTGCGCATGAGCATCGAGGAGCGCCTGAACCCCGGCTCGCACGAACTGATTCCGCTCAATGATCGGTTTTGCGAGAAGGCCGGCACCATCGAAGTGGTCAGCGACGATCTGTACGAGCGCGATCCGCATGCCATTCTCGAAACCTTTCTCATGTACGAGCAACATGAAGGATTGACGGGTCTGTCGACGCGCACCCTGCGTGCGTTGTATGCCAGCCGCGATGTGATGGACAGTGCCTTCCGTCGCGATCCGGTCAATCGCGCCACCTTCATGAAAATCCTGCAGCAGCCGCGCGGCATCACCCATGCCATCCGGTTGATGAATCAGACCTCGGTACTGGGCCGCTATCTCTGGCCCTTCCGACGCATCGTGGGACAGATGCAGCATGATCTGTTCCACGTCTACACCGTGGACCAGCATATCCTGATGGTGCTGCGCAATGTCCGACGCTTCTTCATGGCCGAGCATGCCCATGAGTATCCGTTCTGCTCCCAGCTCGCCGCAGGCTGGGACAAGCCCTGGATTCTGTATCTGGCCGCTATCTTCCACGACATCGGCAAAGGCCGTGGCGGCGATCACTCCGTGATCGGTGCCGTCGAAGTCAAGCGTTTTTGCCGTGCCCACCAAATCGACAAGGCCGATGCGGAGCTGGTCGAGTTTCTGGTGCGCGAGCACCTGACCATGAGCCAGGTGGCCCAGAAGCAGGACCTGTCCGACCCCGACGTGATTCGTGCCTTTGCCGAACGCGTCGGCAACGAGCGCAAGCTCACCGCCTTGTACCTGCTGACGGTGGCCGACATTCGCGGCACCAGCCCCAAGGTCTGGAGCGCCTGGAAAGGCAAGCTGCTGGAAGACACCTACCGCCTGACCCTGCGCGTGCTGGGTGGCCGCGCCCCGGATGCCGCCGCCGAGATCGAAGCCCGCAAGCGTGAGGCGCTGGTGCAGCTGGCCCTGTCCGCCCAGCCCTTCGAGTCCCACAAGAAACTCTGGGAGACGCTGGATGTGAGCTACTTCATGCGCCACGAGGCGGCCGACATCGCCTGGCATACCCGCCATCTCTCACGCCATGTGGGCCTGGGCAAGCCTGTGGTGCGCGCCCGGCGGTCGCTGGCTGGCGAAGGCCTGCAAGTGCTGGTCTATGCACCCGACCAGCCCGATCTGTTTGCCCGCATCTGCAGCTACTTCGACCGGGCCGGATTTTCCATCCTCGATGCGCGCGTGCACACGGCCAACAACGATTACGCACTGGACACCTTCCAGGTCATCGCCCCCACCATGCAGGAGCAGTACCGCGAGCTCATGCATATGGTGGAAAGCGATCTGACCCAGACACTGCTGCAGGGCGGCCCGCTGCCCACGCCGTCGCAAAGACGGCTGTCGCGCCGCGTCAAGAGCTTTCCATTCGCTCCGCGCGTCATCCTGCGCCCCGATGAAAAAGCCCAGCACTGGCTGCTGTCCATCTCCGCGTCAGACCGCGCCGGCCTGCTCTACATCATTGCCCGCATCCTGGCCCAACACCATATCAGCGTGCATCTGGCCAAGATCAGCACCCTGGGCGAGCGCGTGGAAGACACCTTCCTCATCGAAGGCCCTGAACTGCAGGACAACAGCAGCCAGTTGCGCATGGAGACCGAGCTGCTCAAGGCCCTGGCCCAGCCCGGTTGAACCAGGCCCGGCAATTCGGGCTTTAGTTTGATGATTCGCTGCCGATAAGCAGTCACCACTACTACGGAAAGCCCATGCAGCTCGCCTCCAATGAAGTTGCGGCATCGCCGCCCACCACACGCAGTGGCCTGTTTCATATGCCGTTGTTTCGGCCCGGCACCGAGGTCACTCAGAATGGCCGACGCGAAATCGTCAGCCATGTCATCTTGCGCAGACGCGAACTGATGGTCTACCTCCGAGGTCACGACGACCCGGTCAAGCCCGATCGCCTGAGTCTTGCCCCCACGGTGTTCACCACCGAACGCCGGCCCGAACCGCTGACCTGGTTTCTTTGACCCGTCAAAGCAAGAAAGCCGCTGAGCTCATGGCATCAGCGGCTTTTTCTATGGAACCCGGCTGTCAGCCCAGCTTGGCCTGCGCATTGGCCATGACCTGGCCCAGCTGCACCGGCGCCGCCGGCTGCCACTGCGGATTGAACTGCAGGCCTGCCGCTTGCGGAAACAGCATGACCACCGTGGAGCCAAGCTGAAAGCGGCCCATCTCCTCGCCGCTGGCCAGCGTCACCGCTTCGGCACCTTCGTAATTCCAGGTCTTGATATGGCCTGGACGCGGAGGATTGATCAGGCCATGCCACACCGTGGCCATGCTGCCCACGATCGTCGCGCCCACCAGCACCAGCACGAAGGGCCCATGAGCGGTATCGAACACGCAGACCACGCGCTCGTTGCGCGCAAACAGGCCGGGTACGCCACGGGCAGTCACCGGGTTCACCGAGAACAGATCCCCTGGCACATAGGTCATGCTGCGCAGCTTGCCGGCACAAGGCATATGAATGCGGTGATAGTCGCGCGGACTCAGATAGATCGTGGCAAAGCTGCCGTTGTCAAACTGGCGCGCCAGGGTCGCATCCCCTCCCACCAGGGCAGTCGCACTGTATTGATGGCCCTTGGCTTGAAAGATCTGCTCGCCTTCGATCCTGCCGAACTGACTGATGGCACCATCTACCGGGCAAATCCAGTCCGCCTGCGCCAGAGGACGAACACCGTCCTTGAGTGCACGTGTGAAAAACGCATTGAAGGTCTTGTAGGCAGCGGGGTCGGGATTGGCCGCTTCGGCCATGTTCACCTGGTAGCGCTGGATAAAGCGACGAATGACCGCCGTCGTCAAGCCGCCGGCCTCGGCTTGCGCCAGTTTTCCCATCAGCGCGGTCAGCGCCTGCTTGGGCAAGAAATATTGGGAAAGTACGGCAAGTCGATCAGACACAATGGAATTTTGCTATCAAAGTTATAGAGCTGTCGAACAGGATTCTAGCCAAGACCAAGGCAGCGGCGGCTGTCTTTGAGGGCTACAGGCGTTTTCCCCCATCCAGGCCACTGCCCGGGCGCTGCATCTCAATGATGCAGGCATCATGACAAAGACCCATGCAGCCGTCTCATCGCTGCGACGCTTTACCCCTTTATCAGGGCATCAGCGAGGGCGAGACGCTACAATTCCAATGTTTAGCTGAATGCTGTTTCACAGCATGGCTTGATTGGATATCGGCCTTTTGTTCGGTCTGCGCAAACAGCGCAGCGCCCTTGCCACACTGAGGCCTGAGCACTTGTACTGCTCAGGCCTTTTCCGTGGTGATGACGAGCAAGCGCCGCAACTGACCTTTTCTGAGAGATTGAACAAATGGCCAAGGAAGAACTGATTGAAATGCAAGGCTCCGTGACGGAAGTCCTGCCTGACTCGCGTTTTCGCGTCACGCTGGACAACGGTCACCAACTGATTGCCTACACCGGCGGCAAGATGCGCAAGCACCACATCCGCATTCTGGCCGGCGACAAGGTGTCGCTGGAAATGTCGCCCTATGACCTGACCAAGGGCCGCATCACCTTCCGCCACCTGGCCAACCGCGGACCGGCTCCCACCACACCTCGCTCCAAATAAATGGCGCCTCGCCATCAAAAATTCGACACTTTCAAAAAAAGAGCATTTTTTTGTAGTTAGAATAGAGGCTTCGGAGCGTAGCGCAGCCTGGTAGCGCATCTGCTTTGGGAGCAGAGGGTCGCGAGTTCGAATCCCGCCGCTCCGACCAAACGATACAAGGCCTTGGATTGAAAAATCCAAGGCCTTTTGTCTTTCCGGCTCCGAATCGAAACACACAATCTCCTGCCCCCCGGATTCAGCGGTATGAAGATATTCGCTGCATGGGCACATCCACACCCGTGCGCACGCATGTCAGCGCCTCGGGCAAGGGCTCGGCAGGACAATCCCGAGACCACAAGCAGATTGCCCCCAGCGGCAGGCCTGCATCGATCAGCAGTTGCTCACCCCGGCCGCCATCACAGCCAACGCCGCTGCGCATCAGAAGGCTTCCCAGTCACCCCTCCATTGCAGCCGCCGCTTGCTGGGCTCCGGCGATGGCTGCCGCGCGGCGCAAAGCAGTAGCAGCAGTTGCCTGGGGTGCAGGCTTCTCCGCAGGTCCGGGCATCCTCGAAGACACCCTGCCGCCCGCCTGCGTCGCCGGCACCCTGCTTGCGACCTGAAGCTGGGTCATTGACTCAAGGTCAGACAATTGAATACGGCAAGGACTGCACCTGATTGCTCAGACTGCCGGCGGCCGCGGCCTTTTCCTCCACCAGTGCTGCGTTCTGTCGCGTGGTCTGGTCCATCTGCGTAACGGCCTCACCGATCTGCGACACACCCGAGCTCTGCTCGGGGCCGGCTGCACTGATCTCGCCCATGATGTCGGTCACGCAGCGGATGGCCGCCACCACCTCGGTCATCGTGCTACCTACCTTGTCCACCAGGTGCGCACTGTGCTCCACATGCTCCACGCTGCTCGTAATCAAGGCCTTGATTTCCTTGGCCGCTTCGGCCGAGCGCCCCGCCAGCGCTCTGACTTCGCTCGCCACCACGGCAAAGCCACGGCCTTGCTCGCCTGCACGAGCAGCCTCCACTACCGCACTCAAGGCCAGGATATTGGCCTGGAAGGCAATGCCATCGATGATGTCTGCCATCCTGCGGCTGCTTTCATTGATGCTCCCCACTTCGACGACTGCCTCGCCGCCTTGGGCTACCACGGCGGATGCGCTCACCGCCACCTGGTTGGCCTGGCGCGCATTGTCTGCGTTCTGTTTGACCGTCGAGCTCAATTGCTCCATGGACGCTGCCGTTTCCTCCAGCGCACCGGCCTGCTCTTCGGGGCGACCCGACAGATCGTGATTGCCGGCAGCGATCTGGGCGCTTGCCGATGCCACGCCCTGGGCATTGTTACGCACGACGATCACCGCGTCTTGACCAGGCTTTGCTGCATGCGCTTGAGCATGCCCAGCAACTGCCCCGTCTCGTCCTTGGAGTTCACAGCGATATTGCTGCTTAGATCGCCCGCAGCCACGCGATCAGCCACAGCCACAGCCACGGCTTGCGTGATGCACACGAGAGAGTCTGCATTCGGCACTGCATTGATGCCAATGCCTGTGGTTTACACGGAACCAAGCGATCCCGCGGCGACCCCGGAGACAGCTTCCCGCCACGGCATGGCATGCATTCAAACAAATCAGTACGGACAGTCCGGCGCGATTGCAATCGGGATTGCCGGACTCGAGAAGCAGACCTCCATGGAGGGCTGCGGAAATGGTGCTTCAAGCCAGCCCGCACTCTCCAGCTCATACCGAGCTGAAAAACAAAAATGCCTCACAAGAAAACCTGTGAGGCATTTTTTAAACTGGGGTGGCTGATGGGACTCGAACCCACGACAACAGGAATCACAATCCTGGACTCTACCAACTGAGCTACAGCCACCGTAGAAGTCTCTATTGTACTTCAGATTTTGAGCTTCAAATCAAATTTGTGAGCATCAAACGCTGAACTAGCAATGATTTCAAGGCATATGCCTCTCATCAAATAAAAACGCTCTGCGCTGCAGAGCGTTTTTCAAATCTGGGGTGGCTGATGGGACTCGAACCCACGACAACAGGAATCACAATCCTGGACTCTACCAACTGAGCTACAGCCACCGTAGAAGCATCTATTGTAATGCATAAATCAAGCAGCAAATGAACTTGCGCCTGATTTAAATGCCTTACTGAGGACGCGGCACCTTGATCTGGACCTTGAAGATCTTCTTCAGCTGATCATAGTAGGCCATGACTTCGGCCATGGAAGCCCACTGCGTGAACTGCGCCTTCTGCTGCTCCAGAACCTGGGCATCTTGCGCAGGACGCTGGGCAATGCGATTGACCTTGATCACGGCATAACCGGCATTGCCAAGATCGACACCTTCCCATGCAGGCAGGGCGTTGGTGGGAGCACGCAGTGCCGCATCCAGCACTTCACGCGGCAAGTCCTTGGCCTGGTCGCGACCTACCTCGACCGCCGCAGGCAGCTGGGCGGTTTCGGGCTTGGCCTTCCACTCAGCCATCTTGGCCTGGCCCTCTTGCTTGGCCAGTTCTGCAGATTGATGTGCGACGTAGAGCTGCTTGAGCTTGGCGCCCACCTCATCCATGGACTGAATGTGGGCAGGAGCGTAGCTCAGCACCCGGCCGGCCACCAGATTGCTGGGGGCCAGCTCCACCGCATCGGTATTGCGCTTGTTTTCCAGAGAGTCAGCGGAGAACAGTGCCTCCAGGAAACGCTTGCTGGCCAGAGGACCTTGCGCACCGGGGGCAGGCTCGCGCGTCACGTTCTCGGCCTTTTGAATGCTCAGCTTGAACTTCTCGGCCACCGGCTGCAGGCTTTCAGACTGCTCGTAGACAGCGTTGGAGAAGGCCTCGGCCACCTCCGCAAACTTGCGCTGGGCCTGCTGTTGCTTGAGGTCTGCTTCCAGCTTGGGGCGCATTTCCTCGAACGTGGGCACCTTGGGCTGCTTGATGCCGGTCAGCTCGATGATGTGAAAGCCAAAGTCGGACTCGACCACATCGCTGATGTCGCCCTGCTTCATCTTGAAAACGGCTTCTTCAAAGGGCTTGACCATGGCATCGCGGCCGAAGTAGCCCAGATCACCACCATTGGCAGCAGAGCCTGGGTCCTGCGAATTGGCCTTGGCCACCTGGGCAAAGCTCTTGGGATCCTTGCGCACCTGGGCCAGCAGCTGCTCTGCCTTGGCCTTGGCCTTTTCACGCTCTGCGGCGGGAAGATCCTTGGCCGCATTGATCAGGATGTGGCTGGCGCGACGCTCTTCTGGGCCGGCAAGACGGGCCGCATTTTCCTTGTAATAGGTGCGCAGATCGTCTTCGCTCAGAACAATGCTCTTCTCTACCGTCGCCAGGTCCAGTTGCACATATTCCACGGTGGCGGCCTCTGGCTGCTTGAACTGGCTGGTGTGCGATTCATAGAAAGCCTTGAGTTCGGCTTCCGTGGGCTGCACCTTGCCCGCAAAGGCGCTGGCATCAAAACGGGCAACCTGAATTTCGCGGCGCTGATACAGCGCGTCCATGGCCTGCTGCAGCTGTGCAGCAGTCGTGAAGCTGGTCGAGGACACGGCACCCAGCACCTGATTCAGAGCCAGTTCGCGGCGCAGATTGGCTTCAAATCCTTCGGGAGTCATGCCCTGCGAGCCCACCAGAGCCTTGTAGGCTTCGGCATCCAGCGAGCCATCGGGCTTTTGCAGGGAGGCAATCGCGGGAATTTCACGCAAGGTGCGCACCAGTTGTGCATCGGGCGTTGTCAGGTGCATCTTGGTGGCAGCAGCCGCCAGCACGCGATCACGCACCAGCTTCTCCAGCGTGGCATAGCGCGCCTCCGGAGAATCGAGCAACTTGGCATCCATGGACGGGTTCTGCGCACGCAGGCGATCACTTTCAGCCCGGTGAGCGTTGTCCCAGTCCTGCTGGGTGATGTCATGCCCATCCACACGAGCCACAGTCTGGCTGGACTCGGTGAAGTAGTTCTGGTTGACCCCGACAAAAATGAAAGAGGGAATGATCAGCAAGAACAACAAGATCATCACGAACTTGGAATGCTTGCGGATGGATTCGAACATGGTCAATCTTTCTGCGGCAGCAAAAATAAAGGCGAACTTGCGTTCGCCTCATTAACAATGGTGAAAGCCGTGCGACCCGCTTGCGCCACCGACCGGGCCTCTACAGGGCATTGATGCTCTACAGAACTGCCATCCAACCTCCACCAACAGGGTTAGGCTAATCCTGTCCATTCTAACTGCCAGCTTTTCCATTGCCGCTGTAGAGCCAGTGCATCTTACGCAGAAATACCCTGAACAATCGTCATCTGCCGGCAGCAGCAGCGCCAAAACGCAAAAACGCAAAAAAGGCTTAGAGCATGTCATGAACTTGCGTTCAAGGCAGGCGGTAGCTGAGGTAGAGTGCTGCAGTGCCCCGCAAATCCTACCCAACAGAGGTCAGGCTTTGCTGCCTCTTATCTGACGCTCATGGACCCGCAAGCGCCGCAGCGCGAGCATGACCTGCGCGAGGTCTTCAATGCGCTGCGTTGGCTGATACGTGCAGGAGCGCCTTGGCGGCTGCTGCCCAATGACCTGCCGCCATGGGAGGCGGTCTACCAGCAAAGCCGGCGCTGGCTGGATGCGGGCTGTTTCGAGGCGATGGTGTCAGACTTGCGCTCCATCATCCGTGTGCCCCAAGGGCGCCAAGGGCAGCCCAGTGCCGTGGTGATGGATGGGCGCACATTGCAGTCCAGTTGCGAGAGTGGCCCGAGGGCGGGCTACGACGGCTACAAGCGCCGCCGCGGCAGCAAGGTGCAGATGGCCGTGGATACCCTGGGCCATCTGCTTGCCGTGCATGCCACGCCAGCCGACGAGCAGGAACGGGCGCAGGTACGCACCCTGTGCGAGCAAATGCAGCAGGCCACGGGCCACACGGTAGAGGTGGCCTGGGCAGACCAGGGCTATACGGGCAAGCAAGCCCGCGAAGCAGCCCAGGACAACGGGATGGATCTACAGATCGTGAAGCTGCCCCAGGCCAAGAAAGGCTTTGTGCTGTTGCCCAGACGCTGGGTGGTGGAGCGCAGCTTTGGCTGGCTGGCGAGGTTCCGCCGGCTCTCGCGGGACTATGAGCGGCTGCCCAAGGTGCTGAGCGGGCTGCACTTTCTGGTCTTTGCCGTGCTCATGCTACCGGCCGCTGCTCAGGTGCTGGTTTCAGCTGGAAGTTCATAACACGCTCTAGGCTTGCGCATCGCTTTGGCGCACTGCGCTGTGCCCGTGCAGGCATCGCCGTCGCCTTTGCCGGTGGTGCGACCCTGCTGGCAGCCCCGGAGCAGGTGTACTGCTTCTCGGCGGCGTTGACAGTGTTTCTGATTGGAATGGGCCTGATCAATCCTTTGGGAACTGCCGTGACCCTGCAGCCGTTTGGCCAAAATGCTGGGGCAGCCTCTGCTTTGCTGGGCTTCCTCCAAATGGGCTGCGCTGCTATCTCCATCGCGATCACCTCCGCACTGCCGCTTTCACCCTACTTGGCATTCAGCGCTGTCATCGCCACCAGCTTGCTGATGGCGATGGTGACGTTTGCAGTCGCGGTAAAGCGCTGAACGTTAAAGCTCAGGCCACATCAGTTGATCGGCATGAATCGCAGCGGGAGGGCGGTACGCCTTCTTGCTCCGCCAACGCACCAAGGATCTTGTCCCGACACACAGTCAAGATTTCGTCGGCAAGTGGCGAATCATCGGGACAGGCCCTTGACATGACCAGGGCCCCGACGATATGCGCAAAGGTGTCGATGGACCTGGCCCGTGCCCCATCATTTTCTGCTCGCTCCGAGATCGGACATTCCTTCTCAAGGGCGTGCAGCAAGCTTTCGATGCCTGCAGCAAATGTCGTCTTGACCTCTTGCGTCTGACGCGCTGCATCGGAGCCCAGAGCAGCCATAGTGCAGCCTGCCGCCCGATTGTCACGATGCTCGCGAGACAGATAGCTGCGCACAAAAGTCGGCAGGTCAATGCCTTTCGTCAACTCTACGGTCTGCTCTATTCCGCAAGCAGCAGATTCCGCCATCAAGTCCGTCTTGGAGCGGAATTGCTTGTAGAAGCCGCCTTGCGTAAACCCCGCTGCCGCCATCAAGTCGACCACACCCACGCCATCGTATCCACGCTCGCGAAACAGCGCTGATGCCGTTTTCACGACATGTGCTCGGTTTGCCTGTGCCTGTGCTTTGGTGAGCTTCATTTTTCTACCGTGGAGTGTCTGTGTGCCTGCGGAGCCTCTACTATATATTGATTACGATCGTAATTAAAGCATTGACTTTTTAGATTACGACCATCATCATTGAGTCTTCTAGAACATTGCTGTGGATGCAAAATGACTGAGAAGACGCTTTTTCAACCCTATGTCTTGGGTGATCTGGTACTTGCCAATCGCGTTGTGATGGGACCGCTAACCCGCAACCGCGCCGGTTCTGGCTTGGTGCCTAATGAACTTGCGGCCACCTACTACGCACAGCGCGCCTCGGCTGGCTTGATCATTTCGGAAGCGACTCAGGTCTCCGCACAGGCGCAGGGCTACCAAGACACCCCCGGTCTATACACAGCCGAGCAGGTCGCTGGATGGCGCAAGGTCACCGAAGCGGTACACGCCAAGGGCGGAAAGATCTTTGTGCAACTGTGGCATGTGGGTCGCGTGTCCCATGTGTCCGTGCAGCCGGATGGCGCAGCGCCTGTAGCCCCCTCTGCCATCCGAGCACAAACCAAGACCTTCGTGAACAATGGCTTTGCGGAAGTATCTGAGCCCCGCGCTCTTGGCCTAGATGAGATCCCAGGCATCGTGGAGAGCTTCCGCCAAGCTGCCGCCAATGCCATGAGTGCCGGCTTCGATGGCGTGGAGGTGCATGGTGCCAACGGCTACCTGCTGGAGCAATTCATCAAGGATGGAGCCAACCAACGCGCGGACGCATACGGCGGCTCAGTGGAAAACCGTGCACGACTGTTGCTAGAGGTGACCGCTGCCGTTGCCCAGGAAATTGGACCTGAGCGCACCGGTGTACGCATTTCCCCGGTCTCGCCCGCCAATGGCATCTCTATCAGCGAGCCGCAGCCTCAGTACAACTACATCGCGGAGCAACTCAGTGCCCTTGGCATTGTCTATCTGCATGTCGTCGAAGGCGCGACAGGGGGGCCTCGCGATGTCGCTCATTTTGACTATGACGCGCTGCGTGCTCGCTTCAAGCAAACCTACATCGCCAACAACGGCTACACCCGCAAGTTAGCAGAAGCTCGCCTGCAGGAAGGAAAGCTCGATTTGGTCGCCTTTGGTCACGCCTTCATTGCCAACCCAGACTTGGTCGAGCGCTTGAAGGCTGATGCGTCTCTGGCTCAAATGGATATGGCCACGCTCTACGGCGGTGGCGCCGCAGGCTACACCGACTATCCCCCGCTCGCTGCCTGATCACCAGTGCCTCCAACAGGAGACCGCTCTGTTCCTCGATGGACAACAGACCACCGGACCGCGCGTCTACCCCTTGATCTTTCCAAACCACTTCTGGATATAAAACTATGACTAATCTGCCTACAGCCTTGATCACCGGTGCATCTTCCGGGATCGGGGCCACCTACGCTGAACGCTTTGCCCGCCGTGGCCACAACCTCGTCATGGTTGCCCGCGATAAAGCTCGCATGGACCTCCTAGCCTCCCGCTTGCGCGAAGAGACCAAGGTCACCATAGACGTGATTCAAGCCGACCTTACACAGCAGGAAGACCTGGCTGAGATCGAGTCTCGTCTGCGCGAAGACACGTCGATCGGGATTCTGATCAACAACGCTGGCATGGGCCAGTCCGGAGCCTTCATCCAACAGAACGCGCAGAGCATTGACCGTCTGGTAATGCTCAACACCACGGCGCCCACGCGCCTCGCTGCAGCAGTCGCTGCGCGCTTTGCTCAGGAAGGCAAGGGCTCCATCGTCAACATCGGCTCGGTTGTTGGCTTTGCTCCCGAGCTAGGCATGACTATTTATGGTGCGACCAAGGCATTTGTACTGTTTCTCTCACAAGGTCTGAATTTGGAACTAGGGTCCAAGGGAATCTATGTGCAAGCCGTACTGCCTGCTGCAACCCGCACGGAAATTTGGAGCCGCGCTGGCATGGATATCAACTCTCTGCCAGAGGTGATGGATGTCAACGAACTGGTTGATGCTGCACTCGTAGGCTTTGATCGCAAGGAGCTGGTGACGATTCCGCCCCTACATGTCGCAGAGCGTTGGGACGAGCTGGAGCAGGCGCGACAAGGACTGATGTCCGAAATCCGTCAAGCGCATGCCGCTGAGCGCTACCTGCCGCAGGCCTGAGCGTTTTGACCATCTAACGGAGACGATATGTTCTACGAGTCCAAAGTGCGAGCGTACTGGCTCGCAGCGCTTGCAACGCTGTTTCTGCCATACGCATCGGCCGCAGATTTGGCCACATCAAGCAATATGGAGATCAAGAGCAACGGCACTCCTGCAACGCAGTGGAAGAATGTTCCGACCCAAGTGGTTTCCGCAAACGACGTGGACTACGCCTACCGCGAGCTGGGCCGGGAGAACGGCGGAACGCCTGTAATACTCCTCGTGCATCTAGCTGCGGTCCTGGACAACTGGGACCCCCGTGTCGTAGACGGCCTTGCCGCAAAGCATCACGTCATCGCGTTCGACAATCGGGGGGTAGGCGCATCCACGGGGTCAGCTGCCAACTCGATTGAGCAGATGGCCGATGACGCTACTACCTTTATCAAGGCCAAGGGGTTTCAACAGATCGATCTTTTGGGCTTCTCCATGGGCGGGATGATCGCCCAGGAGATCGTCCTCAAGCAGCCACAGCTGGTGCGCAAGCTGATTCTGGCGGGCACAGGTCCTGCAGGTGGCCCAGGCATCAGTTCGGTGGCAGGCGTTGCGAACTATGACCTCTTGCGTGCGATCTTCAGCGGCCAAGACCCCAAGCAGTTCCTGTTCTTCACACGCACGCCGAACGGCATTGCGGCTGGCAAGGCCTTCCTTCAACGATTGCAGGAGCGCTCAGAGAATCGCGACAGGGCTATCAGCTTTGGCGCGTATATGGCGCAGCTGCAGGCGCTCAAGGCTTGGGGCGAAAAACCAGCAGTCGACCTGTCGGTGATCAAGCAGCCAGTGCTTGTGGCAAACGGTGATCACGACCGGATGGTACCCACCAGCAACACCTACGACTTGGCCAAACGCCTGCGCAACAGTGAGCTGGTCATTTATCCCGATGCGGGTCACGGTGGTGTATTCCAGTATCACGAGGACTTTGTGTCCAAGGCTCTTGCCTTCCTCGCACAGTAATAGCTGAACAACGGCTCCGGAGCGACACAACAAAGCAGGGGCTGACTATGGGGCGACACAAGGCACTTGCGCATGGCCGCCTTCGTAACACACAAGCAGGAACATCATGAAAGCCCTCACATTTAAGCGCTACGGCAAGACCCCAGAGATCGGCATCACCGAGGTGCCTCGCCCAACGCTTCGACCCGATGAAATGCTGGTTGAGGTGCATGCAGCAGGCTTAAACCCTATCGACAAGATGATCACGACGGGAATGTTCAAGCCCGTGCTGAAGTTCCAGCTTCCCGCCGTCATGGGCAGCGACCTGGCCGGAGTGGTGGTCGCAGTGGGGAGCAGTGTTACCCGCTTCAAGCCGGGCGACGAGGTCTTTGCCAGCATCTTTGATCAAGGCACTGGATCACTCGCCGAGTTTGCAGTAGTTCCCCAACATCTGGCTGCACGCAAACCTGCCAATCTCGACTTCGTGCAGGCAGCGTCTGTGCCTATGGTTGGGTTGACTTCCTGGCAAGCTCTGAAAGAACGTGCCAACGTGCAAACAGGCCACAGAGTATTTATCCCTGCAGGCTCGGGCGGTATCGGCACGTTTGCAATCCAGTTGGCCAAGCACCTCGGTGCCTATGTAGCAACGACCACAAGTACCGCCAACGTTGCGCTGGTCAAGAGCCTGGGCGCGGAAGATGTGATTGACTACAAAAAGCAGGAGTTTGAAGAGGTACTGCGAGGATACAACGTGGTATTGGTAACGATCCGCGGGGATGCATTGGAGAAGTCGATTGGCATCCTCAAATCCGGCGGCAAGATAATTTCGCTGATTGGTCCGCTGGACGCTGCATTTGCACAAGCCCGCAAGTTGAACTTCGCTCTCAGACTGATCTTTGGCCTCATGAGCAGAAAGATCATCCGCATGGCAGCAAAGAAGGACATGGACTACTCGTTTCTATTCGTGCGACCTGACGGCGAGCAGTTGGACGCAATTGGCGCGCTTCTTGACGCCGGTCATATCCATCCGGTTGTAGACAAAGTGTTTCCGTTCGATCAAGCGAAGCAGGCCCTTGAGTACTTGTCCCAAGGACGCGCCAAAGGCAAAGTCGTAGTGCGGATGCAATAGAAACGCATAAAAAACAATGCACTCCATGATGCAAGTCCTAAGGGACATACAGGTAGAGGGAAGATTTTTCGCTAAAGGTAGCCAGCTGCAAGTAATCGAAGCAGGCGATAGCTGCTTGGTACTGCCAGACTCCGACGCCCACACTACGCTCTGTGCGGTGCCACGTAAGAACCTCGGCCGTTTGGCACTGTTCCGTTTAATGTTGGTGAACCATCGAGTGGGCCTCATGAGTGAACAGAAACGATGGGGGCTCGACGCGAACGACGTTTGCTCGAGCATTGCAGAATCCGCACCAGACTGCGAGATACTCGAAATCGAAGAAATTTCTTCATGATCGATTCTTCCTAGCCTTTGAATTTACCCTCGGGGGCAGCCAACTGGTACCTCAGCGAGAGGTTTGGTTTGGCGTGGCAATTTGCACAGTTGGAATTCAGGCAAAGCGCCTCGCTAAGTTGGTGTCTGCATCGGCCGACATCAAACAGCCAGAAGTCGATGACGGCTCTCAGCGTGGACCTGCCGTTCGCGGCCACGCGCCGGACGACAGCTTCTGGCCGACTGACGACGGCCCGCACCCATTGGCTGCCTATCCTCAACCGGACTCTCAAGGCGCAGCCCCGAATGTCAGCTTTACGGTGCTGCGCCCACAGGTAGCTAGGCCCGGTTTCGGCCATTTGCTGCCGTT
This sequence comes from Comamonas testosteroni TK102, assembly GCF_000739375.1. Lineage (NCBI taxonomy): Bacteria > Pseudomonadati > Pseudomonadota > Betaproteobacteria > Burkholderiales > Comamonadaceae > Comamonas > Comamonas testosteroni. The sequence goes on along the minus strand of NZ_CP006704.1, from coordinate 2,265,142 downwards.
CGCGAGTGGCAGGTATATGAAGACGCATGCGCTTGCACTGCAAATACCCTCGACAGTTCGACTGTGCAAGCCAATGACTGAGCCGCGATGGTAGACGCTAGTGCCTCAGTCGCTGCTGCAGCGGGCGCTGGAGCCACAGGCAGGGTCGAAATGGCCGAGTTCGCCGACTCACCTTTGGTCGTAATTCATGAGCTCAGCAAGTCCCTGGGCTCGACTCAATGGAGGCTCGTAGCCCAACTCATGACGAGCCTTGTCGATGTTCAGCGTGACTTCGACAGCCGACGGTGCCAGAGATTGCCGGGTCACTGGCGGACGCCAACGGTTCCCGGTCAGTGAAGCCAAACACTCACCGACACGTGCCACGGCATGCACCACCCAACCGGGAATGGCCTTGTCCGGAGCGCTACGCCCCTGGGTCTTCAGCAGCGCGCTGATGAAGCTGCGGAACTCCACCGGTTCAGCGTCGGAAATGAAGTAACAGGCCCCAGCTTGGCCCTTGAGCAATGCCCGTTCGATACCGTGGGCTAGGTTGGCGATGTGGGTGGTCGAAGTCTGGTAGTGACCGCCATCGATCCAGGCAAACTGCCCGGAATCGACCGCCCGGAGCAGCTGAGGCAATGCCGTGGTGTCATCACGTCCCCAGATGAAGCGGGGTCGCACGATGGTGACATCGATACCCTGGGCGAGCGCGCCCAAGGCCACCTGCTCCGCCTCCGCCTTGGTAGCCGAATAGCCCCCAACAGGACGATTCGGGTAGGGCCGACGCTCATCTGCGTTGACCAGGGGCCGACCATCCAGCAGTACGGACTCCGTGCTGAGATGCACGGCCCGCCGCACGCCCGCCTGAGCGGCAGCGGCGAAGACTGCGCGAGTGCCATCGACGTTGGTGCGACGCTGGGCAGCGTGGGCCGGGCCATGGTCGGTGTTCGCCGCCGCGTGAATGAGCGCCTGGCATCCTTGCATGCCTTCTGCCAGATTTGAAGCGAACAGGTCTCCTTCGAAGGGTGTCGCACCCAGGGCCTGCACGGTACGACGCGCCCCCGGGCTGCGCACGAGAGCGACCACCTCGACCTGCAGACCGACGAAGTGCCGGATCAGGTTTCTACCGACATAGCCACTGCCGCCCGTCAGGAACAGGCGGGTTGGCAACGGCGTGGACAGGGTCGCGGGTAATCCAGAAACAGGTGTAGTCATGGCTTGGTATGGTTCGTACAGGCGTGAAAAGTCAGCAGGCCCGTGCGTCGGCCCGCAGGAATGACGGTCAGCGAGTGCAGAAGAAGGTCAGCGACGACGGCGAGATGCCGTCGCTGGATCGAGCAGAGCGGGCGGATCGACCAAGGCTTCGATCTCGCGCAGCAGCCGATCGCGCTGCGCCGTCGGGAAGGTGTGAAAGTCCAGGCTCTCAAGCAGTTTGAGCCCCTCCAGGGCCAAGTAGGCGATCAGCGCGCTTCGCGGTTGCGCCGCGTCGCGCTGAACCGCCTCGATGACAGCGGCTTGATTGGCCTGCATGCACTCGCGCAGGCCCGCGTCCTGGGCGAGCGCGGCGCACAGGCTCAGCGCCACCGCCCGTTGTGCGGGGGGCAGAGGATCGGCAGCCGCAGCGATGCGCCCGCGAACCACTCGGGCATCGGTATCGCCAAGGCGCTCGGCCGCCGCGGCGTTGAAGTCGTTGTCGCGCGCCAGTGCGCGTCGAACCAGTGCCTCGATCAGTGCCTGCTTGGTCTTGTGGTCGTACACCACGCTGGCCTTGCTGACGCCAGCCTCGGCGGCCACGGACTCGAGCGTCAGCTTCGACGGACCGTCCCGGGCAACGACCGCTTCTGCGGCGTCCAGCAGTTTGTCCGGGTCAATTACGCGCGTTCGTCCCATGCCTGTCCTTTTATTTCCGACCGGATGGATATTAACTCTTTAATCCGATGGCCGTCAAGGCGGACGAGGCGCGCATTGCCTTACAGACTCAGAGCGAAATACCCTGGACGGCTACCGCCAGCGGTTCGATCGCTGCCATCTCCTGGTCGTCGAGCGCCATGGTGGCCGCCTCCACGTTTTCCAGTAGGCGTGTCCTGCGACGCGTTCCGGGGATAGGCACGGCGGTCACGTCCAACTGCCTGGCGCGCGTTTGGAGCCAGGCGAGTGCAAGTTGGGCTGTGGAGATGCCCCGCGCCTGCGCCAATTCGTCCAGCGTCGCCACCAGTTGTGCATTCGCCGCCTGGTTTTCCGGTTGGAACCTCGGGAAGTTTCGGCGGAAATCGTCGGCACCCAGCCGCTGACCGAAAGCGGCCCCCGTCAGCAGGCCCCGACTCAAGGGCGCGTAGGGCACGATCGTGACACCCAGTGACGATGCCAGGGGCACGATCTCCTGCTCGATCTGCCGACTGAACACCGACCACTCGGACTGCAGCGCAGCGATGGGGTGGATCGCATGCGCAGCGCGCAGCTCATCGGCGCTGGCCTCGCACAGGCCAAGCGCACGCACCTTGCCGGCCTTCACCAGCTCTTCCATGGCGCCGATCGAGTCCTCCAACGGCACATCCGGCGTGCGGCGGTGCATGTAGTAGAGGTCGATCGTCTCGATTCCGAGGCGCAGAAGTGATTGGTCGACAGCCTGCCGGATGTACTCGGGGCGATTGCTCAGACTCCAGTCATCGGGTTGCTCCACGGAGCGTGTGTAGCCGAACTTGGTGGCGATCACCACGCGCCGCCGATTCGCCTTCACGAAAGGCGCGAGGAACGATTCATTGGCGCCCAGACCGTACATGTCCGCGGTATCGAACAGCGTGACCCCCAAGGCCAGGGCCTGCTCCAGGGTCGCGCTTGCTTCTGACGTGTCCGTGGCACCGTAGAACTCGCTCATGCCCATGCATCCGAGGCCCTGGATGCCCACCAGGGGACCGTCCACACCCAGAGGAACACGCGGCAGTGGTGAGAGAGGAGATGGCATGTCGTTGATTCCAGATTGAAGAAGACGCTGTTATAAGGACGTAGTGCACTACGAGGTCAAGGAGGCCGCATGCTGTTGTCGGAATTCGCGAAAGAGACGGGGCTGTCGCCCGAAACGGTCCGCTTCTACGTGGGCAAGGGCCTGCTGAAGCCCCGGCGCGGCGTGCTCGGCGGCAGCAATCCCTACCAGGTGTTCTCGGCCGACGATGTGACGGCGGTCCGGATGATCCAGCTCCAGAAGTCGCTGGGCTATTCGCTGAGCGAGATCGCCGCGCTCAACCGCGAATATCGGCAGGGGGCGAAGTCAGCGGTGCGTACAGCTCAGGTGCTGCGAGACCAGATCGGCAAGTTGCAGTCGCAGCGCACGGAACTCGATGCAGCCCTGACCTTCCTGACCGAGAAGCTGGCATGGGTCGAGGCCGGCAAGCCCGGCGCCGCACCACAGTTTGCGTGTTGAATCCTGGACATCCGCGGCCTCACTGAGGGCGCTATCTGATCCCTAGGGATTGACCCGATTTCGTGCCGCGTCGACCAGCCATGGAGGAACAAGAGCGCCCGCCACTGCCGAGCAGGAAGGTGAGCTCGGTCAGGACTCTCACAGGCCGACCCCGGCGCCAGCGATAGCGCTCCCATTCGTCCTCATCGAATGAAGGACCGCTTCCGGGCGGCCAGTCCATGCGCTTGAATGTCGCTCATTGGTCGCTCAGCGACAGTCGCGGATCAGTTGCAACCAGGCTTCCAAATGACTACTTCCAAAAAAATTCATTCATGTTCATGCACGTTGGTAGTCATGGGATGGGATCAAACCACTTCATGGTTTCCCGGCATGGGAGGCTACGTGGAAAAACTGTTCATGCGATCACTACAACTGAGCACTCCCATGTCCCACGCAGAAGCGAAGAACGTGGTGAAGAAAATTGCCGCCCGGGAAATCTTTGAAGTGTTCCTTGCCGATGACTGTTATGCGTATGGGATGTGTCACGCCCTTGAGAGCATCGGCGGACAAGTTTCGCTCCGGCGAAGCGCGTGATGTTCTGCCCAGAGTCTTCTTTGGGTCGTTTCAAGCCCATCATCAATGATCGAGCGAACCGCTATAGCTCCAGCCATGGGCTCATGGGTGACGGCATGAATGCGCCGCTGGTAGCGCTTCAGGCACTCCAGCAGTCGCGCGGTCTTGGTCGCATCGAAGTAGCAGCGCGGCATCAGCATGCGGACTTGCTTGATGCCCTCTTCCACATCCGTGGCGCGCGGCTGCACCATGACCGAGCGCCGGCCCAGCTCTCGCAGCAGCTGCTCCGTGCTCTTGCCGGTCTGGAAATTCCTGGTCTTGCCGTCATGCGGCAGATAGTCCGTTCCCCAGCGATAAGGCAGCTTCTCCAGCTTGGCCACGTACCAATCCAGCGTGCGGTGGCTGTCCTCGATGTGGCCGATGATTCGCACATCCTGGGGGCCGCGCTGCACCAGGGCGATGCTCATGGCATCGTTCCACCCCAGATCCCAGACCGTGTGCACAGGCAGCGTCGGGTCATAGGGAACGTCGCGCGCCCGGTTGTCCAGATAGACCGACTCCATCTCATGGCGGTAGATCGCGCCAGCGGCCACACGCCGCGCCTTGCCTTCCCAGATATGGGCGTAGTCGTCGGCCAGCATGGTGCGCTTGGCCTTGCGCCGCTCCTCATCCAGCACGCGCGGAAACCAGGGGTTGTCGCGCCAGTTGATCTCGACCACCCAGGTATCGGCGCTGGGCGCGGCGATGAAGCGCTGGTAGGTTTCATCCGTCTCCATGTCCGGATTCAGGGTCAGCCATATCTCGCTGCCTTCCTTCCGAATCGTCGGGATCAGAGTGTCCCAGGACTTCTTGCTTACGCCATGGGCTTCTTCCACCCACACGATGTCGCAGCCCTCGAAGGACTTGATGGAGTCCACGGTGTGGCTCTGCAGGCCCGAAAACAGAAACAGCGAGCCATGGATGCCGCGCACCTCGGTTTCCAGCACCTCGAAGAAGGCGTGCAGGTTCAGCCGCGCGATCACATCCTTGAGCAACTGGTGCACCGACTGCTTGATGGACTTCTGAATCTCCCGGGTGCAGAGCACACGCAGGGGCCGGCTGGCAGCCATCACCAGCAGTACGGCCGCCACGGTCCACGACTTACCGCCGCCGCGCCCGCCGTGCATGACCTTGTAGCGCCTGGAATCCCAGATGCCGGCCAGCTTCTCAGGGATGGCCAGCACCGGCACCTCGGGCATGCCCTGCGCGGTAGAGGGGACAGGAGCGAGCTTCATTCCTGCTCGTCCTCATCGGGCTCGTGCACCGGCGCCTTGACGTGCACGATCTGGATGGCGGGCGGCACATAGCCGGCGGTACCAGGTGCGGCCTCGTCCTTTTCCTTGTCATCCATGCCAAAGGCCGTGCGCTCCATGTCCACCAGCATGCGCAGGCTCTCGGACAGCGTCTTCATGGTCTTGGAGCGTTCGGGCAGGCTGATGACCTTGTGATACAGGTCGTTGAGCCGATCAATCCCGTTCTCGTCGGGGTTGCGCATGTTCTCGCCCAACTGCTCCAGCAGGGCTACGGTGTCGGCGTCAGCCTGCTGCTCCAGCTCGTCCAGCAGCGCATTGGTGATGCGCCGGGCTCGGTGAATGTCACGGCGGTGGGCCAGGCGCACATCGGCAATGGCCTGTGCATTGGCATCAACTACGGCGCGCTCTGCAGCTCTGGTTTCCTTGGATACCTCGCTGGATACTGCCGCTTTGGATACCAGCGCATCCGCCTTGCGCTGGATCTTTTCGGACAGGTCTCGCTCCCATCCATCCCGTTTTGCTCTCTTGTTGATAGCACCATGCGTAATGCCGTTCTCATCAGCAATCTGGCGCAGTGTCTTTACGCCGGCACGGTAATCAAGCTCGATGCGTTCCCAATCGGCGGGCGCAGCCTTGCCAGCCTCCTTTGCGCCAGGAGCCGACTGGGTACTCTTTTGGGGTTTGGATACTGCCTCATTGCATGCCATGCACCGGATAATGGGCCGCCAGGTATGGAGCGTCGAACCCTAGCCGGGTCACTAGCGCGGCAAAGTGCAGGCCTTGCTACCCAGTCTTCAACGAGAAACCGTCGATCCGCTATTCTTGTGATGGGAACAACTGCTGCACCAGCGGATGCAACACTTTGCGACTTGCTGCAATCGCAAAAAAATGTTCTTCAACACCCTCGCAGGCACCGAGACGTTTCACTGCATATCGGCTGGTCAACTCCTCGTGAACAAGGCTGGCCATGGGAAATACACCCATACCGGCAGCGCCAAATGTCTTGAGCAAGGCACTGTCTTCAAATTCTCCGACGAGGTGTGGTCTGATGGAGTTGCGCTCAAACCACTGATCGAGCCTTGGACGCACGGCAGCATGCGTGGTTGGCAGTAGCACGGGCACCTTGGATAGAGAATGAGGAAAATTGTGCTTAGCCGCTACATACAGCGATGATGGCGCATACCAGGCCAACGGAGATGAACCCAGGGAGTGACTATAGACTTTCAAGTTCGGGTTGAGCGGCGCGGCTCGGTCTGCAAGAACAACATCTAATCGATGCAACGCAAGGTCACCCAACAAGTCCTCAAACTCGTCGACCATACACAGTAGCCGGAGGTTCCTCTCCTGCATCACTGACTGCATCAAGCTCTGAACCGCCAGCTTGGGCAATTCGTCGGAGATTCCGACAATCAGACGCACCGTAGGCGCGCCTACTGCATCGCGCACTACCGCAGGAAGCTGCTCTCCGAGTTGAAATATTTGCTCTGCCTGCCGCATGGCGGCAAGTCCCGCATCCGTCAGCACCACTCCTCGACCTGAGGGTTTGAGCAGAACATACCCCAGAGACCGCTCCAACTCACGAACTTGCGTGCTCACAGTTTGCACGGCCATGCCCAAACGTTCTGCAGCGCGAGCCATGCCACCTTCTTTGGCGACAACCCAAAAATAGTAAAGGTGCCGGTAACTGAAGCCTGGGTTCATTGTTCGGCTTTTCAGAGCTATTGCTTCTGAATTATCTGCTTTTATTAATTGGCTGCATCGCTATTGTTGATGTCATGCAATGCAGGGAGACGTGCCATGCAGAAAGCCTTCGCAGCTGAAGGTGTATGCGGCCTCTAAATTACGGGTCAACCAACGTCGAGTGATAGCGCTGCGCAGCGCAACTTCAAGGAGCAGACCATGCTGAAAGTACTTGTCCCATCAGACGGTTCATCCAATTCTCTGTATGCCATACGTCACGTTATCGATGAATTCAATAAAGGCCAAGGGCTTGAAATTCATCTTTTGAACGTACAGCCGCCGTTCTCGAAACTCATCACCGACTACTCAAGCAAGAGCGCTCGAATGGAGTTCCACCAAGAACAGGCTGACGCTGCGCTCATTGAAACGCGCCGGATGCTGGATGCCGCGGGAATCCCGTACACCGTTCACTCAGAAGTTGGCAACAAAGTGGACTGTATTGTGGACGCTGCACGTAGGCTCCACTGCGACCTAATTGTGATGAGCACGGCGCGCAAGAGCTCACTGGTACGGCTGATTGAGAACTCTGTAACCAATCAGGTGCTAGAGAAAGCAAGTGTCCCCGTAGAGGTTATTCCTGGGGAGGCTGCGTCGAAGCTCGAGCGCATTGGCATTCCCGCCGGAGTCGGCGCCGGCGCAGGCATCGTTGCTTTGTGGATGGCCTCGAACTGACGGGCTGCATCGGGGAACCGTACCCGGAGCCTTCCCATGAACAACATCGAAACGCTTGCCACAGGACCCATGTGGATAGGCTTCGTCGCCTTTGTAATGCTAATGCTGGCCTTGGACCTGTTTGTGCTTGGCGGCAACAAGGCTCACCGCGTTTCGGTCAGGGAGGCTGCTGGCTGGACAGTGGCATGGATGACTCTGGCCACGTCATTTGGTGCTTTGCTGTGGTGGTATCTGGACACCACAGCCGGTCGCGAAGTTGCCAACCACAAGGCCCTGGAGTTTTTCACCGGCTATCTCATCGAGCAAGCGCTTTCAGTGGACAACATGTTTGTGTTCGTGATGATCTTCACGTACTTCGCGGTTCCACCGGAACTACAGCGTCGTGTACTGCTATATGGAGTCCTTGGTGCCATAGTGATGCGCGCGGCAATGATTCTTGGGGGGATCTGGCTGGTTTCCGAGTTTGCCTGGGTGCTCTATGTATTTGGGCTGCTCTTGGTTGTGACAGGCTGCAAGATGCTAATCATGGCTGACCAAAAGCCCGACTTAGAAAAAAATCCACTGCTACGCTGGTTACGCGGCCACATGCGTATCGCACCTGGGTTTCATGGGCAATCCTTTTTTGTGCGGATCGATGGATTGCTCTATGCAACACCGATGTTTCTTGTGCTGTTGATGATCGAGGCCAGTGATCTGGTCTTCGCTGTCGATAGCATCCCGGCCATCTTCGCAGTAACCACTGACCCCTTCATCGTCTTTACATCCAACATTTTTGCGATATTGGGCTTGAGGGCGCTGTACTTTTTGCTGGCCGATATGGCGGAACGTTTCTATCTGCTTAAGTACGGCCTTGCTCTGGTGTTGATCTACATTGGAGCAAAGATGGTTGCGATGCCCTGGTTTCATATGCCGGTGCATTGGTCGCTGCTCATTGTTGGCTCCATTGTTCTGATTTCCGTGTTGCTTAGCGTGAAGCTCTCGTCACGCAAGCCATCCAGGAGAGCTTTATGAGCGATGGAAAATTGACAAATCTGGCTCCTTCGCCTTCTCTTCAGCGGCGCGATAGCTTTGGCAGGCTCAGATTAATTGCTTGGAACTCAGAGTTAAGTGCAAAGAAAGCTAGCGGCGCGCGCTGGCTGGCTGCAGTTGATGGTTCGGAATGCTCATTGCGAGCAGTTGGCGCGATTGCACGCTTGATAGGAATAGGCCAAGGGGATGCAGTCGACCTGGTTAATGTCCAGCCTTGGATGAGCAAAGAAGCTGCAGAGACAGAGCTAGGACGAAATGCTTGGGCTGCAACAGCCCAAGCACGCAGCTTGATCAGCGTAGCTGAAATCCCCTGCAGCACCTATGCCGTGATGGGCGAGGATGCGGCCTCTATCGTGAACCTGGCCGGGGAGCTTGGCAGCCTCGCTATTTGCATCGGCTCACACGGACTGACTGCTGCCGAGTCTGTTCTATTGGGTTCCGTCACCTGCAAAGTTCTTCATTTGACAAAAGCTCCAGTGCTTATCGTGCGCTGAATTCCCATTCCTCGGAGGTCGTCCGAGAAACACACTGATTCGTCTCGCTACTGGATCAATTCAAGACTCCGCTGCGCCAGATTCTCCACTCTCGATGCCTTCAGCGCTTTGTAACGACGATCCATCTCCCTGAGTTGCTGCGGCATCTCCACCATCCGTGCCTCCATCTCCTTGCACACGCGCCAACGCTGAAGCCTCCAGCGCCTTACCCGCCAGCATGGGCGCCAACTGGCGTGCCTCGGCTGGCACCAGCGTCATCACCTCATCGCCCTTTTCAATCTTGAAGACCCCGTTGGGCATGGCCCTGCTGCTCGCCGCCCTGCAGGGCAGGCTGTGCCAGGTCTGCAATCTCGTAGCTGCGGTTCATGGCTCGATCCCGTCAAAATGGCTTTGCCAGCGCCAGCGAACCTGTGGCTTGCGGCCGGGGACAGGGATGGGGGCGGTGTGCTCGCACCGGTCTGCTGCTGGGTGGCCCACTTCTGGGCATCGCGCAGCAGCAGGCTCGCGGGATGCAGCTGATCGCAGATGAACTTCTCTTCGACACGGCGCACGTAATGCACCGCAATGCGGGGAGCGCGCTCTGCGCCTATCCAAGGTTGGATAGCCCCACCAAACAAAGCACCCGGCTGTCCATGCAAGGCGCGCAGGTCACGCATCACATGAAAGTGATCCTTGCCGGTCAGCTCTGCAATGTCGCGGCTGCTCATCGTGATGGATGGCACCCCATGCGAAGATTGATTCGCCAAAACTTCACTTCGCATAGGAGCCTCCATGACCAGTGCCGCGCTGGAAAAGACGCTTCTTCGCTGCACGAAATGCGGCAGCAACAATCTCATCCATTTCCCGAAACCGAACATCAACGACGAGCTCGTTTGCGGCGCGTGTGGCGAGCGGGCGATCACAAAGGAAGTCGCCATTAGCAATGCCCTGAGTGATGGCGATCTGCGAGGCGCGGCGCAGCTTGCGAGCACGACGTTTGGGGACATAGGGCGCAAGGGCCTCCAAGCAGGCCTGCTGCTGCAGCCAGAGGCCGCGGCGCTGCGTCATATACAGCCCTGTCAGCGCAGCCACTGCCACCTCATCGTGACCGCTGGGTGCCGGCTGAGCCAACGTGGTCATGTTGGTTTTCATCGGCTAAGTGCACGGGGTGAAAGGATCGTTCATACAAGGCTAGTAGCGCTCTGCCCCCGGACGGGATCAGGCAACGCGAACGAGATGTGGCACCAGCAGAAGAAGGTGCCGACGCTGAGAGTCCAGCCCCTGGGTCGGTACGGGGTGAGGCAGACGGGACGCCAAGAACAGAAAGGCCCACCGAGCAATCGGCGCCAGCTCCTGAGCAACATCAGGGCGCAAAACAAAGCATTGCTTGCAGGGCTTCGGTTTGGGTAAAGTGAATCCATGACACGCATTAACACCACCGAAATTTGGGAGCGACACGGCTACAGAGTCGAACGCATTGAGCAGGTCATGGGCGCGCCACAGCGCAATATCTATGGCCCTGACGGCACTCTGCTGATTGAGGATGCCGAGTACACCCAAGAGACTGAAGCACTGCGCGACCTTGGCTTCATCGACTGATCGCGACCACAGCTGCGCCGACATGGCTGGCGTCTATTTTTCAAGGGCACCGTTTAAGGTCATTTAAAAGAGTACCGTGGGACAAGGCAGTCAATCTTGACCAGCCACCTTAGACCGGAGGTCTATTTGTCAGGTAACCCTATCCCCATTTCAACACCATCTTTTTGGGACACCTTGAAGCTGATGTTCTTTTTCACGGACGGGGTCGCAGCTCCGGAGCAACAAGGACACCCCCTTGTTCCCCAAAAGCAGAACAGGGATGAGCAGCAGCGGCAGCGAAAGCAGTAACAGCTAAACAGCAAGCAACGACCCGAGAAATACGGTTTCTTTCACCAGCCACCCATGAGGTGGTTTTTTTGCGCCCGGAGAGTTGAAATGTGAGCGTTTAGCCAGCATGTGACATGCATGTGCCCTCTCCCGCAGGGCTATAGCGGGGCCATCAAGAAAAAGCGCGGCGCTGAAAAACTGCAACCGGGCGTGGCGTCGGGCAATCCAAGATGCCGCCACCGACAGACCCCAAGCCGGGTGATCCGCTCTTTTTCTTGATGGTGCCGGGGGTCGGCTCCCCGGTTCTTACAAGCCAGGCCTGCAAGGCCCGGCTGGAATACTGCAAGAGGGTAATCGCACCGGCCACAGGTGCCCATCATGACCACCCCGGGAAAGTAGCGGGGGCCATCCGGCGTGACTCCTCGAGCAGGTGCGGCAACTCAGGAATGGGCCTGAGCTTCCGTCGATCAAGAGCACGGCGCGGCCTGTGCGTCGTGGCGAGAGTGGTCACGCCAGATGGCGCAGAGCTCGTTTGTGAACCCACGTACATATTGATTCCGTGACTCTCTTTGGGCAAAATTTGCGTCACGTACCTGTTTTGCCGGGCCTGGGGTCACAGACTCCTTTCACTTCCTCAACTTGCCCAGGCATGACCAAATAGGTCACCGGCTTTTTATTCGCGCCCGCAGCAACTGCTTGCGGGCTTTTTCTTTTGCCACAGGCAGTTCAATGTACAGAACAGGACGCTCATCGCGCAAATCAGGTGCCTAGAGTCGCACTGCCAAAGCCTCATGAGCAAACGGGGATCTACCCCGTTTCGTGTAAGACGAGCTCCTATTGATCGCCCTAAAAGCATTGTGCAGAATTCGATGCCATCTACCTGTTATGCCGGGCCTGGGATCCCTCCTCCCTCCCTTACTGACCTCTCCCCAGGCAGGACCCGAAAGGGTCACCGGCTCTTTATTCAAGCCCACAGCAAACGCTCGCGGGCTTTTTCTTTGCCAGCAAAAGCACTTGCTCGAAGCGCAGCGTGGTTGTATTGACCCAGCAGAACCTGCACAGGTCAGGCCGCTAATGCGAATGCCTCAGCGGGTGTTCTCATGTTCAACGCCTGATGCGGGCGTCGGTGCTTGTAGAAGTGGATCCAGTCCCCGATCAGGCGACTGGCATGCTGCAGCGATTCGAAGCGATGCCGATGCACGCATTGCTCCTTGAGCGTACGGATCACCCTCTCGACCAAGCCGTTCTGCTCGGGGCTGTGTGGCGTGATGAACTCCTGGCGCAGCCCATAGCTTCTGACCAGCGAGGTGAAGCTGCGGCTGGTGAAGACCAGGCCATTGTCTGAACGCAGCAGGAACGGCTCAGATACTCGGCCCAGCGTGCCGAAGCGCGCGATCAGGGCCTGCTCCAGTGCTGACTCCGCCGTCTTCGATTTCCCACTGCGCGACAGGTACCAGCCCAGCAGTTCGCGGCTGTGGCAGTCGATCACCAAGGCCATCGTCGTCCAGCCATCACGCCCGGCCCAGACCCGGCACATATCCGTGGCCCAGCGCTCGTTGGGCGCCTTGGCCACCGAGGGCAGCGACTGGATCCGCGGCCTGAAGCCCACCGGGCGCTTGCGCACCTGCCAGCCCTTGAGCTGGAAGATGCGCTGCACCGTGTTCTTGTTGAACCCCAGCAGGTGCGCCACGGTTCGGTACCCGAAGGACGGGTTCTCCTCGATTCTTGCGCTTTGCGGTCCAGCGTTTGATCTCTTCTTCCATCAATGTGCTCATGGTGTCTTTCTCTCGACGGTAACACCTGAGCAGGTTTTCACTGGGTCAATACAGCCGCATATTCATCGCCTTCGGCCTCTGTGGAAAACCTGAGATACAGCGGCTTATCCAGAACGCCCTTCTTCTTGAAGACGTACTGTCACGATCCATTTGCGAACTGCTTCTTGCCTGCCTTCTAGCCCTCCAAAAAGGAGCGCCATACTAATACCCTGCAGAGTTGGCAAGCAACGATTTTCAGTTGGTAGAGGCGGCTGGTGGCGGCTATTCGAGCTGGTGGAGAGGGCAAAGAAAAAGGGCTTAGATCGCTCTAAGCCCTTGATTTCTTTAGTTTTCTTTGGTGGGTCCTGACGGTCTCGAACCGCCGACCTACTCCGTGTAAAGGAGCCGCTCTACCAACTGAGCTAAGGACCCACTGAAACTGGGTGTCAGTTCAGAGCATCTTTCAATGCTTTGCCCGGACGGAATTTAGGCACCTTGGCCGCTTTGATCTTGATGGAATCGCCGGTACGGGGATTACGACCGGTGCGAGCTGCACGCTTGCCAACAGCAAATGTGCCAAAACCAACAAGCGATACTGTACCACCTTTTTTCAGTGTTTTCTTCACTGCGTCGATCGTGGAGTCCAGTGCACGCGCAGCTGCGGCCTTGGAAATATCGGCGTTGTTAGCGATGTGCTCAATCAGTTCGGTTTTATTCACAAGATGCCTCTCGAGAAATAAGTGAATGGAATGTCTCTGCAAACGCAAACCTTGCGCAGCAAGAAACCAGTCGCGATAAAGACGGAAGCCAGCCTATCAGTTTTTGCGTATGGGCAAGCCCATTTTTTCCTGAAGCCGCTGACATTTTTGACGCCAACTCGCGCTGCGCATTCCAGCGACAGGACCAGATTCTATGCGGTTTTTGAGCGGGTTCGGCCATCCAAAGCGGCTTTTTTCAAGCTTCTTCCGTGTCGGCTTCACCAATTGACAACAATTGACAAAATCTGCAGTCCGATCAAGTCGCGCGATGCGCCGTGGCAAATCTTTTTTGCCGCTCCGAAAACAACCTGCCAGACAGCAAAAAGCGCTTGATGAACAAGCGCTTTCAGAGAGGTTCGTTGTGGACTTCAGAGCCTGGCACGAATTTCGGGCAATGCCTTTTGCAGGTAGTAGACCATGGACCAGACGGTCAGCACTGCGGCAATCCAGATCAGCCACTGTCCCCAGACACCGGTATCGATCACTCCGAACGCCACTCCGTCATAGAGCAAAAAGGGGATGGCCACCATCTGGGCCATGGTCTTGGCCTTGCCGATCATGTGCACGGCCACGCTCTTGCTGGCGCCGATCTGAGCCATCCATTCACGCAGTGCCGAGATGGCAATCTCGCGCCCGATGATGATCAACGCCACAAACACGTCGGCGCGTTGCAGATGAACCAGCACCAGCAGCGAGGCACAGACCAGGAATTTGTCGGCCACAGGATCTAGAAAAGCCCCGAATGCCGACGTCTGGTTGAGCTTGCGGGCCAGATAGCCGTCAAACCAGTCGGTGGCGGCAAACACGACGAACATCACCGTGGCGATGAGGTTGCGGGTCGCCTGATCCAGCGGCGCGTAAAACACCCCCACGATGAGCGGAATCGCCACGATCCGCGTAAGGGTCAGCACAGTAGGGATGGTGAAGAACATGGGTGTCATTGTGTCACGAGCGGGCTGCGCCAGCGCGGATTCGCGCTCGCGCAGCCCGCATCAATGCAGCGCCTTGTAGATTTCTTCGGCCAGCGTTGCGGAAATGCCTTCCACGGTCATCAGATCGTCCACGCTGGCATCGGCCACGCCGCGCACGCCGCCAAAGCGCTGCAGCAATCGCGCCCGCTTCTTGGGCCCCACTCCCGCAATATCTTCGAGGCTGCTGCTGCCCGTGCGCACCTTGGCGCGGGCCGCGCGCATGCCGGTGATGGCGAAGCGGTGCGCCTCGTCGCGGATCTGCGCCACCAGCATCAGGGCCGCCGAATCATGGCCCAGATAGACCTTGTCGCGCCCGTCGGCAAACACCAGCTCTTCCAGGCCGACCTTGCGGCCCTCGCCTTTTTCAACGCCCACGATGCGCGACAGGTCGAGACCCAGTTCCGTGAAGACCTCGCGCGCCATGCTGACCTGGCCCTTGCCGCCGTCAACCAGCACCAGATCGGGCAGATGCGGCTGCTTGCCGGTCAGCTCGGCGCCGCCTGCCTCGCGCTGCGCCTCGGCCACGGGCTTGTAGCGGCGCGTGAGCACCTGGCGCATGGCCGCATAGTCGTCGCCGCCGGTGATGCCTTCGATATTGAAACGGCGGTAATCGCTGCTCTGCATCTTGTGGTGATGGAACACCACGCAAGAGGCCTTGGTGCTTTCGCCGCTGGTGTGCGAGATATCGAAGCATTCGATGGTCAGCTCGTCGAGATTTTCGACCGGCAGATCCAGCGCCTCGGCCAGGGCACGCGTGCGCGCCTGTTGCGAGCCCTCTTCGGCCAGCAGCCGGGCCAGCTGGATGTCCGCATTCTTCTGCGCCATCTCCAGCCAGATGCGGCGCTGCTCGCGCGGCTGCTGGACCACGGTGATGCGCACGCCGGTCTGCTCGGTCAGCAGCTCCAACAGCCGCTTCTCCACGGGATGGCTGACGATGAGCGTGGGCGGCACGGCCACGCCGACATAGTGCTGGGCGATAAAGGCCTCCAGCACCAGCTCCTCCACGGGTCGCGCCTCGGCTGCGGCATCCACCTCTTCCTCGCTGGAGTAGACCGATGCGGCATCGCCCAGATTCGCCGGAAAGTAAGGTCTGTCGCCCAGGTGGCGGCCGCCGCGCACCATGGCCAGGTTGACGCAGGCGCGGCCGCCCTGCACGCGCACGGCCAGGATGTCCACATCCTTGTCGTCCGTGGTTTCGATCGCCTGCTGGTGCAGCACGCGCGACAGGGCCGTGAGCTGGTTGCGCACCTCGGCCGCCTGCTCGAACTCCAGCTTGTCGGAGTGCGCCATCATGCGCGCTTCGAGCTGCTGCAGCAGTTCGCTGGTTTCGCCGCGCAGCATGGCCTCGGCATTGCGCACATCCAGCGCATAGGCCTCGGGCGATATCAGATCCACGCAGGGGCCGGTGCAGCGCTTGATCTGATAGAGCAGACAGGGGCGGCTGCGGTTGGCAAACACCGTGTCCTCGCAGGTGCGCAGCCTAAAGACTTTCTGCAGCAGCTGAATGCTTTCCTTGACCGCCCAGGCACTGGGATAGGGGCCGAAATAGCGGTGCTTCTTGTCCACGGCGCCGCGGTAGTAGGCAATGCGCGGAAACTCCTGAAACGCAGGCTCGCCCTCCTTGCCGTCACGGTGGGCCACGCCGGTGATCTTGAGATAGGGGTAGCTTTTGTCGTCCCTGAACAGGATGTTGTACTTGGGGTACAGCGTCTTGATGAGGTTGTTTTCCAGCAGCAGCGCCTCGGCTTCCGAGCGCACCACCGTGGTCTCCAGCCGCACGATCTTGCTGACCATATGGCCTATGCGCGTGCCGCCATGCTCCTTCTGGAAGTAGCTGGAAACGCGACGCTTGAGGTTGATGGCCTTGCCCACGTAGAGCAGGACACCGGCAGCATCGAAATAGCGATAGACGCCGGGCAATGGCGGCAGCGCGGCCACCTGGGCCAGCAGTTCGGCGGAATGCGTGGAAGACATGGGCGCTATTGTCTGCGCATGTGGACGAATCCTGCAGCAAGCGGAGCAAACCAGCGGCAGCGCATTGCACATCAATAAAAGGAGCTGCCAGCGCTTTATCAGATTGAATTTCAGATAGTTTTCAATCTGAAATCCTTACCAATAAAGCGATAGCAGCTCCTTTTTTAGGACCAATGGATTCGGGGCAATCCCTGCGCCCTGCAGCTTACTCGGCTTCGATCCTGGACGACTTCACCACCTGCGCCCAGTTGCCATATTCGGTCTTGACCATGGCCGCCAGTTGCTGCGGGTTCATATAGTCTGCCGTGGCGCCCTGCTCTTCGGCCTTTTTCCTGAAGGCGGGGTCCTCCACCACCTTCTTGATGTCGGCAGCCAGCCTGTCGATCACGGGCTGCGGCGTGGCCTTGGGCGCAAACACGGCAAACCAGGACGTGGCGTTCACGCCCGGGTAGCCGGCTTCCGCCGTGGTGGGCACATTGGGCAGGCTGGGCAGGCGCTGCTTGCCCGTCACGGCCAGCACGCGCAGCTTGCCGCTTTGCACATGGGGCATGAAGGGAGGCGCGGTGCCGAAGGTCAGGTCCACCTGGCCGCCCAGCAGGTCCTGCAGCGCCGGGCCGGTGCCCTTGTAGGGCACGTGCACCATCTTCACGCCGGCCTGCTGCTCCAGCATGGCACCCGTCACATGCTGCAGCGAGCCGTTGCCCGACGAGGCATAGTTGAGCTTGCCGGGGTTGGCCTTGGTGTAGCTCACCAGCTCGGCCAGCGTCTTCACCGGCAGCTCGGAGCGCACCACGATGATCTGCGGCGCCGACAGCACATTGGCCACGGGGGCAAAGTCGCCTTGCTCCCAGCTTCTGGCCTTGGTCAGATGCGGGGAGATGACGTGGTAGCCGGAGTACTGCATCAGCAGCGTGTAGCCGTCGGCATCCGCACGCTTGACCAGATTGGCGGCGATGGCGCCGTTGCCGCCGCCCTTGTTGTCCACCACCACCGATTGCCCGATCACCGGCGCCAGCGCCTGTGCGGCCATGCGGCCGGCCAGATCGGTGGTGCCACCCGCGGCTGCGGGCACGATCATCAGCACGGTTTTGCTGGGATAGCTGCCCTGGGCCATGGCCGGGGCGCTGGCAAGGCCGGTCGCGGCAGCAACCGTCGCGAGCAGGAAATGAAGGCGTTGACGTTGAACAGTCATGTTTGTCTCCTTGTTGGAATGTTGAACCGCACCCGCTCCTTCCCCCGAAAGAGCCGATGCAGCGGTGGCGAAAACAGTCTCAGGCTCTGGCCTGGGCGCGTTCCTTGATCTCGGCAAAATCCGCTGGCGGCTGGTGCAGGTCCCAGCGCGCACCGGCCTTGACGATCTGGCTGAGCGTCTCGTGGCCGATCAGCGCCGGCAGGCTGCGAGCAGCCGCCACAATCCGGGCCAGATCCGTGCCGGTGTCATAGCCCATGAGTTGCAGCGCATGCACGATCTCTTCGGTGCAGGCATTGCCCGAGGCGCCCGGCGCATAGGGACAGCCGCCCAGACCGCCAATCGAGGCGTCGAAGCGATCCGCACCCGCAGCTATGGAGGCCAGCACATTGGCCAGCGCCATGCCGCGCGTGTTGTGGAAATGCAGGGTCAGACCCAGCTGCGGCCAGCGCGCCCTGAAGGCCAGGACCGTGGCATGCACCTGGTTGGGATAGGCCATGCCCGTGGTATCGCACAGCGTGATGCCCTGCACGCCCAGATCGGCAAAGCGCTGCACCCAGGCCAGCACTTCGGCCTCGGACACATCGCCCTCCATGGGACAGCCAAAGCAGCAGGAAAGCGACACGTTGACGGGCGTTGCCGCCTGCTGCGCCGTGGCGATCACCTGCCTGAGTGCCTCGAAGGACTGGCTGCGCTGCATGCGCAGATTGCAAAGGTTGTGCGTCTCGCTGACCGACATCACCAGATTGAGCTCGTCGGTCTGTGCATCGATAGCACGCTCCGCGCCACGCACATTGGGCACCAGCGCCGTGTAGACCGTGCCCGGCCGGCGCGCGATCTCGCGCATCACGATCTCGCCGTCGCGCAGGGCCGGAATGGCCTTGGGCGAGACAAAGGCCGTGACTTCGATCTTGGACAGGCCCGCCTCGGACAGTGCGTTGACCAGCGCGATCTTGTCCTCGGTGGGCACAAAGGCCTGCTCCATCTGCAGACCGTCGCGCGTGCCGACTTCGTTCATGAAAATGCGGCGACCCGCACCATTCCAGACATTTGGCGTGATCATTGGATGATGCCTTTCTCGCGCAGCTGGGCGACCTGCTCGGCGCTCAGGCCGATCTCGGCCAGCACGGCATCGGTATCGTCGCCCACATGGGGGGCGCTGCTGCGCACCGTGCCCGGCGTCAGCGAGAGCTTGGGCACCACGCCGGGCACCTGAAGCTCGAAACCATCGCGGGTGCGCTGGGTCAGAATCATCTCGCGCGCCCGGTAATGCGGATCTTCGGCAATATCCTTGGCCGTGTAGACCTTGCCGGCCGGCACGCGTGCCGCGCCCAGCTCGTCCATCACGGTCTGCACGCTGCGTGCCTGCGTCCAGGTGCCAATCGCGGCATCGATCTCGGCCACGCGCTGGACGCGGCCCGCGTTGTCGGCCAGATCGGGCGCATCGGCCAGATCCTGGCGGCCGATGGCCGTCATGAGCCGCTTGAAGATCGAGTCGCCATTGCCCGCCACCAGCACCCAGCCATCCTGGCAGGGGTAGGCATTCGAGGGCGCAATGCCCGGCAACGCACTGCCTGCGGCCTCGCGCACGGCGCCAAAGGCGCTGTACTCGGGGATCAGACTTTCCATGATGTTGAACACGGCCTCATGCAGGGCCACGTCGATCACCTGGCCCGGGCCGCCGTTCACCTTGCGGTGGTACAGAGCCATCATCACGCCAATCACGCCGTGCAGGGCCGCCAGCGTATCACCTATCGACACGCCCACGCGTACCGGCACCCGGCCCGGCTCGGCCGTCAGATGGCGCAGCCCGCCCATGGCTTCGCCGATCACGCCAAAGCCCGGCAGATCGCGATAGGGGCCGGTCTGACCGTAGCCAGAGATGCGCAGAATCACCAGCCCGGGGTTGATGGCGTGCAACTCCTCGGGCGACATGCCCCAGCCCTCCAGCGTGCCGGGACGGAAGTTCTCGACCAGCACGTCGGCTTCGGCAATGAGCTGACGCGCCACGGCCTGCGCCTCCTGCTGGCGCAGATCGAGCGCGACCGAGCGCTTGTTGCGCGACTGCACCTGCCACCAGACGGAGGTGCCTTCCTTGATCAGGCGCCAGTTGCGCAGCGGGTCGCCCGCACCGGGCGCCTCGATCTTGATGACATCGGCGCCAAACTCGCCCAGGGTCTTGCCACAGAAGGGACCGGCAATCAGCTGGCCCATTTCCACCACTTTCACCCCTTCCAGCGCGCGCGGCGTGACGGTCTGCGTGGCGGGGTCTTGGATATTCATCGTCGTCATCCGTTGGTCTCTTGATGGTTGTCTTGCTGTGCCGCTTTGCGTTGACCAATACCAGGCAAAACGGCTTTTCAATCATCTTGCCCTTGAAGATCAGTCCTGCAAAACGCTGAAATGCGAAGCTGCCATCGCATTTGGGCATAGCCAGGCGGGATAATGCAGTCCTCATGAAACTGGACCCGATCACCCTGCGCCTGTTTGTGGCCGTGATGGAGGAAAACGCCATCGCGCGTGCCGCGGCACGCGAGCACATCGCCCCCTCGGCCGCCAGCCGCCGCCTGGCCGAACTGGAGGATCAGCTGCAGCTTGAGCTGTTCACACGCAGCAACCGGGGCAGCCAGCCCACGGCCGCCGCCTACGCCCTGCTGAACATGGCGCGCGGCGTGCTCAACGAGCTGGACGGCATCGCCACGCAGATGAAGGACTATGCCCAGGGCGGCGAACAAGGCCTGCGCGGCCATGTTCGGGTGATGGCCAATATTTCCAGCATCACCCAGTTTCTGCCGGCCCAGCTGCAGAGCTTTCTGAGCCGGCACCCGCTGGTGGACGTGCGGCTGCAGGAGCGCGTAAGCACCGATATCGCGCGCGCCGTAGCCGACAACGAGGCCGACATCGGCCTGCTCAACAACGGCAGCTACGGCAGCAAGATCAGCCTGCGCCCCTATCGCCGGGACCGGCTGGCCGTGGTCATGCCCCAATCCCATCCGCTGGCCGGCGAGAACAGACTGCGCCTGGAACAAGTCCTCGAGCATGATCTGATCGGCATGCATGCCGACAGTGCGCTCAACCATCTCATCACCCGCTCTGCCGCCGACCAGGGCCTGCAGCCGCGCCTGCGCATGAAGGTGACCGGCTATGACGCCTTGTGCCTGATGGTGGCCGCCGGCCTGGGCGTTGGCATTCTTCCCGAGGGCAGCGCCCATATCTACATGGGCGCCCTGCCCTTGCGCTGCATCCGCCTGGACGAAGTCTGGGCCGAGCGCCAGCTCATGCTCTGCGTACGCTCCCAGGACGCACTCTCGCCCGTCGCGCAATTGCTGGTCGAACACCTGTGTCAGAGCGCCTCAACCGATAAAGACTGAATCCATGCCCGATTTTTCACCCATGCCTTTGCCAGCCCCCGGGGCACCCCATCCTTCGCTGTGCTGGGACATCTTCTGCCAGGTGATTGACAACTTCGGCGACGTGGGCGTGTGCTGGCGCACGGCAGCGGAACTGGCCGCCCGCGGCCAGCAGGTACGCCTGTGGATGGACGATGCCAGCGCACTGCAATGGATGGCGCCCCAGCCCTGGCCGCCCGGCCTGAGCGTGCATGCCTGGCCCGCGCAAGCCGCGGACGTTCCGGCATCGATTGGCGATGTGGTCATCGAGGCCTTCGGCTGCGAGATTCCCGCGGGGTTCGTGAGCGCCATTGCAGACAAGGCGTCGAAGAGCAAGCCTGCGATCTGGATCAATCTCGAATATCTCTCGGCCGAAGACTATGTGGAGCGCTGCCATCGCCTGCCCTCCCGCATCATGAGCGGCCCTGCTGCCGGGCTGACACGCTGGTTCTTCTACCCCGGCTTTACAGCAGCCACCGGCTCGCTGGTACGTGAGCAGAGCCTGGCGCAGCGCCAGCAGGCCTTCACGGCCCAACGCGACTCGTGGCGCCGCGCGCAAGGCATTCAGCCTGACGAATGCGCCGTCTCGCTGTTTTGCTACGAGCCTGCCGCCCTGCCCCAGTTGCTTGCCCAGCTCTCGGACAAGCAGTTGCTCAACGCCAGGCTGCTGGTGACCCCCGGACGCGCCACGACGGCCGTGCAGGCGCTGCCCGAAGCGCAGCAGATGCAGCCGGTCTATCTGCCAGCCCGCCCTCAGGCCCGGTTCGACGAAATGCTCTGGGGCTGCGACCTGAATCTGGTGCGCGGCGAGGACTCGCTGGTCCGCGCGCTCTGGGCGGGCCAGCCCATGGTCTGGCAGATCTACCCCCAGCATGACAACGCCCATCACGACAAGCTGAATGCCTTTCTCGACTGGCTCCAGGCCCCGGACAGCCTCAGGCGCTTTCACCACACCTGGAATGGCATGACCGCACCGCAAACATTGCCTTTGCTCGATGGGCAGATGCTGGACGAATGGGCCTGCTGCATCAGGGCTGCGCGAGCCAGATTGATGGAACAAACCGAGCTGATTGCGCAGCTTCAAGCTTTTGTCGCCGAAAAAAGCTAAAATCCACGTTTTGCCTCTCTGAGGGCAGTCGCAGCCGGTATGCCGAGCGATCTTGCTTTCGGGGTCGCGCCCCGCCGCGGTACATGCGGCAGGCCCCGCCGCCGCACCTTTGATGCGTTGCTTTCTCCAGCGACCATTGCGAACAGCTTGCCTGCCGTGTAGAGCGGCTCCAACCTTTCAAACGCAAGCAAGCCATGAAAATCGCTCAAGAAATCCGCGCAGGCAATGTGATCATGTTCGGCAAGGACCCCATGATCGTTCTGAAGACCGAATACGCTCGTGGCGGCCGTGGCGCTGCTACCGTGCGCATGAAGCTCAAGAGCCTGATCGGCAACTTCGGCACGGAAAACGTGTTCAAGGCCGACGACAAGATCGACAACGTGATCCTGGACAAGAAGGATTGCACCTACTCCTACTTCGCCGACCCCATGTACGTGTGGATGGACGAAGAGTTCAACCAGTACGAAGTCGAAGCCGAAAACATGGCTGACGCACTGAACTACCTGGAAGACGGCATGACTGCCGAAGTGGTGTTCTATGACGGCAAGGCCATCTCCGTCGAACTGCCCACCACCATCGTGCGCGAAATCACCTGGACCGAGCCCGCCGTCAAGGGCGATACCTCCGGCAAGGTTCTGAAGCCCGCCAAGATCGCTACCGGCTTCGAAGTGGCCGTGCCCCTGTTCGTGTCCCAAGAAGACAAGATCGAAATCGACACCCGTACCGGCGAATACCGCAAGCGCGTGTAAGGTGGCTGCAGCTGCCGCAGCTGCTCCCCGACAAAAAGGCTTCCCTGTGGAAGCCTTTTTTCATTTCTGCCGCCGACAACGGGATTACGCCAGCACCGGCCTTGTGCCGCGACATGCAAAACCGCTTCAGTCTGTGCAAGACTTGGGGCAGTCCATCCATTTCCACCGCCAATGACGCACTCCCTGCCCTGGCTGCAGCCCGAACAAGAATTCCCTCCCATCGATCAGACCTGGGGCGAGCGGGATCCCATTCCCGGGCTGCTGGCCGCCGGCAACACCCTGGATGCTGCCCGCCTTCGTACCGCTTACAGCCAGGGAATATTCCCCTGGTTCAGCGAGGGCCAGCCCGTGCTCTGGTGGTCCCCCAATCCACGCATGGCTCTGCATCCCGAGGAGTTCCGCCTGCACCGCAGCCTGCGCAAGAGACTGCAGAAGTTTCGCGACGATCCAGGCTGCGAAATCCGCATCGACAGCGCTTTTGCCACGGTGATGCAGCATTGCGCCCAGACCCCCCGCGACGGACAGAACGGCACCTGGATCGTGCAGAGCATCATCGATGCCTATACCGAACTGCATCAGCAGGGGGCTGCACACAGCGTGGAAACCTGGATCGACGGCCAGCTGGTCGGCGGGCTTTACTGCGTAGCGCTGGGCAGGGCGGTGTTTGGCGAATCCATGTTCGCACTGCAGACCGATGCCTCCAAGATTGCACTGTCGGCACTGGTGGCCCTGTGCAGGGCTCATCAGGTGCCGCAGATCGACTGCCAGCAGGCCACGGCGCACCTTTCCTTCATGGGCGCACGAGAGATCACCAGGGCACAATTTGCCCGGACTGTTCAAGCCCAGTCGCAGCTGCCCGATATGCAGTGGCAATTCAGACCCATATACTGGGAGCAGTTGCTGAGCCATACTGAGGCTTGACGCACCGCCTCTGCAGCCGAGTCCGATCATGACGCACCCGAACGACCTCCCGCTACATGCCCTGCAGTTCTACGCCACGGCAGCCTATCCCTGCAGCTATCTGCCGGGCCGGCTGGCACGCTCCCAGGTCGCCACGCCCAGCCACCTGATCCAGAACACCACCTACTCGGAACTGGTCACGCTGGGCTTCCGGCGCAGTGGCATGTTCACCTATCGCCCCTATTGCGACGGCTGCCAGGCCTGCGTTCCGCTGCGAATTCTTGCGCAGGAGTTCCGGCCCAGCCGCAGCCAGAGACGTGCTGCCAAACAGCACGGGCAGCTGGTGGCCTCCATTCAGCGCCTGCACTATTCCGACGAGCACTATCAGCTCTATCTGCGCTACCAGCAGCATCGCCACAGCGGCGGCGGCATGGACAACGACAGCGTCGACCAGTACACGCAGTTTCTGCTGCAAAGCAGGGTCAACTCACGGCTGGTGGAGTTTCGCGAGCCCGGTGCGGACGGACAGCCGGGCACACTCAAGATGCTCTCAATTCTCGATGTGCTGGAAGACGGGCTCTCGGCGGTCTACACCTTCTACGCTCCCGAAGACCAAGCCAGCTACGGCACCTTCAATGTGCTGTGGCAGATCCAGCAGGCCAAGGCCATGAACCTGCCCTATGTCTATCTGGGCTACTGGATCTCCGAGAGCCAGAAGATGCGCTACAAGGCCAGCTTTTTGCCCCACGAGATCCGCCAGGGTGAGCTTTGGCGACGCATAGACAGGCAAAGCATTGTGCGCTCGCAAATTGAAGAGTGATGCCGCCAAAAGCAGCACATGGATATATGAGCGGATGAGATGGTTGCGCGGCTGCAGCACCGCTAGAATGCCCTCATCCCGCAAAGTATCTCCAACGCATGAAAAAAGACGACCTCTCGGCCTCCGCAAAGCCCAGCGTCCAGGTTCTGGAACGCATGTTCACGTTGATCGACGTGCTGGCATCGCGTGAGGAAGCGGTTTCTTTGAAGGAGATCAGCGAACGCACGGGCCTGCATCCATCGACCACGCACCGCATCCTCAATGATCTTGCACTGGGCCGCTTTGTGGACCGCCCCGAATCGGGCAGCTACCGCCTAGGCATGCGTTTTCTGGAGCTGGGCAATCTGGTCAAGGCCCGCCTGAACGTGCGCGAAGTGGCGCTTTCGCCGATGCGACAGCTCTACAAGCAGATTCAGCAGCCCATCAGCCTGTCCGTGCGTCAGGGCGACGAGATTGTCTATGTCGAGCGCGCCTACAGCGAGCGCTCCGGCATGCAGGTGGTACGCGCCATTGGCGGCCATGCTCCCTTGCATCTGACCTCCAACGGCAAGCTGTTTCTGGCGGCCGACGATTCCCAGCAGGTACGCGCCTACGCCATGCGCACCGGCCTGCCTGGCAAGACCCATTTCAGCATCACCCAGCTGGGCGACCTGGAACATGAGCTGGCCAAGGTGCGCCAATACGGTATTGCCCGCGACAACGAAGAGCTGGAGCTGGGCGTGCGCTGCATGGCCGCCGGCATCTACGACGACCAGAACAAGCTGATCGCCGGGCTGTCGATATCGGCGCCCGCTGACCGGCTTGACGAAAGCTGGGCTCCCAGGCTGCAAGCCACGGTGCAGGAAATTTCCGTGGCACTGGGTTTCAGCGGCACACGCCCTGCCACCGCTCAGACCGCCCCCAATCCCTATAGCCGCAGCCAGCACAGCTGAATCTTCCCGCTCCAGCTGCCGCAGCACATTGCACCGCCGGCAAAAGACAAGGCAGGCCGCTGTGTTCGTGTCCCATAAAAAAAGCGCTACCTCGGTAGCGCTTTTTGACGGTGACAGGCTGGGTTTGCGCCAGCTTATCCCCTGATACGGCTGGCAATCGTGTTGCTGGCCGTGGGACCCTTGCTTTCCATCCAGTGGCGCACGCGCTCGGCATCGGCCAGACGACTGAACTTGCCTGCCGAATCCAGGAACACCATGATCAGCTTGCGGCCGGCCACATGGGCTTGCATCACGAGGCAGCGTCCGGCTTCGGAAATATAGCCGGTCTTTTGCAGGCCGATATCCCAGTTGTCGCTCTTGACCAGGCGGTTGGTATTGTTGAACTGCAGCGTGCGACGACCCACGGCCACTTCGTAACCCGGCGATGTGGAGTATTCGCGCATCAGCGGATCCGCATGTGCCACTGCCACCAGACGTGCCAGATCGCGTGCGCTGGACTGGTTGCTGCTGGACAGGCCGGTGGGCTCCACATAGCGCGTGTCCTTCATCCCCAGCTGCAGCGCCTTGGAGTTCATCAGCTGCACAAACTGCGACAGACCGCCAGGATAGGTGCGTCCCAGGGCATGGGCAGCACGGTTCTCGCTGGACATCAGCGCCAGATGCATCATCTCGGCACGCGTCAAGGTGGTGCCGACACGCAGACGGGAGCTGCTGTGCTTTTCGGTATCCACATCGTCCTGCGTGATGGTGATCATCTCGTCCATGGGCAGACGAGCCTGGGAGATCAGCAGACCGGTCATGAGCTTGGTCAGCGAAGCAATCGGCAACACGGCCTGATCGTTCTTGCTCAGCAGCACCTCATGCGTGTCCTGGTCGATCACATAAGCCACGCTGCTTTGCAGATCCAGAGGGTCCGAGACGGAGTGAAGACCCGCCATCTGCCCATAGGACAGGCGCGCGGGCTCGACTGCCGTGGCAGCTGCCGCCACCGCAACGCCGGCAGCTCCTGCCCTGGCCAGACGCTTCTTGCCGCCAGTCTTCTCTTCTCTCTCGGCCTTGGCCGCTAGAACAGACTTGCCGCCCTTCCTGCTTGCAAGCTTGGCGTCCGCCTTTTCGGGCTTGCCCTTGGCGACCTTTGCGCCTTTGGGCTGCGCTGCAGCACGAACCTTGCCAGCGGGCTCCTTGGCTGCCTTCTTGGTCGCAGCCGCAGCAGCCACTGGCTTTTTGGAGTCTTTTTTGGGCGCCGCCGCATGCGCTGCCGGAGCAGCCAGAGCGCAGCTCAACAGAGCCAAAGACACCACCTGGGTGAGTTTTGCAAGGCGAAATGGACGCAGCAGCTGCATGCGATACTCCAGACAACAAGGTGTAAGGATTTAATTCAATCAAAAAAGTTGTGCAGTGACAAGCACTTGCACAACCTTCTCGATAATCTGAGTGAAATTATAAATCCAGCAGTCAACCTTGTGCTGCAACAACTTCCTGATTGCTATGCAATTTGTTCAAAGCGCTCAGGTAAGCCTTGGCCGATGCGACCACAATGTCGGGGTCAGCACCCACTCCGTTGACGACGCGACCACTGCGTTGCAGGCGCACCGTCACCTCGCCCTGACTCTCGGTTGAGCCGCTGATGGCATTGACGGAATACAGCACCATTTCGGCACCGCTCTTGACTTCGGACTCGATGGCCTTGAACGAGGCATCGACCGGACCATTGCCCTCTGAGCTGGCCTTGATTTCCCGGCCTGCATTGCTGAAGACCACGCTGGCATGTGGGCGCTCACCTGTTTCACTCTGCTGGGCCAGCGAAATGAACTGGAACTGATTGCCCTGATGCTCCGCGCCTTCAGCATTCACCAGCGCCAGAATGTCCTCGTCAAAAATCTCGCTCTTGCGATCCGCGAGTTCCTTGAAGCGCGTGAAAGCCTGGTTGATGGCCGCTTCGCTGTCCAGCTCCACCCCCAGCTCCTGCAGGCGTTGCTTGAAGGCATTGCGACCGCTGAGTTTGCCCAGCACGATCTTGTTGGCCGCCCAGCCCACATCCTCGGCACGCATGATTTCGTAGGTATCACGCGCCTTGAGCACGCCATCCTGATGAATGCCGGAGGCATGGGCAAAGGCATTGGCTCCCACCACCGCCTTGTTGGGCTGCACCACGAAGCCCGTGGTCTGGCTGACCAGGCGGCTGGCGGCCACGATGTGCTGGGTATCGATATTCACCTCCAGCCCGAAATAGTCCTTGCGCGTCTTGATGGCCATGACCACTTCTTCAAGTGAGCAGTTACCCGCGCGCTCGCCCAGACCGTTGACGGTGCACTCGATCTGCCGCGCGCCGCCGATCTTCACGCCCGCCAGCGAATTGGCAACCGCCATGCCCAGGTCGTTGTGACAATGCACGGACCAGACAGCCTTGTCGCTGTTGGGCACGCGCTCGCGCAGGTTGCGAATGAATTCACCATAGAGCTCGGGAATCGCATAGCCCACGGTGTCGGGCACGTTGATGGTGGTTGCGCCTTCCTTGATGACCGCCTCGATCACACGCGCCAGAAAATCGGGTTCGCTGCGATAGCCATCCTCCGCGCTGAACTCGATGTCTTCGATGAGATTGCGCCCGAAGCGCACTGCCTGCTTGGCCTGCTCCAGCACCTGCTCGGGCGTCATGCGCAGCTTTTTCTCCATATGCAGCGGACTGGTGGCGATGAAGGTGTGAATGCGAGCGCGGTTGGCCCCCTTCAACGACTCTGCCGCACGCGCGATGTCGCGGTCGTTGGCGCGGGAAAGCGAGCAGACCGTGGAGTCCTTGATGGCACGTGCAATGGCCTGGATGGACTCGAAGTCTCCATTGGATGCTGCAGCAAACCCTGCCTCGATCACATCGACTTTCAGACGCTCCAGCTGACGGGCAATGCGCAGCTTTTCATCGCGCGTCATGGAAGCGCCGGGCGATTGCTCGCCGTCACGCAAGGTGGTGTCGAAAATAATGAGCTGATCGGACATGGTGGGGACTCTCTATGTGATGGCGCCGGTAGACGCCTGTTTTGACTGGAGGATTGCCGACAAAAAAGCCGGTGCGCTTTTGGCGACACCGGCTTTGAACCTTTTAAGCAGCTACCGCCTCTTCAGCGACAGCGGTAACGCGCTGCACTCCTGAGATGATGGCGCGCAACGAGGCGGAAACGATATTGGCATCCACCCCTACGCCGTAGCAGACCTGAGCATCGTCCACGCGCAGTTCCACATAGGCAATCGCCTTGGCATTCGCACCTTCGCCAATCGCATGCTCGGCATAGTTGAGCACACGCACATTGCGGCCGAGTTCAGCCGACAGCGCCTGAACAAAGGCATCAATGGGGCCCGTACCTTCGCCTTCCAAAAAGACCTTCTCTCCGGCGATCTCGATCTCGGACGTCATATTGACCACACCATCGGCTTCGCTCAGGCGATACTGAGGTGCCTTGACGGTATTGACGCCATATTCGCGCTGGAACAGCTCCCACAGATCCGCAGCCGACAATTCCTTGCCGCTGGCATCCATCTCGCGCTGCACGACCTGGCTGAATTCGATCTGCAGGCGGCGGGGCAGCTGAAGCCCGTACTCGCTCTCGAGCAGATAGGCAATGCCGCCCTTGCCCGACTGGCTGTTCACGCGAATCACTGCTTCATAGCTGCGCCCCAGGTCCTTGGGATCGATGGGCAGATAGGGCATATCCCAGATATCGCCTTCCTTGTGGGCGGCGAAAGCCTTCTTGATGGCATCCTGGTGAGAGCCGGAGAAGGAGGTGTAGACCAAGTCACCCACGTAAGGATGACGAGGATGCACGGGCAACTGGTTGCAATGCTCGACCGTTGCGCGGATATCGTCGATGTCGGAGAAATCCAGGCCCGGGTTCACGCCCTGGATGTACATATTGAGCGCCACATTCACTACGTCCAGATTGCCGGTGCGCTCGCCGTTGCCGAACAGACAGCCTTCCAGACGGTCCGCGCCGGCCATCAGGGACAACTCGGCAGCCGCCGTTCCCGTGCCGCGGTCGTTATGCGGATGGACCGAGATCACCACGCTGTCGCGGCGCTTGATGTTGCGATGCGTCCACTCCACCATGTCGGCAAAGATATTGGGCGTGGAATGCTCCACGGTGGTGGGCAGATTGATGATGCACTTGTTCTCGGGCGTGGGCTGCCAGACATCGGTGACGGCGTCGATCACGCGCTTGGAGAACTCCAGCTCGGTGTCCGAATACATTTCGGGCGAGTACTGGAAGGTCCATTTGGTCTGGGGGTGCTGGGCCGCAATGTCCTTGAACATCCGCGCATTGGTCACCGCCAGCTCCACAATCTCGTCTTCACTCATGTTCAGCACCACACGGCGCATCACCGGAGCCGTGGCGTTGTAGAGATGGACAATCGCGCGGGGCACACCTTCGAGCGCTTCGAAAGTGCGGCGAATCAGATGCTCACGCGCCTGGGTCAGCACCTGCACGGTCACGTCGTCGGGAATGCGGTTTTCCTCGATGAGCTTGCGCATGAAGTCGAACTCGATCTGCGAGGCCGAAGGAAAGCCGACTTCGATTTCCTTGAAACCGATCTTCACCAGTTGCTCGAACATGCGCACCTTGCGCTCGATGTCCATGGGCTCGATCAGGGCCTGGTTGCCGTCACGCAGATCCACGCTGCACCAGACCGGAGGCTTGGTGATGACCGCGTCGGGCCAGGTGCGATCGGTCAGACGCACGGGGGCGAAAGCGCGGTATTTGGTGGAAGGGTTTTGCAACATGGTGAGTCTCTTTAGTCGAAATTAGAGGAAATTGAACCCAGCTCCAGCGACGCCCAAAAGCAAAAACGGCCCGTCGCTGATGCTACGGGCCGCCAAGTAGGGTGTGTTTGTACGCGCGCGCTACTTTCTCTGCCCGTTGGACATTAGTAGTAGAGCTAGCGACAGGTTTTGCATGCGGCTCACTTTAACACAAGAAAAGTTGACAGGGCCAGGATTTTTTCGGCGACGATTTCAATCGTCGTGCAGGCCCCGCTCGTCGGGCTCGTCCTTGGAGGTGGCGACGATGCTCACCTGCTCACCCTTGGCACGGCGCCAGACATAGATCACATAGCCCGAGACCGAGTAGCCGACAAACACCAGGAACAGCATGGTTGCAGGCTCGATGCTGACCACGGCCATCAGCAGCGCCACCACCACCAGCGAGACAAAGGGCATGCTCTTGGCGCCACCGATGTCCTTGAAGCTGTAATAGGGAATATTCGTGACCATGGTCAGGCCCGCGAACAGCGTGATGGCGAACATGATCCAGGACAGATCTGCCCTGTCCGTGGGATAGCCGCCGAACCAGGAAATCACATCGCCGAAGATGGGCACATCGCGATGGGAAACCATCAGCGCACTGGTCAGCCAGATAAAGCCCGCCACCAGGGCCGCTGCCGCAGGCGAAGGCATGCCCTGGAAGTAGCGCTTGTCCACCACGGCCGTATTCACGTTGAAGCGAGCCAGGCGCAATGCCGCGCAGGCGCAATAGACAAAAGCGGCAATCCAGCCCCAGCGCCCCAGGGGACGCAGGGCCCATTCATAAGCAATCAACGCGGGCGCGGCACCGAAGGACACCATGTCCGAGAGCGAGTCCATCTGCTCGCCGAACGCGCTTTGCGTGTGCGTCATGCGCGCCACGCGCCCGTCCAGGCTATCGAGCACCATGGCGCAGAAAACGCCCACGGCCGCCAGCTCGAACTTGTTGTTCATGGCCATGACGATGGCGTAGAAACCACCAAACAGCGCTGCCAGCGTGAACAGATTGGGCAGCACATAAATGCCTTTGCGCGGCTTGCGCGGCATTCCACTCAGATCGGCAGAATCATTGCTGTTTTGCATCAAACAGACCTCCAGTGCTTGCATGTCAATTGCATGCAGCTATTAAAACGATAGTATTTAAAGCATGGTCATCACGGCCATGTCCCTGCCACCAGTGTACCCGCCACACAGATCGCATCCGGAATGAAAAAAGGCCACCTCGAAGGTGGCCTCTTGCTCGGGCGCAGTCATCCGGCTCGCGCCGAATGACTTGCCTGCATTAGTTGCGGGTCTGGTCGACCAGCTTGTTCTTGGAGATCCAGGGCATCATGGAGCGCAGCTGGCCGCCCACTTGCTCGATGGCGTGATCGGCGTTCTGGCGACGACGGGCAGTCATCGAAGGATAGTTCAGACGGCCTTCGCTGATGAACATCTTGGCATATTCACCGCTCTGGATGCGCTTGAGGGCATTGCGCATGGCCTTGCGGGATTCTTCGTTGATGACTTCAGGGCCGGTCACGTACTCGCCATACTCCGCGTTGTTGGAGATGGAGTAGTTCATGTTGGCGATGCCGCCTTCATACATCAGGTCAACGATCAGCTTGAGCTCGTGCAGGCACTCGAAGTAAGCCATTTCGGGAGCGTAGCCAGCTTCAGTCAAAGTCTCGAAGCCCATCTTCACCAGTTCCACGGCACCGCCACACAGCACGGCCTGCTCGCCGAACAGATCGGTCTCGGTTTCTTCCTTGAAGTTGGTTTCGATGATTCCACCCTTGCCGCCGCCGTTGGCGGAAGCATAGGACAGGGCCACGTCACGGGCCTTGCCGGACTTGTCCTGGTAGATGGCGATCAGGGAAGGCACGCCGCCGCCCTTCAGGTATTCGGAGCGCACGGTGTGGCCGGGGCCCTTGGGGGCGACCATGATCACGTCCAGATCGGCGCGGGGCACGACCTGGTTGTAGTGCACGTTGAAGCCGTGGGCGAAAGCCAGGGTTGCGCCGGACTTGATGTTGGGCTCGACGTTGTTCTTGTACACCTCGGGGATGTTCTCGTCGGGCAGCAGGATCATGACCACGTCGGCAGCCTTGACCGCGTCGTTGACTTCCATCACGGTCAGACCGGCCTTGCCGACCTTGTCCCAGGAAGAGCCGCCCTTGCGCAGACCGACCACAACCTTCACGCCGCTGTCGTTCAGGTTTTGAGCATGTGCGTGGCCTTGGCTGCCGTAGCCGATGATGGCAACAGTCTTGCCCTTGATCAGGCTCAGGTCACAGTCCTTGTCGTAGAAAACTTTCATGATGGCTCCAGGTCTCTTATCTTGAGGGGGTTGAAAAGGTTTGTTCAGATTCAAAAGTGGTGCAAACAGCCATTAGACACGCAGAATGCGTTCGCCACGGCCAATACCCGAGGCGCCCGTGCGAACGGTCTCAAGGATGGCAGTGCGATCAATGGCTTGCAGGAAGGCGTCGTTCTTGGACTGGTCGCCGGTCAGCTCCACGGTGTAGCTCTTTTCGGTCACGTCGATGATGCGGCCGCGGAAGATGTCCGCCATGCGCTTCATTTCCTCGCGCTCCTTGCCCACGGCACGCACCTTGACCATCATCAGCTCGCGCTCGGTGTAAGCACCTTCGGTCAGGTCCACCACTTTAACCACTTCAATCAGTCGGTTCAGGTGCTTTGTGATTTGCTCGATCACATCGTCCGAACCTGTGGTGAGGATGGTCATGCGCGACAGCGAGGGATCCTCGGTTGGCGCGACAGTCAGGGATTCAATGTTGTAGCCACGGGCAGAAAACAGACCCACGACGCGCGACAGTGCTCCAGGCTCGTTCTCGAGCAGCACGGCAATAATGTGTTTCATTGGGAGATTCCTCTTTTCGCCGCCCTCCCCTGACACCGGTAAGTGCCAGGCTCGGCGGACAATAGATTCGTCAAAAAATGCTATTTAAAATATAGCTACTTGCGCTTGACATGTAAGTGCTTTGAGCCGAATTCACTAGAAAACCGGCGCTCTACGCATCACAGGTCGTCAGCGCCCAGCAGCATTTCCGTGATGCCACGGCCGGCCTGCACCATGGGGAACACGTTCTCGGTCGGATCGGTGCGGAAGTCCAGGAAGACGGTCTTGCTTTCCTCGCGCACGATACGGCGCGCTTCGCGCAGCGCAGCCTCGACATCGGCAGGTTTTTCGATCAGCAGGCCGCGGTGGCCGAAGGCCTCGGCCAGCTTCACGAAGTCGGGCAGCGAATCCATGTAGCTGCTCGAGTAGCGACCCGAGTATTCAATTTCCTGCCACTGGCGCACCATACCCAGGAAGCGGTTGTTCAGCGCGCAGATGACCACCGGGGTGTTGTACTGCTTGCAGGTGGCCAACTCCTGGATATTCATCTGGATCGAGCCTTCGCCCGTGATGCAGAAGACTTCGGAGTCGGGCTTGGCCAGCTTGATGCCCATGGCATAAGGCAGGCCCACACCCATGGTGCCCAGACCGCCGGAATTGATCCAGCGACGGGGTTCATCAAAGCGGTAGTACTGCGCCGCCCACATCTGGTGCTGACCCACATCGGAGGTGATGTAGGCATCGGCATCCTTGGTCATGTTCCACAGCGTGTCGACCACGTACTGGGGCTTGATGACTTCGGCGTTGGACTTGTCGTAGCTCAGGCAGTCACGGCTGCGCCAGCCTTCGATGGTGCTCCACCATTGGCCCAGAGCTGCCTCATCGGGACGCTGTGCCGACTCGCGCAGCATGGCGATCAGCTCATTGAGCACGTCCTTGACATCGCCCACGATGGGCACGTCCACCTTCACGCGCTTGGAGATGGAGGAAGGATCGATGTCGATATGGATGATCTTGCGCTCCACCGACATGAAATGCTTGGGATTGCCGATCACGCGGTCGTCAAAGCGCGCCCCCACGGCCAGCAGCACATCGCAGTTCTGCATGGCATTGTTGGCCTCGATGGTGCCGTGCATGCCCAGCATGCCCAGGAACTTCCTGTCGCTGGCTGGATAGGCGCCCAGGCCCATCAGCGTATGCGTGACGGGGTAGCCCAGCATGTCCACCAGCTGACGCAGCTCGTTGCAGGCATTGCCCAGCAGCACGCCGCCGCCGGTATAGATATAGGGACGCTTGGCCGTCAGCAGCAGCTGCAAGGCCTTGCGAATCTGGCCCGCATGACCCTTCTTGACGGGGTTGTAGGAGCGCATTTCCACTTTTTCAGGATAGCCCGTGTACAGCGCCTTCTTGAAGGACACGTCCTTGGGAATATCCACCACCACAGGGCCGGGACGGCCGGTGCGGGCAATGTGGAAAGCTTTTTTCATGGTCTCGGCCAGTTCGCGCACATCCTTGACCAGGAAGTTGTGCTTGACGATGGGACGAGTGATGCCCACGGTGTCGCATTCTTGAAATGCGTCGGTACCGATGTAATTGGTAGATGTCTGGCCCGCAATCACCACCATGGGGATGGAGTCGGTATAGGCGGTGGCAATGCCCGTCACCGCATTGGTCAGGCCGGGGCCGGAGGTCACCAGCGCCACGCCCACCTCACCGGTGGCACGCGCAAAACCATCGGCAGCATGCACGGCCGCCTGCTCGTGGCGCACCAGCACATGCTGAATGCTGTCTTGCTTGTAGAGCGCGTCGTAAATATAGAGAACTGCCCCGCCAGGATAACCCCACAGGTGCTTGACACCTTCGGCCTGAAGCGACTTGATGAGGATTTCGGAGCCCATCAGTTCCTGGGCGCCCTTGGGGGACGATGCGGCGGCTGCAGAGGCCAGCTCGGCTTTGGAGATTTCCATGATCAACCTTTGTGAATTTCTCTAACGAAAAACCTTCGGTGCCCTTAGCCTGGAGCCCTTGTGAGGCCGGTTTAGGACTTAAGACCACATGCCATGGACGTTTGTGTGTACGCCGGACCGTGATCCGTTTGCTTCTATAAGTTGAAGATCATTATCGCACTGCAACAAGACCTTCAATTGCAGTACACAAAAAAACATCATCGAATGCGATAATCTGCGGCTTTCATCACCAAACAACTCCCGCTTTTTCCAGGGTTACTCTCTCTTGGCCACAGAACAAGAACTGTCTGCATTCCTCAAAGACGTTGAAAAGCGCGCCTTCAAGCGCAGTGTTTTCCATGTCCGCGACGAGGAGGCCGCCCTGGATATCGTGCAGGACAGCATGCTCAAGCTGGCCCAGCATTACGGGGACAAGCCCGCCAACGAGCTGCCCATGCTGTTCCAGCGCATCCTGTCGAACAGCACGCTGGACTGGTTTCGCCGCCAGAAGACCCAGAAGGCGGTTTTCACCCACTTCAGCGACCTGGAGTCCTCCGTAGACTCAGACAGCGACTTCGACTGGCTGGAAACCTATGCCACCAACAGCGACGAATCAGCCTCCAGCAACGCCGAAAGCCTGACCGAGCGCAAGCAGACCTTGCAAAGCATAGAAAAAGAGATACAGGAGCTGCCGGCGCGTCAACGCGAGGCCTTTCTCATGCGTTATTGGGAAGAGATGGATGTTGCGGAAACCGCTGCCGCCATGGGTTGTTCAGAAGGCAGCGTCAAAACCCATTGCTTTCGCGCCATCCAAACACTGAGCAAGGCACTCAAGGCCAAAGGAATCGAGTTATGAAAACCGTGCCCACCCTCCGGCAAGAACAGGCCGTCGACCGCATCGCCCGTCAAATCACTGCCCGACTGAGTGAGGGCGAAGCCTTGCTCCCCTACGAAGTCACCGAGCGCCTGCGCGCCTCCCGCGAGCAAGCTGTGTCCATACGCCGCCGCGAAGCCGCCGTTCAGCGCGTTCAGACCAGCACCGCTGCATCGGCCCAGGGCAATACCCTGACGCTGGGCAGCCCCGACGAGGGCAATGGCTGGTGGCGCACCCTGGTCTCGGCGATTCCGGTTTTTGCACTCATTGCGGGCCTGGTGATCTACAACTCCGACACCGAACAAAGTATGCTGAGCGAAGTCACCGAGGTCGATACCGCCTTGCTGACCGACGATCTGCCCCCTGCCGCTTACTCTGACCCTGGCTTCATCCAGTACCTCAAGACCTCGGCCGCCGCCCCATCAGAACACTAAACAGCCTGCCGCCCTGCATTGATGCCCACTGAGAAGCGCTCCCTCCTGAAACCCGAGAACACCGCCGCCGTCATGGCGGCGCTGTTGTTGGTGGCCTTGGGCTGGACGGGGTGGAATGTCGTACAGCAAGTCAGGCTGGCACCCAGCTCCGTGCCGCCGGCCACGGTCGCATCCTCCAGGTCCATGCATGCCGACCCCTCGACACGCCAGAGAGCCACGGCCCAGGCCTCGGGCCCGCGCTGGGGCGAGCTCAGCAGCCACCAGCGCGAAATCCTGCAGCCCCTGCAAGAGCGCTGGGCCATGATAGGTTCGGTGCAGAAGCGCCGCTGGATTGCCCTGGCCGATGGCTTTGACAAACTGAGCGAGCGCGAACAGCAAAAGCTTCACGACCGCATGGAAGACTGGTCCGGCCTGAGCGCTGCCCAGCGCAATCAGGCACGCCTGAACTTTGCCATCACCAACAAGCTCGCGACAGACAAGCAGGCCCAGTGGGAGGCCTATCAGGCCCTGAGCGATGAGGAAAAGCGACTGCTGGCAGCCCGCGCCACCCCCAAGGTGGTGACTGCCGCACCCGCCATCAAGCCCGTGCCCACCAAGAAGCTGGCCCGCATTCCCGCGGCCACGGCCTCTCCCAATACGGTGCCCAATCTGCCCAAGATTCCGCCCGCGACCATTCACCACCCACCACCACCCGTGCCTTCCACGCCGGCCATGGTGGAAACCCACCCGGTCCGCACGCCTTCGGTGATTGTGGAAACCGCACCCGTGGACATTCCACGCGCCACCCCCATCACCCTGCCGCCGCTGGATGCTCCAGGTCAAGACGCGCACCAATGACAGTGTCGCTGCGGCAACCGAGCGCCAAGCCTGCTGACCTGAGCCCTACAATGCCCTCATGCAGCAAGACACCCCGATCCGCGAAGGCAGTGCAGCACTTTCATCCGCTTCTGATTTCATAGCTCCAAGCCTGCGCCGCCGCATGGCTTGCTGGCTTTATGAAGGCATGCTTTTGTTTGGCGTGGTGTTTATCGCCGGCTATCTGTTCGGCACGCTGTCGCAGACGCGCAACGCACTCGACAACCGTCATCTGCTGCAGGCCTTCATGCTGGTGGTGCTGGGCATTTACTTTGTCTGGTTCTGGAGCAAGGGACAGACGCTGGCCATGAAGACCTGGCATATCCGCGTGGTCGACACCCAGGGCCGTCCCCTGACGCAAACCCGCGCCCTGCTGCGCTACGCTGCCAGCTGGATGTGGTGGCTGCCGCCGCTGGCCCTGCTCTACCCGCTGGGCCTGCCGCCGCTGGAGGTACTGGTGCTGCTCTCGGGCTGGATTCTGATCTGGGCGCTGCTGAGCCGTTTTCATCCCCGAAAGCAGTTCTGGCACGACGCCTGGGCCGGCACCCAGCTGATACATCAGGCCCCTGCACCCAAACGCATCCGCTGACCCAACTTTTCAATGAGCACCTCATCACCCGATCCCGTCAATCCGCAAAAAAGCCGCACCGGACTGTCCCGGGTGCTGCATGCCGGCGGCTACTCGCTGGCCGGCCTCAGGGCCGGCTGGCATGAAAAGGCCTTTCAGCAAGAAGCCGTCTGCGCATTTGTCATGATCCCGCTGGCGCTCTGGCTGGGTCAGAGCTGGGAGCAGGCAGCGCTGCTGGCCGGCAGCGTCATCCTGGTTCTCATTGTGGAACTGCTCAATACCGGCATCGAGGCCGCCATAGACCGTATCGGCCCCGAATGGCATGAGCTGTCCAAGAAAGCCAAGGACATGGGCAGCGCCGCTGTATTCCTGGCCCTGTGCCTGTGCGGCGCCGTCTGGGCTGCCGCTCTTTATCACCGTTTCATCGTATGACTCAACCCGCTTTTTCCATCTGCGTGTACTGCGGCTCACGCCCCGGCACCAACCCTCAATTCACCGAAGTCGCCAAGGCCGTTGGCCAGTGGATAGGCTCGCGCGGCGGCCAGCTGGTCTATGGCGGCGGACGCAGCGGCCTGATGGGTGTGGTGGCCGAAGCCACGCGCGAAGCTGGCGGCCGTGTCGTCGGCATCATCCCCCAGGCACTGGTCGACAAGGAACTGGCCAACCAGGCCTGCGACGAGCTGCACATCGTCAAGAACATGCACGAACGCAAGGCCATGATGGCCGAGCGCAGCGATGCCTTCGTGGCCCTGCCCGGCGGCATCGGCACGTTTGAGGAGCTGTTCGAAGTCTGGACCTGGCGCCAGCTGGGCTACCACGACAAGCCCATCGGCATTCTCAATGTGGATGGCTATTACGATGCCATGCTGCAGTTTCTTCAATCCTGCGTGGGCAGCGGCTTCATGGGTGAGTGGCAGATGGGACTGGTCGAAAGCAGCAGCGACACCCCGGCCCTGCTGCAAAATCTCGTCCAGAATGCCGGCAGCCAGCTGGATACGCCGCCTCTGCGCTCCGTGATCTGAGCCCTGGACGGCATCCACCGGACGGCCGTCCTTCGGGCAAGCCACAGACCCGGCTCCGGGCCATGAAAAATGTCCGCTGTCAAGTCTTTGATGTAGACGGACAGTTCCGTAAAAGGTCTTATGGAATAACAGGTTAGTCCATATTTTGGTCGCTACGCATCCTTGCTGATTTGCGAGCTAGGTGCCACATAGGCGCTTTGCAGTGGCAAACGTAAGGATGTCTCAGCGAGCAAAGTCGCATCATCAAAGTTTCGGTCTATCACCATCTTCCTACAGAAGGCAGTTCGAGAAGGGCGTTTATCGTGTTTGCCCCCCAATCTGCCAATCGATAGCTCGCACCGTCGAAGCCGATGATGCGGGCGATCCATTTCGATGTGGCATTTGCGCCTGCGTCCGGTGATGTTGGCCGCGTGTGTCCTGTGCCAATGGGATCGCGCCCATGGGGCGCTTGCGCAACGCGAAGGCTGAGGCGGGCGGTAGGATGCTCTCGAAGCGTTCGCCCCAACGAGGTCTGCTTCTATGGGGCATGCCAGTGCAAGCGACTGCTGGAGGCGCAGTAATCACATGGGAGCCGTGTCGATGGGTTGTTCAGGCTCGGCACGCGAGCAGTACTGCTCTACCCACTTCACGGACTGAGCGATGCCTCCGAATGGAAAGAAATGCAGGCTCACCTTTCCATGTGCTTCGGTCAGGCGGGTGGTCAGACGATCCACAAAGAGATCCGGGCCTGCTATGCCGAACAGCTTGCTGATCGAGATGCCGTACTTGGACAACATCGACGCGCATGCGCTAACGCCACACAAGGCGGCATAGCGCGCCAGCACCGCCACGCCTGCAGGGCCCGGCACGCCCACGCGTACGGGATGTTCGACGCCACGCCCGCGCAGGGCTTCCAGCCAGGCCAGCACGATGTCGGCATCGAAGGCAAATTGCGTGACGATCAAGGGCGCCATGCCGCGCCCTTCGATGCAGCGACACTTGTGTTCGAGCACTTTCCAACGATCAGATGTGCTCATGACCGGATGGCCCTCGGGATGGCCACCCACGCCGACCATCTGAATGCCCGAGCGCTCGAACACGCCTGATTCGATCAGTGAGGAGCTGTCGGCAAACGGCCCCAGCGGGGTGGACGGATCTCCAGCGATCACGAAGCAACGCTTGACGCCGGCTTCCGCGACCGCGCGCTGGATGAACGACTCCAGTTTTGCGAACGAGGCGATACGGCGTGCAGCGAGGTGAGGCATGGGCTCAAAGCCGAGTCCGCGAACGGCCTGCGCTGCGGCCAGTCGCGCGTCGTTGTCCTGGTTCGCCAGGTAGGGAATGGAAATGGTTGACCCG
The DNA here is from genome assembly GCF_000739375.1 of Comamonas testosteroni TK102. Classification (NCBI taxonomy): domain Bacteria; kingdom Pseudomonadati; phylum Pseudomonadota; class Betaproteobacteria; order Burkholderiales; family Comamonadaceae; genus Comamonas; species Comamonas testosteroni. The sequence goes on along the minus strand of NZ_CP006704.1, from coordinate 2,224,909 downwards.
GGCAATACACGCGGCGCCGCTGCGGTCAGCGCAGAGATATCCTTCGCGTTGACCTCTAACGAATAGGCGTCGGTGATGTTGCCGATGGGCTTGGACTTGTCGGAATGAAGCAAGGGGCTTGCCATATCTGGCGACTGTTGGGAGAGTTCCGACCCGCCAGCGCTGATCGGGTCGGTTGGAAGCCATGGAGCGGCATCGCTCACCCGGCAGGGCGCGTCAATCTTTGGGGGGCTGTTCGTCACCGTAGAACGTCACGCCGAGCTGGATGCGCTCGCGGCCGCTTTCCACGCGGTGGCGGTTCGTGTCGCGCAGCGAGTAGACGCAGCCGCAGTATTCCTGTTGGTAGAAGTTCTCGCGCTTGCTGATCTCGATCATGCGCGCCGAGCCGCCGCCCTTGCGCCAGTTGTATTCCCAGTACATCAGGCCAGAGTACTTGGCCGCCGCACGCACGCCGCAGTCATTGATCTGCTGCATGTTCTTCCAGCGCGAGATGCCCAGGGAACTGGTGATCACCGGAAAGCCGTGCTCATGCGCATACAGCGCCGTGCGCTCGAAACGCATGTCGAAGCACATGGTGCAGCGCACGCCGCGTTCGGGCTCGTGCTCCATGCCCTTGGCGCGCTCGAACCAGTTGTCCCGGTCGTAGTCCGCATCGACGAAGGGCACGCCGAACTGCTCCGCGAAGCGGATGTTCTCGTTCTTGCGCAGCTCGTATTCCTTGAGCGGATGAATGTTGGGGTTGTAGAAAAAGATGGTGTAGTCAATGCCCGAGGCCAGCATGGCCTCCATGACCTCGCCTGAGCACGGCGCGCAGCACGAATGCAGCAGCACCTTGTCGTGGCCTCCGGGCAGCGCAAGCGCTTTGCGTTCGACGGTGGTGTTCATCCCTTGGCTCCTTGGGCAATAGCGGTGGTGGCAGTTGCAGGCTGGCGGGCCAGTTCGACGAAGGCCCGCACGTAGTCAATGGCGGTATCCGCCTCGCGTGCGCCCAGGAAGATCTGCTTGGCAATACCGCGCGCGCCCAGCCGCACAGGCACCACGTCCATCCTGGCCGCATATTCCTCGACCAGCCAGCGCGGCAGCGCGGCGACACCGCGGCCGCTGGCCACCATCTGCACCATGATGTCGGTGGTTTCGATGGCTTTGTGGCGCTTGGGCGTCACGCCGGCCGGCAACAGGAACTGGCTGTAGATGTCCAGGCGTTCGATGTCCACGGGGTAACTGATGAGCACTTCCCGGGTCAGCTGCTGGGGCTTCACGTAGGCCGTAGAAGCCAGGGGGTGGTCTTTGGCCACGACCAGCACCTGCTCGTAGTCGAACACGGGTTCGAACTTCAGCCCCGGCTTGAACAGCGTGTTGATTTCCACCCAGAAGTGACCCACTAGCCCCCGGTGGGGGTGCGGATAAAAACTTGGACTGGTTTTATGCGGCTAGGCCAAGTTTGTGCCGGTATTCCACAGGACTTAAACGTCCCAGAGATACCTTGATACGTTTTTCGTTGTACCAACGAATGTACGCATCGACAGCTTCAATGAACTGCTCAATCGTTGTTGATTGCCAGTTGTTGGGATAGAACAGCTCCATCTTTAGCCTTCCAAAAAAGCCTTCGCACGCAGCGTTGTCTGGTGAGCACCCTTTGCGAGACATCGAGCGAGTCAACTTTGCATCATGGACCCTCGAGAGCCAGCCTGGCCAGCGGTAGTGAGCTCCACGATCAGAATGAATCACAGGGCGGCTCTCGCTGCCTTGAACAGCATCAATGGCCGCATCCAGCATTGTGTTGACGAGATGTGCGTTGGGATGAGTCCCAATCGACCAGCTCACCACCAGCCCGTCAAAGCAATCAATGACTGGCGACAGGTAAACCTTGCCAGCAGGAATCTGGAGTTCAGTAATGTCGGTGAGCCACTTCTCATTGGGCGCAGCGGCACGGAAGTCTCGATTGATGAGGTTTTGCGGGGCGGCACCTATCTCTCCAAGGTAGGAGTTATATCTGCGGCGTTTGGGCTTGGCCACGATCAACCCCTCCTGCTTCATCAGCCGACGAACCACCTTCTCTGAGATGCCCGTGCACTCCTTGAGCAGAGATGCCTGCACCCTGCGATATCCATAGCAACGGTAGTTGTTGTCGAAGATCTCTGTGATGCTTCGGCGTAAATCAACGTATTTGTCAGCCAGCTTCAGCCGAGCACGATGGTAAAAATACGAGCTTCTAGCAAGGCCAACAAGAGAAAGCAGTTCTGGCAATTCATACTGCCCGTGCAACGCTTCAACCAGCACAGCCTTATCTTTGTTTGCCAGCCTATGCAGATCAATGTCAGCCCCATTTTTTAAGATTTCATGGGCCTGCTTGAGAAGCTCACGTTCTATCTTCAGCCGCCGAACATCCTGGCGCAATGATTCAACTTGGCGCCTGAGTGCTGCTTCATCCAACACTGGCGATCGCTTTGGACTGTGTTTCATTGAGGCTGGGGCACAAGGGCCAAGCAACTGATTTTTCCAGTTGTACAAGGTCCCCCTACACACCCCTAACTTGTCCGCAATCTGCTGTGCACTTGATCGACGGGCACACAGCTGCACCACGCCCTCACACATCAAGGCATCAGGCTTTGTAGCCGGCCAAGATCTGCCTACTCTCGATTTGCAGGTGTCAGGGCAGTCTTGCCGAACCCACGCAGTCAACGTTCCTCGACCCGGATAACCCAAAGCCCTCATCGTTGCAGCAATACAGCGATCATGGGCGAGGTAATGAGCAATAGCCACCTGCCTTTGCTGCAGCGAATATTTTGGTGCTCTTGGAGCTTGGCTTGCTGGCAAATCCTGATGCTTCAGGTAGTGCTGATACCAGCCTTTCAATGCGTTCTTGGTTGGGTACCCCAACTGGCGAATCGTGGCTCTGACACGCAAGCCAAGCTTGATGTAAAGCGCAACTGCACGAATCCTGTCTGCGTATGAGTACATGAACTACCTCCCCTGGTAGTCCAAGTTTTTGTCCGCATCCCCGGCGGGTCAGTTCTGCGTGGAAATCAACAGCCTAGATTCATTGAGATGCATCAAAGCAGTCTATCGGCGACAACGCACCTCGTCGTCTGCGTGAACTCTAAGGCAGACCCTAAAGGGGCGAGGGAGACACTTTCGGCGGTGCATCTCAACACTCTGCGCAGTGCGGTTGTATTAGACCTAGGGTTCAGCCGTGCAGTCCAAGAACTCGCAAAGCAGCGTCACCTCTACTACGAGCCGAATGTAATGACCTCAGCTGAAACGTCCTGGGTTGAAACCACTATCAGAGGCCAAGAACGATCAGTGTTGTAGCCTGACCCCTCGAAGTATCTGGTGTTTGCCATGCGCCCATTTGGGCTTACCCCATGAGCTGCGCCGTGCAGAGAACATCATCGCTAAACCACTTCGATGATGACTCAAGTCATTTCCCCTTGGCGAGCAGGATGGCATCACACGGGCAGGTTGCACCCAGCCATAGGACATAGGCTCTGAAGCCGCGCCCATTTCAGCTGGCGTGCAAACCGCCGAGCAACCATACCTATGCTGCCGCGCTGGCCTCGACAGCAACATCACTCAAACTCTCGCCCCTGAGTGAGCGGACTAGGTTCTCAGCAGCCCGCATTTCAATTTCGAACCGTACGCGTCTCACAGCCGAGCCGATGTGGGGAGTGAGTACTGTTCTGGCGTTGTTGGTCAATCCCGGATGAATTTCGCGAGGTCTGTCTGGAAGTAGCCAATCTTCCATCTCATAGACGTCAGCGGCGTACGCGCCAAGTTGCTCATTCGCCAAGGCATCGACAACCGCCCTTTCGTCGACCACAGACCCCCTACCCACGTTTACAAGGATCTGGCCCTTTTTCGATAGTTGAAGCATCCTGGAGTCAACCAGGTGGCGCGTATCGCTAACAAGAGGCACTGCCAGGAACACATAGTCCGATGTGCTGACAGCCTCATCAAGCGTGACCAGTTCGACCTGATCTAGACGCACACTTGGGTCTACACCAAGCAGCCGCGCGCAGCCAAAGCCCGCGAGTCGCGCCAATATGGCCTGCCCAACTTTTCCGAGACCGATCACGCTGGCCACCGACCCATGAAGCCCGGTTCCGTATAGAGCTGGCCTCCACCCAGAGTAGCCTGCTCTTGTAGCGGCGTCACCCTGAAGCACGTTCCTGCCAGCAGCAATAGCCAATCCGATGGCCAGCTCGGCTGTGGGCTCTGTGAGGAGGTCAGGAACAAAGGTGACGCTCACCCCGGCTTGTGCGCAAGCCCTCAGGTCGAAGTTGTCGTACCCCTTGAGTGCACAGGAGATGGTCTTGAGCCTGGGAGCGTTCAGCAGCGACTCTTTGGTCACACTGTCTGTCATGAAGGCCATCATGGCATCAGCATCCACGAGGTACTCCCTGAGCTGGCTGGGGCTCCAGGGGTCAGGCCCTGGATTCATGATGACCTCACCCTCAGCCTGGAGCTTCCTTAGAACCTCTTCATGAACTGGCTGCGTTACGACGATTTTCCGATGATTCATTTTTCGATTTACTTGAGACGCTTTCGCAGCATCGATCCAATGCTGTCAACCACGAGGACACAGGCAAGAATCGACAGAAGGATGGCTGAGACCTCGTCATACTTGACAAGGCGAAGTGCTGCCATCAACTCGAAGCCGATGCCACCTGCACCGACAATGCCAAGTACTGCGGAGGCCCTGAAGTGGTACTCCCAGCGATAGATGGTTATGTCTGCCAACTGTGGAAGGACTTGGGGGATAACGGCATGCGAGATGACCTGAAAGCGGCTTGCGCCTACCGCAGCAGCTGCTTCAAGTGGCTTCGGATCCACGTGCTCAATGGCTTCCGCGTAAAACTTTGCGACCATTCCCGTGGAATGCAACGCTAGTGCGAGCACCCCAGGTAGAGCACCAAACCCTACGGCTGCCACGAACAGAATGCCAAGAATGATTTCTGGCACGGACCGGAATGCCGCCAGGATGACTCTGGCCACTCTTCCCACCAAAGGATTGGGGGTGGTGTTTGGAGCCGCCAGGAGCGCCAGCGGAAGTGAAAGCACGATAGTCAGTGCTGTGCCGGCAATCGACATCGCCAAGGTGTCCCTCAGCGGGATGACCCAGTGCTCCCAGCGGTCGAAGTTGGGAGGGACCATCTCAGATGAGAGCTGCTTGACAGCCGGGGCGCCTTCGATGAACCGCTGTGCATCGAAGAACCCCGTGACGTACAGGGCTACAAGGCAAACCAGAAGGACGAACGCTGTATTGCGCAGTCCAATGAACTGCTCCCGCTTGTCGCGACTGATGATGTTCTCGAATGCAGCCGAGGTCATTGCATACGGCCCAAATCAAGCTTCAGGATGGTTGCGGTATCCCTAAGGACGTCATATGCAGCGTCATCAGTGGCGGCAAACGCCTGGACACGAAACGCCTTGAGCACCTCAGCATCCTTCATGTCCAGAAAGGCAGAGCGGATGGCAGCTTTGAGCTCAGGCTTGAGGTCCCCCTGCATGACGACCGGATAGTTTGGAATGGGAGCAGAAAGGTCAAGCTGAACAATCTTCGTGGCATCAATGCTTCCTCGAGCGATGAGGTTGTCCAGAATCGGCTTGGACAGAGCCCCGGCTGGAATCTGACCCGACTGCACCGCACGTGCGACCGCGTCATGTGCCCCAAGGTGAACTGGCCGATAGTCCTTCTCACCATCAAGCTTGTACTTCTTGAGCAGGTGTGCACGTGGTGCAAGGTGGCTTGATGTGGACGCCTGGTCGCCAAATCCGAAGGGCTTGCCGCGCACGTCTTCAAGCGTTTTCACCGGCCCTCCGGCCGTTGCGATGAGGACCGACTGGTATGTGGGCGACCCACGTTCAACGCCCACCGCAAAGGGCTCAATCCCGGACGCCTTAGATTTGGCCAAAACGTACGAAAACGGTCCAAAGTACGCTACCTCAATCCGACCGAACCGCATTGCCTCGATCATCGAGGAGTAATCGGTAGTCACCACAATCTCAACATCCTTCTTGAGCTGCTGTTCAAGATAGCGCTTAAGAGGCTGCGCGTTCTGGATGATGCTGGCAGCGTTCTCATCTGGAAGAAGGGCGACACGAAGCTTTGATGGATCCTTTCCCTGCGCATGAGCCCACAGAGGAAGGAGTGCAGCAAAAGAAGCTGCGCTGACAACAAGAGAGAAGTTACGGCGATTCAGCATGGCAAGAGCTCCTTGGTTTGACTGGATTGAAGAGTTCGGGGGCTATCAGTGGACGCACTCGTGTTGGAAGCGTTGGACTGCTTTGCATAGAGGTTCCGCGCAACATCAGGACTCAGCTGCTCTGCCCTACCCTCGAATACAACAGCTCCCTGGCGGAGCCCAATGATTCGGTCTGCAAACGAGCGCGCGAGCTCCACCTGGTGAAGACTCACGATTGCGGTGAGGTGGTCCTTTTTGCAGATCTCATGCAACAAGGTGAGCACGCTATGTGCGGTTGCCGGGTCCAGGCTGGCAACAGGCTCATCGGCCAGCAGGATTCGTGGCTTCTGTATTAGCGCCCTAGCTATGCCTACGCGCTGCTGCTGCCCCCCAGACAAGGCATCAGCCCGGGAGAGCGCCTTTTCGAGCAGCCCGACACGCTCAATCACTGTGAGCGCCTCCAGCTTGTCCTTCTTGCTCCACGGCCATAGCGAAGCGAATGCACCCCTGTCACCGAGCTTTCCCATCAGAACATTCCTGAGGACCGACTGACGTCCAATCAGATGATGCTGCTGGAAAACCATCCCACAGCGCTTGCGGTGCTCTCTCAGCGTCTTTGCGTTGACTACCCCACCTGCCAGGCCAGGTATCGATACCTCGCCTTTTGTGGGCAGCACCAGTCCATTGATGCTTCGTAACAAGGTGGACTTCCCTGCGCCCGAGGCGCCCAGAAGCACCAAAAACTCTCCCTGCTTCACATCCAGACTCGTCGGGTGCAAGGCCACGGTCGAGTCAACGTAGCGGACGGAAACTCCCTTGAGACTCAGAACGTCTCGGTCCTTCTCCAACTTCATGTTGTTACCTTTGCAAGTTTCTGCCTGCGAGCAGCGCGAGAGCGCTTATGACGCACATTTGCCGCAGAAAGAAGTTCGATACGGCTAGGCATGCGTGCAGTTTGTTCGTGGAACGTGTCATCAATATGAAACTTGCACCCCGAAAAATAGGGGTATCTATAGATAACACCTATGTCTGGACTCACGCTACTTGCGGCTTTGAAAGCCTTTGATGCGACGGCAAGGGCCGGAAGCATGACTGCTGCTGCGAAGCTGCTTGATCTACAGCAGCCCACCATCTCAGCGCATATTCAGCGCCTGGAGAATGAGTACGGCGTGGAGCTTTTTCTTCGTCAAGGCCGCCGGCTTGAGCTGACTACCTTTGGCAGGACTCTGCTGGACTACACGCGGCGGGCATTCAGCGGCGAGGAAGATGCGCACGCCCTTTTGGCAGCAGCCAAAAACCGATTCGTCGGGCGTCTTGTGATTCACGCGATCGGCCCGTACAACGTAGTCCCTGTTCTGAAGGCCTTCGGGAGCCGCCATCCCCAGGTCGAGGTCTCTGTCCGTGTAGGCGACTCCCGCTCAATCACGGAAAAGCTCCTCGACTACCAGGGTGATGTCGGCGTGGTCCTCAATCACGCCGAGCACCCCGAACTCCATTGCATGCCATACAGGTCACAGCGCCTGGTGGTCTTTGCGAACCGAGAGCACGCCCTAGCCCGGTGCGGTGAGATAGTGCTCAAGGACCTTCAGAGCCAGCGCTTCGTCATACGTGAGGAAGGTTCAACGACAAGAAGAGTCTTCGAGAGCGAGCTAATTGCCCGCAATATCAACATCCAGGTTGCGCTGGAGATGGGAAGCCGGGAGGCTGTCCGCGAGGCAGTCGCACAAGGAATAGGACTAGGCGTCGTTGCCGAGACAGCCTATGTTCCAGATCCGCGTCTTGTGAAGCTGAAGATTCTGGATACAGCAATGGCCACCCACGTCGACTTCATCTGTCGTCGCGAACGACAGAACGCTCCGCTGATAGCAACGATTTTCGACTTGGCAAAAGAGGTGAGAAGAGGCCTGGCCTAAAGATTCACGAACTTGGCGACAGGGCCCGAGTGGATCATTCATGCCAAGCCTATCGTTAGCAGCCATGCTGTCAGTCAAACAGGCCTGAGACGTCCCCACGTACAAAGGTGTCGATCTGACCGGTGCAACCTATGCCACGGACATCCGGCTCTCCGACCCGGATGGCAATGAGCGCACGCTGGCGGACTTCCGAGGCAAGGCCATCCTGGTCTTCTTCGGCTTCACTCAGTGCCCAGATGTCTGCCCGACGGCCCTGGCGCGGGCGGCCGAGGTCAAGCGGCTTCTCGGCCCCGACGGCGAGCGCTTCCAGACACTGTTCGTCACGGTCGATCCCGAGCGCGACACGCCCGAGGTGCTCAAAGCCTACACGGCTGCATTCGACCCCAGCTTTATCGGTCTGTACGGCGACCTGGAACGCACCGCACAGATCGCCAAGGACTTCAAGGTCTACTACAAGAAAATGCCGACGGGATCGTCCTACACCATGGACCACACATCGCTCAGCTACGTCTACGACCCGCTAGGAAAGCTGCGCTTGGCCCTGCGCCATGAGCAACCCGCCCAAGACTATGCGGACGACATCCGCAAGCTCTTGAACCCTGCCTGACCCTCTATCCCCTCAAGGAGAACACCATGAAACTCGTCATCCGCACAGCCATCGTCGCCGCCTCGCTGCTCGCGGCCACCGCCCAGGCGCAAGTCACCGTCAAAGATGCCTGGGTGCGCGCCACCGTACCGCAACAGAAAGCCACCGGCGCCTTCATGCAGTTGAAGGCAACCAAGAATAGCAAGCTGGTCTCGGCCAGCTCGCCGCTTACGCCCGCCGTCGAGGTCCACGAGATGGCCATGCAGGACAACGTGATGAAGATGCGCCAGGTGCCGGCCGTCGAGCTGCCCGCAGGCAAGACCGTGGAACTCAAGCCCGGCGGCTACCACGTGATGCTGATGGACCTGAAGCAGCAGGTGAAGGAAGGCGACACGGTGCCTCTGACCCTCGTCATCGAGGGCCCGGACGGCAAGCGCGAATCGGTCGAAGTGAAGGCTCCCGTGCGTGCGCTCAACGCCAGCGCCCAGCCGGCTGGCCACGATGCCCAGGGCGGCCACAAGCACTGAAGCACTTGGCGGGTGGGTGAATGGCGCACCTGTAGCACACCCCACCGCTTGCAGCCCTCGAAATTCGAAGCCGCGATGCCAACTCCCGCAACCTAGGTCACGCATAGCCAAAAAGCTCACGGCGTACGGCAACCGGAGATGGTTACTCCACCAGCGTTTTGCAATGCGTGTTTACTAGCGCTGTTTCTCTGAAACCCACGGTCTCCTTGCATGAAGGCCTCTAGCATGTGCGGGATCAGCGTCGTGGCATCGACCGCTTCGCCGTACACCTGCGCGTGCAGCGCGGCGTAACGGTCGAGGTCGGCTTTCAGGCTGACCGGGCACGCAAAGGCCAGCTTGACGCTCTCGACCTTGGGCAGCGGCCCAAGCCGCAACTTCCTGGTGGTGTTCATTTCGCAATTCCACGGTTGAAGAACATAGGCTGGTACGGCCGCAGCACAAAATCGCGGTTGACGATGATCCGCACCGGCAGGCCCGGCCGCTCGGTCAGCGTCGGCTGGATGTTCATGTTGCGCCGGGTCATCTCTTGGCCGACCTGGTTGATGCTGTCCTGCGCGCTATCGCGCCCAGCGATCACGATGCGGTTGCCATCCTGCCGGTTTTCCGGTGCGGCCAACTCGGCACCCACGCCCAGCAGGGTCGTCAGCGCCGCACCCGCGAAGACGCGATCCCAATGCCAATCGACGCCATCCTCCAGGCCGGAATAGCCGGCAGGGTCAGTGCCCGCCAGGTTGTCTAGCTTCAGCGAGGACGTGTCCGGCAGGATGACGCGGTTCCACACCACCTGTACGCGGCTCTGCCCGTAGCTCACCTGGCTGTTGTACTTGCCCAGGATGCGCGATCCCTGTGGGATCAGCAGGAACTTGCCAGTGGCCGTGTCATAGACCGGCTCCGTCACCGTGGCTATCACGTCGCCCGGCAGATCGGACTTGATGCCCGTCACCAGCGCGCCCGCGATCACCGTTCCCGCCATGACCTGATACGGCGAGGCCGGCATCTGGAGATTGCCGGAATTGCGGGTTTCCGTAGAACCGCCTTTCAGGAAAGCCTCTTTCTGGTCTTGCCGGTTCTGCACGGCTGTCGGGTCGGATGGCTGGGCCGCCGTCGAGGCCGGGCCAGCGGCCAGCGGGTCGAAGCCCGCCAAGGCGCTGCCGGGCGCAGCCGCAGCGGCTTGCGCCGTGACCGGCGCGGTGGCCTTGCCTTGGTTGCCCGAGCGGAAAAACACCGACGAGTTCGCCGCCGCATCGGCCTCCTTGCGCCACGCATCCGCCGGATCATGTCCCGGCGGTGCGTAGGCCGGCGTCACCGGCTGCTGCGACTTCACGATGGCTGGGCCGAGATCACCCGGCAGCGGCGGCCCCAGCTCGGGCACCTTCGGCGGCAGCTTCGAGTAGTCGGCCGGCAGACCATCCAGCCCCTCGGACTTCGAGACGCGATCGACGTTGTAAAGCTCGGTCTGCTCGCCCGTGCCGCGCCGGTGCGGCTGCAATGACCAGATCGTGGCCCCGAGCACGGCGACCGACAGGACGCCGACGAGGATGGCCAGCGTGCGCCGGTTCAGGCGCGTGACCGGGCGCGGCTGGGCGCGCAGCGCCACCGCCTCGGGCGCGACCTTGCCCGCCTGCGCCGCAAGATCAGGGGAATCGTCCTGGCTCATGGTCAGTTCCTCCGTGTGCCGTCCGTGCGCTCAATCCGCACCACGTCGCCTTTGTCCCCGCCCAGGCGCAGTTCGGCCGCGCCGAACAGGCGATCAACGATGTAGTACGGCGCACGGAATCGGTAGTTCACCAGTTGCCCGTCGCCTTGCGCGCCGATCACGAACAGCGGCGGCAGCTCGCCCTGGGCGATGCCGGGCGGGAACTGGATGTAGACCTTCTCGCCGTCATCGAAAGCACGCAGCGGCTTCCACGGCGGATTGCTGCCGCTGATGGCATAGCGGAAACGGATCTTCTCCAGCGACAGGCCGCTATCGACCGGGGCGGCGGCGCTGGCCGCCTGCGCCTGGCGCTGCAAGGCCAGCATCTTGTCCTTCGGGTACTCCCAGGACACCGACGCCATCCACGTCTTTTCGGTCGAAGTCAGCTCCAGCAGATACGTCCGGCGGCTGGTGGTGATGACCAGATTGGTCTTCAAGCCCGAGCGGATCGGCTTGACCATCACGTTGACGCGCAGAGCCTCACCGCTGCCGCTCGACGTGTCCCCGACGATCCAGCGCACCGTGTCGCCGGCCGCGACCGTCACCAGTTCCTCGCCGGGCTGCAGCGAAACCACCGTCACGCGGCCCACGGCCGCATAGAGCTGGTAAAGCGCGCCATCGGTAAAGGGCCAGACCTGGATCGCGTTGACGTAGCCTTCGCGCGTGGGCGCGACACGGGCCTCGGCATTGGCGCGCGAGACGCGCACTTTCTCATCCGCGGGTTCCGGCGCGGGCTTGGCCTCCTCGGTCTCTGGCAGTGGTTTCAACTGCGACGGCAGCGCGAGCGGCTGCGGCACCGTGACCACCTCCACCGGTTTTGGTGGCTCCGGCAGCGGCTGGGCCTGCACCGGCTCATCGAGCGAAATGGTCGGTGGCGGCTTGCCCTGAGTAGCGCAGCCAGAGAACAGCACGGTCGAAGCCAGAAGCATCACCGGCAAGGCGGATTTACGGAAAAGATCATTCATGGTTTTGCTCCTTCGTTAGCTTCCAGTTCGCGGCTCCACGACAGCCCGTTGACGTAGATGCCCAGGGGGTTCTTGCGCAGACGCTGCTCGGTGCGCGGGGTTTGCAGCACCGTGGAAATCACCGCGTTCCAGCGTTCGGTGCGATCCAGCGCGCCATTGACGAAGCGCGTTTCCGTCCAGCGCACGTTGAAAGACGTGTCGCTGGCGCGGGTCACGCTGGTGATCTGCACCGTCACCGACTCCTTGCCGATGCGCGCGAACGGGTCATTCGTGCGGGCGTACTCGTTGAGCACGACCGCGCCTTTGTCGGTCGTGTAGTCGTAGGCATCGAGCCAGTTCTGCCGCACCACGATGGGGTCGATGGACAGCGAGCGCACCAGGCCGATGAAGCGGCCCAGGTGGTAGGCGATCTGCGCATCGCTGGGCTTGTAGGGCGTGGCGGCCTCGCCGACAGCGCGCACCTGGCCCGCGTTGTCCACCTCAATGACGTAGGGCGTGACGATGGACTGCGCCGAGCGCCAGACTAGGCCGCCCGCCATCAGCACGGCCAGCGTGAGGCAGCCAAAGGCCATGAAACGCCAGTTTCTGGCCTGCACGCGGGCCGAGCCGATGCACTCGTCCCAAACCTGGGCGGCGGATTGATACGGAGTAGCAGGCTGTGGCGTATCGGCGTAGCGCACCTGCGGTCGTTTGAATCGCATGGGAGTTCTCCTTGAAGATCAGGAATCGGAATCGCGCAGGCTCGGGCCTTGGCTGGAGCTGCCGCCATCGCCGCCGCGCAGCGTGTGGGCGGCGGTCGTCGCGGCATGGGTGAGCTGCTGCCTGCGATGCAGGCGCTTGGCCCAGGCGGGTTGCGCGGTGGATGGGGTTGGCTCGTTTGCAGCCTGTGCGGCACCGCCCCCTGACGCCGATCCGGCGTCATCGGGCCGGAAGGCGGCGGCGACACGCTCCTTCATCGAGCGCGCACCATCAGCCACCTTCTGCCCGGCCGCCTGCGCGCCGGTCTTGGCGACATTGCCCACGCCGGCGGCGGCGCCCTTGAGGCCACCGCCGGCGGATGCAGAACCCGCCTGAAACGCCGACCGCGCGCTGCTGGCGGCCCCAGTGGCGGCACGCGCTCCGCTACCGGCCAGCTTGGCGGCTGCGGGCGCCATGCGCGCCCCGGCGGCGACTGCGCCGCCGACGCCCGTAGCCGCAGCGCCCACGGCAACAGCAGCGCCGGCCGCGCCCAGCGCCGCACCGGCCATCGCACCTGCGCCGAGCTGCGGGCTGCCGGACACCAGCCCGGTTGCAATGCCCGGCCCGAAGATGCCCAAGGCCAGCAGCGTCAGCGAGGCCAGCATCACGACCACGGAGTGGTCGATGGATGGTTCGGCGGGCTGTACCTGAAACTCGGCGAACAGGCCCGAGCCGATGCCCACGATCACCGCCAGCACCAGCACCTTGATGCCGGACGACACCACGTTGCCCAGCACCTTCTCGGCGAGAAATGCGGTCTTGTTCCAGAGCGCGAACGGCACCAGCACGAAGCCGGCAAGCGTGGTCAGCTTGAACTCGATCAGCGTGATGAAAAGCTGGATCGCCAGCACGAAGAAGCACAGCAGGACGATCAGCCAAGCGAGGAACATCACGACGATGGGCGTGATGTTCACGAAGACTTCGGGGAAGCCCGCCATGTCGCCGATCTGTTTCAGGATCGGCGCACCGGCGTCGATGCCGACCTTCGCCAGCCGGCCCGGTTGCAGGAAGTTCTCCATGCTCAGGGTCGAGCCGCTGGCCGTCAGGCCCAGCCCGGCGAAGGAGCGGAACACGATGCCAGCCAACCAGTTGAAGTTGCCGATGATGTAGGCGAAGGCGCCGACGTACAGCACCTTGCGGATCAGCTTGGCGATCACGTCCTCGCCCTGGCCGGTGGCATGGCTCATCGCCCAGAACAGCCCGGCGAGCGTCATGTCGATGACGATCAGCGTGGCGGTCAGAAACGCCACTTCGCCGTGCAACAGGCCAAAGCCCGAGTCGATGTAGCGCGAGAAGGTGTCAAGGAAGCGGTCGATGACCGTCACGTCGTTCATGGCGAGTCCTCCTGCCCAGGCAGAGCGATTGCCGCGCTGCCATCGGCGGGTTCATCGAAGCTGGGCGGGATCGGCGGCAGGTCGGCCAGCGTCTGGTACTCATTCGGCCCGGCCTGGCCGGAGAGAAAGCGCCGCAGGTCGGCCTGTGCCACCTGCGCGCAAAACGCGCCGTCGTGCGCGCCCGCGCGGCACTGCGCGCGCAGCGCGTGCAACCGGGCCGGGTCGGCGGCGAGCGCATTCACCGACACTTGCTGCGGCCGGTCACAGCCGGCCAGCACCAGCGCATGAATGGCGAAAGCAAACACGACGGGCGTGCGTTGCATGGCAGCCTCCGTCAGCGGTTGTAGAAATTGACGGGCTGCGGCGTGTACGGCGTGCCTTCGCCCAGGAAGCGGCGCGTCACTTCGCGCCCGCGCTCCGTGGCCGCCGCCTGCCGCGCCAGTTCCAGCGAGGCCGCGCGGTCTTGCGTGATCTGGAGCCGCTGCGTCTGGATCGACTGCTTGGCCTGCAAGGCCAGCAACTGGTTCATGGCCTGCATCGCTTGCAGCGCGCCCTCGGCCGACTGGCTCTTGCCCACGAGGTCGGCCAGCACGCTTTCGTCGTCGCTCAGGTTCTGCGACGCCTGGGCCTGCATCTGCATGGTCGTTTGCAGGCCGTTGAGCGTGTTCTTCCAACGCTCCTGCGCATCGAGGTACATCTGATTGCCGCTCACCGTGGCGGCGTACTTCTCGGGATACAGGCGCACGAATTCGCGGTCGATGCTTGTCACTTCGTAGGCCAAGCCCTTGGCCTGCGCGATCAGTCGCTGGGTGGTCGCCAGGTTCGCGCGCAACTGGCCGACCACGCTGGACGGCAGGCTGGCCAGGTTGCGCGCCTGGTTGATGAGCATCTGCGCTTCGTGCTGGAGTTGCTGGATCTGGTTATTGATCTGCTCCAGCGTGCGAACGGCGGTGAGCGTGTTCTGCACCAGATTGGTCGGGTCGAGCACGATGTCGCCGACGCCGAACAAGGCGTGGGCGGGTTGCGCGATGCCGAATGCGAGCACGCAGGCGGCGGTCAACGCGGCGAGCTTGGGGGTATGCAATTTCATAGTTGGTTCTCCTGGGGGTGGTCAGCGGTACGGAGGGAACCCGGCGCGTAGCCGGGGAACGAGGGCAGCAGGTCGGCCGCCCAATCGAGGCCGCGATGGCGCAGCCAGGCGCCCGCGAAGCCGGGCACGCCGGCGTCCTGCGGCACGCGGCCAAGAACCTCATCAATGGCGCGCTGGTCTTGCGGCGTGGAAGCACCCGCGAAGGCCAGCGTCGCCGGCCCCAGGTCGAGGTCGAACACGCGGTTGCCGAGGCGGGATTGGTAGTAGTAGTCGCGCTTGGGCTGCGCGGTGGCGACGATCTCGATCTGCCGGCTGTTGAGGCCGAAGCCCTCGTAGATCGCGCGAATCTGCGGTTCGGTCGCTTGCGGGTTCGGCAAGAAAATCCGGCTCGCGCAGCTTTCGATGATGGCCGGCGCGATGGCCGAATCCTTCACGTCCGCGAGCGACTGCGTGGCGAAGATGACACTGACGTTCTTCTTGCGCAGCGTCTTGAGCCACTGGCGGATGCGCGCCGCAAACACCGGGTCATCGAGGAACAGCCAGGCTTCATCGAGGATCAGCAGCGTGGGCGCACCATCCAGCCGCTCCTCGAAGCGCGCGAACAGGTAGCGCAGCACCGCGAGCACAGCAGCCTTGCTGTGCATCAGCTCCTCCATCTCGAACGCCTGCACGTCGGATGTGCCGAGGCGGTCGTGGTCGGCATCCAGCAGCCTGCCGTGCGCGCCGCCCAGGACGTAGGGCGCGAGTGCCTGGCGCAAGGTGTTCGATTGCAGCAAGGCCGTCAGGCCCGTGAGCGTGCGCTGCTCCACCGGCGCGCTGGCCAGGCTCCCCAGCGCAGACCAGATGGCCGCCTTCTCGTCCGGGCCGACGGCCGCGCCTTCGTGCAGCAGGCGGCCTTCCACCCATTCGCTGGCCCAGGTGCGGTAGCCCTCTCGGTCGATGCGCGCCAGCGGCTGGAAGGCGATCTCGTCGTCCGCGCCCAGGTCGTAGTGCTCGCCGCCCATGCCCAGGATGGCCGCGCGGATCGAGCGCCCCATGTCGAAGGCGAAGATGCGCGAGCCGCGATAGCGGTGGAACTGCATCGCCATCGTCGCCAGCAGCACCGACTTGCCCATGCCGATGGGGCCAACCACCAGCGTGTTGCCCACGTCGCCGATGTGCGTCACCAGCCGGAACGGCGTGGCGCCGTCTGTGCGCGTGACGATCAGCGGCGGCCCATCGAGATGCGCATTGCGTTCCTGGCCGGCCCATACCGCCGACACCGGCATCATGTGCGCCAGGTTCAGCGTCGAGACGATGGGCTGGCGGACATTGGCGTATGCGTTGCCCGGAATGGACGACAGCCACGCATCCACGGCGTTGAGCGTTTCGGGGATGGTGACGAAGCCGCGCCCCTGGATGACGCGCTCCACCATGCGCAGCTTCTCGTCGGCAACGGCGGCGTCCGCGTCCATGACGGTGACGGTCGCCGTCAGGTAGCCGAAGGCGACCTGATCGCTGCCCAGCTCCTGCAAGGCAGCATCGGCGTCGGCGGCCTTGTTGTTGGCGTCGGTATCGACCAGCGGGCTTTCCTGCTGGAAGATCGTCTCGCGCAGCAACGCGATGACGTTCTTCCTTTTCGCAAACCACTGGCGGCGCAGTCGGGCGAGTTCTTTTTCCGCCTCGGCTTTGTCGAGGCACAGAAAGCGCGTACTCCAGCGATACGCGAAGCCCAGGCGGTTGAGGTCGTCCAGAATCCCCGGCCAGGTCGAGGTCGGGAAACCGCGCACCGACACCACGCGCAGGTGCTGGTCGCCCAGCATCGGCGCCAGGCCACCGACCAGCGCGGAATCGGTCAGCAGCGCGTCGATGTGGAACGGCACTTCGGGAACGCCGACGCGGTAGCGGCGCGTCGAGACGGTCGAATGCAGGTAGGTCAACGTCTGGCTGTCATCAAGCCAGGCGATCTCCGGCATCACGCCATCGAGCAGGTCGAAGATGCGATCCGTTTCAGCGACGAAGGCGTGCAGCCGCTCGCGCCAATCCACGCCTTCGGTGGGCCGGTTTTCGTACAGCAGGCCCGCGGCCCGAGCACGGGATTCCTCGGACGGCAGGTAGGCCAGCGTCAGGTGATAGCCGCTCTCGAAGTGGTTGCCCGAATCCTCGAAGGCGGCGCGGCGTTCTTCATCGACCAGCCAGGACAGCGGTTCGGGGAAATCGGAGTGCGGGTAGTCGGCGGCAGACCGGCGCTCGGCTTCGATGAACAGCGCCCAGCCCGAACCCAGGCGGCGCAGCGCGTTGTTCAAGCGCGCCGATGTGGCGATCAGCTCGCCTTGCGTCGCGCTGTCGAGGTCGGGGCCACGAAAGCGCGCCGTGCGCTGGAAGCTGCCGTCCTTGTTCAAGACGACGCCCGGTGCCACCAGTCCGGCCCAGGGCAGCCAGTCGGCGAGCAAGGCCGGTCGCTGGCGGTATTCGGCGAGGTTCAGCATCGCGGCGTCCTCCCCTACACGTCCAGCAGCGGGCGGTGCTTGATGTGCCGCGCGAACACGGCCATGAACTGCGGATCGACGCGCGCGCCCCGCATCGCCAGCGAATGGCCGACGATCCAGAGCACGACACCGGGAATCCACAGTTGCAGGCCTAGCCCGACAGCGGCGGCCAAGGTGCCGTTGGCGATCGCCACGGTGCGCGGTGCGCCGCCCAGCAGGATCGGCTCGGTGAGCGAGCGATGCAGCGGCACCTCGAACCCGGCCGCGAAGGTGTCCGGGGCACTCATACGACGGCCCCGCCCGAGAAGCTGAAGAACGACAGGAAGAACGAGGACGCGGCGAAGGCGATGCTCAAGCCGAACACGATCTGGATCAGCTTGCGAAAGCCGCCCGACGTGTCGCCGAACGCGAGCGCGAGGCCCGTGGCGATGATGATGATGACCGCGACGATGCGCGCCACCGGCCCCTGGATGGATTCAAGGATGGATTGCAGCGGGCCTTCCCACGGCATCGAGGAACCGGCGGCCTGTGCAGTGCCCGCAAGCAGCAGCATGAAGGCAGCGAGCATCAAGCCTTGCATGGCCGGGCGGGCCAGGCCATCCAGCCGCGCGGGACTGGAGCGGCGGGAAAGCGGATTTACAGAAATACGGAAAGCATCAACGTGCGTCATGGCAGTTCTCCAGAAAGGTCGAGGGATGGGGAAGTCGCCGCAGCGGGTGCGGCATCGGGAAGTGGCGGCAGCTCGGGAAACGGCGCGTCCATCGCATCCGCCAGTCGGTAACCCACGCCGTCGAAGCCGACGACGCGGGCGATGCTCTCGATGCGGCGCTTGCGTCCGCGCCCGGCGATGTGGATCACCACGTTGACCGCCTCGGCGATCAGCGCGCGGGGCGGGTTCACCGCCACTTCGAGAATCAGTTGCTCCAGGCGCAGCAGCGCGCCGAGGGCGGAGCCGGCGTGGATCGTGGCAATGCCACCCGGATGGCCCGTGCCCCACACCTTGATGAGATCCAGCGCCTCGGCGCCGCGCACCTCGCCCACGACCACGCGGTCAGGCCGCAGGCGCATGGACGAGCGCACAAGCTCGGTCATCGACACCACGCCTGCGCGGGTGCGCAGCGGAACGTGGTCGCGGGCCGCGCATTGCAGTTCCACCGTGTCTTCGAGCACCAGCACGCGGTCGCCCGTGGCGGCGATCTCGGCCAGCAGCGCATTGGCGAGCGTGGTCTTGCCGCTGCTGGTGGCGCCGGCGATCAGGACGTTCTGCCGCTCGCGCACGACACGAACGAGAAAGCCCGCCTGCGCGCTGGTCATCATCCCGTCGATGACGTACCGCTCCAGCGGAATCACACCGATGGCGCGCTTCCGCAGCGCGAAGGCCGGCCCTGGCGCGGCGGGCGGCAAGATACCCTCGAAGCGTTCGCCGGTTTCGGGCAGTTCGGCGGACAGTAGCGGCTGGCCGCGATGGACTTCTGCGCCAACGTGGGCGGCGACAAGGCGGATGATTCGCTCGCCGTCCGCCTCGGACAGCTCCACGCCCATCGGTGCGCGGCCCGATGAAAGCCGATCCACCCAAAGGGTGCGATCAGGATTGAGCATGACTTCCACCACGTCCGGGTCTTCGAGCGCGGCAGCGATCAGCGGCCCCATCGCCGTGCGCAGCATCTGAATGCGGCGGTCGAGCGAGGTGGCGAAGGACGAAGGTGCGACGCTCATGAGGCGCGCTCTTGCGCTTCGGCAACTGCCGCCGCGTCATCCATCCGCGCCGGGTCGGGGTGCAGTTCCTCCACCACATCGCGCACCAGGCTTCGACCGCGCAGCAGGTGGCGACCCAACTGTTCAACGAACTGCTCGAAGCGCGCTTTGCCCTGTGCGCGTGCCGCGTCTTGGTGCGCCTCGGGAACTGGCGTGCTGACCGTGAGGTAATAGCGGATGAACAGCGCCAGCGTTTCGATGGCGATGTTCTGGTCGCGCTCCATGCGCTCGGCCTGGCGCGAGAGGCGATCAAGCCGCTTGGCAATCGCTGCCTCGCGCTGGTCGGCAGCATCGGGCGACAGCCACGATGCGAGCGCCGCCGCGACGATGCTGGATTTCGATACGCCTTTCTTGGCGGCCAGCTCGTCCAGACGCTTGGCATGCTCCGGCTGGATGAACAGGTTGAGGCGGTAGTGGCTCATAGCTCGATTCCGTCGTTGGGGTCGAGGGAAGCCAGCCGGGCCGTGCGCTGCATGGCCGGGTCAAGCTGGCGAGGAAGGGGAAGCGGCAGGTCGTCATCGTCATCGAGCAACCCGAGGTCGGCTGCGGACGCGGCCAGCTCGGGGTCGTAGGCGACGGCTTCGGAAAGTTCGGGCTGACGGCGCGGTCCGCCGTCGTCGGCCGAACCCAAGTGCTCCAGGCCATCAGTAGGTGCAGTGGCCGCTGCGGCAGGCACGGCGGGAATCGCCAGCCCGCTCCAGTCGTCGGCTCGCGAGGGCGGAACGTCGGCATAGCGTCCGGCCGCAAGCACGGGCGGCGGCAGCACGCGCCGCTTGAAATTGGTGTCCGCGTAATAGCGCAGCTTTTTGGCCTTGATCGGCGCCACGCTGGACACCATCACCACGGCTTCATCCGGCGGTAACTGCATCACTTCGCCCGGCGTCAGCAGTGGGCGCGCGGTCTCCTGGCGCGACACCATCAGGTGGCCCAGCCACGGCGCGAGCCGGTGGCCTGCGTAGTTGCGCTGTGCGCGCAGCTCGGTTGCAGTGCCCAGCGTTTCGGAGATCCGCTTGGCCGTGCGTTCGTCGTTGGTGGCGAACGTCACGCGGACATGGCAGTTGTCCAGAATCGAATGGTTCTGCCCATACGCCTTGTCGATCTGATTGAGCGACTGCGCGATGAGAAAGCTGCGAATGCCATAGCCCGCCATGAAGGCCAGTGCCGTCTCGAAGAAGTCGAGCCGCCCGAGCGCCGGGAACTCGTCAAGCATCAGCAGCAGCTTGTGGCGGCGCTCGATGCCGTCGGAGCCATCGAGCGATTCCGTCAGCCGTCGCCCGATCTGATTGAGGATCAGGCGGATCAGCGGCTTCGTCCGCGAAATATCTGAAGGCGGCACCACAAGGTACAGCGATACCGGATGCTCGGCCGCGATCAGGTCGGCAATCCGCCAATCGCAACGCGACGTGACTTCGGCCACCGTAGGGTCGCGGTACAGGCCGAGGAACGACATGGCCGTGCTCAACACGCCGGAACGCTCGTTGTCCGACTTGTTGAGCACTTCGCGCGCCGCCGATGCGACGACCGGATGCGGGCCATAGCCGAGATGCGGCGTGGTCATCATCCGGTGCAGCGTCAGCTCGAATGGGCAAGCCGGATCGGAGAGGAAGTTGGCGACGCCGCGCAGCGTCTTGTCCTCGCCCGCATAGAGCACGTGCAGGATGGCGCCGACCAGCAGAGCATGGCTGGTCTTCTCCCAATGGTTGCGCCGCTCCAGCGCGCCTTCGGGATCGACCAGGATGTCCGCGATGTTCTGCACGTCGCGCACCTCATGGGCGCCGCGACGCACCTCCAGCAGCGGGTTGTAGGCCGCTGACTTCGCATCGGTCGGGTTGAACAGCAGGCAATGCGAGAAGCGCGAGCGCCAGCCTGCGGTGATCTGCCAGTTCTCGCCTTTGATGTCATGGATGACGGCGGACGCGGGCCAGCTCAACAAGGTGGGCACCACCAGGCCCACGCCTTTGCCCGAGCGGGTTGGTGCGAAGGTCAGGACGTGTTCCGGACCTTCGTGGCGCAGGTACTGGCGTTCGTGCTGGCCGAGGAACACGCCGTCCGGCTGCGTGAGACCGGCCTCGCGAATGTCATCCGCGTTCGCCCAGCGCGCCGAGCCGTAGGTCGTGACCAGGCGCGATTGCCGCGAGCGCCAGATCGACATGCCGATGGCCACCAGCACGGCCACCAGGCCGCTGCCACCCGCAATGGCGCCGCCGATGTCAAAGACGCTGGGCGCGTAGGCATCGAAGAAGAACCACCACTCGAACAGCCGCCACGGGTGATAGACCGGCGTACCGAAGAAGTCGAACCAGGGCGAGCCAAGGCGTAGCTGATAGCCCAGGGCGGCGGCTGTCCATTGTGTGGCTGCCCACACGCCGGCGATCACGATGCCGAATACCACGGCGATCTGACCGAACAGCACGTTCGTCCCTTGCATGATCCCGCCTCCAATCACGGCACAACAACGTGCCGCGTGCATCAGGATCAAGGCGTGTGCATAGGTCGGTCAAAGACCGTTATGGCGGGGATTTAGGCCGAAAAAGCCTGATTTCTTGCAGGAGCGAAGGCAATAAAAACGCCGCAGACGGGAGCGCGTTGCGGCGTAGTGAGGTGTCAGCGAGAACTTTGTCGCTGCGAAGCGACTACAACAGAGCTATTTGGACTTCTGCTCAGGTCGGTCACCGAAGAAACGCCGATTGGCGGCTTCGGCAGCACGGCGGCAAAGTTCATCACCGACTTTTGTGCGATCTTCCTTGCATTGCCGTTGAATCTCCTTGATGCGCTCGGGATGCGCCGCGAGGAAATCCACGGTTTCCGAAGGTTGAGACGAGCCACATGCGGTCAGTGCGACGGTCAGCATCAGTAGCATCACTCTGTTCATGATTCCAGTCCTTTCGTCGGATGGTTCAGGCATCGTCGGCAGCGTCGATACCGTCTGCCGAATCAATGAAGGCCACACGCTCGATGAACCGAGCCAGCATCTCGGACGGCTCCGCATCGCGGCGTAGCAGATAGGTCGTAAGCATGTATGGCTTGCCTGCCAAGCGGCGGGCCACGACACCCGGCTCGCGGCTGGAGGCGATATGCGCCTCGCCCGCTAGGCCCAAAGCCAGGCCAGCGGAAACCAGCGTCATCATCACGTCGAAGGTTGCCACGCGCTGCGCAATCAGCGGCTCCTGATCGAGCTTGCGCAGAAAACGATCGATCTGCCGCGCGTGGCCTTCGCAGACCGCCGGGTCGCCCAGTGCCAACGGATAGCGCAGCACTTCTTTCAGCGGAACCTGTTTGAAGGCGAGCACGGGATGGCGGGCTGGCACCGCTACCATCAGTTCATCTTCCCAAGCAGGTGTGACCAAGATCCCATCGCCTCCATCCTCTGCCATCGAAAAACCTACGTCATACAGATCTTCATGCAAACCCTTGATCTGCAGCCCGAGCGGCACCTCAAACAGACGCATCTCAACTTCAGGGTCCTCTTCACGGCATCGCGCCAGCAAAGTTGACAATCGTGTGGGTGTTACACCATCAGACAAGGCAATGCGTAACTGGCCTAAAAATCCGTTGGTGGCCGACTTGACGCCATCACGGGCCTGATCCAATGCGGTAAAAATGCGCGGGACATGCTCCAAAAGCTGTCGCCCGGCACGGGTTAGTTGAGTGCTTCGGGTAGTACGAATGAATAAACGAGCACCAAGTTCCTCTTCTAATTCTTTGATAGTGCGTGAAAGTGGAGATTGGTCGATATGTAGTCGTTCAGCGGCGCGAGCGAAATGAAGTTCCTCCGCAACGATGAGAAAGCAGCGAAGATGTCGAAGCTCCATTGTGCTCACTCCACTTTAATTCGTCTAATTTCATTTGCGCGGCTAATTAATCAGCCTTTGCCAGAGTGCTGACAGCCAAACCCCCCCAGTCAGCAAAGTGGCTAACAGCACGGCAGCGCTTCCCATGTCCTTTGCACGCTTTGATAGCTCATGCCATTGAGGGCCAATACGATCAATCGCCGATTCCACAGCAGTATTGAGTAGCTCCACAATCATCAAAATAAGGATACTTCCTGAGAGAAGAGCGACTTCGACCCATCCCTGCCCCAACCAGAAGGCCAATGGGACCAACACAAAGGAAAATACTGACTCAAGTCTAAAGGCCGGCTCATTCCATCCAGCGCGCAATCCCTGAATTGAGTAATGGGACGCATGCCAAATTCTCAATATTCCTCGGCGAGATTTTTGTTTATTTTCGAATGCGGACATGGAATCAGCTGCGATTGTGTGTTTTTTATCTTTCATGAGAACAACTCTTATATATTCTTATCATCACAGCCAAAGAAAAAATCGAAATTCCTATCGTACTCACTTGTTTTAACCTGCATTAGCCCCAAGACAGACGAAAACAATGCGTCGTGATTCGCATAAGAGCGGGCTCGCTCACTCAAACAGCCAATATTCAGCCCTCGACTTTGAGTAAACGTTGAAGAGAACCACATAACCAAAGGAACACGAGTCTGCTCTTGTGGAGCAATCGCATAAGGCATGCCGTGCAGAAAAAGTCCCTTCTCGCCCAGGGATTCGCCGTGATCCGAGACGAATATCATAGCTGTGTCGTAGTCGGAAAGGCCCTGCAATTTTTTAATGACTTGGGTTAGGAAATGATCTGTGTAGAGAATAGCGTTGTCGTAGCTATTCACAATCTGTTCGCGGGTGCATTTCCCCATTTCCGGTGTGTCGCATGTTGGGATGAATTTTCGATACGCTGCTGGGTATCGTTGAAAGTAGCTGGGGCCATGATTTCCAAGCTGGTGCAAAAAAATCACACGATCACCGGGATTTTTGCGAGCCTGAGCTGGTAAGTCTTCAAGCAAAATCTCATCGAAACACCGACCATCAACGCATAAAGAGGAACTTTGTGCATTCCCTAGGCTTTGATATTCGAGACCATCGCACACCCCTTTGCAACCTGACTGGTTATCTCTCCATAAGGTGGTAATACCGGCGCGCTCCAGAACATGCAGTAAGGATTGGTGTGAGCGAATCTTGTCTTCATCGTAGTTTCGGCGACCAAAGGACGAGAACATGCAAGGCACAGAAACCTCGGTATTAGTTCCACAGGAGTGCATGTCGGAGAAATTGATCACACCCATCTGAGTCAATTGAGGCGTTGTTTCGCGTGCATAGCCGTTCAATCCCCAGTTTTGGGCGCGAGCCGTCTCGCCTACGACAAAGACTAATAAACGTGGCCGACTGCCTTCGGGCCTGACTGTTGCAACGGCATCAGCTCCAATGGGTATTTTTTCGGCGGACTGCGTGATAGAGGAACCTGTCAGTGCCTTCGGCAAACCCACCAGATAGTTTCCCGGTGTAATCAAGTATCGCACTTCGCGATGATTTCTCATCAGTGCGGACATGTCCTGAAATGACAGCATGACACCGCCCGAAATCATCAGTGTCGAAAACAGCATCAATCCCATACGCCACACGGTTGCTTTCAGCCAAGTACGCCCGAGCAATCGGATTCGCCAAAGAAAAATAATCGGAACTACTGCCAGTAGGCTTAGTGGAGCAATCAATGCAGGCGTCAGTAGCTCGCGACTTTCCTTGAAGTCTGTGGCTAGAACATTGCGCAACATGCTCGAATCGAGGTAGATATGAAAGCTGCGCATGTAATGTGTTGCGAGGGCAGAGGCAACAAAAAGCACCGCAAGTAAAACCTTGGCATTCCAGCGCCACACAACCAAACTCAACAGCAGACTGTGAATTCCCACCAGAAACAGCAGTACGGATGTACCCATGCGTAAGCTGGACTGGACGCCTAAGGCGCTACTCCAAAATAGACCATTGCAGGCTAGTGCAAAGAAAATACTGGTCATCAAGATCAGCCACTCGACGCTGCATTGTGGTCGCCAATGGCTTAGGTCCTTGAGGTTTGCAGTTCTGAATCGCGGCATCAGACCGAGAGCCTGTTTGAAAGTTCTCATGCTTGGAACCCCGATGAATAGACATCGCCTGAGCCATCAACAAACCAGCGTTGCCAGACCATGAAAAGACCCAAGGCAACGACCCAACAAATCAGGAGCGTCCACAAGTCATGGGAAAGGAAGTGGGCTCCGCGCACCTGCTGGGTCCATCCAAAGATGGCACCTATCATCAAACTTGCAGCCAAGGCCATCCAACGCCAGGCAGGACGAACCATCAAGGTAAAGAAATATAGGCTGACCCATGCATATCCGGCACTTGCATGCCCTGCGGGAAAGCACACACCGCGCGGCATACCGGGCGGGCGTGTTTCAAACAGGCCCACAAACACTCGCGCTCCGCCATAGCGCACCAAGTTCCAGGGGCAATCCATGTTAGTGAACGATTTCAGCGCCGAAACCGTCAGTGCCCCGATCAAGTACGCACAAAAAAGATACAGTAGCGGCCAGCGTAGGTATGCCGAGCATTTGTTGCTACGTTTTTTTCTCCAAGCCCAGATGCACGTTGCTGCAACCGCAATTGCCAGGAAGGTGGAAAGATTCTTCCCACCACGATGCAGCAGGTTGCTGGTTAGCCAGGCATCCCGCAAAGCCCATCGGCTGCCCTGCAAGCGATAGAGATGATCGGCGACCCAGAAGTCCCCACCGCCATCCATCAATAGACTGCTGATGATCAGCGCCGCACCCGCTGGTAGCGCTAAATGAGTGATTAAGAATCGAGGTGCGAATGGTGCGTTGGATAGTGGGGCGTTGCCCAGTAGTCGGGATTCATTGAGGGGCATCGGCATGTGCCCCCTTCGAATGCCACAGCGCATGCGCATCGATACGCACCAGTGCTGACGCTTGCAGCGCATCGATGCGAGCCTGTGCCTCACCGAGGCGTGTCTGGCGCAGGTTTCGCAACGTCAAGAGGTATTCGGCCAAGGGGGCCTCTCCCAGTTCCCAAGCTCGCCGCGTGCGGTTGCTGGCCGTGGTCTGCGCGGCCAGCGCCTGCGCGAATGACTGCCACTGCGTGCGCTTACTTTCAGCTGCCTGCGC
Source organism: Comamonas testosteroni TK102 (assembly GCF_000739375.1). Lineage (NCBI taxonomy): Bacteria > Pseudomonadati > Pseudomonadota > Betaproteobacteria > Burkholderiales > Comamonadaceae > Comamonas > Comamonas testosteroni. Next base: position 2,198,655 of record NZ_CP006704.1, on the reverse strand, counting down.
GGCTACCCACGCACTTTGCTCCACCGCGCGCCGCACGCCGAGCGCCTCTGCCTCTGCGGCAGCTGCGTTGGCGCTTTCCGTGGCAGCCATTGCACTGCGATAGTCAGTGCCAAATGGCACCGTCAGGACAACGCCAATGACACGTTCCGTCCCACCGCGTTCAGACATCATCCGTACCCCGACTGTGGGGTCGGGCGTGCGGTTGGCGCGAGCTCGCTCGGCCACCTTGGCAAGGCGCGCTGCCTCTCCATCGGCAATGCCGATTTCGACGCTTTGTCGCACAATTCGCGCCAGCCACTCCTGTACCCCGCCCGGCAAAGGATCGGGATCTGGCAGCGTGGATGGCCGCGCGGGAGTCTCAATGCCCGGGAACTCGATCACCATCGTTTGTCGTGCTGCCCGTTCTGCGTCGCGCGCAGCGCTAACCTGGGCTGCAAGCATCGCGCGTTCGGCTTGCAGAACGTCGCTGTCCCGCTGCGCTGCATCGCCCAGGGCCACGCGGCGGGCCATTGCTTCCTGCTCACGTCTAAGCAACTTTTCCTGAGCTTGCATCTCGTCGGCTACGACGAAACTGCGCAGCCATCCGGCCCAGACTTCCAACAGTCGCCTTGCCATTTGGTGCTCGGCATCTTCAAGGCGCATATCGGCCACCCTACGGGTGCGGCTGCCGATGTCCCGATCTATACGCGCCTTGTTTGGCAAGCGAACAGCACGGCTGAGCTGGATTTCCCATTCGTTGTAGCGACGCGCTTCGTTGGTCACGTTGCGACGTTGTAGGCCACTACTGAGTTCAAATTCGTGGCTACCGGCTTCAAGGGCGCTTTGCGTGGCGGCCGCCGCGTCCAAGCGAGCGGCTGCGGCATTCACGACCGGCTGGATTTTTATCGCCGCTTCGACTTGCGCCTGCGCAGGCAGCCACGAAAGATCATCGGCGCGCGCTTGCGCGGGATGAAATGTCAAAGCCGCGATAGCCACCATGACGGCACCAGTCGGTAGTACCAGGCTGCATCCTTTGTTTTTACTCGTCATACCAGTCTTCCACTTGCCAACACCGACTCCACCCACCAGCGGACATCGCTAGACGCGATGCGCTGGCGCAGATGCGCCAGGACCTGTTCCAGTTGTTCATATTCGATCAACACCCAAATGACGCGCCGATCCACACGGCCGCGAACCTTCTCGCGAATGGACGCGCGCGCGAAGTCGCCGGTATGCCCTTCGGCGTGCAACAGGGTGAACCCTGGCAGCACCGGGTCGGCCATCAGGGCATCGGTGACGGCGTCTTCGAGCGTGGGTGGAAACACCAGATTCAGGCGCACCAGTTGCGCTTCTTTCAATCCGTTCATGCGTGGACTCCTTGTTGTGAGGAGATGGCCTGGCCGAATCGCCGGTACAGCACCGGCAGCAGGACCAGGGTCAGCGCAGTGGAACTGACCAGTCCGCCAATCACCACGATGGCGAGTGGGCGCTGGATCTCAGAGCCAGGGCCACTGGCCAGCAGCAGGGGCACTAGGCCAAAGGCGGTGATGGAAGCCGTCATCAGCACGGGGCGCAACCGTCGCAGCGAACCTTCGCGCACCACCTGTTCCATGGGCAGGCCTAGCGCGTGCAGGTGGTTGAAGTGCGTCATCAGCACCAATCCGTTGAGCACGGCGATGCCCAGCAGCGCGATGAAGCCGACCGAAGCAGGCACCGACAGGTACTGCCCCGACAGCCACAGCGCCGCCACGCCGCCGACCATGGCAAACGGCACGTTGCCGAGGATGAGCGCGGCCTGCCGCACCGAGCCGAAGGTCATGAACAGCACGAAGAAAATCAGCCCCAGGGCCACCGGCACCACCATGCCAAGGCGGGCCGCTGCGCGTTGCTGGTTCTCGAACTGCCCGCCCCATTCGACGCGGTAGCCGGGCGGCAGCGGCACGTCGCGCGCTACGGCGGCGCGCGCTTCATCCACGAAGCCGACAAGATCGCGCCCGCTCACGCTGGACTGGATCAGCGCGAAGCGCGAGCCGTTCTCGCGCCGCACCAGCACGGGGCCATCAGTGGTGGCGATGCGCGCCAGCGAGGTCAAGGGGATTTCGCCCTGATCGCCGCGGGCGAGCTGCAAGTCCTTGAAGCGCTCGGCCGAGCCGCGCAGGCGGGCGTCGCCGCGCACCACGATCGGCGTGCGCCTGTCCGGCTCAATCACCAGCCCGGCCGGAACGCCTTCGAGTTGCGCGCGCAACTCGTCCTGAACCTGTGTCACGGCCAGCCCGGCGCGCCCCGCCGCCTGCGCATCCACCTTCACCTGCAGGTATTCCACGCTGTCGCTGGCCTGGGTGAGCACGTCGCGCGCACCGGGCACTTTCTCGATGCGAGCGGCCATGCGCTGCGCCAGATCGCCCAGTGTTTGCAGGTCAGGGCCGAACAGCTTGACGGCCACGTCGCCCCGGCTGCCGGTGAGCATTTCCGAGATGCGCATCTCGATGGGCTGGGTAAAGCCGAATTCCAGGCCGGGGAAGGCATCCATCACCTTGCGTATCTCGGCACTCAACGCGTCCTTGTCGGCTGCATGCCAATCCTTGCGCGGTGCGAGCTGCATGAACAGGTCGGTTTCGTTCAGGCCCATCGGGTCGAGCCCCAGCTCGTCGGAGCCCACCCGCCCGATGCTGTGCCGCACCTCGGGCACCGCCGCACCGATGGCCTTCTGCACCGCCAGGTCAATCTCCAGCGAGCGCTGCAACCCAATGGACGGGGGTTTTTGCAGTTGCAGCAGGATATCGCCCTCGTCCATCGTCGGCATGAACGCCTTGCCCGTGCCAAGGTAGGCCACCACACCCAATGCCAGGGCCGCGATGGCGACCGCCGATGCGCGTAGCGGGTGGTGAAGCGCAGCCTCCAGCAGCGGTTGGTACAGGCGCGTGGCCCAGCGCATCACCCACGGCTCGGTGTGAGCATGTTCCTTGAGCAGCAGCGAGGCCAGCACCGGCACCAGCGTGAGCGACAGCAGCAGCGAGACGCCCAGGGCGAATACGATGGTCAGCGCCACCGGCACAAACAGTTTGCCTTCCAACCCTTGCAGTGTGAGCAGGGGCATGAAGGTCAGACAGATGATGAGGATGCCCGAGGCCACAGGCATGGCGACCTCGCGCGCCGCGGCGAATATGCGGTGCAGGCGCGGCTGGTGCGCACTGGGCGCGTGCGGGTCGAGCCGACTGACGGCGTTTTCCACCACCACTACGGCAGCGTCCACCAGCATGCCGATGGCGATCGCGAGGCCCCCCAAGCTCATCAGGTTGGCGCTCATGCCGACCAGACGCATCAGCAAGAAGGTGCCCAGTGCCGCCAAAGGCACCATCACCGCCACAACCAGCGCGGCGCGAAGCTCGCCGAGGAACAGAAGCAGCAGGATAACGACCAGTACCGTCGCTTCCAGCAAGGCGCTTTCCACCGTGCCCACGGCGCGCTCGATCAGCGTGCTGCGGTCATAGAACGGCACCACCTTGACGCCGGGCGGCAGGCTGGGAGTCACCTCGTCCAGCCGGGCTCGAATGGCTTTGACCAGCGCCGAGGCATCGGCCCCGCGCAGCGCCACCACGATGCCTTCCACCGCTTCGCCCGCGCCGTCCCGGGTGACGGCGCCATATCGCGTCACGCCTTCGATGCGCACCTGGGCCACGTCGCCCAGGCGAACTGGGGCCGTACCATTGGCCCCCGCGCGCAGGATCAGACGGGATAAATCGTCCAAAGTGTGGATCGCGCCTTCGGCGCGCACGATCAGCGTGTCTTCGCCTGCATCCAGGCGGCCCGCACCGTCATTGCGGTTGTTGCGGCCGATCGCCGTGATGACATCAGAGAAGCTGAGGCTCGCAGCGGAAAGCCGTGCGCGATCCGGCACCACAGCAAAGCTCTTGGCTTCTCCACCCAGCACGTTGACATCAGCAACACCGGGCAGCGTGCGCAGGGCCGGGCGCAGCGTCCAGTCCAGCAGGGCGCGGCGCTCGCTCAACGTGAGGCCACCGCCTTCGATGGTGAACATGAACACGTCCGACAGCGGTGTCGAAATCGGCGCCAGCCCGCCGCTGACGCCTTCGGGCAGGCTGCCCGAAACGCCGGCATAGCGTTCAGCCACCTGCTGACGCGCCCAGTAGATGTCGCTGCCTTCGGCAAAGTCCACCGTGATGTCGGCGATGGCGTACTTGGCCGTGGAGCGCAACATCACGCCCCGGGGCACGCCGAGCAACTCCATCTCCAGCGGCGTGATCACGCGCGACTCCACCTCCTCAGGCGTCATGCCAGGAGCCTTGATAATCAGCTTGACCTGCGTGGGGGAAATATCCGGATAGGCGTCGATCGGCAGTTGCAGGAAGGCCGCTAGGCCCGCACCCGCCAAAGCCAGCACGCCAAGCAGTACCAGCGCACGTTGGCGCAGGGAAAATTCAATCAGACGGGACAACATGCGTGGTCGCCCCTCATTGCAATGGAATCATGGATTTGAGCAGTGCCGTACCGCGCACGACGACCTGCATGCCTGCCGCAAGCGGCGCAGTGTCTGGCGAGACTGCACGCACGGCGCTTGACGCCTCTGATTCGTCTTGCCCCAGCAGTTGCACCGGAACAGCGCGGACGCGTAGGTCGCCTTGCTTGTCTTGCGATGACGGCTCAGCAACGTAGACCACGTGGGCGCTGCCCGCTGGCAGCAGTGCGGCCGATGGCACGCTCAAGGTGCCCTGCGGTGCTGGCAGCAACAGCGCGACACTGATCTGCTGCCCGGCCGCATAGCGGTCTGCCCCTGCCTGATCTGCATCGACGCGGGCACGTACCCGCAGGCTCTGACTACTGAGGTCAGTGTCGCCACCAACAGCCGTCACGCGAGCGATCGTGCCATCGGGAAGACGCACTTCCAAGCCTGGGTGGAGATCTGAGCGCCAGCGCAGCGGAACCGCGACGCTGACATCCAGCGGGCCAGGCTGAGCCACTATAAAGGCGATGTCGAGCGGCGCGACCGCCTGCCCGAGGCTCAGGTGACGACGCATCACCCGCCCGGACAAAGGCGCCAGCAATTCATACTCGCCGGCCTGCCCGCCGCTAACGGGTCGAAGCCGTGCGAGGGCGCCATTGGCCTCTTGCAACGTACTTTGCGCAGCCGCTGCGCGCGCCTGAGTTTGCTCGTTGCGCGCGGCGGGGATGATGCCCTCGGCGAGCAGGGCAGCATCGCGCCTGGCCTGCGTGGCGGCTGCGGTCGCGTCCGTGCGGGCACGCGCCAGATCGGCTTGCGCCGCCAGAACATCCTTGCTCTGGATGCGCGCCAAAGCCTGTCCTTGGCGCACTGCGGCACCTTCATCGACCAGAACGCGCGTCACCACACCGCCATAGGGTGCCACAACCTGCGCGCTGGCCGAGAGCGGTGCCACGGTCTGCGCGGGCAAGCCATCCAGCGGTATTGCTGCGGCGTCCTTGACGATGGCGGTTTCCACGCCCTGCGCGCGGAGTTGAGCGGCGTTGAGCTGAACGCTGCCAGCACTCGGCTGGGCGACGGCTTCGTTCGCGTCTTTATCGGCTACGGTTGTCTGCTGCGTTGCCCAAGCCCACCAGCCGTACCCTACGGCAGCCAGAACTGCCACACCGACGGCGGACAGGGCCAAGGTCTTGGTTCGGCTGGAGGTGCCCGCCGCTTTCAAGGTCGGGAAGCTCATGCTTGTGCCGCCCCAAATGACGTAGAGCAGAGTAGAGAGCACACAGCGCGAATTGAAAATTCGTCGCATATGAAGCGGTGCGCGAGGTTAATGAGGCGAAACATGCGGTCGATCTCTTGTAAAGATCAGCTCATGTTCTTCGGTGAAGCTTTGAGAAAGCTTTGGAGAAAGCGAAATTTTCTCTGTACGATCTATTCAGAAAAAAACCGCTTGTCTTGAGCCACAAGCTGCCGGCAAGTTGACTTCTCAGTCACTTGATCCGATAGCCAGGATAGCCAGCGGTTCGCTTTTTTGCCATCTCAAACATCGGGGCCATGCGCCATGGACATCAAGAATTCCGAATACCGTTTCAGTCCCTTGGTCATAGGCTTGCACTGGCTGACCGTGATTCTCATCATTGCGGTCTATGCGAGCATGGAATTGCGCGGACTGGCACCCAAGGGAGCCTTGAGAGACGCCATGAAGTCCTTGCACTACCTGCTGGGCCTCAGCGTTCTGGTGATCGTCGTGATCCGTATCGGGGTGCGCATCCAGGCGGGCGTGAAGCCCGCGATCCAACCACCCATGCCACGCTGGCAGGCCACGCTCGCCGATGGCATGCACTATGCGCTCTACAGCTTCATGCTCGCCATGCCGCTGCTCGGATGGCTCACCTTGAGTGCGGCGGGCAAGCCGATTGTTCTGTTTGGCTTGCCCGTTCCCTCTCTGATCGGCACCGACGTTGCTTTGTCGCGCCAACTCAAGGATGTCCATGAGGCGCTGGCGACATTGGGCTATGTCTTGATCGGATTGCATGCGATGGCGGCGCTGTTGCACCACTACGTCATGCGTGACAACACACTGGTTCGCATGCTTCCCGGTCATCGCACCTGAACTGCTGGCCTTGGGCTGCTTCACATGGATTTGATTTTTCAATGACAAAATTTCATCATCGCGCTCACCCTGAAAGTCATCGCACTGAACATATCGGATGGCTACGCGCAGCTGTTCTGGGTGCCAATGACGGCATCATTTCCACGGCCAGCCTAGTTGCAGGCGTGGCTGCGGCCCATGCAAGCCATGCCAGCATCATGACCACGGCCATCGCGGGGTTGGTAGCCGGTGCCATGTCCATGGCTGCAGGCGAATTCGTATCGGTCTATTCACAAGCTGATACGGAGAAGGCGGATCTGGCGCGGGAACGTGATGAACTGAAGAACAGTCCGGAAGCCGAACATCGCGAACTCACGGCCATCTATGTTCGGCGTGGCCTGGATCATCGACTCGCGGATCAGGTCGCCACGCAATTGATGGCGCATGATGCGTTGGGCGCGCACGCGCGCGATGAATTGGGCATTTCTGAAACCTTGAGCGCTCGCCCGCTGCAAGCCGCCATGGCGTCCGCTGGAAGCTTCGCCGTGGGTGCGGCCATGCCGCTGGCCGTGGTTCTGTTGGCGCCGGAGCAGAGCCTGCTCTATTGGATCGTCGCGACGGCGATTGTCTTCCTGGCCCTGCTCGGCGCTGCGGCTGCTGCCGTGGGTGGTACGCCGCTGTTCAAAAGTGCACTGCGCGTCGCGTTCTGGGGCACATTTGCCATGGCGGTGACAGCGGGCGTGGGAGCCATGTTCGGCACCGCGGTGTAAATCTGCGTCAATCTCAGAGCAGCGCTGGCCAAGGGCCAAGCCGCGCGGACAGCCGACCGTTGTCCAGTGAGAACGCCAGCGGCAGGTCTATGGCATGCGCGAGCGCCAGGGCCAGTGCAAGTCCCAACCCGGCGTGGTGCGCCGTGCCACCTTCGGAATCCTTGCGCCAGAAGCGAAGGCCGAATTGATCCAGATCGGATGCCAGCAAATTGGGAGCTGTGTTGACGATGGTCAACATCCAGCCGGAAGCTTCGCGCTCCAGCCCGCATTGAATGTCGTCGCCTTCGGGCGCGTATTCAATGGCATTGCGCAAGAGGTTGGAGACGATGCGTTCGATCACGCCCTGATCACTTTGCACCCATGCCGATTCAGGCAAAGTCACGCGGATGGGTGACTTGGGTGCCATTTGCTGGACGTTAAGTCCCGCCAGCAACTCTCGCAGCAAAGCAGTTAGATCCAGAGGATCCAGCGCCATTGTGTGTTGGCCGGACTCAAGTCGCGCCAACAACAGCAGAGTGTCCACACTGCGCTGCATGCGTGAACTGGCCTGGATCATTGCATTCAGGGCGCGCTGGATTCGGGCCGGGTCGGCATCGATCAAAGCGCTTTCTGCGCTGATGCGGATTTCCGCCAGGGGCGTGCGCAACTCGTGGGCCACATCGCGGGAGAAGCGGCGCTCGCGGACAATGGCCACATACAGGTGATGCAAGCCCTGATTGAAGGCTTCGGCAAATGGACGCAGTTCACGGGGAAAGTCCGCTCCGATCCGCGCAATCGGCCGATCCGAACGCAGATCGGCCAGTTGCTCGCCGACCCGCTCCAGCATGACCACGATATGCCGAACCATGAGCAGCGCCAGGCCCGTCGCTAGCAGCGTTGCCAGCACAATACCGCCCAAGAGCGCAAAGTGGATGCGCCGCTCGGTTTGATCCCAATCCCGGCGTTCTGTTGCGACGACTAATAGCTGAGACCTCTCTCCAGTTACCGACACGCGCGTCGCCAGCGCGCGGCCCGCGTGGCCATCCGGAAGTGTCACGTCGTAATAGCGCGGGGTGCCTTGCTCCACCGGGCCAAGCGATAGCTCGGCGCCTGCACTGCTGGGAGAGCGTAGCAAGGCCCGGTGGGTCTGCGAATCGAAGACCGTGAAGAACTCGGTATGCCCGCCAGGCTCATATTCCGGCATGAGGCTTTCGAGCTTTCTCGCATCCAACTCCTGCAGCACGCGCCCCACCGCCGCTGATCGTTGCATCAGGGTGGTATCCATCCGTCGATAGATTTCGTGGTCAATCCAGTAGTCGAGGACGGGAAACAGGATCGCGAAGGTTCCTCCAATGCAGATCACCAAGCTGGCAGCCAGCCGCCGCTGCAAGGACCAGGATCCGCCTTGACTCGCATCAGAAAGGGCTTCGGAATCGGGACGTACCATCGTTCAGGGCAGGATGTAGCCGAAGCCACGGCGTGTCACGATCAGTTCATCCAGGCCGCACAGGGCAAGCTTGGTTCGCAAGGTGCTGACGATCACCTCTACCACTTTGTCCGATGCATCGCTGCGGCTGTCGTACAAATGTTCAAAAATCTGCGAGCGCGACAGCGTGGCGCCGCGCCGACGCAGCAGCAAGTCGAGCAGTCCATACTCCTTCGGCGTGAGCCCAAGATCAATGCACTTGAACCTCGCGATGCGCGAGCGCGGATCGACCTCCAGATCGCCGTGGCGCAGAACTGGAACGTCCCGTTGCGGCGGACGCCGTACTAGCGCCCGCAGGCGAGCCAGCAGTTCGGCTAGCTCGAAGGGTTTTGTCAGGTAGTCATCGGCACCCGCATCCAAGGCCCGCACCCGGTCGTCGAGCAGTTCGCGCGCGGAGAGCACCAACACCGGTGCGGCATGGGCCTCCCGGCCCAATGCGCGCAACACGCCAAAGCCGTCCAGCCGGGGCAGCATCAAGTCCAGAATGATGGCGTCGTACCGGTAGCTGGCAAGAAACTTCAGCGCGGACACGCCATCGGCTGCTGTATCGCAGGCATAGCCTTCCGACTGAAGGCTCTGGCTCAGGGCTTCGGCCAGCGTTTGCGAGTCTTCCACGATCAATACGCGCATGTGCTTTCTTCCATTCAGCGCATCTCGAAAAGCTCCTGGTGGAACGCCTCCGGCTCCAGCCCCTGGGCCAGCAGGTCGGCGCGCAACGCGCGGCCGAAGGCCGTGGGGCCGCAGAACCAGACGCTGGCGTCTTTCCAACCCGGCACCATGGCACGCAGGCGTTCACCCGTCAGGCGACCGTTCTGCTTGTCGATGAGCAAGTGCAGCACAACGCCGGCCGCCTGGCTGTCGGCGCGCAGTTTCTCGATGGCCTGCGGATCAACGTCGCTCGTAGGATGAAACAAATCGACCGGGCGTGCGTCTTGGCCTTTATGCTGCGCCAAATACTTCATGCGCGCAATGAATGGCGTGATACCGATGCCGGCGCCGATCCAGATCTGGCGGGCCTTCTCGTCGTCGAAAGTGAAGCAGCCGTAAGGCCCCTCGACCGTTACCTGGTCGCCTACCCGTAGGCGCTCAGGCAGCCGGCGGGTGTGGTCGCCCAGCGCCTTGGTGATGAAGGTAATGCGCCGGTCTTCCGGCACCCAGGCTGAGGCTAGCGTGTAGGGGTGCGGGCCTTCTTTCGGGTTGGACATGGCGAAGGCAAACTGTCCGGGCCGGTGGCCGGGCCAGCCCGGGTCCATCCGCAGGGTGGTTTCCAGCACGTTCAGCGCAGGGTAGGTCTGCAGCGATTCGATGACACCGTGCGCGGTGCGCTGCGCACCGACTCGGCCCAGCAGCACCCACACCGCCGATACCGTGCCGCTCGCCAGCAGCATAGCCAAAGCCCAGCCCACGGGCTGGGCCCAGTAGGAGAACTGCACCAACACCAAGGTGTGGAAGGCCAGCACCAAGTAGATCGCTGCCATCCAGTGGTGCGTCTTGGCGAACAGCCGGTAGGGAAAGCGCTTAACCAAAGCCAGCACCAGTAGCACGGCGACGGCGTAGAAGGCCCATTCGCCCAAGTCCTCGGCCAGTCCACGCCAGCCACGCAGCGCCGATTCAATGGAGCCCATTGAATCAGCCGTTGCGCGGGGCTTGCGCGCGGGGCGCGTCAGCCAGCCCCAGCCTACGGCCCATTTAGTACCCTGCGCCCACAGCCAGTGTACTGTTGCAGCGGCCAGAGCAGCGATGCCGAGCCACTTGTGCAGGCGGTATATCTTGTCCAGTCCGTTCAAGCTGGGCTCCAGCCACGCCGGGCGCGTGGCCAACATCATCGCCACGGACATCGCGCCGATGGCCAGTACGCCGCTGTATTGAATCCATACCGTTCGCAGGGCGAAGTAGTTGGACTGTGCAGGCCAGAGCGTATCGGTAAAAAGCCATAAAGCGCTCAATGCCAGCGCAAAAAACCAGAACGTCCAAATTATTCTCTTCATCGTGGATTTGCCCCAAATTCTGCGGAAGGCGCATGCGGCACTGGTCGGAAACCATCAATCCATATACGCGATAGCGTGCCTTTGAATGTGGCCGTGTATCCGAAATTACAGATAATTCTAATTTTGACATCCCAACCTTTGGTAACGCTTTGGATTGATCACCCATCTATGGATAAAATCTAATTTTGCCCACCGGCTTGTGGCTTTACCTTGACTCAAGAAATGGTTGGCCCCCGATGCCGCCCAATCTCCCAGGACGCCCCGCCGCCGCGAACCGTCGCGGAAAGCTGCTGCCCCAATCGCTGTTCGATCACCGGCTTCCACGGCACCAGCGAGAAGCCCATGCCGTCATCAAGCATCGCGTAGCGCCCGCTGGCGAGCATGACGCTGCGCCGGTAGATGCCGGCCACGCGCTGCCCGTCGGCCACGGGCCGATGCTCCAGGCCCGTTTCGCCTGCAATGTCCTTCGCGGCCTGCGCCAGCTCCCGGTTGCGCAGCGTGCCCAGCAGGTTGCGCGCCAGGATCACGCGCTGCCCGCGCCGCTCGGCCAACCCCTGTTCGGCCAGGAAGTCGGTGCGCTGCTGCATGGCCTGTTTGGCCTCGCCGCCAAAGCCCAGGTCGCCCAGGCCCGAGCCGCCGCCGATCAGTTGCTGGTCGAGCCAGGTGGCCCCGATCACGCGGGCCTGCCGCTCGATGGGCAGGTGCGATTTCAGTTCCACGGCCACGCTTCCCAGGCGCTGCGCGTCGTACTGACGGCCACGCTCGGGCAGATCGTCCGGCACCTTCCATAGACCTTCGGCCACACGCTCCACGATGCCGGCGCGGCGCAAGGCTTCCAGTCGGCGGACATGGGCCGCGACGACTTCCTGCGGATCGCGGCCGGGCACGGCCTGCCCCTGGGCGATGGCGAGGTGATGGTCGGTACGGTACAAGCCATCGCTCGCCAGCGCGGCGATGTTCTTGTCCGCCGCGCGCACGTCGGCCGATCCTTTCACCTCCACCACGGCGCCGCTGGGATAGTTCGCCAGCTCGTCGCGGGCATTGAGCGCGACGTAGTGGGCCTTGCCGTCCACGCCGTCGATGACCAGATAGCCCCGGTCGCGCAGTTCGTCGGCCAGCCCCTTCGCGGCTACGCGGCCGAGAATAGTTCGGCCATCGTCGCCCGGCTCGAACACCGCCAGCTCGCGCGGCTGGCCGCTCATGGCCCGCTGGATGGTGCGGATGATGTCTCCACGCTCGCCCAGGGCGCGCAAGGTCTTCTCGGCATCGGCATGGACGGCCCAACTGCCGGGCTGCGTCTCGTCGACCAGGCCCAGGTGCTGCAAGCGTTGCAGGCGGCTGATCAGCAGCAGGCGCTGGCGTTGCAACGTCGGTTCGTTGAAGCGTTCGATCTGTACCCGGCCATCCTCGCCGGCCTCGCGTTTCAACGTGCGATCCAGGCTAGTCCACCGCTCTTGCTCCACCTCGCGCTGCAAGGTCTGCTGGATCTCCAGCTCGGTGCGTGGCCCCAGCCATTCGGTCGCCAGCTCGGCGGCGCGATGACGAAAACCATCAGTGATGTAGTCGCCCGCGATGATGAGGTCTTTGCCGGTGTCGTCGCGCCCGCGCACGATCAGGTGGGTGTGCGGGTTGTCGGTATTCCAGTGATCGACCGCCACCCATTCCAGCCGCGTGCCCAGGTCGGCCTCCATGCGTCCCATCAGGTGCCGCGTGTAGGTGCGCAGGTCTTCCAGCTCGGCCCCTTCCTCGGGCGAAACGATGAAGCGAAAGTGGTGCCGATCATCGGCGCAGCGCTCCTTGAATGCGTTCAGATCAGCTTCGTCGGTCTGCGGCCCATAGGCCCGACCCGGTTCGCCGTCGCGGCCCACGCCGTCGCGCTCGATGTAGCGCAGGTGCTTGGCGAGCGACTGCGGGCTGGCTTGGCGCTGGTTGACCAGCAGCGTCTTGATGGTCACGCGCCGCGACATGGGCGTGAGCTTCGCTCCGGCGAAGCGCGCCGCCGTGTGGCCGCGTCCCAGGCGCGATCCGGGCCGCTGGCCGGTGCCCTTGCCACTGCCGCCAGGACGGCGCACCGTGGACTTGCCGCCGCTGGCCTTGCCTGCCTGCTGGAGCACCTTGGATACGAAGCCCTGGCCCCGGTTCTTCGGTGCGCTGGGGCGGATGCGGAAATCATCGTCGCGGCGGTTGGTCATGCCTGCGCTCCCTGCAAACTCTGGCGTGTCCGGGCGTGCGAAGCACGCGGACATGCCTGTATCGGTGCGTGCCTCACGCCCCAAGCGGCACGGCGGCAAAGCCGCTGCGTGCCTCGCCCCCCCCACGTGCAGACTGGCTTTGCGGGCCGACAGGTGCCGCCCCCTTTTGTCTTGCCTTCCGCCTTTGCCCCTCGCTGGCGCTCCGGGCAGCGGCGGCCCGGCGGCGCTGCTGCGCGAGCAGCCAGCGCGCCGGCGAACGCGGACACGGCCGCAGGCCGGGCGCGTTCGAGGCAAGACGCCTGCACGTTGGATGGCTGCGCCGAAGGCAACGCGAAGTGCGGCGCGAATGCGCTCGCACTGCACGCGCGACGACACGGCGACGAACGGCAGAACGACACGCCCGATGGCACGATGAGATGCACGGCGACGTGCAGCGAGTCGGCGGCCATCATGGGCGGGACTCCAGCCAGACCGGATGCGCGACGCCGATCACGGCGGATGCGCTGACCGGCCCGAAATACCGGCTGTCGAACGATGCAGGGTTGGTCACACTGAGCAAGAACAGTTCGCCGGGTTCAAGGCGGCGGCATTGCTGCCAGGATGGCAGAGGCCGGCCCCAGCGGTCGGCAGGCAGCACGGCGGCCGAAGGCACGCCGTCGATGCGGACAATGTCGCCAGCGATGCACACTTCCTGCGGCGCGACGGCGCCCACGCGCTTGAGCAGCGGCAGGCGCGCCGGCAGGTAGCCGCGCTGCGCGGCCAGCGCGGCGGCATCTGGCGGCAGCGTGGTCAGGACGATGCTGCCCACGGACAAAGGACGTGGCAGCGAGTCGGTGCCGTGGCCCTGCGGATCGACGCGATACCAGCCGACCGCCACGCTGTCGGACGGGTTGTAGATCAGGCGCGGCAGCGGATGCACGAAGGACGCCCAGGCCAGCGCAGCGAGGCCGCAGGCGGACAGGCCCGCCAGCACGATGCGAGCGCGCAGGCGCGAGTGAGGACGCGGCGGAATGCCCGCTGCACCGGCAACGGCGGATGGAAGCGTCATGGCAGGGCCCTCCCGGTCAGCCAGGCGGCGTGCCGCTCGGCGGTGTATTCGGGCAGCGGCAGGCGCGCAGCGAGCCGGTTGGCGAGCGTGCGCCAGTACGCGGGCGAGGCACCGACAGGTGCGATGCCCAGCGCCTCGATGGCGTCGATGCGCTCCAGCACGGCGCGCACCTGATTCTCGCCCTCGGCGTGCAGCAGCAGGCGTGCGCCCGGCTGCACGCCGGGAATGCGCTGCGCCGCATCGAGCGGCGTGCAAGCCTGCATCACCATGAGCTGCCAGCGGATCGTGCCGTAGTCGTTGGCCTGCCAGCGGATGCGGCACAACATCGCGCCCGGCAGGAACACGGCGCAGCGCCGCCAGCGGTCGAGCTGGTGCGTGCGCGCAGGTTCGCCGAAGCGCAGGTAGAGCTTGAAGCGCGGTTCGATGTAGGCCAGTGCCACGCGCGTCAGCGGCGCCCTGGCAGGATGGCCGGAAGGAGCTGCGAGCGCAGCCGTAGCCGCGCCAGCGGCAGGCGAAGCGGATGCGGTCATGGGGTGTTCTCCCTGCGATGCTCGGGAAACTCCCGCTCCAGCAGGCCCCGCAGCAGATCGGCCACGGTCACGCCTTGCGTGAAGGCCGACACCTTGATGCGCGCGCGCAGCGCGGGCGTGATGTCGAGGGTCAGGCGGGCGGTGTAGAGGTCGCCCTTGTTGAGCGCATCGGCGTCGCCTTGGCGAATCCACGCCTCGGCGTGCGGATTCGCGGGCGGACGCGCGCCGATGCCGACGCGCTTTGCCGTGCGTCTGCTGTTCGGTGGCGGCTTCTCGGTCATGTCGGCCACCGCAGCAGTTCGTCCACCAGCGCGGTGATTTCACGCGCGGCGGCGCTGTCCGGCGCCGTCTCGCGTGCGAGCCGACCGGCGGCCACGCTGTCGGCGAAGACGATGCGCTGGCGAACCTCGGCGCGCAGCGCCGGCAGCGGTTGGTCGGCCAGCGACTGCCGCGCCTCGCGCCCGATGATCGTGGTGCTGACGCGCCGGTTGATGACGAAGGCCGCGCGCAGCGCAGGCCGGAACACCTGGGCCTCGCGGATCAGCGCCACCATCTCGGCGCTGGCCCACAGGTCGTAGGGGCTGGGTTGCACGGGGATCAGCACGCGCTCGGCCGCCAGCAGCGCGGAGCGCGCCAGTGCCGCGATGCGTGGCGGGCCGTCGATGACGACGTGATCGGCCCGCCTGGCGAGTTCTGGTGCTTCCTGATGCAGCGTTTCGCGTGCCAGGCCCACGGCGCTGAACAACCTTGGCAAACCCTGCTGGCTTCTGCGCTGTGTCCAGTCCAGCGATGAACCCTGCGGGTCGGCGTCCAGCAGGACGACGTGCTGGCCGCGCATCGCCAGCTCGCCGGCGATGTGTGTGGCGAGCGTGGTCTTGCCCACGCCGCCTTTCTGGTTGAGCAGAGCGACGATCATGGCGCGGCCCTCCATGCTGGAAAGCCTTGCATTGATCGGCCTGCAAAACCTGTCGGCTGGTGGCTGGTTTTGCCTGCCGTTTGTGGCCGCGTGGTGGTTGTCCACCGCAGCGGCGTTTCCCTACTAAAAGTTAGAGAAATTAAGTTAGGGAAGTTAGAGGACGCGCAATCCCAATGCTGGCGCGGGTTTGCGGCCGATTTTGTTGCCTGATAGCACGAGGATTCGTTGCCTGATAGCACGATACCTTTGTTGCCTGATAGCACGAGCCCATCCACAGGCTTTGCCGTAGTTATCCCCGTGCCGTTTGCGGCACGGGCCGGAACGTCAGCAGCGGCGAGGAAATCCCGGATACGTACTCGATTCCCAACTGGTAGCCGGGCAAGGTTTGCCGCGCCACCAGCGCCCGCAGGTCGGCGGCGAAGTCGTAGTACCGCGCCACGCTGCCCGATTTGCGATACAGGTGCTGGAAATCGAACTGCCAGCCGCCCGGCTGCCGTCCACCATGCTTGCGCACCAGGCGGTACAGCCATCGCTCGATGCCACCCGTCAGCCGGAAGTACGCCGGGTCGATGGTCAGCACCAGTGCCGCATCCAGCACGCCCCCATAGAACCAGTCCGGCAGGATCAGTTCGATGCCCAGCGGCGTACCGCTGGCATCGGCCAGCTCCTTCCACTCGTTGATCCACGAGAAGCGGTGCAGGCGCCGCCCGGTCGTCTCGCGAATGGACGTGGCCACCGTGGTCGATTGCAGGCGGTCCAAGGCCGCTTTGAGGCGCTGGTAGTCGCGCAGCGACGTACCGCGCCCGATGAAGCGCAGGATCTCGTAGGGCGTTGCCTGCATGAGTCGTGACGCGCGCAGCCCCGCGTCGCGGGCTTCCACGATCTGCGAGGCCGCCCAGATCAGCACGTCCGCGTCCCAGATCGTGGCGATGCCGTGTTCCTGCGTGCCCTCCACGCGGATCGTGATGCCGCTGGCGCGGAAGTCGATCAGCGCCGTGCGCCGCGACTTCGCCAGCGAGAAGAACGGAAAGGCCATCAAATCCTGGCTGTCGCGCGGCGCCATGTCGCCCGGCAGGGCGCGGAACAGATCGAGCTGTTCGCGTTCCTGCGAGGGTTTGGACATGGCGAAGCCCACCCGCGCACCGCCGATCAGCGCGCACGGCTGTCCGCCGCATGGTGCTCGGCGTACTCGGGATCGGAAGTGGTCTCGAAGCTGCGGTCGGCCGCCCAGGCATCGAGGTCGGCCACGGCGTACATGACGCGCCGGCCGAACTTGCGAAAGCGCGGGCCGCCGCCGATCACGCGCTGCTTCTCCAGCGTGCGCGGCGACAGCCGCAGGTACTCGGCGGCTTCGTCGTTGGTGAGATAACGCTGCGGCTGCGCGGCAGCGGTCGAGACAGTGGCGGCAGGCCGCAAGGGAGCGGGACGCATGGTGTGAACCTCCATCGGTTTTGAAGCTCCGGCCACACAGCGCAACCGGATGGAGGCAGTCTCAGAAAACGAAGCTCTCCTGCTCAGGGACGTTTTGCGTCCCCTTCAAAACGTCCCTTCTCAAACGGCGGAAGCTGTGCTAGTCGGCGGTAGCCGCCGCGCATCAACGCATCGCCGCGCCGTGCCAGACGCCGCACGCGGGCGCGCAGGTCGCCATCGGCGTGCCAGTCAGCGGCCACGGTATCTGCACCGAACAGTCCTTCGGCCACCTCGCGCAAGGACGCGCCCGCCAGGGTCGCGTCAAGCGCCTGTAGGGTGTGCAACTCCAGCAGCGCGGCAGGCGTTGGCCTGGGCTTGGTATCGGCCAGGGCTGCGCCAGGCACATGACCGCGCGCAGGTGCGGTAGCGCCGCCGCGATGGGCATAGGCCACGGCCATGCCGTCTTCCAGGCCATGCGCCAGCACGAAGCGCAGGCACTGGCCGGGGCGGAGCGCGATCAGCGCCAGCCCTTTGCCGTCATGCAGCAGCTGCTTGTGGCCGGGGATACGCCAGAACGCGAAGGTCACAGCGTCGGACGGCGGATCGGCATCGGGATAGAGCTGCACCACGCCGGCATGGCCGGGCAGCCAAGCCGGATGCGCGTCGCGCGCATCCAAGGCCGGGTCTTCCAACAGGCGCAAGCCCCAGCGATGCGCCGCCTGCTGTGCGGCTTGTGGCCGGCGATGCTGGCGCAGCCAGTCGAGCCGGTAATCGGGATGACGGCGCAGGTACTCCCAGGCCAGCGCGAGCGCATCCAGCCACAAGACGTAGAGGTAGGCGGCGGTGGGATACCAGTGCGCAAGATGGTGAGGATCGACCATGACGAAAGCTCCTGTCGAATTCAGGAACGCCGCCACGGCGAGAAACGCGGAGCTATCGCATCAAGGTCAAAACATCATCAGAATCGGGGCAGGCTGTAACCATTGGTAGTCAAGACCGATGGGCTCCGGTGCATTGCGAAATCCGTCCGAATGCGACGGCCGCATGAGCCAAAAAATGTCACGGCGGCACAAAACACCATGCCGCAAGCCGCGTGAAAGATCGTGACTTTTTCAAGCAGAAGCGCAGGGCTTGGATGCATGAGTGCCAATTGAGACTTGGCGAGTCTGGAATAAGACTGAAATAGTCTCAATACGCCCGGTTTCGCCGGTGCGTGGGCGGTTCAATCGACGATGGAACCGTTCTCTTGCGCCAGCCGCAGATATTCCGACAGCGGGCGCACCGCCTGGAAATACCGATCCCGCATCACGGGCAACTTGTTCGGCCCGACGATGGACGCGAGGTCGGACAGCTTCACGCGGCCCAGCTCGGGCATGCTGATTCCCAGGTCGATCAGGCCGTAGGCCGTATCGCCGTCAGTGGGATCGAGCGCGGTGAGCAGCCAGGTGGCGTGCGCGTCGGGCGTGAACAGCCGCACGACCGGCAACGGGTCGTTCGGTTCGCCAGTGGCAGCAAGCCACCCGTTCACCAGCAGCGCGGCGCGCTGTTCATCGGTGACAAGGGGAGCGTTCATCACGGTATTCCTGCTTCAACATGGGAGTGCCCAGCCGGTTTTGCGTTTCCACGTCGAAGCGCGGAGGCGTATTCCACCCAAGCCGTGGAAGTACGGAAGCGCAAAAGCGGAATTGTAGAAATCTGGAAAGACACGATGGCGGTTCTCCGGTTTTGGCGGAATCCGCAAAAGCGGATTTCCGTAAAAGCACGAATACGGCCAATGGCATGAAAGAGTTAAAGATAACGTGGTTTTAATTGTGCTGCGACTTGACGCTTCTGTCCATGCAGAAGCGATCCGTTCAGCGCGGCCGACCGGCCGGCTCCACCACCCATGACGCCGAGTTGGCTCACGCCTTCGGCGCGGCGGTGCGTGCGCTGCGGATGGAGCGCGGCATCGCGCAGGAATCACTGGCGCACCTGGCTGGCGTCGAGCGTTCCCACATGGGCAAGGTCGAGCGCGGCGAGCACATGCCCACGCTGGCCATCATCTTCAAGATCGCCAGCGCGCTTGAATGCAGCACGGCGGTGCTGATGACCGCGACGGAAGGCCAGCTCACAGCGGCGCAGCCGTAGGCGCTGGCCGGGCCGATCCGGCGCACGCCGGTTCGGCGGCATCGAGGGGCGCCAAGCCCTGCGCGGCGGGGATAGCCCGCAGGGCTTTCCCCCGGAGGCAAGCGGAGCGCGCAGCGCCGCAGGCGCGAAGGCGTGAGGGATTGGAGCCGAATGGCCGTGACGGCGAAGTCGGCACGGGGCGCAGCCCGAAAAGCCCGGCGGTGCAAGGCACCGACACGCCCGGCCATTCCTGCAGCCTCAGACTCACCACATCCAGACAGAAGCAGCCCAACAGTGAGAGCACGCTCCCGCAATGATTGGGCTTCCATGCAGCGCTGCGAAAGCAGCACAGCGCCCCGCCGCAGTGGGCGGGGCGTTGCGGCCGTCAGGCCGCCTGGGGCTTGCTGCGCGACCAGATCAGCGTGTGCGTGCCGTCCTCTTCCTCGATCAGCCGGGCATAGACCGTTGCCGGGAACGAAGGATCGTCGAGGGTCACGGACACGTAGGGCCGCTCGGCCTTGCTGACTTTCTTCCACGCCGCGCCGATGTCGAAGCCCGCCGCCTGCACGCGGTAATCGGGGGCGTGTTCGTTGCCCCCCTTGTCATTGGGAACCAGCTTGGCCTTGACGTTGAGGGTCAGGGTGCGCAGCGCGCCGGTGAAGCCGTCTTTGTCCGCGGTGAAGGTGCCGATGGTTGCCATGATGAATCTCCTTACGGTTGAACAAGGTTCGCGCCCATCGCGTCGTTGTTGTGATCCGGACGGCGGGGGACGGGCTGGCTGCACCGCTTGCGGCCGCAACGCAGTGGAGGGCCGGGAGGCGACAACAATTTGTCCCGCGAGGAATGCGCCGAACGCAGTGACAAAGCAGGGGAAACTGTTTTCGCCGGACGGTTGCAGCCATGAAGCCCGAGGCGCAGCCGCGCCACCGCCAGGATTCACAACAACACAAGGACGCCTTGGGCCGCCCCCTCCCAATCCGAAAGGAGACATGGCCGACTCGGCATCCCTGCGCAAAGGTTTCACCGGCACGCCCCCTGACATGAAGCCAAGGCCCATCCCCAACGACAGGAGGAATGCGCCCCTGCACCTTGCGGCGGCCCTGCTGCAAGCGCGGTGCGGAAGCTCCCCACAAGGCCGGGCGGCGTGTCCGTGAACCATCCTTCGTGACACACGCAGACAACGAACTGCCAGCGTCGGGGACGGCACGCTTTCGTACAACCTGCCGCAGCAAGCCCAAGCGCATCAGCCACGCCATGTCCGCTGCGACGGGGCGCTGGCCGGGCCGATCCGGCGCAGCCGGTTCGGCGGCATCGAGGGGCGCCAAGCATCGCGCGGCGGGGATAGCCCGCAGGGCTTTCCCCTGGAGGCAAGCGCAGTGCGCAGCGCCGCAGGCGCGAAGGCGTGAGGGATTGAAGCCGAATGGCCGTGACGGCAAAGACGGCACGGGGCGCAGCCCGAAAGCCCGGCGGCGCATTGCGCCGACACGCTCTACCATGATGGGCATGAACAGCGATGGCCCAAAACCAGGGAGCACCGATGGAAGAAAAGTTCATCCATGAGTTCTTCAAGCGATACCAGGACTTCTTCCGCCAAGGCCTGAAAAACGAAGCGGACATGGAGCAAGTCGCCTCGTCCTATGCCACAGCTTTCATCGCTGCCTCGCCGGCCGGTGTCATGGCCGGCCAGAACGACAAGCAACTGAAACAGGTCATGAGCCAAGGATTCGAGCGTTACCGCCAGCTCGGCAAAAAGGATATGGTTCTGCGCGGTGTTCGCATCGACCCCATCGACGAACACCATTGCCTTGCACACGTCGCCTGGACGGCGACCTATGACCGGGGCGCAACCTCGGACGTGTCCATCGACTTCGACGTTCACTACCTCGTGCAGCAGCTTGACGGCGAACCCAAGATATTCGGCTGGGTATCAGGCGATGAACAGGCGCTGTTGAGGCAGCACGGCATCGTCTGACGCCGCCGCGAAGGCGGCGGCGCTCTGAACCGGCTGTTGGCCTTCAACACCGGGCGCGGCCACTGCCGCGCCCGGATTTTTGAATCCACCGGCCCCAGCGCGAAACGCTGGGGCCAGTGCCGGCGTCATTCCTTCGTCTCGATGAGCCACCACACGGCACGCGGCAAGGTGCGGCCCGTGATGGGATGAATGTCGGTGAGGTCAGCGCGGGCCGTCCAGCCCGAAGGCGGATGGTAGCCGCGCACGTCGCCTGCGCCGTGCCAGCGGCGGGCGCGCACCGTGCCGGGGCCATAGATCGCCACCATGCGCGGGGGGGGGTCGTGGTATGGTTCATGGAGCTTCTCCTTCCTGCGAAGCGCCCCGGTTGAAGCCGGGGCGCTTGCCTTCGGCGCGGGTCAAGCGGCCAGCGCCACGGCGGGTTCATCCGCCATTGCCTCGGCATCCTGCGGGGCGTCCTGCTCCGGGCCTTCTTCCTGCGCGCTTTCCTGCGCTGCCTGCTGCGGGCCTTCGGCCTTGAAGATGGCGGGCATCCAGCCCGTGCCATCCGCCAGCCGTTCGGCCTCGCTGGCAATGTCGGCCTTCTTCAACTTCGCCAGCCGGGTGACGTGCTCCGGCGCGTACTCGCCCACGGCATCCAGAATCACGGCCTTGGAAACGTGCTTGAAGTAGCCTTCTGCGGTCGGCGTCCACCATGCGGCCATGTCGAAGCCCACGGCCTGCGCCAGTTCCCCGCCGGGCTGGCGCTGCGTGGTGCGAAGCGTTACCACGTCCACCGTGGAGGCCACGCATACCGCCAGCAGCCGCACCAGTTCATCTTGCGGCTTCGCCAGCAGCGCGGCGAACAGTTCGGCGCTGTCCTCCGGCAAGGCTTCGCCCACCACCTGTTGCAGTTCGCGCAGCGCCACGGCCGCAGGGGATTCCGGCCAGTCCGGGGCCATGCCTTCCAGCCGGTCTTGCACTTTCAGGCTTACTCCCAGCGGTAAGCCGTGGCCGTAGTGGCGTTCCTGCAAGACGGTCTGCACCATGCTATGCACCACAGCAGCCAACGCGGTTTGCGGATGCCGGGCGACTTCGATCTGCAGCGCGGCGGTACGGTGGGCGCTCAACCGCTGCGCCAGCCGATCGGACATGGCGGCGGTCTTGGGCTGCTCGTCGTCCTCAGTTTCGTTGCCGCTCTCGGCTTCGCCTTCCACGCTGCCGAAACCTTGGCGCAGCTTCTCCAGCGTGCGAAGTGCTTTCGCTTCCGCTTCGCGCAGCAGCCCACGATGAACCACGGCCTCACCGTTGCGGTCGATGGTGACGATGGCACCGGCTGCGGCCTTCACGCTCGGGGCATACCCTTGCAAACCATCTTCCATTGCCTGCAACTGCTCGCCCAAGGCTTCTCCTTCCTCCTGCAAGGCGTCTGCCTTGTCCTCGTCCTCGGCGTCCATTGCGGCATCCACCGCTTCGCCAGTTCGTGCATCTTGGCTTGCAGCTTTTCGATGCGCTGCGCCTCACGCTTGTTCGGCTCGCGCCGTTCCCTCGGCGCACGCTGAAAAGCGTGCAGATCGGTATGGGTCACGCCCGGCGTGGCATCCACCCATGCCCAACCCTCGGCGCGGACAGCGGCGGCGATGCCTGCCAGCCGGTCTTGCGCCAGCCGTTCCAACAGCGCGGCGTCGGCGAGATACACGCCCGTATCGCCTTCCGCGAACAGGTCACGGCGCACGCCACCGCCTGCGGCCTCGTAGGTGTCCAGCCCGACGAAGCGCACCAGCGGATGCCGGTAGGCGTCGATTTCCCGCTCGGTCAGGCGTTCGCGCAGCGCGGAGGGGCCGCGCTGCCATGTCGGCGCGTCGTAGAAGGCGCTTTCCTGCGCGGCGTGGTCGTCGGTGATGGACAGCGCCATCAACTGGTCAAGGCTCACGGCATCGGCCCGATAGTCGGCCATCAAGCGCGGCGAAACATTCGCCAGCTTCAAGCGGCGCTGCACCACCAGCGGCGTGACGGAGAAATCCGCCGCAATGTCCTCGATGGGGCGGCCTTCGGCCACCAGCGCCGCGAAGGCTTCAAACTGGTCTGCCGGGTGCATGGCTTCGCGCTGCACGTTCTCGGTGAGACTGGCGGTGCGGGCCGTGCCATCGGCCACCAGCAGGCAAGGCACCGCCCACTCCTTCGGGATGCGGTGTTTCTTCGCCAGCAGCTTGAGGGCTGCGAGGCGACGGCCACCGGCCACGACTTCGTAATGCTCGCCATCGGCGGATGCAATCACGATCAGATTTTGCAGCAAGCCCACGCGCTGAATGCTCGCGGCCAGTTCGTGGATGGACATGTGCGGGGTCTTGCGCACATTGCGACCCGTGGGGCGCAGCACCAGCCGCGACAGCGGAACCAGAATCAGGTTCTTGGTCGGGTCGGCGGCTTCCAGCGCAGGGGCTTGGATGGCACGGGCTTCGGTTTGGGTAACGGCGTTCATGGTGTATCTCCAGTCAAGTGAAACAAAGGAATGGAGGGGAACCGCCCCTCCGGCGGGGGAACGGCTCAAGCCTTGAGCTGGCGCATGCCATCGGCCAGCAGCCACAGGGCGCGATTGAGGCGCACATCGGAATCAATGCCCTGCACGGGGCGGGTGCGCTGGCGGCGTCCGTTGGCGCTGCGGCCATGCAATCCGCCCTTGGTCAAGTTCTCCTGCGTGCGGTTGAACACGCTCCACAGGTCGGGACGGCGGTCGTCGAACCGGCGCGGTATCAAGATTTGCGATTCGGTGATGGGCGCGGGCTTGTCCGGGTCGTCGTACTTGAGGGAAAGCGCGGCGCGGGCGAACACTTCGGATTCGCCATCGTCCAAGGTGATGCCGCGCATCAGGTCGCGGGATTCCTTCACGCGCTCGAAGCCGCTCAACACCTCGAAAGCGCCTTCGATAACGGAACCGGCCACGTCGCCTTTGTGGGGTACGCGCACGTCCGCCACGGTGTCGCCGCAAACAAGGCCATTGCTGCACACGAAACGGAACATTCCGGCCAGCATCTGATAGCTGCTGGTGCCGTCGTGCGAGTTCAGCAGCACGATTTCGTTAGCCTCTGCGCCGTTGATCTGGCTGGCGTGGCGCAGGCGAATCATGTGTTTGGTGTGTTCGCGCTTGCCTTCATCGCGCACGCGGGTCTGCGTCACCATGAAGGGCTGAAACCCCTCCTTGCGCAGCTCGGTCAGCACGGCTGCGGTGGGGATGTAGCTGTACCGCTCGGAACGGCTTTCATGTGGCGCGTCCGCGAAGATGGACGGGGCCACCCTACGAATCTGGTCATCGGACAGCGGGTAGTCGCTGCGCAATGCTGGGGAGTGGGAAGCGAAACGGGTTGCAAGCATGTCTTTCTCCTGACTTGGCTGTTGAAGAAACCGCACACCGGATTCCTAGATTCGGAGCCCAGCCTTTCGGCTGTTCGGTGCGGTCGGCACGAAGAACCCGGTTGGCCCTGTTGCCACCGTCTTTCCTGAGTTCATCGCCCGCGACGGTCAGGAGCGCGCGGACGGGGGCCGTCAAGGAGACAAGCGCAGGGTGGGTGCGGCCCGCAGGCGCAGCCGAGGACACGGCCCTGCGCGCCTTGACGGCACACGGGCGCGGGCTACAGTCGCGGACAAGGTGATGAGGTCAGGGAAGACGGCTGGACATGGCAACGGCCCTCTACATGCCGACCGCACGGCAAGCGAAGCGCGCAGGCCCGAAGCTGGAAGCCGGGCCGGAGGCGTCAGCCGAGCGGAGCGAGGGAACGATGGAAGCCCGTCAGGGGGCGAGATGCCGCAGGCGGCTCGATGCGCTACGCGCACGACAGCGCGACCGGCCATCTCCCAGGTGGCCGGGGACGCCCGGACTTCAAAGACGAAGGAACGACAGAATCAGGACGAGCACACGCAAGGCATCGTGGGCCTGATGCGGCTGCTGTCTGGCCGATCCGGCGCAGCCGGGTCGGCGGTGTTCAGGGGCGCCAAGCCTGCGCGGCGGGGATAGCCCGCAGGGCTTTCCCCTGGAGGCAAGCGAAGCGCGCAGCGCCTCGCCAGGGGCGCGAAGGCACCGGCACCAGGCGTAGCAGAAAAAAAGTGCGTCGCTCCCGAAGGAATGACGCACCGAAGGCAGCACGGCGAGATCAGTTCGCCGCTGGCGCCGTCATTGACTGCAAGTGGTCGATCACGCCAGGCTCCACGAACACGCAGGCCTGCTCATCCGCGATCGGCACATTGAACACCTGGGCGAACACTGTGCGCCGCAGATGGGCCAGCCGCCCCGTCCGGTACGCCTGCTCGGGCTTCATGCGCCCGTCGGCCTGCGAGCCGCTGCGCTGCGGATCACATTCGACCAATGCGACAAAGCCGTCATCGGCCAGCTTCTGGTGCTCGGGACACAGCCCCCAGCCCGTCTTCGTGTGATGCTCCATGCTCGCGCGCAGGCGGCGGTCCAACAGGATGCTGCCCGTCTCGAAGGCCGCGCCGCAGACCAGGCAAATGTGCTGTTCGATGGAAACGTGTGATTTGTCGCTCATGATGAACTCCGGTTACTCGGGCGGAATTGCCCGGAACCGTCGCCAGCACGGCGCAGCGCAAGCGGTCAAAGATCGAAGACGGCCACCAGGCCGCAAGCGTGCAAGCACGCGCAGTCATTGACGGCGAGAACGCCGTGATACGGTGAAGGGAACAGCAAGACCGCCCACACCCCGCCCCCTACACATGCCTGCCTTTGGCAAGCGAAGCGCGCAGGCCCGAGAGGGCCGGAGGCGTCAGGGATCAAAGCCGAATGGCCGCGACTCGGAACGAGGCGCGGGGCGCAGCCCGCGAGCCCGACGGCGGTACGCCGAGACGCCATCAACGGTTTGCCGTGCCCCAGCCATCACTCAGCTACACCAAAAATTTAGAGATAAATATTTCAATATCTGTAGCGTATGATTCATTGGATGTGGTCCATCCTGATCGTCACGCTCCCCACCCAGCCCAACGCCGTGCGCCTGCGCATCTGGCGCGCCCTCAAGGCGCTGGGCTGCGCCGCCCTGCGCGATGGCGCCTACCTGCTGCCCGATAAACACGCGGCGGCGCTGGAGTCCCTGGCCACCGAGGTCCGGGAGCACGGCGGCACGGCCTCTGTCCTGATCCTGTCGCCGCGCGACGAGGCGCAACGCGCCGAGGTGCTGGCCCAGTTCGACCGGACCGAGGCCTACGCGCAATGGCGCGACACTGCCACAGCGCTCCAGGCCGAACTCGAGAAGCTGGGCGAAACCGAGACACGGCGCCGCCTGCGCGGCGTGGCGGATGCCCTGCAGACGCTGCGACGCATCGACTACTACCCCGGCCCCGCCGCGCAGCAGGCCGACTCGGACCTCCTGGCGCTGCGGCGCGCTTTCGACAACCATTTCTCCAAGGGCGAGCCACAGCCGCGCGCCGACGATGGCATCGAGCGGCTCGACCCCGCCAAGTTCAAAGGCAAGGCCTGGGCGACCCGGGCAAGGCCCTGGGTGGACCGGCTGGCCTGCGCCTGGCTGGTCCGGCGCTTCATCGATCCCAAGGCCAAGTTCACCTGGCTGAGCGATGCCAGGAAGGCGCCGCGCGGCGTCATCGGCTTCGACTACGACGGCGCCCGCTTCACCCACGTCGGCGCACGCGTGACCTTCGAGGTGATGGCCGCGAGCTTCGGCCTGGACGCTGATCCGAAGCTGCAGCGCATCGCCGGGGCCGTGCATTACCTCGACGTCGGCGGCATTCCTGTGGCCGAAGCGGCTGGGCTGGAAGCCGTGCTCGACGGCCTGCGCGAAGTGCATGCCGACGACGATCGACTGGTCCTCGCCGCATCCGCGGTCTTCGATGCGCTCTACGCGGCGCCGGGAGCCTCTTCATGAGTGCCGTTCTCCAACGCCCGCAGCAGCAAGATGCAGCGCCCGCGCCCGTGAGTTTTCGGGAGGCCTTCTGGTTCTGGCTCAAGCTCGGCTTCATCAGCTTCGGCGGGCCGGCCGGGCAGATCGCGATCATGCACACCGAACTGGTGGAGCAGCGGCGCTGGATCAGCGAGAAGCGCTTCCTGCATGCGCTGAACTACTGCATGCTGCTGCCCGGCCCGGAGGCGCAGCAGCTCGCCACCTACATCGGCTGGCTGATGCACCGCACCTGGGGCGGCATCGTGGCCGGCGCACTGTTCGTGCTGCCCTCGCTGTTCATCCTGATCGCGCTGTCGTGGATCTACCTGCGCTTTGGCGACGTGCCGGTGGTGGCGGGCATCTTCTACGGCATCAAGCCGGCCGTCACGGCGCTGGTGCTGCATGCCGCGCACCGCATCGGCAGCCGGGCGCTCAAGAACGGCTGGATGTGGGGCATCGCGGCGCTGGCCTTCGTTGCGATCTTCGCTTTCGGCACACCCTTCCCGGCAATCGTCCTGGCCGCCGCGTTGATCGGCTACTTCGGTGCCCGTTGGGCGCCGGGCGTGTTCGCACTCGGCGGCGGCCATGGCGGTGCCCAGCAAGGCTATGGCCCGGCCCTGATCGACGACGACACGCCGACGCCGGCGCACGCGCGCTTCTCGCGCAGCCACCTGGCCAAGGTTCTCGCCGCCGGGTTGGGGCTGTGGGCGCTCGCGATGGGTACGCTCGTCGCGGTACAGGGGCTGCAGGGCACGCTGACCCAGATGGGCTGGTTCTTCACCAAGGCCGCACTGATGACCTTCGGCGGCGCCTACGCGGTGCTGCCCTACGTGTACCAGGGCGCGGTGGAGCATCACCAGTGGCTCTCGGGCGCGCAGATGATCGACGGTCTGGCCTTGGGCGAGACCACCCCGGGGCCGCTGATCATGGTGGTGGCCTTCGTCGGCTTCGTCGGCGGCTGGCTCAAGCAGGTGCTTGGCCCCGATGCGCTGTTTCTCGGCGGCGCACTGGCCGCTGCCGTGGTGACCTTCTTCACCTTCCTGCCGTCCTTCGTCTTCATCCTGGCGGGCGGCCCGGCCATCGAGGCCACGCACGGCAAACTCGGCTTCACCGCACCGCTGTCGGCGATCACGGCGGCCGTCGTGGGCGTGATCCTCAACCTGGCGTTGTTCTTCGCGTACCACGTGTTGTGGCCTCAGGGCTTCAGCGGCGCATTCGACTGGCTTTCGGCCCTGATCGCACTGGGCGCCGCGGTGGCCCTGTTCCGTTTCAAGCTGGGCGTGATGCCACTGCTGGGTGCGTGCGCAGTGATCGGCCTCGCGGCCACCTTGGCGCGTCCGCTGGTAGCTTGAGCCCTATGTGGCGGCCAAACGGGCGCTTGAGCGTGCACCGAGACATGCTTTCGCATTTCGATCCAGCCCGTTCAAGGTCATTCTGAGCAAATGTCAGTGCTCGTGTCGATGGTGCGCATCCGGCACATGCGGGTGCACATGCACCATCGGCTCGTGTACGTGGGCATGGCTGTGCGTGCCTACAGGCATGGGATCGTGCGCGTGGTCATGGTGGCCGTCGCCGTGGCTGTGTGCGTGCTCGTGTTCCAGCCGCTCATGTGCATGCTCGTGTCCGTGCGACTCCGCCAGGTGCAGCACTACCCCCAGCACCATCAGCAGGCCCCCCACCGCCATGATCCACGTGCCGCTGCGGTCTCCCAGGGCCATGGCGATCGCGGCGCCGATGAAGGGTGCAAACGCAAACACCGACCCCGTGCGCGCCGCGCCGAAGGCCCGCTGGGCCAGCAGGTAAAAGCGCAGGCTCAGGCCGTAGCCCGTGGCACCCACGGCCATCAGGCTCAGGGCCGCGCCCAGCGTCGGCAACGGATCCCCCGCCAAAACGGCCAGTAGGGCCGTGGCCGAAGTCCCCAGGACGGCCTTGCCCAGCACCACCTGGCCGGGATCACGCTCGGCCAGCGCGCGCGACAAGGTGTTGTCCGTGCCCCAGGCCATCGTGGCGACGAGCACGGCGAGCAACCCCCAAAGCTGGCTGCCGCCCTCGCGCCCCTGATCGAGCACCAGGGCCAGGCCTCCGGCCAGCAGCAGGAGCATGGCGGCCCAGACACGCCGGTCCATGGTCTCGCCATACAGCAGCCGTGCCAGCAACGCGGTGAACAGGGCTTCGAGGGTCAGCATCAGCGAAGCGCCTGTGCCGCTGGTGTGCTGCAAACCCCAGGCCAGCGCGACCGGCCCCAGGACCGCCCCAAAGGCGGCCATGGCCAGCAGGCGCGGAAAGTCGCCGCGCACCAGCCGCGCTTCCTTGTCCACCCGCTGACGCGAGAGCAGGCCAACGATGGCTGCGCCTGCGTAAAGCAGCGCCGCCGTCGAGAACGCACCCACGCCCGCGCCGATGCGCTGCACCAGCGGCGTACTGATGCCAAACAGGGCTGCGGCCAGCAAGGCCAACAGGCCGCCCCGCAGGGCGGGCCAAGGCATGGAAGCGTGTTTCATGGTGCGCCAGCGTACCCTTGGTGCGTTACTTGACCGTAAAGCGAACGGTCACGGTCTTCTTGTCGGCGGTCTGCAACGCAGCCACAGCCTTGGCACCCTTGCCCAGCTTCACGCCCTTGGCCTCCAGCTTGTTGCCACCGGCGGGTTTGAGGTCGGCCTCGGACTTGTCCGCACCATTGAGCACGGTCAGCTTGCCACTCACGCCGGCGGTGTCGTAGTCCTTGCCGTGGTCGATGACATACAGCGTCGCGCCATCGGCGGCGGCCACCAGCTCGAACGACAGGTCGCTGGCGGTTCGCACGATGCCGCCATGCTGTGGCTTGGCATCGCCATGCGCGAAGACAGTGGGAGCAGCCAGCAGAGAAGCCGCGCACAAGGCAGAAGCCGCCAGCAGGCGCAGGGAGGCAGGTTTGAAGTTCATCGGATCATCCTTTCAGGGTGCAGCGCGCTTGCAAAAAAGGCGGCGCCGCAAAGCCTTGTCGAAACAGCATTCAGGCGGGGTGTGCGTCACCCCGCATCAGTACGCCTCCTGCGGCACTGGCACCTGGCCTGCGGCCTCCGGCTCCGCCTGCAGCAGCCGCTCGGTGGGCTTGCGACCCAGCAGCCAATACAGCACGGGCGTGAGCAACGTATCCAGCACGGTCGAGCTGACCAGCCCACCGAAGATCACCACCGCCACCGGGTGCAGGATTTCCTTGCCGGGCGCATCGGCGGCCAGCAGCAGCGGCGTCAGCGCAAAGGCGGCCACCAAGGCCGTCATCAGCACCGGCGTCAGCCGCTCCAGCGAGCCGCGCACGATCATCGGCATGCCAAAGGTCTCCCCCTCGAACTTGCACAGATTGATGTAGTGGCTGATCTTCAGGATGCCGTTGCGCGTGGCGATGCCCGCCAGGGTGATGAAGCCCACCATCGAGGCCACAGACAGGCTCACGCCCGCGATCCACATCGCCACCACGCTGCCGATCAGCGCCAACGGGATGTTGGCCATCACGATGCCGGCCAGCACCGCCGAGCGGTAGCGCGCGTACAGCACCAGGAAGATCATCGCCAGCGAGACCAGCGACAACGCGCCGATCAACTGCGCCGCCTGCTCCTGGGCCTGGAACTGGCCCTCCAGGCTGATGAAGTAGCCCGGCGGCAACGGTGTCTCGCCGATGGCCTGGCGGATCTGCGCGACGATGGCGCTCATGTCGCGGCCATCGGTGTTGGCATAGACCACGATGCGCCGGCGTCCGTTCTCGCGGCCGATCTGGTTGGGGCCGTCTTCTTCCGCCACCGTGGCGAAGGCAGAGACCGGCAGACGCCCGGCTGGCGTGTCGATCAGCGTGGCGGCCAGGTCCTGCGGGCTGCGCCGCTGGTCGGGCAGCCGCAGCACCAGGTCGTAGCGGCGCGGGCCGTCCACGATCTCGGCGCTGTGCGCACCGTCGGTCAGCGCTTTCAGCAGCCGCACCGCCTCGCCAGGCGCCAGGCCCGTCTGCGCCAGCTTGCGCGGGTCGATGCGCACGGTGATCTGCGGGATCAGCACCTGCTTTTCTACCGTGAGGTCCACCAGGCCCGGAATGCCGGCCAGGCGGCCGCGCAACTGCTCGGCCAGCCCCCGCAGCGCATCCGTGTCATCGCCGAAGACCTTGAGCGCGATCTGCGCCCGCACGCCCGAGAGCAAATGATCCAGGCGGTGCGAGATCGGCTGGCCGATGGTGGCCTGCGCGGGCAGCAGGGCCAGGCGTTCGCGGATGTGGGCCATGATGGCCTCGCGGCTGCGCGCCGAGGGCTTGAGGTCCACGTCGATCTCGGCCGCATGCACGCCCTCGGCATGCTCGTCCAGCTCGGCGCGGCCGGTGCGCCGGCCCACCTGCCGCACTTCGGGCACCTCGGCGATCAGCCGCTCGGCCTCGGCGCCGATGCGGTTGGCCTGTTCCAGCGAGGTGCCCGGAGAGAGCACGAGCCCGAGAACCAGCGAACCCTCGTTGAACGCGGGCAGGAAAGCGCGCGGGAAGAACGGCACGCTGGCCCCAGCCAGCAGCACCGCCACGGCAGCGCAAGCCACCAGCGCCCTCGCCCGTGGGAAAGACCAAGCCAGCACCCTCGTATCCAGTCGCTTGAGCCACGCGACCAGCGGGCTGTCGCCGTGGTCGATGCGTTTCATGCGCGGCAGCAGGTAGTAGGCCAGTACCGGCGTCACCGTCATCGACACCAGCATGGAGGCCAGGATGGAGACGATGTAGGCCACGCCCAGCGGCGCGAACAAGCGCCCCTCGATGCCCGGCAGCGCGAACAGCGGCACAAACACCAGCACCACGACCAGCGTGGCGTAAACGATGCCCGAGCGCACCTCCACGCTGGCGCGGCGCACCACCTCCAGCACCGACAGCGGATCGTCCGCCGCGCGGTTTTGCTTGAGGCGGCGCAGGATGTTCTCCACGTCCACCACGGCGTCGTCCACCAGTTCGCCGATGGCGATGGCCAGCCCGCCCAGCGTCATCACGTTGATCGACAGGCCAAAGGCGCGGAAGGCCAGCGCCGCCACCGCCAGCGACAGCGGGATGGCCAGCAGCGAGATCAGCGTGGTGCGCGCCGACAGCAGGAAAGCGAACAGGATGACCGCGACCATCACAGCGCCGTCGCGCAGCGCCTCGCCCACGTTGCCCACCGAGGCCCGGATGAAGTCGGCTTGGCGGAATAGCACCTGCGGCTGGGCCAGGCCTTTGGGCAGGCCGGGCACCAGCTCCTGCAGCGCCGCCTCCACGGCAGCGGTGAGCTTCACGGTGTCGGCGCCGGGCTGCTTCTGCACGCTGGCGATCACGGCGGGGCCGCCGTTGTAGCCGCCATCGCCGCGCTTGAGGCCCGGCGCGAAGCCGACCTGCGCCACCTGCTCCAGCAGCACGGGGCGGCCGTCCTTCCAGGCGACGGCCACGCCGGCCAGGTCACCGCCCAGCGCATCACGGTCGGCCGTGCGGCCGACGTGGCGGATCAGGTACTCGCGCCCGTTCAGGTCGATGAAGCCGCCACCCGCATTGGAGGCATAACCCTTCATGGCCTGCTCCACCTGGTTGAGCGAGACGCCGAACTGCGCCATGCGCGCCGTGTCCGGTGCGACGCGCAGCGTGCGCACGTCACCGCCGATCGGAATCACCTGCGACACACCGGGAATGGACAGCAGGCGCGGGCGCAGCACGAAGTCCGCGTACTCGCGCGCCTGCATGGGCGAAGCGCCGTCCTGGGCCTGCGCGGTGATCGGCAGCGCGATCAGCATGATCTCGCCCATGATCGAGGACACGGGTCCCATCGACGGCTCGATGCCGGCGGGCAACTGCGCGCGCGCCAGCGCCAGGCGCTCGGCGACGAGCTGACGGTTGCGGTAGATGTCGGTGCCCCAGTCGAACTCGGCATAGACGATGGACAGGCCCACGCCGGACATCGAGCGCACGCGGGTGACGCCCGGCATGCCGTTGAGCGCGGTCTCCAGCGGGAAGGTGACGAGCTGCTCCACCTCCTGCGGCGCCATGCCGCCGGCCTCCGTCAGCACGGTGACCAGGGGCTTGTCCAGGTTGGGGAACACGTCCACGGGGGTGCGCCAAGCGCTGACGGCGCCCCACACCAGCAGAAAAGCCGCGACGGCGAGCACGAACAGGCGATTGCGCAGGCTGCTGCGCACGATCCAGTTGAACATGGCGTGCTCCTCAGCGGATCTGCGCCAGCAGCGCGGTGCCTTCGACCACGACGCGGTTGTCCGCGCCCAGCCCTTGCACCACGACCACCGTGGCCGCGTCCAGCGTGCGCACGCGCACCGGCTGCGGGATGTAGCGCTCCGCGCCCGACTTGATCCACACCACCTGCTCGTTGGCGGCATTGCGCACCACGGCCTGAGCGGGCAGCGTGAAGCCTTCGATGCGCTCGGCAAGCTGGGCAATCAGCGTCACGGGCTGGCCCACCGCGAGCGGCAGGGCTTGCCCTGCGCCAGCGGCTTGCAGGCGGAAGTTGACCGGCATCACGCCGTCGCGCAGCGCGCCACCCGCACCCACCAGTTGCAGGCGTGCGCCGGGCGCCTCGCGCAGCGAAGCGCCGGCCATGCGGGCCGGCAGCGCCGCGTCCGCGGTCGAGGCCTCGACCATCAGCCGGGAGGGATCGACAATCTCGAACAACAGTTCGCGGTCATCGGCCACCTGGCCGGCCACCGCCTGCGCACGGGCGATCACGCCCGAGACCGGGGCCACCAGTGCTTCGCGTGCGCCCAGGCTGGCGCCAATGCTTTTTTCTCGTGCGGACAGGCTTTGCAACTCGGCTTTCGCGGCCTCGATGTCCTTGCGCGGCACCGTGCCTTCCAGCGACTGCAGGCGTTCAACGCGCTGGGCGGCAAGCTGGCGGCTGCTGCGCAGTTCGGCCAGTTGCGCTTCCTGGTTGGCCTGGGCATAGGGTTCGGCATGGTGGCGAACATAGGCCAGCACCTCGCCTTTTCGCACTGCCTGTCCGGCGACGGGCAGGCCATGTGGGCCGGCCTCGACGCGGCCGCCATGCACCGCCTGCACGCGACCACCGGCATTCGGGTCCATCACCACGCGGCCCGCCAGCTCCACCGTGGCCTGTGCCTGCGAAGCGGCCACGATCTGCGTACGGATGCCCATGCGCCGCTGCGCGAGCATCGGCACGTTGACGCTGCCGTCGGGCAGGCGCATCAGCCCGTTGACATTCACAGCCTGCGGCGCATCGAGGTGTTCGCCGTTGGGGCCATGCGCGCCAGGGGCCGACCAGGCATTCCCAGCCGCCAGCATGTGGATGGCCGTCACAAGAATCGACACAGAAATCAGACGGGTGTTCATTGGGCGCCTCCTTGGGCTTTGCGGGAACGGCGGGTCCTCCAGGCGCTGGCCGCTGCCAACAACAGCATCACGAGCACGACCCAAACCACGTTGGAGATGCCGTGCCCGTCGCTGTGTCCAGCGCCATCGTGTGCATGTCCGTGGTCATCGCCACTGGCCGTGGTTGCCGGGCCTGTTTGCAGCGTCCCTTCCAGCAGGTCCGACTCCTCGCCGGCCAGGATCGTGACCACCAGCGGATGCGACCCCGGGGCCTTCAGCGCCTTGAGGAAAGCCGGGTCATCGACGGCGTAGTCGCCCATGTCCTCGTGGAACTTGGCGGTCGCCTTCGCCGTGCCGGATTCAACCTCGACCTGGGCTTTGAGCACCGGCTCGTTGGTCTCGAAGCGGTTGATGAGCATCGACAGCTCATCGCCCCGGAGGTGGGCGACCAGCTCGAAACTCTCGGAGCGGGCCTCCATGCGCGGCGCGGTGCTGGCGCTGCCTGCCGCCGCCGTGGGAGTGTCCAGGTGTTCGCCATTGGGGCCATGGGCGCCGGGCGCAGCCCAGGTACCCGCGCTGGAAAGAATCAGCAGGAAGGCCACCGCGGCGCCGGACAGCCATTGCTGCCAGCCATCGGACCACGAGCCACGTCGGGAAAGGGATAGGGAATTCATGGAAGGAGTCCGAGGGTTTGTTGCAGTTGGGCCTGGCTCAGGCCCAGCGCCGCTTGTTGGCGGGCCAGGGCGGCATCCGCCTGTGCGGCGGCATTGGCTGCGCGCAGCAGCTCGGGCAGCGGTGTTTCTCCAGCCTGGAACGATTTGTCGATGAGCTGGGTGCGCTCGCGCAGCAGCGCGGCGCGGTCGCGGGCGTCTTCGAGTTGGCGGGCAGCGTTGCGCATGGCCGAGCGGGCCAGGCCGAGGTCGGCTTCCTGGCGCTCGCGCAGTCGCAGTTCGGTGGTTTCAGCGACATCCAGTTCGCCCAGGGCAGCGGCTTGCAGCGGCGCATTGCGGCCATCGGTGCCAAAGGGGATGCGCACGCCAATGCCGATGCTGCGCTGAGTCGTCTGGCCGGTGCCCGGCGATTCTTCACGGTAGCGCAGCAGCAGCTCGGGCGGATCACGCCGGGATGTGTTGACCACGCCCACCCGCTTGCGCGCCCGTTCCACGGCCTGCGCGGCCAGTCGCAGTTCGGGGTGCACGTCACTGGTCGCAACGTCGAGTCCCGCCGATGGCGTGGATGGAGGTGCCATCTCCGGCATGGCCTCCAGGCCGGTCAGATTGCGCCACTGCGCCTGCGCACCCTGGCGCTTCTGGCG
Source organism: Comamonas testosteroni TK102 (assembly GCF_000739375.1). Lineage (NCBI taxonomy): Bacteria > Pseudomonadati > Pseudomonadota > Betaproteobacteria > Burkholderiales > Comamonadaceae > Comamonas > Comamonas testosteroni. Next base: position 2,163,243 of record NZ_CP006704.1, on the reverse strand, counting down.
CACCTCGCCCGCCAGGGATTGGGCATCCAGCAGCTCGGCCCGCGCCGCCAGGGCATCGGCGCGCGCCAGGTCGCCGGCGCGGACACGGCGCTGCACGTCGTCGGACAGGCGCTGCAGGTATTGCACCTGGGCTTCGGCCGCATCGGCTTCGGCCTGGGCCGCCGACCAGCGCCAGGCCGCCTCGCGCACCAGGCCCGCCACCCGCAGGCGCGCGGCCTGGGTTTGCGCATCGGCAAGCTGGAGTTCGGCGCCAGCCGCAGCGGAACGTGCGTCGCGCTGACCAGGCAACCACAGCGGCAATGCGACGCCGATCTCGTTCTCGCGCCGCCCGACGTTGGTTTGCCAGCGGTCATTGCGGTGGTTGAGTTCGAGCGCCGGTGGCGCGGCCCAGAGGCTGGAGGCGGCGGTCTGCTCGGCCTGGGCGCGCCGGCCCTGGGCCTGAACTTCGCGTGCCTGCACGGCGCGCTGCCATGCGGCCTCCACGGCTTCGGCCAGGGTGACTCGGAGGTTGTCAGCCGGAGGGGCTGGGAGAGTTGGCGAAGGGGTTTGCGCGGCGGCGGGCAAGGCGCCCCCCACAGCCGCACAGCCTGCGATGGCGCAGGCCACGAACCAAGGAACGGGTTTCACGAAAGTCCTGACTCATTCGATGGCGATCCACAGGCACGCGATGCCTGCCCACATGGACATGCGCGGGCGGGCAAAGAGATGAGGGAATCGCCGGCTTGAAAACAGCCCGGCCGCGCGGGGAGCGCAGCGGGGGGAGGAGTTTTCAGAAGGTCAGGACAGCCGGGGGGGTCTTCGCGGGCCGTCGAGCACAGGCGGCGGCAGTGGCCATTCGTCCATCATGGGCGGACGCGCGGAACCGGTGGGAATGAGCGAGAAGGATGTGACAGCCCATAGGAAGGGGCTGCTCACGCCGCCATCGGCAACGACATGCTGCCGGGACTCGTCGGAGTCGTCCTGGACGACCGAGCCATCGTCATGGTGGTGGTGCGCCTCGCTCAGCGAGTGCATCGCCATATGCGCCACTTCGTGAACATCCGCGAATGCCGCAGCTTGCCCTCCTATGGCAAGGGACTGCCACAGCATGGAGAGTAACATCAGGGCAAGGGCGAACTTGCGGCGCATCATGCGATTCTAGTTTGCCAATGAATGCCAGAATGATTGAGGGGGAGGTGCATCGTCATGTGGTGGCCCGCTGCACCTCGACCGTGACATGCGACAGCTCGTGGATATGCGCCAGCAGCGCCTTGTAGTGCACGGGCTCCTTCGGTTCCCTGGCCATCAACGAAACGATGGCCGCGAAATGTCCCGGCCCCACCTGCCAGACATGCAGATCGGTGACATGGCTTCCGGTGGGCTCCATCGCCTCCCGAATCTCCTGCCGCACTTCCTGCCCCTCGGCGGCGGCGTCCAGCAGCACGCTGCCGGAGTCCTGGATCAGCCCCCATGACCAGCGGGCAATCACCAGCGCGCCAATCACGCCCATGAGCGGATCGGCCCAGAGCCAGCCATAGCTGCGGCCCAGCAGCAGCGCGACGATGGCCAGGATGGAGGTCAGGGCATCGGCCAGCACATGCACATAGGCCGCACGCAGGTTGTTGTCCCGTCCCTTGCCCGGCGCATGGTGATCGTCGTCGTGATCGTGGTGATGCCCATGCCCATGCCCATGCCCATGCGCATGACCGTGATGGGCATGGTGCGCGTGGTCATCCTTCAGCAGCCAGGCGCAGACCAGGTTGATGAGCAGCCCCACGACGGCCACGGCGATCGCCTGGTTGAAGTCGATCTGGATTGGCTGGGTCAGGCGCACCAGGCTTTCCCAGCCAATCAGCAAGGCGATCAGGGCCAGCACCACCGCGCTGGCAAATCCCGCCAAGTCTCCGAGCTTGCCCGTGCCGAAGGTGAAACGCGGATTGCCGGCATGCCGGCGCGCGAAACGGTAGGCCAGCGCGGTGATCAGCATCGCACCCGCATGGGTGGACATGTGCCAGCCGTCCGCCACCAACGCCATCGAGCCATAGACGGTGCCCGCAACGATTTCTACCAGCATCATGCTGGCCGTGAGCGCAATCACCAGCCATACCTTGCTCTCGTTGCGCTGGTGGTTAGCGCCGAGGAAGAAATGGTCGTGTGCGGGCGTGGTGGGGGCGTGGAGATTCATGGCTGAATTTCTGCAATGAGAGGCGCGGGCAACAAGGTCATTTCATGTAGGCCCGAATGACTTCGATCATTTCCTCGCCGCCCTGGTGGCGTTCCTTGTCGGTCGATGGCGCGATGACGTGCTCGCGCAGATGGTCTTCCATCACCTCCGCAGTCAGGCCGTTGACCGCGCCACGCACGGACGCGATCTGGCGCAGCACCTCGACACAGGCTGCATCTGCTTCCAGGGCGCGCTCGATGCCTTCAAGCTGACCCTTGATGCGGCGCACGCGCGCGATCAGCTTGGCTTTTTCTCGGGAAGTGTGGGACATGGCGAGGTCAGTCAATATAGCCTAGGGGGCTATATTACATTGACCATGCTCACCGCTGAGACGGGGTTTGGTCAAAACATGACCAGGCGGATGGGCTTCAAGGCAATTAGCGTCTGGCGGCACTGCGTGCCGGCACGCCCTGAGGCTCATTCAGTCATCACTGTTTTCTGACTCCGCTTGGCAGGAACAGATCGAATTTCCGAGACACTGTCTGGGAAATTGCCAACGCCGGGGATGTGGTTGCCAGCCCCGAAGACCTGGAAGGAAATTCGCCAGACAGTGTCTGGCGAATGGACTCAAGGGGCGTGAGCAATTGTCGTATCAGCGATACGACAATCTCCAACTCCATCCTGCGCCAGCAGCGCATCAAATGCCTGCACCACCTCCCGGCTGACAGCGCCTCCCGCGCACAGCGCAACCAGTTCACCCCGCAGGGATTCAATGATCGGGCTGCTCTCCATTCCACCGAGAGCTTGCGCTACCTGCTGCAGCACGCTTGGCAGTTCGGCGTGATCGCTGTCCGCTTCGATGCCTTGGATGACCTCCAGCGCCAGAGCCGGATCGCTGCGGTACAGCTCGGCCATTGCTTCACCATGGGGCCTGCTTCTTCTCATCTGCGCTCCATTGGCCCGGCTTGACTGCATCGCCGCACAGGCTCCACTCAATGTTGGGGAAGTTGGCCAACTCAAAAAATGAATCTCAGCCCGCCACCAGAATCCCCGGCGCATGCGCCCGCCGTGCAGGCTGCACCACGATCTTGACCTGCTGATCCAGCGACACCAGCGCCTGCATCAGCCGCTCCAGCGAGATGTTCTGGAGCTTGTAGCGGCGCACCTGCGACACCTTGGGCTGGGTCATGCCCGTGATCGCCGCCGCCTCGGTCTGGCTCAGACCGCGCTGGTCGATCAAGGTATTGAGCTTGAGCGCAAGCGCGGCCTTGGCCGTCAGTTCCTCGGCATCGTCAAAGCCTAGATCCATCAGCACGTTGTCGGTGCCTTGGGGATGCTCATTGCGAATCATCACTTTCTCCCGCTCGCCCCGTGACGGGCGAGCACTGCTTTCAGCCGCTTCTCGATCAACTCCACGTCCGGCTGCGGCGTGGCGATGCCGGACTTGGACTTCTTCTGGAACGCATGCAGCACATGCACCGCATCGCCCACCTTCACGGTGTAAACCGCCCGGAAGGTATCGCCCCGGTGGTCTTCCACAAGTTCGTACACGCCAGAGCCCAGCCCCTTCCAAGGCTTGGCCGAATCCGGCGTACTGCCCAACTGGACGATGAACAGCGCCACGCCCATGTCCTTCTGCACGTCGATGGGAAAGTCCTTGAAGTCCTTTTTCGAGGAGCCTTCCCAGTACAGCAGCTTTCGTTTCTGCTCCATGATTATATCCGTTCAGGTATAGATCGCAAGAGCCCGAATTGTCGTTTCAGCGGTACAACAATTCGGGCTAGCTGTTCAGGCGGTCGCTGCCTCGGCCGGCGCGCTGCGTCGAGTTCCTGCGATGGCCTGGCGCCGGTTTGCCACCAGCTCGGCCGCTGCGCGCACCGGCGCATCCTCGGTGTGGACGTAGCGCATGAACATGGCCACGGTCTTGTGCGCCGTCAGCGCCATTCCCACCTTGACCGGGATGCCCGAGTTAGCAATGTCGGTGGCCGAGCGGTGCCGAACGCCGTGCGTACCCACATGGGTCACGCCAGCGCGCTTGAGGATGCGCGTCCAGCCACCGTAATACTCGCCCGTGGTCATATGCTGTCCCGGATGGTTGGGGGACGGGAACACATGCGGGCAGCCATCCTGGCGCGGTGCGGTGGACAGCAGCCGGCAGGCTTCATCGCTCAAGGGCTTGGACATGCCGCCAGTCTTGCTGTCGGGCCAGACCACACGCCTGTTCTCCAAGTCCACCCAATCCCACTGCAGCGTGACGATCTCCGAGCGGCGGGCCGCAAACTCGAATTGCAGCCGGATCGCCAGCGGAAGAACCGCATGGTCTAGGCCCAGCCCGTCGGTTTCCAGAAAATCGAGATGCCGGAACAGCTTGCCCATTTCCTCATCGCTGATGAGGTGCGTGGCCTTGCCATCGGGGTAGGTCGGGACATGGCGGCACGGATTGGTGCCGTCAGGCCGGTAGCCCCACACCTCGGCCAAGTTGAACATCTTGCGCATCACGCTGAATGTGCGGTTCGCCTCGGCCGGCTTGTGCGCCATCTTCTTCATCGTTCCGGCCACATCTGGGCGCTTCACGTCCTGCACCTTCATGCGACCCAGCATCGGGATGATGTTGCGGTCGATGACGCCTTGGTAGCCGTCCTGCGTGCTGGGCTTGTTGCGCTGCTTGGAGTGATCCTCCATGAACTTCTCGCACAACTCCTTGACCGTGGGGGCCTTGCGCGCCGCTGCCTTGTCGGCGGCCGGGTCGCTGCCCCGGCGCACCTGCGCCAGCCACTCCTGCGCCAGCGAGCGGGCTTGCTCGACGGTCAGTTCCCCGAACAGGCCCAGGGCGGGCTTGCGCCGCTCACCGGCGTTCGTGCGGTACTGGAGCATGAACACCTTGCGGCCGGCTGGTGTAATCTTGCACAGGAAGCCGGGCACCAGCGTGTCCCGGAGTTCGACGGCCTGAGCCTGGGGTTGCGCCGCCTCAACAGCGGTCTTGGTGAGCTTGGTTTTCGCCATGATGACTCCTCGGAAAGACCCGTTTCCCAGGAGCCTCATAGGGGCCAGCAGAGGGGAAGCCGGGTCAGGTTTCGGAAAGCACCGGCATATGTTGAACTCGCCTAAGTTATTGATAAACCTGCTGTATCGGGCTTCGGCGTAGTCCAGCGAAGTTCGGTGCTGGAGTCATGGTGAAATGAAAAAAGCCAGACTCAGGGTCTGGCTTTTTGATTGGGGCACATGCCTGGGGCACGGCATGCCCGCTCAGACAGCGGTATCGTCCAACTCGCCCGTGCGGATACGCACCACGCGCTCCACGGGAGTGATGAAGATCTTGCCATCGCCAATCTTGCCGGTGCGCGCGACATTGACGACGGCGTCCACGCAGCGATCCACGTCTTCGTCGCGCACCACCACTTCGATCTTCACCTTGGGCAGGAAATCGACCACGTATTCGGCGCCACGGTAGAGCTCGGTATGGCCTTTCTGGCGGCCGAAACCCTTGACTTCGGTCACGGTCAGACCGTTCACCCCACACTCGGCCAGGGCCTCGCGCACTTCCTCGAGCTTGAAGGGCTTGATGACGGCGGTAATCATTTTCATGGGGCTAGTTCCTCAATGGATTGAAATCGGCAAAACACCGGAGGCAAAGACTCAGGCGCGAAATTTGTTGGTGATGGGATAGCGCCAGTCCTTGCCGAAGCTGCGCATCGTCAGGCGCGGACCGACCGGAGCCTGGCGGCGCTTGTACTCGTTGATTTGTATCAGACGCGTGACCCGTTCCACGTCCGCCGGTGCAAAACCCTCGGCAACGATGGAACTTATGCTCTCGTTGTTTTCCATGTAGCGGGACACGATGGCATCCAGCACCTCGTAGTCCGGCAGGCTGTCCTGATCCTTCTGATCGGGGCGCAGCTCGGCGCTGGGCGGGCGCGTGATGATGCGCTCGGGGATGGGGTCGAGCCCGGTGCCGAAGAGGTCGTTGGCATTGCGCCAGCGCGCCAGCGCGAACACCTCGGTCTTGAACACATCCTTGATGACCGCAAAGCCGCCGGCCATGTCACCGTACAGCGTGCAGTAGCCGGTGGACATCTCGCTCTTGTTGCCCGTGGTCAGCACGATGGAGCCAAACTTGTTGCTCATGGCCATCAGCAGGGTGCCGCGAATACGGGCCTGCAGATTTTCCTCGGTCGTGTCTTCGGCACGCCCCGCAAACGTACCAGCCAGCGCCGCCTTGAAGGCCTCGAACTGCGGCGCGATATCGATCTCTTCGTGCTGTACGCCCACGCGCTCGGACATTTCGCGCGCGTCCAGCCAGCTGATATCGGCCGTATAGGGCGAAGGCATCATGACCGTGCGCACCTTGTCCGCGCCCAGCGCGTCCACTGCGATAGCCAGCACCAGGGCCGAGTCCATGCCGCCCGACAGGCCGATGAGCGCGCCCGGGAAGCGGTTCTTGCCCACATAGTCGCGCACGGACAGCACCAGCGCAGACCAGAGCGCCTGATGGTGGCCCGGCAGAGGCCTGACTTCGCCCATCAGCGTCACGCCGCCATCGCCCGGATGCGCGGCCATCATGGGCAGATCTTCCTCGAAGGCCGCCGCACGCGCCGCCACCTGGCCGTCGGCCTGCACCGCGAACGAGCAGCCGTCAAACACCACTTCGTCCTGGCCACCCACCAGATGGGCATAGACCAGAGGAACCGCGTTTTCCACGGCGCGCTGCGCAATCACCGCCTCGCGCTCCAGGGGTTTGCCGCTATGGAATGGCGAGGCATTGATGACGAGCAGCAACTGGGCGCCTGCGGCCACGGCGGCACGGGCCGGGCCGGCATGCCAGGCGTCTTCGCAAATCAGCAGACCGATACGGATACCGTCAAGCTCGAAGACACAGCTTTGCTCACCGGCCGCAAAGTAGCGCTGTTCGTCAAACACGCCAAAATTGGGCAGCAACTGCTTGTAATAGCGTGCCACCAACTGGCCGTCGCGCAGCACGCTGGCAGCGTTGAACAATGTCCCGGTCTGGGCATCGCGCTGCGGGTGACCGATGACCAGGGCCAGCCCCGGCCATTGGCCGCTGGCCTGCTGCAGCTGCTTCAAGGCCTCGTCGCAGGCATCCAGAAAAGCCGGACGCAGATAAAGGTCTTCGGCCGCATAGCCACACAGGGCAAGCTCGGGCGTGAGCAGCAGGCGGGCACCGTTGGCATAAGCTTGTTCGGCAGCGGCAATGATTTTCTGGACATTGCCAGAGAGGTCTCCCACAACAAAATTGCGTTGGGCACAGCAGATGGAAAGCGTCATGAAATGCAAGCTAGGCGGTGAGGCCACCAGCCCCCGCGACAATCAGGGCATGGCCGAAAACAAGATTATCACTCGCGTGCTTGCCAGCGTGCAGCAGCTGGACGCACAAACCTGGAATGTGCTGCTGGCCTCTCAATCCACGCCCACGCCCTTCATGCGCCACGAATACCTGGCTGCCATGGAGCAAAGCGGCAGCGCCACGCCCGATACGGGCTGGATCGCCCGGGTCATCACCGTCTGGGACGGCGATGAGCTGCTGGCGGCCTGCCCCCTCTATATCAAGACCCACTCCTACGGCGAATATGTGTTTGACTGGGCCTGGGCGCGTGCCTATCAGCAGCATGGCCTGCCTTACTACCCCAAGGGTTTGCTGGCCGTCCCCTTCACGCCCGTGCCCGGCTCGCGCCTGCTGGCGCGCAGCCAGGCGCTGCGCGTGGCGCTGGTGCAGGCCGTCCAGGCCTGGGCAGCCGAGCAGCAGCTGTCATCGCTGCACCTGCTGTTCGGTGATGCCGACGATCTTGCCGCCTGCGCTGCGGCCGGCTGGATGCAGCGCAGCACGGTGCAGTTTCACTGGACGAACACGCCGCCCGCACTCCCCGTTGCGGGCGCCACTCTGCCTGCAGAGGCAGAGCCCGCCAGCCTGCAGGCCTGCGCCGGCACTGCGGCGACACCGTCCCGCTGGAAGGACTTCGACGACTTTCTGGGCTCGCTGAACCAGGAAAAGCGCAAGAAGATCCGCCAGGAGCGGCGCAAGGTTCGCGAAGCCGGCGTGAGCTTCAGAGCCATCAAGGGCTGCGATATCGGTGCGCAGGACTGGTCCTTCTTCTACCGCTGCTATGAGCGCACCTACCTGGAGCATGGCAACCCGCCTTATCTGACACCAGAGTTCTTTGCCGCCATGGCCTCGGCCATGCCCGAGAACTGGGTGATGTTCATCGCCGAGCGCAATGGGCAACCGATTGCATCAAGTTTGATAGCTATTACCGCTTTTCAGGAAACGATTTCAGCATCAAATCTATTTTTTTTTGAGGACAGACAAGCGCAAGACGCTATCAATAACAAAGTTGCCTATGGTCGCTACTGGGGCGCTCTGGAGCGGGTCGACAGCCTGCATTTCGAAGCCTGCTACTACCAGCCCATCGAATGGTGCATTGCCAACGGCTTTGACCGTTTCGAAGGCGGCGCCCAGGGAGAGCACAAGATGGCCCGTGCGCTGCTGCCCGTGGAGACCCCCAGCGCCCACTGGGTGGCCCACCCGGCTTTTGCCGATGCCATCGAGCGCTTTTTGCAGCGCGAAGGCGAAGGCATGGCCCAGTATGTGCAAGAGCTTCAGTCCCATAACCCGCTGCGCAGGGCCTGAAGGCGGAGACAAAAAAGGCCGCTTTGCAGCGGCCTTGAATCCCGTACCCTTGGAGACATTCAAAAGGTTTCCCAGTCATCCTCGTTCAGCGAGGACTTTGGCGCATTGCGGGCAGGCGCGGATTCGCCCGCCATGGACCCGCCCATCAAGGAGCGCGGAGCCGCCTGCCTGGGTGCCGGCTGGGCGGCCACACGGCCGGCAGGTGCCTGGCGCGCTGGTGCGGCAGCAGCGGCCTTGACTGGGGCGGCGGCACGGGAGACAGTCTTTGGCGACTGCTCGTAAGCCGCTGCGCCAGGCAGCTGAAACACCGCCACGGCCTGGACCAGATCCTGTGCCTGCTTGCGCAGCGCACCGGCGGCGGCGGCGCTTTCTTCGACCAGCGCCGCATTCTGCTGCGTCGTCTGATCCATCTGCGTCACCGCCTCGCCCACCTGGGCCACACCCTGGCTCTGCTCCTGGCTGGCGGCACTGATTTCGGTCATCAGGTCCGTCACCCGGCTGATCGCCGACACGATGTCGGCCATGGTGGCTCCGGCCTTGTCCACCAGTTGCGTGCCCTGCTCCACACGTTGCACGCTGGTGTTGATCAAGGCCTTGATTTCCTTGGCAGCTTCGGCGCTGCGCTGGGCCAGGGTGCGCACCTCGCCCGCCACCACGGCAAAACCACGGCCCTGCTCGCCGGCACGCGCCGCTTCCACGGCCGCATTCAGCGCCAGGATATTGGTCTGGAAGGCGATGGAGTCGATGACGGTGATGATGTCGGCAATCTGCTGGCTGCTGTTGTTGATGTCTTTCATGGTCTCCACCACTTCGGCCACCACGGCTCCGCCCTGCGCTGCCACCTGGGAAGCGTTCACGGCCATCTGATTGGCGGCACGGGCGTTGTCGGCGTTCTGGCGCACGGTGGAGCCCAGCTGCTCCATGGAAGCGGCGGTCTGCTCCAGTGCACTGGCCTGCTCCTCGGTGCGGCTGGAGAGATCGGCATTGCCCGAGGCAATCTGCGAACTGGCCGAGGCCACGCCTTCCGCGTTCTGGCGTACCGTGCGCACGGTCTGCACCAGACTGCTTTGCATGCGCTCCAGGGCGCCCAGCAGGCGACCGGTTTCATCCCCTCGCTCCACGCGAATGACGCCGCTCAGATCGCCATTGGCCACGCGGTCCGCGGCCTGTACCGCCTGCTCCAGCGGCGCACGGATGGAGCGCACCAGCCAGATGCCTGCGCCCAGGGCCACCAGCACCGCAATTGCTGCAGCCACGACCAGCAAGCTCACGGCGCGGTCGTAAACCTGCTCCGAAGCCCGCGTCTCGCTTCTTGCCACATCACTGTTGAACTTGATCAGCTTTTGCAGGGTCGCCGAAGACGCGTCGTAGAGCTTGAGAGACTCGCCTCCCAGCAATTGCTTGGCCTATTCCTTGTCGCCGCTGCGCGAGACCTCGAACAACCGCTTGTTCACCTCGACATAACGCTCCCGCTCGTGCAGGAACTGCGTGTAGAGCTCGCGCTCCTCGGCCGTGAGAATCAAAGGCTCGTAGAGCTTTTTGGCCTCGGCCAGATGCTTCTGCAATTGATCGAACTGGCTTTCCACCTGAGCCAAATAACCGGGCTCCTCATTATTGACATGCCGCAACTCTAGCAAGCGGGTGCGCGCCAGGTCGGTATTGAGGGTATTGATCACTTCCACACTGGGCAGGGCGTTGCCGGTGATGGTCTCGGCACTGGAGCGCATGGAGCGCAGCTGCAGCAAAGCCATGGCGACCACCACGACCAGCAACACGACCAGAATCCCGAACGTGCCGAGAATCCGCGTGGAGATTTTGATGCTTTTCATTGATTGCACCTCCCTCTATTACCAATTAGTTTTTTATAAATACTTCTGTTGAATCCAGGCCTGCGAAGCGCACGAATTCACTTTTTTCTGCTCGATCGGGAAATATCTCTCTGAATGGCACACAAGAGATGGAATGAACCGGATACCGGCTTATATGTTTTCAATTGTTTCCAGTTTCATAATCCTTGCCTATCTTCAAGAGCCTACAAATACGTAGGCAACCACTTACATCACCCCACTAGTTACTAGTAGTTACCAATGGCCGTGACGGGGAATTTTCGATGCCGCCACAAGTTACATAGCTTTGAAAAAGCACCAAGCCACCCCTCTTCTTGATCAATATCAAGACAGTTTGGAGAAAGCTTGTAAAAAACCCCGACAGCTTTCGCTATCGGGGTTTTGAGACAAAGGTCATTGAAACCGGAAAATCCTCAGAACTGCTCCCAGTCCTGGTCGCTTCCCAGAGCGGGCTGAGCCGCGGGAACCGCCTTGACCTGCCCCTGGCCGGCCAACGCAGCGACTTGCGGGCCTGCGCTCTTTGCGACCTTGGCCACTGTGGGTTCTGTCCGGTTGTGCAGAGCCGCCTTGGCAAAGCCCTGCGCCTGATTGCCGAGCTGAAAGATTGCCACCGAATCGACCAAGGCCTTGGCCTGGCGCTGCAGGGAGTCGGCCGCCGCGGCACTTTCCTCCACCAGGGCCGCGTTCTGCTGCGTGGCCTGATCCATCTGGGTGATGGCTTCGCCGACCTGGGCCACACCCTGGCTCTGCTCGCTGCTGGCGGCACTGATCTCGCCCATGATGTCCGTCACGCGGCCGATGGCCGTCACGATTTCGGCCATGGTGGCCCCGGCCTTGTCCACCAGCTGCGAGCCCTGCTCCACGCGCTCCACGCTGGCATGGATGAGCTGCTTGATTTCCTTGGCGGCTTCGGCGCTGCGCTGGGCCAGCGTACGGACCTCCCCTGCCACCACGGCAAAGCCACGGCCCTGCTCGCCCGCTCGCGCGGCCTCCACGGCTGCGTTCAGGGCCAGGATATTGGTCTGGAAGGCGATGGAGTCGATCACGCCGATGATGTCGGCAATCTGGCGGCTGCTGTCGTTGATGCCCTTCATGGTATCCACCACCTGGGCCACCACGGCGCCGCCGCGACCCGCGACATCGGAGGCGTTCCTGGCCATCTGGTTGGCGCTCTGGGCATTGTCGGCGTTCTGACGCACGGTCGAGCCCAGCTGCTCCATGGATGCCGCCGTTTCCTCCAGGGCGCTGGCCTGGCTTTCGGTGCGCGATGAAAGATCGGCATTGCCTTGCGCTATTTCGCTGGACGCCAGGGCCACGCCGTGGGCATTGCCGCGCACATCCTGAACCACGGAGGACAGCTGGCGACGCATGTCCTCCAGCGCGTTGAGCAGCAAGCCCATCTCGTCGCGGCGCTGGTTCTTCACCACCATGCCCAGCCTGCCGGCCGCCACGGCCTGCGCCAGCTCGACGGCCTTGGCCACGGGCGCCGTGATGGCGCGTGTCATCGCAATCCCGACCACGGCGGCAAACAGCACCACCAGCGCCAGCGTGCCGAGCAGCCAGTAGCGAGCCAGCTCGAAGCTGGATTTTTCGGCTTGCTGGGCCTGGGCCGCGTTCTCGAGCTGCAGCGTCATCAGCTTGCCCGTGCTTTCCGCCAGCTGGCTGAAGGCCTGCTCGGACAGGCCGGCAAAGAACAGGCCCAGTTCATCGGCCATGCCGGCCTGGCTGTCCACAGTGTTGTAGTCGCCGTCGCGGGCCCGTGCCAGCAACTGCTGATGCAGCTTCAGGAAATTCGCCTTGTTGGCCTGATAGCCCTCATAGGCCTCGCGCAGCGGCTGGCTGGCAATCAGCTCATGGACCACCTTCTCCTGCTCGGCAATGGTCTTCAGGCGCTGCTGGATCTGCTGCTCGTAGCCTTCGATCTCGACCAGAGTGCGTGCGGTGGCGATGCCTGCCTCATGGCGGCGCAGCCGGTTGTACTCGGAGCGCATGGAAGCCGCGTTGTAGACGCTGGGCAGCGCCACCTCGGATACCTCGCGGCCCGCTGCATGAATGCTGGACAGCTGCAGCCAGGCCACCAGCCCGAGCAATGCAGACAACAGCACCAGCGCCGTGAAGCTGATGCCCAACTTGGTCCCCACGCGCCAGTCCGAAATCTTCCAACTCATGCGCATCCCCTCGTATATATCGATGCAGGCAATAAAAAACGCACCAAGCGAGGTCCGCCGGGTGCGCTTCAAATTGTATAGATGCAGATGGCGAGGCTTCTCTGCAAGTAAAGGTTAGAGACCCTTTACTAGTTTGGATCAGCCCTTGTAGTTGGCGATACCGTCCACGATTTCCTTGTGTGCCGCGTCCACGCCCTTCCAGCCCAGAACCTTGACCCACTTGCCCTTTTCCAGATCCTTGTAGTGCTCGAAGAAGTGGGCGATCTGCTGCAGGGTCAGCTCATGGATATCGCTGAGGTGGTTGATCTTGTCGTAGGAAGGCAGCAGCTTCTGTGTGGGAACAGCCAGAACCTTGCCGTCGACGCCGGACTCGTCTTCCATCTCCAGAATGCCGATGGCACGGCAGGGCACCACCACGCCGCTGGGCAGGGGGAAGGGAGTCATCACCAGCACGTCCACGGGGTCGCCGTCGCCAGACAGGGTCTGGGGCACATAGCCGTAGTTCACGGGGTAGTGCATGGCAGTGCCCAGGAAACGATCCACGAACAGGCAGCCGGATTCCTTGTCCACTTCGTACTTCACGGGAGCCGAGTTGGCCGAGATTTCGATGACGACGTTGAAGACTTCAGGCGTCTTGGAGCCGGGGGTCACATTGTTCAGAGACATGATGGTTGGGAGAAGTAATACAAAAAGCCCGCCAGAGCCGACAAGGCATCGGCACCTGAGGGTCAGCCCGCGATTTTAGGCGCATGACCCTAACGCTGGCATTACATGTTTGAAAGCTGGGTCCTCAGCGATGCATTACAGGCGACTGGCAGTGGCCGGAATATCCATAAAAAGGCGATTTACCCTTTACCCGACAATGCTTTTAGCTCTCAGCAACCGAGCATCAAGCATTCACAGGCTGGCGACGGCGCACGGGACCGCTGCGCTGCTCCACTGCCGCCTGCACCTCCTTGCGCAGCCCGAGCGCAAAGCCCAGTTCGGCCACCACAAACAGCGGACCAATCACCAGGCCCATCACATCGTCAAAAAACGCGGGCTTGCGTCCCTCCCAGTAGTGGCCCACGAACTGAATCACCCATCCGAGCGCGAACAGGCCCAGCCCCCAGGCCAGCCAGCTGCCCATGGGCTGCGCAGCAATGGGCGCCGCCAGCGCCAGCATGACGGCCAGCACCACGCTCATGAACAGGCCGTAGCGCCCGTCCAGCCGCCAGTAATACACCGCGGCGGCAAGCGCTGCCAGCAGGGCCAGCGAGATCGGCATACCACCCAGCGCACCCCATTGCAGCCTGGCCAGCAGAATGACCACCGCCTGCATGATGATGGGCACGCCAATGTAGTGCGTGACGATATTGCGCGGGTCGCGGTGGTAGTCGGCGTAGTTGGACAGTTGATCGATTAGGGTTTTCATCGCTGTATCTCCTGGTCGCTTGTCAGAGCATGGTGGCGCAGCATCAACCTTGCCGTCTGTCATGCCACCGACACAAGCGCTAATACCCTCACCCAGGCCTGCACTGGCCTCCGTGCCCCCTGCACGCAAGCGCGGCAGCTTCGAGCATGTCAACTCCAATGACCTCTGGGCCATCGTGCAGGCCGGTCGCTGGTTCCGCTCGCTGCCGCCGGAATTGACCGCCCAGATGCAGCAACTGGCCCAGCCAAGGCTGCTGGCCGCCGGCGAGTGGCTGTTTCGCCGCGGCGATGCCCCTTGCGGCCTGTATGCAGTGGCCAGGGGCTCGCTCAGCATCTCCGGCACGGCAGCGCTTCAGGAAAACACCCGCACGGCCTTGCTGACCTTGATCGAGCCGCCGAGCTGGCTGGGCGAGATCGCCCTCTTCGACGGCGAGCCCCGCACCCACGACGCCTGCGCCAACACCGCCTGCGCCCTGCTGCACATCCCGATACCGCCGCTGCGCGAGTGGCTGGATGCCAATCCGCATTGCTGGCGCCACATGGCCCTGCTGCTGACGCACAAGCTGCGTGCCAGCCTGATTGCCCTGGAGGAGCAGACCGTGCTGCCTGCACCGCAGCGCGTGATGTGCCGTCTGGTGCAGATGGCCATGGGCCACGAGCAATGGGCCGACCGCATGCGCACCCACCGCGAGCTGGCCGTCTCGCAGGAGCAGATCGCACGCATGCTGGGCCTGTCCCGCCAGACCACCAACCAGATCCTGCAGGAGCTGCAGCAGGCCGGCTGGCTGCAGCTGCGGCGCGGCAAGCTGGAGGTTCTGGACCTGGCCGCACTCAAGGCCGCAGCACTCACCGGGCAGATACCCGCGAGCAGCTAGGCGCTCGCCGCCTGGCTCGGAGTCGCCCCGCTGTCGGCTTGGTGCTGGACAAGCCTGCTATCTCTTTGATAATGAAATCGGGTCTGGCGCACCAGACCCGCTTCAAGATCATCGCGGGCGATCCAGCCAGGTTCCGACATGCCGTCGTCGCCCGCCATAACAACGGATACCCCATGCCCCTGCCTCCCAGTGCCAGCCGCACGCCAGCCCCCATCCACATGCGCGACGTCAAATACCGGGGCTATGCCCGTGATGACGGCATGTGGGACGTGGAAGCCGAGCTGATCGACCAGAAAACCTATGACATCGAGCTGCACGGCCGCCGCAAAGTGCCGGCAGGCAAGCCGATTCACCATATGTGGATCCGCCTGACCATCGATGCCGACATGGTGGTGCACGGCATAGAGGCTGCCATGGACGACCACCCTC
This sequence comes from Comamonas testosteroni TK102, assembly GCF_000739375.1. Taxonomy (NCBI): domain Bacteria; kingdom Pseudomonadati; phylum Pseudomonadota; class Betaproteobacteria; order Burkholderiales; family Comamonadaceae; genus Comamonas; species Comamonas testosteroni. Next base: position 2,147,725 of record NZ_CP006704.1, on the reverse strand, counting down.
TGGGCCACTGCCCCCAGGCCACAAAGTCCATGCAGAAGATGGTGGGCTGCTGCATAGCCCGCGGCTGGCGCCGCGCGATTGCCGACAATCTGGGCGGGGTGGTGGGCTGCACGCATCTGCGCGAGTTGCTGTTCAATATGGCAACGCCCGCATTTCACACCGTGCTCAACCAGTTCGGCAACAATGGCTCGGGCCTGCCGCCACGCCACCTGGGCCAGTGTCTGGGCTGGGACTTCAACGGCCCCGGCGTGGCAGAGTTCTACCCCGAGTTCAAGGACTGGAAGCCGCAGGCTCAGCAGCAACTCAGGGAAACCACTACACAAGCCTGATTCACAATACCGACTAGTGCTACCAGCTATCAATTTTGATAGCCCACAACAAGCCCGCTGCCGGCCCGGACTTCGCTCTTGCGGCACAATCGAGCCCATGGCAGAACGTGTGATCCCCTTGGTCGATGAGCGTGCGGCATCCCGCAGCGCAATCGTCCCCAGCCCCCTGCAGGCCCCTACTGGGCTGCTGCAGGATCAATGGGGACGGCCTTTGCGCGACCTGCGCATCAGCGTCACCGACCGCTGCAACTTCCGCTGCAACTACTGCATGCCCAAGGAAGTTTTTGACAAGAACTACCAATATCTGCCCCATAGCTCGCTGCTGAGCTTCGAGGAAATTACGCGCCTGGCCAGATTGTTTGTCGCCCATGGCGTGCGCAAGCTGCGCCTGACCGGCGGCGAGCCGCTGCTGCGCAAGAACATCGAAGCCCTGATCGCCCAGCTGGCCGAGCTGCGCACGCCCGATGGCCTGCCGCTGGACCTGACACTGACCACCAACGCCTCGCTGCTGGCACGCAAGGCCCGTGCCCTGAAGGAAGCCGGCCTGAACCGCGTGACCGTCAGCCTCGACGGGCTGGACGACGCCGTGTTCCGGCGCATGAACGATGTGGATTTCCCCGTGACCGATGTGCTGGCCGGCATCGAGGCTGCGCAGGCCACAGGTCTGTCGCACATCAAGGTGAATATGGTGGTCAAGCGCGGCACCAATGACGACCAGATCCTGCCCATGGCCCGCTACTTCCGCGGCACGGGAATCACCCTGCGCTTCATCGAATACATGGACGTGGGTGCCACCAACGGCTGGCGCATGGACGAGGTACTGCCCTCGGACGAGGTCATAGCGCGTCTGCGCGCCGAGCTGCCGCTGATCCCGCTGGCGCCCAGCGCCCCGGGCGAGACCGCCGTGCGCTGGGGCTATGCCGATGCCAGCGGTCAATATGACCCGCAGCTGGGCGAGGTGGGCGTCATCAGCAGCGTGACCCACGCTTTCTGCGGCGACTGCAACCGCGCACGCCTGTCCACCGAGGGCCAGCTCTATCTGTGCCTGTTCGCCAGCCAGGGCTGGGACTTGCGCAGCCTGCTGCGCACCGGTGCCAGCGATACCGAGATTGCTGCTGCCATCGCCCCCATCTGGCAGCAGCGCGACGATCGCTACTCGCAGCTGCGCAGCGAAATGCCGCCCGATATGGCGCCGCAGCGGCAAGGCCGGCGCATCGAGATGAGCTATATCGGTGGCTGACTCACGCATCCCCCCTGAGCAGATCACCGGCTGCGTGCTGGCCGGGGGGCGCGGCGCGCGCATGGGCGGCGTGGACAAAGGCCTGCAGCGCTTTCAGGGCTTGCCACTGGCACTGCATGCATTGCAGCGCCTGGCCCCGCAGGTCGGCCCCCTGCTCATCAATGCCAATCGCAATGCAGCGGCCTATGCCGAGCTGGGCCAGCCACTGGCTGCCGAGGTCTGCGCCGACAGCCTGCCCGACTACCCCGGCCCGTTGGCGGGCTTCATGGCCGGCCTCGCGCATTGCCGCACGCCATGGCTGCTGTGCGTGCCCTGCGATACGCCGCTGCTGCCCCTCGATCTGGCGGCGCGAATGCTGGCGTCGCGCGGCGAGGCCGATATCGTCATCGCTCACGGCTGGGATACCGAGCATGCCAAGCCGGGCCAGCCGCCGCAGCTGCGCGCCCAGCCCGTGTTCTGCCTGCTGCGGGCCCAGCTCGCCTCCAGCCTGGAGTGCTTCATCATCGGCGGCGGCCGCAAGATAGACGCCTGGACCGGCCAGCATCGCAGCGCCCAGGCCCTATTTGACCGCCCTGGGGACGAGCAGGCCTTCAGCAACGCCAATACGCTGGCCCAGTTGCTTGATCTGGAGCAAATCGCCACCGAGCGCCAACCCTGATTCACCGGCACGTCAAGCCAGAAGCGTAAAGTGCCACGCAGCCCCATGGCCGCATCCCGTCATGAGGTTTTTTATTTTTTTGCCGTTATGACTGCGACTTTTCAACCTGCCGCCTCCACCAGCGCCCAGACGCTGACCACTGACCAGGTACTGCAACAGCTACAGGCCCTGCTGCAGCCGCTGGGTGCGGTTGCCGAGGTGGAAACCGTCGCCCTGCCCGATGCTCTGGATCGTGTGCTGGCAGCCGATGTGATCTGCCCCGTCAATGTCCCTCCCCATGACAACAGCGCCATGGATGGCTATGCCTTTGCCAGCAGTGAACTGGAGCATGCACAGCCCGGCCAGCCACTGATGCTGCGTGTGGTGGGGACGGCTCTGGCCGGAGGGCCGTGGCAAGGCCAGCTTGGCGCGGGCCAATGCGTGAAGATCATGACGGGTGCGGTCATGCCTGTGGGTGCGGATACGGTAGTAGCCCATGAGCAGGCCAGCGCTGACCAGGAGTGCATTCGGTTTGACGGCTGTACCCTGCAGGCAGGCACCAATCGTCGCCTGCGCGGCGAAGACCTGGAGCAAGGCTCTGTGGCGCTGCAGGCCGGCCAGCGTCTCACCCCAGCCGCCCTGGGCCTGCTGGCCAGCCTGGGACTGGGCCAGGTCAGCGTGCGGCGCAGGCTCAGCGTGGCTTACTTCTCCACCGGCGACGAGCTGCTGAGCCCCGGCGCCGAGCCGCGCGAGGGAGCCATCTACGACAGCAACCGCTTCAGCCTGCAGGCGCTGCTGCACCGCCTGGGCGCCCATGTGCTGGACCTGGGGGCCGTGCCCGATGAGCCGACCGCGCTGGAAGACCGCCTGCGCGAAGCAGCCACCCTGGCCGATGTGGTGCTGACCAGTGGCGGCATCAGCACCGGCGAGGCCGATCACACCCGCGCGATGCTGCAACGTCTGGGCACCGTGCAGTTCTGGCGTGTGGCCATGCGCCCCGGTCGGCCACTGGCGGTGGGCCTGCTCGCTCCCGCAGGCGGAATCTCCTTGACCAGATCGGCAGGCATCCCGATCAAGACAAGCGCAGGCGTCTCCCACAGTCAGAGCAATACACCACCTACCCAACGCCCGGCGGTGCTGCTGGGGCTGCCCGGCAACCCGGTGGCCGCCATGGTGAGCTTTCTGATGTTTGTGCGTCCGGCCCTGGCCATGCTGGCAGGCGAACGCGTCGCCCCCGTGCCATTGCTGCAGGCGATCAGCGGCGAGCGCCTGCGCAAACGCCCGGGCCGTACCGAATATCTGCGCGGCGTGCTCGAACTCGACAAGAAGGGCCAGGCCGCCGTGCGCACCACGGGCCCGCAAGGCTCGGGCGTGCTCAGCTCCATGGTCGCAGCCGACTGCATCATCGTGCTGGACGATGCGCGCGGCGATGTCCAGCCCGGAGAATCCGTCAACATCCTGCTGCTGCAGGGTCTGATCTGAAGACAGACTTGCCGTCTGATCCTCGACCCTCGATCCATTCTGGGAAATATTGCATGCCATACCAAGCCACCCACTGGGCCACAGAACCCACAAGGCAGGCCATCGATGCGCTCAAGGGCGCGAACTTGCTGGAATTCGGCACCCCCTGGTGCGGCCACTGCCAGCGCGCCCAGCCGCTGCTGCAGTCCGCGCTGGCTGCCCAGTCCGAAGTGGCGCACATCAAGGTGGAAGACGGCCCCGGCCGGCCGCTGGGGCGCAGCTATCGCGTCAAGCTCTGGCCCACGCTGATTTTTCTGCGTGACGGCAAGGAAATGGCACGCATCGTGCGCCCCGAATCCGAGCAGCAGATCCAAGAAGCACTGGCGCAGATCACGAACTGAGCCAGCGCAGCGGCTGGCTCAGCCGTTTTTGAGGGCCAGCTCCACGCCCTTGTTGGCCAGCGCATCGGCGCGCTCGTTGCCGGGGTCCCCGGCATGGCCCTTGACCCAGCGCCAGTCGATACGGTGACCGCTGCCCTGAACCAGCGCGTCCAGCTGCTTCCATAGCTCGACATTCTTGACTGGTTCCTTGGAAGCGGTGACCCAGCCCTTGGCCTTCCAGCCCTGTATCCACTCGGTAATGCCTTTGCGCACGTACTGGCTGTCCAGATACAGCACCACATCGCAGGGGCGCTTGAGCGCGGACAGCGCCTCGATCACGGCCTTGAGCTCCATGCGGTTATTGGTGGTTCCCAGTTCACCACCGAAGAGTTCCTTCTGCGCCGATCCGGCCTGCAGCAATGCGCCCCAGCCCCCAGGCCCGGGATTGCCCTTGCAGGCGCCATCGGTATAGATCACAACTTGATTCAATTTTCTTCCTTGTTACGCCAGAACATGTCCGGCGGCTGCTTCTGGGTAACGGGCGCCTTCATGCCAACCGGCACGCTGCTCTTGCGCCAGCTCGGGCTCATCAGTCGCATGCCCTGCACGCGCTTGACGGCGACCACGCAATAGACGCCCCCCATCACCGGCCAGCAGCGGTGGCCCAGGCCTTCCATGAACTGCCAGCGGCTCAGCCACTTCTCACTTTGAGTGGCAGGACGATAACAGCCAAATTGCACGGCTTCGATCTCGAAGCTCAGCAATCGCAGCCAATCGCGCAAACGCCAGTAGCCCACGCCCAGGCTCAGGTCCGGCAAATAGCCCGCGCTGCGCTCCACCCGTCGCTGCAGACCCAGCAGACTGGAGGGATTCAGCCCGCTGATCACCAGCCGACCTTCCGGCACCAGCACGCGCGCAGCCTCGCGCAGCGCGGCATGCGGGTCGTTGGAGGCCTCCAGCGTATGCGGCATCAGCAGCAGGTCGAGGCTGGCCTCGGCAAAAGGCAGGGCTTCCGGAGCGGTCCTGAGCGCCGGCATCAACGGGGCAAAATTCTGCGTTTCTTCGGCGGGCGGCTGCGCCTGCGACACTCGGACCGCCGCCGCTTGCGCTACAGTGCCTGCTTTTGCATCCGGAACGGGATCGAGGCCCTCCAGCGCCAGCCAGCGATGGGGCATGCGGTTGCCGCGCAGGCCTTGCAGCTGCGGCAAGCCCAGTTGCAGGGCGTGGTAGCCAAAGATATCGGCCACCGCCTCGTCAAAGCGCTGCTGCTCCCATTCCAGGAGGTAGTGCCCTAGGGCTGAATCCGTCCAGTGATGCATCTCTATAATTTTGCAGCTCATGAACCTGTTGCCCATTCCCGCTTTTTCCGACAACTACATCTGGATGCTCCACGATGCGGAACACGCCGTGGTCGTCGATCCGGGTCAGGCCGAGCCTGTGCTGAGCACATTGGCACAGCGGGGTCTGAAACTGCAGGGCATTTTAGTCACCCATCATCATGCCGACCATGTGGGCGGCATCGATGCCATTCGCGCGGCCACCGGCGCTCCCGTCTGGGGCCCAGCCTACGAGTCCCTGCCCGAGCCCGTCACGCGCGTGCAGGGCGGCGACAGCATCGAGCTGCTCGGCGGCCCCTGGCAAGTCATCGATGTGCCCGGACACACCAGCGGTCATATTGCCTTCTTCAGCACCCGGGCGCAAAGCGAGCCCCTGCTGTTCTGCGGTGACACGCTTTTCTCGGGCGGCTGCGGCCGCCTTTTCGAAGGCACGGCAGCGCAGATGCAGGCCTCGCTGGACGCACTGGCCGCCCTGCCCGGCAGCACGCTGGTGTGCTGCGCACATGAGTACACAATTTCCAACCTGCGATTTGCGCAGGCCGTGGAACCAAACAATCCAGAACTGGCTCAGTATCTGGAACATTGCCAGCAACTGCGCAGGAGCGGGCAGCCGACGCTGCCCTCCACATTGCAGACCGAGCTGGCCATCAACCCGTTCATGCGAAGCCGCGCTGCCGATGTGATCGCAGCCGCCGTGCACCATGATCCTCAAACCAGGCCCGAGGACCCCGCCAGCGTGCTGGCCACCCTGCGCCAATGGAAAAACGTTTTCTGATGAAGCTGCTATCCACCCTGCTGCTGACAAGCGCACTGATCTTGACCGGCTGCGCCACCACCAGCAGCGTCGACCCCATGTATCCGAACGGCCCGCTCAAACCCCTGGGCCAGGGCAAAGTCGGCAGCTCCGAAGTCGCTGAACTGGAAGCCACGGGCGACCTCTGGGTTCGCATCCGCAAGGGCTTTGCCATGCCCAACCTGGAGCAGGATCTGGTCCAGAACCAGGAGCAGTGGTATGCCACCCGCCCCGACTATATCCAGCGCATGACGGAGCGATCGAGCAAGTATCTGTTCCACATCGTCGAGGAACTGGAGCGCCGCAACATGCCGACAGAGCTGGCGCTGTTGCCGTTCATCGAAAGCGCCTTCAACCCTCAGGCCGTCTCCAGCGCCAAGGCGGCAGGCATGTGGCAGTTCATGCCGGCCACCGGCACCTATTTCGACCTCAAGCAGAACGTCTTCCGCGATGATCGCCGCGATGTGCTGGCCTCGACCCGCGCCGCGCTCGACTATCTGCAAAAGCTCTACAACATGTTCGGCGACTGGCATCTGGCCCTGGCCGCCTATAACTGGGGCGAGGGGAGCGTGGGCCGCGCCATCAAGCGCAATGAAAAGCTGGGCCAGCCCGCGGGCTACCTTGACCTGCAGATGCCGGCCGAAACCCGCAACTACGTGCCCAAGCTGCAAGCCGTCAAGAACATCGTGGCCGAGCCCGAGAAGTTCAACACCGAGCTTCCCATCATCGAAAACCACCCCTATTTCCAGGCCGTGGATCTGCCGCACGATATCGACGTGGAGCTGGTGGCCAAGCTGGCCGATGTCAGCGCGAATGACTTCAAGGCGCTCAACCCCAGCTTTCACAAGCCGGTGATCTTTGCGCGTGCCACGCCGCAGGTGCTGCTTCCCTGGGACAACGCCAAGGTTTTCCGCCGCAATCTGCAGGCCTATAGCGAAGGCCAGTTTGCCAGCTGGACGGTATGGACCGTGCCCACCACCATCACCGTGGCCGAAGCCGCCCAGCGCGCAGGCCTGGGCGAAGCCGATCTGCGCGCCATCAACAACATCCCGCCGCGCATGCTGATCAAGGCCGGCTCGACACTGATGGTGCCGCGCGATGCCAATGTCAAGACTGATGTGCCCGGCCATGTGGCAGACAACGGTCAGATCTCCTTCGCCCCTGAAGTCGTGACCGTGCGCACCACGGTCAAGGCGCGAAAGCGCGATACCCTGGTCAGCGTGGCCAGCCGCTATGGCATCAGCGTCTCCAACCTCGCGGACTGGAACGACCTCAAGTCGACGGCATCCCTGCGCCCCGGCCAGTCGCTGATTGCCTACCTGCCCAGCCGCGCAGCCCGCAGCGCCCGCGCCGAAAGCAATGACAGCTCGGCCCGCAACACCCGTGGCGGCAGCAAGGTGGCAGCCGCCAGCAAGAACGCCAGGAGCAGCAGCGCGCCAGCTCCCCGTGGCGGCAAGAGCGAACCCAAGGCTCGTGGCGGTACACCTGCCAAGAAGCGCAAATAGGCCTCATCATCCGCAAAAAAAGCCCGCTGTTCGCAGAACCAGCGGGCTTTTCCATCTCTGCTCTTTCAAAAAAAAAGAAAGCAGAAGACGCTTTATAGATGGGCGATTAAAGCCAATTCAAGCAATATTTTTCAGCGCCTATCCACCAGCGCGTGGGCAATCGTGCCCAGATCCACATATTCAAGTTCGCTGCCTATGGGCACGCCGCGCGCCAGCCGCGTGACCAGGATGCCACGCGACTTGAGCGCCTCGCTGATGGCATGGGCCGTGGCCTCGCCCTCGGCCGTGAAGCTGGTTGCCAGAATCACCTCCTGCACCACACCGTCACAGGCACGCTCCAGCAACTGCTTCATGCCGATTTCCTTGGGGCCCACGCCATCGAGCGGCGACAGCCGCCCCATCAGCACATAGTAGTAGCCCTGATAGGCCTCCGTGCGCTCCATGGCCGCCAGATCGGCCGGCGCCTCGACCACGCACAGCCGCGCGCCATCGCGCCCGGCGTCATCACAGATGCTGCAGATGGCGCCTTCGGTAAACGTGTGGCAGCGCTCACAGTGATGCACCGAGTTCACCGCAGAGTCCAGCGCCCGCGCCAGTTGCAGCGCCCCGGCCTGGTCACGCTGCAGCAAATGAAACGCCATGCGCTGTGCCGACTTGATGCCCACGCCCGGCAGCCGGCGCAAGGCCTCAATCAAGGCATCCAGAGATTGCACATCAGACACGGGTTTGTCCTTTCAGTCACCAGAAAAAAGGCGATCTGCCACTGCGCAGATCGCCATTCACTCCCCTCACACCCCGGCCAGGGACAGCAAGCAGGAGCCGCGTCGCGGCATCGCAGCCATCCCTTGGCCGGGGAAGCGGCAGGGCCGCTCAGGGGGGAATCCGTCAGAACGGGAACTTCATCCCGCCGGGCAGGCCGGGCATACCGGCAGTGATCTTGCCCATCTTCTCGTTGGAGGTCTCTTCGGCCTTGCGCACAGCAGCGTTGAAGGCGGCAGCCACCAGGTCTTCCAGCATGTCCTTGTCTTCGGCCAGCAGGCTGGGGTCGATGGTGATGCGCTTGACGTCATGCTTGCAGGTCATCACCACCTTGACCAGACCGGCACCGGATTCGCCTTCGACTTCGATATTGCCCAGCTCATCCTGAGCCTTCTTCAGGTTGTCCTGCATGGCCTGAGCTTGCTTCATCAAACCGGCGAGTTGTCCTTTGTTGAACATGAGAATTCCTTCTTTTGTTGAAACGCCTTATTCAGGCTGAATAGATATGGGCTTGATGCTACCGGGCACGATTTTCGCGCCAAAGTCTCGCATCAAGGTTTGCACCTGCGGATTGCTTTTGACAATGTCCTCGGCCAGCAACTGGCTGGCTTGTCTTTCCAGGGCCAGTCGGCGGGCAGGACTGTCCGTCACCGGCCCTTGCTCGACCTGCAATTGTCGCGCATGACCGGCCGCTTCCAGCGCAGCACGCAAACGATCACGCGTGCCAGCCTGATTCAGCGAGCTGGACTCCACGCGCAGTCGCCACAGATCGCCTTCACGACCCAGCAGCTGCGACTGCAGCGCCAGTTGCCGCGCCACTGCCACCACGGCTTCGCTCTGCAACAACTGCTGCACCACGTCAAACCACAGATCGCCCTCGGGGGTGCGTTCCACGGGGGCTGCATCCTGGGCCGTGCTGGCATAGCCGCCGCCTGCGCTCTGGGCTGGCGGCTCATCCGACTCCATGGGCGGCATGGCATGCAGGGGCTGGCCGACATCGAGGTCGGCATCATCGCCCCAGCGCCCATCGTCAGACCAGCCCTCATCGGGCATGCCTGCCCAGGCCGCTTCGCCGGCATCCTGCTCTTCGGGAGCATCAACCATATCGACGGCCTCGGCGCTCTCGGACGCATCGTCGGCAGGCATATGGTCTGCCTCGGCGGCGGCTTCCTGATTCGCACCAGCCATGTTTTGCTGAACCGCAGCAGGCTCAGGCGTCACGGCAGGCGCTGGCGACCGGGCCGACTCCGGGGCTGCCTGCATCACAGGCCTTGCAGCGGAATACACAGCTGAATCCGAGCGATCGGCAACCGCTTGAATCTGTTCAGGCTCGGCCATGGCGACGACTGACTCAGGCTCTTGCGCTGGTGCCGACTCCGGTACGGCTTGCACAACAGGCTGCTGCACAGACGGCAAGGACTGGACCTCGGTCGCTGGCACCTCCTTCGCCACCGGCGGTGAAGCCGGAGGCTGCTGAATCGGCGCCGGAGCCTGGACAACAGGCCGGCTAGGCCTCAGCGCCGGAGTTTTTTTTTCAGCCGTGCCGGCTTCGGCATGTGCCGGCTTGAAGGCCAGCAGCCGCAGCAGCGCCATGGTCAGCGCCGCATACTCATCCGGGGCCAGTCCCAGCTCGACGCGGCCGTGCAGGCAGATGCTGTAGAGCAGCTGCGTCTCGTCGCGGGGCATCAGACTGGCCAGTCGGTCTACTTCGGCAGCCTCCGGGTCGCTGGCATCCAGCGGCATATCCGGCACGGCCTGCAACACGGCCATGCGCTGCAGAACGGCGCACATTTCCTCCAGTGTCGATGCAGCAGACAGACCGTTGTGGCGCAGCTCTTCGGAGACTTCAACCACCGTGCGCCCGTGCCCCTGCGCCAGGGCATCGATCAGGCGAAAGACATGGCTTCGATCCACGCTGCCCAGCATCTGGCGCACCGTCGCCTCCTGCAACTGCCCGCTGCCAAAGGCAATCGCCTGGTCGGTCAGGCTCAGCGCATCGCGCATGGAGCCGCGCGCTGCGCGAGACAGCAATCGCAGCGCCTGAGGCTCTGCCGGCACGCTTTCCTTGTCCAGCACATGAGTCAGGTGCTCCAGAACCGTTTCGGGCGCCATCGGGCGCAGATTGAACTGCAGGCAGCGCGAGAGCACAGTGACCGGTACTTTCTGCGGATCGGTCGTGGCCAGCACGAACTTCAGATACTCGGGAGGCTCCTCCAGCGTCTTGAGCATGGCGTTGAACGCGGTGTTCGTCAGCATGTGCACCTCGTCGATCATGAAGACCTTGAAGCGCCCCTGCACCGGTTTGTACACCGCCTGCTCCAGCAGGCTCTGCACCTCATCCACACCGCGGTTGGATGCAGCATCCAGTTCGGTGTAGTCGGGGAAACGACCGCTATCTATTTCAGTGCATGCTGCGCATACCCCGCAAGGGGTTGCGGTGATTCCACCATTGCCATCCAGGCCCTGGCAATTCAGCGACTTGGCCAGAATGCGCGACACCGTGGTCTTGCCCACGCCACGTGTGCCCGTGAACAGATAGGCGTGATGCAGGCGCTGCTGGGTCAACGCATTGGTCAGAGCCTGAACCACGTGCTCCTGCCCCACCATTTCAGTGAAGGTACGGGGCCGGTATTTGCGAGCAAGCACTAAATAAGACATAGCCTCTGATTCTACGGGGCCGGGACATGCCAACAAGCCTGCTCCTGGAATCTCATTTCACAGCTCGCGGAACTGTGTCGGTTTTGCATCTATAATCGAGAGTGACGGGCCTCCTCGCATGGGGAAGCAGCCAACCGGGTCAGGTGGGGAACCAAGCAGCCCTAACTGTGGATACAGTGCCGAGATCAGGCTCGTCACCTTTCGATGGAAACCTCTTTTACAGACAAGAGGCTGTCTTCCGGGAAAGGCCATTCTTCACCATGAACAACACCATGCTGCGGCGCTTTGTCCAGGATAAGTGTTTCGCATCGACCTCCCATGCCTGGGAAGGCGGCACCGTTCAGAGCCGAACCTGAGCCCGCCATTGCTTCAAGGTCTCCTGCAGGCCTGCGGCAGACAAAAGCGGCAACCAAGAAATCGGATGCAAAAAAGGCCGCAATTGCGACCTTTCTATTTTTACCGGATTGACATGGCGCCGTGCAGGGACACCATGGAAGCTCAAACCGGAACGCCCACCAGATCATGCCCCTGCGTGCCCACAATGCGCACGCTGATCAACTCACCCACCTTGTAGGTCTTGCTGGCCTTCTCGGGCGGCTGGATGTGAACCACGCCGTCAATCTCGGGAGCATCGGCATAGGTGCGGCCCACACCGCCTTTTTTGCCCAGACTGACGGCCTTGTCCACCAACACCTTCATGACCTGGCCCACGCGGCGCTGCAGACGCTGGGTGGAGACTTCTTCGGCCACTTCCATGAAGCGCGCACGGCGCGCCTCACGCACCTCTTCGGGCAGCATGCCGGGAAGTTCGTTGGCGGTGGCGCCTTCGACGGGGCTGTAGGCAAAGCAGCCGGCACGGTCGATCTCGGCTTCGCGAATGAAGTTAAGCAGATGCTCAAACTCTTCCTCGGTCTCGCCGGGAAAACCGGCAATGAAGGTGGAACGAATCACCAGCTCGGGGCAGATCTTGCGCCACTCACGGATACGGTCCAGGTTCTTTTCGCCCGACGCGGGTCGCTTCATGCGCTTGAGCACATCGGGATGGCTGTGCTGCAGGGGCACGTCCAGGTAAGGCAGGATCTTGCCCTCGGCCATCAGGGGCAAGACCGCATCCACGGTGGGATAGGGGTAGACATAGTGCAGACGCACCCAGGCGCCGTGCTGCTGTGCCAGCTTGCCCAGCTCATCAGCAAGTTCCAGCATGCGGGTCTTGACCGGCTTGCCGTCCCAGAAACCGGTGCGGTACTTCACATCCACGCCATAGGCCGAGGTATCCTGACTGATCACCAGCAGTTCCTTGACGCCTCCTTCGAACAGTGCCTTGGCCTCCTTGAGCACATCGCCGATCGGACGCGAGACCAGATCGCCGCGCATGCTGGGAATGATGCAGAAAGTGCAGCGGTGGTTGCAGCCTTCGGAAATCTTCAGATAGGCGTAGTGCTTTGGCGTGAGCTTGATGCCCGCATCGCCAAAGCTGCCGGGCACCAGATCCACGAATGGATCGTGCGGCTTGGGCAGGTGGGTGTGCACAGCGTCCATCACCTCTTGGGTGGCATGGGGGCCGGTGACGGCCAGCACACTGGGGTGAACTTCGGCCACCATGGTGGAGCCGCCATCCTTGCCGGCCTTGGCGCCCAGGCAGCCGGTCACGATCACCTTGCCGTTGGCAGCCAGAGCCTCGCCAATAGTGTCCAGGCTTTCCTTGACGGCATCGTCGATGAAGCCGCAGGTATTGACGATGACCAGGTCAGCGCCTTCAAAGGTCTTGGAGGTCTGGTAACCCTCGGCGCTGAGCTGCGTGAGAATCAGCTCGCTATCAGTCAAGGCCTTGGGGCAGCCCAGCGAAACAAAGCCTACCTTGGGGATAGCGGTTTGCGTGGGGCTATCGGAGTCGATTGATTTCATTTGATTTTTCCAGCAGCGCAGCGTCTACGCGCCAAGCAGCAATTTTATTTCAAAGGCCAGATCAGCAGACTCGACTCTGTGGCTCGAGCCCGCTGCGCGCACGATGAGAAAACCGGTAAACGAAAAAGGCGCTACAGTTTCCATGGCTGTAGCGCCTGTATTCTGGTGGGTCCTGCGAGATGCGTACTCGCGTACCAACAAATCAAAAGCCCGTGTCTGCGTCAAACATAGACGCGGACCCAAACAGGTGAACTGCTGGATTTTACCAGCTACGCATCTGGCTGCTCACGCCCTCCTGGTCTTTATCCCCACAGCTCAGGTATGGCGTGGTGGCCTGATTCCTTCGAGACCCCAAAGCTCGCCGACTGAAGTGAAGGCGAAAAAGCGGCATGGATCACGCTGACTGAAAATAGGACCTGCGCCCCTCCAGCCTGGGCCTCTCAGACTCCCGAAAGCGCTGGCCGATCAGATTGAATACTCCTCCACAATCAACCATCCCATACTCCCCACACCATCATTGATGATGTCCAGGTGGTTGCCGCCCTCGTACACACGAATGTTCTGCCCCACGAAAGCTCTGGGCACAACACGCTCGATATTGCACAGTGCCAGCTTGATTTGCTCACTCAGCGCGGAAAGCGACTTCTGGGAGTAGTCAATGTCTATGGCCTCAGCCAGCAGCCCATAGACAACCCTCCTTTTCCCTTCCTCAGGAAAAGCAAGCACTTTGGTGTGCAAGAGTTCCGCATTGGAAAATTTGCGGCCAGTGAGTTTTTCGAAAACTTCAATGCTTGGCAAAGCGCCCTCCCCATGCAATGTGACCAAATGCAACAAGCATAGTCGAACGCATTTACAGGGGTCAACTGTCGGCTGCGGGTCGAAGGTCCTGCCCCGCCATGCCCGTCACAGCAGCCTACTCAGACGCGCTGCAAGTCCCTCCACAACGTTCACCTCGGCCTCATCAAACGGCTGTCAGAGAATCAAGACACCTTTGGAAAACCCAATGCGATAGCGGGAGCACCTATGGACATTGACCCAACACCATGAATGCGATGGTCACGGTCGACCGATAGAAATGCTTTTGCATGGGAGCTGTCAAAAACAGCCTCCCGATCAATTCTGGTCGCTGGCCTTCCTCAGATCGTCCACGATTGATGCAAAAAAACTCATACAGAGTGTGAGCGCCACGAACGCGAAACTGACAAGCAGCCATTTCATAGTTGCACCCCTGTGATTTACACTTTTTAACAGTATGAGTGCACCAGCTGATAACGCTGAATAGATGTTTACGCTAGCCCTGTTGCAGGCCAGGTCGGCTTCGTCGCACCAGGGCTCCGAAACTCCCCTGGCCTCGCCAAGAGGAGCATGAGGCGGGGTCGATATGGCTCAATGCCGGTGCACTGGGCCAGCTGATCCAGCAAGCCACTGGCAAGTTCATCGGCACTCAGACGGTGTGGCAGTCGATGCCGCCGCCGCTGCCTGTCAGTGCAGTGAAAACACAGCCGCTGCCTCAATCTCAAGCGGCCTGGAAAGCAGATACCCTTGAGCACAATCCACCCCAAGCCTCTGTAGCATTTCCAGCTCTTCAGGTCGCTCCACGCCCTCGGCAATCACGAGGCTTCCGATTTCATGCGCGAAGCTGATCAGGCCTCTGGCCAGCGCACGCCGCTTCTCGTCGGTGTCGATCGAGTGGGTAAGACTCATATCCAGCTTGATGATTTCCGGCTCAAGATTGAGGATGTGCCGCATGCTGGAATAGCCCGCGCCGGCATCATCAACCGCCAGTTTCGCGCCCCGGCGACGATAGGGCTCCAGTCCAACGGCAAGTGCCTTGTAATCCTTGACCGCTGCATGCTCGGTAATCTCCAGGACCAGGCGGGAGAGATCATCGATGCCATCCAGCAGTTGGTGGAACTTGCTGCTCAGCAGCAATTGTGGCGAGCAGTTGACACTGACGCTGCTGCTGGCAGGCAGTCGCTGCAGCGCAGGAAGTGCCTTGGCAATCGCGCACAACTCCAGATCAACGCCGAGCCCTGCCTTGTCTGCCACGTCGAACCAGTAATCCGGCGCATGTCTGGGCTCGACATCAAAACGCGAAAGGCTCTCAAAGCCGCAGATGGCCTTGTCGCGCAGACTGCAGATCGGCTGGAACACCATTCTCGGATCGCCGTGCGCCAAAGCGGAACGCACTTCGCCAACCAGCTGTGCCTTGATCCGCTCCTCTGCGGCCTGCTCTTCGATGCGGTCAGCCAGGATCTCGGCGAATGCCCGCAGCAACTGCATGTCACGCTCGCCCAGCGTGGGATTCGGGAGAAAGCTGAAGCAGCAAAGCGTACCGTAGACATGCCCGTCCGTGAGCCGGACGGGAACACTCAGATGGGAGCCGATTGGAATGGCATGGGTTGCGGAAATCTGCTGAGCAGCCGGCACCCGACTGGTGTCCGGAATGCATTCGGGCAACTCGCCGTGGACCACCTTCAGGCAATATCCCTCCTGCATGGGAATGCTCTGACCTTGATAAAGCGGTCCACCCGAAACACTGTCCAAATGCTTGAGCACCCGATCAGCGGCTCCGAAGTGCGAGACAAAGGCGATATCCATTCCAAGGTGCTTGCGAACCGCACGAAGTATGCGATCAACACCTTCGGCACACACACCTGATCTCATCAAGTGATTGAGATGGCGATTTCCTTCAAGCTCCAGATCGTTCATCTGCATGCCCCCCTCTTACATACAGTCGACTCACATGACTTTTGTCACTTTTTAATACAAAACAGCATTCAATGTGAAGCGATAAGCCTCGATGCGCAGCCAGTTTCTCAGCAGCGAGCGTGGAAAAAATGTCAATCAACCCAGTAGGTTCCGCAATCTGCCTCGATTTCAGCCGCCGCTGCAACCACGCTTTTCCGCCAAACCGGGCCTGATCGCCCTGTCACGTGGCATCGGCCAAACGCCCGTCTACAGACCTCTCCATCACAGCGCCAACGGACAGCAATCGAACTGGAGCCACGTCCGGCTCCGCATGATGCATCTGCGGATAAAAGTCTGGGCCGAACCAATGACTGCATCAAGGTCGACGGACTTTACAAAATTATGTTTCAGTTTGATACAAATAGCCCGATATCCAGTTAATTACTGTTTGGGTTCGAGGAGAGATCAATGAGACGGTGCATCATCAAAGTGGCGGGAGCCTATTACACGGCGCTCTTCCCCAGCACGTGCGCCGCTCTTGAAGACGCAATGAAACGCTTTCCCGGTGCCACCACGATCAGCGTCAGAGCAGCATGTCTCGCACTCAACCACTCGATGCTGCACTGAGTTGTCCCACTGGGACCTCGTAAGGCCTTACCTGCCGCAGTGAGCGCGCATATGGCACCCCCTGCCCTGGTCACTCCAGCCCGTCCATGACAGAACTTTCTGAGCGCTCTGCTGCTTTGCAGATGACTTTGCGTATGAGAGCACTACTGAGCGACCACCTGCACGCGGCTCAGGTCGACCCCAAGTGAGCTGGCTTTTTCAAGCAGGCGCCTGAACTGCTGCTCGGGAATGGTCTTGCTGCGCGACAGCAGCCAGAAATAATCCAGGCTGTCGCCTATCACCAGGGCCGTCTGATATTCGTCATCCAGACTCACCACGTTGTAGCCGCCATAAAAAGGACCAAAGAAGGAAACCTTGAGTGCTGCCACATCAGGGCGGCCCAGAAAGCGCGCCCTGCCCCGGGCCTGCCGCCATTCCTGCTTCGCAGGGTCATAGCCCCGGTTGATGACGGTCACGGTCCCATCTTCGTTCAGACTGTATTGCGCGGAGACCTGGCTGAGTCCTTTTTCAAAACGGTGCTCTATCCGCGCAAGCTCGTACCAGGTGCCCTTATAGCGCGTGACATCGAAGCCACTCACAGGCTGCACGCCTTGAGGGACCGAGACTGCGCAACCCCAGAATGCAGCGGCAACTCCCGCCGCAACCGCCGTCAAAGCAGCACAACGAATCGACGAACTTCTCGAAAAACGCATGCTTGTTCCTGAAGTTGAAAGCCTCATTCAACCATTCATGCTCCTGCCCGCCCTGCAAAGCGGGCTTTTATCGTTCTGGGAAGCCAGGGTGCAAGACAGCTGGGGGCAGCTTTGACGGGCGAGCAAAGGCCGCCGCCACTTTGCCCCAAAGACGCACAGGCGAACATATGTCTCCTGCTGCAACTATCCACATCTACCCTAAAAATACTTGATGTAGTCGTGATTCCAACGCAATTCAAGCGAACCATTGGCCACCCTGCGAATTCACTGGACGCGCCATCGCGGCAGCTGTACCGTCGTCTTTTGGTTCAGCAACTTGATTGAAGGCCGCCTGCCCCATGAGTAAATCCAAAGAGTCCACCGTCCATCACATCGTGGATGCAAAGCAGTGGGAACTCAATCGCGAAAAAGAGCGCATCACCTATCCTGCCAACCATGCCGGCCCGATTCAGATGGACTGGCGCAAGCGCGAGAACTACTCGGCCACCGACCTGAACTACCGCGGAAGAAGTAAAACCCCGTAGCAGCAGATCCGGCCCGAACGGCAGCACAAACCCTGTCACCGCCGAAACAAGCGGGAGCCCGCTTTGGGGAATGAACAAATGGCGACGCACACTGCAAGCTTGGGCCTACTCCCCCGCTTCAATGATCCCGAGTGGAAGTACTGCAGGCCACTCCCCAAAGCCGGCACCACACTGAGGAACAAAGTCCTTGGACTCGAAAAAGCAGTGAGCCCAGATACCAATGCTGATTGGCATTGGACTCCATCCGCCGTAGCCCATTGACTGCGCAGCTCCTGCAAGGCGCTGCTTCGTCCGCACACATGCCAAGAAAAAGCAGCTTGAATCTGGCTCTTGCTGCCTAATTGATAGCAAAAGAAAAGGCCCCGTATTGCTACGGGGCCTTGCTATCTTTGGTGGGTCCTGCGAGATTCGAACTCGCGACCAACGGATTAAAAGTCCGCTGCTCTACCGACTGAGCTAAAGACCCTGCCACACCTCAAAAGCAGTAGTTGCCTAATCAGTGGAATAACGTTATTGTAATCTATTTTTCCAGGCCCGCTGCCGAAAACGCGAATTAGTTGGATCAGTTCGCGGTTAGTTCGACTGCCGGGCCAATTGATCGAGCACCCAGCCTGCAGCGCACTGACCAAAGGTTGCCGTCACGGCCACGACCGAGCCGTAGCCATGGCAGTTGAGGCTGCCATCACCGCCCTCGATGGAGCAAGATGCATCGGGAGGAGCTACCGCCTCCCGGCTGAACACGCAGGTCACGCCCATGCGCTTGCCATCCTTGGGGGCGCCATGCTGCTTGCGCAGCCGGTACCGCAGCTGCGACAGAAGCGGATCATGAGTCGTCGCAACAAGGTCGGCAATATCCACCAGATGGGCCATGCGCTTTCCGCCCGCAGCGCCGACGGAAATGAAGCACTGCCGGGTCTTGCGCGCGTGCGCAGCCATTTCGGCCTTGGCCTTGATCTGATCGCAGGCATCGATCACCGCATCGGCATCGACCGGCAAGAGTTGCTGCCAGTTGTCAGGGTCGACAAACTCGTCAATGCAATTGACCACGCAAGCGGGATTGATCTCGGCGATGCGATCACGCATGGCTTCGATCTTGGCCTGACCCACCGTGCTGGTCAGCGCATGGATCTGGCGATTGATATTGGACTCGGCCACATGGTCCATATCGATCAGGGTAAGGCGGCTCACACCGCTGCGCGCCAGGGCCTCGGCCGTCCACGAGCCGACTCCGCCGACACCGACCACCACCACATGGGCGGCACGAATCCGGGCTGCGCCCGGTACGCCGTAAAGGCGCTCCAAACCGCCAAAGCGGCGCTGCACATCTGCTTCTTCCATAGAAAAAACAGCGCCGTATGGGGGCGCTGTTTCCGCTTGAGGCTGTGAATATCCGGCCATTACTTGAGCGTCGCCAGCTTGGACTTGGCAATCCCTGCGGCTTCCGAGTTCGGATAGGCCTGCAGCAGCTCTTCCAGAGTCTTGCGCGCCGCCTTGGTGTCCTTGAGTTCCACCTGACAGTTGGCGATGGACAAGGCCGCTTCGGGCGAGCGGGCATGCATGGGAGTCGTGGTCATGACCGAGCGGAAATTGGCAATGGCGTTCTTATAGTCGCGCGTGGCGTACTGCGAGTTGCCCAGCCAGAAGCGCACCGACGGTGTATAGCCGCTCTTGGGCCACTGGCGCAGAAAAGCGGCAAACGCCTGACCAGCCTCGGGGAACTTGCCCGAACGGAACATGCCCAGAGCCTGCTCGAAGTCCTGTTGCTCGTTGCGATCGGCAGTGAATTCCACACCGTCCACGGTCACGCTGACTGGTTCGAACTGGCGCAGACGCTCGTCAAAGCCCTTGGCCAGATCTTTCTGACCGCGCTGCAACTCGGCAGCGTCGCGTGTCAGCTGCTCGTTCTGACCACGCAGCTTGGCCTGGTCGGACTTGAGCGACTCGATCTGCGACTGCAGATCCAGCAGGCTGCGACGGGTTTGCTCCTGCGATTGCTGCAGGCTGTCAACGCGCTGGCGCAGTTCGATGATGGCGCGGCGCGCCTCGTCATCACCAAACAGGGCTGCATGGGCGCTGATGGCAGAGCCGGCCAGCAGGCCGGCCACCACCAGGCGCGGCAGCGTTGCGTGACGGAGAGTCAACAAGGCCTGCTTCATCATTAACGGTAGTTGATTTCAACGCGACGGTTCTGGGCGTAAGCGTCTTCGCTATGGCCTTCGGCAGCAGGCTTTTCCTTGCCGTAGCTCACCGCTTCGACCTGAGCGTCGTTGACACCCAGCAGACCCAGGGAGCGGCGCACGGCTTCGGCACGCTTCTGACCCAGAGCCAGGTTGTATTCACGACCGCCGCGCTCGTCGGTATGGCCTTCCAGCTGCACCTTGGCCGCAGGATTGGCCTTGATGAACTTGGCATGGGCTTCGATCTGGGGCTGTGCATCGGCCTTGACAGAGTAGCTGTCAAAGTCGAAATACACGATGCGGCTGACGCCCTGAGGGCCGGCCTTGGAGGCGGCCGAACCGGTCAGGTCCACACCGGACACGCCGCTCTGGCCCTGGCCGCTGGTGCCAGCACCCTGGCTCGACAGCGAACCGTCAACGGGCTTGTCGTCCAGCTTGACGCCAGAGCTGCAACCTGCGACCAGCGCGGTCACAGCCAAAGCCAGGGAAAGACGTTTGATAGTCAACATGAGATTTCTCCGAACAGTCCACAACGGACTTCATCACTAGAAAGAAAGAGGGAAAGCAAACTTCAGATCAGTGTTTCTGGAACGGGCCCCAGTCGGGTTCACGTATGTCTCCACTTGGACCTGCCAGACGCGCCTTGATCTTGCCGTCCAGCGTGGTGGTCATGAGCGCTTCACGGCCTCCCTGAATGGTGGCGTAAACAATCAGACGGCTGTTGGGCGCAAAACTCGGGCTTTCGTCCGCCGTGGTGTCCGTGACGGAGTTCACGGTGCCTGTCGCCAGATCCATGACCTGGAGCTTGAAGCCACCGCCCACGCGGGAGACATAGGCCAGCCACTTGCCGTCGGGGCTGATGGCGGGCGAGATGTTGTAGGTGCCGCTGAAGGTCACGCGCTCGGCACTGCCGCCCGAGGACGAAACCTTGTAAACCTGAGGGGCGCCGCCACGGTCGCTGACGAAATAGATGGTGCGACCGTCGCTGGAGAAGCAGGGCTCGGTATCGATGCCACTGCTTTGCATGAGGCGGCGCGGCTCGCCGCCCTGAGCGCTGAGCAGATACAGCTGCGAGCCACCGTCGCGGCTCAGCGTCACGGCCAGACGGCTGCCGTCGGGCGACCAGGCAGGAGCGCTGTTGGAGCCGCGGAAATTGGCCAGCAGACGACGGTGGCCGCTGGCCACATCGTGCACATAGACCACGGGCTTGCGTGACTCGAAGGACACATAGGCCAGCTGGGTGCCGTTGGGTGCCCAGGCGGGGGAAATGATGGGCTCGGGGCTGGACAGCGCCGATTGGGCATTCTCGCCGTCGGCATCGGCAATCCACAGGCGGTATTGGGCGCCGGCCTTGGTCACATAGGCAATGCGGGTGGAGAAAATGCCTTTTTCGCCCGTGAGCTTTTCATAGATGTAGTCGGCAATGCGGTGCGCCACCAGACGCAGATCGCCGGTGGTCACGGCAAAGCCCTGGCCGCCCAGATCCTGGCCCTTGACCACATCCCACAGGCGGAAGCGCACATCCCAGCGGCCATCGGCCAGGCGGGTGATGCTGCCGGTGGCCAGCGAATCGGCACCCTTCTGGCGCCACTGCGCCACGTCGGGGCGCGAGGTCTCGTCCAGCGCGACGCCGGAAGCGTCCACGCCGCGGAACTGGCCACTGCGCTCCAGGTCGGACTGGATGATGGCGGAAATCTTCTGCGGGGCCGAACCTTCCCCCTTGAACGGGGCGATTGCGATCGGCAGCTGTGTCAGGCCCACGCCTGTTACCTCAACCCTGAACTGGGCCAGTGCCGGAAGGGCCGGCGTGGCGGCTAGCGTTGCCAGCATGGCTCTACGGGAAGCGCGCGGCCCTGCCGCCCAGGTTGTCAGGGATGGAAGTCGGTCAATAGTCATTGGCAGCCATCAAAATTTCCGGAATTGCCCGGTACAAACACAAGCGCGAATGTTACACACACTGACGGATTCCTGATGTAAGAACGTGCTCAGTAGGGTGATCAAACGCAAGTGTCCCAAAATTTTCAGATCGGGAGCATGCCAGAGTCTGCATGAGTGCAGAGACAAGCCCCGGACCAATTCTGCCGCAGGCTTGCGCTTTATATTCAAACAGGCATAGTTGGTTACAACTTCATCCCGAATTTCATCTATTGAGATCCGTGCGGACTCCAAAAGCACAAGCCCTAAAATCACGCGCTTATGCAAGCCACACCGTCACCATCGCCGAGCGAGCCCCCCAAGGCCGCTCCCGCTCCAGCTGTCCCCGCCCATCCATCCGAGCTGCCGCTGATGCAGCGCCTCAAGCGCCTGACGCCTTATTTCTCGGGCCAGCGCTGGGCCTGGGGTCTGGCCATTTTTGCCACGCTGGTGGGTGCGGCGACCGAGCCTGCCATGCCGGCGCTGCTCAAGCCCCTGCTCGACAGCGGTTTTACGGCAGGGTCGCTGCCGCTGTGGACGGTGCCCGTGTTTCTGATCGGCCTGTTCGTGATTCGCGGCCTGGCCCAGTTCACGGGGCAGTACGCGCTGGCACGCATCACCAATGACGGCATGCTGGGTCTGCGCCAGAAACTCTTCGAGCGCCTGCTGGCCGCCGACATGAGCCTGTTTTCCAGGCAATCGGCCTCGGCGCTTTCCAACACCATCGTCTACGAGGTGCAGACCGGTGCCCAGCAGCTGGTGCAGGCGATGATGAGCATCTCTCGCGACGGCTTCACGCTGATCGCCCTGCTTGGCTATCTGATCTATCTGAACTGGCAGCTCACGCTGATCGTGGCCTTCATGGTGCCGGGCGTGGCCTGGGTCATGAAAACGCTGTCGCGCCGCCTGTACCGCATCACCAAGTCCAGTCAGACGGCCACCGACGAACTGGCCTATGTGGTGGAGGAGAACGTGCTGGCCCACCGCATGGTGCGCCTGCATGGCGCCCAGGCTTCGCAGCAGTCGCGTTTTGGCGAGCTGAGCCGCCAGCTGCGCGGCCTGAACACCAAGGCCACCATCGCCTCGGCCGCCATGACGCCGCTGACCCAGGTGCTGGCGGCGATTGCGCTGTCGGTGATTCTCTGCATCGCCCTGTGGCAAAGCCGCGAAGGTGGCGCCGCCATCGGCTCGGCCAGCGTGCAGGATGTGACCGTGGGCGGCTTTGCCGCCTTCATCTCGGCCATGCTGATGCTGATTGCGCCCATTCGCCGCATGGCCGATGTGGCCAACCCCATCACGCGCGGCGTGGCCGCACTGGAGCGTGGCCTGGCCCTGCTCGAAGGCTCCACCGACGAGCAAGGCGGCAGTTTCAAGCCCTGCGCCAAGGTCAGCGGCGCACTGCAGCTGAGCGATGTGAGCGTGCAGTTCGGCCCGGACAAGGCTCCGGCCCTCTCGCACCTGAGCCTGGACGTCAAGGCCGGCGAAGTCGTGGCCCTGGTCGGCCCGTCCGGTGCTGGCAAGACCACGCTGGTCAATCTGCTGCCCCGCTTTTTTTCGCCCACCAGCGGCCAGATCATGCTGGAAGGGGTTCCCGTGGCCGACTGGGACCTGAACACGCTGCGCCAGCAGTTCGCCATGGTCAGCCAGGACGTGGTCATGCTCAACGACAGCGTCGCGGCCAATGTGGCCCTGGGCCAAGATATTGACGAGACACGCGTCTGGTCCGCTCTGGAGGCCGCCAATCTGGGCGACTTCGTGCGCAATCTGCCCCAGGGCCTGCACACCCTGGTCGGCCACAATGCCAGCCAGTTCTCGGGCGGCCAGCGCCAGCGCCTGGCCATTGCCCGCGCGCTCTACAAGGACGCGCCCATCCTGATCCTGGACGAAGCCACTTCGGCACTGGACAACGAGTCCGAGCGACTGGTCCAGCAGGCGCTGAACCGTCTGATGCAGGGCCGCACCACGCTGGTGATTGCCCACCGCCTGTCCACCATCGAGCATGCGGACCGCGTGGTCGTCATGGAGCGCGGCCAGATTGCCGAACAAGGCTCGCATGAGCAACTGATGGAACTGGGCGGCCTCTACGCCCGCCTGCACAACCAGGTGCGCAGCTCGACCCCTGGCGAGCCTCAAATTTAAGAGCTGTCACCGCATATAAATAAAGGACTTCAGGGTCAAATGAACCTGAAGTCCTTTTTCATTGGGCGCTAGCAGCTATCAAAATAGCTAGTCCGATACTGAAACCGTCCGCTACCAGCTCCCGCGCGGGGGCTGGGTACGGCGCTCATGCTGCAGCGCCTTGCCCAGCAGATCGACCATGTACTGCCGGTCCACCAGCCTGGCGAAGTCCGCTGCCGTCATATTGCGCTGGTTGCGCAGCGTGATGTCCGCCCCCTCCTGCAGCAGCAGCCTGACCACGGCTTCGCTGCTGTACTGGGCAGCCAGCATCAGCGGCGTGCTGCCGTTCGGCGATGCTGCATCGATATAGGCGCTTTCTTCGAGCAGCAGCTTGATGATGTCCAGCGTCTGCGGCGTGTCGGCGGAGGCTGCATAGTGCAGCGGCGCCCAGCCCTCTCGATTCACGTCGGCGCCGCGCTTGATCAGCTCGCGCACGATATCGAGGTGGCCCTTGATGCAGGCCATCATCAGCGGCGTCTCGTTCTGGCGCGAGGCCAGATTGACATCGATCCGCGGCGCCTTGAGCAGCACGTCAAAGACCTTGAGCGAGTCCTGATGCAGGGCCGCCACCAGCCCCGGCCGCCCGCGCGAATCCAGGGTGTTGGCGTTGAAGCCGCGAAAGATCAGATTCACCATGGCACTGGAGTTGTCGCTGACCAGCGCCCGCGAATAGTCCTCGTAGTCATTGGCCTGGGCCAGCCCTGGCAGGCCCGCCACCCCGACGACAGCAGCCCCCGCCCAGCGCAGGCTCTGGCGGCGGTTCAATGACGATGCAATCGATGGGGCAGCAAAAAGACTCATGCACTCGCTCCAGAGTTCACGGACAAGGTCACGCCCTTGAACAGGCGGTCAAAATTGGCACTGGTGGCGGCAGCCACCTCCTCGATGGAAATGCCGCGCACCTCGGCAATCTGCCTGGCCACAAAAGGCACGTAGGAAGGATTATTGGTCTTGCCTCGGTAGGGCACGGGCGCGAGATAGGGACTGTCGGTTTCTATCAACAGCCGGTCCAGCGGCACGAACGCCGCCACATCGCGCAGATGCTGGGCATTCTTGAAGGTCACGATGCCCGACAGGGAGATGTAGTAACCCATGTCCAGGCCCGCGCGCGCCACTTCGGCGGTTTCGGTGAAACAGTGAAAGACACCGCCGGCCTGGGTGCCGGAATCGGCCTCGCCGCACTCGCGCAAAATGCCCAGGGTGTCGTCGGAGCTGCTGCGGGTGTGGATGACCAGCGGCTTTTGCGTGATCTGCGCCGCCCTGATATGCGTGCGAAAACGCTCGCGCTGCCATTCCAGATCGGCAATCGTGCGACCGCCCTTGCGGTCTTCCATGCCGTAGTAATCGAGCCCGGTCTCGCCGATCGCCACCACGCGCGGCAGCGCGGCGCGCTCCACCAGATCCTGCACGCTGGGCTCGGTCATGTCTTCGGTATCGGGGTGCACGCCCACGGTGGCCCAGAAATTGTCGTAGTCCAGCGCCAGCTGGTGCACCTCGGGAAACTCTTCCATCGTCGTGCTGATGCACAGCGCGCGCGTGACCTTGGCGGCAGCCATGGCTGCGCGGATCTGCGCGATATTGGCGCTCAGCTCAGGGAAATTCAGGTGGCAGTGGGAATCGGTAAACATAGAGATTGGACCGCTCCTGAGCGGCTGCGCCGCTTCCCCCAGGGGACGACGCCATCGCTGCGAGACGGCTCTTGCTCGGCGCCTCTGGTGTGAGAACGCGCCAGTATTAATAATCAGATTGTCTGGGTCGGCTTCTCGGAGCTCAGGGCCGTGCCCAGAATCTGCTCGATCTTTGCCTTGAGCTCGGCGGACTTGGCATCCTTGGGAAACTGGATGCCCACGCCCTGGGTCCGGTTGCCGGAAGCGCGCTCCGGCGTCACCCAGGCCACCCGGCCCGCGACCGGATAGCGCTGCGGATCGTCGGGCAGGGTGAGCAGAACATAGACATCATCGCCCAAACGATAGTCACGCTGCGTGGGCACAAAAATCCCCCCTTCGGCGAACAACGGAATATAGGCGGCATACAGCGCCGCCTTTTCCTTGATCGCCAGCTGCATCACGCTGGGACGAGGGGTGGTAGTTGCGTTCATAGTGGGTAGCGGAATTCTTGTGGCAGCCGGGCGGCGGTAGTGGCGAGGTTAACACCCGGGAATATTTTGACCAAACCGTGCTTCATGACCTAGCGCACGGCTCTGGCGGCTTTGCCCGAGATCAGCACCGCCCGCGCCCTGGAGGCCAGAGCCTCCATCATCAGCCCAGCATTGAAGGGGTGATCGGCCGTGCGCGCCGCCTGCACCAGCTCGCGCGACCATTCGGCCAGCAGCGCCATGGGCAGCGGCTTGCCCGGCAGATCGGCAGGCGAGAAATACCGGGGCTCGCCGCCACCGGCCAGGGCCATCAGGTCGTGGCAGATCTTCTGCAGCGCCTGCACGGCATCCACCGGCGCAAAAGCCGCCAGCGCTGCCACATCTCCCTTGGCCAGCTGCCTTGGCAACTGCGCCCAAGCAGCGGCCTTGCCTGCGTCCGCCGCCATGCGCAGCGCATCGCCGGGTCGACCGCCTGCAGCCTGCAGCGCCGCTGCAGCATCGGGCTCGTTCAGGCCTTGCGCCTGCAGCCACTGCGCGGCCTCGGCCGCGGCAGGCCAGGTCATGGTGTGCGTCAGGCAGCGGCTGCGAATGGTGGGCAGCAACTGGTGCGCAGCCTCGCTGGCCAGCACAAAGCGGGTGTCTCCGGGCGGCTCCTCCAGCGTCTTGAGCAGGGCGTTGGCGGTAATCGCATTCATTTGCTCGGCCGGGTAGACCAGCACGGCCTTGCCGCGTCCGCGCGCGCTGGTGCGCTGGCAGAACTCCACGGCATCGCGCATGGCTTCCACGCGGATTTCCTTGCTGGGCTTGCGCTTTTTGTCGTCGATGTCGGCCTGGGCTTTTTCCGGCAGCGGCCAGCCCAGCTCCATCATCTGCACCTCGGGCATGAGCACGCACAGATCGGCATGCGCACGCACCTCGATGGCATGGCAGCTGGTGCAGTGGCCGCAAGCGCCTTGTGCAGACGGCTGCTCGCAGAGCCAGGCGCGCACCAGCGACAGTCCCAGTGCGTACTGGCCCAGACCCGAAGGCCCTTGCAGCAGCCAGGCATGACCACGCTGGGCCAGCAAGCGGCCACGCTGCGCGGCGATCCAGGGCGCTTCGAGATCGGAGGCACTCATGGCTTGCTGCCTACCATGATGGCCAGCCAGCCCTTGCGCACCACGGCCTGGGTGATCTGCTGCCACACGGCATGGCGGCTGGCATGGGCGTCAATACGCACAAAACGCTGAGGTGCCGTCCTGGCGCGCTCGGCATAGCCTTGGGCCACGCGGGCAAAGAACTCGCCGGGCTGGGCTTCGAAGCGGTCGGGAACACGGGCCGTGGCCAAGCGCTCGGCCGCCACTTCGGCGGGCAGGTCAAACCACAGCGTCATGTCAGGCTCGCGCATGAAATCCGGGGATGACTCTGCCTGCAGCGCCGTGCCGGTCTGCGCCATGCGCTCCAGAACCGACAGCTGCTCCCAGCTGAAGCCACGGCCCGCGCCCTGGTAGGCAAAAGTGGCATCGGTAAAGCGGTCGCTGATGACCACCTCGCCGCGCGCCAGCGCCGGCTCTATGACCTGCACCAGATGGTCCCGCCGGGCCGCGAAGGCGATCAGCGCCTCGGTCAGCGGGTCCATGGCGTCATGCAGCATCAAGGCGCGCAGCTTTTCGGCCAGCGGCGTGCCACCGGGCTCGCGCGTGAGCGTGACCACTCGGCCCTGATCGCGAAAAGCCTGGGCCAGCGCCTCGATATGCGAGGACTTGCCCGCACCGTCGATGCCCTCAAAACTGATGAACAGACCCTTGGGTAAAGCTGTACTCACTGATATTTCCTCTAGTGCAGCGCATGGCGGCACCAGTTGTTTGATTCGACACAGGGCACAGGCCACGGCCTTGCACCCTCAAAGATTGCTTACTGACCGCGTTGGTAGCGGTTGACGGCCCTATTGTGCTCGTCCAGCGAGGCGCTGAAATGGCTGGTGCCATCGCCCCTGGCCACGAAGTACAGCGCCTTGGTCTGATCAGGCTGCACCGCCGCCATCAGCGCCGCCTTGCCGGGCATGGCGATCGGCGTGACGGGCAGACCTGCACGGGTATAGGTGTTCCAGGGCGTGTCCTCCAGCAGATCGCGCTTGCGCAGATTGCCGTCGAAGCTCGCCCCCACGCCATAGATGACCGAAGGATCGGTCTGCAGGCGCATGCCTATGCGCAGGCGGTTGGAGAAAACGCCGGCAATCTGCGCCCGGTCTGCAGCGCGGCCGGTTTCCTTTTCCACGATGCTGGCCAGGGTCAGGGCTTCATCGGCAGATTTGAGCGGGGTATTGGCCGCCCGCATGGCCCAGGCATCGGCCAGACGGCGATCCATGGCGTGCAGCGCACGGCGCAGCACGGCCATGTCCGAGCTGCCCTTGGCATAGGTATAGGTGTCGGGGAAGAAGCGGCCTTCGGGCGGCACGCCCACCCGGCCCAGGGCCGTCATCACGGCTTCGTCGCTGAGCCCTGCGCTGTCTTGCTTGAGGAATTCCTCACGCGCCAGCGCCGCTCGCACCTGGCGCCAGTTCCAGCCTTCGACAAGAGTCAGCGCACGCAGGCTTTCCTCGCCGCGCGCCAGCTTTTGCAACAGCACATAAGGTGTGAGACCCGTGCTCAGTTCATAGTTGCCGGCCTTGATGGCGCGGTCCTTGCCCGAGAAGCGAAACCACGCATAGAGCAGACGCGCATCGGTTTGCACCCCGGCCTTGACCACGTTCTGCGCCACGCCACGCGGCGTGGTGCCGGGCTCGATCTCCAGCTCCAGATTGGGCTCGGACAGCTGCAGCGGCTGGTTCAGCCACCACCAGGCGCCGCCTGCCGCCAGGGCAGCCAGCAGCAGCAAAAATATCAGTGCTCGAATAAGGGCACGCACAAGCTAGATCCATCAGTACACAGAGCGACGATCATAATTCAGCCATGACCCAGCCCAAGACGCTGCCCCTGAACGGCATTACCCCCATTTCCCACCTTGGTGTCATCCGCGCCGTTGGCGCCGACGCAGCCAGCTTTCTCCATGGCCAGTTGAGCAACGATTTCGCACTGCTCAAGTTCGATCAGGCCCGCCTCGCAGCCTTTTGCACGGCCAAGGGCCGCATGCTGGCCAGCTTCATCGGCTTCAGGCGCAGCGCCGATGAAATCGTGCTGATCTGTGACCGCAGCCTGCTGGCTCCCACGCTCAAGCGCCTGTCCATGTTTGTGCTGCGAGCCCAGTGCAAGCTCAGCGATGCGACAGCCGACTTTGCTCTTTACGGACTGACCGGCCAGGCCGCCCAGCACCATGCGGGCGCGGCAGCCGCCCCCTGGACTCTGAGCCAGCAAGGCGATGCCCATGTTCTGGCTCTCTACCCCGCTGCCGGCAACCAGCGTGCGCTGTGGATCGGCCCTGCGGGTCAGGCCCCCGAAGGACAGCTGCTGAGCGAGGACCTCTGGCAATGGTCCGAAGTCCAGAGCGGCGTGGCCACGCTATCGGCTCCGGTGGTTGATGCCTTCGTGCCCCAGATGCTGAACTACGAGTCCCTGGGCGGCGTCAACTTCAAAAAGGGCTGCTACCCCGGCCAGGAAGTGGTGGCCCGCAGCCAGTTCCGCGGCACGCTCAAGCGCCGCGCCTATCTGGTTCATGCCGAGCAGGCTCTGAGCGTGGGCCAGGAAGTCTTCAGCGCCGAAGACCTGGAGCAGGCAACCGGCACCGTGGTGCAGGCAGCAGCAGCTGCGCAAGGCGGCTGGGATGCCATCGTCTCCATGCAGATTGCCTCTTCCACCCGCGACGATCTGTTTGCCCATGCGGCGCTGGCCGATGGCCAGAGCGCCGATGCAGGCAAGGGCATCGGGCTGCAGGTCCTGCCCCTGCCCTACGAGCTGCTGGCGGATATCTAAGCGTCCCCGGCCCCGCACTGCCGCTGGCCCGGCATTGCCAGCCAGGCCACCGCTACACTTCGGCGCATGAGCAACTCTTCCCCGGACTACCGCCACCGCTGGCTGCTGGCCCTGGCCTGGGGGCTGCTCTGCGCCTTGATCCTGGCCCTGCAGTGGTGGCAGGCCCATGCCCGCCAGGAGCAGGAGCAGTTGCAGCTAACCCAGACCGTACAACGCCAGATGCTGGAGAAGGTGGCCCAGCACAAGGCCCACCTTACCGCCCTGACTGCCGTGGCACCGCTGGATGCAGCCAAGGAGTCATCGGCTCTGCAGCATATTGCGCAGTCGGTGCAGACCATTTACCCGCGCGTCCAGGAAATCCAGTTGGTCACTGCGGCCACTCCCGCCACCGGCAGTTGCCAGGACCCGGCCGTGGCGCAGACTGCCGCTCCGCTGGCGCCGCGAGCCAGCGCCAGCCTGCCTGACGCCCTGCACCCGGATCATTATCTTTTCCTCAAAAAGATAGCAGACCCCGAAGGCTGGCTCTGCGTTCGCATTGACTCCTCCCACTTGCTGGACGACAAGGTCCTGCCCGATGACAGCGGGCTGCGCATCCGCCTTCATGACCACATCTTGCTGGAGCCAGCTGCGCAGCTGCAGCAAAGCCACAAATTCGGCGAATTCACACTCGCCGGCTATGACCAGCCTCTGCAGGTGCAACTGCTCAGCCGCCCCCGCAGCCTGGTGAGCTGGGGCATGGCGCTGATCAGTGCACTGATCAGCGCCGCGCTGGTCGGTGCGGTTCACCTGATCTGGCAAAGCCGCCAGCAGGCCAGACGCCACCAGCAGCGCGCCCAGCTGCTGGCCAATGAAGCGCAGCTGGCCCATGCCTCGCGCGTCAACGGCATGGGAGAGATGGCCTCGGGCATCGCACATGAGCTGGCCCAACCTGTCACCGCCCTGCTCAGCCAGAGCCAGGCAGCGCTGCGCGCCCACGAGCTGGGCAAGACCGAACTGCTGGCGACTGCCCTTCAGGCCAATGTGCGCGAGGCCAGGCGCGCAGGCGCCATCCTGGAGCGCATGCGCAGCTATGTGAGCAATGCCCCAAGCCAGCCACAGAGACTGGATCTGGCCCAAGTCGTCGATCAGGCCCTGCTGCTGCTGGAAGGCCCGGCACGCCAGGCCAAGGTGGCGCTGCACTGGCAGGCACCGCTGCAGCCCTGCAGCGGCTGGGCCGACCCGGTGGCGCTGGAGCAGGTGCTGCACAATCTGGTGCGCAATGCGCTCGATGCGCTTGGCCAGGCGCAGGACGCGCAGGCAGCCATCAGCATCACGCTGGAGCAAAGCGGTGGCGAGGCCCTGCTCGTGGTGCAGGACAACGGCCCGGGCATGACTGCGGCCACGGCAGAGCGCATCTTCGAGCCGTTTTTCACCACCAAGTCCGACGGCATGGGGCTGGGTCTGCCGCTGTGCGCCACCTTGATGGAGCGCATGGGCGGCCGTCTGGAATATGTACCCGGCCCGCATGGCGCCCGCTTTGTCATGCATCTGCCGCTGGATGGAACCGATTTGCCTGCATGATTTATCTGATCGATGATGACCCGTCGGTGCGCAACGCCCTGCATCTGCTGCTGCAGACCTATGAGCTGCCCGTGACCTGCTTTGAATCTCCTGCCGACTGCCTGGCCCATCTGGATCGCAGCCAGCCCGGCATCCTGATCACCGACCTGCGCATGCCCATGATGTCGGGCCTGCAGCTGCACGAGCAGCTCATGGCACAGGGCGTGGACTGGCCCACGATCGTGATCACCGGCCACGGCGATCTGCATGCCTGCCGCCGTGCCTTCAAGGCAGGGGTCACCGACTTTCTGACCAAGCCCATCGAAGAGCAGACTCTGCTGCAGGCCATCGAGTCGGCGCAGACACGGCTTGACCAGCAGGCCGAGCGCAACGAGGCCCGGCAAAGCCTGCGCGGCCTGACCGAGCGCGAGCGTGAGGTGCTGGAGCTGATCACCAAGGGCCTGGGCAGCAAGGAGATCGCGGCGGCGCTCGATATATCGGTGCGCACCGTTGACACGCACCGCGCCAGGCTGGCCGAAAAGCTGGGTACTGGCTCGGTCGCAGAACAGACAAGACTGCTGCTGACTGCGGCCTTGTGAGCGGCCCGACTCGGTAGGATTACCGATGACCATCCGTTGCCTTGCGAATGGGCGCCGAAAGCAGCCCTGCTTACAGTTCTGTCATCGCTTGTTCACCCCCATCCACAAGGAGCTTTGACATGAACCAACGCCTGCGCAACATCGCCTTCTGCACCCTGGCCCTGGCCGCCGCCGCCGCCGCTTCCGCAGCCACCGTTTCCACCCGCAGCATCGCCAGCGCCACTGCCTTGCAGCTGGCCCAGCAGACCGTGGCGGCCTGCAGCGCCGACGGCTATAACGTCAGCGCCTCGGTGCTGGACCGCTCGGGCGTGCTGCTGGCCATGGTGCGTGCCGACGGCGCCGGCCCTCATACCGTCGAAGCCTCGCGCGCCAAGGCCTTCACCTCGGCGTCGTCGCGCAACCCCACCAGCGGCATCGCCAAGGCCATTCAGTCCAATCCCGATGCAGCCGGCATGGCGCATATCCCCGGCTTCCTGGTACTGGGTGGCGGCGTGCCCCTGAAGACCGGCAATGAAACCATTGGTGCCATTGGCGTAGCCGGTGCGCCTGGCGGCCATCTGGACGAAGCCTGCGCCCAGAAGGCCATCACCGCGCTGAAGGATCAGTTGCAGTAATGCCCCCGGCACGCAGGTGAGAAAGAACTGCGTTCGAGCCTGCGTGCGACAAGGCCTGCGAAGCAGGCCGCCGCAGAGCGCTCCCGCCAGCGGGTGGCGCTCTCCTTCAGCCGCTGGGGCTCAGAACACCCCGTAGCGATAAGCCACATAGGCAGCCGCCGCCACCCCGACCAGACAGAGGACGGTCATGATTCTTGCCATGGGCGTTCCTTCGCATCAAGCATAAAATCGGGCTTTAACGCTTGCAGATAAAGCGTTGCAAGCTATCAAAACAGCTGTATCACAGCACTCTGCGCATCGTGATGTGGGGAATGCCGGCCTCCTCATAAGGCTCGCCGACCGGCGTAAAGCCTGCACGCAGATAGAAGACTTCGGCATGGCGCTGCGCGTGCAGCACGATTTCCTTGTCGCCGCGATCGCGCGCTGCATCCATCAGGCTCTCGAGCACCATGCGCCCCCAGCGGCCGCCGCGCACGCTGCGATCCACAGCCATGCGGCCGATACGCCCCACGCCCGGCGCATCGCTGACCAGCCTTCCCGTGGCCACGGGCTGGTTCAAGCCGTTGAACAGCACCACATGACGCGCCACAGGGTCGAGCTCGTCAATCTCGATCTCACGCGGCACACCCTGCTCGCGCACAAACACGGCCAGGCGCAGGCGCTCCGCGTCACGCCCCAGGTCGTTCCAGCTGCCCGAGCGCAGCGTGACGACCTCCTGTCCTGCTTCATAGGCAGTGAGCAGATCCCGCATGGCCTGAGGCACGGGCCTGGGGGTCTGCGTCGCCGCGTCGGCAAACACATAGATCAGCTCCACGGTGTTGAGCAGCTCCATGCCCCGGAAGATGCCTGCCTCGAACTGCAGCGAGGTATTGCCCTGTTTGACGCAGCGGATGCCGACATCCAGCACATCGCCCAAAGTGGCCGAGCCGTGATAGACCGTGCTGGCCTTTTTCACAAACAGCTCGCCGCCGAGCGATGCAAAGCCGGCCTCATAGGGAATGGCCAGCTGGCGCCAGTAGTTGGTGATGGCCACATCGGCATACATCAGATAGTGAGCGTTGAAAACAATCTTCTGCGCGTCCACCTCGGCCCAGCGCACCTCGATACGTGTAAAGCTGCGAAAGTCCTGTCGATTCATAGTTCTTACTCTGGTTTCAATTCAATCCAAACGCGCCGCGCAAGGCTTGCGCCATGTCCCGGTGCGCCTGACGCGCCTCGGCAATCACGCGCCCCATCTTGACGAACTCATGGGTCACGCCCTTGTAGATTTCCAGATCCACGGCCACGCCCGCCATGCGCAACTTGTCAGCATATTCCACGCCTTCGTCCACCAGGGGGTCGCACTCTGCCAGACCGATCCAGGCAGGTGCGATATCGTCGACATCGGGCGCCAGCAAGGGAGCGAAGCGCCAATCCTCGCGGTCCTGGCGCCTGGCGATATATTGCGCAAAAAACCAGGTGATGGAAGCCTCTTCAAGCACCAGTCCATGGGCAAAGCGGCGATGAGAGTCGGTGTCCTGGTGCGCCGTGGTGCCGGGATAGATCAGCAGCTGCAAGGCCAGCTTGAGGCCGGTGTTGCGTGCTTCGATGGCACAGGCTGCCGCCAGCGTACCGCCGGCGCTGTCGCCGCCGACAGCCAGGCGGCTGCCGTCTGCCCCCAGGCTTTGCGCATGGGCTGCCAGCCACTGCAGCGCGTCCCAGGCATCGTCATGTGCGACGGGAAACTTGAAATGCGGCGCCAGGCGATAGTCCAGCGACACGACCATGCAGCCCGCCAGGTGTGCGAGCTGACGGCAAAGCTGGTCATGCGTGGCCACACTGCCCACCGTAAAGCCGCCACCGTGCAGATACAGCAGCGCAGGCAAGCCAGCAGCTGGGGCTTCATCGCGGGTCACAGGTGCATAGAGGCGGGCCGGCAGATTCGCTCCGTCGCGTGCGGGAATCTGCAGCTCCTCCACACGGGGCAAGGCCTGCTTGGGAATTTCAAGCACGCCGGCGCCAGCCTCATAGGCCGCCTTGGCAGCTTCCGCGCCGAGCTCGTGCATGGGAGTGCGCGCGGCCCGCTCCATGCGGCGCAGCACATCGCGCATGGAAGGTGTCAGACTGGCTGGCAAAGCCGCAGAGGAATCGGACATGATCACGACGGTAAAAAAACACAGGATGGCATTGTGCGTTGCAACTCCGAAGTCTGCAGGCCAATGCTGACAATTGTTCGGAATCGATACCGTCGCAGACGTTACAGGGAGCCAGCCCATGGTGGTGTCTGGCTACTGCCAGGAGCGTGAAAACGGGCTCAAGGCATCGGCCAAGGTCGCCAGCATAGCAACGCGGCTGCTGGCAGCTCGCGGCAGCAGTTCATCGCTGAACCAACTGGCTGCGGCAGCTGTTCAAGGCGCCGAGGATTCCGCCCAGAAGCCCGAACCAGTGCGCCTGTGTGACGATATAGCCACCGATCAATTTCTGTTCGCGCGGATCGGGGCCGGCCCAGGACTGCCAGGCCAGCCAGCCCATGACAAGCAGCAACACGGTGGCGGCCGGAAGATCTCGACGAAGCAACACCGGCGGCAGGAGAATCCAGACCATCAGTCCGTAGAGCAGGCCCGACATGCCGACATAGTCGCTCACCTGAGGCGAGGTGAACCACAACAGCAAAGAGACCAGAACGGCCAGAGAGCCCATGCAGGCCAGCAGACGCCTTGCCGTCCAGCTTGCATCCGCGAAAGAGCAGCACAGCAGCAAGCCGCAGGCATTGATTGCGGCATGAGCCCAGCTCAGGTGCACCCAGTGCGCCGACAGCAGCCTCCACCATTGCCCATCGGCAAGTGCCGCTGTCTCATAGCGCAGCAGTCCTCGCCATGCAGCAGGCAGGGCCTGCAGCAAGGCCATCAGCATGCACATCAGCAGCGCACACTGCCTCGCCGAGAGAGCTCCCGGGCCGGACTTCATCCCTGGGGCTCGGGCCTGAGCCACAGCCAGATCTGCACGCAGGCCATGACTGCCACCGCCGATGCGCTCAGCCACGGGTTCTCGGCGACATGAAAGATCAGCGCAGAGCTGAGCACCATGCTGGCACTGGCCATCCATTTGACGCGGCGGCTTACCTGCCCGCCATCATCCCAGTTGCGCAACATGGGGCCGAACAGGGAGTGGGCATACAGCCAGCCGTGAAGCCTGGGCGAGCTGCGTACCGCCGCCCAGGCGGCCATCAGGATAAACACGGTCGTCGGCATGCCGGGCACCACGGCACCGATCAAGCCCAATATCACGCAGAGAACGGCGAAGACCATCAAAAGACAACGCAGGGGCAGGGAAAGACGCTTATGCAAGTCTTCTGGCCTTGGGGTCGGGAAGTCGGCGGATGAGGATGGTTCTGTCATGGATCAGGGAGGCGGAGAACGCACGATGCTCCATGCGATATCGCCGCCGCGATTTCCTATCAGGTTCAATATATTGGCCAGCGCCGCGTCCTGTCCGGGCTCGGCCCCGGCCAGTCCTTGAAAGCGCCAGCGACCCGCAAGCTGCTGGCCTTTCCCGCTCAGTTGCAGCGCACCTTGCAGCGTCTGCAGCTCAAAGCCCGGGCCCACACCTGTGCGCTGAGCGACAAGTGCCATGCGATAGCTTCCCAGCGGGCGCAGCGTGGAGAGTCGGGAAGACAGCGACAAGGCCTTCAACTCCAGACGCCCCTGCATGGAATCAGTCTCCATGCTCTCGGGCCATTGGAGAAAGGACGAGGACAGCTGAAGCTGGCCGTCCAGGCCCAGCGTGTTCCAGGGAGTACCCAGGCCTGCAAGCAGCTGGGCCGGCAGTTGCCAGTCCAGCCCTGACAGCTGAAACACCCGTCTCAACGGCAGCCAGCGCAGTTGCACCGCTTGTCGCTGACAGCAAGCATGCTCAACGGCCACGCCAACACCCCAGTCCTGCAGGCTCAGGCCCTGCGCCTCACTGCTGCGGGTCGGATGCAGACTCCAACTCAACCTCCCCGGCAAGGCTTGCGCATCATGGCTGCCCGCTCCGCCCGCCAGCATCAGCACTGCGGACCCCTTCCAGACGGAGCCTCGCACGTCCTGCAGCGCGATGCGCTGACCACTCGCCATGGCGACCTGGGCCGCAAGCCAGTGCGCGGGAAAAAAGGCCAGCAGGCACAGCACGCCGCCGAGCAGCCCTCCCGCCATGGCCCAGTGCCATGGCGAGCCAGCCGTTGAAGGCCTTGAACGGCCGCTTCTGCGCCAATGCGTTCCAGCTACCACGGTATGCAACAGTGCTCAGGCGTCGATGGCTGCAGGCTGCGGAAAATAGCGCTCCAGCAAGCTGCCAAAGCGGTCATAGGCAGCATTGGCACCGGCAATCACCTTGTCCTGGATTGCGACATCGGCTAGCTCCGGCGCGTCGAGCGAAGCCACAAACGCACGCCAGGCGAGGGCCCGTCCCTGCGGATAGGCCGCCAGATTACGGGCCCCGAAGGTTTCCGACAAACCCAGACGATCCCTGGCTTCCTTGAACAGGAAGGCTGCCCCGAGGGTCGAGCCCTCCGACACATACAGCCACCCCAGGGCCTCGGGCATCCCTACGGCCTCGCTGCCCAGTGCACCTTGCGGAAGCTCTGCCCCTAGATCGGCCAGATCCGCCAGCGAAGCCTCCTGACGCCCGCGCGCTTCCAGGTCAGGGACCGCTGCCTTGACGGCGGCATCCTGAAACAGATGCTCCACGTCGCGCTGGAACAGGTATTGGGCGGCGACAAAGCGCGCATAGCTGCCGCGATCGGCAAATGGATTGCCTTGCTCCATGAGCTCATGCATGCGCTCATGCTGCTGCGCGGTCTCCGTCTTGAGACGCTGGGAAAGTCGGGCCCCGCTCGAGGGGCTGGTTTGCAGATTCATGGTATTTCCTGACTTCAATTCGATGGCGAAGCAGCTCCGGGCTGGTCCAGCCCGGAGTCACCCTGCTCCAGGTTTCGCATCAGTTCGGCGAGGACTTCAAGCTGCGACGGCGTGCCCAGGCCAGTGCCGCCAGCGGCGCCAGCAACCAGGCGCTCAAAGGACCTCCTCCGCCGCCGCCATTGCTGCTGTTGCCCGTCTCTGTGCCGCCGCCGCTACCCGTTCCGGGCTGCGTGACTGCGGTGGCCTGCACCGTGACCTTGCTGGTCACGGGCTGGCCATCGTTCTGGCTGCTGCAAGTCAGACTGAAGCTGTTCTCTCCCTCAGCCGCCAGTACCACGGGCACCTTGCTCCCGCTGGTCTGCTGCGCGCCGCTCCAGGCACCGCTGGCCGTGCAGCTGCTGGCCTGGTTGGTGGCCCAACTCAGGTGAATGGTGGATCCGACAGCAGCCGTGGCCACAGAGGCGGTCAGCACTTCGCTGAATGACGCTGTAGGCAGGGGTACGTCAAAGGAGAAGATCGTGCCGTTGCCGGGCGCGGCCGCCGTCGTCGTCACCGGCTGGCCGTCACCACCGACGTTGGCCGCACCATAGAGCTTTTGCACACCACCCGCGACCGCACCGGCGCTCAGGCCGGTCAAGCTTCCGCCTTCGCTGCCCATATCGAAACGATGCAGGACTTCGTAGCTGTCGTCCGCGTGATCGGCGGTGGCTCCAACCTTGATGCGGTACAGAGTTCCCGCGCCATACGGCGTGGCCAGGCCGGTTTTGGGCGTGTTCATGGTCGAACCATCGGTGGCCGTCGTTCCGTAGATATTGCCGTCTGCGGCCAGAACCAGCGGACCGGATGGAGCGCTACCGTCGGCCTGCGCCGTGCCATCGAGTGCCACAGTGCCAGCGCCGCGGAAATAGTGCACGACGGCAAAGCTCTTGGGGTCCGATTTCTTCACACGCCAGATCGTGCCGCCGTAACGGTTGTCCATTGCATTGCCCGCCGTGGGCGCATTGAATTGCGTCGTGCCGTACAACCATTCACCGGCCTCGACCATGCCCAACACACGCGCGCCCTTGGCCGTTGGCTCACCATCGCGGGCTCGCATAAAGGTGTGCAGCAGTTCGACCTTGGACGAATCCAGCGCGCCCTTTCCGGCAACGCCTTCCTCGATGGCCGCCTTACTCAACTTGACCAGCGTTCCCACCGAGCGCCCCTGGTAGTCCGAGGCAAGCGTACTGTCCACCACCCCATCGGCCGACACCCCGGTCAGCACATACAAGGCCTGGTCCTTGCTGCTCCACAAACTGGCCACCGGCGCACCTCCCTTGGGATGCAACTGCTTGTTGCCCTGTTGCTCCTCGTAATCGCAGAAATTCAACACCTTGGAGTAGCTCTGATCGGCATTCATGCGCCACAGAATATTGGCCGTGGTACTCACGCCGCAAGCCGATGCCGATTCACCCGAGCCCATATAGAGATTGCCTGCGGTGTCGAGGGCCATGGTTCCCAGTGGCTTGAAGCTGGGTGCGGGCAGCGCCACAGCCTTGCCGCCCTTGATACTGAAGACTGCGCCTGCAGTTTCCCAGGGAAAGCCACCCGGTGGCACGGCACCATTGCCAGCAACAAGAAAGCCACCATCGGCCGTAGGCACCAGCGGGGTCGACCCCTGGTAGATGCTGCCCAGCAGTTCGAAGCGGTGGTTGGCACCCGTGGTGTCGAGGCCATAGA
Organism: Comamonas testosteroni TK102; assembly: GCF_000739375.1. Classification (NCBI taxonomy): domain Bacteria; kingdom Pseudomonadati; phylum Pseudomonadota; class Betaproteobacteria; order Burkholderiales; family Comamonadaceae; genus Comamonas; species Comamonas testosteroni. The sequence continues at coordinate 2,108,588 of NZ_CP006704.1, read as the reverse complement.
CCGTCCCCTGGCCCCAGAAGGCCGGCGCAACGGCCGTCGCGCCCAGGAAAGTGTGACCATAGAGGCGGCCGTCAGCAGCCAGCACCGGTGGCACGGCCGGCTTGGCACCACCGTTGTTGGTGCCGCCAAACTTGTGCAACACCGTGGGCTTGAAGGCGGCTGGCAGCGTCTGAGCCACGGCATGCGCCAAGGGCAGAGCCAGTGCCAGAGCGGGAAATGCGACACGTGCAACACGCCGCAGAGCGGGTTGGATTGAATTCATTGCCATTGACTTTCCTGGTGTAAAAAACGATGTGAAAAGGACACGCTCAGCCGAGCGTCTGGGAGTGGCGTTCGCGACGGCGGTACACCGCCAGGCCCGCCAAGGGAGCCAAAAGCCACAAAGCCAGAGGCCCGCCGCCGCCATTGCCGTAGGAGACCTGGTTGCCGTCCTCGGCGGTCGCCGGAGTGCTGACATAGACCACGGTGGAAGCTGAGACCTGGGCACCTGCAGCACCGCTTGCTACATCACAGGTCAGGGTGTAGCGATAGGTGCCCCGGGCCGGACGTAGCTCGACGCTGCCCTGTGTGGCCACGGAGCCCACCCAGTCGCCTGCTGTCGATGCCGCAGAACATTGCTTGGCGTTATTGGTGATCCAGGTCAATGAGACGGTTTCACCGGCCTTGATCTCACCGGCGCTAGCCACGAGACTGGCATCGGCACGCGGGGTTTCGGCCGAATCCACGGCGAGCTGGAAAACCGTGCCGAAATCCGTGGGAACGACCTGTCCGGCACTGTTCAGATAATGGCCTCCCATGGCGGTTGCGCCATAGAGGCGCCCGTCACCGCCCGCGCGCAATCCCACAGGCTTGCGTCCATCCGTGCCCGAGAAGGAATGCACCAGCTCGAAGCCGCCTTGCGTGACCTGTCCTTCGCCATTCACCAGAATGCTTGCCGGCCGGATGCGGTAGACGGTGCCGCAACCCACTTCGGAATTGGCCGCTGCACTGGACGGCGTGCACATATTGGCGCCGCCGGACAGGGTTGTGCCGTAGATAGCGCCGTCCGCAGCTCGCGCCAGGGGCCCGCGTGGCGTTGCCCCGTCGGTATCGCTGAAGGTATGCAGGATCTGCAAAGGCCCGCCGCTCTTGGCAATGCGATACAGCGCACCATAGGGCCTGGGACCATCGTAGTAGGGCAGATCCCTGCCGTAACTCAGCGTCGCGCTTGGAGCCCACTTGCGCGATCCGCAAGAAGGGTTGTCGCGCGTGATGCTCTTGATGAAGGTGCCGGTGAGCGTGCTGTTCGCGTACACATAGCAGTCTCCGACCGAGGTTGCGCCATACAGATAGCCGTCGCCACCATCGATCAGCGACGACAGACCATGCTCCTGCCCTGCCCCCAAGGTGCGGTTGGTGACGTCACCGCCTGCCGTCACCCCTGCTTCATAGGCAATGCCACTGGGGTAAAGCACAAAGCCCTCGTTGGTGACGTTGTCCTGGACATTGATTTCACCCTCGGCCAGCGTAAAGGTATGGAGCACGGTAAAGCCGCTCCCGTCGGCCGGGTTGATACGGTAGAGCGTTCCCGTGGGGGTGCTCGCTGCCGTCGGCGTCGACGCAGCCAGTGGGAGGCCGCGGTTGTAGGCAGTCACGCCATACAGCAGGCCGTCCTGCCCCAGAATCAGGTCGTTCACAGACTGGCGCATGCCCGAGGGTCCGGCCGAAAACTCATGCAGCGTGCTTACCTTGCCGGAGGCGATATCAATCTTGAAAACCCGCCCCTGTCCCTTGGGCCCCTTGTCCACGCCATACAAGTTGTCCTGCGCATCAATGACCAGTGCACCGTTGGGCGAATACAGCTGCCCCTTCGTTCCCTGCAGGACGCCTGAATTGGCACCGTCGTAGTCGGTACGCACGATCACACCCAGGCCCACTGCGGGCGAGTAGACGATGTCGCTGGGCTGGTTCTTGCCCGCGTACCTCTCGCCATAGGTGTTGCTCATTACTGCATAGAGGCTGCCATCGGAGGCCTTCACCGGTGTGCTCGAAATACGGCCGTGAAGGTCATTGACGGGGTTGTAGGCCACGCGCTCGTAGACCGAGACTCCGGCGCGCATGGTGTACATGCCCAGCGAGGTATACATCTGCGAAGACAGCACGTTGGGGCCGCCACCGTTGAAGCCGCCGAACAGATAGCCTGCGCTGGATCCGGGACGCACCGCATACAGTGGGGGAGAGGTAGGGAAGCGCGCCCCGGGCCAGCCAATGGTTCCGTCGGGCGTGGTGACATCGTCGCCGGCGGGCCGCAATGCGGTGAGCATGGTCAGCCGGGCATCGCTGACCTTGGTCTGCGCGGCGGATGGCATGGCGGCACAAAGCGCCGCGGCGATGCAGGCTGCAGCGGGCCAATGCAGCGGCCTGCCATGAAGAGCGGAAAAGGACATCACAGGGACCTTTGGGAAAAGACGGACGGATGGAAGCAGCGGCAAGGCGCGGGCCCGGGCCGAGGCTCAGAACTGAATGGACAAGGTGGCGATGGCGGTACGGCCAGGGCCGATGAAATAGCTGCCGCCCTGCATCTCGGAGTAGTTCAGATCGCGCAGGTTGTTGATGGACACACGCAAGGTGGCGTTGGGAGTGATTTCGTAGCTTGCCCAGAGGTCGAACAGACGCCAGGATTTCTGGTTGTAGCGCTCGCCCTGCGTGGTCCAGACGCTGCTGTTGGTGCTGGGAGACTGAAAGCGCATGCGGCCGCCCAGCGTCAGCTTCTTGTCGAGCAGACGCACACCGGCGCTCAGGCTGGCGGTCTTTCTGGGCGGCAGCACATACCAGATGTTGGCGTCGCCCGACTGACCCAGATTGTTGTTGGGGTAGCCCGTCAGACTGCCCAGAGGGAAGGAGTCATAACCACCCTTGCCGGTGTTGACGAGCATGTGGGTGTAGTTGAGGCTGCCGAAGACGCGACCGTTGTCATAGTCGCCCTGCAGCTCCAGGCCCTTGCTGCGAAAAGGGTCCTGCAGATTCACGTAGGCATAGGGCCCCAGCAAGCCGCCCCCGGCGGTATCGATGGGCGACATGATGCGCGCGAGCGTCACATAGTCGTTGACCTTGTTGTTGAACCAGGCCGCTTTCACTCGCAGCTTGTCGCCCTTGCTCAGCACATCGTCAAACATGCCATTGGCCCCGACCTCCCAGTTGCGCGAGCGCTCTGCGCGCAGATCCGGGTTGGGGTAGTAGGGAAAGAGGCTGCCCGTATGCTGGCCCCACATCAACGCCTCCGTCAGTGCTGGCGGACGCATGCCCCGGCCCACGCTGGCAAACAGCTGTATGGGCTCCACCGGTTTGACGGCCAGCGCCAAGCGGGGCGCGAAAGCGCCATCGTTGCGATCAGCCTTGAAGCGGGTGTACAGCGCCGTCGACGGGGGGCGCACGCCCGGAGGGTTGATGAGCGAGCCGACGCGCATGCGTCCATCCCCCTGCATGCCGTACCAGTCATAGCGCAGGCCACCTGTTAGTTCCAGCCAGTCGCTGTGCATCCAGTTGAGTTCCCCGAACAAGCTGGCAACGGTGCGCTTGCCTTTTGGGGTCGAGCCCGCATACAGCGCCGTCGTGCCGGCATCCGCCCCCACCGAGAGCGCTTGTGCCTGCGGGTCGGTCCAGTCGTGGAAGAACTCCGCTCCGGTCTTGAGCAGCGCTGCATCCCTGGCTCCCCACTGAAGGCGGGAGGTGTTCTCGAGCGTCCCCCCCACGGTACTGGTCTGGTACTGCAGGTCATAGGCATAGGGGTCCAGCGTGCCGCCCGCGTAGCGATGCGCCTGATTGCGGGTACGGGTGTAGTAGAGGCTGGACTTGAGATCCACCAGAGCGCTTGCGGACGGGTTCCACGCGTAGTTGGCGAGCAAGGTATCGGTACGGACATGGTTGAGAATGCCACCGCCACTGGCCGACTGCGGCTTCTCGCCGAACTTCGCATCCATGCCGATATAGCTGAACTTGAGCTGCTGTTCAGGCGCGAAACGCCAGGTGCTCTTGAGCAATACCGAAGTCTGATCCTGCGAGGTCAGCTGGCTCACGCCATGAACCTGACCATCCACATCGTCCGTCATGGAGCCGCGGCGGCCCTTTTCAAATTCGCCGACTTTCTTGCGACTGACCAGCATTACCAGATCAAGGTCCTCACGGGGCTTGAGGCCCAGAGCCGCACTGCCGGCAAAGTGATAGCCGTTGTTGCCACTCGAAAGATTCAGCCGGGCGCCGCGGGTGCTGCCGTCCTTTATCAGGTCGTCTGCTTCGAGGGTGCGGAAGTTGACAACCCCCGCAATCATCCCTGCGCCGCCCACTGTGGAGGTTGGTCCTTTGGAGATATCCACACCGCCCAGCATTTCCGGATCGAGATACACCGAGCCGTTGGAGCCATGTCCGCTTTGCTGGTAGTTCTGGCGTGTGCCGTCGATCATCACGTTGACCCGGCCAAAATCCTGCATGCCGCGAATATTCACCGACACCCCCGGATCCCTGCGGCTTTGCGAGGTGTAGACACCCGGCACTTCTGCAAGAACATCGGCAGTATTGCGCGGTGGCAAACGGTCGATCTCCTCGCGCGTGACCACGGCCACCGAGGCTGCCGTCTCGAACACCTGCTGGCGCGCATCCTTTTTCGCGACGACCAGCACCTCGCCCAGATTGCGTTCCTGCACACCGGCCCGTGCGCCTTGTGCCGCTTTCGGGGAACGGGCAGCTGCCGGCAGAACACGCCATGCGCCCGGCCCTTCGCTTTGCGCCTGCAGCGGATGATCCTCCAGCAGCGAATCCAGCGCGGCTTGAACCGTTGCCATGCCCTTGAATCCTCGGCTCTGCTTGCCTTGCACCAGGCCCGGTTCAAACGCGATCATGACCTGAGCCTCACGGGCCAGTTGATTCAGCACCGCTTCCACAGGAGCTGCGGGAATCGAATACGAACGCAACGCCTGATTGCTCGCCTGGGACGCGATTTGCGCATGGGCAGCCACCGGCGCCAGCGTGCCCCAGGCAAGGCTGACTGCGGCAGCGGTCAGGGCAAGTGCGGCGGGGTGCCTAGGCGCGGATGCACGCATGCGTGGCAGGCGACGGGGGAGCATGAATAAGTCCTTTCTGAAAGCCGCCATGTCAGACCGGCCAAACGGCGGTCTTTTTCAAGGCGCTACTGTTAACAAGGACGAAGCAGCTCGCCAAACCCGTAATGTTTTTTTGAATTTTTTTTGTGCCTGTGCGACCAGTCAGAAAATTTCAGCCGCGCGGCACCAGCGTGACCCAGTAACGCGTGCGTCGACGCAACTCCAGAGGCCATGTTTTCTGCAGTAGATCCAGGCTGCGCTCGGTGTCCCTCAGACTGAACACTCCGGAGATAGGCAGTTGCGCCACACGCTCGTCGCAAGCCAGATAGCCTGCCCGGTATCGGCCGAGCTGCGCCACGAGGACCGACAGCGGCATGCTTCGGGCCACCAGCAACCCATCCGTCCACGCGTCGCCGTCACCGTCGCCGGCCTTCAGCTCATGAACTCCCGAAGCATCGAACCAGGCCTGCTCGCCCTGACGCAGAAGCTGGACTTGTGACGTCGCTTGAGGTCTGAGCTCGACGGCATCGCTCAATACCTGCACCTGGGTGCCGTCCTCCCGCACCTGCGCCTGAAAGCGGGTGCCAAGCGCTCGCACCTGACCGTGTGGCGTCTGAACGAACAAAGGACGATAGCGCTGCGCCTCGCTGTCGGACCCCGAGGTCAGCGCAATGCGCCCCTTGATCAGAACCAGGCGTCTCTCGCCCTCATCGAAGCGCAGGTTCACGGCCGTCGAAGTGTCCATCAGCATGACGGAGCCGTCGGCGAGCACCATGCGGCGCACTTCGCCCACTCCGGTACGAAGATCGGCCAGCAAGGCACTGTCGCGCCAATGCCGATTCGCGATCAGTACGCTACACCCGGTCCCCATCGCAATGGCCATCAGGCCCATGGCCTTGCGCCGCCCCATATGCTTGCTCGCGCCATTCAGGGTCTGTTGCGCCAGAGCGGCCGGTACCGCCGGCATGGCGGCAAAACGACTTTGAATGCCCTGCAATCGCTCCCAGGCCAGGGCATGCTCGGGCGCGGCCTCTCTCCAGAGCCTGCACTCATCCCAGACGGCTGCGGAGGCACTGCCCCCCTGAAGACGCACCAGCCATGCGATGGCCTTCTGCACCACCTCCGGCGATGGCTCGTTCGGAGCTGCGCTCATGCCGCGGCATCCAGATAAACGATGCGGTAGCAGTGCGCAAAGGCCGCCGCCATGTATTTCTCGACCGAGCTCAGGGACACACCCAGACGCGCCGCCACTTCCTTGTAGGTCAGCCCATCGAGCTGCGCCAGCAAAAAGGCACTGCGCGCGCGGGCACCCAGCCCGTCCAGCATGCGATCTATCTGCTCCAGTGCCTGCAGCACAATGGCCCGCTCCTCGGGCGAAGGACATACGGGCTCCGGCATCTGGGCCAAGGTCTCAAGATAGGCCCGCTCCAGAGACATGCGCCGGCAATGATCGATCAGCACGCTGCGTGCCACCGTGGCGAGAAAGGCCCGCGGCTCCTGCAACTCCTCCGGGCACTGCCTGAGCAGACGCATATAGGTATCCTGCGCCAGGTCTGACGCGTCCTGCACACAATGCACTCGCCGCCTCAGCCAGTTCACCAGCCATCCGTGGTGGTCGCAATAAAGCGTGTGTAAAAGAGAAGAAGAACTAGCTTGCACACCAACCATGGCTCATGATTTCCGTACGGCTCAAATTTAATTACTGAGAATCATTCTCAATTGTATTCATTTGAAACACATACCATGCTTATCCTTGAATAGCTCAGGGGAATGCAGAGCTGATCCCCAGTCATGAATCGCCCAACGCTCCGGGAAGGGCCTGCCCGACAGACACCGGCCAGTGATCGGAAACCTGCGTATACCGCCTTCCTAGGCCTTGCAAGCCGAATCAAGAAACAAATAAAAATCATTCTCAATAAAGTCTATACTCGGCTTTACATTTCTTCGCGCGCCAGCATGATTTCTTGACACAAGCCAGCCAGCGAACCAGCCGCACCGTTTGTCTGTCTGTCTGTCATGCTGAGCTTCCCGTCTAACTGCGTTCCCTTGCCACGGGCATTTCGCCCGCGCTTTGTCCTTGCGGCTTCTGAATGCCGCAATCCTTGCCGCCCGCCAGCGCATCAGGAGGCGGCATGAAAGCCAGCGCCCCCCTTGCGTATTACCGGCTTGCCGTTGCCTCGCGCAGCCTGGCTGCCGCCCTCGGCGGCTATGCGCTCGCAGCCGCCAGTACCGCCGCCCTGAGTCTGCTGCTGAGTTTGCTGATGAGTCGCGTGGAGGCGGTGATGACGGCCACCCTGCTGTCCTGGGTCGTCTACGCCATGGCGATTGGCTGGACCTTCTATGCGCGCACAGCCTGGCTTGCCTGGGCCGGAGTGCTTCTTCCTACGCTGCTCTTGGGGACAGTGATTTACGGGACATCGTGGTGGGGAGTGCAGGCATGACCGGCTCTCGAACCACGCACCAGCCCGAGCAGGAAGGTTTTCGCCAGGCCATGTCCTGGTTGCACACCTGGTCAGGTCTGATTCTGGGCTGGCTTCTGTTTGCGATTTTCGTCACCGGCACGCTGAGCTTCTTCAAGAGCGAATTCAATCTGTGGATGCGGCCCGAGTTGCATGGTCTGCCCGCGTCCGACAGCGACGTCGCACAACGCGCCCAGGTGGCGCTGCACGAGCATGCGCCGGGCGTCAGCAACTTCATCATGCGCCTGCCCGATGAACGCACGCCGGCCGTGAATGTACTGTGGCGCGACAAGCCCAACAGCCGCTTCGAGACCTTGCTGCTGCACCCGCAGACCGGTGCCGCACTGCAGGCCCGCGAGACCGCTGGCGGAGAATTCTTCTACCGCTTCCATTTCGAACTTCGCACCGCCCACAAAGGGCGCTGGACGATCCAGGGGCGCTGGATCGTGGGCGTAGCCACGCTGATGATGTTCATTGCCTTGCTGACCGGCGTGGTCACGCATCGCCGCATCTTCAAGGACTTCTTCACCTTTCGCCCGCGCAAGGGCGGACAGCGCGCCTGGCTGGACGCACACAACGTCTCGGGGGTGCTGGTGCTGCCCTTTTATCTGATGATCACCTTCAGCGGTCTGATGATTTTTCACGCCATGTATATGCCGGCCGGCATAGCCGCCGCCTACCCTGGCGCCAAAGGAACGGACACGCAAAGCTATTTCTCCGAGCTGCAGGGCGATGTTCCCGGTGCACGCAGCGCCAGGCGCGGCGGCAACGCCCAGGCCGAGCCCCTGCCCATGCTGGATCTGGCCCCCATGCTGAGCCAGGCGAGTCTGTTATGGCAAGGCGGCCGTGTCGGCAGCATCACGGTGCGCAGCGACAGCCAGGGCCCGCTGGTGGAGATCACCCGCCATGACGGCGACAGACTGCAATATGGGCCGGCGCGGCTGCGCTTCGACGGCCGCAGCGGCCAGCTGCAGACCCAGGTCGATCCGCAAGGCCCGGCCATCAAGACCTATGGCGTGCTCTATGGCCTGCATCTGGGGCGCTTCGCCGATACCGGGATGCGCTGGGTGCTGTTTGGCTTTGGCGTCCTGGGTTCGCTGATGATTGCCTCGGGACTGATACTGTGGTCCGTCAAGCGCCGCGTCCAGGCCCTGCGCAAGACGCCTGCCGCCCCCCTGCCCTTTGGCGAAAGGCTGGTGGCAAGTTTCAATATCGGCCTCATGGGCGGCCTGCCGCTGGCGATCGCGGCCTATCTGCTGGCCAACCGGCTGCTGCCCCTGGAAATGCCAGGCCGACCCGATGCCGAGCTGTCCTGCTTTTTCGGCATCTGGATACTGGCCTTGCTGCTGGGCCTGATCCGGCCTTCACGCCAGGGCTGGGCACTGGTCCTGGGCCTGGCCGCCCTCGCCTATCTGCTTTTGCCCTTGGTCAATGCCCTGACCACCTCCACCCATCTGGGCATCAGCCTGCCAGCCCTGGACTGGAGCTGGGCCGGCATGGACCTGAGTTTTGCGGCCACGGGACTGATGCTTGCCGCCCTCACCCGGCATCTGCTCAGGCACAAGCCCCTGCCCGTAGCCAGACATGCAGGCCCTGCCAAGTCCGAGCGCAAACCCAACGCCGCGCGGATTCCCGGCGACAGCACGGCGCAGGAGGCTTAGCAGATGCTGCTCGACTTTCTGTTGTGCTTTGCCGCCTGGACGGCCTTGGCCTTGGCCATGGACCGACATCACGAAGACGCCTGGCCCGGGGTGGAGAGTGAAGCCCCTGCAGCCGCACTGCTGCGCCAGCGCCTGTTCAAGAGTGGCTGGGCCCTGCTGGGCTTGTCCCTGGGCATTGCCCTGTGCTTTCCGGCTACGAGCAGCGTCGCCCTGTCGGCGACGGCCTGGACCGCAGCTCTGTGCCTGTCGGCTCTGGCCGCCACCGCCCTGGCCACCTGGCAAGCGCCGCGCCTGCCCGTGCTCGGCCTGGCAGCGCTGGGCCTGGCATTACTGGTTTTTTGCTTCAGCCGCTTCGGTCATTGAGACACCGAGCCGGACCCGCCCGGGCCAGCCGCCGCCCATCGATGACCCGCAAGCACGAGGAAAGCGCAGGGTCACGCCTCGGCTCGGCACTCGCGTGTGGACACCGGCCCGACAGTCTTCGCTCAAGCATAGCCCTTCATTCAACTACCAGCATCCAAGGAGATTTTCATGCGCCACTTTCATCATGCCCTAGGCCTCGCCACCTTTGTGCTTGCCAGCCTTGGCACGGCCCAGGCCCATCAGGTCTGGCTGGAGAACAATGGCGGCCAGGCCCAGCTGTTCTTTGGCGAGTTCAACGACAACCTGCGCGAGACTTCGCCCGGTGCGCTGGACAAATTTCTGGCCACGCCCACGCTGGCCCAGCAAACAGCCAGCGGTACACAGCAACTGAGCGGCCAACGAAATGCCACAGGCTTCAGCTACAACGCCGCAAGTCAGGCCCAAACCCTTTTTGCCAGCGCCGCCTATCCCTTGATCGACCGCAGCAAGCGCAATGAGCCAGCCCTGCTATGGGTGCCTGCGGCCCGCTGGGTGGCAACGCCGGCACAGGCCGTGGCCGTCAATGCCCAGGCCCTTGATCTGGTGCCCACAGGCACGCCGGGGCAGCTCATGGTGAGCTTCAATGGAATGGCACTGCCCAAGACCAAGGTGCAGATCGTCGCACCGTCAGGCTGGTCGCGCGAGGCACAAAGCGACGAGCAAGGCCGCGTCAACTTTGCCCTGCCCTGGAAGGGACTGTATGTGGCCGAGGTGCATCACAGCCACAAGCAAGGCGGCGAGGCGCAAGGCAAGAGCTATGGCGAGGCCAGCTATGTGACCACGTTGAGCTTCAGCGTCGAAGACGGCATGCCATCACCCGCCCTGCCTGCAGCCGCCAAGCCCTGACATGCAAGCACATGCCGCGCCAGCAAACCCTCCAACCCTGACGGTCCTTCTCCGTAGCAGCCATTTGACAACCGCACCATGAACTCCCCATTTCCCGGCGTAACCAACCGACGATCACTGGCCTTGCTCAGTACCCTGGCCTGTCTGAGCCTGGGCACACAGGCTCAGACCCCGCCTTCCACCACCAGCACCAACAGCAATGCAGAAGTCACGCTCGCTCCTGTTACCGTGCAAGACAATCTGGCCGGCGAAACCGCCACAGGCCCGGTCACCGGCTTTGTCGCACGACGGGCGATTTCGGCCACCAAGACAGATACGCCCCTGATCGAAACGCCGCAATCGATCAGCGTGGTCACGCGCGACCAGTTCGAGGCCCAGGGGGTGACTACCCTGCGTGAAACCACACGTTATACGGCGGGCATCAACTCCAGCTATTTCGACAACCGCGTGGACTCCTTCAAGGCGCGCGGCGGCGATGTCAGCCAGTACCAGGACGGATTGCTGCGCACTTACGGCACCTACAACAACATCAAGGTCGAGCCCTACACGCTGGAGCGCGTGGAGTTTCTGCGCGGCCCTTCCTCCGTGCTCTACGGCCAGGGCAGCGTGGGCGGCGTGCTCAACCTGACCAGCAAGCGCCCGCAGGCCGAGCGGCTGAATGAGGTGCAGATTCAGCTTGGAAGCCACGGTCGCAAGCAGATTGCCAGCGACATGACCGGCGCCATAGACGAGGAAGGCAAGTGGCTTTATCGCCTGGTGGCCGTGGGCCGCGACAGCAACACCCAGGTCGACCACGTCAAGGACGACCGCGTGGTGATTGCGCCCTCCCTGACCTATCGTCCCAGCACCGATACCTCGCTCACGCTGCAAGCCCTGTACCAGAAGGACAAGAGCGGCTCCATCACCCAGTTCTTTCCCTGGCAGGGCACGCGCCTGCCCAGCCCCTACGGACAGATTCCTACCCGCACCTTTATCAGCGAACCAGGCTGGGACAAGTACGACTCCGAAAACAAATCCTTTGGCTATCTGTTCAGCCACCGCCTGAACTCGCAATGGACACTGCGCCAGAACCTGCGCCGCACCATCAGCGAAGTGGACTACCGTACGCTCTACACCAGCTTTGCCGCCAATGCAGCCACCGGCCGCCCTGCTCGCCCGGTGTTTGACGCCAATGGCCGCACCGTACAGCGCGATGCCGTATGGCAGATCAACGGCGGACGCATGCTGCTGGTCGACACGCAGCTCGAAGGCCTGCTGCAGACCGGCGAGGTACAACACCAGTTGCTGGCCGGCATGGACTGGCAGCGCAACACCAGCAACCAGTCCAACTGGCGCGGGCCAGGCACAGCCCTGGATGTCTACAACCCCGTGTATGGCACGTTCATGCCGCCCTCGGCCTCCCAGCTGGTACGTGCGCCCAACGTGGCACAGCGCCAGCTCGGTTTCTATCTGCAAGATCAGTTGCGCTGGGGCCCCTGGACCGCGACGGTGGGCCTGCGTCACGACAAGGCCAAAACCGAGACCGAAGGTCGCCCGGCTGCGGCTGCCGACGACTCTGCCACCACCAAGCGCCTGGGCGTGACCTACCAGGCCGGCGGCGGCTGGGCACCGTATGTCAGCTATACGGAATCCTTCCAGCCACTGGGCGGTGTGGATTTCTATGGCACGCCGTTCAAGCCCCAACGCGGCAAACAGCTGGAAGCCGGCGTCAAATGGATTCCGGAGGGCAAAGGTCTGTCTGGCTATGCCGCGGTCTATGGACTGCGCGAACAGAATCGCAAGACCAATGACCCAGCCAACCCACTCAACAGCCTGCAGCTGGGCGAGGTCAAAACCCAGGGCTTTGAAGCCGAGCTGATCGCCAGCCTGGCCAGAAACTGGGACTGGACACTGGCCTACGCCTATACCGACGCCAAGATCAGCCGCAGCAACGCTGGCGACCAGGGCCAGCGTGTAGCAGCGGTATCACGCCATATGGCATCGAGCTGGCTAATGCACCGCTTTGCGGCCCAGGGCCGCGGCGGCTGGAGCGTTGGCGCGGGCCTGCGCTATATCGGGCCGCAGTGGAGCGGCACCTCTGCCATCGACACGCCCTCTGCCCTGCTGGCCGACGCGATGGTGGCCTATGACGCTGGCGACTGGCGCCTGGCACTGCATGCCAACAATATCGGCGACAAGGTGGTGATCACCCAATGTCTGTCGCGTGGCGACTGCTTCTACGGCGAACGCCGCAACTTCCTGCTGACTGCCAGCTATCGCTATTGAGCGAGCAGCTCGGGCCGGCAACAGGAGTTTCCGTCCCGGTTCCCCGGGGCCTGCCATACTGGCGGGCTCCAAGCATTGCCCCCGTGCAGCCGCTGCACTCGGTCCGGCATGCTGCACGTGCAAGCGGTTGCCGCCGCCTTATCTTCTCTGTCCAACAGCCATCGATCTTCAGCGCACGCAAGAACTACTCGTTGGGAGGCTGCTTGGCAGGTTCCCTGGGGAATAGCTCCTCCCTTCCGCCTTCGATCGGATTCGGGCTATTGGGATCGGAGGGGTCCATCGGATCCGCAGGATATTGTGGCTGCTGCGATGGATGGGGATTGGCTGGCTGCTCAGGCACAGCAGGCGGCGTGCTGGCAACTGCATTCCCAGCCATGTTCTTGGGGGTCGCGGACTCACTTCTATGCTGTTCGGCAATGACGGTCGGCTCAGATGCCTTGTTCTCTGAGGGCTTGTCGTTTGCGCAATATTCCGTGGTACTGGCTGCGGAATGCTGATTGCCGTTCATAACAAACTCCTTGAAAGAGCCGCATCGGCAGAGGCGGCTGGTGTGAAGCGCTCACGACAATGAGCGCTGCAGTGCCGGGCTGATTCAGATCCACGGCACGCCGTAGTAGTCATGGACACGCCTTCCGTACTCATCGGTGTATTCGGGCACGGTGTCCACGGGATATCGAGGTCCTTCACGCAGTTGTTCCTTGGACAGGGAAACAACGTAGCCCTCCTGATTCACGTCGTATTTCAGAGTGCTCCATGGCAATGGATGACGATCAGTACCCATCCCCAGGAAACCGCCAAACGCCATGACGGCGTAGCGAACCTGGCCAGATATCTTGTCGATCATCAAGGACTCGATCGAGCCCAGCTTTTCGCCAGCCGGGTTATATACCTTGGTGCCGTCCACCTTGGACGATGAAATGAGAGCGGATGTGGTGATCATGTGAACTCCTTGCTTGAACCGACCACCGGGAAGCCCGGTGGCTATTGAGAATTTCGACTGCTTAACGCCGGCTGAGCACCAATCCAATCAGTGCGCCAACCGCCAATGCCCCGCCCACTGCACGCCAGGGTGAGTCGTGTACATAGGCATCCGCAGCCTGCGCTGCGGCCTTGGATTCGCAAACTGCATTGGACGAGGCGGTTCTCACTTTCTCCAGCGTTGATGCTGCCTTGCTGAACAGCAGCGACGCTGCCGGATCCGCATCGCGCCCCTTGGAGGCGAGGACTTCCTTCAAGTCATCCAGCAACTGGCTCAGGTCGTTGGCGAGGTCAGCGGTATTCGCTTTTCGAAATCTCATGTGAGCTCCTTTCGTGAACATGTGAGGTTCAGAGTAAGCACACGAGCTTGGAGTTGCTGTAGGCCGAGCCCGGGCCTGGCAATCTGAAATGTGACCTGAGGCAACGACGTCCTCATCACTCAAACTGAGGATCAGAACCCTCCTCGTGAACAGGCCGGCCCCGCGCATGCCCGGTCGGTGCGGGGTATGCGGTGTTTGTCATGGCAAGCGACTTCGAACCTCTCGACGCTGAATCCGTGAATCGACCCATAGCATCTGGACACGTCATTCACAGCTTCGAACATGTCTTGTCGCATGGACTACACGGCACTCCTGGTCACTACACCAGACTGAGGTTTCGAAAGGAGGCGCTTATGAAACCGAAAGACCATTTGACGGTGGCAAGCCCTGACGAAGCCAAGGTAAACCTCAGGAAAAAGGGCGACTCGGGGGCACATGGCAACGAGTCCCAGTTGCCGCACGAGCGGGATCAGTCATTGCATGCAACCGGCGGCAATGTTCACCCGGAGATGGAGCAAGCCCACAACGACCTCAAAAGAGGTCTGGTCGATACCGATGCCAGGGCCAGCGATGGACGCCCCTTGGGTAGCCGAAGAACGACCTAGTCCAGCTCAGGTCTTGCATGACCGTCACTACACAGGAGATCCGATGCCATACCTTGATATTTCCCAATCCAATTCCAGGCCCCTAAAACTGCACTATCAAGACTTTGGGAGTGGTCCGCCCGTTGTGCTCATTCATGGCTGGCCTCTGAGCGCACGCACCTGGGAGCCTCAGATTGCCGATCTGGTTGATGCCGGATTCAGGGTGATTGCCTATGACCGACGAGGCTTTGGCGCCTCCTCCCAACCCTGGGGTGGCTACGACTACGACTCGCTGGCCAGAGACCTCAATGAGCTGATCACGGAGCTTGAACTGGAGAAAGTCTGCTTGGTGGGCTTCTCCATGGGCGGCGGCGAAGTGGCTCGCTACATCGGGACCTACGGCACCGCCTTTATCCGATGTGCGGTGTTCGCAGCGGCTGTTCCACCGTTCCTTCTCAAGTGCGAGACGAACCCGCAAGGAGCGGTCTCCGAAGCGGACGTTGCGAAGAAGGAGCAGGCCGTGCTCCAGGATCGTCTGAGTTTTCTGGATGAATTCACGCAGAAATTCTTCTCGAATGCGCCAGACAGCTTGCTGGTCAGCGAGGCACAGCGCGAGTACGCCAGGACGATTGCGGCATTTGCCTCGGCGAAGGCAACCCATGCCTGCATCGGTTCCTTCTCGAGAACCGACTTCCGCGACAATCTGCAGAAAATTGATGTGCCTACGCTCATCATTCATGGCGACAGCGACCGCATTGTTCCTCTGGAGGTCAGCGGGGCCAGAACCCACGATGCAGTGAGAGGCAGTCACATCCATATCATCAAGAACGGGCCGCACGGCTGCAATCTCTCGCATGCCCGGGAGTTCAATCGGGCGCTGATCGATTTCATCAAGGCTCACTGAGTCTCTTTCTTCGCTGCTTTGGAAAGAGTCTGCCTTGATTTCAACCAACCCCTACCAGGCCTGCATTGATGAATGCAACGGCTGTACCGCCGCTTGCGATTCATGCTTTGCATGCCTGCCTCAAGGAAAGCGATGTGCAGATGATGACCTGCTGCCTCATGCTGGATGTTGACTGTGCAGCAATCTGATGTCTCGCTGCGTTCTCCATGGCTCGCAACAGCGAGATGGCCAGGCATGTGCCAATGAATGCAAACAGCACCCGCCCGCTTACGTCAAGCCTGTGCAGATGCCTGCAAAAGTGTGCCGCAGACTGTGAGCCATCTCTTCAACTTTGTCTGATGAGACGCTGATCTGAGCCGACGTCGCTATGGCTTGGATTGGGGCTTGGCTCTGCCCGAGCCGGACTTTTTCCCGCCCCCGGACTCTTTGTTCACCGTGGCCCAGGCGATCTCTTGGGCTCTTTTTTCGCTCACTCCCCGCTCCTCATAGCTCTCTTCGATATGTGCAGCCTGGCGCTTCTGCTTGTCCGTGTATTTGGACTTGTCCCCTCTTGGCATCTGCGGCCTCCTTCAGGGCTGGGGCGCAGGTTCTGGCGGAAGCTGCACCGGAGGAACATCCTGGGGAGGATCGATCGGCTTGGGCTTGGAGGGAGCAACACCTGGAGGCCGATTCGGATCCTCAAGCGGGGGGAGATTGGGGGCATCGGGGCCGGTCGCATTCAGAATTTTCATGACCTGTCTCCTTGGACTTCATCCCACCTTACTGTCGCTGCTGAAGCAAGTAAATGGCAGAGCCTGGTCGATGGCGATCATCGTTACAAAAGACAGGTTTGGTCTTCGACTTCCTACAAAGTGGTTTTTGATGACGCGTCATGCTTGAACCACAGCAAGCAACCGCTTGTTGTTCACCTCAACTGAAGGACTAGAGTTATGCAACAGCAAAACAACCAGCAGAACAACGTGAATCAACAAGGTCAAAACGCGGCGGATCAGCAAAAAAAGCAGCAACAGCAGCAAGCCCCAAAGCAGCAACAGCCTGGGCAGCAGCAGGGTCAGCAGAAGCAGCAACAGGCAAAATAGGACGTGATAACGCGACCAGTGAGCTTGAAGATGTTTGCCACCCTTTGACAAACAAGCAGTATCGAAGCCTTTACTGGCCGCTACAGATGGGGCAACCTATCAAGAGTCCGAATTTCAATCAGCAGCAGTGCAAATGCAATAAGCGGCAACTCGGCGAGGAAACAAAGCCATCGCCTAGTATTCAAATGCATTGACTGCCCACGCTGAAGGACTGCTTGATACGACCCTGAAATTTGCCCGCTTCGGCGGGCACTTTTATGGGTTCATCCAACTCTTACCGACACCAACTGGTCTTGTGGCGCAGCTGGCAGCACACCCAGAATCTGGGGCGCATCTTCTTCGATCGATTGAATGACGACACTTCCATCCATATGCAGATGGACTCGTACCGAAACATTCGCGTCAATATCGGTAAACGCGACATCGGAGTCCAGACCCTGCCAACCATCTTCGATACAGAGCTTTCTGTTCAGCAAAGCCTGTACAAGCACTTCAGGAGCACCGCCCTCAAGATGAGTTTGCGCCCACAAACTCATGATCAGATCATGCGCGTCCTGCTGACAATGACATGGCTTTGCGGCTTCAATCTTGCTCAGCCAGTCATGCAGCTTTAAATCAAATGGCGCAGGCGTTCCTGGAATTGGCATGTTCCTCCCGTTTGTAAGAATGATCCTTCAACTTACGCGAAGTCATCCCTAGCTCTAAACGGTTTTACCCAAAGTAACAAGATTCACACAGCACCAGCCTTGAGTGTTCGTGTTTCTCAAATGCTGTTCTTCAGCGCCTCCCAGATCGATCTCCGTCAAGTTGATCGCCAGATATTCCTCATTCAGATGGCGGCGGCATGAGCCAAAGAACAGGTACCCCAGGCCTCATTCCGAAGAAAATCAAGCTCCTGAAGCCGATGGGCAGTGCGTCACGCAATACACAATCTCGACCCGTACTGACTTCCTCATATTTCACAGGTCCTCAGGCACACATCCGGATATATCGATATCCATGCAGATCTGAGGCATACATGAAAAAAGGCGGAGCATGAAACTCCGCCCCTACGTCTTCAGAGTACTGAGCTTATTGACCGAAACGTCTCTTGGCATCCGCTACACAGGCCTCTTTGACATCGCCGGACAACGGATCACAGCGCTCTTTGGCAGCCTTGTAGTCCGCTTCCCTGGTTTTCTCGCTGGCGTCCTTTCTTGCGTTGGCAATATCACCTGGCTTTGCAGACGGATCATTTCGAACTTCGGAAACTTTCGCGGACTCCAGTGCCTTCACATGCGCGGCCTTTGCATCTTTTTGACACACATCTTTCGAATTGCCAGAGAAGTCGTCGCACTTTTCCTTGGCCACTCCGTAATCGGTATCAGCCTTCGCTCTGGCGACCGCATACTGGTTTTTTTCGTTGGGCTCGGCTTTGTATTTCAGCTCCGCTGACGACACCTTCTCAGCGCCTTTCGCCTGCTCTTCACAGACGTCCTTGGCATTGCCCTTCAGTGTTTTGCATTGCTCTTTGGCGGCCTTGTACTCCGCGCTGATACGTTGCTTCTCTGCTGTGTGTTCCGCGGGAGTCAAAGCGAAAGCCGATGTGGTTAATGCGGTTGCGGCGTAAACGATGGCCAGCTTAGGGTTGAACTTCATGACACTTTCCTTTTCAGGTTGTTATCACGATGCCTTTAGACATACGCAATGGATCGTTAACCCGCCCAACGGCGGCGCTGCCTGAGCGTGCGCCTCTGTTGTGCAGGGCGAACTTTGACTCTAGGACTCATATGCCTGGCACAGCGTCAGGCATACCTAAAAATGAGGGTGGGTCTGAGCCTACGCTGGCCATCCACAGGCGCTCATCGGTTCAGGGCCCGGAACCCGCTGCAGCCAGGAATGCACGAGGCTCCCAGGCCCGGTCTGACATGGAGCAACTTCAAAAATCGGACTGCGCTTCAGCGAGACTTATGCGAAGTTGTCTCACAGACATGCATGGCGATGCCATCTAAGTTTGGACATACGCGGCTGGCCTGACTCCGGCAGGAGCTGCCAGCCTTGTGTTCACCCCATCACTCAGAGACCCACGTATGTCCCAAATTGCACAAAGGAAAAACGCTCACGCGCGACTGAAGATTGATACCCAAGCTCTGGAAAGAGCCAAGCGCAGCCTGGATGACGGAGCTGTCGTTGAAGAAAAAAGCCCCTGGCGCGAGGACATCATCCAGCTGCTGAATGACTCCCTGGCCACCGAACTGGTCTGCATTCTGCGATACAAACGGCACCACTTCACCGCTACCGGCCTGTCCTCTCCAGCCATAGCTGGTGAATTTCTCGTACATGCCAACGAGGAGCAATCCCATGCCGATCGAATAGCTGCGCGCATTGTCCAACTGGGCGGTGAGCCCGACTTCAATCCGGCCACGCTTGTTGACCGCAGTCACGCTGACTACGATGAGCAACTGGATCTGCATTCCATGATTCGGGCCAACCTCGTTGCGGAACGTGTGGCTATCGAGGCCTACACACAGATGATTGCCCTCATCGGAGATAAAGACCACACGACTCGCCGTCTGATTGAGCAGATCCTTGAACAGGAGCAGGAGCACGCTGACGAGCTGTCCGACTGGATGCATAAATAGCAGCCGCCATCAGCATCTGAGCGGGGTATGGGGCCCAATCCACCGACTCCAGTATCCGTTGCCGCAGCTCAGCCAGCCATTGCCAACACCCGAAGCCGACGCAGGCAGCGCTGTTATCTCGGGCACGTGTTATCTCACACGCGGTGTCCTCACCGCGATGAGCGCCTTGAGTTTGCCGCGCTGCAGTCCGTGCATGCCCACCCGCTGTACAGCCACCGCATGCTGTGCAAAGCCGTGCATCGGTCAATGCCATGCCGCTCTTCGGCCACACTCCAGAATTGGAAACCGATGACCCGAGGCTTCAGTGCTACAGCAAGGTTCTCATCGCTGTCATTCAGCCCTGGAATGAGCAGCCGCTGGAAACGATCCGGTTTGCTGACGAACAGAACACAGCTACCAGAGGCTAAAAACCGGCTTCTCGCCAGAAGACACTTGTCGCAGTTTTCACAAACTGCGCTGCAGCGGCTTCCCAACGACCGCGAATGGCGACTTTGCCACGCCAGCGGTGCTGAAAACCGGTGTCGGCCTCCAGCGGTGTCACCACATCCAGCACCACTCTGTAGACCGGGCGCTCCGGGTACAGGGTCGATTGCATGCTTCGAACCTGAATCATGCCGCCAGCCGCCGAAGACAGCGCCGCCTCCGAGAGAGTACGACTCGCATCCTGATCGACGCTGCGCACCCTCAGATCCAGCACCGACCCCACACCAGCGTCAGCGATGAAAATTGCGCTGTCGCCGGTGCTGATGCGCTGGACATCTTCTTCCTGCACATAGGCAAGAACCTCCAAGCGATCACGGCCCACGACTCTGCCCAGCAGTTCGTTGCGGGCGAGCCAGTCTCCCTGCCGCAGATCAGGATCCACATCTCGCAGCACTCCGGCGCCCGAGGCATTCAGCCGGTATCGGCTGGCTTCGGTTTCCACCGCCTGCTGTTGGGTGGCCGCCTGCAGCTGGCGCTCCTGCAGAACCTGCCAATCTCGGCGCAGCTCCGAGTCGAAACCTGCCGCAGCTATTTGCTGTGAATACTGGATTCTCTGGGCATCGTTCTGAGCCTGAGCAGCCTTGAGCGCCGGGGAATCCAGCACAAAGACAGGCGCATCCAGCGCAATCGTATCTGCGTTGCCAAGTATTTGCTGTTGCAGCTGCGATGCGTCAAGCGCATGCAAAGGCCAAATATCACTGGATTGCAACATGCCCTCCGTGCGAATCGGAGCAGGCATCGGAAGCCAGCACAGCGCAACAAGGACAAAGGCACCGACAGCGCTCCAACGAGCTCTTCGACTACGCACGATTTGAGGCCAGCGTGAAGACCACGCTGAAATCTCTGACCACACAGGCTTGGCAATGAACCACACGATTTCCACCAGAAACAGCAAAATACCCAACGCCTTGATGAAGAAGTGATAGACCAAGGCCGCAATACCCAAGAAAAGAACCAGTCGATAAATCCAGGTAGCCCAGGCAAACAGGATCAGCCCGCGGCGTTTGGCATTGGAGAAAAACTCTGGCGGAGGTTCTCCGAGCTTGAATAATCTCTCTCTCATATCCCAGCGTGCCAGGGCAAAGGCACGTGAGTGCAAATTGGGCATTTGCAGAAAGTCGGACAGCAGAAAATACCCATCAAAGCGCATGAATGGGCTTGCATTGATGGCCAGGGTGCTGACCCATGTCGTGGTGGCCAGCAAGAAGGCCATGGATTTAGGTGCCCCCTCCGGCAACCAGACCCAGGCCAGCAAGGCCCATGCGGCAATGATCAGCTCCGTTGCAATTCCGGCGCCCGCCACCTTGAGGCGCTGGTCACGCCGTGTCAACTTCCAGACCTCATTGGTATCTGTGTATGCCACCGGCCATAGCACCAGAAAGGCGACGCCCATGGTGGGAACGCGGCATCCGAATCGCTTGGCAGTCAAGCCGTGCCCCAGCTCATGCAATACCTTGACAAACCCCAAAGTCAAGCCGTAGGCCGCCAGGCCTTGCCAGGTCAGCGAATCAACCAAGGTCGCGGCAAACACACCCCACGCGCGGGAAACGCCCCAAAGTCCAGCGCACAGAGCCAGCAAGGTAATCCAGCCGAAAGCTCGACTGAAAAGAAAGTCCAGCCGCGGCGCCCATCGTGTCAGCCAGCGATCGGGCTTGATCAGAGGGACCCGAAAGAAGAGGTAGTTATGCAAAAGCCATTGCATCCAGCTTGAACGCCTGGACTGCCAACGCTCGGCCAGCGTGCCCGCACTATTGGGAAGTGGCTCCAGTAGATCATTGCGCTGCGCAAACTGGAAAAGCGCGTTCACGTCCTCCTGATGCAGCGTCAATGTCGTTTGAGCATTCACATCCTGCACAATCGCTTCAGCGGCCCCAAAATGCCAGCGCTTGAACACCTCAAAGCTGGCCCAGTCCAGCTGGAAAAACAGATTACGCACGGGATCATGCAGGGTCCAGCTGGGCTGGCCATCGGGCAGCACAGGACCGGCAAGCAAATCCAGCTCTTCACGCAATGCAGGCCATGCGGTACTCATGCCGACTTACCAGGCAAGGAACTGCCGCAGGACAGCCCAGGGCTTGCGCAAAACCCAATAGACCAGGGGCACCCAATCGCCTTGCAGTTTGGCGGTACCTTTGAGGCCAATACGGGCCTCCTCCCTATTGGGCGGCATGGTGGCTCGCACCCGGTAGGCATAGCTACCATCCGGCCTGGCACTGGCGTCATATGCCATGTACCGGAGCTTGCCCTCCAGACTCGCCATAGGATTGGCAGCCAGATACAGCTTCACTGTCGAAGCTTGTGTCAATGGAATGGCATCGCCGATGGGAACCCAGGCTTCGATTTCCACCTCATCAGGCCGGGCAATGCGCATCACGCGCTCGCCCGTCTGCACAGGCTTGCCCAACCATTCCGTGGGGGAGTCAAACAGGACCATGCCATCTTCAGGTGCCAGCACCCGGCTGCGCTCACGCTGATCGCTCAGGTATTGCACCTCGGCGCGCTTCTCGCCTATACGCCCGACGAGCACGGCCAGCTGCGCCTTGGAACGAGCATCGCCCAAGGCCAGCTGGGCCGATTGCCGGTACTCGGCCTCAGCGGTCAGCAAGGCTTGCTGGGCAACTTCCAATCGGCTGCCGATCTGCGCCTCATCCAGTCCAAACAAGCGTTCACCTTTACGAACCACTTGGTTGGGCTGGACATGAATCTGATCGATGACGCCATCCAGAGGTGCTCTCAACACCACAGGCTGGGCCGCTACCAGTTCACCCGGAGCAAGAACGCTCATATGCACGGGGACAGCACCAATCGCAATAAGCCCGCCAATGATCCAGACAGGCTTTTTCTGCCACCAGCTCCTGGCCGCAGCTACTGATACCGCAGGCTTTCGCCAGAACCTGGATTGGCCTGCCTGCAATGCGGAGTACGCATGGAACCAGATATGACACCATTCGGCGAGTAGCGGAAAACGCTGCTCTTCAACAGGCTGCGCCCCTGAAAGCAACAACCCGCCGCAACAAACAGGTGTCTGGGCATCCTGCACAAGAGGCACCCATATCGCATAGGCACCCAGCCATTCGTTCCAGGAACCGGCCAGCTCGGGAGGAAGCTGAGCCGGTTCAAAGCGCCGAACCTGAACGGATGGCTGCGCCTGGAGAAACTGGCCAACCCCGTGGAGCCACTGCGCATAAGGAGTGTTCCTGTCGGTCTCGACCACGCCGGACAGCGCCGTCACACCCTCCTTGTCCAGCCACAAACATGCTTGACGGTAAGGCACGAGCAAACGGCTGTCGTTGACCAGCAAAAAACGCAGTTCGGCGCTGCTGCGCGCGGCCCTGGCTCGATGCCCAAGCTCGAGCAGCAGCATTGCCGGGTTTGCGTTCTGAGGAGAAACGGCTGCATTCATCGCACAACCGCCTCATGGGCAGCACCCATCAATCCTTTAGCCATGGACATACATGGACATCCTTTTCCCCGCCTGCTGATTCGCTGCATTTGCCATCTTCTCACTCAGCCCAGCCCTCCCTGCGGGTGCACTGGACGTGGCCCTTGCCTCGCCGATGACCACTTTGACAGTCCGCACCGACTCGTGGCCTTTTCCATCGCTGACCTTGATCTGCAGGACAAGTGTTGTGCTGAGATCCTTGGGAGCATGAATGGTCAGCTGGCCGCTTTGACGATCCAGGCGAACCCATCCGGGCAACTCCTGCCGGTCGGCGAAGCTGAACCGGAGTGACTCGATATCCCACGGACTATCCGATGCCAGGAGTACGGGCTTCAGGTCCAGAATGCTGGCTCCCGTCGAAACGGAGAACTGCTCAGTTGCTGGATCAAATCCAGAGTGATTGGATTCTGCCGGCGCGAAAAGCGACGCCCACACCCAGTCATTGACGCCTGCAATTGACTGCGGAACTCCGTATCCGGACCAATGCTCAGAACCATGCATCCCTCCGCGCTGAGACGACATGTTGAGCGCCGTCGAGGTGGACTGCAGAAAATCTGCATTCGGCTCTGACACCTCTGAAGCTTGGAATGGTGCGAGGCCAGGCCCTGCAGGCAGATCATTCATGGCCGGCAGTCCCGGAGGCTGCACTGCCGGAGGAACCAAGGGTTCAACAATTCCGTTGAGTGAGGTCACCGGAGATGCATTGCCTGCCGCGTCCTTTTGCTGGACCCAGAGATTGAATGCCCCCAGAGCAGGTAGCTGCACCGCGTTGCCGCGGCCTTCAATCCAGGAGACGCCATTGTCGAGGGAATACTGCCAGCTTCCTCCCGCTTCCAGACCGGAGATGATGACCAAGCCTGTTGGAGAGACTTGTCGCCCATTCACCAGCGTGGCTTGATCCAGAGTAATTTCCGGCGCAACCGGATCCAGGGTATCGATGGCATAGACATTGGATGCCGTAGTGCCCGTTCCGCTATTGCCAGCCGCGTCCACATAGCCGGTGTTGTTCAGCGTGATCAGATTGCTGGCATTGGTGATGCCGGCCGTTGGCGTCAGGGTCGCCGTCCAGGTAAGACCGCCATCGCTGCTGCTGAGATTGCTCAGAGTGCCATGTTCGACACTGAAATCAGCAGTGGTCAGTCCGCTAACCGCCTCGCTGAAGGTGATCGTGATCGTGCTGGTCTCGCCCACTGCCAGCGCTGTATCCGCCACCACAATGGTGGCCGTCGGGCGCTGGGTGTCGATGGCGTATTGGTTTGAGTCGGTCGTTCCTGTGCCGATATTACCCGCCGCATCCACATAGCCGGTATTGTTCAGCGTGATCACATTGCTGGCATCAGTGATGCTGGCTGTCGGTGTCAGGGTCGCCGTCCAAGTGACGCCGTCGCTGCTGCTGAGGTTGCTCAGACTGCCGTTCGCCACAATGAAGTCACCAACATCCAGCCCCGTCACCGCTTCGCTAAAGGTGATGGTGACCGTGGAGCTCTGGCCCACCGCCAGCGCGTTGTCGGTCACCACAATGGTAGCCGTCGGGCGCTGGGTGTCGATGGCGTAAATATTCGAGTCCGTTGAACCGGTGCCTGCGTTGCCCGCCGCATCCACATAGCCGGTATTGTTCAGCGTGATCAGATTGCTAACGTTGGTGATACCGGCCGTTGGCGTCAGCGTCGCCGTCCAGGTGATACCGCCATCGCTGCTGCTGAGATTGCTCAGAGTGCCATGCTCGACGCTGAAATCAGCAGTGGTCAGTCCGCTAACCGCCTCACTGAAGGTGACAGTGACCGTGCTGGTCTCGCCCACCGCCAGCGCGTTGTCCGACACCACAATGGTGGCCGTCGGGCGCTGGGTGTCGATGGCGTAGTGGTTTGAGTTGGTCGTTCCGGTGCCGATATTGCCCGCCGCATCTGCATAGCTGGTGTTGTTCAGCGTGATCAGATTGCTAGCGTTGGTAATACCGGCCGTTGGCGTCAGCGTCGCTGTCCAGGTAATACCGCCGTCGCTGCTGCTGAGGTTGCTCAGTACACCATGCTCGACGCTGAAGTCGGCAATATCCAGACCGCTGACGGCTTCGCTAAAGGTGATGGTGACCGAGGTGGTCTCACCCACCGCCAGTGCAGTGTCGCTCACCACGATGGTGGCTGTCGGGCGCTGGGTGTCGATGGCATAGTTGTTGGAGTCGGTGGTGCCGCTGCCTGTATTACCCGCCGCATCCACATAGCCGGTATTGTTCAGCGTGATCACATTGCTGGCATCAGTGATGCTGGCTGTCGGTGTCAGGGTCGCCGTCCAAGTGACGCCGTCGCTGCTGCTGAGGTTGCTCAGTACACCATGCTCGACGCTGAAGTCGGCAATATCCAGACCGCTGACGGCTTCGCTAAAGGTGATGGTGACCGAGGTGGTCTCGCCCACCGCCAGCGCCGTGTCGTTCACCACAATGGCGGCTGTCGGACGCTGGGTGTCGATGGCGTAGTTGTTGGAGTCGGTGGTGCCGCTGCCTGTATTACCCGCCGCATCCACATAGCCGGTATTGTTCAGCGTGATCACATTGCTGGCATCAGTGATGCTGGCTGTCGGTGTCAGGGTCGCCGTCCAAGTGACGCCGTCGCTGCTGCTGAGGTTGCTCAGTACACCATGCTCGACGCTGAAGTCGGCAATATCCAGACCGCTGACGGCTTCGCTAAAGGTGATGGTGACCGAGGTGGTCTCGCCCACCGCCAGCGCCGTGTCGTTCACCACAATGGTGGCTGTCGGACGCTGGGTGTCGATGGCGTAGTTGTTGGAGTCGGTGGTGCCGCTGCCTGTATTACCCGCCGCATCCACATAGCCGGTATTGTTCAGCGCGATCAGATTGCTAACGTTGGTGATACCGGCCGTTGGCGTCAGCGTCGCCGTCCAGGTAAGACCTCCATCGCTGGACGCCAGATGGCTCAGAACGCCATGCTGGACGCTGAAGTCGGAAAGATCCAGGCCGGTCACGGCTTCGCTGAAGGTGATGGTGACCGTGCTGGTCTCTCCCACCGCCAGCGCTGTATCCGCCACCACGATGGTTGCCGTCGGGCGCTGGGTGTCGATGGCGTATTGGTTTGAGTCGGTCGTTCCTGTGCCGATATTGCCCGCCGCATCCACATAGCCAGTGTTGTTCAGCGTGATCAGATTGCTGGCATTGGTGATACCGGCCGTTGGCGTCAGGGTCGCCGTCCAGGTGATGCCGCCATCGCTGCTGCTGAGATTGCTCAGTACACCATGCCCGACGCTGAAATCAGCAGTGGTCAGTCCGCTGACCACCTCGCTAAAGGTGATCGTGACCGTACTAGTCTCGCCCACCGCCAGCGCTGTATCCGCCACCACAATGGTGGCCGTCGGGCGCTGGGTGTCGATGGCGTAGCTGTTCGAGTCCGTTGCGCCGGCTCCTGTGTTGGCTGCAGCATCCACATAGCCGGTGCTGTTCAGCGTGATCAGATTGCTGGCATTGGTGATACCGGCCGCTGGCGTCAGGGTCGCCGTCCAGGTGATGCCGCCATCGCTGCTGCTGAGGTTGCTCAGACTGCCGTTCGCCACAATGAAGTCACCAACATCCAGCCCCGTCACCGCTTCGCTGAAGGTGATGGTGACCGTGGAGCTCTGGCCCACCGCCAGCGCCGTGTCGGTCACCACTATGGCGGCCGTCGGGCGCTGGGTGTCGATGGCGTAGCTGTTCGAGTCCGTTGCGCCGGCTCCTGTGTTGCCCGCCGCATCCGCATAGCCGGTGTTGTTCAGCGTGATCAGATTGCTAACGTTGGTGATACCGGCCGTTGGCGTCAGCGTCGCCGTCCAGGTGATACCGCCATCGCTGCTGCTGAGATTGCTCAGAGTGCCATGCCCGACGCTGAAATCAGCAGTGGTCAGTCCGCTAACCGCCTCACTGAAGGTGACAGTGACCGTGCTGGTCTCGCCCACCGCCAGCGCGTTGTCGGTCACCACAATGGTGGCCGTCGGGAGCACCGTGTCGATGATCACGCCAGACGTTGCGCCCAAGCCGTTCAGAGTCAAAGCCAGGTCATTGCCGGCGGCATCACAGACCGAGCCTCCATTGAGGTCGAGACTGCCGCTGACGCTGATGCCGTTTGCATCGTTGTCACCAGCCTGCACTGTGTACTGAAAGACCAGGATCGAACTGTTGCTGCCAGAAACCAGAGTTGCGTAACGGGTGGCGCCACCGACATCCAGCACCAAGCGTGGCGAACCGCTGACCAGCAGGCTCTCACTCGCATTGACGCTAAAACTCAATATATCGCCAGCCTTGTAGCTGCCATCCGCCGGCGACACCACACTGCTGACCACCGGCGCCACGGCATCGACCAGCACGCCATCGGTCGGCGGCAGGCCATTGAGGGCGAGCTGTGCATCGTTGCCGACGCTGTCGCGCAGGGTCGCACCATTGAGCTGAATGGTGTTGCCGACGGTGATGCCGTTGGTATCGAGCTGGCCAGTAGCGACGGTCAGGCGGAACACCAGGGCGCTGGTGCCGGCACCGGAAACATAGTCGGCCCAGGCCGTCTGACCATTGTCGAGCAGCACTTCCAGGCGCGGCGAGCCGCCACTGGTGTTCAGCTGCACGTTCTCGCTCAGGTGCACGGTGAAGTCGAGGTTCTGCCCGGCGACGTAGGTGCCGTTGGCCGGTACGTCGACGCCGGTCACGCTCGGCGCGTCGCGGTCGATGGCGTAGTTGACTCCCACACGTCCGCCCGGAACCAGGTTGCCGGCGGCATCGGCGATATCGGTGCCTGGCTTGAGGTCCAGGCGCACGGTACCGGTGCCGGTCAGGCCGCTGACCTTGACAGTGAAGGTCTTGCCATCCACGGCAGTGACGCTTTCGATGCTGCCGGCGACGCTGCCGCCGAAGATCAGGTTGAAGTCGCTGTTATCGACGTGGCTGACGTTCTCGCTGAAGGTCACCGTGTAGCTGACCGAGCCGCTGTTGTTCGGCGTGGTATCGACGCGAGTGATGTTGGTGGCGTACGGCGTGGTGGTGTCCACCAGCACACCGCCGGTGTTGCCCACGGCGCCGAGGTTCAGGTTCAGGGCGTTGCCGGCTGGGTCGTTGACATGGCCGCCGTTGAGGTCAAGGGTGCCGTTGACGCTGATGCCGCTGGCGGCGGTGTCGCCGGACTGCACCGTGTACTGGAACACCAGTGCGCCGCCGGCCGCGCCGGACACATAGGTGGCGTAACGGGTCACGCCGCCCACGGTGAGCACCAGCCGCGGCGTACCGCCGAGGGTGTCGACCACCACGCCTTCGCTGGTGTTGACGGTGAAGCTGAGCACGTCGCCGGCCTTGTAGCTGCCGTTCGCCGGCAGGCCAACGCTGTCGACCACCGGAACCACCGCATCCACCTTCACGCCGCTGGTGTCGCCGACGCTGTTCAGGGTGGCGACGGCATCGTTGCCGGCCCCGTCGCGCACGGTCCCGCCATTGAGATCGATGGCGCTGCCAAGCGTGACGCCGTTGGTGTCCAGCTGGCCGTTGACGACGTCCAGGCGGAACACCAGGGCGTTGCTGCCGGAGCCGGACACATAGTTGGCCCAGGCGGTCTCGCCATTGTCCAGGGTCACCTGGATGCGCGGGGTGCCGTCGGTGGTGTCGACGGTGGTGTTCTCGCTCAGGTTGACGGTGAAGTCGAGGTTCTGCCCGGCGACGTAGGTGCCGTTGCCCGGCACGCCGACGCTGGTCACGGTCGGGGCGACGCGGTCGATGACATAGGTCTGGCCGACCAGGCCGCCCGTCACGGCGTTGTTGGCAGCATCGCGGATACCGGTGCCGCTGCCGTTCAGCGACAGGGTGACATTGCCGGCGCCGGCGAGGTTGTCGATCACCACGGTGTAGGTATGCCCGTCGACCTGGGTGACACTGGCCAGGCTGCCGGAACTGGTGCCGCCGAAGGTGGCGGTGAAGTCACTGATATCGACGCCGCTGACATCCTCGCTGAAGGTCACCGTGTAGCTGAACGAGCCGCTGTTGGACGGCGAGCCGCCGACGCGGACGATGCTGGTGACGCTCGGCGCGCCGGTGTCCACCAGCACCGCCGTGGTGCTGCCGACGCTGTTCAGGGTCAGAGTCAGGTCATTGCCAGCAGCATCCTTGACGCTGCCGCCGTTGAGATCGAGGTTGCTGCCGACGCTGATGCCGTCGTTGTCGTTGTCACCCGCCTGCACGGTGTACTGGAAGACCAAGGTCGAGCCGCTGCTGCTGCCCGCCACCAGGGTGGCGTAGCGGGTGGTGCCACCGACATCCAGGGCCAGGCGCGGCGAACCGCTGGCGAACACCGCTTCGCTGGCATTGACGGTGAAGCTCAGCACGTGGCCGGCCTTGTAGCTGCCGATGGCCGGCACGCTGACGCTGGCCACGGTCGGTACCACGCCGTCCACCAGGATGCCGGCACTACTTCCCGCGGTGAAGGCGGTGGCGCTGTCGTTGCCGGCGAGGTCGCGCAGGCTGCCGCCGTTGAGCTGGATGTTGTTGCCGACGGTGATGCCATTGATATCCATCTGGCCGGTGGCGACGGTCAGGCGGAACACTAGCGCGCTGGTACCGCTGCCGGAGACGTACTCGGCGTAGGCAGTGCCGCCGGTGTCGAGGGTCACCTCGATACGCAGGGTGCCGCCACTGGCATCGACTACCACGTTCTCGCTGAAGTTGACCGTGAAATCGAGGTTCTGGCCGAGGATGTAGGTGCCATCGGCCGGGCTGGCGACGTTGCTGATGGTCGGCACTACGCCATCGATGACGATGGCTTTCTGGCCGGCGATCGAGGCGTTACCGGTGAGGGCAGGCAGCGTCAGCGTCGCGTTATCACTGTGGACGCTCTGGATGGTCGCGCCGTTGAGTTGCAGCGCGCTGGTGCTGTTGTAGTTGAGGTCAGCGCTGACGTCACCGGCCTGCACCGTGTAGCTGAAGCTCAGGGTGTTGCTGCCAGAACCACTGACATAGGTCGCCAGGCGGTCGATCAGCCCGGTTTCCAGCAGAAGGGTCGGTATGCCGTTGGCAACGGTCACGTTCATGTCGAAGGTAACCGTGATCGTCAGTTGCTCGCCCACCTTGTAGGCGCGGTCCGGTTGCACGACGCTGACATTGGTTACGTTGGGGTTCAGCGGCGCGACGGTGATGGCGATGACATCGGTGTCGGTCTGAGCGCCACCGGTGCCGACGGAGCCATTGTCAGTGGTGTAGATTTGCAGCGCAGCGACGCCGTTGTAGCCCGCGGTCGGGGTGAACGTGAGGCCGTCGAGGGCGGCGTTGACCGCAGCCAGCGAACCGACAAACCTGACAGTGGCATCACCCGTGCCAGTGCCGACCAGCAGACCCAGTCCACTCTGGGTCGACAGGGTGATCAGGCCATTGGTCGCGGTCAGGGTGACGTCGATCTGGTTGCCGCCCAGGTCCACGTCGCTGACCACGATGGCATTGCCGTTGCCCGTGCTGAATGTCAGCACGCTGTCCTGCGGCACGCTCTGGCTGCCCGGCACGGTGTTGACCGGCGCATCGTTCACGGCGTCCACGACCAGGCTGACGGTCTTGCTGTCGGTCTGCGCGGAACCGCCGGTGTTGCCGTTATCGTTGATCGACACGGTCAAGGTGACGGTGCTGGTGCTGTTGAGCGCGGTCTGGAATTTGACCGCGGAAGCGGCGATGAAGGCGTTGATATCGCTCAGCGAACCCGACAGCGTCAGCGCGCCGGTGCCGGAGCCGAGCACCGTGACCCCGCTGCCGGAGGTGGCGGTCAACGTACCGCTGGGCACCGAGAACGTCGCGGTGACCGAGGCGCTGCCGGCATCGACATCGCTGAAGCTGATGCCTGTCAGTGCACCCGGGACATCCTCGACCACGCCGATCGATGGCGGCACCGTCGCCACCGGTGTATCGTTCACCGGGTTGACGGTAAGGGTCATGGTGGTACTGGTGGTGCTGACGCTGCCGGTATCGACGCTGATGGTCAGGGTCACGTTGGCAGTGCCGTTGGCCGCCGTGGTGTAGCTCAGCTTGTTGCTGGCGATGAAGCTGTTGATGTCAGTGATGGTGCCGGTCAGGGTCAGCGCGCTGGACGTACCGCCCACGGTCACGCCGCTGCCGCTGTTGGCGTTGAGCGTTCCCGAGGCGACACTCAGGGTCACGGTGGCGTTGCTGGAATCGACATCGCTGATGCTGATCAGGTTGATGACCGAGGCAATGTCCTCGACCACCTGGGTGTTCGACGGCGCCGTGATGATCGGCGAGTCGTTGACCGCGGTAAGGGTGACGCTGCGGGTCACGGCGGACGCAGCCAGACCACCGCCGTCGGTGACCTGGAACTCGATGTTGCGGGTGGTGGTGGTCGGGTTTTCCGACAGGTTGGTGTAGGTCACCGAGCGCAACGCGGCCTGCCACTGCGCCAGGCTCGCCTGGTTGCCGACCGACGTCAGGGTGAGAACGCCAGTGGTGGCGTCCCAGCTTCCGATGATGTTGCCCATGGTGGCGGGGTTGTTGATGAAGCCCAGTTGGTCCTGGCCCACGTAATGGTTGGACACGATCACAGTGGCCTGGCTCAGGTCCGGACCATCCGGGTCGGCGATGGTCACGCCGGAGTCGATGACCACCGGCGTGGACGTGGTGTTGTTACCTTCGGCCCAGGACACGGTGCCGGAACTGGAGGTCATGGTCGGCGCATCGTTGACCGCGGTCACGGTCACGCTGGCCGTGTCCAGTGCCGTGGAGAACGCGGTGGTGCCGCCGGCAGCGGAGGCATCGACCTTGGTGCCCTGTTGTCCGGCGCTGGCGCCGGTCTGGTCCCAGGCGCGGAAGGTGACACTGGCGGTGGTGCCGTTGATGCCGTCCGGCACGAAGCGCACGTGATCGCTGGCACGCAGCAGCAGCGCGCTGCTCGCCGACACGGTGCCGACGTTGCTCCAGGTGGTGCCGTCGAGGCTGTACTGCCAGGTGCCGCTGCCGCTGTTCAGGCTGGTGATGGCGATGCCTTTCAGGGCGCCGGTATCGACGTCGGTGTAGTTGCCGCCATACAGCGAACCGACCAGGACGCCGCTGTTGTTGATCGCGCCGTCGGTCAGGCCTGGCAGGGTCGGCGCGGCAGGGGTGAGCACCGGCGCGTCATTGACATCGGTGACGGTGAGCGAGGCCGAGGCGGTGCCCGAGGAGAACGCGGTGCTGCCGCCGGAGACACTGGTGTCGGCGGTGCGCGGCACGGCACTGGAGGACGCCAGACCACTGGTCTGGTCCCAGGCGCGGAACGTCAGGGTCGCGGTTTCGCCGTTGGCGCCGCCGGGGACAAAGCGCACGTACGTGGTTTGCGCCAGCAGCAACGAGGCTCCGGTGGACACCGTGCCGAAGTTGGTCCAGCCGGTGACTCCATTGGTGGAGTACTGCCAAGAGCCGCTGCCGCTGACCGCGGTCACCGCGATACCTTTCTGGGCGCCGGTGTCCAGGTCGCCGTAGGTGAGGCCGGCCAGCATCGTGGCTATCGAGGTTCCAGTGGAGGTGGTGTCTTCGTTCGTGCCAGGCAGGACATAAGGCCCACCGGCCAGGGTCGGAGCATCGTTCACCGACACCAGGGTCACCACGCTGGCAATCGACAACATGCCGATTTCAGTCCCGCCGTTGGCGACGTCGCCGCTGTCGCGAACGGCGGTCAGGGTGGTGGTGCGCGAAGCGCCCTGCGGGCTCTCGCTGTCGTTGCGGTAGGCGATGTTGTTGACGATGGTCTGCGCCAGCGTCGTGGACAGCCCGGAATGGGTGATGGTCACGGTGGCGGTACTGCCGGAAACGGCAACCGACACGCTCAGGCCATTGGTCCCCGTGGTTACCGAGGTCAGGTTGGTCAGGGTGACCGTGGTGCCGTCGATGACAAGCTTTTCCAGGCTTCCATCGGCCAGGTTGCTGACCTGCACGATCAGCCCGGTGATGGTCTGCCCCGCTTCGATGGTACTGATGGCGGTGCCACTGAAGAGCACCGCCGCCGCTCCGTTCTCGGTGAAGGTCGGATTGGCGCCGGTGGCGGTCAGGTTCGGTGCGTCGTTGACCGCGTTGATGCCTACGGTGACCGAGGCCGCAGCGCTGGTGGCGCCGGTGCCATCGCTGATGGTGACCTGCACGGTGCGCGCCGGCGTGGCAATGTCGGCATCGTTGGTGTTGCGGTAGGTCAGGTTGCGCACCAGTGCAGTGACGGCAGTGGCGTCCGCGGCACCGTTGAGGGTGATCACCAGCGGGCTGCCCGCTGTGCCACCGGTGAAGGTGCCGATCTGGACGCCGCCATAGGAGATGTTGCTGCTAGAGACGCTGATCTGCGTGGGGCCTGTGCCCTCGTTGAAGACAAACAGGACGTCTTCACCAGACACACCGTTGCTGGTGATCGACGCAGTGACTTTGCCCCCGGTGAACAGGGTGGTGTCGGCATCGGTGACGGTGGCATTGCCGCTGGCATCGAGCCGCGTGCCAGTGCTGCCTTCGGTGTAGCTGACGGCGTCGCCGTTGAGGTTGGCGATTACCGGCGCGGCGTTGGCCGCGGTGGCGAAGTTCAGCGTGGTGTTGTTCTGGATACCCTTGAAGACAATGCCGTCGGCATCGACGAAGGTCTTGGCGTCGGCACGGAGGGCATAGGAAGTGCCAGCGGCCAGGGTGATCGACGGATCGATGGTCCAGGTGGTGCCGGAACCCACGATCTGCGTACTGCCGACCGGGATGGTTTCGACTATCACGTTGTCCGAGGTCCGCACGATGTAGAGGTTGCCGGTGCCCTTGGTGACGGACTCGCTGAAGGTCAGCACGATATTGGCGGTCCGGCTGACACCGGTGGCATTGTCGCTCGGGGTGGACGCCGTGACCTCGGGCGGCGAGCCGTTCTGCACATAAAAATTGCCCGAGCTAGAGTTGGTGGCCGAGAAGATATCGAGGTCACCATCGCCGTCGAAGTCGCCGACGCGATAGTTCGCGCCGGTGTGGTCGACCAGGGGCACGCCTGCCAAGGGTGAGTTCGCGAGGGTCAGGATGGTGAAGGTGCCATCACCATTGCTACGTGCATATTGGAAGGCAGTACCGTTGGCACCGGTCTGGTAGAGAATGTCGGCGTCGCCATCGCCGTCGAAGTCGCCGACCAGCAGGCGTCCGTTGGCGGCGGCCGCGGGGAAGGTGGTAGTGGAGCCGCTACTGAAGCTGCTGCCATTGTTGCGCAGGAAGGTGCCGGTGGCTCCGCTGACCGCGGCCAGGATGTCCAGGTCACCATCGCCGTCGAAATCGGCAACGTAATAGTTGTTGCCCCCGTGGTCCGGAAGTGTCAGCCCGGCGAAAGGCGAAGTCCCCTGAGTCAGAATCGTGAAGTTGCCACCGCCTTCGCTGCGGGCGTAGGCCCAGGCACTGCCAGAGCCGCCCGTCTGATAAAGGATGTCGGTATCACCATCGTTGTCGAAATCACCCACTACCATGCGAGAGCCGACAGCGGGCTGCGGAAAGCTCGCACTGGATTGGCTGCTGAAAACACCATTGTCGTTGCGCAGGAACATCCCGGTGGTGCCGTTCACCCCGACCAGCACATCGATATCACCATCGCCATCGAAATCGCCAAAGAAGTAGTTGGAATTGGTATGGTCCGGCAGCGCTAACCCGGCAAACGGCGATTGCGCCAATGTCAGTTGGGTAAAGGTTCCATTGCCGTTGCTCCGCGAATAAGCCCAGGGGCTGCCATTGGCACCGGTCTGATAAAGAATGTCGGTATCGCCGTCGCCGTCGAAGTCGCCAACCACCACACGACCGGCCGCGCCAATGGTCGAGGAGCCCAGCGGGGCATTCCCGGTGATCCAGGTGGTCACCAGCAGACCGTCGTACGCATCCACCGTCAGGGTGGCCGTTTCGATCACGCCGCTGCTGCGCTCCAGCGTCCAGTTGCCGCCTAGCGCCGCGGCCCCGGTATCGTCCGAGGAGGCCGCCACATCGGCGCCGGTGATGCTTGCCAGGTCATCGATAAACGCCTGGCCCTTGCTGCTGTCGCCGACGCGGCAGCCGTAGAGCATCAGGTCGCCGTCAGCCTTGAGCGCGGCACCGATGCTTTCCAGCGCTGCGCGGTGTTCGGCCAGGTTGTTGCTGGCCAGCCAGACGTTGCCCAGCTGCACGGTACCGTCGGCCCCGTGGGACAACAGGTGGATGGCGTCGAGCCCTTCACGGCCTTGCAGGTAGGCCGCGATCTGCTGCAGACCGTCCTTGTTCGGATCGAGGATAACCACCTCGGCATTGGCGGAGAGTCCTGTGAGCAACTCACCGACATTGCTGACCTGCCCATCAATGAACACCACTTCCTGGCGTTGTGGCGCCCATGGGGAACCCTCGGCAGCTCTCTGTGCTTCTGCGGTCAGTGCATGCCGCAGTGCGCTGGCCGTATCCACCGCGTGCTCCGCCCCACCCGGCACCGCAGCGTCCGTGGCCGCATGCGCCACATCCACCGCAGCCGCACCATCAAACATAAAGCGCTGCTCCAGCGCCAGCGGGCGTACGGCAGATGCCGGCCGCAGCGACTGAGGGACATCGGTCTTCACTGCCTGCGCCGTCATGGCCTGTGTCAGACGGTTCCAGAGTTGGCGGGATTTGCGGGTCATCAAAGTGTCCTTCCTGAGTGAAGGTGGCATGGCGCTTGCCTGCCTTGCAGGTTCAGACCGCCGGCTTGCCCTCTTCCGGGAGCCGTCGGTCTCTTGCTATCGGACTATAAAAATATGAGCATGTTGCGATTTCTATATATAGACTTCAGCATGAATTTGATCTGAAACCTTTTAACGGCATGCGCAACATGCTCTTGTATTTGAATGCCTAGGGCTTGCCGGTCGAGGGTGGTACCAGCAGCACCTGCCCGCTCATGCCGGCGATCAGCTCGGTGAACTTTCCGTGGATGGCCGCATTGACCTTCACGGACTGGCTCACCGGGTCCACCCGCGCGGCCAGGCGCTGCACCTTGGCAGGGTAGGTTTTGCCGGTTTCGTCAATGCGCACCTGGAATTCCGAGCCCGAATGCAGCCAGCTGAGCCAGCGCGATGGCACCAGAAACTCCAGCTCCAGCGCGGAGTCGTCCAGAATGTCCAGCAGCGCCTGGCCCGGCTGCGCATATTGCTGCTCACGAATCTTCTGCTCGGCCACCCGCCCCGCATAGGGCGCAGTGATCTGGCATTTGCTCAGCAGGCTGCGGTTGGCTGCCACTTCGGCCCTGGCCTTGTTCCATTCAGCCTGGGAGATATCCAATTCCACCTTGCCAACAGAGTTCAGCTCCGCCAGGCGCTGGTTGGCCTTCCAGGTCTTCTCGGTGGCATCCACGCCCGCCTGGGCCTTGTTCAGCTGGGCTTGCGGCAGGCTGCAGTCAAACTGCACCAGCAGTTGCCCCTGGCGAAAGGCACCGCCCTCCACCACGGGCAGGCGCTGTACCTTGGCGCCTATCTCTGCCGCCAAGGTGGTGTAGCGGCGCGGTGCGAGCTGGGCACGGATCTCGCGCTGATCCAGAACGCTGGGCAGGGAGGTCTGAGTCCTGGGAAGACTGTGGGCTGCCGGGCCGGTCTGGGCCCAAGCGCCCAGAGGCAGGCCCAGCGCCAGACCCAACATCAAGGGAGACACGCAAGACTTCATTGGAATTGACCTGCGTCCCAGCTTTGCAGCGATTTGCCCACCGCCTGCGTGAGTTCAGGCAAGGGCATGCTGTCCGAGCCTTCGATCACGGGCTCCATGCCCAGAGTCGCTTGCAGACGTGAGCTGGCGGCCTGCATATTGGACTGGGCCTGATAGCGGCGCAGCACGGAAAGAATGGTGGTGGTCTGCTGGGAGACGCGCTCGAGGGCGTTGAGCTTGTCGGCCTGCACCTGGTTGTTCACATGCTCGGACAGGCGCTGGTCCACGGAGGCAATGGTCTGTGCTCTTTCATACTGGCGCACGGCGTTCGCAAATTGCAAACGGGCTACATGCAGCTGTGTCAATACCGCCATCTGGGTAGCCAGACGACGCTGATCGGCCAGCTGGACACCCGCATCGGCCAGCTGACGCTGTGCAGGCAGGGACAGCAGTCCCAGCAGATTGAAGGAGATCTGCAGGCCGGCATCCTGCCAGCGGTCGTTGATCAGATAGCTGTCGCTGCTCTTGTTGACACCGTAGTTGAAGGAAAGGCCGGGGAACATGCGCAGCATGACGCGCTTGGTCTCTTCATTGGCGATACGGGCGTTGTACAGGCTCTCGCGCAGATCCGGGTTCAGCAGCAGGGCCCGGTCTTCCAGCTTGTCCACGGGCTGCTCCAGCCAGCGCTGGGCATTCGAGGCTGCAGGCTCGATCACGCGCAGCGGCTGGTTCAGCTCGGCAGGAGACACGCCCATCAACGAAGCCAGTTCGATGCGCGAGGAGGACAGCTCCTGCTGAATGGCCTCCAGCAGGCGGATGTTCTCCAGCAACTGGCGCTGATAGCGCAGCGGCTCCATGGGGGATCGCAGTTTTTCCGCCTCGACCTTGCGTGAGTCTTCCAGGGCTTTGTCTGCATCCTGGCCTGCGGTCTGCAGAGAAGACTCCAGCGCCTGGGCCGCAGCCACACGCCAGTAGGCGATGCGCACATCCTGGATCAGCGTGTGTATGGCCTTGCGGCGGCGCTCGGCAGCGATCTGGGCGCGGTCGGCATGCTGGCGTGCGGCGTAATAGCTTTGACCGAAGTCCAGCAGGCTCCAGGAGAAGCTCAGCGATGTCAGTGTCGATTCACGATCCGAGGAGATATAGGGATGGGCCAGGGAAGGCGCGCCCGTGACCGAGTCCGTGCTGCGGCTGATCAGGTCCTTGTCGCGATAGCGGTAGCCGGCCGAAGCCACCAGCTTGGGCAGCATGTCGAACCTGGCAACATTGGCCGTGCCCTGGGCCACTGCCTCTTCCATGCCGCGCAGGCGCTGGGCCGCGTTGTATTTGATGGCCCGCGCAATGGCCTCTTCAAGGCTCACCGGCCCGGTCACTGCAGCCACGTCCTTGCCAAGACTCTGCCGATCGGCCCGAACCTGCGACTGAATTTCTTCCGTGGAAAGTGCCTGGCCGGTCAGATTGGCGCAACCGGTGAGCCAGATGGCCGAGCCTAGCAAGGCCGTGAGCCGGACACGGCCACGAAAATGATTCTCGGGCCGGCGGTGAGCAAGGGCGTTCATATCTGCAAGGAGGTGATGGCAAAGACGGTTTGACAACAAGACCCAAGCAAAACTCATGCGCAAAACTTAAAAAAGTATGCATAAGTCTTAATTGTCAAAAAATGTGTCCACAATACTACCCAGCAAAAATCACAACAGCAATCA
Source organism: Comamonas testosteroni TK102 (assembly GCF_000739375.1). Taxonomy (NCBI): domain Bacteria; kingdom Pseudomonadati; phylum Pseudomonadota; class Betaproteobacteria; order Burkholderiales; family Comamonadaceae; genus Comamonas; species Comamonas testosteroni. Next base: position 2,070,166 of record NZ_CP006704.1, on the reverse strand, counting down.
CTGAAATCAGGTATTTCGTCCTACAGATGCACTCTTGCCAGGCCCTGCTTTCTTTGCACCAGGAAGGTGCGTTTCAACGATGCTGCGACAGCCCCTAGAGATTCTTGCCTTTGAGCATGTTGAGCCGGAGTGGGCATTCATGTGCGCTGTGTTCACCGCTGCCATGCTTCTTGAAGATGCCCAGTATCCGGCCGCATGCTCCATTCGGGAGCTGGCTTGGCTCGTGGCTCCAGGCACAGCCTTTTTGGGAACGCGACATCCTGCTTATCCGCCCCAATCCGGCACCAGACTTGCATGAAGGCTCTCCGCAGAGCCTTCATGGACTCAGCACGAGATCCGAGGCTTCGTGACCAGCCCGTTGATTCCCGAGCCCTCCATCGCCTGGGCCAGATCCGCGATGAGATCCTGCGGGTCTTCCAGGCCGATATGCAGCCGTACCACCGAACCACGCTGGCTCCAGTCCGTTACGCTTCGTGCCTGTGTCATGTTTGCGGCGATGACCAGGCTTTCATAGCCTCCCCATGAAGCCCCCAGCCCAAACAGCTGCAGATTGTCGATGAAACGGTCCACGGCTTCGGCGGGAATGCAGGGTTGGAGCTCGAAGGAGATCAGGCCGTTGGTACCTGAGCAATCCCTCAGCCACAGCTCATGTCCCTGGTGAGCAGGAAGTGCCGGGCAGAAAACGGTTTGCACTGCCGGCAGCTGTTGCAGCCAGCGGACCACCGTCAAAGCATGTTCTTCATGCATGCGCAATCTTGCCGACAAGGTGCGCAAGCCGCGCAGAACCAGCCATGCATCATCGGGGCTGACACTCATGCCGAAGGCGTCGCATCGACTGGCCAATGGCTCCCAGGCAGCCTGCGTGGTGGCAACCGTACCCATCATGACGTCCGAATGTCCTGACAGATATTTGGTTGCAGCCATGATGGAGATATCTGCTCCCAGCGTCAGAGGGCGATACTGCACCCCGGATCCCCAGGTGTTATCGACCGCCACCAGCGCGCCGTGCGCGTGGGCCATGGCAGCAAGCGCAGGCAGGTCGCACATTTCGTACACCAGCGAGCCTGGGCACTCGGCATACAGCATTCGAGTGTTTGGCCGCATTTTGGCGGCTGCGTCGCTGCCATCGGCAGCAAAAAAACTGTATTCGATGCCGTAGGGTTGCAGGAACTGCTCGGTCAGGTGCCGCACAGGCTGATAGGCACTGTCCGTAATGAGAACATGATCGCCCGGCTTGAGGTAGCTGAGCAAGGCCATGCCTGCTGCGGCGAGCCCCGTGGGCAGAAGGCGCGTGCGATAGGCTCCCTCAAGCTCACTGACCGCATCTTCCAGGGCAAAGCTGGTGGGAGTGCCGCGCGCACCGTAGCTGAAGATGCGCTCTTGCCCGCGCCGGGTACGCATTTCACGTTGCTGATGGGTGTTCTCAAACACCACCGTACTGGCCCGAACAATGGGCGGATTGATGGCCGAGCCACCCTCATAGGCAGGTGACCTGCCCATGTGGGCCAGCCGCGTGCCCAGGCCTTCACTCGAAGCTTGCCGGTCTTTGGTCGTCATGGTGATGCCCTGAACTCCTCATCAATCCAGCTTGGCGCCGGACAGTTTGACCACGTAGCTCCAGCGCTTGATGTCGCTATTGAGCTGAGCAGCAAAAGCCTCGGGAGTGCTCGCAACCACTTCACTGCCGCCATCGGTGACCAATTTGCTGACCTCCGGTTTGTGCAGCGTCTTGACAATCGCTTCGTTCAGATAGGCAACACGCTCCGGCGGAGTTCCTGCGGGTGCAAAAAAACCGTACCAGTCTTCAAAGGTGGTGTTCTTGTAGCCCAACTCCTCCAGCGTCGGCACCTTGCCGAATACACCTACCCTACGCGGGCTGGTCACTGCCAGGGCACGTATCTGACCACCCTGAATCATGCCCGCCACCGAGGAGGTCGAGGTGATCAGCACATCGACCTGCTGGCCCAGCAAGTCATTGATGGCCGGACCAGCGCCCTTATAGGGCACATGCGTCATGGACACATTGCTTTCCTTGCCCAGAACCACGCCAACCAGGTGCGACAAAGTGCCGTTGCCTAGCGTGGCATAGGTGATCTTGCCGGGTTCGGCCTTGGACTTTGCCGCCAGATCGGCAAAGCTTTTGAGAGGCGATCCAGCGGCAACCACGATCGCAAGAGGCGCCGCATTGACCTGAGTGACAGGAATGAAGTTCTTGAGCGGATCAAAGCCCGGCGCTCTGTACAGAGTGGGGTTCACTGCCATCAGCGAAACCTGCCCCGTCAGCAGCGTGTATCCGTCGGCCTTGGCTTCGGTCACGGCTTTGGCACCTATATTGCCGCCCGCTCCCCCCTTGTTTTCGACAACCGCCGGCTGTCCGGTGAGCTCTGGCAGACGAGTGGTGACCCAGCGTGTGGTTGCATCGTTGCCACCGCCGGGAGGAAAAGGCGAGACAAAGCGGATCGGCTGGCTGGGAAAGCCATTGCGCTGCGCCAAGGTTTGCGCATGCACCTGCGCAACAAGCACGGTGCCCATGAGAACAACAGCCAGAGAACGAATAGCAAGCATGATTTTCTTTCGTAGGGTGAAGCGGTTGGCGCAATCAGACGGAGCAATCAGACGGCGCTGGAAAGCGGGACAGCAGGAACGGGCAGATGAAATGCGGCCAGTTCCTGTGCATCGAGTTGCTGAACCAGTCCGGTTTCCCATGCCAGGTAACGACGAGCGGCATCCTTGTTTCCGTCATGACGGTCATGTACGAAGAACAGGTAGTCAATGCAATCATGGTCCGGGGGAATGTCGGCACTGGCTTCCAGCGGCAAGCCGGCTTGCTGCCACGCGGCCATTCCGCCTTGCAGCAGTGCTGCGGGCTTCGGCAGCTCCAGCGATGCCCATTGCGCCAGCGCCGGCTCATCCGCCACCAGCACGATGGCACGCGTTTCATCACGCAAGTTCCGGGCCAGGCGCGAACGAATCGACCAGAGCGCACCCGGGATATGTGCCGCGCGATATTTCATGCTTGGCCGCAGGTCAACCAGCAGGACTTCGTCGCGCTCAAGGAGGGACCGCAGCTCGGCGACCGTCACCAAGGGCAGTTCCGGTGCAGCAAGACCGGAGGCGCTCTCCAGCCTCAGGCCACTATGCAGGCCGTCGATCAGCACGCACGCGTCTTGCCCCATCTGGCGCAGCCAGCTGGCGATCACTGCAGCGCGTATGCCATCGCTATCGAAAAGCACCAGTCGGGCTCCGCGTACCCCGATGAACTGGTCGCCGGCCTGGACCAGTTGCCCCCCGGGAGTGTGCTGCGCGCCTGGCAGACTTCCGGCGGCAAACTCCTCCGGCGTACGTACATCGCAGAGAAACAGGCTTCTGTCGCCATCCGCAGCCCATTGCGCAACCTTCTGTGCGCTCACGAAAGGCACTTCAAAACGCTGCGCCAGCTCTTGTGCCTGGGATTGCAGAATGCCGCTGCCAGAATCGTCGGCGTAGCGGCTTTTGCCGCCATGCTCCAGTGGCAGATCGTTCAGATACCAGCCTTGAGTGCCGTTTTCCAGGGCATAGACAGGGTTGGAGATCCCCAGATTGATCAAGGTCTGGGCACCCAGGATAGAGCGCGTACGCCCGGCACAGTTGATGATGACTGGCGTGCTGTCGTCAGGCACCAGGGAACGGATACGGTAGGCCAGTTCGCCGTTGGGGCAGCATATGGCACCGGGTATGTTCATCTTGTGAAACTCGGACACCGGCCGACCATCGAGAATGACGAGCGGCTCTCGCGAGGCCTGCTTGGCAGCCAGCTGCTGCGCCGTGATGCGCGGCGTTCCATAGGCGTGCTCCACCAGCTCACCAAAGGTTTTGGAGGGGAGGTTCACACCGGCGAACAGCACATAGCCCGCAGCCTGCCAGGCTTTCGTGCCGCCTTCCAGCACATGGACATCGGTATAGCCCAGATCCTGCAAGCGCTGCGCCGCTCGCAGGGCGACGCTTTCCGTATCGACCCCTCCACCGTCATAAACCACCACGCGCACGGTCTTGCGTGGCACCAGGCGCGGCGCATCGATCTCAAGGCGGCTGAAAGGCAAGGGTGTACCGTAGAACAAATGTGCTTCGCCGTACTGGCCATGCTCACGAACATCCAGTACGGCGATTTCCTGGCCGTCGTGGAGCCAGGACTTGAGGGTTGAGGCGTTGGCGAATTGAGTCATAACAGTTGAGTTCGCGAATTTCAGGCAAAGCTGCGCCCACGCGCTTCAGGGAGCGCGTTGCAAGGCAAAGAGGGATAAGGCCTAGCGGCCTAGCAGCGCATCAGCGGCGCGTCTGAACACCGATGGACATGGTCTGGCAGGTGCCTGCCTGCAGGTCGTAGCTGGTTCTGGCATTCAGGGTCTCCAGCGCCCTGCCATACATATGCAGATGACGGATGACCTGCTCGCCCTGGATTTCCACGGAGTGAATGTCCTCGGGCATCAGGGCAATGCCGTGGCCGGGCTGCACGACCACCAGATCGACTTCCTCAAGCGTGGCCTTGCCCTGAACCGATCCATCGTCGGTACGTTCGTAGACACGGTTGTGCTCCGTGCCCTCCACCGCTGCAATACAGGCCCAGGTCGTATGGTTGTGCGGCACGATGCGCTTGCCTGGACGCATCACGTTCAGGTACAGCGCGTAGCTCTGGTCTGCATCTTCGGCAATCAGGTAGCGGGCCTGATGTTCACCTTCTTCGGGAGCAGGAAAATCCTCACCCCCCCCAGAGCTGCTTTTGCCCGGCCAATTCCATTAGCTGCGCAAGAACTTCCTCAAGACTTTGACGCGACGCAGAATCATTGCCGATAGCGCTCTTCATTGCCAAATTGCCGTCTGGACAGCACTGTTACGTTGTTCTTTCATCGTGGACAAAGCAGACTCCTTGGTTGAATGACAACCAATGTAGCGGGCCACTCTAACGTAAACAATCCCATAAACTCAACCATATACTTAAGAAAATCTTATATATGGACACACTGGATCTGGACCAGCTGCGCACGCTGGCAACCATCGCCCGTCAGCAGAGCTTCGCTGCCGCTGCCGTGCAGCTGGGATGCACGCAATCGGCAATCACCCAGCAAATGCAGCGCCTGGAAGACAAGGTTGGACACACACTCTTTGAAAAGCAGGGGCGCCAGAAACGTTTGACCGAACACGGCCAGCGTCTGCTCGGCTATGCCCAACGCATGTTGGCCATCCATGACGAAGCGATCAGCAGCCTCAGGCATCACCATCTGGAGGGTCTGGTGCGGATAGGCGCGCCGCATGACGTTGCAGACACCATGCTTCCTCCGGTGTTGAAAGAGATTGCCCTGAAGTTTCCCGGTGTGCAGATTGACATCCACATGGAACGCAGTCCCTTCCTGATGGAGTCCCTGAAGCAAGGGGAACTGGATCTGGTGATCTCCAATCGCGACGACACCACATTCGAGAGCTTCGCACTCCGCTCCAGCCCCACGGTCTGGTTGTGTGGCGCGAACTATGTGCACGATCCCGGAAAGCCGGTGCCGCTGGTACTGGCGAGCGGGCCCAGCATTTTTCGCCGCCTGGCCTGCGATGCACTGGATGCCGCCGATATCGGCTGGACACCGCGCCATACCTGTACCAGCCTGGTGGGCATACGCGCAGCCTTGCGCGCCGATCTGGGAGTCACCGCACGCGGAGTGGAACAACTGGACCCCGGACTGCGCGTACTAGGCAGTGGCGACGGCATGCCACCGCTGCCGGATCTGGTCTACAAGCTCTATATACGCAGCCATGTAGTCAATCCGATCACACGCCAGGTATTCGAGAACCTCAAGGCACGCATGTGGCTGCCCGGCGCTTGAACCCCGTCCATGGGTCATGACTCGCTACCGAATCGACGGCATCCATGCAGGCGCGACAGCGCAGATCCGCACTCGGCCACGCTTTTGCAGCCAGGGCAGACTCGACCATTGTGGTGCCGCTTGAGCTAGCCACACGTCTTGGCTTGCTTCAGCCACTGCGCACAATGCTCCTGAATACTCTGGCACACCATGGACAGGGGACGACTCAGCGGCTTGTCCTTGCGCAACACCATCGCCAGTGTTCGTTGCAATCTGGGCGTCAGAGGGCGTGACACCAGGTCATCGCGAGCTCCCCGACCCTGCATGGCCATGCGCGGAATCACGGCATAACCCAGACCTATGGCTGCCATCTCCTTGAGCGCTTCGACACTGTCCAGCTCCATCTGAGGATGCGGGAGTTCGCCAGCACGGCGCAGCCAGGCATCGACCACCCCGCGCGTGCTGGCTGACTTCTGCAGGGCGAGCTGAGGCAGGGACCTCAACTCCCGCGCAGCAACCGCATCACTCGACATCAGCATCTCCGGGCGAGCTACGGCTACCAGGTCATCCTGCAGCACAGGTGTGGCCAGCAAGGCCCGGCGACTGACCGGCAAGGTGACCAGGGCAAGATCCAGGCTGTTGTCCTCCACGCGCTTTACGCACTCCTCGGTATTGCCCGTGACCACCACGATATCGATGCCTGGATGGCTGGCCCGTATCTGGCGCAGCACGGCGGGAAGCAGATAGAGACACACCGTCAGGCCCGTGCCTATACGCACCTGCCCGCTGACCTCTCGCGCATGCGCACTCAGCGCATGTGCCAGTCCCTCCAGCGCCACGGTCACGGCAGGCAGCTGCTCAAGCAAGGTCTGACCCGCCGCCGTCGGTACAGCACGCCGCCCCACGCGTTCGATGAGACGTGTACCGAGTTGACGCTCCAGTTGCCGCACTTGCAGGCTGACCGCCGGCTGGGACAGCTGCAACAGCTCTGCCGCCTGCGAAAAGCTGCGCTCCTGAACGACCAGACAAAAGCTTCTGAGCAGCGTCAAAGCAGGGGCATTAGCCAAAGTTTCACTAATACCTTGCATAAGCATCAAAAGATTCCTTGTTGGTAAATCTCGGGCGAAGATTACTCCATGCAGAACGCTTCCACCTCCTCCCCTCGGCTTGCCCTGGCTTTGCCACCAATTGACGGCGACCGCCTGTGGCGCCGGCTCGAAGACCTTGCCAGATTCACCCGCCCTGATATGCCCTGGACCCGCCGCGCCTTCAGTCCGGAGTACCAGGCCGCACGTGCCTGGCTACGTGAAGAGCTCGAAGCCGCTGGCCTGCAGGTTCGCCTGGATGCGGCCGGCAACCTCATCGGTCGCCGCCCCGGTCGGAGCGACGACCTGAAGCCCCTGGCCACGGGCTCGCACACCGACACCGTGAACGCCGGTGGACGCTTCGACGGCATTCTGGGTGTGCTGGCGGGCCTTGAAGTGGCGCATGCACTGCAGGAGGCGGACATCACGCTGAAGCACCCCTTCGAGGTGATCGACTTCCTCTGCGAAGAGCCCAGTGACTACGGAATCTCCTGTGTCGGCAGCCGCGCCATGGCCGGCCAGCTCAGCGCAGACATGCTCGCTGCCAGTGACGGCCAGGGCGACACCCTGGGCCAGGCCCTGCAGCGCCTGGGTGCCCGCCCTGAGGAGCTGTCCGAAGCCGACCGCCGCCAGCAAGGCTTTGCCGCCTTTGTAGAACTGCACATTGAACAGGGACCCATGCTGGAACGTGAAGGCCTGGCCATAGGCGCCGTGACCGACATCGTGGGCATACGCCGTGCCCAGTTGTACTTCGACGGTCGGCCCGACCATGCGGGGACCACGCCCATGCACGAACGCGGCGATGCTCTTGTGGCAGCGGCCATAGTGATTCGCCAGGCCCAGCGCCTGGCATTGCAGTGGAGCCGCAGCACCACTCACTATGTGGTTGCCACGGTAGGTCGCTTGAACGTCTCGCCCAACGCCAGCAATACCGTGCCTGGCCAGGTGGACATGATGCTGGAAGTGCGCAGCAACCATGCCCCCTTGCTGCAGGAGTTCTGGGAAATACTGGCGCGGCGCTGCGGCCCGGCTATCGAGCGACTGGGCGTGCACTGGAGGGTGGAGCCTCGCACCCACGTGGACCCTGTCCCCTGCGCGCCGCAGATTACGGCTGCCGTGGAGCGAGCTGCGCGACGGCTGGGGCTGGGCTGTCGGCGCATGCCGAGCGGAGCCGGCCACGATGCCATGTACCTTGCCCATGCGGGGCACTCGGGGATGATCTTCATCCCCTGTCTTGAAGGACGCAGCCATAGCGCTGTGGAGTGGGCTTCCCCCGGTCAGGTCCTGGCCGGCACCCAGGTGCTGGCCGCCACCCTGCTGGACCTGGATGAGCATATGGATTAACGACGTTCCTAAACTCCGGATGAAGCCGGTTTCCGGATACCTGCCGACCATGCATGGATGCATGATTCGGTGGCTTCGGGGTCTGTCGGCTTCTCAGACAGAACGACTTGTCCGAATTGCAGCGGCCAACGCAGCTCTGTTGCAAGACCTGACCCTGATTGCTGAGTATCATTTCGCCGGTGCCTCTGTAAAACAGATGACTGGCCCAGCAAGCTCATGCCGCCGCACCCGATCAGGGCCTTGAACTCCGGTTCAAGGCAGTCACACTCGCCTTACTTCATCTTTCGTGTCATCTCCAGAACGCCAGGGATTCATTCTTACCCGCAATTGGCGGGATACGCCGGCGGGCGCCGAGTTTGAATACTGGCTGGCCACGGATGACGGCCCACTGAAGGTGCTTTTGACCGCCCAGACTTCAGTGGCTTTCGTCGAGTCCCGGCACAGAGCCGCGGTGGATGCACAGCTTTCAACCCTGCCGGGAGTCGAGCTGCGGGACCTCTCGCTGAGAAGTTTTCAGCAAGAGCCGGTACTGGGTATCTATGCGAAAAACTTCCGCCAATTGCGGCGGCTTGAACGCACTCTCCAGCAAAAAGACATTCCTCTTCTGGAGGCCGATGTCCGGCCACATGAACGCTATTTGATGGAGCGCTTCATCACTGCAGGCGTCACTGTGCAGGGTGGCCGCACAGAAAAAAATGCCGCGCTGCTGGACTGCAGGCTGGTTCCCGCACCGGATTTCAGGCCGACACTCAAAGTGGTGTCGCTGGACATCGAGACAAGCCAGCACCAGGATCTGTATTCGATCGCACTGGACGGCATGGCCGAGCGCGTGGTGTTCATGCTCGGGCAGCCCTCTTCCGAGCCTGAGCCGACGACGGGCTTTGCACTGGTGTATTGCTCCAGCCGCCAGGAGATGATCAAGCAGCTCAATGACTGGTTTGCGCGCAACGACCCGGATGTCATCGTTGGCTGGAACGTCATTCAGTTCGACCTGCGCGTATTGCAAAAGACGGCGGACGACTGCGGAATCCCTTTGCTGCCGGGGCGTGAACGAACGCCCATCGCGTGGCGCACCCACCCAGGCAAGCAAGGCTATCTTTTCGCTCCCATGCCGGGCCGCGCGGTGATCGACGGCATCGAGGCCCTCAGGGCCGCCGTCTGGAGCTTTTCCTCCTTCAGCCTCGAGAACGTCTCGCAGGAGCTCCTGGGCGAAGGAAAGGAGATCGGAGACGAGTACGACAAGATGGCCGAGATAGAGCGGCGCTACCAGCAGGACAAGCCTGCGCTCGCCAGCTACAACCTGCGCGACTGCGAACTGGTTCTGCGCATCTTCGAAAAGGCGAAGCTGCTGCAGTTTGCCATGGAGCGAGCCCACGCCACAGGCCTGCAGCTCGATCACTTCGGCGGCTCCATCGCCTCGTTCAGCCACCACTATCTGCCGCGCATGCATCGCCTGGGCTACGTGGCCCCCAATGTGGGCGATATCCAGGGCAAGTCCTCCCCGGGCGGCTATGTGCTGGACTCCAAGCCCGGCTTCTACGACTCCGTGGTGGTTCTGGACTACAAAAGCCTCTATCCCTCCATCATCCGAACCTTTCTCGTGGATCCTGTGGGCCTGACCGAAGGCTTGCATGCCCGCGATTCCCAAGGACTCATCAAGGGCCCCTTGAGCACGCGCTTCTCGCGCGAGAAGCATGCTCTGCCGGAAATCGTGACCCGGCTGTGGCGAGCCCGCGATGAGGCCAAACGCGCCAAGAACGAGCCCTTGTCCCAGGCCCTCAAGCTGGTGATGAATTCGTTCGCGGGAGTGCTGGGCGCTTCGGAGTGCCGCTTCTTCAATCCCAAGCTGATTTCGGCCATTACCTTGCGCGGCCATGAGATGGTGAAGCTCACCCGGGATCTGGTCGAGCAACGCGGATACGAAGTCATCTACGGGGACACGGACTCCATCTTCATCTGGCTCAAGCGCACCCATAGCAACGAGGAGGCACACGCCGTCGCGGCGGAGCTGGCCAGAGACATCAACGCCTGGTGGACGCAAACCTTGCGGCAGGAACAGGACCTTGAGAGTTTTCTCGAAATCGAGTTCGACACGCACTACAAGAAGTTCTTCATGCCCACCATCCGGGGCTCGGACATTGGCAGCAAGAAGCGCTACGCCGGCCTGAGCATCGACCTGGACGGCAAAGAGACGATGATCTATCGGGGCCTGGAGATGGCACGCAGCGACTGGACGCTGCTGGCAAGACAGTTCCAGGAGGGCTTGCTCTCCCGCGTCTTCCAGGGCGCTCCTTACCGCGAGTTCGTCATCGAGTACGCCCAGGCGACGCTGGCGGGCAGGAAGGATGAGCTGCTCATCTACCGCAAACGCCTGCGACACCGCCTGGATGCCTATGTGAGCAACGTGCCGCCGCAGGTGCGTGCCGCTCGCATCGCGGATGAGTACAACGACCGCATGGGCAGGCCCCGGCAATACCAGAACGGCGGCTGGATCCAGTACCTCATGACCAAAAATGGCCCCGAGCCCCTGGAAATCCGCCGCTCGCGCATCGACTACGAGCACTATCTGGCGAAACAGATCAAGCCGATCGCCGACTCGATCCTGTTTCCTCTGGGCGAGGACTTCACCACCCTGACATCCTCTCAGCGAGAGCTTTTTGAGTGATGCCGGTCCTTGCCCTGACGCTCCTAGGCCTTGGGAAATGGAAGCTCGCGCGGTGTATGGCCGCTCAGCCTGGCAATGGCATTGGCAAAGGCCGGCGCCAGCGGCGGCACACCTGGCTCACCCATGCCGGTTGGGGCATCGGCACTGGGCACAATATGCACCGTGATCGCAGGCATGTCCGTCAAGCGGGCCACGGTGTAGTCATTGAAATTGCCCTGCTCCACCTGACCATCCTTGAATGTGATCGCAGCGCCGGGCAAGCACATGCCAAGGCCCATCAAGGCTCCGCCTTGCACCTGCGCCTCCACGCTGCGAGGGTTGACCGCAAGATTGCAGTGCACGCCTGCGGTGACTGCATGCAGCTTGGGAGCGCCCTCAGTCACGGATGCCTCCACCACATAGGCGACCACCGAGTCGAAAGACTGATGCACGGCCACACCCCAGGCCCTGCCCTCGGCCAGCTGCCGCTTTCCGTAGCCCGACTTTTCCACCGCCAGCTGCAGTGCAGCCTTATGGCGCGGATGGCGCTCGCCAAACTGCTCCAGCCTATACGCGACAGGATCCTTTTTGACGGCCCGGGCAATCTCGTCAATCAGGGTCTCCATCACATAGGCAGTGTGGGTAGATCCCACGCTACGCCACCAAAGCACCGGTGCATTGAGCTCGGGATGATGAACCGACAGTCGCATCGGCAGGTCATAGGGCTCCTTCATGCCTTCAACCGTGGTGGTATCCACGCCGTTCTTGAGCATGAAACCTTCAAACGCCGTGCCCTTGGCAAGCGACTGGCCCACGATCACATGGTCCCAGGCAAGCACCCGCCCCTTCTCGTCAAAACCTATCTCGGCACGATGTACATGCATGGGCCTGTAATAGCCTCCCTTGACATCGTCCTCGCGGCTCCAGATCATGCGCACCGGCGCGTCGATACCAGAAGCTCGGGCGGCCTTGGCAATCTCGCAGGCTTCGGCCACATAGTCGCTGCGCGGATTGGCACGGCGTCCGAAGCCACCGCCCGCCATCTGCACATTGACGCGGACATTCTGAGGGGTCACGCCGAGCACGCGCGCAGCCGTTGCCACTTCCCAGCCCGGAGCCTGCGTACCCAGCCAAAGCTCGACCCTGGCGTCCTTTCCGGCTCCTGTCACACGTACCGTGCAGTTCAGCGGCTCCATCGGAGTGTGGGCAAGATAGGGAAACACATATTCAGCGCTGATTTTGTGCGCTGCGCCGCCCAGCGCCGAAACATCGGCATCAAACTTCGGCGCGCCCGGCCGCTTGGCAAGTTCACGATACTGGGCCAGTTGCTGCACCGAATCGACTTTGCCTACAGCGCTGCTGTCCCACTGGACTTTCAAGGCATCGCGTCCTTGCTTGGCAGGCCAGTAGCCATCGGCCAGCACCGCAACCAGCTCGCCGCCCCACACGCTGGGCACACGCAGTACCGCGCGCACGCCCTTGATGGCCTTGGCTGCCGCATCGTCCACCGACTGGATCTTGCTGCCATACACCGGCGGATGCGCCACCACCGCAGTCAGCATTCCAGGCAGATGCATGTCAATGCCGTAGGACTGCCTGCCGCTGGACTTGGCGCGTGCATCGAGCCGTCCCGTGGCTCGGCCGATGATGCGAAAGTCCTTGGCGTCCTTGAGCACCACCTGCTGCGGGACCGGCATCTTCATGGCTTCATCGGCCAGCTCGCCGTAGCCCAGTTTCCTGCCCTTGGGGCCGATCACCTGCCCTGCCTGCGTGCGCAAGGACTGTGGGTCCACGCCCCAACGCCTGGCCGCCGTGGCAAGCAGCATGGCGCGGGTGCGCGCGCCCAGCTCCCGGTACTGGACATAGGAGTTCTTGATGGCGGTGGAGCCGCCCGTCAAGTGCATCCCCATGACCGGGTCCACATAGGCGGGATCGGCATTGCCGTGCACGCCCTGCACCTTGGACCAGTCGGCGTCCAGCTCTTCGGCCAGCACCATGGGCAGGCCGGTTTGCACACCCTGGCCAAATTCCAGTCGGTTGATCGTGATCGTCACCACACCATCACGACCGATCTTCACGAAAGCCGAGGGCTGCTGGGTGGGTTTGAGCGCGCTGGCAGCAACCTGCTCATCGCCCCTCGTCTGGGCCGTTGCAGCGGCGGGGAATATGCCCAGCGCAAAACCCGAGGCCGTCGCCAACTTGAGAAACTCGCGCCGCTCAAGCTTCGAGCCAGTATCCAGCGTGTCAGCTGCGAGCGCGCGCAGACCTTTGGGCAGATCTGCAAAAAAATGCTGAGGAATAGGCATGGGATGTACTCCTTATTCTTCAGGCCGACAGGTCTTTGGCCGCATCGTGGATGGCTGCACGGATGCGTGCATAGGTTCCGCAGCGGCAGATATTGCCCGCCATGGCAGCATCGATATCAGCATCGCTGGGTCGGCGATTGCTGCTGAGCAGCGCGGTGGCACTCATGATCTGCCCACTTTGGCAATAGCCGCATTGAGCCACGTCGTGGCGCACCCATGCATCCTCAACAGCCTTGCCCACCTTGTCTGCGGCCTGCGCTTCGATGGTGGTGACCTTCTGCCCCTGCGCCGCCGAGACGGGCGTGATGCACGATCGTATGGCCTGGCCGTTCAGATGCACGGTGCAAGCGCCGCACATGGCCATGCCGCAACCAAACTTGGTCCCGGTCATGCCCAGCGTGTCACGCAAGGTCCAGAGGATGGGCGTTGAAGGATCCACATCGGCCGATACTGGCTTGCCGTTGAGAGTGAATTTGACAGGCATGGGGTGCTTTCTTTCTTGCTTTTCAACACGGAAGCTACCGCGCGAGCTTGTGGGAGTCGCGCGAAGCAGAGGCAGTGTGCGTCAGTCAATGCAAAAGAAAAAGCCAAGCAATCTATCTATGTTATTAAGCTTTACTTAAAAATAGATGGCATGAAGCCCGAAATACTTGCCTATCTGGCAGCCTTTGAGCAGGTGGCCCAGCATCGCAGCCTGACCTATGCAGCCCATGCCATCGGAGTCACGCCTGCCGCCCTGTCCCAAACCATCAAAAAGCTGGAAACCCGCCTGGATGTGCGCTTGTTCGATCGGACAACGCGCAGCGTCAATCTGACGGAGGCAGGAAGAATCTATCTGGAGCGCATCTCACCGGCTCTCGCCAACCTGCGCGAGGCGACCGAGGACCTTCAACTCCAGGCCGGCGTAGAAGGCGGCACCTTGCGCCTTACCATCTCCCACCCTGCAGGCAAGGTGCTGGTCGAACCCATGCTCGCAGAATTCTTTGCACACCATCCGCACATTCATGTCGAGCTGGTCTATGACGATGGCTTTGTGGACATCGTGCGCGAAGGCTTCGACATTGGCATACGCAATGGCGAATCGCTGGAGGGCGATATGGTGGCCATGCCGCTCACGCAGGACCTGACCATGAGCTTTGGCGCGTCCCCCGCCTACCTCCAGGCACATGGCGTTCCACAACACCCTGATGAGTTGGAGCATCATCAATGCATCAACTACCGCATGAGCAGCAGCGGCGCCGTCTACAAATGGGAATTCAATATCGACGGCAAACTGTGCGAACGTGCCGTGAGCGGACCGCTGACCGTCAATCATGGCGACACGGCCATGCGCGCGGCCCTTGATGGCGTCGGTCTGATTACCGGCTGGCGCGAATCCATGCGCGGCGCCTTCCATGCCGGCCAGCTGGTTGAGGTGCTGAAGCCCTATTGGGCCAGCTTTCCGGGCTTTTATGCCTATTACCCGCACCGCACGCACCTGCCTCTCAAGACCCGGATATTTCTTGATTTTCTGGTCCACCATGTGCAGCGAAACGGCTTTTCCAATGCAGCGGATGGACAATGGCGACCCTGACTTCATCCTGGTTCTGTGGGCTGCCAGAACCATGACTCCCAGGCCTTCTGCGGTGTGCCGTGCCAGCGCAGCCAGTCCTCACAGGACTGAAGCAAGGCTGCGCCGGCTGATGCTCGGCAACCGGCAAAACGCGATTCACGTGCAAACGTTGCCAACGATCATGCGCCCATCGCTCATGACGTCTTCAAAGCAACAAGGCACTCCACTCCTGCAGGCCTGGCCCGATGGAGCGTTGTACGGATCGCATACCTGGGCATATGCCCACCTGCCGAACAGCCATTGCCCAGGTGCCGGCCGAGCTGAAGACGCTGCAGCAGCGCCTCAGCGCTGCGCCAGTTGCTGGCACTGCTGGCGACGCCAGACAGACTCGCGTACCTCCTTGACCTCGTCGAACACGACCTTGTACTGGCACACCAGCAGGTTGCCCGATTGCGGTTGACGCAGCTTGAAGTTGTAGTCCCACTCCTGCCCCTTGGATCCGGCTGTTCGCGCCAAGGGCTCTCCCAGCGTCTGCAGCACCTTCTCCTGAGCCATTCCGGGCTGAATAGAGCGGATGCCGCCCAACTGCTCAGCCAGCACGCCATCGCGGGCAAAGTCCGGCTTCATGTCTGCGTAACCCACCTTGACGTCGGAATACTGCAGCTTGTCGGGATTGCTGACGGCATCCTCCGGGTTGCCACGTGCCGCTGCAGGCAAGGCGATGCAAGCTGCTGCCAGCACCAGAGTGGAAAGGCGGAAGGTAGATTCAATCATGCTCATGGCATCCTCTTTCATCAAAATAGAATCCCGCATTGCGGGGCTTCAGCGCTCGCGCAAGGCCTCGCGCGCCTTGTTCAGCGGCTTGGTCAAATAGTTCCAGACGGTTTTGCGGCCCGTGCGGATATCGGTAGCTGCCACCATGCCCGGCACAATCGGCATGCGCTGGCCGGCCTTGTTCACCAGAACGTCCGAGTCGGTGCGCACCAGGACCGGGTAATAGACGATTTCGGGCTTGACCTCGTCACGTTGGGTATCCGGGGCAATCGTCACCACCTGCCCTTTGAGGCCGCCATAGACCGCGTAGTCGTATGCGGTGACCTTGACCAGCGCCTCCTGCCCGGGACGAATGAAGGCGATATCGCGCGGCGAGATATGGGCCTCCACCAGCAACTGGTCATCCAGAGGCACCAACGCCATCAGCAGACCGTTGGGAGGTACCACGCCGCCAATGGTCGTGACCTGCAGGCTCTTGACCACGCCCCGCACTGGCGACTGCAGTGTCAGGCGCTCCAGCGAATCCGCACGCCCTCGCACCACCGAGGACAGGGACTTCGCCTCTGCATCCGCCTTGGCCAACTCCTCGCGGCTGCGCACCATATAGCCGGAGCGCGCCTCGGCAATCTTCAGCTCCAGCTCCGCTCCCTGGCGCTGCAGGCGGATGAGCTCGACGCTGCTGGCCGCACCGCTGGCCTGCAGCGACTGGGTGATGCCCAGCTCCTTGCGCACCAACGCCAGTGCCTGACTCAGGCCTGCCACGGTGTCGTTCAGCGCCGCACGGCGCGAACGGAACAGCGCGCTCTCCGACGCTTTGAGCTGCTCATGGGCCTGCAGCTCCTGCGGAAACTGCAGGCTGCCCTGCCCCTCGACCTCGGCACGCAAGCGTACGCTGGCAGCCAGGGCGGCTCGGTAGCGGGCAGCCGTTTCCTCCACGCTGGATTCTCCGCGTGTAGGCTCCAGCTTGGCCAGCACCTGGCCCTTTTCCACGATGTCTCCCTCTCGCACCAGAAGCTCGGCCAGAATGCCGCCCTCAAGAGACTGGATGCGCTGCTCGCGCGAGGATGGAATCACCTTGCCGCCGCCGTTGGATACCTCGTCGATCTCGAAGAACCAAGCCCAGGCCAGAAAGGCCAGCACGAAGGCTGTGACCCACCACACCACGCGATCCGAGCGGCTTGCGCGCACCTCGTCAAAGTCGCCTATGTCCGGCATGGCGCCACGCAGACGCGCTGGCGCGGCCGAAAGCTCGGGTGATGGCGTGCGCACTGGAGCAGCTTCGGCGGCTGTCGCGAATGCCCCGACGGAATTGCTTGTCTGTGTCATTTCTGCCCCTCCTCCACAGAGGACAGCCTTGTCTGCGGCTGCACGGCCACCTTCATGCGTGCGCTCTGCACGACGCGAACACTCTGCGGCGAGGCTGCCGGCTGGGCTGAGCCATTCAGGCGCCCGAGAACTTCATCTCGCGCGCCCTGCAGCACCACCTGGCCTTTATCGACCACGATGATCTTGTCCACCACCTGCAGCACAGCAGGCCGGTGCGTTGCCACAACCAGGGTGCGCCCCGGCGCAAGCTTGCGTAACCGCGCGATCACATCGCGCTCGGCCACATCGTCCAGCGCCGCTGTAGGCTCATCCAGCAACAGCACCCGCGGCTGGCGCAACAGCAGGCGTGCCAGCAACAGACCCTGACGCTGCCCTCCCGAAAGGCCCATCCCCCCCTCCATCACCATGTGATCCAAGCCGGTGGGCAAGGTCTGTACAAAGGACCAGGCGCCGGCATCCAGCAACGCGATCATCAGCTCCCCATCGCTTGCATGGGGCGCGCCCAGCAGCAGGTTCTCGCGCAGGGAACCATAGAACAGACGCGCATTCTGCGTCAGCAAGCTCACGTCACGGCGCAGGTCGGCCGGGTCAATGTGGGCCAAGGCCACGCCGTCCAGCAGCACCCGTCCGGCCATCGGTTCAATCAGACCCGACAGAGCCTGCAGCAGCGTCGACTTGCCCGCGCCGTTGCGCCCCAGGATGGCGATGCGCTCACCGGCCGCGATCTGCAGTTGCCTGACCTGAAGCGCGGGGGTCTTGCCGTCATAGCTGAACACGGCGTCGCTGAAATCGTATCGCCCTTCAATGACGGGGCGGTGGATGCGGCTGCCGTCCTCCGCGTGATCCACGGGCAGGCGCATGAGCTGATCCAGTCCGTCACTGGCCATCCTGGCCTGCTGCCAGCGGTTGAGCACGCCGGTCACGCTGGACAAGGGAGCCAGCATGCGGCTGACCAGGATGGAGGATGCAACCAGCACGCCGGTGCTCATCTCGCCGCGCATCACCTGGGGTGCGCCAAAGAACACCACAAAAGCGAAAGCGCTGCCCTGCACCGTCTGCATCCAGTTGCTCAGACCATGCAGAAGCGCTCGCAGCTTCAGTCCTGCCTCCGCATTCACTGCGTTGAAGTGGTTCCACTGATTCTGAAAGCGCGGCTCGGCCTGCAGCAGCTTGATGTCCTCGATGCCCTGCACGGTCTCCACCAGCATCGCGTTGCGTAGCGCCGATTCGCGCATGCTGGCCTGGGCCAGGTTGCGCAGGCGCTTTTGCGCCAACAGGCTGGGCGCCAGCAGCAGGACGAACGCCGCCAACGGCACCCAGACCAATGCGCCTGCGATCATCCAGAAGATGAGGCAGAACAGCACAAAGAAAGGCAGGTCGGCCACCGCAGCAGCCGTGGTGGAGGTCAGCATCTCGCGCACTGGCTCCAGTTCACGGATCTGAGCCACGAAAGTGCCCGTGGCACGTGGACGGGCGCTGTTCTTCACTCGCAGCGCATGTCCGAAGACGCGGTCCGAAATGCGCAGATCTGCACGCTTGCCCAGCATGTCGGTAATGTGCATGCGCGCAGCGCGCATGGCCCAGGCAAATACGATGGACAGCAACACTCCGCCAAACAGCACGTACAGCGTAGGCTCGGACTGGGACGGCACCACGCGGTCATAAACCTGCATGGAAAACAGAATGCCGCCCAAGGCCATCAGATTGGTGATGAACGAGGCCAACAGAATGTGGCCGTAGGGTCTCAGGTCGGCAAACACAATGTCGCGCAACCAATGGCTCTCCACCGGGCGCAGGTAGCCGTCCACGCGCGAATCGGGGGTCGACCGCAGCGGGCGCAGCACCGCCATCACCTCCAATTCGGGCTGCAACTCGGCCAGCGTGTATGTGCTCTCACCGCCCTCATCGCCGCTCAGCAGCAGGCGCAGGCCATCATCGGCCAGTGCCGTGATGACAGCCACCTGCCCGCCGCGCAGCTGCAAGACCAGGGGCAGACGCCAGGCCGTGAGCCGTTTCAGATCTGGAGCCACCTCGGTCACGATCAACCCCGCCTGCCTGGCCATCTGACGTATGCATTGACGTAGATCGTCGGCCGACAGATCGCCACCAGCCGCCCAGGCCGCATCCACGCGCAGGCGTTCACGCGAGGTGTCGATCTGATAGTTCGCGGCCACTGCCAGTATCGCTTCCATCCAACCCTGCATGAATAGCGGCAGCGGCCCGGAATCTGCCTGCTTCCGATGGCCCTGATTCTTCGTCCCGTTCATCGCATCACTCCTTGGCTCACATCCCGGAGCCGCGTATCGAGCGAGAACTCATCCGCCAACCGTCCGCTCTGGTACCAGCACTCCACAGCCAGCCGCAGCAGGTCATGAGCGTTGTCCACCTGCTCGAAACGTGCGCCGTGGTATTCCTGCTCGGCATTGAGCAGATCCAGCAGCGAGCGCGTGCCCAATTGCAGGTATTGCTCACGGTACAGGTCACGCGTGATGCGGATGCTGGCGATACGCTCGTCCACCACCGGCTGGCGCTCCCCTAAACCCTGGCTCTGGTCCTGTGCATCACGCAGCGACTGCCGAGCCTGGAACTCGGCATTGGCCACAGCCGCGTCCGCAGCCTCCAGCGCGTGCCCTGCTGCGCGCTGGCGGGCCTGGTTGCGCCCTCCCTCGAACAGCGGCGCCGATACATTGAACATCACGCGCATATCCAGATCCGGGTAGCCGGCCGGGCGCGATGCTGCGGTAAGCCCGCGCGAGGCCGATCCATCCACCGATAGCGTGGGCATCAGTTGTGCGTCAGCGGCCTTCAACTCGGCCAGGGCCAACGCCCGCTGCCCCTGAGCTCGGCGCACCGTCGCCGTGGGCAGCAGCTGCGCAGCAGTGCAGGCCTGGGGCAGGGCATCCGGCATACCTCCCCTTCCTGCACTCAGGGTGGGGGGCGTCTGCATCCCGGTCAGAGTCATCAGCCGCGCCTGCCAGCGGCGCGCCTGCGCCTCGTAATTGATCAACTGGCCGCGTGCACCATCCCTGCGCGATTGCGCCTGCATAAAGTCGGAACGGGTGCTGGCACCTTTGACCTGTCGCTCCCAGGCCAGCTCCGCCAGCGCCCCCACGCCTTCGAGCTGACTTTTGGCAATCGCCACCATGGCCTGCTGGCGACGCAGCTCCACCCAGGCTTGCGCAGCCTCGCGCGCCACATCGTCGGTGGACAGATACACCTGCGCCTGGGCAAGCTCAATGCCGGCCTCAGCCTGCTTCACGGCGCTGTCCACCTTGCCGAAGTCATACAGCATCTGCGACACCGAAACGCTGGCGTCATACACGCGCCGCGAGGTATAGGGGTAGACATCGCGGTTGTTTACCTGCGCCCCCACCCCGCCCTTGACCTGCGGGTAATAACCGGCGCGGGCCGAAGCCACGCCCTCATCGGCTCCCTGCAGTTGCCTCTGCGCCGTGCGCACGGCGGGGTGCCATGCCACAGCAGCTTGCACCGCTGCACGCATATCCATGGCTTGGCCTCCAGCGGCAGCTGCATGGGCGCCTCCCACGGCACAGGCAAGTGCGACCGCTGCGGCAACCTGCTGCACGAAAACCAGAGGAAGTTTGGACTTGATCGACATATCCATCGCCATTTCACAGCTTGGCATCGCAGCTCCATGGCGCGACCACCGTTCTGCATCGCGGCCTCCAGCCAGCGACACAGCTTATTTGTTTTTTCTTGCTTGCTCTTACTTAAATAGCTGACTTTTCATTAGACACGGCACTTCCAGCATTTTTAATACTAAAAACGCCGTGCTTCATGCGCTAACAGCTATCAAGTTTGAAGAGCATCAGGCATGCACCGGCTGGTGCAGCTCTTCCTCTGGCAAAGGATCTGGCATATACAAGGCAAGATCCTGTGACGCAGCGACAGGAGCAACAGCGGCTGCAGGAGCTTGCACCGAACCCAGTCCGTCGATGTCGCCGGCGGCCTCGTCCTTGGACTGCAGC
This sequence comes from Comamonas testosteroni TK102, assembly GCF_000739375.1. NCBI lineage: Bacteria > Pseudomonadati > Pseudomonadota > Betaproteobacteria > Burkholderiales > Comamonadaceae > Comamonas > Comamonas testosteroni. The sequence continues at coordinate 2,049,318 of NZ_CP006704.1, read as the reverse complement.
ACATCGTGCAGCGCAGGCAACGCCGTAGCAGCAGGCTCCTCCGCACCCTCATGCAGAGCATCGAGCTGCTCCGGGTCGAGGCTCATGGCCAGCAACGGCGACGCATACGCAGGCTTGGGGCCGGGATCGCCACCGTCGTAGACCACCTTCACATCCTTGACGGTCGATGCCTGGTCGCCATCTCCGTCCTGGATGGTGTAGCCAAAGCGATCCCAGTAGGAAGCCAGCGCCTTGCCCTCATAGATGAACTTGCCCGTATCGAACTCCACGGTCAACGAGCCACCTGCAGCTGTCTTGATGGTGATGAGGTGCTTGGCGGCGTCATAGGTGTAGGTTCCCGAAGCCGGGTTGCCCGCCACCTGCAGCGCCTGCCCGGGCAGGTAGGTATAGGAGACGCCGTCGACCTCCAGCACATTGATAAAACCACCGTCTGCACCATAGCCTTCCACGGCGCTGTCGAGTTCGCCGCGCAACGAGCCCTCCAGCCTGGGTAACTGGATCAGGTCCTGCAGCGTGGAGTTGAGCTCCGCCGCCGAATTGGCCAGGACCACGGCGTTCTCCACTCCAGCTGGGCCGTTGTAGGCGATCGGGTCAATATTCGGGATATCGCCCGTCTTGATACCGCCAAAGCCCACCCCCACGGAGTTGATGTGGTGAGTCGTCAGAAAGTCTTCCCACTGAGCCTGCAGTCTTGGGTTGACGCCTTGGCCCAAGGTAGGCACACCATCGGTGATGAAGTACGAAACATTCTGCACCCCCTCCCCGGTCAGCTTGCCCACATTGTCGGCAAAGCCATTGGTACCCATCGCCGCGTTGAGGGCGGCTTTATAGGGCGTACCGCCAGTCGCTGTCAGGCCATTGATGATAGCGATGGCCGTCGCGGCACTCATCCAGGTGGCATGGGCATTGGCGGTGGAGCCGTTGAAAGTCACCAGCTTGACCGCCACATCGCCGTACTCTTCGTACTTGTTGATCAGGGCTTCAAGCGCTTTCTTGGCTAGGCTCAGTCGACTGTTCGCGTTGGAGCCACCGCCAGGCAGTACCTTGCCGTTGCTATCCCAGGCCATGCTGCCTGACAGGTCCAGCACGATCATCACATTGGTCTGCAGCTTGGCGAGGTTGATCACCAGCTCTGCATCATCGGCAAGTGCCGGGACATCATCCTTGACCTCCACGACAAACCCGATTTGGCTGCTCTGCTTGCCATCGTGAACGATGGCCTTGAAGTCCAGGTCCAGCGTGTTTGCACCACGGCCGACTGCATGATCCACGGGGCCCTTGAGAGTGACCGTATAACTTGCCTCGTACCGGCCACCAACCTCGGTCAGGGCTCCGACCTTGACGGTCATGACCTCCTTGGCACCGGCCATGCCGGTCAGCGTGCTGCTGCCAGCATCCCAGCTCCAGGTCACCGCCACGCCGCCCGAAGTGATGCTGCCGTCCGCAGGGCCTTGCATCTCCAGCGAAAAGGTGTTGATGTCCGGTGTCTTATCCGCATCGGTAAAGCTGATCTTGCCCGTGGCTGTGGTCGTGCTGCCCGGGTCATCCTTGATGCCTCCGACCAGGGCCTCCTCCGCAACATGCAACACCTTGTCTTCGGGGTCCATCACCAACACAGGGGCGTTGTCGTTCAGGTCCTTTTCATTGAGCGTGACAGCGACCTCGGTCTTGCCTCCCTCGCTATCGGTCGCCACCACCGTGATCGTCTGGCTATTGCTGCCTTGCTCGAAATCATTGGCTTGCGACGCCGCTCCAGCCGCCGTCAGCGTGATCTCCCCAGTCGTAGCATCAATCGCATACCAGCCATCGGGATCGCTGGCCGGATCGATGCTGTAGGTCACCGATGTGCTGTCGGCATCATTGGCCTTTACCTGACCCAGCCACTTGCCAACGGGGCTGTTCTCTTCGTATTCAAAGGCATAGCTGGTCACCGGCGGTTCGCCAGGATCGCTTGGATCGACAAACACCGGTGGCTGGCTCACCGTCACGGTGACATCCGCCGTCTCGGGCGTGCCGCCGTCGGTCTGCGCCGTGTAGCTGAACCGGGCGTCGCCGTTGAAACCCGCATCGGGCGTGAACACCAGTTGGCCGCCCACCAGCTTGACGCTGCCATCGGCCACGGTCACGGTCTGGCCTTCGGCAATGGCGCTGCCGTTGACGTGGGTGATCTTGACGTTGCTGCCTTCGAAGTCGTCGTTGCCCAGCACGTCAATGGTGACGGACTTCTCAAAGCCCGTGCTCGCCCGGTCGTCAAACGCATCCTGCTCGGGCGTGACGCTCACGGTCACCGTGGTCGAGGTCTTGCCGCCCTTGCCGTCGTCCACGATCACCGTGAACTCGTCCGTGCCCGGGCCGCTCCAGTCCTGGTGGGGCGTGTAGAGGTACTTGCCGGTGTGCTTGTCGATAGTCACGGTGCCGTGAGCGGGCGGAGTGCCCAGCTCGTAGGTCAGTGGGTCACCGTCCTTGTCCTCGCCCGTGATCTTGCCGTTGAAGCGCTGATCCTCGCCCACGGTGACGGTGTAGCCGCCGCCAGGCGTGAAGCTCTGGCCGGGGATGTAGCCAGGGTCGCCGGGGTTAAGGCCTTCGTTGGGATCGGTCGTCTCGGGCAACTGGTTGGCTGCCACCGTCACGATGACATCCGCCGTCTCGGGCGTGCCGCCGTCGGTCTGCGCCGTGTAGCTGAACCGGGCGTCGCCGTTGAAGCCCGCATCGGGCGTGAACACCAGTTGGCCGCCCTCCAGCTTGACGCTGCCATCGGTCACGGTCACGGTCTGGCCTTCGGCAATGGCGCTGCCGTTGACGTGGGTGATCTTGACGTTGCTGCCTTCGAAGTCGTCGTTGCCCAGCACATCGATGGTGACGGACTTCTCAAAGCCCGTGCTCGCCCGGTCGTCGAACGCATCCTGCTCGGGCGTGACGTTCACGGTCACCGTGGTCGTGGTCTTGCCGCCCTTGCCATCGTCCACGATCACCGTGAACTCGTCCGTGCCCGGGCCGCTCCAGTCCTTGTTGGGGATGTAGGTGTACTTGCCGTCCGGTGTCACGACCACGGTTCCGTGAGCGGGCGGAGTGCCCAGCTCGTAGGTCAGTGGGTCACCGTCCTTGTCCTGACCGGTGATCTTGCCGTTGAACGGCTGATCTTCACGTACCGAAACCGTGTTGCCGCCATTGCTGAATTCCTGCCCGGGCACAGGGTCTGAGGCAAGGTGACGCAAACCCACATGGGGATCGGCAGCCTCAGGAGGATGGTCGATATTCTTGCCGCCGCCCCCGCCGCTCGACGCAGCCAGCCCACCCAAGGCCAGCCCCAGAAGCCAAGGCAACCACGGTGCGGCAGGCTCATCCGATTCGATCTCGGTGAACTCGAAGCCTTCCCAGGCCTTTCCATATTGTCCCCACCAGAGCACCCCGTGCTGGTCTTCCAAGACCAGATCATTGCGCCCGTCCTCTGCATATGCCGTGAAGAATCCGTTCACATGGATTTGCTCTCCATCGACCAGCGTCAACACCAGATCATTACCGACACGCACTGATTTGGCGATCTGTTCCGGTGCAACTTTGAGGATGACTGCAGAAGGCTTGTCTAAGACCAGTCCTTGCTGCGCAAGGACGATTTTTCCACCCGATTTATATACGGCTTCCATGAACTGCTCCTTGATTCCTGACCTTGGCAAAACTCTGAACCCTCTACTCCGGGGTGCTCAATGCCAAACGCCTGCGAATGCTAGGAGCTAGCGATCTGGAACGCTTTTGCAAAAGCGAACATTCCGTCTTCCCACCAGACAAACACTCAAAAAAATGTCAATTTTTCTGATGACAGAGATTCGCCGCATCGCGCCAATTTTTAAAAACAGGAAATTGCTTTTGTATTCCGGAAAAACTTGTAAACAAACGTCAGATTCTGTGCATCTGCGTCATCCAAACCCTCGAAACGTAACACCTCGTTAAAGATCAACTTCACAATCCCGAGGTTTTCAACATAACCATCTAACCTCGGATTGTTGCTGTGTCTTACTGGTCGCCTGCAGGCCCCTCCGGGGAAAGAATTCTCGTCATCGACGACAACGTGGCTGAACTCAAGATCCTGCTGGAATTGCTCAAAAGCAATGGCTATCGTCTTTCCGTCGCCATGGACGGCATGCAAGGCTATCGCCGCGCCACCACTCAGCAATTTGAATTAATCCTTCTGGACGTAAACATGGGCGATGTCGATGGATTTACCGCCTGCAGGCTACTGAAGGCTGACCCTTCCACGGCAGACATCCCTGTGATTTTTGTGACTTCTTGCGCTTCACCCCAGGAGCGTCTCAAGGGATTGCAGCTGGGCGCCGTGGACTACATCCAAAAGCCGTTCGACATCAATGAGGTTCTTGCGCGTGTGGAAATCCATCTGGCTTTGACGCAACGCCAAGGAAAACCAGACCAAGATGCATGCACTTCACCAGAACCTCCAGCGCAGGATTCTGAGCCAGCAAGACTATCGAGCACACTGAGCGCTGTTCACAATCTGACCTTGCTGCGGGCTGCGCAGCAGTTGGTCCTTTCCGACTTGTCCAAGGTTCCGCCCCTGCCTGAATTGGCAACCCAACTAGGCACCAATGAAAAGCGCTTGACAAGGGTCTTTCAGACTCACACGGGCAACACGGTTTACAAATTCATTCGCGAGGCTCGCCTTCACGAGGCCAAACGCATGCTTGCCAGCTCCGCCATGCATATAGAAGAAGTGGCCGCAGCCATAGGATTCTCCAGCGCAGCGAATTTCTCCTCCGCTTTTCATGCCTACTTTGGCTGCACCCCATCCGCTTTTCGGCGCTCCTGCCTGGGTCAGAAGCCATGAGGCGATGCGTATCTGGCTGCATCCATCTGCTGTGCAGCATGCTGCTGTGCTGGGCGATTGATGCGAAGGCGATTGAAGTGTCCTCCCCGCCAAGCATTCAGATCAGCGATGTGATTCTCGGCCTCAAGGTCCTGGATAACACGGTTGAAGTCTGGGAACGAGGTTCACCAAACGAAGCGCCGCTGAACGTGGCAGCCCTTCCTAATGGTGAGATTGATGGATTTCGCACTGTCACAGCCAAGACGCTTGATGGGCGATTCGATATGCGTCATCTGTGGCTCAGGATGACACTGCACAACGATCTAGAAAGCCCTCAAGCAGTGCAACTGGCTTTGGGGGCATGTTGGCTGCAACATGTGAATTTTTATGTCCTGCGCATGCGGGAGGGCCAGGTTCGCGCAAGTCGAATGCTGGCTGGAATCAGCGACCCCAACCAATCGCTGACCCGAGTACCTCAGATTGCCATCAATCTCGCTCCAGGAGAGAGCGTACGCGTACTGGTTCACGTCAATAGTTACGCATCCAGCAAGCTGGACGTCGCACTGCATACCGTGGATCAATGGCACATGATGGAGCGGGACTATGCGCTATTCAGTGGACTGCTGATCGGGAGCATCCTTGTTTTCGTAGTGTATTCCGCAGCACTGTGGAGAATTCTGCGCACCCCCATGATGGAATGGCAAACATTGGGGCTGCTGCTGGCTGCACTCTACGAAGCGACCTATCGCGGCTATGCACAAATCATACTTTGGCCCAGCAGCACAGAGTGGGGTTACCGCTCCCATCATGTTCTGGTGGCTGGCATCGTACTGAGCCTATTGCTGTATCTGCGGGCGCGCCTGGAAAAAGCGCAAAACTATCTGCCCTCATCCGGAATACTCCTGCTCAAGCTCATCGCTGTCCTGGAAAGCGTTGTTCTGATCGGTGCACTATTTGGACCTTATGAGTGGTTCGCACTTACCGGCATCATCGTCGCACTGTTTAGTCTGCTCACGATTCTGGCTTGCACATATATCTACTATCGCAATGGGGGGCCAGGGGGCATGACTGCCTTGCTGCTGGTCTCTGTCCTGGCATTCGGTGCATTGCTACGCGCCGCCGCACTGCTTGTGCCCAATATCTCAGTGGTTCAGCTTCTCGAGCAATATGTGCTTGTGCTGCCCGCCCTGACGATCGGCCTTTTCATTATCACCAGCTCGGCCTATCAATATTCCCATCAAAGGCATCAGGCGCAGCTCACATTGCTGCAATGGCAAAGCCAGCAGCAAGAGCGCCTGGAACAAGAGGTCGAGCACAAAACCAGCGCGCTCAAAGAGGCTCTAGAACAAGCAGAGCAACGTTCGCTGGAACAAAAAGAACTGCTCGCCTATGTCAGTCATGATTTGCGAGCACCTGTCTCTGCGATCATTGCCTATCTGCAGCTGATGCACCAGTCCCCGAACAAGGTTGACACGGACAAACTGGCAGCCATTGAAAGAAGTGCAGCCTACCAATTGGCATTGATAGACGAGCTGGTGGACTATGCCAAAGATGAGCTGCAGCCTCCATTGGCATTGAATGAGCAATCAGTGGATCTGAGTTCTTTGCTGAGCGATCTGACCAAGTACGCCCAGGCCCTGGCCCATCGCCAGCGCAATACCTTTTCACTGCAAATCCAGAGCCTGCTGCCCACACATATCTATCTGGACGGAAAGCGCCTGCAGCAGGCGGTGCTCAATCTCCTGTCCAACGCTGCGAAATTCACATTCGACGGAAACATTGACCTCAAGCTGCACGCCCAATACCGTGGCAGAGAACAATGGCATCTACGCTTTGAGGTTAGCGATAGCGGTTCCGGCATAGATGCAAAAGTCCTTGCCGGAATTCAGAAATCGCTGGCAGCGAATCGCACCCACAGCAAGCGAGGACTGGGGCTTCTGATAGCGCAGCGCATCATTGAGAAAATGAACGGCCATCTATCGATAGACAGCCAACCAGGGCGCGGCACCAATGCGGTTTTCTTTCTCATGGTGAAGCAGGTATCGGATAGCCCTCTCTTCCAGGCTTTGTTAACTCAAACCACATCGGAAAAATACAATCAGCTGAAGACCATGCATAAACTCGAAGCTCTTCCAAGAGAGCACAAGAGCGAATTGGCTCGGCTTGCAGACCAAGGAAACTGGAGCGATCTGCACTGCTGGATTGATGCCATGGATAACGGCACGGACTATCAGGTTTTGATCAAGGCGGTCAGACAATCCCTGGATGATTTGGATTTTGAGCAGATCAGCAATATCGCACGCGATGCACCACTGCGATGATTATCAGCACACGCAGTGAATTGGGGCCATCCTTAGAGCGGCTAACACCACCGATCCACGAAGCGTGCACAGATGATCGCAGCGGCCAGTTTCAGCAACGCTTCGTGGATATCCAGCCGCCTTTCAAAGCGGATGCGCAGCTTGCCAAAACCTGCAAACCAGCCATGTGTGCGCTCTACAACCCAGCGATGCTTGCCTAGCTTTTCGCTGCTCTCGACACCTCTCCTGGCAATCCGGCTGGCAATGCCTCGTCGCCTGAGATAGGCGCGGCAGCGCTTGTAATCGTAGCCTTTGTCCGCATGCAGCTTCGCCGGCCGCTTGCGTGCCCGCCCCTGCAAGCCCGCAATGGCTGCAATCGCATCCATGCACTTCTCGAACATCATGGAATCATGCCTGTTGGCACCACTGACGAGGATCAACAGTGGGATGCCTCTGGCATCTACGACGATATGTCGTTTGGAGCCGAGCTTGCCTCTGTCGGTGGGGTTGGGGCCCGTTTCCTGGCCCCCCGGGGGCTTGGCACCGAGGAGCCATCTATGCTGGCTCGGCTCCAATCAATCTGGTCATGCTCGCGCAGACGTACCTGCATGGCTTGGTGCAAACGCTACCAAACGCGGCCAAACGCCATTGGCATTCCAGTCACGCAAGCGCCGCCAGCAGGTCATACCACTGCCGTAACCCAAGGACTGAGGCAAGTCTTCCATGGGATGCCTGTTTGCTGCACGAACAGAATGCCATTGAGTGCTGCTTCATCGCTCACGGTGAGCTTGCGTGCGCCACCTTCGACGGAAGGCGTGAAGGCGGGGATCAGGGGCTGCAGCTGTCGCCACAGTTCTTTGCTAACGGGTTGTCTTGCCATGAGGGCCAAAAGCATAAATGCTTCTGGCTGATCTCAAAGGAAAGTGGCGTTAGCGGCTCTTAACGAGCTGCATATCCGGGCGGCCATATTGAATCGATCTACAGAACTGGGCCGTCCTCAGACGGCAGCCGTGGTATAGCCACCGCTAGGGTTTGGGGTAGCTCGCTTCAAACTTGATTTGTGCAGCAGCGCCCCAATTCACCTGACCTCAGGGTCATCCAAAGCCGGTCTCATCTTCAACCGATTGAGGTGATTTGTCATTCGTTACCCAAAGCGGAGTGCCTGTCAGAGGCTGCCTGCAGTCGCTCAACTCACGGATACCGGTGAGTGCCAGTGCCCAAAGCAGTCATTGGAGCGCGACTTCACGGAAGTCCGCTCCAAACCTCAAGGCAGTCGCTGGACTGCCATGCATTTCGTGGTGACCGCTTTTACCTGGGTCGAATTGGTGCTAGCGACCCATTGCTGCCCGTCGCGATTCGGCAGGCGCCGACCGCTATGCAAGGTTCACCGTTCGTCGTTTTGGATGCCAAAACGTCAGCTTTACTCAAGATGGCTTCGCGCCAATGGGCTGATCGAAGATCAAGCAGGTTGTGGTTGCATGGGCATACAGCTTCCCATCGGGACCAACGATACGCCCCTCCGCTGTAGCTACCTGTCGGCCGGCGTGGATCACCCTTCCCTCTGCACGCACCAACGGCACCCCTTCGGTCAACGCACGCACCATGTTCACTTTCAGCTCCAGGGTGGTGTAGGCTTTGCCCGCCGGCAAGGTCGTGTGAATGGCGCAACCCACTGCAGAGTCGAGCAAGGTCGCAAACCAGCCTCCATGCACCGTGCCCAGCGGGTTGTAGTGACGACGCTTTGGGCTGCCCTGAAACACCGCCTCCCCTGGTTCCATGCGAATGGGAACAAAGTCGAGCGTTTCGCCAATTGGAGCCGGGGACAGCTCCCCCGCGAAGATGGCCTCGAACATTTCCATGCCAGAACGAGCAGCGACACTGCCGTGCGGCCCAGTATCCACAGCTCTTAGACGAGCACGCACTGCAACTTCATCCGCCCGCCATCTCTCAATAACCTGATCCACAGTCATTTCAGCCTCCTTCATTTTTTAAAACTTGTAATTGCAATAGTTGTAATTACAATATATCAAATGAAGAACAGCATCAAGCCCCAGGGTTGCACCAACCTGAAGTTGCGCCAGCTCAGTCGTATCGTGACGCGGCACTACGACCACTTTTTTGCGGAGGTGGGCTTGAAGATCACGCAATACTCCCTGCTCTCCCACGTCGTCAAACTGGGGCCGATACGGCCGGTGGATCTGGCAAAGCGCATGCAGATGGACGCCTCGACATTGACGCGCAATCTTCAGCCGCTGGCAGCAATGGGCTTGCTGACGATTGGCGCTGGAGCCGACGCACGCAGCCGTTTGGTCACCGCAACAGAAACCGGCGTGTCTAAACAGACACAAGCACAACAGGCTTGGAAGGCTGCACAGCTTGCTTTGAACGCGCAGCTGGGGACGGAACGTGTGGCGGCGCTGCATGACCTGATCGACTCCTGCATTGAATGCCTTGACGGCGATGAAGGGAGCGACGATGCACAAGCCGATTGAGTCCACGAAATCCCTGTCCGGCGAGTTGCTGCTGATGCTCGCGGGCCTGGCAGCGCTGGGATCGTTGGCCACCAACATCATCCTGCCAGCCTTCCCTTCCATGGGGGCCGAGCTTGGGACATCTGTCAAAGACCTTAGCGCCACTCTGAGCACCTTCTTTGTGGCTTTCGCGTTGGGTCAGCTTTTCGTGGGGCCGTTGTCGGATCGCTTTGGACGCACACCCCTGGTGGTATGCGGTTTGTGCGTGTTTGTGGTCGGTAGCGCGGTATGTGCCTTTGCTACAAGCCTTCCTCAGCTCATCGTCGGCCGAGTGATTCAAGCCCTTGGCGTTTGTGCTACGTCCGTCCTATCGCGTGCGATTGCCCGAGACCTGTTTGAAGGCGATGCCCTCGCTCGTGCGCTGTCGCTGGTCATGGTCGCCATGGCAGCTGCACCCGGTTTTTCTCCGCTACTTGGCGGTGTCTTCAATAGCGTTTTGGGCTGGCGCGCAACCTTTGGCGTTATCGGGGTGCTTGCCATCCTGCTAGGTATCCACTATGTGTCGCGGCTTGGCGAGACGCATAGTTCCGACTTACGCCGCCCGTTGGCACTCAGTGCTGTAACTGCGACCTACAAAGCACTCTTGACTGACCACCGTTTCATTGCACCAGCAATGTCTGTCAGCTTGGTCTTGGGCTCGCTGTATCTGTTTTTTGCAATGGCACCGGCCATCTTGATGGAAGGGTTCGGTTTTTCACCCTTGCAACTCGCTCTTTTTTTCGCGTCTACCGTCTTTGTTGTCTTTGGCGCTGGTCTGCTCGCCCCTCGACTTGCGCATCGCTTTGGCGCAATGCGCGCTGCCCGTGCAGGCATCGCCGTCGCCTTTGCCGGTGGTGCGACCCTGCTGGCAGCCCCGGAGCAGGTGTACTACTTCTCGGCGGCGTTGACAGTGTTTCTGATTGGAATGGGCCTGATCAATCCCTTGGGAACTGCCGTGACCCTGCAGCCGTTTGGCCAAAATGCTGGGGCAGCCTCTGCTTTGCTGGGCTTCCTCCAAATGGGCTGTGCGGCGATCTCCATCGCGATCACCTCCGCACTGCCGCTTTCACCCTACCTGGCATTCAGCGCTGTCATCGCCACCAGCTTGCTGATGGCGATGGTGACGTTTGGGGTTGCGGTAAAGCGCTGAACGTTAAAGCTCAGGCCACATCAGATTGAGTAGCGTGAGCCGCTGCGTGAGGCGGTACGCCTTCTTGCTCCGCCAACGCGCCAAGGATCTTCTCCCGACACACAGCCAAGATTTCGTCGGCAAGTGGCGAATCATCGGGACAGGCCTGTGACATGACCAGGGCCTCGACGATGTGCGCAAAGGTGTCGATGGACTTGGCCCGTGCCCCATCATTTTCTGCTCGCTCCGAGGTCGGACATTCCTTCTCAAGGGCGTGCAGCAAGCTTTCGATGCCTGCAGCAAATGTCGTCTTGACCTCTTGCGTCTGACGCGCTGCATCGGAGCCCAGATGCGGCCATGTTGCAGCCTGCCGCCCGATCGTCACGATGCTCGGTCGGCACATTCGTCCATCGCGGGCTTAGATGAGACGGCCAACGCGAAAAGCAAGTTCACGCATCCACTGAAGCGCGGGGTCGGCATCGCGGTGTCGATGCCATTGCAATGTCTGTACCAGCATGGGTACCTCGAGAGGCGGTGGCCAGAGCTTGATTGGCAGTACTTTTTCCGCCTGCAGTGCCAGCCGCCTATGCACCGTGGCGATGCGATCGGTTCCGACGACCATCTGAGGCAGGGCCGCCATGCTGGGCGCGGACACCTCGACCTTGCGATTGATGCCGAAGCGGTCGAGAAACCAGCCATCGAACGCAGCGCGCTGTTGGCCCGTCGCGTAGTTCGCGACGACGTGTCCGCATTCGAGGTAGTCATTGAACGTGAGTTCCTCTCTGATGCGGCTGTGGTTCGCCCAGGTCACGCACAAGTACTGTTCCTCGAACAGTGGTGCGCGAGGATGGTCCACGGCCGCGAACTGCTCAGGAATGATCAGCAGATCGGCGTCCCCTTGCTCGAGTTGCTCGGCAGGCTTGTCATTGAGCGAGCGCAGCTCCAGACCGATTCCACGTACCTGTTGGTAGAGCGCCTCAAGCAGGGGAGGAATGAATACCGCAGTCGTGAAGTCAGAGAGCAGCAGCACAAAGGTGCGCGTGGACTCCGTGGGATCAAACAGCGGTGGTGTGGTGATCGTGCTGTCTATGCGCATCAGAACCTCTCGCACCGGCTCTATGAGCCCCAACGCGCGCGGTGTGAGCACCATCTGTCGACCTTGCGAGGCAAGCAATTCATCACCAAAGAAATTTCGCAGCCTAGCCAGCGCATTGCTCATCGCGGGCTGGCTCAGATGTAGGCGTTCTCCCGCACGGCTGATGTTGCGTTCAGCAAGCAGCGCATCCAGGGCAACGAGCAGATTCAGATCGAGTTTGTTGAAACGCATGTCTTGAAGTTTGGGCACAAGCGCAAGGCTGCGGTTCCAGCAGCTCGCCACCCCGGGTTTGCATTGATATTCACCAAATGGATTCCTGGAATCTAAAGAATCCATTTCAGGAATACAAGCTAAATATCCAGAATCCGCTCCGTCGCGCCTGTTCCGAACCGGGCGACATACAAAAACATCAACGGAGACAAACATGCAAAACAGTGCTGAGTTGCACGACTTGACAGCGCCCATGCGCAACCATGCCCCCGCAACCATGCTGACACTGGTCGCCACGCTTGCAGCGGCGGCCCTTTCCAATGTGTATGCGCAAGGTGTACCAGGACCCAGTCTGCAGTTTTATGGCTTGATAGATGCAGCAGTTGGACGCTTCGAAGGTGCAGCAGCTGGAGTCAATGCACGCGATCGCGGTACTGCGAAAGTGGACGGCGGCGTCATGTCGACAAGCCACTGGGGTATCCGCGGCACCGAGGATTTGGGAAGCGGGCTTACTGCATCATTCGATCTGTCTGCCTTCGTACGCAACGATACGGGAGCTTTCGGGCGCAACGACGCGATTCCAGCGCCGGTCAATGTTGCTGCCGATCCGATGTTCTCCCGTGCCGCATGGATCGGTCTCGCGCATGCCACGTGGGGGCGCGTTCGCCTCGGTAACGTGACTTCGCTGATGTTCATCAACAGCGTGTCCTCCAACGCCTTTGGCGACTCCACCGTGATTAGCCCACTCAACCTCACCACCATGATCGGCAGCCCGATGACCGGCGGCACAGGCTGGGCGAATTCACTGGTCTATGACAGCCCGGTCTGGAGAGGCGTCAGCGCTTCTCTGGCCCACGGCTTCTCGGAGGGACAAGGCGGTAGCAACAATGCGCTCCGTGTGGCCTATGCACAGGGCCCTGCAGCGGTTTCTCTTGCAATGCAAAGCGTCAAACGCGACCCGCTCACGTTTGCCGATGGAACATCACCCAACAACACACGGACCTGGCAACTCGCCGCCTCCTACAACTTCAACGCCGTCAAATTCTTTGCCCATCTTGGCGGCATACGCAATCGTGGCACGGCTATGCAACCACTGGATATCTCCTATCGGCTCTGGGAGCTGAGCGCTGCCGTTCCCGTGGGTTCAGGCCAGTTGCTGGCCGGATGGGCTTCGCGCCGAACCGGTGACGCCGTGGTGCCAGTGCCCGCTACTGCCGCTGGTGGAAATCTCGTGCGCAAAGTACTGACCGTGGGCTATGACCATCAGTTGTCCAAGCGCACCGACGCCTATCTGGTGCTGATGCGTGATCAGACACGCACCCAAACGACAGGGGCTCCATCTCAGGTACTCGAAGCACGGGGAACGAGCGTCGCTTTGGGCGTGCGCCATCGGTTCTGACACGGCCACAGGAATACAAGGAGAAATGCAATGAACGAAAAATATCAACAAGCCGCACCGTTGGGAATGAATCGGAGATCCCTGCTGGTGATATTGGCCGCGGCCACCGCCGGGCCTATGGCACTGGCACAGTCAGGGCGACATGTATCCATAATCGTTCCCCAGCCAGCTGGAAATCCCAGCGACGTTTTCGCACGCAAGCTTCAGGGTTCGATGCAACGCGCATTGGGTCAGACCGTCATTGTCGAGAACCTTCCTGGTGCTGGCGGTGCGATTGGCGTACAGCGCATGCTTAATTTGCCTGCCGATGCAATGACCGCAGTCATGGTCTCGCAGACCGAGCCCATTCTCACGCCAGCGACGCTGGCCAGCGTGCGTTACAAGCCAGAACAGATGCGGCCAGTGGGTCTGCTGGGCCGCACAAGCTATGTGCTGGCCGGTAGACCTGATCTGCCGGCAAAAAGTCTTGCTGAGCTGCTGTCTTTGGCACGCCAAGCGGATAAAGCGGGCAACCCGCTGAGATTCGGCCATATCGGCCAGGGGTCGATGATTCACCTGATGGGCGCACAATGGGCGCGCCTGTGCGGCGTTCAGCTGTCCCATATTCCCTACCGCGGTGTCCCGCCTGCAGTGCAGGACCTCGCAGGCTCTCAGATCGATCTGTCGTTCGTGCCGCTGGGGGGCTTGGCGTTCGATCTGATAAAGACAGGCAAGTTGCGCGCGTTCGGCAGCACGGCAGACCAGTCTCCCGCACTGCTGCCAAAGGTAGAGCCGCTCAAGAATCAAGCCCCTGAACTACGCACATTTGTGCATACCGCGTGGGGTGCACTGCTGGTGCCGCGCGGGGTTCCCGACGCCGCGATCAAGCGCCTGCATGCAGCCTTCGACGCTGCGATGGGCGACGCTGACGTCCAGGATTTCTTGCGCAGCCAAGGTACTGACCCACAAGCACCTATGAGCTTGGAAGCGCTCGACAAGTTCTATCAATCCGAGATCCAGATCCATCAGGCGCTGTCGCGCGCCGTGGGCGTGGTGCCCGAATAAAGGTGTTTATATGAAAAAGCCACGCCGCCGATTTGTCGATCTCTCTATCTACTTGGAAAACGACGTTCTCTCTGACCCGCCACCGCTAGCACCCAAGATCACCTACCAGAAGCATCAAGATACGCTGCCAGAGTTCATGGCGATGATTCCGGGCACGACGCCTGAGGACTACCCCGATGGCGAAGCAGCTGCTGCCGAGTGGGTCACGTTGACCACGCACAGCGGCACACACCTGGATGCCCCCTGGCACTTCCATTCAACCCAGGACGCCAAGCTGGGCGGTTCTCGGCCATCGATCACGATCGACGAAGTGCCGCTTGAGTGGTGTTTTCAGCCAGGCGTGAAGCTTGACTTTCGCTACTTTCCCGATGGCTATGTCGCTACTGCGGCGGACGTGGAAGCCGAACTCAAGCGCATTGGCCATGAGATACAGCCACTGGATATCGTAGTCGTCAACACGCGTGCCGGTAGCCGCTACGGCAATGCCGACTACCTGGGCGCTGGTTGCGGCATGGGCTATGAAGCGACGATGTACCTGCTCGAGCGTGGCGTGCGCCTTACGGGTACGGACGCCTGGAGCTGGGATGCGCCTTTTTCATACACCGCTGCCAAGGTTGCGGAGACTGGCAACAAGGCCCTGATCTGGGAAGGTCACAAGGCCGGCCGCGACATCGGCTACTGCCATCTCGAGAAGCTGCACAACCTCGAAGCCTTACCACCCACGGGCTTCCTCATCAGCTGCTTTCCGCACAAGATCCGTGGCGCATCTGCAGGCTGGACACGCGCAGTCGCCATTTTTGAAGATGAAAACATCGCACCATGAGCTTGCCGCCCATTGAACGCATTGTCACTGGCCACGACGACCAAGGTCGTGCCATCATCACATCGCACGGCCCACTTCCCACAGCAGTCGAGATAGCGGCCATTCCTGGCACGTTATTCCACGAAGTTTGGGCCACCCATGCCACGCCAGCGCCGGTGGATAACGGCACCGACCCAACACTTGCCGAGCTGATGCTGCCGCCACCTCAGAACGGCACACGCATCCGATTCGTCGACATCCCGCCCGATACCGCAGAGCTCCTCGCGCAAGACAGAAGCGAGATGCTGAACGCCTTTACACAGATCGGCGATGCAGCCGCATCGACCGTGCAGGCGGATTCGCCGCACCCGTTGATGCATCGCACTCAGTCGGTTGACTATGGCGTCGTCATCGAAGGCGAACTGACCCTGGTACTCGACAGCGGCGCAGAGGTGCTGCTACGCCCGGGCAATGTTGTTGTGCAGCGCGGCACCAACCACGCCTGGGCCAACCGTTCGAGCCGGCCCTGCCGCATGCTGTTTGTGCTCGTCGACGGTGCCTATCACCCTGCGATTGCCTCATTGCTCGAGTGATGCAGCCTCTCGGCCTGGAAAACGAAGAGGCAGTGCCACTCTATCTGCCTGAGTCCTTCTGGGACTGCGGCGATTCAATCAGGACTTCGGTACGACTCCACCAGCACGCTGCTTCTGCGTTGAGCCAGAAGCAGCGGATATTCAAATCTGCGCAGGTCATACCCATATACATCCCTGCGTTACACGCACGGCCTGAGCTGACCGGTTGGTTACGTGGTCGAGAACAGGCTTGGGATCGAGCGTGTTGTCACGGGTGGTCGAATACATTTCGCACAAGCTCATCGGCGCTGCCATCATTGCGTAGACCGATCGCTATTGCACGAGGTGTCGACAACTGCGGATAGCGTGCGAAATTTTTGTCGGTGAAAGGGTGCGGCTCGTAACGAACAAGCGCCGCCGCGTCTACACCCAGGCACCTTGCCAATGCTTGGACGACCTCATCGATACCCAGGTGCAAGACCGGCATTTGGTAGCTGCGCCGAGCAGACCAAGGTCCCGAGTCCATGGCGGCCATATGGACCAGATTCTTCACACATGTCTTCACTGACATCCACCAGCATCTTCCCTCGGGAGAGATGGGCAATGTAATAGCTTTCCGCTCTGCAATCTTCCAAAAGAGCTGGCTCATGAAGGCGGATGCCAAGCCAGGGTTCTCGTCGCGCCGAGCCACAATTCCCGGCAGCCGCAGGGAGCAACCGTCCACCCAGCCTCGACGGCTGGCATCGGCCAACAGGGTCTCGCAGGCCAGCTTGTGAGCGCCGTAGGTGATAGCGGGCGAAGGCGTCATATCCTCGCTCACGCTCGATGTACCAGTATCCCCGTAAACAGCGATGGAACTCGCATAGATAAAGCGTGGTGCCTGCTCAAGCTCCTGGCAAGTCTCCAGCAGATTCAGCGTTGCCTCGAGGTTCACACCGCGGCCCAGCACAGGATCGCGTTCAGCTGCGCCACCAGGCACGCTGGCCAGATGAAAGATTGCCTCGGGTTGATGCCGCAGAAGTCGCTGCCGGACTGCTCTGTCAGCCACACTGCCCTCCTCCAGCACCAGTCGTGGATCCCTGCGGACTCCAGCCAAGGACAAGTCCGATAGAACCAGTTGGTGCACAGGACGGCCCTGGATGCCATCGTCCAGCAGGCGCCCGACCAGAGCTTGCCCAACAAATCCGGCGGCACCGGTGACAAGCACACGGCTCATACCTGCGGCCTCACAACGCATTGCTCTATGGTGCCGAAAGGCGCATCGCTTCCATCCTCCAGCCGTGCCTGCATCCGGACTCGGTCTCCAAAGCGCATGAACGAGGTAGTCGGCTTGCCTTGATCCAGGATCTCCAGGACACGCTTTTCTGCGATGCATGCCGAGCCTGCCGCCCGGTTAACGTTGGAAACCGTGCCCGAACCAATAACCGTACCTGCCGAAAGACGGCGTGTGCGCGCGGCGTGGGCAATCAAGTCGCCAAAGCTGAAGCTCATTTCCTGGCCATGCGGCTCTCCAAAACGCTCGTCATTCCACTCCACATGCAGCCGCAGATACACCCGACCGTCACTCCAGTGAGGTCCCAGCTCATCCGGCGTGAGCGCGATGGGTGCGAAGCTCGTGGACGGCTTGGCTTGCAGAAAGCCGAAGCCCGTGCGCATCTCGCGCGGGCCCAGCGCACGAAGGCTCCAATCGTTGATCTGAACCAGCAAGCGCACGGCTGACAAACCTTGATCCGGTGTCGCACCCATGGGCACTGCCCCCCAGGATCACGCCGAACTCGCCCTCGAAGTCAATCCCGTCGTCCTCACTGGGCAGGGGCACATCTGCATAGGGCCCGAGGAAATCGTCGCTAGCTCCCTGGTACATCAGGGGGACTGTCTGCGCATCAGGTTGTGGCGGGGTATTGAATGCCTTTTCCATCAACTGGCCATGGTTGAGAAAGGCTGACCCATCGCACCACTGGGGCGCGCGCGGTAACGGCGCATTGCACTGCTTGGGCTCGAAAGGCAGGGCCTTCTTGCAGCGACCTTCATTGAGTTCGACATATAGAGCCTGCAGAGCAGATTCGGTCCGCTCCCACTCCTCAACAGCTGTCCTGAGATTTGGTGCGATGCCCGAGGCGTCCGCCATGAGCGACAGGTCGCGCGAGACGACAACGAGACGCCCGTCTGGATGTTCGGTGTAAAGCGTGGCAAGTTTCATATGCTGCTTTTGCAAAATTTCAGTTGCCGTCACTGATGGTGGTTCCACCATCGACGACGAGATTGTGTCCAGTGATGAAGGCGCCAGCCGCGCTGGCCAGCATGGCAACCGCCCCTGCAATTTCCTGCGGTTCTCCAACCCTGCGAAGCGGCGTGAGCGACAGGCGCCGCTGCATAAATTCAGCGTGGTTCAGCAGTGGTTGCGCCAAGGGTGTGCGTATCAGACCAGGCGATACAGCATTCACCCGTATAGCCTGAGGACCCCACTCCACCGCAAGATTGCGGGCAAGTTGAGCCAGGGCAGCTTTGGACAAGCCATAAAGACCAATGGCTTTGTTACCGCGGATCCCGGCAATGCTGGACATCAGGATCACACTTCCGCCGCCAGCAAGAGCCATGGCCGGCAACAAATGCCGCGATAGCTCCACAGACGCCCGGAGGTTGATATCCATGACTTGCTGCCAATCGATATCTCCGATATCGGACAAAGAGCCGGCTGGCCCTTGGATTCCGGCGTTGCACACGAGGATGTCTACTTGCCCTTTCCAGGCCAGAGCCTTCTGAACCAGCGTGGTAATGCCGGGGATGTCCGCTAAATCAGCGGGTAGCGCAAGCGCTTGCCCCTGTCCATTGCGGAGCTCCTCGGCCATACGCTGGCATGCATCGCTGTCGCGGTCGCAAGCCAGTATCGAAGCGCCTTGTGCTGCGAGAACTCGGCATATCGCGGCACCAAGTCCACCGGTAGCTCCGGTGACCAATGCCACTTTGCCGTGCAGGTCGAACAACTCTGAAGGCATTCTTACTCCAGGACCACACCGGCACTACGAATGACCGAACCCCATCGCTTGGTCTCGGATTCAATAAAGCGAGCGAAATCCTGCGGTGTCTGAGGCGCCGGGGTGACGCCCAGATCACCAAACCGGCGGCGGATCTCCTCTGACTCCACCGCCTGAACCACCGCGGAGCGGAGTTGCGCAGCGATGTCTGGCGGAGTTCCAGCCTTGACCACCACACCAGTCCAACCTGGAGCGTTCAGGTTTGGATAGCCCAGCTCGGAAAGAGTTGGAACTTGAGGAAGGCGTTCGAGACGTTTTTCCGCCCCCACGACAGCCAAGGCGCGCAGCTTCCCCTCTTGAACATACGGCAGACTGTTGGCCGCCACATCCAGCATCACCTCGATGTGAGCGCCCATCAGATCTTGCACGGCAGGGGCGGCCCCCTTGTAGGCCACATGCTGAAGGCTGGCTCTGGTCTCGCGCTTGAGCATCTCCATCCAGATATGCGGCTGGCTGCCTATGCCATAAGAGCCGTAGGTAATGGCGCGATCGTCCTTCCTGCTCTTCGCGTCCTTGATCAAATCGTCCACGGACTTGTACGGGCTACCGGGAGGCACGACCAAGAGCAAGCTGGAGGTAAGCAGACGAGTAATCGGTGTGAAGTCCTTGAGCGTGTTGTAGTTGAGCTTCGGATACAGCGCTGCATTCATGGCAAACGGGCCGATATCGCCGTACAGCAGGGTATGACCATCCGCGGGCTGCTGCTTGACATGGGCTGCCGCAATTTGTCCCCCGGCTCCTGGCTTGTTCTCCACCACCACCGGCTGCTTGAGCGTAGACGCCATGTGCTGGGCCAGTACACGCGATACCGCATCGCCGAAGCCGCCAGCAGGATAGGGAACCACCCAGAGGACGGGACGACGCGGGAAGGTCGTTGGTTGCGCGAATGCAAAAGGTGCAGCTGCCACCAGCGGCAGCGATGTGCCAGCCAAAACCAGGGAACGCCTTGAAATCATGATGTCTCCATATCGTTGAACCGGCCTAAGTCCGAAGAGGAAAGGCCGTTGTCATTGAGTATGGAGAGCGCGCTGCCCCCGAATGTCGATTTCTTGCGCAAATCGTCGATGGATTGCGCAAGCCCCGGCCGTCATTGACGCAGGTAAGCACCAGCGTTCGGATGCCGCTCAGTGCTGTTGTCTAAATTTCGAGGGCGTGGTGCCCCAGTATTTGCTGAACGCCTGAGAAAAATGGGAGGCGGTGCCGAAACCGACCCGCAGCGCAATGTCTGCGATGGAATCACTGGACTCCAGCATGAGCTTGCGTGCCCGCTTCATACGCTGCTGCAGCACGAACTGATGGGGCGTCAGACCGCATGTGGCTTTGAAGCTGCGGGCAAAGTGATAGGAGCTCAACTGCACCTCGGCCGCTAGAACAGCTATGGGTAGAGGCTGCTCCATGTTTTCGATCACCAGTGCCTGCACGCGCTTCAATTGCTTGGCCGACAAAAGTGCTGTGCTGGATGGACCGCTGAGGGGAGCCCGATAGTGTTCAAGCAGATGAATCGCCACACTCATGGCGATTCCATCCGCGAAGGCAGGATTGAGCGCAGAGTTGTCGCCCAAGGCTTGCAGCAGTACCTGCACCAACTGAACCAGCACCGGGTCATGTCGTCCAAAGCTGCTGCGCAGGGCAACGGCAGAGCAGTCCTGGCCACTAACCGTCTGAAGCCATTGGGGCGAGAGGTCCAGATGCAGGTTGTCTCTCGGCAACTCTGTACGCCAGAAGCTGGGCGTATGTGCCGGCAGAAGCAAAGCCTCGCCGGTTTTCCACCGGCTGCTGTGCATTTCGCCGCCATGCTTTTGAATCAGGCCCGTGGTTGGCCCTCGACGCACGATAACGCAATGCTTACCCGCTGGCGGGATATAAAGATCCTCTGCATTGGCGAGCTGATGCCAGACCGAGATGCCATGCCAGGGTAAGCCTAGGCTGGAGCATTGAACTTGCTCGGGAGGCACCGCTTCAAGCGGTTCGTCTTGAAACGCTCGTTCAGCGCTACGCCAGCGACGGGAATCAAGTTGTGTCGTATCGGGAACCGCCATGAGGGATTCACTCAAACAGTCATGAGAGAGGTCGATCTTAGCGCGAGCATGAGTTTGAGGTCATTGCACTAGACACCGCTTTAAAGGATCAGCTAGACCAGCGCCGCCATAGTGCGAGTCAATTTGAATGTGGCTAATGAAATCCAGATCGAGGCGACCCATGATGCGATAGATCCAACCGCATGAGCTCGGGTAGCTCCTGGGCATTTCATGGCGACTGAGCAGCAGTCTCAGATCTATCCAATGCCTGGATCAGCTCTCGGATCCAATCCTCCGTGGCCTTCAACAGCCTCCGACAAAGCCATGTGGCCAGCATGGGTCATGCTGGAAACATTTATAGACGACCGGTCTATTTTTATAATCACGCACATGATCCGCAGCAAAAAGGCCGAAGCGACTCGTCAGCACATTCTCGATACCGGGTATCGATTGGTGCTGCACAAAGGCTTTGCAGGTCTGGGCCTGCTCGAAATTCTTAAAGCCTGCAACGTGCCCAAGGGTTCGTTCTACCACTACTTCTCGTCAAAGGAAGCCTTTGGCTGCGCGCTGCTACAGCAGTATGTGGAAAGCTACGGACACAAGCTCAATGACTTGCTCGGCGAAACCAGCAATGGTCGTGAGCGACTGATGCGCTACTGGGATGCCTGGATTTCAGCACCCAGCAATCCCACGCTTGGATGGGCCGAAGAATGCCTAGTGGTAAAGCTCGCTGCCGAAGTGGCTGACCTCTCTGAAGACATGCGCCTGGTGCTCGACGCCGGCGTGCAGCGGCTGCTGGCGAGAATCGCCTCCCTGATCGACGAAGCCCGTGAAGATGGGTCCTTGCCCGCTGGGAAGCCGTCTCCTGCGCTTGCCCGCGCGCTGTATCAAATGTGGCTAGGGGCAGCGCTTCTGGCCAAGTTGAGTCAGAACAAATTGCCGTTGCTGGAGGCTCGTGACACCACCGAGCGGTTGCTCACTTGCACCTCTGCATCCTGAATCATGGAAGCAAAGAGCCACTGTATTTCCGACACCTAAGGAGTCATTGATGAAAGTTCTGTTTGTACTCACGTCCCACGACAAGCTGGGCGACACCGGTCACAAGACCGGGTTCTGGTTGGAGGAATTCGCGGCTCCCTACTACGCATTGAAAGATGCGGGAGCCATGATTACGCTGGCCTCGCCTGCTGGAGGTCAACCGCCTTTGGACCCGAAAAGCGATGAGCCTGCAGCCCAGACTTCTGCCACCGAGCGGTTTCGCCAGGACACCGAAGCGCAGGCAGCTCTGGCTTCGACAGTACCTCTGAATCAGGTCAGCGCCACCGATTTCGATGCCGTGTTCTACCCTGGCGGCCACGGCCCCTTGTGGGACCTGGCCAACGATCCCAACTCCATTGCCCTGCTGGAGGCCTTCGCGCGTGCCGGCAAGCCACTCGCCCTCGTCTGCCATGCGCCAGGTGCTCTGATCAATGTCCGGGCTGCTGATGGACAACCATTGGTTGCCGGTCGTCATGTCACAGGCTTTACAAACAGCGAAGAAGCAGCAGTCGACCTAACCACCGTCGTCCCCTTTCTTATCGAAGACGAGTTCATGCGCTTGGGTGCTCACTATGAAAAAGCGCCGGATTGGCAGGTGCATGTCGTCACGGATGGACGTCTAATCACGGGACAGAATCCAGCCAGCTCCGAGGGCGTGGCCCATGCCTTGTTGTCCATGCTCGCTCATCAGGAGAAATAAGTCATGCGCAGTGCTATCCATACCACTTTTGGCGAACCTTCCGAGGTTCTCGAGCTCATAGATCGTCCCATCCCACAACCGGGTCCCGGTGAAGTGCGCATCAAGACTTTGCTGGCGCCAATCCACAACCATGACCTCTGGACGATCCGCGGCAGCTACGGCTATAAGCCTGAGCTTCCCGCGATTGGCGGCAGCGAGGCCGTGGGCATCGTCGATGCGCTGGGTGAAGGTGTCGTAGGCCCGACAGTGGGACAGCGGGTCGCCGTAGCGGGAGTCCACAACACCTGGGCGGAGTACTTTCTTGCCCCTGCCAATGTGCTGGTGCCGATGCCGCCAGCTATTCCCGATGAAGCCGCAGCGCAATTCATTGCCATGCCACTGAGCGCACTGATGCTGCTGGAGTTTCTCAATGTCGAGCCGGGACAATGGATCGTGCAGAACACAGCGAATGGCGCGGTCGGAAAGACTTTGGCAATGTTGGCAAAAGCACGCGGTGTGCACGTCTTGAACCTGGTTCGACGCGATGCAGGTGTACAGGAGCTTGCCGCCCTGGGCATCGGCAATGCCTTGTCCACTGCACAACCAGACTGGCAGGAACGCGCTCGCTCCATTCTTGGCGGCTCGCTGGCTCGTGCGGCCGTGGACTCCATTGGAGGCTCCGCCAGTGCATCCCTACTGAGTCTATTGGGTGAGGAAGGCACCTTAGTTTCCTTTGGCACCATGGCCGGTGAGCCCATGCAGATCGACTCCGGATCTCTGATCTTCAAGCAAGCAACGGTAAAGGGCTTCTGGGGTAGCAAGGTCAGTCAAGCCATGACGCCTGACAACAAGCGGCGCTTGATTGGCGAACTGCTGCAGCGGGTATTGTCGGGTGAGCTCAAACTTCCGGCAGAGGCCATTTTCGATCTCAATGATGCTGCTCAAGCAGCAGCCGCAAGCTTGCAGCCGGGCCGCAAAGGGAAGGTCTTGCTAAGAGCCTAAGTGATTGGGATGCTGGCACCTGACGCCAAGGAGCAAGCAAAACATACAGCTGCTTATCGACTGCAGCGGCACAACTTTCCCCCAAGGGAAGGGACAAGCCAATACAGCATTGAGGACATTGCTCAATGCAGATGGCTTGCCGCTTTTCCAAGTGCTGGCCCACCTGAGCTTCAGGTGTCGCAACTCGTGGTGAAGCACTGCCTACTATGCGTTCCCAGTCGCCTGACGACGCTGCTCAAACTGGGCTGCCCACTCGGCCACAGGCATAAAGCTCGGGTCTGTGCGCACGACCCGCTCGGTCTGCGCCCAAATGGCTTCATCACTCTGCTCCAGATCTAACGGGTCTCCGTGGGGCTGACTCACATACCAAGGCGTGTCCAGGTAAACCTCCACGGTGTTGTCCTCAGGGTCCATGCAGTAGATCGAAAGCGCATTGCCATGATTGAGACCGCGCATTTTCGTCGCCCCCAAAGCCAGTGCCCGACGCCGCGCTTCGCGCAACTGGTCAATGGACTGGACCTTGAAAGACAGTTGCATCACTGTGCTCGGCGAATCGGCACCGCGTCCTCCGGCCAACACCAATTGATGATGTTGATCATTTCGTCCGCTCAGAAACACGATCTCGAAGCGAAAGGTCACGCCCTCACCACGGTCGGTTTCCTGCATATCAAAAACGCCTGTGTAGAAGGACTTCATCACTTCCAGATCGCGGCAAAAGATACCGAAGTGGGACAGGTTGGCGGTATAGGGTTGGTTCATGCTAACAAGCTCCACGGAATCAGGGAATGAGGACGAGCTTGCCCAGAGTGCCACCACTATCGAGCAGCTCGTGAGCCTGTCGAGCTTGTGCCAGCTGCATACGCATGGCACGTGGTGCACGGACCAAGCCGCTCGCCATGAGCCTGATGGCTTCCTCCATCAATCCTCGGCGTTGCGTGATGTCTGCATCTACCGCATGGATAGAGAAAGTGCGAATGGCCAAGCTTCTGGCTAGTAATTTGCGCAACTCGTCGAACACATCAGCAGACGGGGGGCCTGCCAGAATGTTGTACGACACAGCCATACCTGACGGTGCCAGAGAACGCAGACAGGCGATAAAGAGATCGGCCCCCACATGGTCAAATGCCAAATCAACGCCTCGCCCATCAGTAAGTGCCATCACCTGCTGAGGCAGCGTCTTCACATCGCCGTTCACCAAATCTGTGACGCCGTTTTCTATTGCAAATGCCTGTTTTTCAGGGGTGGAAGCTGTGCCAATGACACGCAAGCCACGAGATCTGGCCACCTGTGCCAGGGCCGTCGCCACTCCACCTGCGGCACCGGGCACCAGAATGGATTGCGCCGGCAAATTGCCATTGCTGGCCAGCAAAGCCAACGCGAGTTGGAAATTGCCAAGGCTTACCGCGTCATCAAAGGCAATGGTGTCTGGAAGTACAAACGGAACGGACTCCGCAACGCAGATGGCCTGCGCATAGCAGCCCCCGCGCTGAGGCAGCTCACGTGCACTGACCAGTACCCGATCACCGATCGCGAGGCGACTCACGCCCGGACCCACCGCATCCACGATACCTGCCAGTTCGTTGCCAGGAATAGCGGGCAATGGCGGCATCCACTTATACGTGCCGTTGCGAATCAACACATCGGGGCCGCCTGCTCCGATGGCATGAGCCTTCACGCGCACCTGACCAGCACCTGGCTGGGGCAGAGGCAAGTCGACCAGAGACAACACTTCTGGGCCGCCAGTGGTTTGCAGTTGCACGGCTTTCATCGTCATAGTGTTCGTCTCCATGGTCAGCGCTGCCCGTCATGCACCGAGACTTGCTCGCGGGTCAGTCCACCCAGGCGCGAATGAATACGGCTACCGTCGGCCATCACCAGGGCAAAGAGGATTTCGTCAGGACGCGGGGCGTCCTGGATGCCGACTTCCGCGCTGTTGTAATGGCTGCGCACGTAAGCGGCATGGATGTAGTGCAGAGGAACCATCAGGCGGTAGCCCGTGGCAGCCACAGCTTTTGCCGATGGAACGATGGCCTTGGGCTCGCCCAGAACATGGCGCATCGCCCAACCACCGGCCTCGTGCCAAACTGCACCGTGCTCCAGCTCTCCGTTAACGCCCACAATGGCCGCCTTGCTGTAGGCCTGGACATTTTCTTTGCCCAAAGTGTCCACCAGTTCCTCTGCGAGCAAGGTGCCCAGGCTGCGCAGCTCTGCCATGAAAGGCAACAGGTCGGGTTCGTAGCGTCCAGCATAGGGGTTGCGAACCACAGCACAGGCCGATGCTACGCGTAGAGGTTGCTCAGCCGGTGGGCCGCCTTCATGGTAGATCGTCTCGATATTGAGGCTGCGTTTGCGAATTGCTATCAAAGTCATGACTGAACTTTCCGTGAGTGCATTTATTGTTTAGGAATCTTGGCGTCGGCTACAACCTGGCGCCACTTCTCAAGCTCCTGGCCAACCATGGCTTTCATTTCTTCAGGCGTGCTGCCTCGCGCTTCACCGCCGATGTCTTCCAGACGTTTGCGCACAGAAGCCAGTTGAAGCGCCCGCTGCGTCTCGGCATTCAGACGCTCGACCACCGCGCGCGCAGTGCCGGCAGGTGCCATCAGCCCTGCCCAGGAGCGCACGTCGTACCCAGCCACACCTTGCTCAGACACTGTGGGGACATTGGGCAAACCTGGCCAGCGCTGTGCACCACTGGTTGCAATCGCACGCAGCTTGCCAGCCTGGATGTTGGAAAGAACGGCTGTTGGCGGAGCGATGATGAAGGGCACTTCATCCCCCAGCAGGGCGGTGACGGCTGCGGCGTCGCCTCGATAAGGCACATGCATCAAGCTCACGCGTCCCAACTTGGCCAGCAGCTCTCCAGCTAAATGATGGGTGGAGCCCACTCCAGCAGTGCCATATGCCAAGGTACCCGGTTCAGCCTGGGCCCTGGCAAGCACCTCGCGCAAGCTTTGAAACTTGGACTTTGCATTGACCACCAACAGGAACGGAAAGAAAGTGACCGTCGAGATCATCTCAAAATCACTTACCGAGTTGTAAGGGAGCTTGTTGTACAAAGCACCGGCCACCGCATGACCGCCAGTCGCCATCAACAAGGTGTAGCCGTCAGGCTTGGCGCGAGCCACCATGGTTGCCGCAATGGTCCCACCGGCCCCGGTTTGGGCCTCCACTATCACGGGTTGTCCCAGGGCCTTTCCAATCTCCGTACCTACGGCGCGGGCGATGGAATCAGCATTTCCGCCAGCGGCAAAGCCCTGATACAGCTTGATCGCCCGATCCGGATAGGTCTGAGCCATAACCGGAAGTGTTGACCAGGACAAGGCCGTCGCACTGCTGGCGGCAAGGAAGTGTCTTCTGTGCATGTTTGTCTCCATGGGCGGCGGCCTCTTTGGGCCTGGCTCTACCCGTGTGAAGTGGATGAAGTCTGAAGGGAGGGATTAGGACTGCGCTATCACTGGGTTGCGCAGCAGACCGATGGCTTCGATCTCCACTTCCACGACGTCACCTGCTTTCATGAACTGCTGAGGCTTTTTGCTCCAGCCCACGCCAGCTGGAGTGCCTGTGATGATCACATCGCCCGGGACCAGCGTGAAGATGGTGGAGGCATAGGCGATCAAGCGCGGGATCGAGAAGATCATGTGTCCTGTGTGGCTAGACTGCACCACGGCACCATTCAGGCGTGTCTCGAGCTTCAATTCACGGCCTGGCGAGATTTCATCGGCTGTCACCATCCAGGGACCGAAGGCGCCGGTGGACTCGAAATTCTTGCCCGATGCAATCTGTTTGGCATGGAACTGCCATTCCCGCACGCTCGCATCGTTGTAGCAGCTATAGCCAGCAATGTGCTCCCAGGCATCCGCCTCGGCGATGTCGCGGCCGCCCTGGCCAATGATGACGGCAAGCTCTCCCTCCCAGTCCAACGAGTCGGAGACATGGGGACGCACGATCGGGCCTTGGTGTGCAGTCTGAGAACGCCACACGCGCAGAAAAATCGGGGGCTCCTCGGAGAGTTCTCGCTGCATTCCTGCGGCCAGCACTTCCTGGTGGTGATCCATGTAGTTGCGCACTGCGCAAACGATCTTCTCCGGACGAGGAATGACCGGCAGGAACGTCACGTCGGCCAACTTTGCATCGGCAGCCAGACCATCTGTCAACGCATCGCGGCGCGCGAAGTCAGGGCTGGCGATGAAATCGGCAAGCGTGGCATAGCCCGTAAGAGCAGCAAGCTCAGCGACACCATCGGCAATCACGACGCCCCAGGTTTCACGGCCGGCGAGCGAATAAGACATCAGTTTCATGGGTTTCCTTCAAGCGATAAGGAGTGGTGAAAAGGATGTGGCTTGCGTGCAATTTTGCGCCAGAGCCACTTTATGCATGAATTTATTTTTGTGCATAAAATAGTTTTAGTGCATAGGGTTTGCCCCAGGTGCTAGAAAATGCGCAAAAAAAATGCTCACGACCCGTGAGCGTGAGCATTGATTCGAGGAGGAATTTTTAAGATGCAGCCGGTTAGCAGCTAGACGTCCACATTGGGGGAACAGCAGGGGGTTGCCATGCCGACATGATCAGTATGAGGATGGCTTCAACAGCGTTATCCTGGCACCGGCTAGCTAAGAGAACGGCCTCTACGTCAGGAGATAGCTCGGCGGGCACTTCGCTGAGGTATGGAATCAGCTTGGCTGCTTCTCCACCTTTTCCAGAACCTCCATCACATTCCGTTGTGTACTGAGAATATGCTCCTCCAGTAGCGCGCACGCTGTGTCTGCGTCCCTTCGCAGCGTGGCATCCATGAGCTTGCGGTGCTCATTGGATTTGTGCTTGAAGGTCTTGCGAAAGCGAGCTGAATAGCGGCGATATCGTTCAGCCTGATCGAACAGGCTGGCACTCAATGTGCGCAGCCGCTCGGAAGGAGTGGCCGAAAGCAGCGCCATGTGGAACGCCGTGTGCATGTCAGTCCACCCCTGGTCCAGCACCACGGGGCCGTCGCTAAGTCGGCTTTCCACTTTTTCCAAGCGGTGAAAAGCACCCACAACCGACGCCTCCCATGCGTCATCGCCATAGGCAATGGATTCACGAAGCGCTTGCGAATCCAACATGATGCGCATGCGCGTGATATCGGCCAGATCGTCGGCAGAAATGGCGGTAACTCGAAAGCCTCGGCGCTCATCAGCGCGTATCAATCCCTCTTGGGCCAAACGGCTCAGAGCCTCGCGCAACGGACTGCTTGAAAAACCGTAGGCTGTCTGCAACTCATCGAGCTTGAGCTTCACTCCGGCACCGTACGTGCCGTTGAGCACATCCTGACGCAGTTGCGCAAATGCCTGATCGATCAAGGTCGGGGCTTTGGTGGGGGCGTCTTTTTTATACATGTTTTTAATTTTATGCATAAACTTGGGAGATTGAAAGAAGGAGTAAACCTCAGTGAAAGTAGACATCAACACCCCGGTTCGCCTCGTTGCGATTTCAGGCAGTATTCGCAGTGCATCCCACTGCACAGCAGTACTTCGCAGCCTCACCCCACTGCTTCCACCAACGGTCACCATGGAGTTGTTGCCCCTGGATGACGTCCCGCTATACAACGGTGACCTCGACGGGGACACGCCACCGCCAGCAGTAAAAAGGCTCAAGACTGCGATTGCAGAAGCGGATGGCTTGGTGATCTGCTCGCCCGAGTACAACTACGGCATCCCTGGTGTGCTCAAGAATGCGATCGATTGGGCATCGCGCCCTGGGTTTGCATCGCCGCTCAAGGACAAGCTCGCACTCATCATGACCGCATCGCCTGGTACTGCTGGAGGCGTTCGAGCCCAGGCCCAGATCCGAGACGCCCTATCCGCGACGCTTGCTCGTCCATTGGTGCGCCAGCAAATCGCCATTGCCAATGCCGCAAACCGTATTCAGGATGGAAGGCTGGTGGACGAGCCGACCCTGAACTTCATCAAGACAGGCTTGGACGACCTGATCAATGAGATCCACTGGCAAACTGCACGGACCAAGCAGAACTGATTCAGCTTCGCCTACGGGGGCCAATTTGAACGCTGTTCGGCGTTTGTCAAAGGGGCCCTCCTATTCATGCATTGCCGGTGCCAGGCAATCCTGTCGTCCGGCGATGCAGAACGCCCAGATATCGGACTCTCGTCGTCCTCGCGGTGAATGTTTGTCGCAGCCTGGAGGCTTGACGCGCCCAAGCCCTTAAGGCACGCAGAGGTCAGCTCGCTGGACCTACGAGCTCTCCGCTGATTCTCTCATCCTAAAGCCAGGAGACGCCATGCAGGTTTGCCAACCTGGAAAGAGCTTTTGCCGAAAATTATTTTGTGCATAAAATACAATTTACGCACAAAATACTGAGTACGCACACTGACCTCTTGATCTATGAGCAGGGCGGCAGCGTGTTACGCAATGGCTTGTTTTCAGACTTGTCTCGGCAGTCGAGCACAGGCATTCAGACTTCGCGCATCGGCGTCTTGGTCTTTCACAACCCGAACGGAGATATCTGTGAATCAGCACGATCTATTGATAAACGGCGAATGGACAAGAGGGGCGAGCTATGCATCAGACATCAACCCCTCGAACCTGGAAGACGCCATCGCTGTATATGCGCAAGGCGGTGCAGCGGATGTCGACATCGCCGTTGCTGCTGCTACACAAGCCTTTCCAGCCTGGGCCGCCAGCAACATCCAAGTGCGCTCGGATGCACTGGACAAGATCGGCAATGAACTTCTTGCACGCAAGGAGGAGCTTGGAACGCTGCTTTCACGTGAAGAAGGCAAAACCAAGGCCGAAGGCGTGAGCGAAGTGACCCGGGCAGCCCAGATCTTCAAGTTCTTTGCTGGCGAGTGCCTTCGGCTTTCTGGAGAGGTGCTGCCTTCGGTACGTCCGGGTGTCGGGATAGAGATCACGCGCGAACCTGTGGGCGTGGTCGGCCTCATCACCCCCTGGAACTTTCCGATGGCGATTCCTGCATGGAAGATTGCACCTGCGTTGGCCTTCGGGAACTGTGTGGTTCTGAAACCAGCCGAACTGGTACCTGCCAGCGCCTGGGCCCTGGCGGACATCATCCACCGCTCCGGCGTACCTGCGGGCGTGTTCAATCTTGTCATGGGCCGCGGCAGCGTGATTGGCAGCGCATTGGTTGAGCACCCAGCCATTCATGCCATCAGCTTCACGGGCTCGGCGGGTGTCGGCCGTCATATCGCAGCTCAATGCGTTGCCACACACAAGAAAGTGCAGTTGGAGCTGGGAGGCAAGAATCCGCAAGTTGTGCTGGATGATGCCGACCTCGGCCAGGCCGTTGAACTATGCGTGCAAAGTTCCTTTTACTCGACCGGCCAGCGCTGTACCGCTTCGAGCCGTTTGATCGTGACGGATGGCATCTACCCACGCTTCATCGAGGCGATGAAGGCCCGCATGGCACATATCAGGATTGGTGATGCACTTGACCCAGGTACTGACATCGGACCGGTTTCGTCTCTGTCCCAGTTGGAGCAGAACCTCGCTTATGTCGAGATCGGCAAGAGCGAAGGCGCCACTCTGGCAACAGGAGGTGAGCGATTGAAGCGCGACAACGATGGCTACTACATGTCGCCAGCCTTGTTCAGCGAATCATCCTCCGAAATGCGCATCAATAACGAGGAAATTTTTGGCCCTGTGGCCAGCGTGATCCGCGTGAAGAACTATGAGGAAGCACTGGCCACCGCCAACGATACGGCTTTCGGTCTTTCAGCCGGAATTGCCACGACTTCTTTGAAGCACGCAACACATTTCAAGCGCCATAGCCAGGCAGGGATGGTGATGGTCAATCTGCCCACCGCAGGAGTTGACTACCACGTTCCTTTCGGTGGACGCAAGGGTTCGAGCTACGGACCGCGCGAACAAGGTCGCTACTCCCAGGAATTTTTCACTGTTGTCAAAACCTCCTACACCTGTGCCTGAACAGGCAGCTCGACTGCCGCCAAGTCCGAGATTTCCTTGTGCCAATCCAAGATATGACTGATACCAAAGCCGAATTACCCCAAGTCGAAGCTCAGATTCTGGAGCGTGAAAAGCAACGATGCGATGCCATGAAAAGGGGCGACATTGATCGGCTCAAACAGTTGCTACACCCGGACCTCACACATGTCCACGCGAAAGGCCAAGTGGATAGCTACGAAAGCTATTTCCGCTCTGGCGGAACGCACGTCAACTATGAGCAGATCGATCGTTCCAACCTTCGCGTCCAGGTGCTGGGAGAAACTGCCGTGATGACTGGCCGACAGTTACTGGTCGCAGTCAGAAAAGATGGAAGCGGCACCGTTCGGATTGACTCTCAAGTTCTTCAAGTCTGGACCCAACACGAGGGCCAGTGGCGTCAGATTGCCTTTCAGACAACTCCCACTGCAATGAGCGTTACTTAAGCCGTTCACCTGAAACTATCAGAGTTCAAGGTCCCGAAACATCGCCAGCATCAGCCATGTACCGATAGGCGCATGACTGCTGCTGGCAGTAATGTAATTCGCTATTCGACGATGAGCGGTCAGCCGAAAAAGGCTTGATATTTGGCAACTGGCACGCCGCTTGCACCGCTAGATCAGTCACACTTCGACGCTACGGAAAGTACGCGCACCTGTCGGGAGAGGTTGGTCCGAATGCGGGCCGTCCGCTTTGGCTGTACCGGTGAAGCCTGTGCCACGAATGCCGCTGGTGAGCAGTCGTCCACCCGGCCAGCTCTCCGCACTGTAATCCGAGGCTTCCCTTACAGACCGAGGTCAGACAGTCCGGGATGATCGTCGGGCCGTCGACCCAGCGGCCAGTGGAACTTCCGCTCCGATTCTTTGATAGGCATGTCATTGATGCATGCATAGCGACGGCGCATGAGGCCGTCAGCCTCGAATTCCCAGTTCTCGTTCCCGTACGAGCGGTACCAATGTCCCGCGTCGTCGTGCCACTCATATGCGTAACGAACGGCGATCCGGTTACCTTCATGCAACCAAAGCTCTTTGATGAGTCTGTAGTCAAGCTCCTTGCTCCACTTTCTCTCAAGGAAGGCTTGAGCTTCAGCTCGGCTGTTGGCGAATTCTGTGCGGTTGCGCCACTGAGTGTCAGCGGTGTATGCCATCGCGACCTTGGCAGCATCGCGCGTATTCCAGCCGTCTTCGGCCAATCGGACTTTTCTAATGGCAGTTTCCCGTGTGAATGGGGGCAGGGGTGGACGAATTTCCATGATATGACCTCTTCAAAACAAGTAGAACGATCTGTCTACGTGATCAATGCTAGCGAGAGTAGAACGATCTGTCTACAATGACTGCATGAAATCTGATGAGAAACCTTCTGAGTCGCTGCCTCCGCGGGAGCGAATCCTGGTCGCGGCCCACATCCTCTTTTACAGAGAAGGCATCAGAGCGACTGGCGTAGACAAAATCATTGACCAGTCGTCTGTCAGCAAAGTCACCTTCTACCGTCAATACGCAAGTAAAGACGACCTGATTCGGGCGTACCTCGATTACCGGCACGAGAAGTGGATTTCTTGGTTCCAGACTTGCTTGGCGCAAGCAACCGGTCGCGGTTCTTCTGCGGCGGAAGCTCTAGTTGCCACTCTTGGAGCTTGGTTTAGCCAGCCCGACTTTCGGGGCTGCGCTTTTCTCAATGCTGCCGCCGAGCTCGGTTCGTCCGAACCAGAAATTTTAGAAACGGTCCGTCGACACAAGCAAAAAATGTCATCTGTTTTGGACAGTATCTTTGCTGGCGATGCGGTGTCTGCTGGAATGAGGCTATCGCTGCTGATAGATGGCGCCATCGTTCATGCGCAGATGGGACAACCAGTTGATGAAGTGATGGAAAACTTTAGAACATCAGTTGAAGGGATTCTGGGCAAATAAGGTGGTCTGGGCTGCTGCCGGTTTCGTCGACACCAGCCTAAGCTTCTCGAGCTTCCTCGAACTCTATCGGACTGATGTGCCCAAGTGTCGAGTGCCGACGCGTCGGGCTGTAGAACCGCTCGATGTAGTCGAACACATCTGACCTCGCTTGCTTGAGCGAGCAGTAGATCTTGCGAGCCGTGCGCTCCGTCTTCAGGCTACTGAAGAAGCTTTCCATTGCCGAGTTGTCCCAGACTTCGCCAGCACGGCTCATGCTGCACACGATGCCTTGCGCATTCAGCAGACGCTGGAAGTGCCCGCCGGTGTACTGGCTTGGCTGCCCTGGTCAGAGTGATGCAGCAATTCCCGCGGCCGCCCACGACGCCAAACAGCCATCATCAGCGCATCAGCCACGAGTTGGCTGGTCATGCTGGACTGCATCGACCAACCCACGATGCGTCGCGAGTACAGGTCCAGCACCACCGCCACATACAGCCAGCCTTCAGCCGTCCAGATATAGGTAAAGTCGGCCACCCATTTGCGGTTCGGTGCATCGGCTTGAACTGGCGATCCAGCAAGCCACTTCGCGAGACACCGAGCGCCTCGCACATCAGATTCACCGGCCAGGCCCCTCGGTGTTTCGCAACGAAGCCGAACTTCACATCGACTCCTTGGCGAAGAAGGCCGCGGATTTTTTCAGGATATCGCGCTTCATCTTGAGCTTGGCAACCTCCTTGCGCAGCCGCTCTATCTCGGCCTGCTCGGGCTTCATCACGCCCTTGCCGGGAAACGCCCGAAGCGAGTCTGCCATCAGCTCGCGCAACCTTGGTCCAACTATGCGAGCCAACCGCCTATGAATGAACGGTATTGGCAACTGCCACATCCCAAGCCCCCCGCCCGGGCAGTCAACTCAAGCCCGCTACGGCTGGACCTAGCTTTTGCAACAAGCCCAAACATCTCATTTTCTCCGATGAGCGACAGAGAGATGGCTCGGTGCTCCAGCATTTCTGCGCACGGGCTGGATTCCTCCTGGATTGAGGGTCACGCCCTTTTTACAGTTTGTTCGCGAAACAAAAGATCATTTTCAATACCCTTCAGTTCAAAATTGTCACTTTAAGTTTACAACTTGAACTTATTAGTTCAAAATTTGATCTTATTGGTATCAATGAGTGTCTTTCACTTGTCAAGGAAGCTTCCATGCCTCGATCAGCTTTAGTGGGGGTCGTTCATCACTGTCCAGGAGCACACAGAACTGGATATGCACCTCCGAACGCCGACGGCAAGTCGGCTGCTCACCGGGAGAGCCAGAGCGGAGATCCTGCACCTGACAGCGCCTAAGACACGCAAGCTCTATCAGTGCCTTGCCTGCAAAAACGGCAGAGCGCGACGTCGGCGTATCGTGGCCAGACCTTTCCGCAGGGTGAGTGTCATGCGCGGCTTGGTGCACAGCTGAACCTCAGGTCCCTGCGCCGCCCTACCGGAATATGACGAACAGGTGGCTTGACTTACCTTAAGGCTCGTTCGAGAAGCGTTTGTGAAATTCGGCCTGAATCCCAACTGCGAATCATGCAGGCTCAGACAGAGAACTGCAGCAGGTCGTTGCCTCTGTATTGCACACAAACAAAAGGACCTTTATGCATATCTCGAGAAGCTCATTGATGCGCGCGACAGCGCTTGCGGTGGCCCTTGTGGGGGTCAATGTTGTTCTATCTGGTTGTGCCGTTGATGTACCCAATGGGGTGAAGCCGGTCACCGGTTTTGATGCCAAGCGCTACATGGGGACGTGGTACGAACTGGCACGCATCGATCACAGCTTCGAGAAGGACTTGGCCCAGGTCTCGGCTAGCTACAGCCTCAAAGACGACGGAAGCGTTACGGTACTGAACCGTGGATTTGACTCGGTCAAGCAGGAATGGCGTGAAGCTGAGGGCAAGGCTCGATTCCTGGGGTCGTCAGATGTGGCGGCTCTGAAGGTATCTTTCTTCGGTCCCTTCTATGGCGGCTACAACGTGGTGAGCCTGGATGAGGACTATCAGACCTCTTTGGTGATTGGCAGCAGCATGGATTACTTCTGGCTTCTGTCACGCAATAGGAGCATTCCCGAACAACAGTTCAATCTGTTGCTACAGAAGGCCAAAACCCTGGGCATAGACCTGAGCCGTGTCACGAAAGTCCCTCAATCGAACCAGCCTTGACTTCAGAAAAGTCATTTCCCCGCGACTTTGAGTTCGCGCAGATGGATCTTGTGCTTACAGACCTTCAATTGCCATGATCACCCCCAGCCCTACAGAGAGCAGCAGCAAAAAAACCATCGCAATCATTGGCGCAGGCCTATCTGGGCTTGCCTGCGCCCAGGCCTTGGTCGAAGTGGGCCACTGCGTCCATGTATTCGACAAAAGTCGGGGCCCTTCCGGCCGTATGAGCACCCGCCGCAGCAGCGATGAAGACATGGATTGGCAGTGCGACCACGGTGCTCAATATTTCACGGCAAGCAATACCGAATTCCGCAGCCAAGTCTCCGCCTGGGAGCAGGCCGGCGCTGCGCAGGTTTGGCAGGGCCGCATCGGCAAGCACGATGGTCATGACTTTGTCCTGCAAGACCGCCCTTTGGAGCGCTTTGTCGGCACCCCACGCATGACCTCTCCGGCTGCACATATGGTGCGCGGCATGCATGCCATATCGCAATCTGTGCGTTTTCAGTGGCAAGCCACCATCCAGCCGTTGCAGCCGCGTTCGGCGTTCGGATGGATTCTGCAAAGCCAGGAACATGGCACCGAGCCACATCGCTACCAAGCCGTTGTGCTTGCCGTTCCAGCACCGCAGGCCGCGCCGCTGCTGGCAGGTGTTGCTCCTGAAGCCGCTGCCCTTGCAAGCAATGCCAGGATGCTGCCCTGCTGGGCACTCATGGTGCGCTGCCATCAACCGTTGTCACTGCCGGTAGACGGTTGCTTTGTCGAGCACAGCCCATTGCGTTGGATCGCACGCGACAGCAGCAAGCCTAGCCGAGGCGGCACCGAAACCTGGCTGCTACATGCCGGACATAGTTGGAGCGAGGCGCATCTGGAAGACGATGCCGCAACTGTCACGACCGCACTGCTGCATGCATTTGCGCAACTGGGAGGTCCCGCCCCCGCCAGCGTTCAGGCTACCGCCCATCGCTGGCGCTATGCCGACACCGCCAACCCCTTGAACGCAGGCGCCTGGTGGGACGCTGCAGCCGGTTTGGGAATGTGTGGAGATTGGCTTCACAGCGGCAGTGTGGAGGGTGCCTGGCTGAGCGGCAGGCGCCTGGCCCGGCATGTCCACATCGCGCTGCACGCCCACGCGAGCTGAGACCGAAGGAGGCATGCCGTGCACCGCAAACCGCATCTGCCTGAAAAGTCATGCCTTTGCTGCGGGCGCCCATTTGCCTGGCGCAAAAAGTGGGCTCAGGTGTGGGACGAGGTCAAATACTGCTCTGAACGCTGCCGACGGCAGCGCAAGCAGTCACCTCCACCCGGGGAACAGACATGAGCACGGTGCTGCTCTGGTTACGCAACGACCTGCGCCTGCACGACCAACCCGTGCTTCACGCCGCGTGCAGGATGGGGGCGCAGTACATATTGCCGGTGCTGTGCCTGCCGGACATTCAAGCCAGAACCCATTGGGGCTTTGCCCGCATCGGTCCGCACCGTCGCGCCTGGCTGGCCAACACGATCCAGAACCTGGCCCAGAGTTTTCACGAACTGCGCTCTCAGCTATTGATTTTGGATGCGCCTGCCGCCGTGGCCCTGCCTGCGCTGGCGCAGGCCTTAGGGGCCGGCATCATTGTCTGTGAAGACATCGCCGCGCCGGATGAGCAAGCCGAGGTTCAAGCTCTGCGAGCTGCAGGCCTGCAGGTGCACACCGTGTGGCACAGCAGCCTGCTCCATCCGGACCAATTGCCTTGGCCGATGCGGCAGCTGCCAGACATATTCACACCGTTTCGCCAGGCTGTTGAGCAGGCCGAGCTACAACCATACCCGCCTCTGCCAGTACTGGAGGCTCTGCCCAGAGTTCCGCCGAATATACCCAGCAAGTACCGTCAAGAGCAGGTACTAGCTCTGGATGCATTTGCCGATGCCTCTAATTCGCTTGATGCCCGAAGCGCCATCGCCTTACTGCAAGGCGGCGAGTCTGCGGCCCTTGCCCACCTGCGGCAGTATCTCGCACGCGGTCTTCCCCACAGTTACAAGCGTACGCGTAACGGTCTGGTGGGATTGGACTACTCAAGCAAATGGTCGCTCTGGCTAGCTACAGGCGCGTTGTCGCCACGGCAAGCCTACGCTGAACTTCGACAATTTGAAGCTACGCGCGGCGCGACCGAAAGCAGCTACTGGCTCTGGTTCGAGCTGCTGTGGCGCGACTATTTTCGTTTTCTGCATATGCAGCACGGTCGCGCGCTCTACCGTGCACGGGGTTTGGGTCCGGAGCTGGCCACGCCACATGATGATCAGAACTTTGCAGCCTGGTGCTCAGGGCAGACCGGCCAGACGCTAGTGGATGCAGCCATGCGCGAGTTGGCTGCCACGGGCTACCTAGGCAACCGTTTGCGCCAGGTGGCGGCCAGCTATCTGATCCATGACCTGGGCTGTGACTGGCGCGCCGGCGCTGCCTGGTTTGAGTCACAGTTGCTGGACTACGACGTCTATAGCAACCAGGGCAACTGGCTTTACATTGCCGGTCGGGGTACAGATCCGCAAGGAGGGCGTCGCTTTGATCCTGTCAAACAAGCCGCCACCTACGACGCTGATGGAGCCTACCAGCGTCTCTGGGGTAAAGCATGAGCGATGGTACAGCCGCCACCCACAGCGCCCATACCCTGCGTCTGGTACTGGGTGATCAGCTCAATCCGGAACACAGTTGGTTTCGGAAGGTTGATCTGCAGGTGGTGTATGTGCTGATGGAGGTGCGGCAGGAGACCGACTACGTGCTGCACCATGCACAGAAAATTCTGGCCATTTTTGCTGCCATGCGCGACTTTGCGCGCCAACTGCGTGCCGACGGCCACCGGGTTCGTTAT
Source organism: Comamonas testosteroni TK102 (assembly GCF_000739375.1). Classification (NCBI taxonomy): domain Bacteria; kingdom Pseudomonadati; phylum Pseudomonadota; class Betaproteobacteria; order Burkholderiales; family Comamonadaceae; genus Comamonas; species Comamonas testosteroni. Next base: position 2,010,791 of record NZ_CP006704.1, on the reverse strand, counting down.
GTGTCGATCGACGATGCCAGTAACCGCCATTCCATACCCGGCAACCTGGCAGCGCTTGCTGTGCACTACGGCGCCCACACGGTGCAATGGCAGCAGCCCGACGAGTGGCGGCTGGACGCCCAACTGCAGGCCTGGGCTAGCAGCCAGCAGTTGACCTGCAAAGCAGTAGACAGCGAACACTTCCTGACGGCACGCGATGACCTGGCTACCCAGATGCGTGGGCGCCGCCAATGGTTGATGGAGCATTTCTACCGCACCATGCGCCGCCGTTACCGACTGCTGCTGGATGAACATGAACAGCCCGTTGGCGGACAGTGGAACTTTGACCGCGACAACCGCAAACCCTGGCCAGGAACCCCTGCCGAGCCTGAGGACTGGCGTCCCCTCCACGACCACAGCACGCTCTGGGAAATCGTGCAGCGCAGCAATGTTCAAAGCTTCGGTGACGCGCAGGCGGACGCACTGCGTTGGCCATTGAACCGGCAAGAGGCAATGCGCTGTGTAGAGGCATTTGTCACCCATGCACTGCCGCACTTTGGTGACTATGAAGACGCAATGTCAAGCCAAGCGCCGCGCTTATTCCACTCTTTGCTTTCGTTCGCGTTGAACGTGAAGATGCTGCACCCTCTGGAGGTGCTGCAGTGTGCCGAAGCCGCTTGGCGCTCAGGCCACGCGCCGCTAGCTGCTGTGGAAGGCTTTGTGCGTCAGCTCCTCGGCTGGCGTGAGTACATCCGCGGCATCTATTGGGCACATATGCCAGGCTACGAAAGTCGCAATGCGCTGGACCACCACTTGTCGCTTCCGCGCTGGTTCTGGACTGGGGACACCCATATGCGCTGTTTGCAGCAGTCCATCAAGCAGTCGCTACAAACCGCACATGCCCACCATATCCAGCGGCTGATGGTGATCGGCAACTTTGCCTTGCTGGCGGGGCTGGATCCGGTGGAGCTGCACCGCTGGTACCTGGGCATCTACATTGACGCTTTTGAATGGGTAGAGCTGCCCAACACACTGGGTATGAGCCAGCGCGCCGATGGCGGCCTGATTGCCACCAAACCCTATGTCAGCAGCGGGGCCTATCTGCAGCGCATGGGCGACTATTGCCAGGGTTGCGCGTACACCCCAAAGCAGAAAACCGGCCCGAGTGCCTGCCCTTTCAACGCTCTTTACTGGGACTTTTTTGCGCGTCACGTCGATGTTCTTGGCAGCAACCACCGGTTGGCACTGGTGTACCGACAGTGGCAGAAATTCCCGCCTGGGCAGCAATCAGCATTGCGCACGCATGCTCAGCAACTGCGTGACCAGCTCGACCACCTGTAGCAACGACATCATTGAGGCCTACCATGCAATCACTGCCCACTGGTTACCGTGCTCTGATTCTTGGGGCCTCCGGCGCTATAGGCTCAGCCATGGCCGCGCAGCTGGAGGCAGATCCACGCTGTGCCGCGGTCGCCGCTCTGAGCCGAAGCAGCAGTCCCGCCGTCGACTTCCGAGCCCTTGACTCCATCGCAGTTGCCGCCGACTCGCTGCGTCAGCAAGGTTCCTGGCACCTGGTTGTGATTGCCACGGGAATGCTCAGCGGCCCAACCGGCGCTCCCGAAAAGCGACTGACTGACCTGAACGCAGCACACATGGCAGCCAGTTTTACCATCAACACCATCGGCCCGGCCTTGGCCTTGGCACACTTCTCACAGTTGCTTCCAAAGAACGAGCCCGGCGTGCTTGCGGTTCTGTCGGCCAAGGTTGGCAGTATCGGCGACAACCGTCTGGGTGGCTGGTATAGCTACCGAGCCTCGAAGGCAGCACTGAACATGCTGCTCAAGACGGCTTCTATTGAAATGGCTCGCACCCATCCAAAAGCGGTCCTGGCAGCCTTGCATCCCGGCACAGTTGACTCGGCTTTGTCGGCTCCGTTTCGCGGTGCTCAGATAGGTCGCCGTCCCACCGATGCTGCGCGGGATTTGTTGACGGTATTAGACGGCCTGCAGCCGCAGGACAGCGGCGGCTTCTGGGCATACGATGGACAACGCCTGCCCTGGTGAGTGTTTTGGTCATTTCCCAAAAAGGAGAACCCCATGCGCATCCTGTTGACCGGCGGCACCGGACTCATTGGACAGGCTCTCTGTCGACTCTGGCGGAGCCAAGGTCATGACCTCTGGGTGTGGAGCCGAACTCCTCAGCAGGTGGAGAAATTGTGCCAGGGCTCCAAGGGTATAGCGCATCTTGATTCACTCGATGGTAGTGCTCCATTCGATGCTGTCGTCAACTTAGCAGGAGCGCCCATTGCAACTCACCGTTGGTCTGCAGAGCGCTGCGAGCTTTTGTGGAACAGCCGAATTGACCTGACGCGAACCTTGGTGGATTGGATGGGCAGGCAAGTTTCGATACCGCAAGTGTTGATCTCCGGCTCTGCTGTCGGCTGGTACGGTGACGGCGAAGAACAGTGGCTATCAGAAGACAGTTCCCCGGGCAACATCGATTTCGGAAGCCGCCTATGCGTGGCCTGGGAGCAGGAGGCCGCACGCGCGCGCCAGCAATTGGGAGTTCGCGTTGTATTGCTGCGCACAGCCCCCGTCTTGACGGCTGCCGGGGGAATGCTGGCGCGGCTGCTGCCGTCATTCAAACGAGGGCTTGGTTGCAGGCTGGGCAGCGGCCAGCAGTGGATGCCATGGATACACATCGATGACCAAGTCGCTCTCATCGACTACCTTCTGAAGGACGAGAGCTGCAGCGGGCCTTACAACGCCTGTGCACCTGGGGTGGTGCGCAATATTGACTTCACGCAGATCCTTGCTAGGGAGTTAGGCAAACCGGCCCTGTTGCACCTACCGGCATGGGCGTTGCGACTCGCACTGGGGGAAATGTCCGTTCTGTTGCTGGGAGGTCAACGCCTGGTTCCGCAGCGCGCGCAGGATGCTGGATTTTCTTGGCGATATCCTGAACTGCCCGGAGCGTTAAGGCACCTGCTTCGAGTGGCTTGAATTGGCGGCTCTCTGATGTCTCATCACATCCTCACCCCTCAAGGGTGGGCCATCCCACATAGCAGAGAGCTGGGCCTGGATAAATCTAGGTGTCGTCGTGGCATACAAGTCTTGGCTCTCGGTCAGCGCCAATTTCGGTGACACATGCCGCAAATTAGACATCACCCTTGCTGCTGGCTGGTGAAGCATGGGGACGGACTGAAGCGGTCACGGCATCGTGGTGCTCACCGTTGGCAAACTCGGCTTCAGCCATCTCAGTACGCGTCCTGCGACCACGGGACCACGGCACGCCATTGACCCGGGGAAATCTCCAGTCCACGGATTCTCCGTATACGAAGAAGGCTCGTCAGAAACGAATCTACGACTTTAGTTCTGCGCCAGCATCCCCAGCAAACCGGCATGAATGCGGGGTCCCTGCTTACGACTTCATTTTCGAGTTTGCGACTTTATTTACCCAAAAATAATAATCCTGTCCCGTGGGAGACGACTTTTCACCGTCACCTAGGGTTTGCTGTCTTTGCGCTGCAGCATCTCGCTTTTAGATTGCAGGAAATCCTTTCGATCAAGCAAGCGAACCATGGCCTTTATCAATTTCGTAACCCAGATCCAGTTTGACTTTGGCGCCGTGCGCCTGCTGCGCCAGGAATGTGAACGTGTGGGTATCAGCAAGCCGCTGATCGTGACCGACCCCGGTGTCAAGGCAGCAGGGGTTCTGCAAAAATCCTTAGATGCGTTAGGCGACCTGCCCTATGCCGTGTTTGACCAGACTCCCTCCAACCCCACCGAGGCAGCAGTGTGCGCGGCGGCTGAGATCTACAAAGCCCAGAGCTGCGATGGTCTGATCGCCGTGGGCGGCGGCAGCGCCATTGATTGCGCCAAAGGCGTGGCGATTGCGGCCACGCATGAAGGGCCGCTCTCACACTACGCGACCATTGAAGGCGGCTCTCCTCGTATCACCGAACGCGTTGCACCGCTGATTGCCGTGCCCACCACCAGCGGTACCGGCAGCGAAGTGGCGCGCGGAGCCATCATCATTGTCAACGACCATCGCAAACTGGGCTTTCACAGTTGGCACCTGGTACCCAAGGCTGCCATCTGCGACCCCGAACTGACCTTTGGTCTGCCCCCCATGCTGACGGCTGCGACCGGCATGGATGCCATAGCGCACTGTATGGAAGCCTTTATGGCGTCGACATTCAACCCACCGGCCGACGGCATCGGCCTCGACGGGCTGGCCCGGGGATGGACCCATATCGAGCGGGCCACTCGCAATGGAAACGACGCTGAGGCGCGCCGCCAACTGATGAGTGCAAGCATGCAGGGGGCCATGGCTTTTCAGAAGGGCCTTGGCTGCGTGCACAGCCTGAGCCACAGCCTGGGTGGCATCAACCCACGCCTGCACCACGGCACGCTCAACGCCATGTTTCTGCCCGCTGTCGTACGCTTCAATGCCGAAGCCGAAAGCGTGCAGCGCGAGGACCGCCTCAATCGCATGGCCCATGCCATGGGTCTCAGCAGCGGAAGCGATATCCCTGAAGCTGTTCGCGACATGAATGCCCGTCTCGGTCTGCCATCGGGTCTGGCCGCCATGGGGGTGGAACGCACCCAGTTTGATGCCATCATCAACGGTGCGCTCAAGGACCACTGCCATGCCACCAATCCGCGACTGGCCTCAGCGCAGGACTATGAGCAGATGCTCGGAACCTCACTCTGACAGATGGCGCAACCGGCTCAGGCGTCAACAACAGGACCTTGCCTGAGCGCTTCACGCACATCATCCATCAGTTGCCGCGCCATGCCGCCGAGCACCTCCAGCTCATCGTCGGACAGATTGCGTGGCTCGTCATCCAGGATGGACAGACAGCCCAGCACATTGCCTCTTTTGTCCGTCAATGGCACGCCCGCGTAAAAGCGCAGCTTGAGACTGTGCACCATCGAGTCGTTGGCAAATCGGGGGTCTCGTGCCAAGTCTCCGACCACAATGGCCTCTTCTTCATACACGACATACGAGCACACCGAGCTATCACGAGGAAAGCCGTGCTGAGGGACCTCTTGCGCCGACAGCGGCAGCAGACTGCCCGGTGCAAAGACACGCTCAGCATCCACCCAGGAAACTTGAGCCCATTTGGTGTTGAAAGCGTTGACGGCTTTCTTGGCCGTGTCGCGATATAGCGCGGTCAATGCCGGTGCCAGCACTCCGCTTTCATGCAGCATTCTGACGCGCTGCTCATCGTCATCGGGAATCGGAGCTGCAATCACACTCTCTCCGGGATCACCAACCTGCATGGCCTCCACCCATAGGTGCAACTCACGAAGACTGGTCACACAGGCCTGCGCTCCTGTCTGCCGGGCAAAGTCGGGATCAGCCGCCACGGCTGGCGCATTCCACAGGCAAAGCACCACTCGCGCACCGGGCCAGTGGCGACGAATGCGCCGCACAATGCGTCTCGCCATGCTTTGTGGCTGGTGATTGAAAATCGACAGTACCAATAGATCCGATTGCTTCACGGCCCGAGCCCACTCGCGATCCGCCAACAAGCCATTGACGTCGAACTGCAAGGACTTGGAGTCCGGGGCAAGTGCCCATTCGGAGCAGCTGACCTCATGACCATGCAAGCTCTCTGCATGGGCCACCATGGCTGCGCCCAGGGCATCCACCTCCCAACGCACACCCGCGCAATGGATACGCAGGCATCGACGCTGATCATCTTCACCGGAAGCAGCCCGGGCATGCTCGCCACGGCTTCTGAATGCATATTGATCCTGAAGTTCCTCAAGCAGGGCTGCCATGCCATTGGACAGCCGCAAGCGATGCTCGGCCGTCGCCGACTCCAGATGTTGCTGGGTTGCAATACGCAAAGCAGGAATGGCAACCTCATCATAGAACCCCCTGACGGCACTGGCTCTGTCATCCTGGCCGGGTTTCGAGGGCAGGCGCTCCTCCACCGACTGCACGGCCATGCTGATGGCATCATCAGCGTCATCAGCCAGCAGACGCTGGTACAGCCGTTGCTGCGGCCCGAGAACAGGCTCGCTGCCCAGCAATACCTCCATGAATTTGAGCGAGGGAATGTAGCGCCCCAGCACCAGCAGGCACACTGTCAAAGGTGTGGAGAGAATCAGGCCGATCGGCCCCCAGAGCGCCGTCCAGAAGGTCGCTGCCACAATGATGGACAAGGTCGACAGGCCGGTACTGGAGCCATACAGCCACGGCTCGATCACATTGTTGCTGATCAACTCCAGCAGCAGAATCAGTCCCAGAGTCAGCAAGAACATATTCCAGCCGGGATCGACCGCAAAGGCCAGCGCCAGCGGAAACACCGCAGACATCATCGGGCCCACATAGGGCACAAATCGCATGATGGCGCCCAGTACCCCCCAGAGAATCGCCCCTGGCACGCCAATGAGCAACAAGCCCATGGCGAGTGGCACGCCATAGCTGACATTGACGATGAACTGCATGCGCAGATATTTACCGATGCGCTGCGAGGCCTCATCCAGCGCATCGGTCGCCAGATTGAGGTTGCCCCCCACCAAGCGCAGCAAACGATCGCGCAGATCGTCTCTATCCAGCAAGATCAATATGACAAACAGCAGCACGATACCGGCAGTCGTCACCGGCTCGGCAATACGTCCCAGCCATTGCAGCATCCGCGTGGTGGGCTTGGAATCGGGGGTCTGCACTTCCACCTTCTGCACCCGCGCCCTGGCGCTATCCACGCTGGCGATCTCCTTCTCGACCGTGTTGTAGGTCTTGAAAACGCCATCCCAGGCGCTGGGCATGTTGGCGCTCTTGCGCAGGCTGCGCAATTTGTCGCGGATTGTCGATTGATAGGTCGGCAAGTCGGCGCTGAGTTGCTGCACCTGACTTCCCAGATACATGCCCAGCCCCCCGAGAGCAGCCAGGGCAAAAGCCACTACCACGATGGCCGAAGCCATTCGCGGCAACCCCCAGCGCTTGAGCCTGCTGACAGCAGGGTCGAGCAGAAAGCCGAACAGCATTGCCAGGGCCAGAGGAATCAACAGGTCCCGTCCGAAGTACAGAGCAAGGATCACGATGGAAGCAATCATCAATCCGATGAGCAAGCGCAGGGCCGGCAGCATTTCGGCCAGATGCACCAGCCCCGGAGCCATGTTGGCCCTGGCACGTCTGTCCATACCCTCCCGCAAACCGGGCGCAGGCTGCCTGCCCTCTGCAGCCGAACCCGCCTCTCGCGAGAGGGTCTCGACTTCGACCGGCGCCCCCGCATAGGGCTTGGTGGGCGCAACCGCACCAAAGTTGACCTCGGGGGAGGGAGACGACTCTTCGGACGGAGACTTCTCGTTTCGGTTCTCGGACATGGACATCGTTGGTGGACTACGGTCTGTGATTTTCGGAGTCAAAGTGTGCTCATCTGGAATTGCAGCTGGCTCTGCCTCCTTCTGCTGTCAGGCTTTGTCTCAATTTGCAAGAAAGCTACAGCGCCTCGACCCGACTCGGGTCGGCTGCATGCAGCCACTCGGCAAACTCATCGGCCAGCTGCTGACTGGCCGACGTCGCCGCGCTCCAGGCCCTGGCACGCGCATCATGGTCGGTGCCGTAACTCAGAAAGTCATGCCGGTCCGGCAACTTGCCATTGGGCAGGCTGGCCACCCATGCGGGGTCGGGTGCCAGTACCACCATCGAGTCCAGGTAGGAGCTGGGGCCATGACGCCATTTCAGTCCCTTGTCCAGCCAGCCGGGAATCACCGTCTTCTGGAAATGAGGATAAAGCACCACCCCATCGCCGCTGCGAGAGGCCAGGTAATCCAGATGCATGTGATAGTCGGTAATGCCCCCATCCCAATATGCACCCTTGGGAGCCTCTGCAATATCCTGCACGGCATCCAGCACAAAAGGGATGGAGCAGCTTGCGCGCAAGGCCTGCATGAAATTGCTCTGCGTCAGCTGTGTCTGTGCAGAACGGATGTCCGCAACACCGAAGGGAAGAGCATGCAGGACATCGCTAGCAGACGTGGAAAAGACCACACGCTCCAGCAGGCAGCCCAAGGCAGGCCGGTGCAACGCATTGCTGGCAAACGCGGCCGCATAGCCCAAAGGAGTCCGCCAGGGTGATGCGCGTGACAGCAGGCCGCGGCCGCGGGCGGCAATCACATGCAGCCGGTAGCGCGGATTCGCCAGAACCTCGCTCACACGCCCGCCATAAAAATCCTGCAGCGACTGCGCAAACCGCTCGCTGACCAGTGAAGAAGGCGTGCGCTTGTGGCCTTCGGGAGGATCAAAGCGCTGGGCAATATAGTCGCGCTCCAGCCGTTCGAAAGCCGCCACCGGCGCATCCAGGCAGGCCGTTGCCATGCGCCAGGCACCGATGGAAGCTCCGACCAGATCCACCGGCTGCGCGCTGGCCTGCAACCATTGTCCAAAGACGAAACGATCCAGAGGTCCGAGAATCAGCCCCTTCGGGCCACCTGCCGCCGCAGGTATGACTCTGACCATATCCGGCTGCAAGCCCCGCTGCGCCATGGACAGCCGCGCCTTGATGCCGGCATAGATTCGCAATGCTCTTGTGGATGACCTCATGCGGACATTGTGCTTGCAAGCCCCATAGCTCGCCATCGGGTCCGCGACTTCACCAGTTGAGCGTGACCGAGGTACCGCCACCCGGCCGGGCCGAGATGCTCAGCTTTGCCCCCATGGCGAGTGCTCTGCGACGCATATTGCTCAATCCCATGCCGGTGACAGCAGCGGTGTCCGGGCTTTGCCTGCCATCGGCCGGCCTGCTGGGGCCTGCATCCTCAATGCTCAATCTGGCATGCACATAGGCCGCCGGGGCATCAGGAGACTTTTCCCACTGCTCAACGGCGGCCAGCGTGACCCAGAGTTCACGCGCATCCGTGTGTTGCAGCACATTGCTGACCGCCTCCTTCACCACGGCCATGATCTCCTCGGCCATGACACCGCACGGCAGACTGGCGGTGCCGCCGTAGACCTCCGGGACCCAGACATCCCAGTGCAGATTCATGCCCCGATGGTCCAGCACGGGCTGAAGCCTGTGCCTGAAGCGCGCCAGCAGGAGGCCCAAAGGCTCATTGCGGCTATCCATGGAATCAACAATCAGCCGCAGATCGAGCAAGCATTGTTCTGCGGCACTGCGAATCGCCGGATCCATGCTGCGCTCGGTCAGGCTTATCAGCTGCACCAACTGGCTGCCGACATCATCATGCAAGGCTTGCGCTATGCGTCTGCGCTCCCGCTGCACCTCTTGCGACGGACGCACACTTTTACGTCTGCGCCACAGCGCGCTGCGATAGGCCTGGGGCAGCAACCAGACGACAACCGCCATACTGATCCCCATGCCCAGCACAGCGGTCCACCAAGGACCGGAATGAAACGCCGCACCCACCGGCAAAAGCCAGGGCAGCCACAGCAGCAGCTGCACACTCCACAGAAGCAAATGCCAGGCGTAGAACATGGCGAACGCGTTTGCAGACAGCGCCGCGGCCTAGAACCAGCCGCGCAGATAGGCAAAGCGCACGGCCTGTGCTCGGCTGCGCACCTGGAGCTTGCGGTAGATATTCTTGATATGGGTGTTGACCGTCATGGTGCTGATCTCCAGGCTGGCTCCGATCTCTGCGCTGGTATTGCCACTGGCAACCATGCGCAAAACCTCGCATTCACGGCTGGACAGCCTGTCGGACATGTCGGAGCCCGGAACGGCTCCGGAAGCCGGTCGCTTGTCGCACCGCTGCAGCAGACGCCTGGCCAGACTGGGGGTGATGGAGGCTCCGCCGTTGACGACCTGCAGCACTGCCTGGGGGTAATTGCCAAACCAGGAGTTCTTGACCAGATAACCGGTGGCCCCCAGTTCGAAAGCGTGCAGCACCTGCTCCTCAGTTTCCACCACCGAAACCACGATGACTTCGGCCTGCGGACGGTGGCTTTTCATCACTTCGATCAACTCGAGACCATTATCTGCCCCCAGCTTCAGATCCAGCAGCATCACGTCAAATTCATGCTGACGAATGGCTTTTCTTGCATCCTTGATGTTGTCCGCCTGAGCCACCACCATGGTGCGACGGTCGTTCATGATTTCCTGCGCGATCACCATGCGCAAGTGAGCATCGTCGTCTACCAGCAGCACCCTGACCGGGTTGTCGGGCTGTCCCACCATGTGATCAGGCCACATGGAAGGGCTGCCCAGTTCCACGGCCATGGGTCGGAGCATCAAGGCTTCGCCGGGGTTGTTTGCACTGTTCGGGTCCATTTTGCGCTCCTGACCAGAGTTGCTTGCAGAGAGCTCCAGAGGGTGCCCAAGACACCGCATAGAGAAAAACTCCCCAATTCATCATTAGATAGTTTTTAGCAATTAAAACTGCAACTCAGCGTAAGAAAAACAGCAATTTGGATAACCACGGATTTCTGACGAGATCTGCCCTGAACACGTCAACAACCTCGTCGCAGGCGGCATTGGGGCCTAAAACTGAACATCCAGTGAGCCTGCATGCCAGTCTATGGATGCCTGACGCAGCACCATATCGATGTCCATGCCCAGAGCCAGTCCGGTTTCTGCAGGAAATGTCACTGCCAGCTGGCGCTCGCCCCAGTTGAGCGCGCGGGTCGATGCCCTCCAGATGGCCAGATGCAACACTCCCGTCAAAGGCTCGAAAACAGGCTGCTCCATAGGCGCATGCATGAACTGGAACGCGTCGCTGATGAGGTCCGGACAATTCCACTGCCGCGCCAGATGGGCCGTGATCTGGCCCGAGCAATAGCCCATCAGCTGCATTTCCACCTGCGCACGCCTGGGATGCATGGGCTCCAGGAGCTCGGAAAGCCTGAGGAATGTATCTGGATCAGCGGCCTGCAGCAGCAACTCCCCCAAACCATGCAACAGCCCCAATGCGTAGGCCTGCGAGGCATTGGCCTGAACCGACATGGCAAGCGCGCGTGCCATGCGTGCCGTGTCCAGGCTATAGCGCCAGAAGCCAGCCAGACTCCAGCCCGCCGAGACATGAGACGCGCTGACAGGGGTCGCCTTCTGCACCATCTGCCGCAACTGAGCCGGCGCCAGAAGCACCAGCGCTTCGGGAATGCTGTGCACACGCTGGCCCAGCAGGTGCGCCGGCCCGTTGGCCGCAGCCAGCAGGCGTGCCGTCAGGACCGGATCGGTGGAAAACAATTGCACCAGACTGCGCATGCCGGGCTCCGGCTTGCGCAGCTCACTCGACAGCAGCGCAACCGCGCGCGGCTGGCTGGGCAGCAATACATGCTGCTCCAGCAGAGTTGACAGGCTCAAGGGTTTGACGCGACTCATCTGGATCAAAAGCGACGACCGGGTTGTCGCCCCCCCGAAGTGAACAAAAGAAGGCTCATGGGAATATCAGAGCTGTTCATCTCTTTTCAGCTGCACGGGCAGGCCCATGACCAACTGACCAGCAAGTTTGCGAGTCAAAGGTTGTAACACGGAAAAGTGATCAGCCCCCTGAACCGAGACGCAATGCAGCTTATTCGACTTTCGTGCCGCACACATATTGTCGAGGCTATTGATATTGCCTGGGCTTTTGCTGCCCTCAATAATCCATGTCGGGCTCTTGATGGCATGCAGCCAGTGCATGGGGGAGCGCAAGCGCCTTTCATCCGGCGAGATCAGATCCCATTTCACAGGCCAGCCATAGCCACTGACCTCGTCCACCGGACCAAAAGCGAACACCCCCTGCACCGGCAAACCTGCCGTTGCCGTCAGCAGCGCCAGCGTGGCACCGGTGCTGTGCCCGCCCAGATAGATGCGGGCCGGATCGACATAAGGCAGTTGCGCGGCCTGCAGGATGGCTGCGGCCACATCCTGCACTTCTCCCCAGAAATACTCACGCTGGCCAGGATTGTCATTGCCGCCGCGCAGCGTGGGAAACAGCATCGCCATGCCGGCCTTGCGAAACGCGCTGGCACTTTGATCATTGGTAGCAGGGCCTTCACTCCAGAAATCGTCCAGGCTATTGGTATCCCCCCCCGTCAACCAGACCATCAAAGGCTGCTTCCTGCCATCACCGGGATCCGGCGTGACAAAGGCCTTGAGCTTCAGGTCGCCGCTCTGATAGCTCATGGGAACAAACAACCGCGACGGCGGCTCGGGCATAGACCTGACGGGCATATGCGCTGCCGGCAACAGGGCAGTCGCGATCCGGGTTGCCTTGCCGGCGCGCGCCTGCATCAGATTCTGCAGAGTGATTTCACCCGATGCGATCTGTTGCTCAACGACCTGCTCGATCCGCGCCTGCTCCCCGCGCTGGCTCTCGTGCTGCTTGCCAGCGGCAGCGTGACGCACTTTGGCCATCTCATGCTCGGCCATCGCAGCGCGCGTGATGCAGCGCCGCTGCTGATCTATGTCGATGCCCTCTTCCTGGGCCTTGTCGACCTGTGCAAGATTGAGCTTGACGGTGTGGCACAAGCCATCGCCCTCTGGCGCCAGGGCCGGCGGCCAAACCACGGGCGCCGGCACCTGGGCCTGGGCCTTCTGCTTGACCCTGTCCAGCGATATCCAGCCGCGTGATGTCATCTTGGCGCCGATAAAGACCACCAGCAACGCCACGCCTATGGCCGGCAATATCACCCGCCCCCTCGCTTTGCGCATTGTTCTGCTCCCACCAAAAAGGCCGCCTGTAATCTGGATTCGATGGCGGCCTGGTGGGAGATTATTTCTTCAGTCCCTGCAACTTCGCAAAAGCTGATGCCATTGCATTTTGCTGTGTGGGCTGGCTACCACGCTGGGGTTGCGCATAGCCACCGCGGCTGCCGCCGCCATAGCTGTTGCCGCGGCCTGCACCTTCAAAGCGGTTGTCGCGCGGGCCGTCGCGACGTGCGGGAGCCGCATCGAGCTTCATGGTCAGGCTGATGCGCTTGCGGTCCACATCGACTTCCAGCACCTTGACCTTGACGATCTGCCCGGTCTTGACCACTTCGCGCGCATCCTCGATGAACTTGTGGCTCATCTGGCTCACGTGCACCAGTCCGTCCTGATGCACGCCAAGATCCACGAATGCGCCAAACTGGGCCACGTTGCTGACCGTGCCCTCCAGCGTCATGCCCTCCTTCAGGTCCTTGATGTCTTCCACGCCATCATTGAAGCGGGCGACCACAAAGTCAGGACGCGGATCACGGCCGGGCTTCTCCAATTCGCCGAGAATATCCTTGATGGTCACAGCACCGAAGTTGTCGTTGGCAAACTGCTCCGGCTTCAGGGACTTGAGCACTTCGCCACGACCCATGATCTGATCCACAGGCTTACCCGTGGCCAGGATGATCTGTTCGACCACCGGATAGGTTTCGGGGTGAACGCCAGTGACATCCAACGGATTGTCGCCACCGCGAATGCGCAGAAAGCCTGCGGCCTGCTCGAAAGTCTTGGCTCCCAGACCGGCTACTTCCATCAGTTGCTTGCGGTTCTTGAACGAACCATTGGCATCACGCCAGCGCACCACCGACTTGGCGACCGAGCCCGACAGGCCGGAAACGCGCGTTAGCAGCGGGGCAGACGCGGTGTTCAGGTCCACACCCACGGAGTTCACGCAATCCTCGACCACGGCATCCAGCTGGCGGGCCAGCTCGCTCTGGTTCACGTCGTGCTGGTACTGGCCCACGCCAATGCTCTTGGGGTCGATCTTGACCAGCTCGGCCAGCGGATCCTGCAGGCGACGGGCAATCGATGCCGCACCACGCAAGCTCACGTCGATATCGGGCATTTCCTGCGCCGCAAACTCGCTGGCCGAATAGACCGAGGCACCGGCCTCGCTCACCACTACCTTCTCGATCTTCTTGTCGGCCCTGGATGCGATCTTGATCAGGTCTGCCGCCAGCTTGTCGGTTTCGCGGCTGGCTGTGCCATTGCCGATGGCAATCAGATTGATATCGTGCTTTTCCACCAGACGGGCGAGCACGGCCAGCGAGCCATCCCAGTCGCGGCGCGGCTCATGCGGGTAGATGGTGGTCGTATCCACCAGCTTGCCGGTGCTGTCCACCACGGCCACCTTGACGCCGGTACGAATGCCGGGGTCCAGGCCGATCACGGCACGCTGGCCGGCGGGTGCCGCCAGCAGCAGGTCACGCAGATTGTCGCCAAACACCTTGATAGCCACCTTCTCGGCGTCTTCGCGCAGGCGGCTGAACAGGTCGCGCTCGGTGGACAGGCTCAGCTTCACGCGCCATGTCCAGGCAACGCATTTGCGAATCAGATCGTCAGCGGCGCGCTTGGCATGGCTCCAGCCCAGGTGCAGCGCGATCTTGCCCTCGGCGAGGCTGGGTTGGCCCGGTTCAGGCTCGACCGGTTGCACCAGCTTGGCTTCGAGAACCTCCAGTGCACGACCGCGGAACACCGCCAGGGCACGGTGCGAGGGCACGCGGCCAATGGGCTCATCGTATTCGAAGTAGTCACGAAACTTGGCAACCTCGGGGTCGTTTTCGTTCTTGCTCTCGACCTTCTTGGACTTGAGCAGGCCTTCATCCCACAACCATTCGCGCAGCTTCTGTACCAGCGCCGGGTCCTCGGCCCAGCGCTCGGACAGGATGTCGCGTACGCCGTCCAGCACGGCAAAGGTGGTGCTGAAGTCGGGACCGGGCTTGCCGTCGTCCAGCGTCGTCGCGGGCTTGCAGAAAGCCTCGGCTTCCTTGTGCGGGTCCAGCGTGGGGTCGGCAAACAGCTTGTCGGCCAGCGGCTCGATGCCGAATTCCTTGGCAATCTGACCCTTGGTGCGGCGCTTTTGCTTGAAGGGCAGATAAATGTCCTCCAGTTCCTGCTTGGTCGGTGCACTGGCAATCGCCAGGCGCAGCGCATCGGTCAGCTTGCCCTGCTCGTCAATGGCCTTGAGCACCGTCTCGCGGCGGTCGTCCAGCTCGCGCAGATAGGTCAGGCGCTCGTCCAGCGTGCGCAGCTGCGTATCGTCCAAACCGCCCGTGGCTTCCTTGCGGTAGCGGGCCACAAACGGAACCGTGGCGCCACCATCGAGCAACTCCACTGCCGCGCTCACCTGCTGCGGCTTGACATTCAGTTCTTGAGCAATCTGACCAATGATTTTTTGCATTCGATATTCGCCCCACGGCGTTCAACACAGGAAGCCAATGAGTTTGCCATAGGCATGCCGCCAGACTGCGCTTGATATCCGGCAGAAGTGCAAGCAAACCTTAAAACTATGCTTTCCATAGCTGCTTTCCATTGATGAGAAAGCGTGGAAGGCCAATTTCATTAAAATTATTGCGACATGACCGATACCTTCCAGGACGATTTTTTTGCCGATGAGCAGCCTCCCCCCAGAGACGGCACCGGCAAAGCACTGTCTGAAAAGGCGCCGCAGGCCGATGGCCCAGGTGAACGCAAACCCAGACGCGGCGCGATTGCCCTGGCCCCGGCAGCCGCGCAGTACCAGGAGCTGGCCGCACAACTGCCCCCCCTGCTGCGCATGGGCGTCTCGACCTGGTCCTATCCGGGCTGGGACGGCTTGGTCTGGGACGGAGCCTATGACAGCAGCGTGCTGGCCAAAAAAGGCCTCACAGCGTATCACCAGCACCCGTTGCTGCGCACCGTCTGCGTCGACCGCACCTTCTGGAGGCCGCTGACGGCCAGCCAATATGCCGCTTTTGCCGCTCAGGTCGATGCCGACTTTCGCTTTGTCGTCAAATGCCCGGCCGGCATTACCGATGCCCAGGTACGCAGCGAGCAAGGCAAGCCACGCGAAGCCAACCCCGCGTTTCTGGACCCTCACCTGGCCATAGAGCATTTTGTGGAGCCCACTCTCGAAGGGCTGGGCAGCAAACTGGGCGTGCTGGTCTTTCAGCTCAGCCCCCTGCCCTGGAGTCTGCTCAGCCGCCCCGGTCTGTTGATGGACAAGCTGGGCCTTCTGCTGGCCGCCGTGAAACAGGCGCTGAAAGCACACCCGCATGTCGTCGTTGCCGTCGAGGTCAGAGACCCTGAACTGCTGACCTCGGCACTGCCCCAGACACTCAAGCTCCATGGCGCGACCTACTGCCTGGGGCTGCACGGCAAGATGCCTCCCATCGAAGAGCAGCTGCCCACGTTGCGTGCCTTGTGGCCCGGGCCGCTGGTGTGCCGCTGGAATCTGAATCGCCTCTTTGGCGCCTATGGCTATGCCGATGCCCAGAAGAAGCACCAGCCGTTCAACGAGATCCTCAGCGAAGACCTGCATACCAGGGAGCGGCTGGCCCGCACGATTGCCGGCATCACCGGTGCCGGTCAACCCGCTTTCGTGACCATCAGCAACGATGCCGAGGGATGTGCCCCCCGCTCGATAGCACTGCTGGCCCAGGCGCTTGCGAGTCTTGCAGACCCTGGCCCTGACAAGCATCCGCGCCCGCCATCCTGAACTGATACTAAAAATGCCATCAAACGCTTACCAGTAAAGCGCTGATAGCTATTAAAAAACAAAGCCCGACAGCATCGAACCCGTCTGGCTTTGTTTTGATTGAGAGCAGGATCAGCCTTGCAGCGCAGCCAGCGGGTGCGAATGTGCAGGCCAGGGGCTGTCAAAGAACGCCTGCCACTCGGCATCGCTCACCTCTTCGATGCTGGCAGGATTCCAGCGCGGGCTGTGGTCCTTGTCCACCGCCAATGCGCGGATGCCCTCTACGGTTTCGCTCCGACCAGGGCGCAGATAAAAGCAGTGGCGCACCATATCGCGCTCCATGCGCAGATCTTCGGCCAGCGTCATCTGGCGCGCACGGCGGATTTGCTCCAGCACCACATGCAGCATCAGCGGCGAGCGCTTGCGCAACGTGGCGGCTTCGGCCTGGGCCCAGTCGCTGCCGGCCTGCAAGGCTTGCACCACAGCGGCTACCGTGGGCTGAGAAAAACAGGCATCTATTTCCTCACGATGCTCGGCTGTCTTGGGATCGGCGCTCACAAAACGGGAGCGAACCACGGCATTGAGCGCCTCCAAATTGGCGAAATCCGTGGTCGCCAGGGTCTCCCACAGATCTGCCTGCTGTTCGGCGGGAATGCAGCCATCGGCCAGACCAAAAGCCAGGGCATCGCCCGCGCCGATGGTGTCGCCGGTCAAGGCCAGCCATTCGCCTACGGCACCAGGGCAGCGCGAGAGAAAATAGCCGCCCCCCACATCGGGGAAGAGGCCAATGGCCGTCTCGGGCATGGCCATCTTGGTGCGCTCGGTCACGATGCGCAGCGAGCCGCCCTGGCTGATGCCCATGCCTCCGCCCATGACGATGCCGTCCATGAAAGCGATATAGGGCTTGCCGAAGCTGTGAATCAGATGGTTGAGCGCATATTCCTCCGTGAAGAAATCTTCGAGCTGAGGATTGCCGCTGCTGCCCGCTGCATGCAGAAAGCGGATGTCGCCACCGGCGCAAAACGCCCCGAACACCCCTTCCTTGTTGCTGCCACGAATGGCCACGCCCAAAATCGAGTCGTCTTTTTGCCAGGCCAGCAAAGTGCCCAGCAGATCACGCACCATGCCCAGGGACAGCGCGTTGAGCGCCTTGGGACGGTTGAGCGTAATCATGCCCAGCTTGCCACGGACTTCGGCAATCACATCGGGCATATCGGCGCTCGGGGTGGGTCTCATTGTCTTGCTCCTTGAATCAATTCCATGCTGGTCGCCAGTCGGTCGCCAGGCCATGCGCAGCGATTATGCGGTTGCACTCCGCGCAAGCCGGGACAAGGACGTGACAAATACCGCCAGCCTCTGCAGCCACAAAGCCCGAACGGGCTGCAATGCTGACTAATATGGGAACCGTGCCCGGCTGCAGCCTCACCAGCTTCTGCAGCCCACCTTCTGTCTCATGAACGATCTGCCACCACCGCCCGAACCCCCTCGCGAAGAACCGCACCTGGAGCCCAAGCTGCTTTCCGCGCCATTGCGCTATCTGCTAATTGCGTTTGCGCTGGTTTGCGTGATTTTGGGGCTGATAGGCGCCGTGGTCCCCGGCATGCCCACCACAGTGTTCATACTGATGGCCGCCTGGGCGGCAGTGCGCAGCTCACCCAGATTGCACCGTTGGCTCTATGCACACCGTGCTTTCGGCCCGCTGCTGCACAACTGGGACACCGGCGGCAAGGTCAGCCGCCGCGCCAAATGGACGGCAACCCTCAGCATGGGCGCCAGCAGCCTGCTGATTCTGTATTTCTCGTACAAGCCATGGCTCACAGCCATGACGCTGAGCATCATGGCCTGCGTGCTGCTCTGGCTCTGGCTCAGGCCCGAGCCGCAGATTGAAGGATGAGGCCCCCAAAGTCGCAATACATGCGCATGCTCGATGCTTTCCTCGAACAGGAGAGCTGAAATAGAAAAAGGCCCGTGATTTACATCACAGGCCTTTTCAATTTGGTCGGAATGGCGGGATTCGAACTCGCGACCCCTTGCACCCCATGCAAGTGCGCTACCAGGCTGCGCTACATTCCGTGTCGATGATGCTATTGTAACCGATTTTTGACCCGTTCTTGCGAACACTGCAACTCAAGCAACTGATCCGGTTATCAACCATGGCGGACTCATGACGCTGCAGCTTTAATAGCATGATGTGCGCGCCTTCAAGCCGGACAGATATTGAAAAAGGCCTGTGATTTACATCACAGGCCTTTTCAAATTGGTCGGAATGGCGGGATTCGAACTCGCGACCCCTTGCACCCCATGCAAGTGCGCTACCAGGCTGCGCTACATTCCGTGTCGATGGAGCGAATTATAGGGAGTAAAAACCGCCTCCCCTGGGAAAACGCGCACTTTTTTCAAAAAAGGTTCAAATTAGTGCCTCAGACAGCGGGCCGTATGCCATCGCAGCCTAGGTCGCACAGGCATACGGCAGCGCCTGCCTCGCATCGCGGTGCAAGCCCGCCAGCTCAGGAGCAGGCAGGTCGCGCAGGCTTCAGGATAGCCGGGCGCTGATGACTCCTGGGGTCAACCCTGATTCTGGCTCTGGCAGGGCAAGCGTGCAGGATGCGGCCGAACCCGGTCTTTCAGGAATGACTGTTATTCCCGATGCCACAAACCATCAGCACTCACTCTCGCGCAACAGGCTTGGGCTGGGCGCTCTGCACAGCAATATCGATAGCACCAAGACGGTGCACACAAGTGGTTTCCCTGGGTCCTTGAGGTAAAAAAACCACTGTCATATCGCTGAAAAGATGATTTCATCGGCTTCCGCGGAACTGCAGAGCAAGCTGTATACAAACCCCCGCTATATTTCAAAACGTAAATCCAATATCTAACTCGAGAGGACACTCATGAAGACCGCTTTTATCGCCATGGCTGCTGCCCTGGCCTGCTCCGGCGCCGCTTATGCCCAGAGCAATGTGCAACTGACCGGTCTGGCCGATATGTATGCCGGCTCCGTCAAGATGGCTGGCCAGGACCGCAAGGGCGTTGTCGGCTCCGGCGGCATGACCACTTCCTGGTGGGGCCTGAAGGGCACGGAAGATCTGGGCGGCGGCCTCAAGGTCGATTTCAACATCACCGCCTTCATGCGCATGGACACGGGTGAAACAGGCCGCTTCCCCGGCGACACCTTCTTCTCGCGCGATGCCAACATCGGCCTGAACGGCAATTTCGGCCGCATCGGCCTGGGCCGCGACAAGGCGCCCAACTTCCTGCCCACCATTCTGACCAACCCCTTCGGCGATTCGTTCACCATCTCGCCTCTGGTGCTGCACGCGAACACGCCCACCGCAGCCTGGGGCGGCAACCGCCTGACAACGCCCGCCGACACCGGCTGGAGCAATATGCTGGTCTACACGACACCTAGCTTCGGTGGTCTGACTGCCAATGTCTACTACCAGTTCGGCGAACAAACGACTCCTGGCAACAAGAGCAAGAAGAACGTCGGCGTGAACGCCCTGTACTTCAA
Source organism: Comamonas testosteroni TK102 (assembly GCF_000739375.1). Lineage (NCBI taxonomy): Bacteria > Pseudomonadati > Pseudomonadota > Betaproteobacteria > Burkholderiales > Comamonadaceae > Comamonas > Comamonas testosteroni. The sequence continues at coordinate 1,990,973 of NZ_CP006704.1, read as the reverse complement.
CGGTCCTCTGAGCCTGACGGCCTTCTACGAGCGTGACCAGATCACCAACCCCGGCAGCGGCACAGTCATGCCTACCAAGAGCGACTGGATGGTCGGCGGCAGCTACAACTTCAACGTCGTGAAGCTCTACGCCACCTATGGCCAGGCCAAGGTCAAGGATCTGGATAGCAAGAGCAAGACCTACTCGCTGGGTCTGGATATTCCGGTCTCCGGCACCCCCGGCACCGTCAAGGCCGCCGTGGCCCGCACCAAGTACGAAGCGGCCACCGACGCCACCCGCACCACAGCGACCCTGGGCTACGACCACTTCCTGTCCAAGCGCACCGATGTCTACACCGCTCTGATGTACGACCGCGTGACCGATGCCAACCCCAAGACCGGCACCAGCCTGATCGCCGGTATCCGTCACCGCTTCTAAGCACCGGATTTGAGCGGGCCTCTGGCTCGCCATCCACAAAAAGCGAGGCCTGTGCCTCGCTTTTTCCTTTCCAAGCCGATGACAGGCAGCCTGTTCACTTGGGCGCGGATGTCTCCAACAGCTTCAGCCGACGCTGCAACTGCGCCTGTTGCTCCGCATCGCCGCCCTGCTGCGCTGCCTTGAGCTGCAGCAGCAGCCAGGCCATCAAAGGCCTGCGCCAGCCTTGCGCCGAAGCAGTATCGACGCCTTGCTGCAGTAGGGCCGGGTCCGCCGCGCCGCCACGCAGCAGCGCGCCTGCAGCCACCAGTCTCGATAGTGGATCCTTGATCTCTGCCAGGGCAGTGCCAGCTGCGCCGCCGCCGAGCAGCTGCCGCGCCACGCCGCGCTGCGCCTCGGGCAAAAGCTCGATATCACCGGCTTGCGGACTCGCCTGCAGATAGCGGGCATAGGCTTGTTCTGGCTTGCCCGCATCCTGCGCCAGCGCCTCATAGGCCGGGCAGCTGTTCCAGTCCAGGCTGGCCACCTGCGCTGCGCAGCGCATCAGCTCCAGCTTGGCGGCCAGTGCGGGTTGGCCGGTGCTGGCCACGGCATCGCGCGCCTTCTGCCATTGCAGTGCCTCCACGCGCTGCTGCCCCTGCAAATAGGCTTGGCTGGCTTTTTGCGCCGCAGCTTCGGCACTCAAGGCCCAATCGGGTGCCGGGATTTGGTTGCCACAGGCCGAAAGCGCCATGACGGATATAGCAGCCAGCGCTCTACCCCATTGGCCTGGAGTCTGGTTTTTTTTGATTTTTTGCGTCATGGCAGCTTCAACTCCGGCTTGTGGGAAAACGGCCATTTGCGCTGCAGATCGTTGAGCACGGACTCCAGCCTCAGCAGATTGCTTTCGACTTCCGCGCGCAGCGCCCCCAGATCGGTCGAGGCCTCGCGCGCGTTGCTGCCCACCACCTGCATATCGGCCAGCACGGCATCGACCTTGGCCATGCTTTTACGCGTATCGGCCAGCAAGCCGTTGAGCTGCTCCATGGTGGCCTTGACCTGGGGCATGACGCCATTCGCATCAAAGACCTGGCTGTCGGCACGCGCCACCATGCGGTCCATGCGTCCAAGCAGGGAGTTGGCGCGCTCGAGCATCTGGCCGACCTTCTTCGCTTCCTCGTCGCTGCCCAGCACCGCCCCCAGAACGCCGCCTTGCCCCTGCATGCGCTCGGCCAGCTTGCGCACTTCGGCCAGCGATCCGCCCAGGGCCGAATCCGTGGCGGTCAGCGCCGCCACATTGGCCAGCACCTCCTTGGCGGAATTGATGATCTGCGGCAGCTCGGCCGTGGCATCGCCGCTGAGCACGGGCCGCACGGAATCCGGCGGCAGCGGGGCATCGTCCAGCATGCCGGTATAGGCCTTGATGGTGGTGCCACCCACCAGGCCCTTGACCAGTGTGAAGACGCTGGACTGGCGCAGCCAGTGGGCGTCCTTCTCGGTCACATCGACCAGAATGCGGACCGAGCCGTCCTTGGCCAGCTCTATCTTGTGCACACGGCCTATGGGAAAGCCCGAGAAGGTCATGTCCATGCCCACGACCACGCCTTCGGAGTCGTCGGCCGTCAGCACCAGACGCTGCGTGGGCTCGAACACCCCGCGCGCATAGAGCAGATAGGCGGCAGCACTCAGAATCAAGATCAGGGTCAGCGCCAGCAGCGCTGCAGCCTTGGCGCGCAGATGCGCGACGGGTTTGAGGCTGAGCAACTCCTCGTCGATCAGTTGCTCCTCGGCCATACGCGTTTCGCTCATGGCTCCATCCTTTTCAGTAATAGTTGCCCATGAGCGAGATCACCTCGATCAGGAGCAACACGGCAAACATGCGTGCAAAACCGCCCAGCTCCGCCCCGCCCTGCCGGTGCCGCGCAACCGGCGTGTACATGGCGGACGCCAGCGGCATGACGGCCACCGTGAGGCTGAAAAACCAGGTCTTGAGCACAAACACCAGCGTCAGCGACGGCGTGAAGATCTGGCCGAAGATGCGCGTGTAGGCCGCAAAGCCGGCCAGGCTGAAGCCATAGACGCTCAGATACACGGTGACCAAGGCCACGATGCAACTGAGCGCGGCAAGCGTGACGGCCGCAAACACTCCCGCAGCCGCACGCGGCACCAGCGCCGCTCGGACAGGGTCAATGCCCTGCGTCTTCCACTTCGCAAGCTGGCCCTGGGTACGCATCTGCACCACCTGCACGCCGGCCGGAATGGTGCACCGCATGGCCACGAACAGCGCGGCCGTCAGCGGTATCAGCTCGATCACCATCACCCGCACCACCAGATCCATCGCGTAGCGCGACAGGCCATAGCTCTGCGCGGTGACGATGACGATGCGCGCAATCACCGCACACAGCAGGGCTGCCAGCGCGGTAAAGCCCGTGAGTATGGGAGCGGTCTGCGCATACATCTGCTGGGCCAGCATGGCCCGCCCGTGCTTCTGATAGCTGGACGGCGAGCTGATCAGCACCAGCAGCATGGCGGTGAGATAAATACTGCGCCACCATGCCAGGGCCTGCGCTCCCAGCGCAGCCCAGATCCGCCCCGGCAGCTTGATGGTGGTTTCACTCCAGCTCATGCAGGAATGATAGCGTCCACTTCAGGGTAGGGGCGCAGCAGCCACAGTTTCACTCTGTCAGACATGGCGCTTTGCCGCAGCACTGCCCTGCAGGCCCTGGGGCAGCGGCTCGTCGGCCTGGGCATGCAGGGCCTCGATGATGTGGCAGAAGCTGTCCGAGCCGTCGCACTGGCTGCGCAGCTGCATCAACTCGTGCTCCAGGGCCTGCAGTTCGGCCAGCCGCTCGCGCACATGGCCCAGATGGGAATCCAGGGTCTTGTTGGCCGCCACGCAATCGGCCTTGCGCGCACCATCGAGCGCCAGCAGGGTGCGCACCTCGTCGAGCGACATATCCATGGCCCGGCACAGGCGGATAAAGCGCAGGCGGTGCACATCGCCATCGGTGTAGAGCCGGTACTGGTTGTCCTCGCGCACGCCGGGCGAGAGCAGTTGCTCCTTCTCGTAATAGCGGATATTGGCCGCGGCGATGCCGGAACGCCTGGCCGCCTCGCCTATACGCCAGCGCGGAATATCGTGCGAATTGAGGGACATGCTTGACCTTGAAGTGACTTTATTGTTTTCAATACTGCCATGAAGCAAGAAAGCCTGTCCACCCACGCCCATGGCGGCGGCCCGAGCGGTCACTCCCATGACCACGATCATGAGCATGAGCATGCCCATGCGCCCGCCACGTCCAAACCCGTCGCCGCCACCGCCGCATCGACCTGCGGCACGGGCTGCTGCGCCCCGTTTTCCATCAGCGAGCCGGCCAAGAGCCAGGCACACGATGAGAGTGATGGTCACGACCATGGCGTGCTGCCCGGCTGGCCGCGCATCTATGCCGCTCTGGCTGCAGCTCTGGCGGCCGAGGCCTGCCACTGGTTTGGCGGCGACGGCGCCAACTCCACGCTTCAATACCTGGGCATGGCGCTGGCCGTGCTGGGCATAGCGTTGTCGGGCCTGGGCGTCTACAAGGCTGGCCTCAAGGATTTGCTGCGCTTCAAGCTCGGCATTCATGCCCTGATGGCCGTGGCCGTCACGGGCGCCTTCATCATCGGCCAGTGGCCAGAAGCCGCCATGGTCATGGCGCTCTATGCAGCGGCCGAGCGCATCGAAGACCAGGCCATGGACAAGGCCCGCCTGGCCATCCGCAATCTGCTGCAACTTGCGCCCGAGACCGCCGATGTGCTGCAGCCCGACGGCAGCACTGTGCGCATGGCCGCCAGCGAAGTGCCCCTGGGCGCCGTGCTGCGCGTGACGCCCGGCGCTCGCGTGCCGCTGGACGGTCTGGTCACCGAAGGGGAAAGCTCGGTCAACCAGGCCCCCATCACGGGGGAAAGCGCGCTCGCGCACAAAAGCCCGGGCGACCAGCTCTATGCGGGCTCCATCAATCAGGATGGCGAGCTGCAGCTGCGCGTGACTGCCCCGGCCAGCGACAGCCTGATTGCGCGCATCGTCCATGCCGTGGAGCAGGCGCAGTCCTCCAAGGCTCCCACCCAGCGCTTTGTCGACCGCTTTGCCGAGATCTACACCCCCATCGTGCTGGTGCTGGCGATTGCCCTGGGCCTGCTCGCGCCCTGGCTGCTGGACTGGAGCTGGCATCAGGCCGCTTACCAGGCCCTGGCCCTGCTGGTCATCGCCTGCCCCTGCGCCCTGGTGCTGTCCACCCCCGTCACCGTGGTCAGCGCGCTCACGGCAGCCGCCAAGCGCGGCATTCTCATCAAGGGTGGCAGCGCACTGGAGTCGGCCCGTCAGCTCAAGGCGATTGCACTCGACAAGACCGGCACGCTGACTACAGGCTCGCCCAAGCTGGTGGACTGGCAGAACTGGGGGGCGGCAAGCAGCGATGACGCCGCCGCCCGCGCCTACGCGCTGGCATCGCGCTCCGACCACCCGGTATCGCGCGCGATTACTCAGGGGCTGGAAGCCCAGGTCGGCAAGGGCTTTGCCGAAGCACAGCAATTGCAAGCCCTGCCCGGCCGCGGCGTGCAGGCACAGATCGGCGGTGAACGCTGGACGCTGGCCAATCTGCGCTGGGTAGGCGAGCAAGGCTGGGACAGTGCCGAACTCCAGGCTGCGCTGATGCTGCAGGAGCAACAGGGCCGCACCGTCACCCTGCTGGCCAATGAGCAGGGTGTGCAGGCGCTGTTTGCCGTGGCCGACCCGCTGCGTCCCCAGGCCAAGGCGGCCGTGGCCCGGTTGCAGGAGCTAGGCGTCAAGCCCATTGTGCTCAGCGGCGACAACAGCGCCACCGTGCGCACGGTGGCTGCGGAAGCAGGCATCAGCGATGCACGCGGCAATATGTTGCCCGAGGACAAGCTCAAGACCCTGAGCGAGTTGCAGCGCGACATCGGCCCCACGGCCATGACAGGCGACGGCATCAACGACGCGCCGGCGCTGGCCCAGGCCGACATAGGCTTTGCCATGGGCGGTATGCACGCCACCGACATGGCCATGGAGACCGCCGATGTGGTGCTCATGAACGACGACCTGCGCCGCATTCCCGAGGTGGTCGATCTCTCGCAGCGCGCGCACAGCGTGCTCTGGCAGAACATCAGCCTGGCCCTGGGCATCAAGCTGGCCTTCTTCGTTCTGGCCGTCAGCGGCAATGCCAGCATGTGGCTGGCCGTGCTGGCCGATATGGGCGTGAGCCTGTTGGTGGTCGCCAACGGCCTGCGCCTGCGCCATTGGGGTAACAAGCCTGAAAATGAATGAAATTCGATCTTAGCCCTTGATGGGCAAGCGCAAGCAGCTATCTAATTTACGATTTACTGCACCGGGCGGGGAACTAAACCCCGCCCTTCGCTATCATTCAGCCCATGCGTCGCTTTTTCTCCTTGTTCCTGGTTTTGCTGCTGGCCCTGCGCGGCCTGGCAGGCGATGCCATGGCCATGGAGCAGAGCACCGACCAGTCCCATCACATGGGACATGCGCTTGTTCAGACGCAAAGCCTGGACGAAGTGGCCGCCATGGCAGCCGCTGTGCACCATGCGCATGCAAGCCTCGCGGCCGACGTACAGCCGCATCACCACATGGCCGCGTCCCACAAGGCAGGCCCTGCAGGGGCCGTCAGCTGCAGCGCCAAGGCCGCCGACAGCGACTGCCACCAGCATGAAGGCCATTGCACGGCCTGCGGCATCTGCCACTCGACGCTGGCCAACCCCGAGTTGCTGACGCTTCACTCCAGCATCCCGCTGGCCGCCCAGCCGACCCATGGTGCAGCGCGCTTTGCCAGCGCAGTGCCTGCCGACCTCGTCAAACCACCGATTTCTGCGCTCTGACGCCCTAGGTGCGTCCGCATTTTGATGGCAGCCACCGTGCTAGCTGTCTAGTTTCGAGCCGTCAAACGCTCATAACTGCGGACCTTCTCCCGGTTTTAGACGACAGGAATCCTCTATGCGCCAAGCGCATCCTCTTTCTTTGACAGCCATGGCTTTGCTGATGGCCGGCGTCAGCCCGCCAGTCCTGGCCCAGCCGTCTGCGCCGACTCTCCCGGTCGCCCAGTCCCCGGCCAGCAGTCACAGCGTTTTCAACCCAGCAGCGCCCACGCTGGCGCTGCAGCACCAGCGGCTTGCCGCCAGCGCGGCCATCGTCGCCCAGCCTGGTGACTGGAAGGCCGCCAATGCCGCGGTAAGCGAGTTCCCGCGCGGCCATGGCGATGTGCTCAGGTGGGAAAAATCCCAGGACAATGCCTCCGGCCCAGCCCCGGACAGCGCTACATCCGCACATCAGCACCATCACGGAGGCCAGCCATGAAGCGCCTTGCATTCAAAGCCGCGCCATTGCTCGCTGCACTGGTGCTGGCCGGCTGCGCCAGCATCTCGCCCGACGGACTTCGCGGCGACGTGGCCAGACATACCGAAGGCAGGCTGCCTGCTGGCGCACAGCTGCCGTCGCCGGACGCCCAGGCCCTGCAGGATGCGCAGACCCAGATTGCCGACTGGCTCAAAACCCCTGTCGATGCCGACACCGCCGTGCGCATCGCCCTGCTCAACAACCCCGGTCTGCAGGCCCAACTGGCGCAGCTCGGCATTGCCGACGCGCAGCGTGTGCAGGTCCTGACCCTGCCCAACCCCAGCTTTACCTTCGGCCGCTTTCGCAACGGCCACGAGCGCGAGATCGAGCGCCAGCTCAGCTTTGGCCTGGTGCAGCTCATCACCCTGCCCTGGCGCAGCCGCTGGCAGGGCTGGCAGATGGAGCAGGCCACGCTGACGGCCGCCCAGCAGGTGCTGCTGCTGGCCTCCGACACACGTCGCGCGTGGCTGCGCGCCGTGGCCGCCGAGCAGGCTCTGGCCGCCAACGAGCGCATGCATGAGGCCGCAGCCCTGGGCGGCGAGCTGGCACGCCGCATGGCCCAGGTCGGCAACTTCAGCAAGATGGACCAGGCCAGAGAGCTGGCCCAGCAGCAGCAGGCCTCGGCCCAGCTGGCACGCGCGCGTCTGAACGCCCAGCTGGAACGCGAGCAACTGGCCCGCCGCATGGGCCTGTGGGGGCAGCAACTGGCCTACAAGCTGCCCGCCCAGCTGCCCGCCCTGCCGAAAATAGCCGAATTGCGTGGCGGCGATGACGCAGAGGCCACGGCGCTGCGCCAGCGGCTGGATCTGGGCGCGCTGCGCCGCGACCTGGATGTAACCGCCGGCCGCCAGGGCTGGGCCACGGTGGGCACCATCTTTGGCGATATCGGCGCCAGCTACAGCAACAACACGACCACCGAACGCGTGAACGGGGAAACAGGGGGCCACAGCGACAAGACCCAGGGCTGGGAGTTCGACGTACCGCTGCCGCTGTTTGACTGGGGTTTTGCCGCGCGCGGCATGGCGCGCAACCAGGTGCTGCGCAGCGCAGCGCTGCTGCGCGACAACGCCATACGTGCACGCAGCGAAGCCCGCAGCAACTGGCTGGCCTACCGCACGGCTTACGACCTGGCCCAGCAGCAGCAGGCCGAGGTTCTGCCCTTGGCCAAGCTGATGCAGGAAGAAACCGTCTACCGCTACAACGGCATGTTCATGAGTGTGTGGCAGCTGCTGGCCCAGGCCCGCAGCACCACGCAAGCGGTGGTGACCGCCACCGAGGCACAGCGCGACTTCTGGCTGGCCGAGACCGATCTGCGCCTGGCCCTGACCGGCACATCGCCAGGAACCTCCCCCACCGTCAACACCACCGCAGCGCCCGCTGCACAAGCCGAAGCAGGTCACTGATATGCAACGCCGATCCTTTTTCACTGGCGCGGCCACTGCAGTGGCTGCTGCCACCACCTCAATGGCCGTCAGCCGGGTTGCCATGGCGGCCCTGCCCGAGCCCGTCATGCAAGGCAGCGCCGACACGGCTGCGCCTTTGACGCCGCCCAACGGTCGCCCCTACCAACCGGTGGTCACGCTCAACGGCTGGACCACGCCCTGGCGCATGAATACGGGCGTCAAGGAGTTCCACCTCGTGGCCGAGCCCGTGGTGCGCGAGGTGGCGCCCGGATTTTTCGTCAATATGTGGGGCTACAACGGCCAGTCGCCGGGCCCCACGATCGAAGTGGTGGAAGGCGACAAGGTGCGCATCTTCGTCACCAACCGCCTGCCCGAGAGCACCACCATCCACTGGCATGGCCAGCGTCTGCCCAATGGCATGGACGGTGTGGGCGGTCTGAACCAGCCCCACATCCCGCCGGGCAAGACCTTCGTCTATGAGTTCGAGGCGCGCCGCCCCGGCACCTTCATGTACCACCCGCATTCGGACGAGATGGTGCAGATGGCCATGGGCATGATGGGCTTGTGGATCACCCACCCCAAGACAGCCCACCCGCTGATCGACAAGGTGCAGCGCGACTATGCCTTCCTGCTCAGCGCCTATGCGGTCGAGCCCGGCACCATGACGCCGCGCATCAACGAGATGACGGACTTCAATATCTGGACCTTCAACAGCCGCGCCTTCCCCGCCATCAGCCCGCTGGTGGCTCGTCAGGGCGACAAGGTGCGCATCCGCGTGGGCAATCTGACCATGACCAACCACCCCATCCATATCCACGGCCATGAGTTCGAGGTCACGGGCACCGACGGCGGCCCCGTGCCAAAGTCCGCCCGCTGGCCCGAAGTGACCACTGATGTGGCCGTGGGCCAGATGCGCCAGGTGGAATTCATTGCCGACGAACCCGGCGACTGGGCTTTCCACTGCCACAAGAGCCACCACACCATGGGCGCCATGGGTCACGACGTACCCACCATGATCGGCGTGGACCACCGCGGCCTGGTGGGCAAGATCCAGAAGATCGTGCCCGACTACATGCTGATGGGCGAGCGCGGCATGGGCGATATGGGCACCATGGAAATGCCTCTGCCCGATAACACCTTCCCCATGATGACGGGCCAGGGCCCCTACGGTCCTATCGAGATGGGAGGCATGTTCACCAGCTTCAAGGTACGCAAAAACCTGGGTGCCAACGACTACAAGGACCCCGGCTGGTACCAGCAGCCCAAAGGAACCCGGGCCTATGAATGGCAGGGCGCACCTTTCGATGCCAAGGCTCCCCGCCAGAGCACACCCGGCACCGCTCCCGGTGCCGCCACCGTACGCAAACCCGAGACCGGCCCCGCCACAGGCGCTCACCCCCAGCACTGATGCCAGGAGACTCCCATGAAGACTATTCATTTCATAGCTGCCTGTGCTTTGGCAGCAAGCGTCAGTGCAAGTTTTGCGCATGGAAACAATGCCCATGCCAGCGGTCCCGTGATCAAGGAACAAAAGCCCTGGGGCATTGCCGCCGAGGCCAGGGAGGTCCGGCGCACCATCACCATCCAGATGACGGATGACATGCGCTTCAGCCCCAGTCATTTCAGCGTGAAAAAGGGCGAGACCCTGCGCCTGCGCGTGGTCAACAAAGGCCATCTCATGCACGAGATGGTGCTGGGCACCCGGGCATCGCTTGATGAGCACGCGCGGATGATGCTCAAGTACCCCGGCATGGAGCATGCCGAACCCTATATGGCCCATGTCGCCGCAGGCCAGACCGAAGACATGGTGTGGAGCTTCAACCGCGCAGGCGATTTCGACTTCGCGTGCCTGATCGCCGGCCACTACCAGGCTGGCATGACGGGGCGCATCACCGTCACCGAATAACGCAAGAAAGGAATTCCCGATGACAAGCACCAACCGCCGCCACTCCCTGCATCTGCTGGCCGCCGCTGCCGGCATGGCTGCGCTGCCAGCAATGGCGGCTGCTCCCGCCAGGATTGCCATGGAGGTCTGGAAAGACCCGAACTGTGGCTGCTGCAAGGACTGGATTGCCTTGATGGAGCAGGCTGGCTTTGCCGTCAAGGTGCACGACGTGGGCAACAGCGCCGTACGCGCCAAACTGGGCCTGCCTGGCCGCCTGGGTTCCTGCCATACCGCCCTGGTGGGCGGCTATCTGGTCGAAGGCCATGTGCCAGCCGCCGATGTGCTCAAGCTGCTGAAGCAAAAACCCAAGGCGCTGGGCATCGCCGTACCGGGTATGCCCATTGGCAGCCCCGGCATGGACGGCCCCGAATACGGTGGCCGTAAAGACCCCTATGACGTGCTGCTGGTCACCAAGAGCCTCATGAACAGCGATGTCAGCACCTCCGTCTTCACCAGCTATCGCGGCTGACCCCTCTCAATTCAGGAGAACATGATGAAAAACTTCTTTCACACCATTTTGGCAGCGCTGAGCCTCGGCATTGCACTGGCAGCCCCCGCTTTCGCACAGGATCACTCGGCGCACGCAGGCCATGGGACGATGGCCGATGCTTCGGCAGCCACATCGGCTGGCCGGCCCGATGTGCTGACCGCCGGAGAAATCACCCGTGTGGATGCCCGCACAGGCAAGCTGACGATCCGCCATGAAGCAATCAAGAACCTGGACATGCCTCCCATGACCATGGTGTTTGCGCTGTCAGGCTCCGCACAGTCGGCCTCTTTCAAGGCCGGTGACAAGGTACTGTTCCATGCCGAGGACAAGGATGGCTCGCTGATCATCACCCGCATCGAGCCAGCGTCCTGATGCGGTCTCGCGGCTGAGACGATGACGATGCCACGCAACCATGACATCGTCATCCCGTCACAACCCCGTGGACAGCACTGCCGCATGGCCTGCCACGCGCTCCAGTACATCCCCAGGCACATCACGACCGCCGTGCACCAGCAGATCATGGGCATTGCAACCATGGGTATCTCTTCGCTGGAGATCGACGCCGGCCGACCAGAACCAGCGCACAGCCGCCCACGCGCCATGGTCCACGGCCAAAAGATACGGCGTGCGACCTTTGTCATCCCCGGTCTTGTCCAGGTCGGCCCCCGCTTGGCGCAGCACCTGCAGCATCTCTGTGCGCCCGTTGAAGGCCGCCCAGGCGGTGGCACTCATGCCCGTTGTCAGGCTCACCTGATCCAGCGGGCTGCCTTGCTCCACCAGCCATCGCGCGGCAGCATCGTTGCCGCAATTGAGAGCCGTGATCAGCGCATTGAGGCCGGTGCTCTTTTGCACATAGGCGATATCGTCACCGTCCTTCAGGCGCAGTTCCAGCGCAGCGATATCGCCTTGTTCAGCGGCCTTGAGCAGTTTCATGCTCATCTCAGTACATCCACTTTCGGACCAGTGCCTGCCCAAAGCGCTCGCCCAGCAACACCTCGGCCTGTTCATCGCCATCACCCCGCCCCTGGGCCACGGCGTGATTGCGGCATAGCGACATCAAGGCCAGCGCGTCCAGATAGTCGCCCGCATCGTCGAACATACGGGTCAGCAAGGGGCTGCAGTCATGGTCCAGATACCAGACCGAGCCATCGCGGCGGTCAAAGCACCAGAGGTTGCCATTGCCCAGGTAGTCCCCGAACACCACCAGCTCACTCAACTTCGCCTTCAAGGCCTGCGCCTGTTGCGGCGCACTCATCTCCACAATATCGGCGATGCCCGGAAACACGACTTGCACCGGACCGATGGCGTCCATGTCTGCATCCGGCGCCATGAGATCAAAGCGCGGACTCAACAAGCGCTCGGCCCAGTCCAGAACACCGAGCTGCAAAAGATAGTCACGCAAGGACTGGGACAGATTGCAACCCAGGCGCCATTCGCACAGGCGCAGCTCGGCCAGGCTGAAGGGCTTGGCTTGGGCAGGCTCTTCATCCATCCAGGCATGAGCCTGCAGGCCTTGGTACCAGTACGCCAGTCGCTGCTCTGCCGTGGCATTGATCGTCAGCCAATACGGCTTGGGCACATCGGCCTGAACCCACACATCATGGCTTTCTACAAAGCGCTGGCTGCGCCCGAACTCGGCCTGCAGAAAACAGGACCATGCCACCGCGTCCGCAGAGGAAGGCCAGTGCATCTGGGCGAGTACCGCCACCGGCATCCAGGGCTTATGGCCCATGCGCGGCACCTCATTCGCATCACGCACCACAAAGCGCACGGCAGGCTGTTTCAGCAGATCTGCTGCCGGTGACTGATTTGGCGCATCAAGCTGGGCAGCGGCATCGGTAGGCAGATCCACCCAGTCGCTCGGCGCGAGTTCGGGTAATGCCTGCACCAGCGCAGGCAGGTCTTTGAAGATTTTCATGCAGGCATTTCGTGTTTTCTGTGCATTTCGTGCGCGGGACTTAGACTGCGTGTCCTATGTTGACGCTAGAACAGTTTCACTCCGGGCTGGCCAATGGTTCACTGGCCCGTGCACACCATATCAGGCTCAGCGATGGGCTGACCGAGTTCCCCGCCGCGCTGTATCAGCTGACCGAGACGCTGGAGGTCCTCGATCTTTCGGGCAACCAGCTCAGCACCCTACCCGATGATCTGACGCGTTTTGCGCGGCTGCGCATTCTGTTTGCCTCGAACAATCCATTCAGCGAACTGCCCCGCGTGCTGGGTCATATGCCGCAGCTCGAGATGGTGGGCTTCAAGGCGTGCCGCATCATGCATGTGCCCGAGGACAGCCTGCCGGCGCGCCTGCGCTGGCTGATTCTCACGGACAACCACGTGCACCAGTTGCCCGAATCCATGGGCCAATGCACGCGCCTGCAAAAGCTCATGCTGTCGTGCAACCAGCTGAGGCAGTTGCCCCAGAGCCTGCAACATTGCCAGGCGCTGGAGTTGCTACGCATTGCAAGCAACCGTTTCGAAGATGCTCCTGAAGTCATCTTCCGGCTGCCTCGCCTGGCGTGGCTGGCGCTGGCAGGTAACCCAATGACTCAAAAACAGGAGCTGGATACGCTTTCAGGGCATGGGATTGAGCCCATTTCTTATCAAAATTTGCAGATCGCTGTCAAGCTGGGCGAAGGCGCCAGCGGCCATATCTACCGCGCCAGCCTCAACGGACAGGAGCTGGCACTCAAGGTTTTCAAGACCGCCCAGACCAGCGACGGTACGCCGCAATCCGAACTGGCAGCAGGCATTGCGGCAGGACAGCATCCTCATCTGCTGACGCCACTGGCGCAGGTTCTGGGCGCTCCTGAGGGGCAAATGGCCACGGCCCTGCCCCTGCTGGATTCAGCCATCCAGCCGCTAGCCTGGCCGCCAAGCTTCGACAGTTGCACACGTGATGTCTATGACCCCGAACTTCGCCTGCAAGCCGACCAGGCCCAGCATCTGCTGCAAGGCATACGCTCCGCCATCACCCATCTTCACGGCCGTGGTCTGCTGCATGGAGATCTATACGCCCACAATATCCTGTGCAATCTGCAGACCGGGCAGGCCGTGCTGAGCGACTTTGGCGCCGCCGCGCTTTTGCAAGGCCTGCCCGAAACGCAGCAAGCGCAGCTGCAGCAGATCGAGCTGCGTGCGCTGCGCCACCTGGAAAACGAGGTTCAGGCCCTTGTCGGCTGAGGCTTATTGCAAAAATGCGGGCTTGGCATAACCCGCAAACTTGCTGTCCACCACGCCCTTGAACTCGGCGGACTTGTAGGCTGCAGCCAGATCCTTGGCCCATTGGGCATCCTTGTCCTTGGTCTTGACAGCCACGATGTTCAGATAATGCTCGGGCGTTTTTTCCAGCAGCACCGAATCCGACAGTTTCAGGCCCGAGGAAATCGCAAAGTTGCCGTTGATGATGGCGTACTGCGCATCATCGAGCGCACGCGGCAGATGAGCCGCATCCAGGGGTACGAGCTTGATCTTCTTGGGATTGGAGGCCAGATCCAGCTCGGACACGCGCAGCGGGTTCACGCCCTCCTTGAGCTTGACCAGTCCGGCCTGCTGCAGCAGCAGAATGCCCCGTGCCAGATTGCTGGCGTCATTGGGCAGGGCGATGCGATCTCCCTCCTTCAGCTCAGCCAGGCTCTTGCGCTGCTTGCTGTAGACGCCCATGGGAGCAATCGGCCCCTGGACCAGGGCCGTCAGATCGAGCTTGCGGTCGCCCTTGAACTGGTTGAAATAGACCTCATGCTGGAAGAAGTTGGCATCGAGCGAGCCATCGGCCAGGGCCAGATTGGGCTGCACATAGTCGTTGAACTCCACCAGACGCACCTTGTAGCCCTTTTTCTGCAGGATGGGGACGATGCCGTATTGCAGCTGATCAATGTTGGAGCCTGCCGTGCCGCCAATGACCAATTGCTTTTTGCCCGCGTCCTGGGCCGCCGCCGGCAAGACGCCCATGACCAGTGCAGCGCCTGCCAGCAGAGTGGTGGCCAGAAGACTGCGGCGGCGCCGTGCCACGGAAAAAAGGTGGGTCATGCTTGCTCCTCGTTGATGTACTGAGTTTTGATGCGAAAGGTTTGGCTCTGCAGCATGCAGAGGCCTTTGCAGTATCCAGACCGCGGAGACAAATTCCAACTAATAAAAACCTATGCTCTTATTTGCTTTTCATCTAAAACCAGCAAATCCACAGGCATGAAAAAAGGGCCGCATTGCGGCCCTTGGCGTCTTCAGCCCAGCCCGATCACTTCAGGAAGGCAGGCTTGGAGTAGCCGGGAAACTGGCTGTCCACCACGGCCTTGAACTCAGGCGAGCGGTAGGCGGCGGCCAGATCCTTGGCCCACTGGCTGTTTTCGTTGCCGGTCTTCACGGCCACCACGTTCAGGTACAGATCGGGAGTCTTTTCCAGCACCACGGCTTCGCTCAACTTCAGACCCGAGGAAACGGCAAAGTTGCCGTTGACCACCACATAGTCAGCGTCTTCGAGCACGCGGGGCAACTGGGCTGCCTCCAGCGCCACAAACTTGAGCTTGTGGGGATTGGCGGCCAGATCCAGCTCGGAGATACGGGCCGGGTTCACCCCTTCCTTGACCTTGACGAGGCCGGCCTGCTGCAGCACCAGCAATGCACGCGCTAGGTTGCTGGGATCATTGGGCAGTGCCACCTTGGCGCCGCTCTTGATATCGGCCAGAGACTTGTGCTTCTTGCTGTAGACACCCATGGGCGCCACCGGGCCTTGCGCAATCGCGCTCAGCGCCAGCTTGCGGTCGGAGGTGAACTGGTCGAAATAGGCGCGGTGCTGGAAGAAGTTGGCATCCAGCGATCCGTCGGACAGCGCCAGATTGGGCTGCACATAGTCGTTGAACTCGATCAGCTTGATCTGGTAGCCCTTTTTCTGCAGCTGGGGCACTATGCCTTTTTGCAGCAGGTCGTAATTGGAGCCGGCGGTGGCGCCAATCAGCAGATTCTTCTTGGCCGGGTCCTGGGCCAAAGCGGGCACACCGGCGGTCGCCAGCAATGCGACTGCGGCAGTGGCCAGAACGGCACGGCGGCTGGCGGCAAAGGAAAAATGGGCGGGCATGGATCACTCCTTGAATTGGATGCGCGTGGGCAGCACGGTTCTCATTTGGGTTCTCATTTGTTTACCGGACTGCAACAATGTAGTAAGTATGAAGCTTACACGGGCAAACCCTAAAGAATAAAACCCCATCTGTTTATCCATAAAAGCATATAAAGAGTTCAAGGAGTAGCGGCATGAGTGCTTTTTCAACCATCGAGGATCTGCTCGCGCATGACGGCCATATCGCTCGCGTGCAAGGCATCTCCATCGGCCATTTCAGCGACCCGCGCCGCCCCACGGGCTGCACGGTCGTGCTCTGTCCTCAAGGTGCCGTGGGCGGTGTGGATGTGCGCGGCGCCGCCCCTGGCACGCGCGAGACCGATTTGCTGCACCCCAGCAATCTGGTGCAGGAGGTCCACGGCATCATGCTGGCCGGCGGCAGCGCCTGGGGGCTGGACGCGGCCACAGGGGCCGTGCGCTGGCTGGAAGAGCAAGGCGCCGGCCTGAATATCGGTGTGGGCCGGATTCCGCTGGTGCCGGCGGCCGTGCTGTTTGACGTGATGATGGGCGATATGCGCATACGCCCCGATGCTGCGGCCGGCTATGCCGCCTGCCGGAATGCGGGGCCGGACTCCGGCACCGGGCGCCCCGCCGAAGGCAGCGTGGGCGCTGGCGCGGGCGCCGTGGTGGGCAAGGTCTTCGGGCATGAGCGCGCCATGAAGGGCGGCCTGGGCACGGCCAGCTTTACCGTCGATGGAGTCACCGTGGGAGCCATCATTGCCTGCAATGCCTTGGGCGATGTGCTCAACCCCTTTAGCGGCGAGTTGCTGGCCGGGGCACGCACAGCAGACGGCCTGCAATTGCGTGGCACCCGCGATGCCTTGCTGGCAGGCGAGGAGCCCAGGCCGGTTCTGGCCGGCAGCAACACCACGATTGGCGTCGTGGCGACCGACGCCATCATCAGCAAGGCTCAGGCCCACCGCCTGGCCGTGGTAGCCCATGATGGCCTGGCACGTGCCATCAACCCCGTGCACACCATGAGCGATGGCGACAGCCTGTTCGCCCTGGGTACGGCGCGCAGTGGCAAGTCGTTGGGAATGATGACGCTGAGCACATTGGCCGCCGAAGCCGTAGCCGTAGCCACCGCGCGCGCAGTCTTGCTCGCCCAATCGGTGCGGATCGAGGGCCAGGCAACGCAGCCTAGCCATCAGGATCTACGTGCAGGAAGCTAGGCAATCGCCTCAAGTCGCCGCAACTGCCCCTGGATCAGCAGCTTGTCGCGCATGCGCCGCGTCATGGACTGGGTGCTTCCGTCCTCGGCCGTAAACAAAAACAGGCTTTGCTGCGGACTGACCCAGGTCAACTTGGTTCGTAGTTGCTGACGCTCGTTGCACAGTTCCACCCAAGTGCCTAAAGGCCATTCGACAGCCTCCTCAGGTCTGCCCTGGCCCATGACGGCTTGCGCGGGCATCGGGCTGGATGCCACGGCGGCACCGACCGTCTTCTGCGGCGTTGTCTTGAAGACAGGTCTGGAAGAATCGTATGCCGCCCGGGTTTGCGTTTCTTGCGCCACCACCGTCACCGCAGGCATATCTTCGACTCTGTCTGTCAGTACCGGCAAGGTGATATCCAGCCTTGCGCGCACGGTTTCCGCGGCTCCTTGCTGACCCGCCAGCACGCTCGGCGATTCACCCGGCACGCCCGCCCTGACAAGGTCGTTCGAGCCGATCCGATTCGCGGCCTCGGCCATATCCAGCGCCCGCTGCTGCAGACTGCCCAAACGCGCAGCCAGCGCAGCAATTTCGACATCGGTGCGGCCCACGCTGCGCAAGCCCCGCGCCAGACGTCGCTGCAGCTTGGGCGCAAGCTCCACCAGCCGCGTCATATCCTGGGCTGCCTGTGGAGACACGCTCCACAACAAGCTGGGCACCAGTGCCAGATAGCCGCCCGGGTCACGCTCCTGCCCTGGCTCGGCCCGCTGCTGCGCCTGGGCAATCACGCCGGCCCAAGGGCCGGTCACAAAGTCCAGAATATCTTCGGGCACGCCCTTCGCACTGGGCAGGCTGCGAATCATCTGCGCCAGTTGCAGGGCATCGGGCTTGATCCGTTCAATGGAGCCCACGATCTGGCCGTCCAACAGCCCCAGCGCCGAGCTCATCAGCCCTGGCCGCGTGGACTGCTCGGCTTCGGCCTGCTGGCCCAATGCCGCAATGTGGCTCATGCGACCTTCCGGCGGCCACTGCTCGCGCACAAATTGCAGCACCTGGGCAAACATGTGGGCACTTGCGGCCCCTGCACCGGCCAGCTGGTTCGCCGCAACCTCGGCCACGGCGATGAAATGAGCAAACCCCAAAGCAGATTCGCTGGCAAACCAGAGGCTGCGAGCCGTCAGCTCATCCAGCAGCTGCCGTGCCGGATGCAAGCGATCTTCAAAGAACGCTGCGTCCTGAGACACCAATTGACTCAGCACGGGTTCGAGCTGCAGCAAGATCCGCTGCACGGGCGGCAGCAGGCGACCGTCACTGGTCATATGGCTCATCATGCGATGCAGCGTACGCATCTGAATCAGGGCACTGGGCGCCTGACTGGGCTGCGCTGGGCGCAGCCCCCCCCCAGCACACTGGGTACCCAAGGCTGCTGAGATGTCTGCAAGGCATTGGCCGAGTACGAAGTCCAGCCTGGCTCCAGGCCCAGGTCATGCATGGGGGCCATGACAGCGGGCTCGGTCTCGGACCAGCTCGCCAGCATGGAATCCGTCAACGACTGCGGCACGGTGCAGCGCGAGTCGTCAATCCAGCGTAGATCCGAAGCCAGCTCCTGCAGCAAGCGCAGGGTCAGCAGGCACTGGGACCGGGTGTCGCGATCCGCACCGTATCGGGCAGGCTGCACTCCATGCTGGCGCAGCAAATTGGCGGTGCGGGAGTATTCGGAAGCCAGAATGGAGCCCAGTTGCTGCGACATGAATTCATGCCAGCAATCGGCCACTTCGGTGGCAGGTTGCACGGCCGTCAGCGACTGGCTCAAAGCGCGTACATAGTTCTGCAGTCGCAGCGGATTGCACTCGGGCCGTGCAGACTCAAGCCCCTGAGCGCCGCTCATCAACGCGTCCAGATCTGCCAGCGCCAGTTCGACCTGTGGCTCGACCATCTGCACCAGCTTGTGCTCGGCCTTAAGCTGACGATTAGCTGACTCAGCCATGGCCGCCAATGGCAAAAGCCTGCCGTTGACGGTATCGAGCGTCTGCGCAGAAAAGGAAAAAGGTTGGCGCGCTGACAGCACCAGCGCCTCCAGCAAATTCTGCGGAAAGCTGCTGATCACCGAAGCCCGGTGCTGCTGCAGGTTGTGCAGCGCCGCGCCGAGCACATCGCGCCTTGCAGGGTGGAAACCGGTTGAAAGCGATTGCTCCAACGCATATTCGGTGCGCTGCAACAATCGCAGCGCAAATGCATCAGCGCCACGCACTGCCTGGACAAGGCAGGTGCGCAGCACGGAAACGGATGCATGTGCGAGGCTCATAGCCCCTAAGAATACCCGTTCCAGCCGAGGCTGGAATCATTTTGTCGCTTACTTCAACGCCTTGTAACGAACACGCTTGGGTGCAGCGCCTTCTTCGCCCAGTCGCTTCTTCTTATCAGCCTCATATTCCTGATAGTTACCATCAAAGAAAACCCATTGCGAGTCGCCTTCAGCGGCCAGGATATGCGTGGCAATACGGTCCAAGAACCAACGGTCGTGGGAGATGACCATCACGGTACCGGCATATTCCAGCAGCGCATCTTCCAGCGCACGCAGAGTTTCCACGTCCAGGTCATTGGAGGGCTCGTCCAGCAGCAGCACGTTGCCGCCCTGAATCAAGGTCTTGGCCAGATGCAGACGGCCGCGCTCACCACCGGAGAGGTTGCCGACCTTTTTCTGCTGATCCTGGCCGTTGAAATTGAAGCGCCCGGCGTAAGCACGGGAAGCCATGGTGAACTTGCCGACATTGATCATGTCAAGACCGCCGGAGATATCTTCCCAGACGGTCTTTTCGTTGGACAGTTCGTCGCGATGCTGATCCACAAAGGCCATCTTCACAGTCTGGCCGATGTCCACCGTGCCGGAATCGGGCTGCTCCTTGCCCGCGATCAGCTTGAACAGCGTCGATTTACCCGCGCCGTTGGGGCCGATGATGCCGACGATAGCACCTGCCGGAACATTCATCGACAGGTTGTCGATCAGCATGCGGTCACCAAAGGACTTGGAGACATTGGTGAACTCGATGACCTTGGAGCCCAGACGCTCGGCCACAGGAATGAAAATTTCCTGTGTTTCGTTGCGCTGCTGGTATTCGTAATCGCTCAGCTCTTCGAAGCGCGCAATACGGGCCTTGGACTTGGCCTGACGCCCCTTGGCGTTCTGGCGTACCCATTCCAGTTCCTTCTTCAGGGCCTTGGCACGTGCTTCTTCGCCCTTTTGCTCGGCTTCCAGGCGGTTGCCCTTCTGGATCAGCCAGTCGGAGTAGTTGCCCTTGTAGGGAATGCCGTGTCCACGGTCCAGTTCCAGAATCCACTCGGCGGCGTTATCAAGGAAGTAGCGGTCGTGGGTAATGGCCACCACGGTGCCGGAGAAGCGATGCAGAAACTGCTCCAGCCAGTCCACGGATTCGGCGTCCAAGTGGTTGGTCGGCTCGTCCAGCAGCAGCATGTCTGGCTTGGACAGCAGCAGCTTGCACAGTGCCACTCGGCGCTTTTCACCACCGGAGAGCTGGCCCACGATGGCATCCCAGGCGGGCAGACGCAGCGCGTCGGCAGCAATTTCCAGCTGGTGCTCGGAGTCGGTGCCAGCGGCAGCAATGATGGCTTCCAACTCGCCCTGCTCGGCAGCCAGCGCATCAAAGTCAGCGTCTTCTTCGGCGTAAGCGGCGTACACCTCTTCCAGACGGGCCTTGGCGTTGTTCACCGCCGCCATGGCTTCTTCCACGGCCTGGCGCACGGTGTGCTCGGGGTTGAGCTGGGGCTCCTGGGGCAGATAACCGATGGACAGACCGGCCATGGGGATGGCTTCGCCTTCGAATTCCTTGTCCACGCCAGCCATGATCTTCAGCAGCGACGACTTGCCAGAGCCGTTCAGGCCCAGCACGCCGATCTTCGCGCCTGGAAAGAAACTCAGTGAAATATCCTTCAAGATCTGGCGCTTGGGCGGCACAGTCTTGGTCAGGTGGTTCATCGAAAAAACGTATTGAGCCATGTCCGAAATGCTTTGAGTTACTTGGATTTATGCAAAAAAGTGTGCCGCTTTACACGGCAATCAAACCATGATTATCGGTGCATGCGACAATACCCCTCGCAACAGGCGTCCAGTTGCCTGCTGCAGCAGCACTTCAGCTGGGGACAAAGGAAGCGTTTCCAAGCTCCCAACACGCAAACTTATCTGCCTACAACTGGCCAGGCACCCCACGGGTGCCATGACAGGCTGATACCCCGCGCCCAGGATTGGCGCAATTGATCACAATGACATTTGAAGAACTGAATCTGGCCCCAGCTATTCTGAAGGCCGTGCAAGAACAGGGTTATGAAAACCCGACCCCCATTCAGGCACAAGCCATCCCTCTGGTTCTCGCCGGGCACGATCTGCTGGCCGGCGCCCAGACTGGAACCGGCAAGACAGCCGCCTTCACGCTGCCCATGCTGCAGCGCCTGGCAAGCGGCACTGCGCCCAAGAACAAGTTTGGCGGCAAGGGCATTCGCACTCTGGTGCTGACCCCTACTCGCGAACTAGCGGCCCAGGTGGAAGAAAACCTGCGCGGCTATGCCAAGTATCTGGACATCACCTCGACCGTGATTTTCGGCGGCGTGGGCATGAAGCCGCAGATCGCCCGCATTGAAAAAGGCGTGGACGTTCTGGTCGCCACGCCCGGCCGTCTGCTGGACCTGGCCGGACAGGGCTTTATGGACCTGTCCACGGTCGAAATGCTGATCCTGGACGAAGCCGACCGCATGCTAGACATGGGCTTCATCCATGACGTCAAGAAGGTCTTGGCGCTGGTGCCCAAGGACAAGCAAAGCCTGCTGTTCTCGGCCACCTTCAGCGATGAGATCCGTGAGCTGGCCAACGGACTGCTGCGCAACCCCCAGTCCATCCAGGTCACTCCGCGCAACACCACCGTGCAGCGCATCAAGCAGGTGATCCACCCCGTGGGCCGCGGCAAGAAAAAGCAGGTACTGCTGCACATCATTCAGGAAAACAACTGGAGCCAGGTGCTGGTCTTCACCCGCACCAAGTTTGGCGCCAACAATGTGGCCGAGTACCTGACCAAGAATGGCGTTTCCGCCATGGCCTTGCACGGCAACAAGAGCCAGAGTGCCCGCACCCAGGCCTTGGAAGGCTTCAAGACGGGTGAGCTGCGAGCGCTTGTGGCGACAGATATTGCAGCCCGCGGCATCGACATCGACGAACTGCCTAACGTGGTCAACTACGAGATCCCCAATATCTCGGAAGACTATGTGCACCGTATCGGCCGCGCAGGCCGCGAAGGCAATGCAGTCAGCCTGGTCTGCATGGACGAAGAAGGCTTCATGATGGATATCGAGCGCTTTACCAAGCAGGAGATTCCGGTGCAGCCCATCGAAGGCTTTGGCCCTGAAGAAGGTGAAATCGCCGAACCCATCGCCATGGGCCGCCAGACTCTGTGGGGTGGCGCAGGCAAGCCTCCCAGCCGCGATGTGATGCAGGCAGCGGCCAAGGCGGCCCGCCAGGAAATGATGGAGCGCATCCGCTCCAACAAGGCGCCCACCGGCGGCCGCGGTGGCCGTCGCCCTGCTGCTGGAGATGCCCAGCAAGGCGAAGCAGAAGGTGAAGCACCGCAACACCCCGCACGCCAGCACAAGCCCCGCAGCAACAACCGCGTCAACAACCAGCGCGGCCAGGGCCAGCAAGCTGCCGAACGCGGCGAACGCAACTCCGATCGCGGCACAGAGCGCAGCAATTCCTTCGGCCCGAGCGACCGTGCTCCACGCCCCCAGGGCAACAACGATCAGCAGCGCGCTCCCAAGCGCGGCGGCGCCCGCCAGCTCGGTGATCGCGAACGCGGCAACCGCTACGACGACCAGCCCCCCCGCGCCGATGCGCACCTGGGCACGCAGCAAGGCCATGCCCGCCACAACGGCGCGCGCGGCAGCAATGCCGGTGGCCAGCCCGACCCCATGCGCACCAGCGTGGACAGCATGGCTGACCGTGGTCGCCGTGGCGGCTTTGGCGGCGGTCGCGGTGGCTTCGGTGGAGGCAATCGCGGTGGCAACCGTGGAGGCTTTGGCGGCGGTTACAGCCGTTAATCCACGGCCTCCTTGGTTGAAGGCGTGAAATCGCCTTCAGCCCACCGTCCCGAAGGGCTGCAATCTCCAATATTGCAGCCCTTCTGTTTTTTCCAGCTGCAGCATCGCTGCCCGCTGACAGCCGATCGCAAGCCAGCCGACCTAATATGGGCTCCAGATGTGCGAAGCTTGAGCTTTCGCTCTTGGCATGTTCTTTTTATCTGCGTTGAACTTATGACATTTCTCACCAAGCCTGTTTTCTCTCATGCCAAGCGCACGCAGTCCGTCTGGACTCAAAGCATGCTCAAGCTGACGATAGTGGGCTCGGCAGTGCTGTTGACGGCCTGTGCCAATGTGCAGTTGCAGCCCTGGACTGGCATGTCAGGCCCGGCACCGACTGCGAACGCCCCAGCGGCCACTTCACCCACTCCTCCCTCAACGGTCAGCCAGCCGGTTCCCCCTTCACCACAGCTGACATCACTGCCCTATAACCCTGCCATCGAGTCTCGCTTCCCCGACCCCACCACGCTCTACGACACACCGGGTCTGGGCAACGGACGACAGCAGTTCAGCACACAGACAGAAATTTCTGCATGGCTGCAATCTGTGAGCAGCAAAGCCAGCAACGGGTCCCAGCTGTCCACTGTCACCATCGGCACCTCTCAACGAGGGCTACCGATTCAAGCCCTTATTGCCACACGGGGCCAAAGCACGCAGGCAACAGCCATCAACAGCAACGACAAACCCACGGTTCTGCTGGTCGGCGGCCAACGTGGCGACGAACCCGCCAGCACAGAAGCCTTGCTGGTCGTCGCACGCGAATTGGGCCAGGGCGGCCTGCTGGCGCCATTGCTGCAACAGATCAACATCATCATCTTGCCCCGGGCCAACCCTGATGCGGCGGGCTCGGCCAGCCACGTTACGGCAGACGGCACAGACCTTGTTCACGATCATCTGCTGCTCAGCACTCCGGAGGCACAGGCCCTCGCTCGCCTGACCCGCAACTACCGCCCGGCTGCTGTGATTGACTTGCGTGAATTCGCTGCGGCAGGCGTGCTGCTGCAGAAGTTTCAGGCTGTGCAGCGCTACGATGTGCTGCTGCAACCCGCGGCCACGGCCAATGCACACGAGTTCGTCAACAAGGCTGCACGAGAGTGGTTCAGCCTGCCTGTACGCAACGCACTCAAGCAGGCAGAGCTCAGCAATGAATGGTTTTTTCAGCCCAGCGCTCAGCCTGAGGACAAGTCGCTGTCCATGGCCGACTTGACTGCGGACACCCTCGCCAACACCAGTAGCCTGAAAAACTCTGTTGCCCTGCTCATCGCCAGCCGCGGCTCCGATCTGGACCGCCTGCATATTCAGCGTCGTGTGCACAGTCTGGTCACTGCAGCAACGGCTGCCTTGCGTGCAACGGCAGAGAAATCGAAAAATCTGAAGCAGGTCGAGTCCTTCGTCTCCCGCGACATTTCCGCTCTCGCTTGCCGCAGCACTCTGACTATCCAGGCCAGGCAGACCCCCGAGCAGCGCACCATCCACATGCTGCAGGCCGACTCCGGTCAGGAAATCGAGGCTCGTGTCGACTGGAACTCGTCGCTGAGCATCAAGCCCGAGCAAAGCCGTCACCGCCCATGCGGCTACTGGCTGTCCGCTGACTCCGCGAGAGCCGTCGACCGTTTGCGCCTGCAGGGAGTGCAAGTCATGCAGATTGCGGAATCTGGCCAGATGCTTGCAGAAAACTACACTCCTTCCCGCTCCGGCAGCAACACCCCCGTGCTGACGCGCGGCGCCATTGAAGCACCCATGGGCAGCTACTACATCACCCTCAACCAGGCAAAAGCCCATTTGGCGACTGCAGCCCTGGAGCCCGACACACCCTTCAGCTATGTAAGCAAAAGCCTGATTACGGCACCCACAGACATTGCACGTGTCGTCGCTGCACCGTCGGTCGTTTTTGAAGAAGAAATGGAATAAAAACGTAAGCCAGGATCGCAGAGCTGTCAAAACACTCTGCGGCAAACCGCTGATACAGAACCAAAAAATCCATTCATGCAATTGCATGAATGGATTTTTTGGTTCATGTGGCCTGCCCGACAGGGATCGAACCTGTGACCCACAGCTTAGAAGGCTGTTGCTCTATCCAACTGAGCTACGGGCAGTTTGACTGAAACAACCCAGCAAAGCTGGGTTGTTGAAAAATGGCTGTCGGGAATTGAACCCGCGTTAGCCTCTTATTCTAAGCGGCTTGCAAGGCATCGGTGCAAAATTGATGCGATTTCTGCAGTTGCAACGGACACCATGCGACACGACGTCAGCGCAACAAACGAGTACCTGATGCAATGCAAGGCATCATCGAAATATCTCTTTGCGTCAAACTGAAACAGGAATTTCAAATTTTCGAGCCCGATTTAGCGCTATATTAACACCCTTCGGAGCGTAGCGCAGCTTGGTAGCGCATCTGCTTTGGGAGCAGAGGGTCGCGAGTTCGAATCCCGCCGCTCCGACCAAACGATACAAGGCCTTGGGTTGCAAAACCCAAGGCCTTTTGTCTATACGCCGGTATCGCTCAAATGCTTCGCTGGTTGACCCGTTTGGACAGCTCTTCAGCACTTTCACGGCGCTCGCTATATCGATCCACCAGGTAGTCCGAACAGTCTCGCGTCAGCAGCGTGAACTTGACCAGCTCTTCCATCACATCCACCACTCGCTCGTAGTATGAAGAAGGCTTCATCCGGCCGGCCTCATCGAACTCGGCGAATGCCTTGGCAACGGAGGACTGATTGGGGATGGTGATCATGCGCATCCACCGGCCCAGTACCCGCATCTGGTTGACCGCATTGAAGGACTGCGAGCCACCCGAGACTTGCATCACCGCCAACGTCTTGCCTTGCGTCGGTCGCACAGCACCAGCGGACAAAGGGATCCAGTCTATCTGCGCTTTGAGGATGCTGCTCATCGCACCATGACGCTCAGGAGACGTCCAGACCATACCCTCGGCCCACACAGCCAGCTCACGCAGTTCCTTGACCTTTGGGTGATCGTCAGGGGCTCCGTCGGGTTGCGGCAGGCCACGCGGATCGAAGATCCTGGTCTCGGCACCCATCTTGCGCAGCAGGCGCGCGGCCTCTTCGGTCAGCAGTCGGCTATAGGAGCGGTCGCGAACCGAGCCATACAGCAGCAGAATGCGCGGCGCATGCGCAGCACGTTGTGCGGGCAGCAAGCCTTCCAGGCTGGGCTTTTCAAATACTTGTTCGTCCAGATTCGGTAGATCAGAGCTTGCCAATTCGATTTCCTTTCGAGTCAATGACGGCTTCCCCGTCTTCTTTGGAAAATGCGGCCTGTTGAGGCTGCGGCAGGATGTCCAGTACGGCCTCCGAGGGACGGCACAAGCGGGTTCCCAGAGGGGTGACCACTATCGGCCGATTGATCAGGACGGGATGCTGCAGCATGAAGTCCACCAGTTGCTCGTCGGTCCATTGAGGATCGCCAAGGCCCAGTTCGTCATAAGGCGTACCTTTTTGGCGCAACACATCGCGCACAGGCATGCCCATGGCTTGGATCAGGCCCACCAGGGTGGCGCAATCAGGAGGCGTCTTGAGGTACTCAATGACCTTGGGCTCCTCCCCGCTGTTGCGGATCAGGGCAAGTACATTGCGAGAGGTGCCGCAAGCAGGGTTGTGATAAATCGTGATGTCACTCATAGCGCACTATTTCCGTTGCAAAGGTTCATGACGCCACGCTGAGCCGCAGGGCCAGCGCTGCAAGTGTGATGAGCAGCACGGGCATGGTCAGCACCGCACCGACTTTGAGGTAGTAGCCCCAGCCAATCGTTGTGCCCTTCTTGGCGAGCACATGCAGCCAAAGGAGCGTGGCCAGGCTGCCAATCGGCGTGATTTTGGGCCCCAGATCGCAGCCAATCACATTGGCGTACACCATGGCCTCCTTGACCGCCCCGCTGGCCACGGAGGCATCGATGGACAAGGCTCCGATCAAGACTGTGGGCATGTTGTTCATGATGGAAGACAGCACCGCAGACAGCACGCCTGTGCCCAGTGATGCGGTCCATACACCACCGGCTGCAAACTGATTCAGCAACACGGCGATGACATCCGTAAGGCCCGCGTTGCGCAGCCCGTAGACCACCAGATACATACCCAGCGAGAACACCACGATCTGCCATGGAGCGCCATGAAGCACCTTCCTGGTGCTGATGGCATGGCCGCGCGCAGCCACCGCCAGCAAGATCGCAGCCCCCACGGCGGCCACGGCACTGACGGGAACGCCCAGAGGCTCCAGAGCGAAGAAGCCGACCAGAAGCAAGACCAGCACGGCCCAACCAGCCTGGAAGGTGGCCAGATCCTTGATCGCAGCCGATGGCTGCTTGAGCTGGGCCATGTCGTAGAAGGCAGGAATATCGCGTCGGAAAAACAGCAGCAGCACCCCGAGGCTGGCCAGGACCGAGACGATGTTGACCGGCACCATCACCGATGCGTAGTCGTTGAAGCCAATCTTGAAAAAGTCGGCGGAGACGATATTCACCAGATTGGAGACGATCAGCGGCAGGCTGGCCGTGTCGGCAATAAATCCGGCGGCCATGACAAACGCCAGCGTTGCTGCCGCAGAAAAGCCCAGCGCCAGCAGCATGGCCATCACGATGGGCGTGAGAATCAGGGCGGCTCCGTCATTGGCAAACAGGGCCGAAACGGCGGCACCCAGCAGCACGATGAAAGCAAACAGCTTGACTCCGCTCCCCCCACCCCAGCGGGCAAAGTGCAGCGCGGCCCATTCAAAGAATCCGGCCTCATCCAGCAAAAGGCTGATGATGATGACGGCGACAAAGGTCGCCGTGGCATTCCAGACGATATTCCAGACCACCGGAATATCAGAAAGATGCACAACCCCCAGCAGCAGCGCGATACCGGCTCCCATCGAGGCGCTCCAGCCAATGCCAAGGCCGCGTGGCTGCCAGATGACCAGCGTCAAGGTGAAGATGAAAATCAGAATGGCCGTCAACATTGAACTGCTCCTCGCAACAACTACTTCAGCGCAGGCATAAAGCCGCAGCGTCTGGGGTGCAGGCAGCGCCCTGGCAGCAGTTCTCGGTGAGATAGCCCAGCAGGCCATTCATGACGGGGAACGCAGCGCGATAGAGCACATTGCGCCCCTGCCTCTCCTGACTCACGAGCTCGGCATGGAACAGCTCCTTAAGGTGAAATGACAGTGCATTGGGAGCGATACCCAGTTGCTGCGCCAATGCGCTGGGAGTCAGCCCTTCAGGCCCGGCAACCACCAACGCACGAAAAACGCGCAAACGTGCTTCATGGGCCAGCGCGGAGAGGGAACGGATCACTTGGGCTTCTTGCATAAGTAGATAATACAACTATTGTTGAATTATTGACGCAAAGTATCTGCGTTGCAGAAGGGCGATGGAAGGACCTATTTACGAACGCACACCAACTGGCAGCTTGTAGCCGCATCCAACTATGGTCTGAGACAATCGCGCCATGACCGATGAATCACCGATCCACACCGTCCACAAGCGCGTTTGCCAGTCCTTCCTGAGGCACTGGAAGGCCCACAACAACGCCTACCCCAAGCTCATCAAAATGCCACCGGAAGAGCTGCGGCAGTTCAACATCGTCAACTCCTTCGGCAAGCCCAACGAGTTATGGGGCGTTCCGATCGAGATCGACGCCAGCACCACGGGCGTGATGATTGCGGTCGATGGAACGGAAATGCCCTTGGTCGAAGGCTATTGAGGGGGGCGCCGCACCTCTGCATGAGAACATGCCAAAAGCCCGCCAAGGCGGGCCTTTTTGCGGGCTGTCAGTGCGCGGCTAGCGCTTCATCTGATCACAAGTGCTTTTCTGTTTTGCCGCAGTCAAGGTGCCCCACTTCTTCTTGAAGTCGGATGCGTAGCCAACATACATCTTGTCGTAGCTGGCGGAAGTCACGCCGAGGTCCTTGATCGCCGCGTCACGTTGCTTGATGCGGCCAGCCTCCACATCCTGGGCGCTCATGTGTCCACAAGCCAGAGCGAGCTCATTCATGCTCGCAGCCATATTGATGGTGCCTGAAGCTATCGCCGCTTTTGCATCATCGGCATGTGCAGAAAAAGCCATGCCTGCCGACATCGATGCTGCCAAGATCATCAGTGCTGCTTTCATGAGCATTCATCTCCTCAAGTGTGAGCGAGCATCGTACTGACTTCATCGCGTACGACTACCCCTCGCCGGAGGGGATGTGCTTCAGAGTCGCTCTGATACATTCCTTCGCAGAGGAGGATTGGGACAGATGAGAGCTTTTCAGGGAACAGCCGCTTTGTTGGTCGCCTTGTTCTGCGGACCACATCTGCATGCGCAGCAGATCACAGGAAATGAGCTGTACCAATGGCTTTCTGAAGCAAAAAGCTCTCAAGCGGGTATCACGTCGGACGGCCAACAGACCAACATCGCTCGCGGGTATGTTTTAGGAGTTACCGAAACACTGGTGTCATCCAAAATCATCTGCATACCAGATGGCATCACACGCGACCAGATCTTGGACATCATGCCTATGATGCTCCACGCCCGGCCCCAGCTCAGGCACTTGAATGCCAACCGACTGGTCGCATCAGCATTGCAAGATGTCTTCCCCCTGCAAGCCAAAGTAGATTGCAACTGCTCTGCGACATTCCTTCACTCGGGATGAATAAGAGAGATGAGAGCTTGTCAGATTGCCACAGCTGGCGTGGCCTTTGTAGTTCCAGCTGGGCGCGCAATCAAACCGCTGGTTGTGAGTAACTGCCCCGTACAGTCGTCAAGAGCCCCTTCCGCGCATCTGCCCACCACATTCCGATGGCCCTGAGGGGGCGATAGCGGCCCCGCCGCGGCCTCCAGCGACTGAAGTCAAGCGCAAAGCAGCGTCTGACATGCTGACAGGATCAGGCAAAGATAACCGTCCTGCCCCGGACTACGATGGTTACTCCCACACACCATCACCAAACAAGGCTGCCATGCCACACCAAATCCAGAAGCTAGAACAACTGCGCGAATTCACGCTGGGCATGCAGGCCGCGTTCCTTGCAGTCATGGGGGCCCTCATCAGCACACACCCCGATCCCAAAACGCTGCGCGCTGTTCTGGAGCTATACCGGCAACGCGAACTTGCCTATATTGAAGACAAGGAATTGTCGAAGCCCGCGCTGGACGCGTTCCTTCATATGTGGGCCCGGGTCGACTCAGAAAGCCAGCACTCCCTGAAAATGCGTCAGCAGCAACTTCGAGCTCGGGGCTGAAGCACGCATCAAACTGGACCCGCATTGCGCCATCAGCGCGGCGGCCTCCAACATGCCTGCTGCAGCACATAACCTTCGCTGCCGTGCACATTGCGAAAGCTATTGCAGCCCTTCTGCGCTCAGCGCCTTTCTCACCGCGGGCCTCTCACGCATACGCAAATACCAGCTCCTCAGATTTTCGAGACCATCGAAGTGAATATTGGCCTTGTATGTGGGAAAAAGCCACTCGGCCTGTCCCCATTGGGTTAAGGCATACAGGTATCAATCAGCAACGGAGTATTCGCCCGTTAGAAATCTCCTTACCGCAAGTTGTGCATTGATCCTCTCGTAGCGTTTTTCCAGCTTGGGCGTTGCTGATTGTGTGCCATACCTTCCGGCTTGTACCGGATAGAGCAGTGGTATGAATCCCTTGTGGATTTCAGAAGTTAAAAAATTGAGCCATTCTTGGAGCAGGTAGCGCTCTATGGAGCCATGTGCCGGAGCCAGCTGCAAGTCAGGGCTGAGGTCCGCAAGGTACTGCAGTATTGCCGGGCCTTCACGCAGCAATCTGCCGTCGTTCAGCTCCAGAAGTGGTGCATAGCCAAAGGGGTTGAGGTGCAGGAAGTTTCGCCCATCCTCGGTCACATGCGTTTTGGTAGTCCACCTTGACGGGTGTGAAGTCCAGCTCCAATTCGTGCAGGACGATATGAGGGGCTAGCGAGCAGGCCGCGGGGATGTAGTACAGCTTCATCGCAGTATTCCGATCTATGACATGCGCTGTGACATACAGCGCTGAAGGCTAGTTTTCATCGACCGGCAAAAAATCTGCAGATAGGTTAAAAAAATATACCTAGACCACCGTTTGGAGAGATGTGCCATGAAGGTCAATGTCAGTGGCTGCTCAGTCGAAGAGGCCATGCGGTTGCTGGGAGGTCGATGGCGCTTATTAATAGTCTCCTATCTTGTAGATGGACCTAAGAGACTCAACGAGTTGCGCCGAGACATAACAGGAATTTCGCAGCGCTCACTGACCTTGGACCTGCGTGCTCTCGAAAAGTCAGGCCTAGTCAAAAGAACGGTGTGGCCCAGTGCTCCCGTCCGGGTCGATTACGAGTTGACGCTCGATGGCAAGCGCTTGAAACCCGTAGTCAACGTAATGAAAGAGTTTGGGATGTGGCTGAAACAAAAAAGCTAGCACTTCCCGGCAGGCCAAAGATGAGGCCCTCTTGAGTCTGAAGTCTCAAGCTCTGCGGCCGCTCTGGCCACAAGCTGCCCCCTGCGCAGAACCCCAAGCAGTTATGCGCGCTGCTTTTTCAGCCGTATATCGCCGCTCCCAATATCGACTTCATCGCCCCATCCGAGGTAACGATAGGGACGCGCAGCTCGGCTTTCTTTGGCGATCTCAAGCCAGGCTGATGCATGTTGCTGAAATAAGGCTTGCTCACAGGCATGGGTGAGAGCTGTTCCGATTCCGCATCCTTCATGCTCGGGCAGTACAAATAGCGCAAACAGACATGCGCTGTCCAGGTCCACCATGGCGAACCCGACGACCTCATCATTGACAGCGGCAACCCAAGAGCAAGGAGCACCGAGAACCGCCTGCGAAATGGAGTCTGGCGTGACACCGATGGCAGACAGTTCCTCTGCGGTCATGGTGTCCTCCCCGACAGCGGCTCTGACTCTGAACATGGCATCCATATCGGAGACAGACGCAGGTCGAATTTGAGGAGTAGGAGCCTTGCTTTTCATCGCCAAATTCTAGGTGGCCCAAGCCTGTGATCATGCAATGAGCAACCGCATCTGCGCAGCATAAAGCGACACATGGACTACAGCTGAGTCAGTTCAATCGAATCCGTGAATCGCAGTGCCTCATCAAGCAAGCTTTGCAGCGCCACGGCCGCTATGGTGCGATCCACCAAGTGATCAATGAAATAAAACCCGTCCGGCTCTACAACGTAGCCATCCGCATCGCACATCAACTCTCTATTTACTGCATTTGGCAGCTTTTGTAGCAAGGCAGCGGGGTCGTAACTGCCCGGCACAGAAAATTTGATTTTGTACTCTAGTCCCATGTCTCTCGGTCTGGCTTCAGGGTAGCCGAGCTTATCCCATGGCCAAACGCGATGAGCCGCTGCCTATATGGCGTTACGCTGCAACTGCTCTGGTCAGCCATAACTATCTGCAAGCTTCAGCCCCCCGCTCCAGCGGGCTTTTTTTACGCCCACCAGTCGTCTCGGATTTCATTGATCACCCAGGCCACCAGCACGGCCAGGATCCAAAGGCCAACCATTTGCATCATGAGGGTAGACATCGCCGCTCTCCTTGAAGTGCGTGATGCCCCAATGGTGCGCCCTCCTCGCCCGTGGTTCAAGCGCGAACAGCTCAGCCAATACGGGCTTTTGCAGCTCTCCACACGTGAATAGGATAGTAAAAAGGCTTTTTGGCTAGTGTTTATTCACAGCACAAGGTCAGCATTTCTATACTTCATCCACTATGGCAAAACCGCTGCAATGGGTCCCCCGGCTCATGCATCGGCACGGTAGGGCAAGCAGAAGGCGTCACAGACGGTAGCGGGATACAAGAGATCGACGTTCGCTCAAGTCAGTATTCCTCTGCCCCGGATGGAATCGGCAACAGGAACATCGAAAGACCACGCGAATTCCATCCGCTAGGCCCATACGGCGGTGAGACATTCCGGGAAGCCAAGAGCAGCAGCGCCCACAGAGCAGTCGGCACCAGGCCCTGAGCGACATCAGGGACGCCTGATTCAGCCAGGACGGCCAATGAGCCGCCCTGAATCAGAGCGATGAAGTCTCTTGGGTTCCAGCCATCTTCGGACGGCTTATTGGCGTCTGGATATTTTGAAATGTGAGTCTTCAAGCTGCCGCAATCTCCATGTGCCCTCCCCTGCAGGGCTTTAGCTGTGACTTCACCGTGAGTTCACACCGCCAGGCGGGGCTTTTTATGCAGCAGCACAGACCTCGGGGTCAGTACTGCGAGCGCCAGCGGTCATCCGGGCGTCTGTCCGGGCGATTGGGTCGCTGGTCCCGGTCGTTATCCCAGCGGCCCTGCTCATACTCATAGCGTCCCCCACGATCGCTGTCGTAGCGGCCTCCGTGGCCGTGACCGTAGTACCCATCGTGCGGAGCAACGATACAACCACCCAGTGATGCAGCAACGGCCACCACAGCAGCCAGAGCAGACAGTTTCTTCATGGCAACTCCTTATTGGTTGTTGCCACCAGTCTAGGACTCATAGTCAGACCGGCCTGTAAACAAATATTCCCCTTACTCGCCATCAGTAACGATTCCTGATGCCTGCCCGCAGCATTCGCTCGCGGGCTTTTTTGCCTACAGGAGATCTCATGCCCACCCGTAACGAGCACCACCCTATTGATGACGAGCTCGCGCAACGCCTGCCCAAAAAAGGAAGGCTTGTAAAATGGCCGCGCATCCATACCCCGGCTCTAGCGCTGCTCCTGGCTGCCCTGCTCCTGCTCGCACCGGCCTTGGAACAAAGCTACTGATCTCCCTGCAATGGCTGCTGACCCTGGTTGGTTTTTTCTGCCTGATCGTTGCGACCGTGGTGATGACACTCAGGCCCGACGCAAGGCCGATGTAGGCGCAACCGCCGCAATGTTGATCGCTGCTCGCGCAGCACTACGGAATCACTCACGACAACTGTTCTTGAAGGCCTGATTCTCCTCATCGCCATCTGCATGGCGCTGGCCTGACTGGCCAGCCCTTGCGCCCGGGCCGATGCCCCCCTACCCGGCCAAGGCACTGCGCGACTAGTTCGTGTGCCCGGGCATGCATGCCCAGTGGCTGGACGACAAGACCGTGCAGTGCCCGAAAGAAAAGCCGATATGCCCGCGGTGCTGCCTGCGCTCCCACTACATATTGCTGCGCACGAAGAACGGGCCGTCCCCGCCAGTCCATGGCTGCATATTGCGGCCGTACATCCAGCGATCACTGTCGGCCCCCATGCTCATGGAGCCCATGGGCTGGCTGGCGCCCTGAGCTGGCATCGAGCCCGAATCACGCCCCGGCATCATCGAACATCCCGCCAGCATGCTGGCAACAGCCGCAATCAGAAGTAGCGCTTTCATGACAACCCCTTGAGAAAGTGAAGTCTCTCAGGCTATTCCTGTTGCGCCCCCTGCTTGTAAGTTCTTGTTGAACCGCCGGTTTGCCTACCCAGTTCGTATGCCTGAGCCGCTCAGGGGCTGCCTTTGAACATCCTGTCCCGATGCGCGATCAGGGTACGGTTCATCACCTGATCCACCGCATACAAATACTGGTCATTCGCCAGTTGTCCGCGGCCGTTGGACGCGAGCCAGGTGCGTCCTCGCTGCGACACGGATGCAGCGTAGAAGTACTCGCCCAGTGCAGTGCCTGTATACGTCGCGCCCACCGCAATACGATGCGAAGCAAAGTCCAGGTAGAGGCAGAAGTCACGTGGTGCTCTCCAGCAATCGGACACCGCGCTGGTCAAACCTGATACGCCGCCCTGCTTGTAGACCTGCAGCGAATCAGAAACAGCCTTCTTCACATCGCTGGCTATGGAGTTGGCTTCCTTTGCCGCCACTCCGCCAGAAAGGAGGGCCAAGCAGATGGATGCCAGCAAGCACGCAATGGCTTTTGCTTTCATGACATGACACACAAACAGCATCTCCAATCACTCAAGTTGCTATCTGTGGTCAATTTTGGGACTGCTGGCGTGTTGAATTATTGCAGTGCAGCAAGAAATCCACCGAATGCACAATCAGCCGATTCTTTTTTGGGATTCTCAATGTTCAGGGCAGTCCTGCTGAGGGCTGGGAAAAAGGCCTTGCAGAGCCTGAACTAGGCACCGACCAGAAACTACCGAGCTCTGTAAGCCATTTTTTCTTGCTGGGTGTGCAAGACGCTGTCCATGACTTGTTCTACCGCCTGCAGATATTGGACATTGGCTTTGGGGCTTCGAGCGCTTAACGAGAGCCAGGCATGGGCCCGCTCCAGGGAGGTCGACGTGTAGAAATACTTGTCAACAGCCGTGCCGCTGCGGTTCGCATTGGCAGCAATCCGCTGCGAAGCAACATCCAGATAAAGGCAGTAATCACGCGGCTGTTGCCAGCAGTCCGATACAGCCCCCTTCAGCCCGGCCATGCCATGACTTCGATAAGTCTTCAAAGATTCTGAAGCAGCTTTGTTGACTTCACTGGCGACAACATTTGAGTTCTGCCCAAAGCACTCCAAAGCAAATGAAGTAGCGCAAATTGCCGCTACAACAACTGCAATAGCTCTAAATTTCATGGCCTGCTTCGATTATTGAAAACGCAATTTATCTATCTCATTTTGATAGCACCCAAGTCATTCTCTTGAGCCCAGGCGGTCGAATTATTTCAATTTTTAATGGAAAACCATAGCCACATCAGCATGTATTAGCCACCGCGCTCAAGACGCTTAATCGATTACGCACATTCTCAATACTTGGCAAGGCGATCTGCAGCCGCGCGAGGATGCCCGCCAGCATGTCAGGGGCTGCACAACAAGACCACTGCACCTGAAGATACACCCATGCCTTCACCCTAATAGCCCCAACTATGTCCGCCCGGGTAGGTAGCTCCGCCGCTCAGTCCCGAACCTGGCCATGGCCACAAACTGCCTTGATTTTCATGGCCCTCATTGCCGCGATCTGGTGCCTTCTCTCGGCCCCAATCATTGTCAAAGTCGCTCGAGCGACCTGGCTGCGGGATCTCGTTGTTTCGAAGATCCCGATCTGCATTCCTCTCCATCTGGTTGGAGCCCGGCATCGCACCCTGCCCGTTCGCAGGCGCCTGAATCGCGCATCCAGCCAGCATCAAGGCGGCCGCAACCAGTGCAAATAGCTCTCTCATGGCAGCTCTTTCTACAAGTGTTTCTGACAACAGCCTAGTCCTACCGGGAAACACCTCTGTAAGGCGATGTTCCTCTGTAGGAGATCGTCAACTCAAAGAACACCGCCAACGGCGGACTCATTCATTCAGGAGCAGCTATGTTTAAAAACATGAGCATTTACCGCATTTCCGATCGCTGACAAAGCGACCTCCAGAGGCTGGAGGATGCCCTGCAGAAGGCAATCCTTGCCGAATGTGGCGTCACACAAGAGCACTCCGCCGGCTGGGTGCCGCCACGCGGTGAGAAGCACGGCCCGCTGGTCGAATCCGTGGCCGGGCAGCGGATGATGCGCTTCATGACAGAGGTCAAGGTGCTGCCCGCAAGCGTGCTTAATCGCAAGCTCAACGAGAAGGCTGAGCACATTGAGAAATCCGAGGGCCGCAAGCCCGGCAAGAAAGAGGGATCTGCTGCTCACGGTCTCTACAAAACAAGGCGGCATGCGGGTATGCATCGACCTGCAGACCCGTACCCTGGTCCTCGGCACAAGTGTCCAAAGCCGCGCCGATGAGATCGTCACGCTGCTGGTTGAAGGCCTCCCCGCTTTGCGGTGGCGTGCGGATACACAGACCAGCCCACAGGCCGCCATGGTGCATTGGCTGCTCGCCTGGGAGCCGCCCGCGGGCTTCACCGCCGACCGCGAGACAGAGCTGAAAGCCTGCGATGAATCCAAGGCTGTCGTGCGCTACGCCCGCCACCCCCTGGATATTGACGAAGTCCGCCAACACATCGAGCACGGCAAGCTCCCCACCAGACTGGCCATGACCTGGGAGCACCGGGTGAGCTTCGTGCTTGCCGAAGCTTCCAGATTAAGAACATCGCGCTGCGGGATGCAGCGATGGATGGCTGCAGCCAGGACGACGGCGGCTTCGACACCGATGTGAGCATTGCCACGGGCGAGCTTTCAAGCCTGATTCCCGACATGATAGATGCACTGGGGGAGAAGCTCGCTCCACTCGATCAGCCTCTGCGCGACCTGATGGAATCGGTCAAGTCTGAAGCCGGATTGGGGCGTCCGAAGAGATAGCCCTGAAATTGCGAATATCCCAGATCAACGAGCATGGTGTGCTGGCTATGATCTTCAACGCCTTCCACGATAGCCTCCATCCCCATCAGCTCGGAAATCTCCAGGATCTTTTTCAGCAGGTTCTTCGAGGACTCGCTTGACTTGGCATCCTTGATGAACTGCCTGTCGATCTTGATTTTCTGGACCGGCAAAGACTTCAGTATGGCGAGCGATGAGAAGCCCGAGCCGAAATCATCGAGAGCCCATCGGATACCAAAGTCTCTTAATTGCTGAATTTTCAAACTTGCTTTTTCAGCATCCATGCTCAAAGCCGACTCTGTCAGTTCAAGTTCTATCAAACCAGGATCGACTCCCGCCGCCTGTACAACCTTGATGACATCAGACACAAAATCATCATCGATGAGCTGCACCGGACTCACATTGACCGCAATGTACTTATTCTGCAGCAAGGGATCTTCAGACCACTCTCTCAGCAGATGACAGGACTGACGCAGAACTTCCAGCCCAATATCTCTGATCACAAAACTCTCTTCCGCCAGTGGAATAAATTTGTCCGGAGATAAAAGACCACGCTCTCGGTGCATCCATCTGACAAGAGCCTCCGCACCCAACGGATTTCCATCCTTATCAACTTGAATCTGATAGTGCACCACTATTTCGTTCTTTGAAACAGCCTGGGCCAGATTAAATGCCAAGTCGACCTTTGCATTCAAATTGGAAATATAGATTTTCAGTATGCAGGCCAGAACC
Organism: Comamonas testosteroni TK102; assembly: GCF_000739375.1. Lineage (NCBI taxonomy): Bacteria > Pseudomonadati > Pseudomonadota > Betaproteobacteria > Burkholderiales > Comamonadaceae > Comamonas > Comamonas testosteroni. The sequence goes on along the minus strand of NZ_CP006704.1, from coordinate 1,953,064 downwards.
AGCGTGGAAAAAAGATAATTGCTGATGCAGCCTATCCATCGGATATTTTCAGGTGGAGAAATACTGGATACATCCATATCCATTAGTCCGACGCCGAAGATTGCAAAAAGAATCAAGCACAATCTTGGGAAGATGATCCCCATATATCTGTCTTTCTGATTAAAGACAAACACCACCCCAATTGCCAGCGGCAAAAAGTACACATGCGCAGAGCGCGGCACATCTTCGATAGGACTGTCAATCAAAGAGATGGCGATCACGATAAACAGCAGTGCATGCGCTATACCGGCAAGATATTGGTAGCTGAATTTCTTGGCAGAAAAATAAGAACAGACACCCACAAAAAACAAAGCTACAAAAATTAAAGCCAGATCGATTCTTGAGAAAAACGAATAGCATATAGTCCAGAAAATGCCGAGCGAGGTACATACCAGAGTATTCAACTGCAAAAGCAGTCTGATTTTTATGGCCCGATCGCTCTTCGGAAACTTTTTCCCCAGCCACTCCACTTCTCTATAGTGAGCCTGCTCTTTATTTTCCGCATCTACCAATTTAAATTACTCCATACTTTTAAACCAAGTAGATGTTGCCAACCTACAGCCGAGCTCTCTTAATCATATATTACAATTTGTTTCAATGTATTATTTTTTCACTATGCATATTTTTCAATTGATAGTGAGTCCATCGATTTCATATCAATGACATATAGGCCGCGCGCAGATAGAAGCCCCATGACCTACAAGCAAATGAACGGCTTCTCACGACCTGAGTGCCAGCCGCAATAGCCCTAGATGGGTGTCATTCACCCAAGCCCCTAACCCTTTATGCCCGCCATTGAGTGGGCTTTTTCTTTGGAGGTATCAATGAGTCTTACGCTGGAGGTTCAGCTTCAAGAAATCACATAGATCGTCGCCTGACTGCTGCATGACCACGCAAAGCCGCCCTCTGCCCCCCTCGCAGCTCTATGAGGCGGGAATATCGCCCACGCGAATGACGACAGGCTCCTGACCCTGATCGTGCTTTGTCGCGGCCAGCCCATGGATTTCTTGCCAGTGAGCTCTGTAAGCCTCCAAGCTCTGCTGCGCTCCGGCCAGGTCCTTGGCCCCTGTCAAACGCTCAAGCGCGTCACCACTGATAGCCGCTGATCGAGCCTCATTGTTGGCCTGGTACTCAAACACAACTCTACGCGGGCTCATTGCGTATGTTGCACCGGCATCCATTTGATCCATACATGCCTCACTGAATTCATCAGCAGAAGTTTACCCATAGGCAGCCACTATGCGGGAATTTTTGCATTCTGGAGCCAACGACGCACCCTCAACGCGTCGTCACCGCGCATTGCACTGAAAGGCAATGCCGACATTAAGCACCAGCCCACTCCATCCACACATGCGTTTTCAAGCCGCCGAACACCTCGTCCCAACCTGAAATTGAGCCCTTGATTCATGAAGCCTTCAGATACGCAAGCTGCTGCACCCACTGCCAATGATGTGCCCGTCAACGCCCCCCGAGTGGGTTCTGGCCTCCAAGTACGAGGAACTCACGGAGGTCACGATAAAGACGGTCAAACAACGCAAAAAAGTCCGGCACCTGGCGCGCGGGTGCCCAAGTCACCGTCGTTCACCACCGCCTTTACGTCAACATCAAGGCCGCCTATCAATGGATAAAAGACCACCTGCCCAAACAACACCGCCCGGCGTAAAGATCTGCCCATGGTCTCCGGTGCCCGGCTCCAGATTGCCTTCACCGAGGGTCAGGAATGTCGCGAACTGCAGCCCCCTTGCCGAATCAACAGGAGCAGCATCCTTGCGCGATGAATCAGGTGCAATATTGCCGACGGTACCTATTCCTATGTGGACTACTTGCCAGACAGTCCCAAGGCTGTAGCTTCTTCCAAAAGCAACCCGCTCATGGAAACGTTGCTGCAAAAGCAACTGGACACCTATGTCCGCCAGGTGAAGAACTGGCAAATGCCCCCTTCCACCTACAACGGCTACGCCAAAGCCATCACTGAAGAGCGCATGCGCCGCTGGCATGGGTGCAGGTGGGTGAGGTGCTACCCAGTCTGCCGTGACTGGGTTTCGGAAATGGACTGCGCCAGCAAGGCCATACGGAACATGCTTATCCCACTGCGCAGCCTATTTGAGGATGCTCTGAATGATGAGCTGATCGCCTTCAGTCCTTTCGAGCGCATCGCTTTGTCTAAACTAATCAGGTAAACGGCCAAGGTCAGCGACTATGTGGTGACGCCATTCACTGCAGCGGAGCGCGAGGCCATCCTCAAGGCCTGCCGCCCCGACGAACGGCCCATGTTCCAGTTCTGGTTTGAGACACGCCTGCGCCCAGGCGAGCTGCAGGCGCTGCAGTGGAACCACATCGATTGGGATCGAGCCGTTGCCCGGATAGAGCTCAATCAGGTCGCAGACGTGATCAAGGGACCCAAGACAGCTGCCGGCATTCGTGATGTGGAACTGTCTGCCGAGGCACTCGCTGTGCTGCGAGCCCAGCGCCCCATTTCCGAGCTCAAGGGCGAACGCATCTGGCTCAATCCACGCACGAGCGAACCTTGGAGCACCGATGCCCAGATCCGCAAGACACTCTGGCAGCCGGTCTGCAAGCGCGCCGAAGTGGAGTACCGCAACCCGTACCAAATCCGCCACACCTATGCCTCGGCCCTACTGACGGCCGGCGCCAATCCCTGGTACGTGGCCAGCCAGTTGGGGCACGAGGATGTGGAGATGGTGTTCCGGACATACGGCAAGTTCATCCGGGAGGACTACCAGAAGCCGAAACCGGCCCTGCGCGCTGTCAACTGAGATCGGTGCATTCCGCGTGCATTTCACGTGCATTCTTGCGCACCATCCTGCACCATCCAGACAAAAGAAAACCGCCCTACACCTTGCATTTACTTGGTGTAGGGCGGTGGTGGCTGGCGTCTATTGAATCTTCATCTAGAACCGTTATGAAATAACGATTTCAAAAGAAATTTAGGCGCTTACGTTCCCCACACTGTTCCCCCGAAAGCCAATATTTAAGGTTGAACGGCTTTGGAAGACATGATTCAAATTCCCTTCCCCATTGAATCTTTGGACAGCCGTAGCAACACAGCTTTCACCCAACATGGTACCCCTATAGGTGACGGTTTTAGGCTGGTTGCTGACGGTTAGGGTATTGGCACGAATGCCTGAGAATTAGTCGAAAGCTGCTATTCGATCGTCGATCGAGTGGATGGTCACAAGTCTGCGGCTCGCCAAACAGCGACGTCCGAGCCGCTTCATTGCGGCTGATCGCATTGGTGTGTCGCGTAGCGCGAAGTACATTTTAATTATGCTGTTACAGTTTGGCGTAGTCGTCCAAACATGGACCCTTCATATACCAAGCTGAGGAGTAGTCGTGGCACGTCCTCTTCGTAAGCGTAAGCTCGATGGCACCCCTTACATCAGGCGAGAAAAGGTCGAGATCGAGATTCAAGCCCTCGCAGGAATCAGCGCCGCAGAACTGGAGCGCCGTGCTGACCTATGGCAAGTCGGCGACCCCGGATACGTTTCCCCCGAAGCCTTGCTGTACTTTGTGCGCAACGCTGCCTCCGGCGCTCACCGCGAGAAATTGACCGAGAGGCTTCTACTCCGTGTGGCCCGCCGAGTTCCCTCAGTCACCAACGCCGACGGCAAAACGGTCTCGATGACTAGGATGAACATCCGCGAGGCCGTCCGCGACCACTTCGTTGACCTGCTACTCAGCGACCGAAACCACTACGACGACCGCCTCGACTATTACGAGGTCAACTTTAACAGCGCGGTCGCAGCGGATCGTCAGGACGCGAACGACCGCCACTGGAAGCAGGAGAACCGGACTACTGAAATTGAGACCGAGGATGGAGAGATCTCCGCCCAGGTCGAATCCGCCGTCGGAGACTACAACCCGTTCGACGCCGAAGAACTCGACAAAAAAGATTACCGGCTCCTCCTTGATGATGCGATTGACAGCCTACCGGAGTTCCAAAGGAGGATCGTCGTGATGTGGCGCCAAGGCATTCCCATAGAGTCCAACGACCCCTCGGTCGAGTCCATCAGCAAAGTCCTATGGAAATCGGAGAAGACCGTCCGCACGCATCGCGACAAGGCCTTTGCGTCTTTGAAGCTGCGCCTTGAGCGCAAGGGGAAGAAGTAATGGCTAAGCAGCCACAAATCACCGCAGACGATGTCCTGAGAGCGTTCGCCATGGACTTTGAGCAAGAACACGGTGTGCTGCAGCGATATCTCGCCCAGTACCCAGAGCATTCCTCGGCCCTAATAGACCTCTCCGCGGAGCTGACTCGCGAGTTTGACGACGATGTTCCGCCTAGTGCTGCCGAATTCGACCTCGTCGCGGCAGGCATGGTGCGTCTTCGGGAGAACACGGCAACGCTTCAGTCTCTGCAAGCTGCCCCAGCAAAGGCGTTTGCCGATGCAATCAAAGTGCTGTCCTTACCTATGCAGGTCGGCCTTGCCTTCCGAGAGCGTCGGATAGAGGTCGCAACCTTGCCCCGGCGCGTTCTGACGAAAATGGCTGAAGCGCTGCAGACATCAAACGAGACACTGCTCTCGTACCTCGCTCTTCCTCCTGAGGCTCCCCTGGCTCGTGCAAGGAAGTCAGCCGTCAAGCCAATAGCCCCTGAGAAAGTGCCGTTCGAGAGAGTTTTGCAAGACGCTGGCGTCGACGAACAGAGCATTTCGAACCTCCTCGACGGAGAGTAGTCATGGACCCGATAGAGCTTGCACGGCAGCATGCTCGGCGACTGCACGATGAGGCCGTCCAGCGCGGGCGCAACCCCTGGTCCCCGTACGACTTCGCTGTTGGCATCGCTAACGACCTCGGGATCACCGTTGAGACCTGCGCTCCCGGCGCCGCGATGCTCGATGGTGGCCGAGCCTCCTTTGATCCGGACCTTCCCCTCATTCTCCATGAGAACGAAGGATCACCCTTCGACCAAGCATTCTTGGTTGCGCATGAGCTCGGGCACGCCGAACTGGGTGATGGTGAAGACGCTCCAGAGCCATCTGCGCACATTGATCCAGCCCGCACCTCGGAAGCAGCTCCTGTCGGAATGGATCGGGTCGTCGACTACAGCCGCCGACAGCGTCGAGAAGTTCAAATGGACCTTTTCGCTAGGGAGCTTCTGCTACCGAGGTCTAGCATTGTTGACTTGCATCTTGTTCAGGGCCAAACCTGTTCTGACATTGCAGGACGTCTAGGAGCTCCCTTCGAAGTCGTCGCTCAGCAGATGCTCGATGCGCTGCTCCTGCCCGCCATTCCGGTCGTCGCTGAAGCCGACCCCGTTGAAATTCCCCTCAACGAAAAGCAGCGTGACGCGGCTCGGCATCGTGGCGCTGCATTCCTGCTTCAGGCCGGGCCGGGAACTGGGAAAACCCGCACGCTCGTTGCACGTGTCGAAAGCTTGCTGGACGAAGGTGTTGACCCACGGCGCATCCTTCTCCTGACCTTCTCGAACAAGGCTGCAGGAGAAATGACCGAGCGGATCGCCTTGAAGCGTCCGAAGGATGCTGCGGCACTCTGCATCGGAACCTTCCATAGCTTCGGCCTGGACATCCTGCGGCGATTCAGCGACCGGTGCAGCCTGCCGGCCGATCCCCGCCTGATGGATCGAACCGAGGCTGTTGAGCTTCTTGAGAATGAGTTCCCGCGACTCGGCCTGACCCATTACCGCAACCTCTACGATCCATCGCAGACGGCGGCTGACATCTTGACCGCGGTGTCACGCGCAAAGGATGAAGTTGTTGATGCCGCTGGCTATCAGGTGCTGGCCACAGCTATGCGTGCGGCGGCGACCGACCCGGGCGCGGAGGAAGCCGCCGAGAAGGCAGCAGAGGTCGCCAAGGTCTATGCGCGCTACGAGGAACTGAAGGCAGCCTCCCAGTGCGTGGATTTCGGTGACTTGGTCATGCGGCCGGTGCTGCTGCTAGAAAGCGATGCCGCAGTTCGAGCTCAGCTTCAAAGCGACTATGACCACATCCTGGTCGACGAGTACCAGGACGTGAACCGCAGCAGCGTGCGGCTCCTGGCGGCGCTGAAGCCAACGGGCGTCAACCTATGGGTGGTGGGAGACGCCAAGCAATCCATCTACCGGTTCCGCGGTGCCTCATCGTTCAACATGTCCCGCTTCGGACGTGAGGATTTCCCTGGCGCGGTACGCGACAGCCTGGAGGTCAACTACCGCTCCACCTCGGAAGTCGTCCATGCCTTTTCGACGTTTGCGGCGGGTATGTCTGCAGCCGATGGCGAGCAGGCGCTCGAAGCGGATCGAGGCCCTGGTGGCAAGCTACCCGAGGTCATCACGGTGGGCAGCACACCCTTGCTGACAGCGGCTATCGCTGATGGCATTGAAGAACTCCGCGAAGAGGGATACCGGTACCGCGACCAGGCCGTCCTGTGCCGCGGGAACGACCGACTGTCTGATGTCGGACGGGAACTCGAGCGCGCAGGCATTCCGGTGCTTTTCTTGGGTAGCCTTTTTGAGCGGCCGGAAGTGAAGGACCTCGTCGCCATGCTGACGCTCCTTGTCGACCGGCGCGCGATGGGGCTGATCCGGACCGCTTGCTGGCCGGAGTTCACGATGGGCCTGGAAGACGCAGTCCGCGTCTTTGAGCATCTCCGGGGAACCAACGCGGAGCCAGGCGCATGGCGGCTTGGTGCCCCAACCGAGGTAACGCCATCGGGGCAAGAGGCGCTATCAGCCCTCCATGCGGCCCTTGCCGGCTTCGACGCAACGTCGCAGCCTTGGATCGTGCTGGCGACCCTTCTGTTGGATCGAACCAGGCAGGCAGCACGCATTGCTGCCTCGAGCAGCGTACCAGAGCAAGCCCAAGGCATCGCGATCTGGCAGTTCATGAACTTCGTTCGGGTGCAACCGAATGCCCAGGGACTCCCGATCCAGCGGTTGTCCGACCGTGTGCGAAGGCTGCTGCGCCTCAGAGACGATAGGGACCTGAGGCAACTGCCAGCGGCAGCCCAGGGTATCGACGCGGTCCGCCTGATGACGATCCACGGCTCGAAGGGGCTTGAGTTCCCCGCAGTCCACATTGCCGGCGTCAACAAGGACTCGATCCCGGGGTCGCTTCGGACGTCGAAATGCCCTCCACCAGCTGGCCTGGTCGCGGGCGGACAAGGAAGTGCCGAGGAGGTTGCACGGGCAGCCCATCACGAAGAGCAGGAGTGTCTGTTCTTCGTCGCCATGTCCCGTGCAAGGAATCGCCTGGCGTTCTACGGGGCCACCGCAACGGCGTCGGGACGGGCCAGAGCGCTATCGCCGTTCCTTGAGCGGATTGGGCCCGTCAATTCGCGCCCGGTGACGCCGACCACCGTCATGCCTCCTGCTCCCGATGAGGCGATGATTCCTGTCGTCTTCTCCGGTACACCGCGCTTCAGTTCCGATGCAGTCGGGCTCTACGAGTCTTGCGCCAGACGGTTTCTGTACACACACCTGCTGCATGTGGGCGGTCGCCGCCGGACGAGCTCGTTCATGCAGATGCACGAGGCGATCCGCGAGGTCTACCGCACTGTCGTGGCGCAAGGGGGCGCACCGACAGGAAAGCTCGATGAGCTGCTCTCGAAAGCATTTGTCACTCACGGTCTGCATGAGCACGGCTACGTCGAGGACTACCGGGCGATGGCGACGACGATGCTCCGATACTTCCTGGAATCCAGAGCGGGAGCGGTTGTGGAAGCACCGACCGCGCTTCGTGTCTCGTTCGGCGACCACGAGGTAGAGGTCACCCCAGACGAAGTCCTGGTGCGAAACGGCATCAGGACCTTGCGTCGGGTGAAGACAGGCCACGCGTCCAGCGGTGACGGCAAGGACGTTGGGGCCGCAGCCTTCGTGCTGGCCGCCAGGGCCGCATTCCCCGACGCCAGCATTGAGCTCGTCTACTTGGCAGACGCTGAATCCAAGCCGTTGACCCTCTCCCCCAAGGAGCTGAGCAACCGCCAGGACAAGCTGGGTGACATCTTCCGTGGCATCCGGGCTGGCCAGTTCAAGACTGAGGCATCGGACGCAATCTGCCCCAACTGCCCGGCCTTCTTCGTATGCGGTGCGGTACCGCCAGGCACGCTCTCAAAAAACTTCTGAAGAAAGTTTACCGGCGACGTCCGGTGGGTCCGATTGGAGGGTTGTAGGCGGGAAAAACCTCGCTACAGCAACCATAAGGACCCTATGAAACATCCTGATTTTGACGACGTTGGCGATGCGATCCGTGAGGACCGTCCTCTGCGGGAGGCTACCGCCTACCGTATCCGCTTTGGCTTGGAAGGCCTGACCTTCCGCCACATCGACGTGCCGGACCCGGTACCCACCGGCCGGCAAATCTTGTCCAGCGCGGGCCTGGACCACCGCGCTGACTACATCCTGTTCGCTTACCTGGATACCGGTGACTTCGAGGACGTCCGCCTCGACGAGACCTTCGACCTGCGCGGCAAGGGCGCTGAACGCTTCATCGCGTTCAAGTCCGACCGCGACTTCAAGTTCTCGCTGAACGACCGCCAGCTTGCCTGGGGCCGCACCGACATGCTGGGCAGCGTCCTGTACGACCTCGCCGACACGTCGCCGGATGAGGCCGTGTTCCTGGAGGTTCGCGGCGGTGAAGACCTCCTGATCGACCCGGACGAGCGCATCAACTTCGACGCGCCTGGTATCGAGCGTTTCATCACCGCGCCCAAGCCGGATACGGGCTACGTCATCTTGGTCAACTCTGAAGAGAAGACTGTGCCGGACAAGCACGTCACCTTCGAGCAGGTGGTCAAGCTGTACTACCCGAACGCAGCCGGCGAGACCAACGTGAAGTTCTCGATGACCTACCGCAATGCGGCCTCGCTCCCCCACGCTGGCGAGCTCGGCGAGGGCGGCTCCGTCGAAGTCAAGAAGAAAGGAACCATCTTCAATGTCACGCGCACTGTTCAGTCTTAATCCCGACCTGGCCCGCCTTCGTTCGGAGGGTTACTTCATGCGCATCCAGGGGAGCCTCCTGGTGATGCTGGAGGTGCCCTATGTCGACGCGCAGCGCCAGGTGCGCTTCGGCACGCTGTCGTCGGCTCTTGACCTGGCCGGCGACCGCACCCGCAAGCCCGAAACGCACGTCATGAACTGGGATGGAGACTTCCCATGCAATGCCGACGGGGTGCCTCTGCAGGGCATCTCGCATGCCGAGCCGAACACTGACCTCGGCCACGGGCTCAAAGCTCGGTTCACGTTCTCCAGCAAGCCAAGCGATCAGGGCTACCCGGACTACTACGCCAAGATGTCGACTTACGCAACCATCGTGTCCGGACCAGCTGCGGTGCTGAAGTCGGGCCTTAGCCCGCGCGTGTTTCGCGGTAGCGACGAGGAAGATGAGGCCAGCGCCTTCAACTACCTCGACACGGCCTCTAGCCGCGTCGGGATTGGCGCGCTGGCCGCTAAGCTTGAGAAGGAGGTCGTGGCCATCATCGGTCTTGGCGGTACGGGCGGCTACATCCTCGACTTTGTGGCGAAAACGCCCGTGAAGCAGATTCGCCTGTTCGACCCCGACGTCTTCCTGTCGCACAACGCCTTCCGCGCACCTAGTGCGCCGACCCTTGAGGACCTGCGGGATGCCCCGATGAAGGTGCATTACCTGAAGGGCATCTATGGACGCATGCACCGCTTCATCGAGGCGCACCCGGTGAAAATGAAGGCAGAGACGCTCGGCCTGCTGGACGGCATCACCTTCGCGTTCCTCAGCATGGACGCCGGCGAGGAGAAGCACGCCGTCGTGACCAAGCTCGAGGCGCTAGGTGTTCCCTTCATAGACGTCGGCATGGGCCTGGAACTCACGAACGGCAGCCTTGGAGGCATCCTGCGCGTCACCACCAGCACGCCTGAGAAACGCGAACACGTTCACCAGGGCCGCGTCTCCTTCGCTGGAGGCGGTGACCAGGACCTGTACGCGTCCAACATCCAGGTGGCCGACCTGAATGCTCTGAACGCGTGCTTGGCAGTGGTGAAGTGGAAGAAGCTGCGCGGCTTCTACCGGGACCTGGAGCAGGAGCACCACTGCACTTACACCACGGACGGCGGCATGTTGCTGAACGGAGACCAATCGTGATGCGGCACCACACCCTGGAGCACCGGTTCGTCCGGAACGTGCCACGCGAACTGGAGCCTGGAGTGCTGTACATCTCGATGGAGTACGCAACAGCGGTGCACTCATGCTGCTGTGGTTGTGGTGAGCGCGTGGTGACACCGTTCACTCCAACCGACTGGCATATGACCTTCAACGGCGAATCCGTCTCGCTTCACCCTTCTGTGGGCAACTGGAACCAGAAGTGCCGGTCGCATTATGTGATCCGGCAGGGACGCGTGCTGGAGGCTGGCCCCTGGTCTAACGCGCAAGTTGAAGCGGAGCGCCGCCGAGACAAGAAAGCCAAAGCCGCGCATTACGGTGGCAGCGGCGAAATGCGCTCGACGGTTCAACAGCCGACCATACTCGCATCTGAACCCGAAGTAGCCTATCAAGAAAGGGGGTCGCGCTCCCAAAGTTTGTGGTCTCGGTTAAAGAATTGGCTTGGCCATTGACTCCAATCCATTGCTCAACGCTCGCAACATCGCTGGAACACCCTGCGGTCAGTGACTGCCTCCTGGCAAAACCGGAACATCGACTTGGAAGCATGACTGGCCGCAACCGCTGCACACCGGTTATCTTTAGTCAAAGTTCGAGTGACAGCAATGGGGCGATTTGGGGCTGCCGCGAACGACTGCTGAACGGCCCAAATTTCTGGGCCATCGGTGCTCCAGATCCTGCAACAGATGAACGACGGTTCCAAGCCTCTTTCTGCCGTAGCTAGACCGGCGGCTTCACAGCGAATCTACCCAGGGTGGCCCAATGGTGCCTACTCGTTGTGAGAACGGGTTACTGTCGGCTGGCGAGAAAACGGCGACGGCGAATGAATTGAATCCTTTGTATTGAAGCGATGACTAGGGAGGGAAACGAATTCAAACGAATGAAATACGTCAAATGAAGAAAGTAGCGTAGTCAAAGAATTAACCAGTCGAAAGCAACTTCGTGCCATCTCGTCTCAATAGAGTCCTACTGATCAACACGCGCACCAGCGGCAAGATTCCGTCTGGAGCGATCAATGAACTAAACCCCCAGGGCGGGGCGGCCGTCACCGGCGAGAACTCCGTTGGCAAGACCACTACCCAGCAGATCTTCGCCCTGTTCCTTGGCAGCAGGCCCAGCCAGATTGTTGAAGCAGGCAGCGGCAACCTGCCGCAGCTCCAGTTTGTCCTTCCGACACCCCAGAGCGCTATCGTCTTCGAGTACCAACGCGGCGAAGGCGAGGACAGCACGCGATGCGTCGCGATCCGGCGCGATCCCAACGGCGATGCCGCTGACTATCGCTTCTTCAAGGGCCCATTCCGGGAAGAGCTCTTCCTTAGCGAGACTTCGGATGGAAAGCGCGTCTTCGTGGATGACGCTGGATTCATGGAGCAGGCGCGCAAGCACGGCGTATCGCCGGAGCGCATCCTGTCCACATCGGAATACTGCTCGGTCATTCTTGGCGCCCCTACCAATACCAAGCGGGGAGTAGCACTCCGGGCAATGATTACGGAGTACTCTTACGGGAAAAAGCGCCTCCAGCACATGGATCGCCTGGTCGCGGCGATGGTCAAGGAGAGGATCGACTTCCGCGACTTCATCAACGTGGCCCTTTCCATCGTTGAGGAGTCCATCGGCCGGAAAGCAGAAGGGCAGGTTCGCAAGCTGCCGCAGGGTAAGAAGCAGATCTCCTTGTGGCTTGAGAACGTGGACGCCTGCAAGAACGCCATCAAGCAAGATAGCGAGGTCGAAAAGCTTCGTGTTCAGGCCAACACCTACGGGCAGCACGAAACTCAATTGCGCTCTTACCGTGCTGACGTTCAGCACCTCACTGCAGAAAACGAGAAACGCACCAAGAAGGCCAATACCGAGCTGGGCGCACTGAAGACAGCACGTGACAACGCTGTCGCCGGAGAAAACAAGACGCTAGGCGAGAAGGAGTCGGCCGCAAACACGGCACTCAACGATCGCCGAGCGGCGGAAGCACTCTTCGAGACCGAGAATGAGGCGCACAAATCGTTCATCAATCTCCCAATTGAAACGGTGATTGAGAATGTCGACAGCCTGCCCAGCTTGCGCTCCGAGCTGGCCACACTCAAAAGCCGCATAGAGACTGCAAGTGGAGAGTTGACGGGCATTGATGCCCAATATGATGCGCAGATCGGCCAGGCCAGAACCGATTGCCAAACAGAAATAGTCACCCTCAACGGGTCGTTTCCGCAGATTCTGGCAACCTTCAACAGTGAGACCACGGCCATCCAGGGCGACAAGAAGAAAGCACTGGATGATCACGACGAAAGCGCGTCTGCCATTGAATTGCAACTAGAGGAGGCCGAAGGCTCGGCGCGTGACGCCTTCACCACGGCCAAGCTACTTACCCAGGGCACCCAACCCAGCGATAAGGCGAAGGCCGCACTCAAGCAGGCCAACGACACGCTCAGCGAACATCGCCAGAAAGAACTCAAAGATCAACAGGATCTAACCCTTGCAACGGCGCTCGCAAACGACGCATTGGTTGAATTCAACAAGGCCGATGCCGCAGTTCGCTCGGCAGTTGCAGCAAGCGAATCTGCGATTCAATCTCTGCATGACGCCCAAAAGAATCTGGCTCCAGACGACGGATCCTTGCTCGCAGCCCTGCGAGCTGATGGCGACCAAGAATGGAAGTCAGATCTTGCGCGCGTAATTGATCCAGCGCTTCTGCATCGAAATGACCTCTCTCCAATGCGTGTCGGCGTTGGCCAAGAGGTGTACGGGTGGAGCCTTGTTACGGACAACATTGACTCGCCTATCTGGACGGATGATGAGGCCCTGCGTGCGGCCGTCCGTCGGTGCAACGACGAAGTCAAGACTGCCAACACGAAGGTTCAAGAGGCTCGCGAAAAACTGAAAAATGCAAGCTCCGCACTTGAGCGCGCCAATTCAGATAAAAGCCTGATCGAATCGAAGGTCAACGTCAACAAAACAACTGGCCATCAGCTTGTCGAAGCGGTTGAACTCGCAAACGGGCGTCTCGAAAAAGAGGTGGCAGATCAAAAGGCTAAGAACGCAGCGCAGCTTGAAATCGCTGAGAAAGCTTTCAAGGACGCCAGTTCAGAAAAGAGCACGTCCAAGCGCAACGCCGGCATTGCCAGAAAAGCGATTGAGGCAGGCTTCGACAGCCAATTGCTCGCTTGCACAACCCGCCGCGAAGCCGCTGAAAAGCTTGTTTCGGCTCGAATTGCTGAAAGAGAGAGCGTCCTACAGATCGCCATCAATACGATCAACGACCAACGGATGAAGCATTTAAAAAATGAGGGCATCGATGCCGAGCTGGTTTCCGGCCTTGGGGAGACGAAGACGAAACTAGAGGGAAAGATCCGCGCCTACGAAGATAAACAGTCAACGGTTGATCGCTGGAACGCATGGAAAGAGCGGGTTGGGCCAGTTGGCCTGGACCGTCTGAGCCGTGCCGCCCAAAATGCCGCCGAAACGCACACGGGCAAGCAAAAAGAGCTGGATGACCACAGGCAAGAAATGGGGCGCACGCACGCAGCGTACGAGAACAGCACGGCGTACCTGAACGCAGAGATCGAGCGCCTTGGACAAGATGCCGTGACGCTCCGCGGCCTTGATGATCGCCTTTCGCTGTACCACGCCACTGGATCATCTCTCATAGATTCTGAGACGACGCCAGGCGACCTGAAGGCCAAGATCGTCGCACTGATGGAGACCGTCGATTCCCTGGAGGGCCAGATCTCCAAGATGACCAGAAATATTCGCGAGGCCTTGACTGGAAGAACCAACTCCATCCAGCAGCAGATTCAGCACGAAATGGATGAATCTGGCGACTCATCCATCGTCAAGCGAGCCCTTGATCTCTGCCAAGCCTATTCTCGGTCACTCAGAGACACCATTGCTGCCGTCCAGTCCGAGACCCATACCATTCTTGGCGGGATCATGCAGTACCAAAAGGACATCTCGCTCTTCAAATCAGAGGTGGCTTCGTTTGACAAGAAGCTGAGCGAGGGTCTGAAAAAGGTGAGCGCATTCAAGCGCGTCAAAGATTTGCAAATTCACTTTGCCGCGGACTTCGATAGCCTCGACTTCATCAAGAAGCTCGACAGCATCGAGGGGGTCTCCAAGGTCCAGATGCAGGAATCCGCCACATGGGGATCTCGCGATCTGCCAAACAAGAACACCGTGGACGCGCTTCGGGACTTCATGAGCCTTCTTTCGACCGAAGGAACACTCGAGGTTGACTACGCCAAACAGATCACCATTCGCGGCAGTGTTGAGATCAACGGTGAGGTTAAACACTTCAAGCGAGAGTCCGAACTGGCAAAAATCTCTTCCAACGGCCTGACCGCTATCATCTTCATCACCCTGCTATCTGGAATGGCGAACATGATTCGCGGGGACGGGCAGATCTATATCCCGTGGGTGACCGATGAAATCGGAAAGTTTGACCCTGGCAACTTCCATAGCCTCATGCAGATGCTTCGCGACAACCACATCGACGTTGTGACTGCATCTCCTGCACTCACGATTGCCGAGTTCCGACACTTTGCGCGCTGTTATCGCTTCGGCGAACGAGGCAGCATCTCACGCTACAAAGGGGGTGACAAATGAGTTCCCGCATCCGTACATTGCTTTTGAGCGGCGAATACATCTGCCCCATCGCATATGCAGTTGAATATGACCAGCTTCAGAGCGAGCCACTGAGACAGTCCATCAACGAATGGCTGGGAGAGATCGACAGGCGGCTGGCCCGCATTGGCGACGACGGCGCATTCTTCATGGCCCCGTCTCAGTTGGGTATCTCGGAAAACCAGAAAGTGCGCGAGATGCTCACACGATTCCGTGACGTGTACGAGCCAGCAATCAAGATGCTCCTCATGATTCTCCAGGCCAAGGAGGGCTTCACAGCCAGCCCAGGGGACTACGTCCAGCTTGCCGAGCTGGAGCAGGCAGTGAACGAAACGTCTACGCTTCAGCTGGAGTTGCGGCGACTGCATGGCGTCATCAGTGGGGTATCTCAAAAGCACACCAATCGTGAGTTCCTGAAGAAGATGCTAGAGCACTTGCGCGGCGAGGGGCTTCTGATCATCTCCAACCAGCAAAGCGAGGTTTATCAAGTGACCGGCAAGATCGATCACTTGCACTCCATTCTCGGATTCATTGAGGAGAATACGCTGCGTCCTGAGGATCCCGATTCGCCAAGCGGTCAGGAGCCCGACATGATTGACTCGCTAGGCTAACCATGCGCACACCAGCAGATCGACGCGGGCAGGTTGAGCAGATCCTTGCGACGCTTGCCACGCATGGGCTCCTCGTTGCAGAAGGTCTGGATGGTTCTGTCATCCCCGGTGACAGGCCAAGGAATAAGGCGATTGACGCCCTGGCCGCAATCAAGGCCCTCACGCCCTACGAGGAGGGCGAATACCGCCTGAACCCGCGACTCAGAGACTTTATCTCCGATCACCTTCAGAGCTACAACGCCTTTCAGGCTTTCACGCGCCTGAGCGGCAATATCCGCCAAGCCCGTCAGGAGTGGCGGGAGATGTACGACCTCAAGGCCGACGGCGAGGTCGCGAAGGCCGAGCGTATGCAGTGGGCGCTGGACGACACGATTTCGGAAGTCGTGTACGTCATGGACAGAAATCTGAATGTTCTCAACTCTCAACTCTCCACAGACTATGGAAACGTGGAATCGCGAAGGATCAAGTCTCGCCAGAATCAGTTCTACGACAGGGAAATCAACGTGTGCCGGGCAGAACTCAATCAACTCGACGAGCTGATCAAGGAGATCTCCGAGGGCGCCATGGCCGTTGGCTTCCACCACGTTCGCTCTCTGATCAACGTCAGGCTGATGAATCGGATGCTGAGTTGGAGAAGCCGCCTGAACGATTGCCAGGCGTCTATCAGCAAACAGCTGGGCAAGGCCCTGAAGATGGAGACCAAGATCAAGAATCTTGGCCGCGTGGCGCTCTGGCTTGCTCAAAACAAGACCTCCGACGGATTCCAAGACATCGAGCTGGACGAGCGAGCCATGGCTCTGCTGCTCACGCCGGAGTCGCTGAAGGTCAAGTGGAACCTGGATGCCTCTGACACTGATCCGGTTGTCTTTGAGTGCATGACCAATGCCGTAGCGGCCATGCCGCCACCCCCGGTCCAAAAGAATGAGGTCGAGGAGGTCGCGCCAGTTCAAGAGGTTCTCTACACCAAGCAGGAAGAGATCGAGGAAGAACACGACCCGGTTGACCTGTCCATCGAGCGGGCTGCCACAGTCCTGACGACCACTTCTGCCGGCGCGCTCTCGCTGGCCGGGTGGTACACGGAGCATGAGGACGACTTGGGTGAAGTATCGGAAGAGGAGTGGCTCCTCTACGCCTCCAGGCAACTGGGTGTTCTTGGCTTCAAGGTCGAATTCAGCCTTATAGAGCGCGTCCGCGGCGTGCACAACGACCTTTTCAGTGACGTGCGCGTCAGCCTGAAATGATCCTCAGCAGCACGCAGATCGCCTTCCTGCAACGCCTGGCCATTGAAAAACCAGCTGAGCGTGGCCATAGCGCGGTTGCCGAGTTCTTTCTTGTTCACTGTGGCATCGGCTCCCGCAAAGGCCGGGGATTCGTCTATACCGAGAAAAGCCACCAAGAGGCAATCTCGCTCCTGATTGCCAACGGTCTTCCGCTGACGCCTCTGCCGGCTGGATCCAGCCGCTCAGACGCGATCGGCCTGCCAAGCGAGAAGACTGGGACGAAGGCGCCGCATGACGACTCTGTGGCCATCAAGGTCGCGTCTGGAGCTTGTTTGCTTGGCGGTCACCCACTACCTCGCCCGGAGCAGGGCATCTACTCTGTCCTGACTGTTGCCCAAGCCACCGCCGTCACCGCCGACCGGCTTCTACTCGTTGAGAACGTCGAGACATTCAGGACTCTGGAGAAGTACCGGTGGCTCGATTACCAAGGCCTCAATGTGGTGGCCATCCTTCTTGGCGACAACCTCTTTAAGGCTGATCGCGTGGATGCCGTCATACGTGCGAGGGCCGAGCCGGTATGGGCCTTTTTCGACTTCGATCCCAATGGACTTGGCCGCGCTTGCAGCCTGCCCCGACTGGATCGAATTCTCCTTCCAGCCTCAGGCTGGTTGGACGCAACAACCAAGAGAGCGAAGCGATCAGATCTCTTTGCCGATCAAATCAACCAATGGAGAAGCACCATTGAGAGATCCAACAATGCGGAAATATCGGCCGCTTGGCGCCTATTGTCCCGGCTGGAGAAAGGCCTCCCTCAAGAATGGATGATCGACGCCCCTTGACCGCTATCGAATACCTTGCATTCTGAATTTAAAAACACTCCTGGCATTCAGCAGGAATGATGCAGCGCTGGCCACGCTTCCAAGAGTCTTTGTCGCTGGCCTTGCATTGTTGGTGCTGTAGGGCAGCTTGGCTTCCTTAGCAAACCAAGGAATCAAGGCCCATTGCCCAATAGCCAACTCACGCACGTACCGGTTTCATGGCGGGCCCGGCGGATAGCCGAGCACAAGTAGCCTTGCTTGCCGGGGTGGGTGCGCCATGCGATGGGCTTGCGCTCCCGCCCCAGGAGCAAAGGGGTGGCACAGTCGTCCGCTGTTTTTTGCAGCACGCGCAGGTCGAACTGAATGACATTCCAGCCAATGATGACGTCCGGGTCATTGCGTGCAAACCACGCGTTGAGCCGGTTGATCATCTCCTGGCGGCTGGCGCAATAGATCAGTGCAAAACCCGCCTCCGGCACCGACTCGGAAGGCGGTTCTCCGAGCATGAACACCACGCGCTCGGCCATACCGTCCAGTGCAATCGAATACAGGTCTTGGTGCTGGCTGGTCTCGATGTCCAGCGACACGACTTTCAGCACGGGCCTGTAATGGGGTTCGGGAACGAGCTTGCAGTCAACCAGCGCGGCATTCTCGATCCGACCGCCCTGCAGCCTGACGCCTGCAGTGATGAAGCGCTCCATCAGGTAGCGCTCGTGTGGACGAATGTCGGCCTCGAGAAGGGATACGCCCAGTGGCTGGAGAGTGCGTGCAAGCCGCCCCAACTGGCGAAAATTCTTGGCATAGACCCCTAGAACGGGCTCCTGCTGCAGGCTCTTCAGCTCCAGTGCACGCAACTCCACATCGGGCATGACCCCAAGCTGCGCTTGCACCGTATCCTTGTGCCGGGCCTCGGCAAAAGCCACCGACGTCTGGGCGGTCAGGAGCACCTTCAGGGGGCCGGTATCCGTCGCCAGCCAGTACTCGACCTCAGTCCCTGCCGATGTGTCTCGCCAGTTGCGGGTCAGGATGAATCCTTGGCGTTGATTGGATAGCACGAAAGTGGGAAAGAGAAAGCCAAGCGAACGCATGACAGATTTGAGCTGCCATTCTCGGCCATGGCAGCGTGTGGGCATGCGGAGCAAGCGGAAAGGATGGCGAGCTTGTGCGGAACCTCACTAATGAAATGGCACTCCGCGATCGCCGGCCCCTTCCCAACAGGGCACCCTCAGTGGCCGCAATGTATGCGAGAGCATGATTTCAAGATCATGCCGTAAAGGATGAGACTCATAGTAAATTCAGCTTCAGGCTGGTTGCGGTCCTTCGGTCTGTCCTAGTGATGGGACTGCTTCGCAACGCATTGCGGCCAGAGTCGCAAAGCAGTGCACGCCCGAGCCCGTGTTTTTCCTTACCGCTGTCATTTACAGTCTGTAGGCTTGTACTACGCCGGTATGCCCAAAGCCCGGCGTGAATAGCTCAGCTTGCAGTCAGGGCCTCAAGCACCTCGCAGGGGGCGCGAGCATTGGATGCGCTGATGCGCCCATCCTCATTGTTCAAACTTGCCAGTGGCAGAATAGCGCCCATTGGAACTGCAATACGCGGGGACTGGAGACCAGCTTGTCTGGGCCGCGCGCAGGTTACGACGTAATCGTGTTCGTCGTTCGCTGGCCTACCGACATCACCAACAGACTCACGACTCCTTTCCGCAGTAGTCATGAACAACGAGACTTGCCCCTACACCTGCTTGCCGATCCAGGAGGTGGACGCCTCGCGTGAGCACATCATTCCAGACGCACTGGGCGGTCCCAACGGCTTTGCACTCGTGGCAGATGTGGCGCGAAACTCCCAATACGGCAAGACCGTTGATTCGCGTCTCATCAATTCGACATTGATGGGCCAGGCAGCAGCTGAAGCGGGCGTCATGACAAGGTCAGGCCCCGCTACGTGGAGCATGCGAGGCAACCTTGAAGCCGACGGTGCGGCCGTTCAGTTAACTGGCACCCATACTGCTGTGGACTTTCGCTTCCACCAACCAGTGGAGGTGGACGCAGTTGAGGGCGTGATGGCGATTAGGGGATTCGGCCCAGCGGTAGATAAGGAAATCGCACGAGTCCGCAAAGACCTACGAAGCAAAGGCCGAGACCTCGGCATCTTAGAGGAAAGGCAAACCGTCAACCCTGTCGTGCGGGGTCGGTTTGAACACAACCTCAGCGAGGCACTGCAAGGCTTGACCAAAATCGCCTACTTGGCCACCGTGTGGGCAGTTGGCGACGAGTTCATCTCGACGGAGGCCGGCGCGCGGTACCGCAGTTGGATAGACGCTGAGCCCACCGCCGCTGCGCTTGAAGCTGCGGGCCTGCAACCGGCGGGGCGATCCATGTTCTCGGAGGGAGGGCCAAACGACCAGCATCTCATAAGTTGCATGGCGGCCGGCGACCATCTCGTTACAGGCGTCCGGCTGTTCAGCAAGCCGTATTTCGAGGTCACCATCGCAGTTCAGGTTCCAGAACTCAGATTGCCACACGCGCATGGCTGGCTTGCGACCATCGACGCCAAAGCCAAGACCTTCAGGGAGACGATGCTGGTGCCGTAAGTGAATTACCCCGGATTCCTAGACACCTGAAGCCCTTGTATGTCTGCTTCTAGCCCCATAGTGCCCTGTGGATAGCATCGGTTCAAGGTCTTCAACCGCTGCATATCAGCCTCTCAAAACTTCCAGTTACCCTGCCTTTTCAGACGCACAACCCTACTGTTGAGACTTAACTCGGGGCCAGTTGAAACCCAGATGCTGAGGCAGGTTCAAGGCAGAATCCAAGACTCTGCAGCACCGCCCCTGACTGTCATGCCAGTTGACGAACAAAGCGACAATTCGTTAGATCCAATGGCGAACCTTGTCGCTTCAGCCATGTACACCAGCCCTGGCTCACTTCTTGGGAAACTCAAGGCCATCTGGATGCTGGCCGCTAACCTGGTTACCCGGGCAGAAACCGAGCACAGCAAGCGTGTCAATGTGCTCTGGGGAGGCCCCGTGCCTGAAACTTCATCCCTGCCCGACAAAGCGCGGATGCTGTCCAGCAAAGCTGTCCAACCGGAAAGTTCGCTGACCCAGGCCTATACCGAACTGCTACGCGAGATCGCTCAAATTCACAGCCAAGATCAACTGATCCGGCTTAAGGCCCAGCAGCCTGCGTTGCCGTCCAACCTCGATGACGCTGCATTCCTCGCAGCCCTGCTGGCCTCTGCCAACCTGCGCTCTGAAGCTTTTCTGAACCACGTGGTCCCCCACTTCTTTGCGCTGCAGCTGCATTGCTACCGCCTTTATCGGAGGCTGGAGATCCCGGCAGGCGTACCTGAAGAGTCCGCCGTTCGGCTGGACAGAGCAGCCAAGGGCGGCAAGGCTAGAGCCATTGGCGAAGACATCCTGAAGTCTCGAATTTCTGATTTTTTGCAATCCAAGGCGGGTGAGACCTTCTCAACAGGTGACGCCCTCTTTGATCAATTTGGCGATGAGCTTCAACAGATTCTGCATACCTTCCAACGCGACGTAATTGGAAAGGAAAGACATCCCCAGTCGCACCGGCTCATCACCTATGGTTCAAGCCTAACGTCAGGAGGTCTGGTGCGCAAATTTGGCGCATGGCGCAGACACGATCCCATCTTCAAAGACAGATGGGAGAAGTTGGTGCCTCCAAGAAAAAAAGCCTCCTGACGCAGTGAGCGTGCAGGAGGCCGGAGCAGGCATCAGTGGCCAAAGGGCCGCCCGAACTTCGGACCTTTCAGGAAATCAGTCAGTTTTCGGCCAGGCACTGGCTGTACGGGTATCGCTTGCGCGACGAAGCCAGGCGTCATGTTGAGGATCAACTGCTTGCGCGACCCAGGAGGGTGGTCAACGACCTTGTCCTCAAGCAATAGCTGATCAATGGCCCAATCCAGGTAAGGGAGCTTGCGCGACTGTTCTGGCCCACTGCGCTGCAATTGAACGCGCGAAAAAGTGCCCTGCCTGCACTGCTTCCATTTCCGCAGCATATAAGCGTACAACTCATCACCCAGGCTGATTCTCTGAGCCTCCTCGGAAGGCGTACCAAACCCCATCAATGCCTGCTCAAGGTGCCATTCCATCAAGGTCAGCGCAGACTGCATGTAGGGCAGCTCGATGACAGGCCCTGGATCCGTGAACCACTGCAAAACAGCAGCGATGCGCATGGCATGCTCGCCAGCGCGGTGCACGAAGGGTTCCATATCCACCCAAGCATCATTGGAGCCAGGTAATGCCTTCCAGTACTTATCTGCTTCGTGCCAAAGCTGCTCGGCCTCAGGGGACAGGCTGATCTGCGCCCTCTGCCCCGAAGTCTGCAGGATCGTACGGTAGTCATTCACCAGTTCCCGGACACGATCATGGAAACGATGGAGGTTGGGATTCTGCGGGGCCTGAAAGCTGATGTGCTGGACGGAATCTGTGGCATACGACAGCAGCATGCGAGGTATCAGCCCGGAATGCACCATCAGTTCGCCCTGCTTGCCTTTGAGCAGCGCATCGAATACCGCATCCTGAACTGTCATGCAAAAGGTCGTACGAGTGTCACGCATCAGGGTCATCTCGTGCTTGCGCTGAAAGCGCAGGTCATCGCCGTCATAGCGTTTGCACGAGCCTGGGATGCTCAGATGCTTGGCCAGCATCCCTCCTTCATCCAAGACCATAGCCACCGCCTTGGCACCACTGCCAAACAGCGCAATCACTCCACTTTCGGAAGCATCGTCCAAACGATAAGGATGGCCCTGACTCGGATCAAAACCATCCCTACCTACCACGCGCCCTTCGCAGCCCGCCTCAAAGTCACGAAAGCCCTGGTATGCGCAGTTGACGCTGGCCGACTTGCCAAGACCAGAGCCAGCGATCACGGACACATAGAGGCTGGTGGGCATCACCCGGTGGGTCGGCGTGTAGATGTCGAGTACGCCATGCACCGCCGCCGACATTGCAGAGAGGACGACAGGGCCAATCAGCGCATCTTTCGTCTGCTCCCCCAGGCCAGCCACGCAACTTGCAAAATCGCAACCCAGCTCATGCAGGCATTGGATGGGATAAAGAGAAGGTATCCAGTTCATGCCTTGTACTCCTTCCAACCCATTTCGTCGCTGAGCTCCTTCAACGGACGACGCACAGCCAACATATCCAGCTTGGGCATCTTCTTACTGCGCTTGGGTCCCTTTTTGGACGCAGTGATCTCCTTGAGTTTGGTGCAGCCAAAGCTGCGCATCTTGCCCGGAGCCCTGAAGCGGGTCAGATAATCCACCTTGGTCAGGTAGTCGACATAGCCACCCATGATCCGCCACAGCAGCGGATCGCTGTAGTTGATCACGCGCAGGGTAGCTTCTTCGTGCTTTTGGCGAATGCTCGGGTTGCGAGTGTACGCACCATCGGCCCCGAGCTTCTCATCCCACTTCTCCGCGATCATGCGCGGGACGTTGATGCGGTCCCGATGCTTTGCTCCGTTGAGACCAATCAACCAGTGAATGTGTAATCCCTTGATGGGAGCACACTCAATCTTCCAGGCAAAGAAAACAAGATCATCCTTGAACATTTTGCGAAGGATCTTGAGCATTTTGTCGCGGATCGCGCTGACCTGTTTAAAGCGCGCTTCATAGTCTTGCTGAGATGCAAACTTTGCACGCATATCCGGAACCCTGTAAGGCTCTCCCCAATCCAAACGGATCAGGAGTATCGAGTCATGTTGCGTCCATGACTGCTCACCCACCAGCATTAACTGCTTATAGCACTCCATTGAGTTGCGTTTGAAACTGTGAAGTAGATCGTTCCCTCCAGCCTGCATCAAATTCTTGTGCAAAAACAATGACAGGTCGTTGACTGCCTTCTTAATCTCAAGTTGAACGTCATCCGACTGTATGCGAAACTCGTTGTAGCTCATCTCGAAAATCAGATGCATCACCCACTCATTCACTTTTTTATGCTTGGCTGTCAGCCACTCCTTCGTTCCTTCGAGCACTACCAACGCAGCGGGATTGATCTCTACAAAGCATTCTGAAGAGATGTCGATATTTCTTCCAACAAGAAAGCTGACTTCATAGATCAGCTCAAAAATAGACTTCTGATAGACGACTATTTCATACTTATATTTTTGCTTGTGAATTTCCAGATTGAAAGGATAAACATGCGGTGTTCTCAGAGTCCATTCCACAACATTTTGAATCATGGAATTCAAAACCACACCGTCAGCACCACGCATATACACAGGAGCTTCATCATCTTCTGTTGATGTACTCACATCAAGAGAAGAAGCTGGATGTATCAGCTTCTTCATTCCTATTCTCCTAGATAGTTATTTACTTATATATTCAGTTATTTAAAACCGAAATAAATCAAAAGATCTCAACCGAATAATCAGCTGAGATCTTCAGGATATTTATCGATATACCTCCAGTTTCAGACAGGTATTTTTATTTTCTAGATATCTAGATATTTAGTACCCCTGAATCAAGCGGTGACCTGCAGGTGACGCAGATGCTCGATATAGGCATGGACGTCTTCCAGGATCCAGCCCCGAGCCTTCATGCCAAGGGGTACGGACTTGGGGAACATCGGGTCGTAGTACTTGGACCGCGGGTTGATGCGCAGGTACACCGTGGAGCGAGACACTTTCAATATGTGCAGCAACTCTTTCAAGCGGATCACGCACTTGGGATCGCAAGGAGCAGTTTCCAGCGCAATCTTGGGCTGGCAGCCCTCCTCCTGCACCGGCCTAGACAACACTTGTTTGATCTCAGCGTCCACCGGAACCTTGGTGGACTTCACATTCTTCGACTCACGAACATCGCTCTCGATGGAGCGATCAGGGGTGACAAAGGGCTGATACATGGCGGCTTTCATGCCTGTGTTGAAAACGAGTTCATTGGACCGAAGACGCTCTTTTCCAGCCACACAGCTGCTCACCGCAGCGAGAACGACATCAAGCAGCTACCTTGACTAGAAGATAGGTTTCAGATAACCACCTTCGACCACTGAATTTCCCCCGCAAAAGGCCAATGCAGAAATTCATGCGAACGTGCGAAAAACCGAACATTTAGTTCCATGCCAGAGAGAAAGCCATATCCCGCAGCACCATGCGAGGCGAATGCTTTTCGCACGCTCGATCATGCGAATGCGTGGATCCATGGCCCGGCACTAGAGGAGCATGAGGTGTCCGCACTGAGGTGTCGGTAGCGTCTTTTTGCAGGAAAGCAACAAACCGGGCAGCGCCGCTCGATTCAAATCCACTTTTTTTCAACCACATATCACCGACCTGAGCAGACACCGGTCTGCCGTCCAGGTCGGGGTAATGCGCCTGCCTTGCAGGGCACGCTCCAGCACCTGGCTTCTTGTCTTTCTTCCAAGGAGCTTCGATGCCTTTTTCCTCTCCCCCTCCCACGTGCCCCCTGTGCCATAGCCCACGGGTCATCTCCCGCAACTGGGCACGCAAGACCGCAGGCGCCATCGGCTGCGCCGCTGGTGCCACAGGCGGCTTTGTCGGCGCCCTGCGCGGTGCGCAGATTGGCATTGCCTCGGGCCTGATGACCGGCCCCGCGGGTTCGACCATCGGTGGCATTGCGGGCGCTGTCTTGGGTGGCCTGGCTGGCACGGCCATTGGCTGCGAGGTCGGCACGTCGGTGGGCAAAACGATTGATGCCCGAATGCTGGACAACTTCAAGTGCTTGGAATGCAGGCATGTATTTGCCCGTCAGGAATCGACCTCCGGCCATGCCGATTCCGATTGAGCGATTCGCCCGGCTCAGTCCATTTTCCCTTTCCCTCTCATCTCCCCTTTTGGTTTTCGCTTCTCTTACTGAAGGAGTTTTCTCGTGGCACATCTCATAGAAACCATGGCCTATACCGGCCAGACCCCCTGGCATGAACTGGGCCACGCCCTGCCCGCCAAGCAAGGCATCGATGTCTGGGCCCAGGCCGCTGGCATGGATTGGCGTATCCAGGAAACGCCGGTGCGATATCTGGCGTCCAATGGTGCGCCGGGTTCTTCCGGGCTGTCGGACCTGTATGCCGAACCCAAGGAGTTTCCCGAGCAGAAGGTGCTGTACCGCAGCGATACGCAAGTACCTCTATCTGTGGTCGGCAGCCGCTACCAGGTAGTGCAACCCCGCGAGGTGCTGGAGTTCTACCGGGATCTGACCGAGGTGGCCGGCTACGAACTGGAGACCGCCGGCGTGCTCAAGGCCGGGCGCAAGTTCTGGGCCCTGGCCCGCACCGGCAAGTCGGCAGCCCTCAAGGGCAAGGATGTGGTCAACGGCTATTTGCTGCTGGCCACCTCCTGCGATGGGACTCTCGCCACGGTGGCGATGCCGACGACGGTGCGGGTGGTGTGCAACAACACGCTGACCATTGCGCTGCGCGATGGCGTGGGAGCGGTCAAGGTGCCGCACAGCACGGCTTTCGATGCCCAGGCGGTCAAGCGCCAGCTGGGCGTGGCCGTGGGCCAGTGGGACAGCTTCATGTACCGCATGAAGACCCTGGCCGAGCGCAAGATCAAGACCCATGAGGCGATGAACTATTTCCTCAAGGTGATCTGCAACACGGACCAGCATTCCGATCCCACGGTGGGCCTGACCAATGAACGGGCCCTCAAGAAGGTGCAGATGCTCTACGAGGGCCACGGCCGGGGCGCCGAGATGCAGGCGGCTAAGGATACGGCCTGGGGCCTGCTGTGCGCCGTCACTGAGTTCGTGGACCACGAGAAACAGGCCCGCAGCCAGGACAACCGCCTGGATAGTGCCTGGTTCGGCCAGGGGGCGGTGATCAAGCAGCGAGCCCTGGACCATGCGCTGCAACTGGTGGCCTGATCCAGTGGCCTGATCGTGCTTGATCGCTGGCTTTCTTGTTCGTCCTTGGACGGTTCCCTTCTCTTCTTTCCTCCACCACAGACCGCTCATTGAAGCGGTTTTTTTATGCCCGCATTTTTGCGGGCCAAGGAGTTTGTATGTCTTTGCACCTGGTGAGCCCTTCGGGGCCTGCTGCGCCTGCAGCTCGCTCTACCTCTGCCCCATCCCGCACTCCCCGCAAGGGAGCCGCCCTGCGCCTGGTGTCCACCAAGGATCTGGAGCGCGAGGACTGGCTGGAAGTGCGCCGTACCGGCATCGGCAGCTCGGATGCGGCAGCGGCCATCGGCCTCAATCCCTACCAGTCCCAGCTGGAGCTGTGGATGCAAAAGACCGGCAAGGGCGATCTCTTGCCGGCTGTTGATCCCACGGACGACACCAGCCCCATGTTCTGGGGGACCTTGCTGGAGCCCATCGTGGCAGCCCATTACACCAAGCGCACGGGCAACAAGGTCCGGCGCGTGAATGCGGTGCTGCAGCATCCCGAACACCCTTGGATGCTGGCCAATGTGGATCGGGAGGTGATCGACGCCCCCGATGTGCAGTTGCTCGAATGCAAGACCGCCGGCATCCATGGCGCCCGCCTGTGGCGCGATGGCGTGCCCGAGTATGTGCAGCTCCAGGTCATGCACCAGTTGGCCGTGACAGGCCAGCGTGCGGCCGATGTGGTGGTGCTGGTGGGCGGTCAGGAATTGCGCATCTTTCGCATTGAGCGGGACGAAGCGCTGATTGCACGACTGATTGTCCTGGAGAAGGCGTTCTGGGATCTGGTCCAAAGCGGTATCGCACCGGCCGGCGACGGTTCGGACAGCGCCGAGCAGGCCTTGCGCTGCCTGTATCCCAGCGACACCGGGGACCAGGTGGATTTGAGCGAGGACCAGGAGCTCAACATCACCTTCGAAGAGCTGCTGCAGGCCCGCAGCGATCTGGACTCTGCGCAGAAACGGGAAGCCCGTTTGCGCCAGTGCATTCAGATGCACATGGGCGAGGCCAGCAAGGCCTTGTTCGCCTGCGGCGGCGCCGTCACCTGGAAGCGCAGCAAGGGTGGCCAGGCCTTCAACAGCAGCCAGTTCGTGCAAGAGCATCCCACGCTGGCCCAGCGCTATCTGAGTCCACGGGCCGGGTCACGGCGGTTTTGCGTTTACGAGCCCGAGCAGTGAAACCGCTTGGGACGAAGTTCAACCCGGTTTCCCCTCCCTTCCCCTGCCCTCCTTGGCCTTGCCCTGGAGGGCTCTTTTATTGGAGCCTCTCATGATCAAAGGTTTGATGATCACGCCCCCGGTGATCGGCCGCATTGCCATCGGCAAGGTGGTGGAGCGCAATGGCAAGCGCCTGCCCGAGAAGGATGACGAATTCACCATCACCACCCAGGTGCAGGCCCGCGGGCAATGGATCCTGCATCCGCTCGATGAGACACTGCGCCAGACTGCCAACCAACCATCCAGCGGCATAAAGGAAGGCTCGAAGCCTTCCTTGTCTGAGGGTAGTGAAGAAGGTGACAGTGGCCTGCAGCCCGCTTCTGCTCAGCCTTCGCAACGCTCCGGCAAGCGTTCGCTCAAGGAAAAGATGGGCGTAGTCGCAGATGCTCAGCAGGCACCCGATTCCCAGGCTCAGCCTGCAGCGACTACGAGCAATGCCACGGCAACCACTCCCGCCCGGCGCAAGCTGCGCAGCATCCCCGTGCGGGTGCTGTTCAATGATCCCGATCTGAATCTGCGTGCCCACTACACCCTGTTCGACCGCAGCACGGCCAGGCCTGTGTGCGTGGGCGATGGCGAGAGCTGCAAGCGGGTGACCAGCCAGGGACTGGCTGCCATGCCCTGCCCTGGACCCGATGCCTGCGCCTTCGGCCAGGACGGCTGCAAGCCCTATGGACGGTTGAACCTAGTGATTGGCGACAGCGACGAGCTGGGCAGCTTTGTGTTCCGCACCACGGGCTTCAACAGCATCCGCACCCTGACCGCCCGGCTGCAGTATTTCGCTGCGGTGTCGAGTGGGCATCTGGCCGGCATGCCACTGGAGCTCAAGCTGCGGGGCAAGTCCACGACGCAGTCGCATCGCTCGGCGATCTACTACGCGGATCTGGTGGTGCGCAGTGGATTGACGCTGAACGAGGCCATTGTGCAGGCCAAGGAGGTATCGGCACAACGCCAGGCTGCGGGGTTTGATCAGCAGGCCTTGGACGAAGCAGCAAGGCTGGGCTATGCGAACGGCAGCTTTGAGGACTCGCCCGAAGAAGTTGCGGACATCGTGGAGGAGTTCTATCCAGAGAGCCCCTTGCCTGAAGGCGTTGCAGAACCGGTAGCGGATGCGGAGACCCTGCGCCGGACGTCCCCTCCTGCACCATTCACTAGCTCGCAGACCAAGCCCCAAGGAATGCATCGCCAGGGTGCCAATGGTACGCATAGGCCGTATGCGTAAAGGCCGTGGACGTGAAAACCGTGGGCGCATGGTCTGTAGCCAAGTTTGTGCGCTCTTGTAACCATAGCAACTATGGACAAAAAAGCATCCCAGCCGGGCCCCGAGCCGCAAAGACTCCCCGTGCTGGTGGCCTTCGGGAAGGTCGTTCGGCATTTGCGCAGAGAGCAAGGGTTCTCGCAGGAGACTTTTGCGCAGTACTGCGGCCTGGACCGCAGCTACCTAGGCGGCGTGGAGCGTGGTGAGAGAAACATCACCCTGGCCAACATGGAACGCATCATCTGCGCCCTGCATCTGAAGCCGTCGGAGTTCTTTGCGGCCCTGGATGAGGATTTCGCGAACCTAGCCCAGCAGGGCCATGTGATTCAGTTGCGTGCCTTTGCCCCCAGAGCCCGCGCCCTTCGCACACAGGGTAAGCAGTCTTCATGAATCTGCACCCGTTGCAGCCCTCCGCCTCAAGCAGGTCGCGGGCTGCAAGGACCAATGCCACGCCGTTTTTGAATGGAGATCCACCCCACCCGTCTATCCGTCCTTACTCCGCCCCCATGGCCCGCCTCCAGCGGGCTTTCACATTCAAGACACATCCATAAAGAAGAGGGAAACCATGAAGAAGATTTCGAACCAAGGTATGACCCAGCTGGCTCTGAGCGTTGTCACAGCTGCGGTGCTGACCGCCTGCGGCGGCGGTGGCGGCAGCAGTGAAGCGCCACCAGCCTCCAACTCGGCCTCGGCCAACGGCGTGGCGGCTGTGGGCTCGCCCATTGCGGGCGGTGCCGTGACGCTGAAGTGCGCCTCTGGTGCTTCTGCCTCTGCCACCACCGGCACGGATGGCTCCTGGTCGGCCTCGCTCAAGGGCAGCGACTTTCCTTGCGTGATCCGCGTCTCCGGCGGCCAGGCCAATGGTCAAGCCCTGACTACGCCTTTGCATTCCATGGTGGCTGCATCGGGTCTGGCCAATATCACGCCGTTGACCGATTTGATGGTTGGCATCGTGAGCGGCCAAAAGCCCGATGCCTGGTTCGACTCGGCCACCAATGGGAGCTTGAGCGGTGCGATCCATGCCGGCGCCTTGGCAACGGCCCAGGACAAGCTCAAGGCGGCTCTGTCCAGCCTGCCGGGCAAGCCGTCGTTGCCGGCTGGCTTCGATCCGCTGACCAGCCAGTTCCAGGCGCAAAAGGGCGATGCGGGTGATGATTTGCTGGAGAGCTATGGCGCGGCCCTGATTTCTGCTGGTCTGACGCAGTCGGAAGCGGCTGGCAGCGTGGCGGCAGGCGAGACTCTGACCCAGGCAGCCTTTGCCGGTACGGCTTTCACGACGCCCAACATGACCCTGTTCCGTGCAGGTGCCGCGAAGACCAAGGCCGGCGATTTTGTTCTGTCGATACCCGATCCCCACCGTGGTCTGCTGACATCGAAGGCGTCCTTGGGCACAGACGGCAATGTGAACCAGGTGGGTCTGCCCTTTGTGGCGGTGACCAGCCTGCTGGGCAATCGCATCGCACAGTACTGCACGCAAGGCGCTGGCTCCTTTGGCTCCAATCAGCACGGCCAGTACGCCTATCTCTCGGAGGACTGGACTCCTGTCACCGATACCACCGAGCTACACGGCAAGGTGTTCAACGAGTACGAGGACTGCAGCCCCACCGGCACGCTGGAATTCCGGGCCGATGACTCCGTGGTGTTCACCGAAAACGGTGGCGTTCCCGACGCCCCCAACTTCGGCTTCTCCAAGGCCTTGTCCGGCGAGGGTATGGAGGACCTTGCAGAAAACTCCATCACGCATGCCAAGGTCTACAAGATCACCTTGGACGGCAAGACGACCTATGCCTATGTCGGTGTCTCGACCCAGAAGGGCCTGACCACGCCGGCCATCGATGGCAAGGCCAACTACGTGACCATGGGCATTTCCCAGTAAGCGTTGCCCGATCAACCTGTCTCTGCCGCCCAGCGGCTTCATAAAGCGATGCGGTCCATTGGAGCGCATCGCTTCTTGCTTTGTAAATCCGAATCCCATGGGCGCAGCCTTTGGCCCAGAAGCCCAGCCATCCTGGCTCACAGCTCACAGAGCCCAGCGGGCTTGGTACTGCCATGCCTGGCCCTGCCCCACTTCACATTGACCGGAGACCTCTCTCAATGAAAAAGCAACTCCTTCTTTGCACCGTTCTGGCCCTGGCTGGCTGCAGCTCTGCCCCCAGTGACAGCGATCTCGAAAAATTCCTGGAGCCCCAGTTCGCCTCTTGCGACAACGTCAAGGTGACGCATGTCAAGAAGACCAACGGCTATGAAGAAGATGGCCACTACCGTGTCGAGTTCACGTACGACATCGAGCTCAAGGACCCCGATACCTTGAAGCGCATGCGCCAGACCTACCAGGAGGAGCGTGACCGCATGAAAGCCTGGGAGGATGCCGGAAAGGCCGATCAACAGCAAATTGCAACGCTCAAGGATGAGATTCTGGCGTTACGCAAGGAACACAACAGCAGCGCACCCCGTCGCGAAGACTTCCACTTCAACAATCCGCCGGGAATGGGCTTCCTGGAAGAGAACGCTTATCGGAAAGCGCTGGTCCAGTGGGAAAACGAGCATCCGTTGCCGGACAGCCTGCACCAGAAGATGCAGGCGCTCGATGCGATGGAGATGGAAGCCCGGCAAAAGCAAGAGCGCGACCAGCCCAAGAACACCATCTACAACAAGGTGACGGAAAGCGTCTGGTCCATGTACGTTGCGGGATGCCCGAGTGGAGGCTCCACCAAGCTCTTATATCCTGCGCTGCTTCAGATCCGCAACGAAGCCGCCAAGGCACAAGACGTCCTGTACTGGCTGCAAGATCAGCAGCTTCAGATGAAGGGCAAGATCACCATGCGCAAGACCGAGAACGGTTGGCGAGCACTGAGCGAAGGATGATTTACGACAAATGCAGCCCAGCGCCTGGTGCGCTGGGCTGCATGTCACAGGGCTTTGTTTTTTGCCCTGAGAACGACTTGATTGCTTTGTGCCGGCGTCGATGTTGACGCTGCAGCCAGCCGGCACGAAGTCAGCACTTTTCTCTATTGACCGCTCCAGGCTGGCAGTTGCCGCTCGCATCTTCCTATCCCAATGACTGCTGTCACCGGTATAGGTGCGGTGCGTACGCCGCTGCGCATAGCGCGGTGTCTGAGGGTCTTTGAGCATCGTGTGCACGCCAATGTTGCGTGCACACGATCTTGCTCAGCCTCGCGACCTCATTCAAGATGGGTTCGCCAGCCGCTTACAAAAATTCCTATTCTCCCCTGTATGGCTCACACAGTGAGTCAGTCGAAGAAGACCGCTCTGCACTTAGGTGGCTCAAGCCCGCCCGCTGCCGCAGGCACTTGAATATATAACACTCGATCCCCTTCTATCGCCTGCAGAGGTCAGAGAACTCCTTGCAGGTACTGGCTGCGGCGGCCAGAGCGGCGAATCGCATATCCCATGCCGTGACGCTGGACATGTACCACCCCAATGGAGCGGTCCGATGGTGGCGAGCGGCTTGGCACCGATCTTCTACGGTCTTCATCGAGGCATAGGCTTGAGGCATGCTCAAGGTGATACGTCGGTGCTTAGCGCCGACCTCATCGACTCTGGCCTGCATTTGCCTCTCCGCCTCAGCACTGCGTTGTCGTCTAGAAGCAAGTAGCGCGTCTGCTCCAGTCCAGTTCATCCAATGGTCAGGGCGGGCTGTTGCCGAAGCACATTCACCTTCCGTTGGATTGCCATCGATGTTCAGCCAGATACCAAAGGATTCTCTCGAAACAGCGCGGCTCAACTGTGCAGCGCCAGAATTGTCGGAATAGCCACCGTCCACAAGCAATCGCTCGCGACCGCCATCGGGCTGCCAGCGGCCGGCCGGCGACACCACTGGGAATCTCGCGCTGTGAAGTACGGCTAGGCCTATCGGCAGGAGCGAAGTCTCTGCATAGCGGTTAGACAAGGCGACTCCTTCGCCAGTGCGGGCGTCGGTGGCGTTGAAATAGGAGTCGATGCGAGGGCGCCCAGCTGTGACTGCGGAAAGCGGCATAGCCAGAGATACGCCACTCTGAAGCTTTTCCAAGTACGGGCGCTGCCAGCTGTTCAACAGCGATTGTCCACGGCGGGCGTCGCCTGGAAATAGATCAGAGGTCAGCATCGTGCTAACGACTCCTGACAAATGGTCGTTGATGAGAAGGCTGTCAACTAGTCTACTCAGCGGGAAGTCTGGCGGCTGTTCGTCGCTACATCTTGTCCAGCCAGTATTTCCCAATGCATCGCCGTGGGTTACGAAATGCTGCCGTGCCAGTAGATAGGTAGCTAAGCCCAAAGAACCACCGGATACACCACTGGTCGTAGTGAGACGCTCCCCAAAACGACCGCATGAGAAGTCATCCAGCCTTGCGAGCACTTGCGCCGTGAAATAGGCAGCCCGCAGGCCTCCTCCATGGGCGTTAACGACAACTCGGCGAGCCGGTTCGATCTGCTCGGAGGGCCGGCTCCGGGACGAGGGGAGAACGGCGCCTGAGGTGGCGTGAAACTCTTCTTCGCCAATGGATTCGCGGTTATTCGCTAAAACAGCCACAAACAACAACGCTGGTGCCCAGACTAGTCCCGGCCGCCAGGGCAACAGTCTCCTGTACACCAGGGCCACCGTGGTCAACGCGAAATTCATGCTGCTCAGGAATAACAACACCACTGTTGCGGAAGAACGAAGCCAAGGGCGCTCATCTCGGAGCAGCAGCAACATGGCAACGGAAATCATGACCCCAATGAACAACACTGTCCGTACCTCACTTAGCGTGCGCGAACGGGCTGCCCCCAAGGGATGAGCGGGCTTAACCCAGGCAGGCCCTCGCTGGTGGAGCCAAGCCAGTAAGGTCCTCCTTCTCACAACAAACATGTGGAACAGGGCTGGGAGCAATGCAGTGACGCAGAGGATTGCGAACGGCAGGAATGCAGTGATAGGAATACCGGCGGCAACCAAAAGGGCGAGTACGTTGGCAATCAGCGTGCCAAATGCGCCAATCGACGATGCTAAATTCCACTGCTTACGGTACCAAGTCCAGCCCATGACCCCGCAAACCGGAAGGCAATAAAAGAGGACCCAGGCCTGCACCGTGTCAGACACCGGGTATATGAGCATCAGGATTGTTGAATTTACGACGAATGCGGCCGTCACAATGGCAGCGAGTCTGGGACGCGCATAGCGATCCAACAGGACTTGCGCGTAGACGGCCAAAGCAAGCGGCATCAAAAGGCAGAGTGCCATTGGCGATCGAGCGTTCGAATTTTGTGTGACGCCGGCCATCAGCAAGCTCCCGACCGCGAGGCCAATGGAGAGTGTGCCTAGGCAGCGTGGCACCCAGGTGATCGCGCATACCATCGAGTCTGGCAGCGCGTGTTCTTCTACAACGTCGCGCGGCATTACCCTCAACTGATGCACGGAGGAGAGTAGCCTAGAGCAATACCAAACTGACAGGGCCAGGAGGATCGTTGCGATAACGAACAGCACAAAACTCATCCAGTCCCCTCCCTTTCGAGCTGAGGCGTTGACGCCAAGCTCCAATATCGGGGACTCGAGTCCGAACAGAATCTCCTGGGCCTGCGGGACCAACATCAGCACGCAGAACTCGATAATCAATGCAAGCATTGGGAGTCGAGACAGCGACAGGGCAACGAAAACCAAGTCGTATAAGGGCCGATTCCTGTTGTCAGAATACTTTTGCATAACTGCGTCAGCTATTGACGCTCCTTTGGTCTCTATTGGGGCAACATTGTCTGTGCATGGCTTCTCCCAAAATCCACGGGAACTCGGCTGATCTAAAAAGGGTAGGCGTCAGGCCTTCCCATGCGTATACGTGTACAGGAACTGCACTCTAACGTTGCTCAGCGGTGCTGCGCCCGAGTGGCTGAGATAAGAAGTCCCAGAACATACTTCGGGAGTCTCGACTGTTCTCGCGGATGGAATCATCACTAAGCCTCACTGGCCTGAATACCGCATCGTTTGGATGACGTAGTCTGGACTGCCCCTGGTCCAGGTGGCGAAGCACCCCAGGCCTACGCCTGGTAGAGCAAGCTATGCCATAACCGCAAAGCCGACGGCGTCCATGCGGCCGACCAGCCGGTGGAAGCGCTAGAGATCACGCGTAGCGCATCCGTGAACCAAGCTACTGGCCATGAGCCAGCGTCACCACCTTGGACTGCTTCAGGCTGGTCTGAGTCATTCATGGCCCAACACCTGAGCGGCAGCAAAGGCCAACACCAGCCGTTGAACACGGCCTGTCTTGAACGGCCGCTTCACCCTCAGGACCGGCCGCTCGATTGTGCGGTTTGCCGCGTACTGGCTCGAAGGGCCGTTTCTCCGTGCCCCCGACAGGCTCGTGTCGACCCTACGCGGTCTCTCCTGGACATGGAGAAAACCTTCGACTTGGTAGTTGTTGATGGCTGACTCCAGACACACTTGCCCTTTGCCCTATCAGACGCCAGATTCATCTAAAGGTGGTCCGGTCATGAGCTGAAGTCAGTGTCTACAGCTGGCCGAGGGTGGTTAGTCAGAAGTCACCAAGCTTCAATGCTCGGTCGAATGAAATTCTGTCCCGCGTTGCGACAAACATGGTCGGAGTACCGGCACCCAAGACATGCAGCGGCAATGCGGTCTCAACTTGAGCCCAAAAATCAGTAGCTTTATCCGGCGGCAGCGGCGCGAAGCCGAAACGGTTAACCGATGAGCGATAGAACCTTGGCATCGGACGCTCTTCATACACGTACCACTCATCAAAACCTGGCATAGGCAGTTCGGATACGGCGGTGATTTTGGGACTCACAGCAAATCCATCCGCGACCTCCCAACCGGCCTCCAGCTCAGCCTCGGACGGCTTGTACTTGCCGCTGTCACATGACGCAATGACCACATGTCGCCCGATCACTAACTCCGGCATACGTTCGAGCAAGTCAAAAAGCGATGGATCCCAGTCGTAGGACCACTGTACGACCGAGTACTTCAATTTATGTCCGACAAGATGAACCATAAGGAGGCTCCTTGGGTTGGTCATTACGTATACCAGCACGTACTGTTGAACATCTGCACTTCTGAGGCAGTCTCGATCCTAGTCGCAGACCTAAGAAAGGTCCGGTATTGGCCGGTAGCGTGAGTGCACGGATGAGCCAGGAAGCGGATACCTCGAAACGCGAGCCCCACTGAAGAAGGCAGCTCTCAGCGAGGTACACGAACTAGTGCTACCGGCCAGGAGTAGCCCTTCGCGAAGGCTGCTTGGCCGACTGCCTCAAGCTGGCTGCCGCCGCTGATTTGGCAAGCCTGTGACTGATGCTGCCGATACTAGACGTTGACCTGCTATCCGGCCTGGCATCCACTATGCGACTCAAACCGGAAACTAGCTGGATCGCAGTGCGCCAGACACCCTGAGCTGCAGCTTTCTTCAGCGCGAACGGGTGCAGCCTACCCATAGCTGAACTGCAAAAAAAGTGCCTAAAGCAGTCCCTTGCATTCATCTCGAGCAATACACGACTTGTAACAAAATGCATTTTGGGAGATGATTGGACACAGACAAAACTCTCTGAGAAAAGTCAGATGATTTCAGGCTAAATTTCTTGTTAGTTTTGCTGCTAGGCATAACCAATAAACGTGTTATGCCGAGCGACCTCTGAACTTAACCATTAAGGAAAAGGAAATGACAATTCCTCAAGCTGTTGGTCTTGGCATAGCTGGAGACGAGTTGGGAAAAAAAATTGCGGGAGACGAAGTCAGCGTCGGGCGAACTGTTGCTTCAACCACTCTCGGCGCGGGTCTTGGTGCTGTTGCAGCAGGCTCGCTGACTGTTGGGGCAAGTGCCGTTGGTCTTACGGCTGTCGCAGCGGCTGCAGCCCCAGTTGTTATTCCGCTAGCTGTAGCGGCTGGCGCTGTGTCTTTTGTGAAAAGCTTGTTCGATTAACTTCACTTTCAGTCAAGCCTCAATCGGTAATAGGAGGCTTGATTGAATTCCCAATGGCCGCTTTCTATCAGTAGTACAGGCCGTTTTTGGCCCAGTTGCACTAGCTCGTGTACCTCACTGAAAGCTGCCTTCATCGACGGGGCTCGCGTTTCGAAGTGTCCGCTTCCTGGATCATCCGTGCACTCACGCTACCGGCCAGTGGCCGTCACTCAATTATCGATCTTCTGTACATATCAGATTAGACAATATAGGGAAAAATCATGGCTTCTTACTTGATCGGGTACGACCTCAACAAAACTGGGCAAGACTATGCTGCGCTAATCGATGCGATAAAAGGTCTTGGCTTATGGTGGCATTGCTTAGATTCGACGTGGATCATCAAGCATGACGGCCCATCAACTGTTATTCGTGATGCCCTCAAACCTTATATCGACAGTAATGATGAGTTGTTGGTAGTAAAGCTCACTGGTGAAGGGGCGTGGATGGGCTTCAATACAGAATGCTCTACTTGGCTGAAGGAAAATCTCTAGGCCTCAGCCTCATATCAAATTAATAACGGTATTTCCTTATTTCATGTCAGAACTAAAACTCAAATTTCATTACGAACATGGGGCGGCTAATTCGGGTAGGCTTGAAATCTACGATGCTGCTGTAGCGTTGCGAGGAATTGCGCGCGCGACCTCAGTGATCACTCATGCATACTTAAATGGAGAGGTTAGAACACGGGCCGAAGCTGCAACCGGGGCGAAGATATACATTGAGACGCCAAAGCGGGGCAGCTTTGTCTACGAGGCGGTGATCTGGACAGCCGGCGCTCTCACTAGTGGCGTCTTCTACGACTTCATCAAGTACGGATTTACTGAAGCAGTTGGAAAGTTCAACCATTCGGACGAATATTCAAAGGCACTCGAAAAGCGCATAGAACCTACTATTGGCGAACTTCCGGTTGCACTGGAGTCGCCGCTTGAAGAGATCCACCGACCAATCCGCCAAGACAGAAAGATAGTACTAACCGTAGCTCGCCCTCGAGGGGAAGAGTTGGCCGTGTTCGATGCAGAATCGCTTCAATATCTTCAACCAAGCACGGTTCCAGCTCCGCACGAGATTTCCGGCAACGTGACGAAGTACAACTCACTCACTGGCTGGGGAAAGTTCTTCGATCTTATTGAGAGACGAACTGTTTCATTCAGTATTAGCCTTGAAAGCTCGGAAAGAACCCGCTCTCTAATAACTTGGTCTCTTCACGAGAATAATTTGGGCAGACCAGGGCTTCTCCATCTGAGTGCCAATGCCGTAGTCGCTCCGACAGGAAAAATCAAGAGATATATCGTGCACGGCGTAAGCGAATCACCGCTGCTTAGTGCCTAACCCTTCCATCGAGCGGACGTGTTAAAAGTAGCCTCCCGTTTGAAGACGCTGCTCATATCAAACGTTAGCCTATTAACAGCCCAGAGCTATTTATTTTCTCAAGCGCTGCTGCACTGAGATTTGAGGCGCTTGGTGAGCTTCGCCTGTGAGTGTGGGATTTCAGCTGACTGCTCAGGGTCGCAAGCCCCTGTTCGCTCGTCGTGACAGCAGACATCCAGCGACCTATCTGCCTGCTCTTGATGGTCATTGTCCGCTGCACACCTGAAGCCCGTCGTTGGACTGTCCCTCGCGTCGCTGCTCGAACGGCCGATATGGGACGGCGATCGTTAGGAAGCGTGCGATTACGAGCAACGGCAATCTCTGCACAGCAGACATCTGCTGACAAATCATGAACGACTGCAACGGGTCGCGTCCTGCCGGTCACTGACGGCCAGGAGCGGTCGTCGACAACACAAAGAAGCTGTCACTTAACGCTAAATATGAGAGACGCGCCGTTGATTGAATAGTTGTGGAATCCGTTTAGTCAAACCGCACAAACTGATAGTCACTTGCCTTGATACCCGTGCCAGAAAATCCAGCGTCTTGACGCATTGCAAGAATGACGGCGGTGTATGCGTTCTTCTGCTCAATTTCCTCGACAGAGCCTTGACTTGCTCCAAGTTGGACCTGTAGTTTGACAAAGTGGTTGAGCGCGCTGAGTACATCGTCGGAGGCCCATAACCATGCTGCAGCGTATGCAGCGTGGAAACGCTCTTTTACTTCTGTCGTACAACCGTGCCCTGCAATGAATACCCTGAGTGCGGAGCACATTTCCTCGTAAACGCGCCGACGCCTCTCGGTGACTTGGCCTTCGGAGAAAAGCTCAGCTTTGACGCGTTCGAGTTCAGCAGCATGGAATGATTTGGCTTTTTCGACTATGTCAGTGAGTTGAGCCAAATCCTCCTTGGAGGCAGCATTCTTGCCTTTCTCCGCGATGTAGGAAGGCAAATATCCACGCAGTATTGAACCAGCGACAACAAGGCCCACGAGGCTAACTAATGAAAGAATGAGGGCAATCAGGTCCATGTAAAAGCGGCCTAGTGATGAGGCACCCACTTTAATGCAGCCCCTAGCCGCAATCTATCACGGCAGCGTGCGCCACCGACTGCTTTGGAGCAGTCATGCAACTGTCGGCCTCGGGTCGCAAGCTCCTGTTCGCACGACGTCGACGTGACAGCGGACATCCTGCGACCGATCCGCCTGCACCTGATGATCGTTGTCCGCTGCACACCCTAAACCCGTCACTGGGTTGTCGCCCGCGTCGATGCTCGGATGGCCGGTATGGGACAGTGACCGTTAGGAAGCGCTGCGGCTACGAGCAGCGGCAATCGCTGCATAGGAGTCTTTGCATACTGAAACAATGACCGTGAGGGGCCCACTGTGGCGCGCTGTAACGCGCTTTCGATCTTGTGGGCTATCTACTCCACATTCGAGCAGAATACATAAATCTTGGACAAGCAAGACACACAGCCCAGCACTATTGCGCTGGGCTGTGTGTCATTTGGCTTTGTTTTCTAGCGAAATCTTGATCACGTTAATACCTTCGCGTAAACGATCCAAGTAATCAGCCCATTGCTGCACCTGCTCGAAGCGCTTGGTCAAGTACTTCGTCCGGTTGTAGCTACGACCATTGGCATCCTTCACGGCATGTGCCAAGTTGGCCTCAATCGCCAGTGGATCAAGGTCCAGTTGGTCAACCAACATGGTTCTGGCGCTGGCCCGAAAGCCATGACAGCTTTGTTCTTCCCCAAACCCTAGGCTATATAAAGCTGTGCGCACCGAGTTATCCGACATCGGGCGGTCGTGGTCTCGTTGGCTAGGGAAGACATATTGCCCGCGACCACTGAGCGGCAGCAGTTCGCGAAGCATCGTCACCGCTTGCTTGGGCAGCGGCACAACGTGTGGCTCACCGTTTTCCTTTTCCTGAACCGTGCGCTTCATCTTGGCGCTAGGGATAGTCCACAGTGCAGCATCCAGATCCAACTCAACCCACTCCATTGTCCGAAGGTTGCCAGGACGCTGGTAAAGCAACGGGGAAAGCAATAATGCAGTACGCACAAAAGGACCGCCTTTGTATGCGTGCATGGCCCTCAGAAGCTCTCCAAAACGCTCGGGCTCCACAATGGCGGGGAAGTGCTTGCCTCGGTATGGAGTCAATCGCGCCTTCAAGCCCTCCGTGATGTCGCGCTGTGTATTGCTGGCCGTCAGAAGCCAGTAACGCCAAATCTGGCGCGCCAGCATGAGAGCACGATCTGCGGTCTCCATTGCCCCACGCTGCTCCACTTTTTGGAGCACTGCGAGTAGCTCCATTGGCTGAATTTGCACCATTTCCCGGTCACCGATCCAGGGGAACAAATCACGCTCTAGTTGACGCAGCATCCGCTCAGCATGGCCTGAGCTCCAACGAGGCACCTGCTTACCGTACCATTCAAGCGCCACGGCCTTGAAAGTATCTCCCAACTCATGAGCATTGACCAATTTTGCGGCTTGGCGCGCCTTGGCAGGATCAACACCTTCTGACTTCTGGATCCGTGCCACATCCCGGGCTTTCCGAGCAGCCGTCAGACTGACCTTCGGATAGCTGCCAAGTGCCAAGCGCCCTTCTTTGCCGTTTTTTCGATATTTCCAGAACCAGCGGCGCGAGCCAGCAGGACTCACCTCAAGATACAGGCCGCTGGAATCGGCGAAGCGCTCTCGCTTGGCCCCAGGGGAACAGGTTGCATTTCGGCACTGCGCATCAGTCAACATGGGGGAACAAATCCTCTCAAAAAAGGCCTTCTCCAGAGGAGAAAGGGGGAACGATGGGGGCAAATTTAGCATTTCTTGTATTTATTCCCCCGCCTGTTCCCCCTGCAGGCATTGGCAGCAGTGAAATCACCTTGGACACAATCGGATCTAAGTGATTGATTTTTAAAAATAAAAAGGGGTTCAATGAACTTCATTGAACCCCTTTGGATGGGTGGATGGTGGAGCTGGCGGGAATTGAACCCGCGTCCGTAAGCCTTCGCCGGACAGATCTACATGTTTAGTGCTCTGTTTTGAATCTCGCCACCCAAACCCCGCAGGCACACGCTGTCTGGGTAGCCAGCTTCCTTAAATCTCGCCAAATACCAAGAAGCCCGGTATCCAGCCAGCTAATGTAAATTCCCTTGCAGCCGGGAGGTATTGCTACCCCCCTTGCCCAGCCCACTAGCGTGCTGTTGCAAGGCTCACCGGATTAAGCGGCGAGTGCGAAACGTTCGTCGTTTGCAGTTAGTTTTTTGAATGGAGATTTACGAGCATCACTCAAGCTCGACATGCACCGCACCGGTCCCGAACCCACGTCGAAACCAGGACAGCCCCTTAGTTGCCTATTCTAGCCTCATCCCAGCAAGTTCAACAGCTCAAGGGGTGAATTGATATGCGCATCGGCACCCCAATGAGCCGTATCTGCTGTCGTTCCAAGGTAACCATAGCGTGCTGCTACGGTTTTCATACCCGCAGCGGCACCCGCCTGAATATCGCGCTCATCATCGCCGACATAGATGCAATGCTCGGGAGCGATCTGCATGCGTCGCGCGGCTTCAAACAGAGGCTCGGGGTGAGGCTTGGAATGCGGCGTTGTGTCCCCGCTCACCACGGCCGCAGCCTGAGCAAACAAGGGCATCTGACGCGTCAGCGGCTCGGTGAAGCGCATGGACTTGTTGGTCACCACCCCCCACAGCAACGAGCCAGCCTCCAAGGCCTGGATCAGCTCCGGCACACCCTCAAAAGCATAGGTGCGCTCGGTCATGCATTGCTCGTAATTGCGAAAGAACTCCTCACGCATTTCCGCAAAACCTGCAGACTCCGGCGTCATGCCGAACGCAATGCCCAGCATTCCGCGTGCCCCGGCTCCGGCCATATGGCGGTAGGCATTGAGCGGCAGCGAAGGCATGCCGCGATCCACACGCATCTTGTCCGCTGCCGCCCCCAGATCGGGAGCGCTGTCGATCAAGGTGCCATCCAGATCAAAAAGAACGGCTCTCACATGTCTCCACATGACTGTCACTCCTGAGGGCGGCGTGTTGCCAGCATGTAATTGACCGAGGTGTCATTGCTCAGCCAGTAGCGCCCCGAGATCGGGTTGTGCTCCATGCCCTTGGTGCCCTGGGCATCCAGGCCTGCTTCGCGCGCAAAGCGAGCCAGCTCGCTGGGGCGCAGCAGCTTGCCGTATTCATGCGTGCCCTTGGGGATCATCTTGAGCATGTATTCGGCAGCCACGATCGCCAGCGCAAATGCCTTGGCATTGCGGTTGATGGTGGAAAAGAACACCCAGCCACCAGGTTTGACCAACTGAGCACAGGCCCGCACGATGGATGCGGGATCGGGCACATGCTCCAGCATTTCCATGCAGGTCACCACATCAAAGCTGGCCGGCTGCTCCTGCGCCAGCTGCT
Source organism: Comamonas testosteroni TK102 (assembly GCF_000739375.1). NCBI lineage: Bacteria > Pseudomonadati > Pseudomonadota > Betaproteobacteria > Burkholderiales > Comamonadaceae > Comamonas > Comamonas testosteroni. The sequence continues at coordinate 1,910,617 of NZ_CP006704.1, read as the reverse complement.
CGACGCTGACCTCATGGTACTGAATATTGGGCGTGCCCGTTTCCAGAGCATGCAACTGCGCCACGCGCAAAGCCTTGGTTGCCAGGTCGATACCCACCACCTTGGCTCCTTTGCGCGCCATGGAGTCTGCCAGAATGCCGCCGCCGCAACCCACATCCAGCACACGCTGGTTCGCCAGGGGCGCCTGGGCGTTGATCCAATCCAGTCTCAGGGGGTTGATCTGATGCAGTGGCTTGAATTCACTCTCGGGATCCCACCAGCGATGGGCCAGGCTGGAGAATTTTTCCAGTTCTGCCGGGTCGGCATTGATAGTGTTGCTCATGCCGCCATTGTCCGCGATTACCACGATGGATCGGGCATAAAAAAAGCCCCGTTGCCGGGGCTTTTTTGTGTAGCAATCGAAAGATTACTGAGCAGCCTTGGTGCCCACAACTTCGATTTCCACGCGACGGTTTTGAGCGCGACCAGCAGCAGTGGCGTTGCTTGCCACGGGTTGCTTCTTGCCCTTGCCTTCGGTGTACACGCGGCTCTTTTCGATGCCCTTGGACACCAGGTAAGCCTTCACAGCTTCAGCGCGACGCACCGACAGCTTCTGGTTGTAAGCATCGGAACCGATGGAGTCGGTGTGACCCACGGCGATGATGACTTCCAGGTTGATGTCCTTGATCTTGCCGGTCAGGTCATCCAGCTTGGCCTTGCCTGCGGGCTTCAGCACAGACTTGTCGAAGTCGAAGAAAGCGTCAGCAGAGTAGGTAACCTTGGATGCCACTGCAGGCTGGGGAGCCACAGGAGCGGGAGGCACAACGGCGGGAGCAGGAGCTGCAGTGACCTGGGCCTTCAGAGCACCGTCGCAATCAACAGCGGCAGTAGCAGGAGTCCAGTTGGCATCGCGCCAGCACAATTCGTTCGTGCCGTTCTTCCACACCAGTTCGCTGGTGCCGTTTTGCCAGTTGTCGATAGTCTTGCCACCGTCAGCAGCCTTCACTTGTGCGCCAGCGGCTGTCACGAGGGCAGCAGAGGCAAACAACATCGCCACTTTGTTCAGTTTCTTCATGGTTCTCCTCTTGGGGAAAAAGCCGCAGCAGGGCTGCGAATCTGTGGACGTCATCAGTGACCATCACCAAAAACGTTGAAATGATTGTGCCATACGTAACATGCAAGAGTGTTGTCAACTAGGCACCAACAAGTAGGACAGCTATGTAATTCCTCAGTTATGTTGCTCTGCTGCCACACGCCATTCGACCTAAAATGGCTATTTTCCAGCCGTCAAAGTATCACTAGACATGACCCAGTTTGCTAAAGAAACTCTGCCCATCAGCCTTGAAGAGGAGATGCGTCGCAGTTATCTCGATTACGCCATGAGCGTGATCGTGGGCCGGGCGCTTCCTGATGCGCGTGACGGCCTCAAGCCCGTGCATCGCCGCGTTCTGTACGCCATGCACGAACTCAATAACGACTGGAACCGCCCCTACAAGAAGTCGGCGCGTATCGTCGGTGACGTGATCGGTAAGTACCACCCTCACGGCGACAGCGCGGTCTATGACACCATCGTGCGCATGGCGCAGGACTTCTCGCTGCGCCACATGCTGGTCGATGGTCAGGGCAACTTCGGCTCGGTGGACGGCGATAGTGCCGCCGCCATGCGTTACACCGAAATCCGCCTGTCCAAGATCGCTCATGAAATGCTGGGCGACATCGACAAGGAGACCGTGGACTTCGGCCCCAACTACGACGGCTCCGAGAGCGAGCCACTCGTGCTGCCCAGCCGCCTGCCCAACCTGCTGGTCAACGGCTCCTCGGGCATTGCCGTGGGCATGGCCACGAACATTCCGCCGCACAACCTCAACGAGGTGGTGGACGGCTGCCTGCATTTGCTGCAGAACCCCGATGCCTCGATTGACGAGCTGATGGAGATCATTCCCGCGCCGGACTTCCCCACGGCCGGCATCATCTACGGCATCAACGGCGTCAAGGAAGGCTATCGCACGGGGCGCGGGCGCGTAGTGATGCGTGCCAAGTGCCACTTCGAGGATATCGACAAGGGCCAGCGCCAGTCCATCATCGTTGACGAGCTGCCCTACCAGGTCAACAAGAAGACGCTGCAGGAGCGCATGGCCGAGCTGGTGCACGAAAAGAAGATCGAGGGCATCAGCCATATCCAGGACGAGTCGGACAAGTCCGGCATGCGCCTGGTGATCGAATTGAAGCGCGGCGAAGTGCCCGAGGTGGTCCTCAACAACCTCTACAAGCTGACCCAGCTGCAAGACACCTTCGGCATGAACATGGTGGCGCTGGTCAACGGCCAGCCCAAGCTCTGCAATCTGAAGGATCTGATCCAGGTCTTCCTGGAGCACCGCCGCGAAGTGGTGACCCGCCGCACCGTGTTTGAGCTGCGCAAGGCGCGCGACCGCGGCCATGTACTGGAAGGTCTCGCCGTCGCGCTGGCCAATATCGACGACTTCATCGCCATCATCCGCAACGCTCCCACACCTCCCGTGGCCAAGGCGGCGCTGATGGAAAAATCCTGGGACAGCAAGCTGGTGCGCGAGATGCTCACCCGCACGCGCACCGACGGCGGTGTGGTCAATGCCGACGACTACCGCCCCGAAGGCCTGGAAGTCGAATTCGGCATGCAGGGCAACGGCCTGTACCGCCTGTCCGAAACCCAGGCCCAGGAAATTCTGCAGATGCGTCTGCAGCGCCTGACCGGCCTGGAGCAAGACAAGATCGTGGCCGAGTACAAGGACATCATGTCGGTCATCGAAGACCTGCTGGACATCCTGGCCAAGCCCGAGCGCGTCTCCATCATCATTGGCGAAGAACTCAACGCCGTGAAGGCCGAGTTCGGTCAGTCCAAGAAGGGCGAGCGTCGTTCCACCGTCGAGTACAGCGCGCAAGACCTGTCCACCGAAGATCTGATCACGCCCACCGACATGGTGGTGACGCTCTCGCACACCGGCTACATCAAGAGCCAGCCCCTGTCCGAGTACCGCTCGCAAAAGCGCGGCGGCCGCGGCAAGCAGGCCACGGCCACCAAGGAAGACGACTGGATCGACCAGCTCTTCATCGCCAACACGCACGACTATCTGCTGTGCTTCTCCAACCGTGGCCGCATGTACTGGCTCAAGGTCTGGGAAGTGCCCTCGGGCTCGCGCGGCTCGCGTGGTCGCCCCATCGTCAACATGTTCCCGCTGCAGGACGGCGAGAAGATCAACGTGGTGCTGCCGCTGACCGGCGAAAACCGCAGCTTCCCCGAAGATCACTACGTCTTCATGGCCACCAGCATGGGCACCGTCAAGAAGACGGCGCTGACCGAGTTCAGCAACCCGCGCAAGGCCGGCATCATTGCAGTGGGCCTGGACGAAGGCGACTACCTGATCGGCGCCGCGCTGACCGACGGCAAGCATGATGTGATGCTGTTCAGCGACGGCGGCAAGGCAGTGCGCTTTGACGAGAACGATGTGCGCCCCATGGGCCGCAATGCGCGCGGCGTGCGCGGCATGAACATCGAGGAGCATCAGAACGTGATCGCCATGCTGGTCGCCGAGGCCGACGACGGCACGGGCAATGTGGTGGCGGGCTCGCAAAGCGTGCTGACCGCCACCGAAAACGGCTACGGCAAGCGCACGGCCATCAGCGAATATACGCGCCACGGCCGCGGCACCAAGGGCATGATTGCAATCCAGCAGTCCGAGCGCAACGGCAAGGTGGTGGCCGCCACCCTGGTGGCGCCCGAGGACGAGATCATGCTGATCACCGACACCGGCGTGCTGGTGCGTACCCGGGTGGCGGAAATCCGCGAGCTGGGCCGTGCCACGCAGGGCGTGACGCTGATCAATCTGGACGCCGGCGCCAAGCTCATCGGCCTGCAGCGCATCGTCGAAAATGATGCGAACGACGGTGCCGGCGAGGACGGCGAAGCCGAAGACTCCGGCAGCGCCGCTGCCGAAGGCCCAGCCGAGTCCGGCGACGCATCCTGATCGGCCAGCCCCGGCGGCCCCGATACGGACAGGACGCCACGGGCATGATCCATGCCCGTGGCCCAATGTTTTGATAGCTGAAAGCGCAAGCTAGACAAGCGCTTTCACATGTTTTGAGCGTAAATCTGATGAACCGCCCTTTTAACTTCTCCGCAGGCCCCGCCGCCATCCCTGAAGAAGTGCTGCAAACCGCAGCCGCCGAAATGCTGGACTGGCACGGCTCCGGCATGGGGGTGATGGAAATGAGCCACCGCGGCAAGGAATTCATCAGCATCTACGAAGCCGCCGAAGCCGATCTGCGCGAGCTGCTGGCCGTGCCCGCCCACTTCAAGATCCTGTTCATGCAAGGCGGCGGCATTGCCGAAAACGCCATCGTGCCCATGAATCTGTCGCGCGCCGGCGTGGTGGACTTTGTGGTGACCGGCAGCTGGAGTCAGAAGTCGGCCAAGGAAGCCGCCAAGTACGCCAGCGATGCCAATGTGGCCGCCACCGCCAAGGACAGCAACTACACCACGATTCCCGCCGCCAGCAGCTGGAATCTGAGCCGCGGCGCCAGCTACGTGCACATCTGCAGCAACGAGACCATTCACGGCGTGGAGTTCCACGAGCTGCCCGACCTCCAGGCCCTGGGCTCGGATGCGCCCCTGGTCATCGACTTCTCCTCGCATGTGGCCTCGCGCTCCATCGACTGGAGCCGCGTGGGCCTGGCCTTTGGCGGCGCGCAGAAGAACATCGGCCCCGCAGGCCTGACCATCGTCATCGTGCGCGAAGACCTGCTCGGCCATGCCCTGCCCGTCTGCCCCTCGGCGTTTGATTACAAAACCGTGGCCGACAACGGCAGCATGTACAACACGCCTCCCACCTGGGGCATCTACATGGCCGGCCTGACCTTCCAGTGGCTCAAGCGCCAGACGGAAGGCAGCCTCAGCGGCGTGGCAGCCATGGAAGCGCGCAACATCGCCAAGGCCAAGCTGTTCTATGACTATGTGGACCAGTCCTCGTTCTATGTGAACAAGGTGGCCGCGAACTGCCGCTCGCGCATGAACATTCCGTTCTTCCTTCATGATGAGTCGCGCAACGACGCCTTCCTGGCCGGCGCCAAGCAAGCCGGCCTGCTGCAGCTCAAGGGCCACAAGTCCGTGGGCGGCATGCGCGCCAGCATCTACAACGCCATGCCCATCGAAGGCGTGCAGGCGCTGGTCGACTACATGCGGGACTTCGAGCAACGTCAGGCCTGAGCCCCGCCTTTAGCCTTGTAAAAAGATGAGCTGCCGGCGCTTTATCTGCAAGCACTTCAACAAGGTTTTGGCCTGAAATCCTTGTGCAACTTGCGTCAGCAGCTACGAAATTTGAGAGATTCATGAGCCAAGAACCCCAAGCCAGCCCCGAGCTGTTGTCGCTGCGCAACCAGATCGACTCCCTGGACCGCCAGTTGCTGGAGCTGGTCAACCAGCGCGCCCATGTGGCCGAGCAGGTGGGCGAGCTCAAGAAGAAGGAAGGCTCGGCCTTCTTCCGCCCGGACCGCGTGGCCCAGGTGATCGAGAAGATCAAGTCCAACAACCCCGGCCCGCTCAAGGGCGCGCATGTGGCCGCCATCTGGCGCGAGATCATGTCGGCCTGCCTGGCGCTGGAATCCCCCCAGCGCGTGGCCGTGCTCGGCCCTGCCGGCACCTTCTGCGAGGAAGCGGCGATCCAGTACTTCGGCGGCGCGGCCGACCTGATGTACTGCAACAGCTTCGAGGAAGTCTTTCATGCCACGGCCGCCGGCAGCGCCCAGTACGGCGTGGTGGGCGTGGAGAACTCCAACGAGGGCGTGGTCACGCGCTCGCTGGACATGTTCCTGCACACGCCCTGCCATGTGGTGGGCGAGGTCAGCATGCTGATCCGCCACAACCTGATGCGCACCAGCAATACGCTGGACGGCATCGAAGTCGTAGCCGCCCACCCCCAGGCTCTGGCCCAGTGCCAGGGCTGGCTGTCCAAGCATCTGCCCCATGCCGAACGTCGCCCAGTGGAGAGCAATGCCGAAGGCGCGCGCCTGGCGGCCCTGCACCCCAACTGGGCCGGCATTGCCGGCGAACGTGCCGCCCAGCAGTTCGGCCTGCACATCGTCAGCCACGCGATCCAGGACGATGCCTACAACCGCACGCGTTTCGCCGTCATCTGCCTGCCGCACACCCTGGCCACGGCCGCGCCCAGCGGCAGCGACTGCACCAGCCTGGTGGTCTCGGTGCCCAACACCGCCGGCGCCGTGCATGACCTGCTGGTGCCGCTGAAGAGGCATGGCGTCTCGATGACGCGCTTCGAGTCGCGTCCGGCCCGCACCGGCCAATGGGAGTATTACTTCTACATCGACATCGAAGGCCACCCGGCCCAGGCCAATGTGGCCGCCGCCCTGCAGGAGCTGCAGGGCCTGTGCGCGTTCTACAAGGTACTGGGCACCTACCCGGTGAGCAAGTGATGGCAGCTCAGGAATTGCAGCCGTTCGAGCAGCTCGGCTTGATCGGCTGCGGATTGATGGGCGGCTCCTTCGCTCTGGCACTCAAGAAGGCCGGCCTGGTCAGGCGCGTGGTGGGCTACAGCAAATCGCCCTCGACCACCGAACGCGCCCGCCAGATGGGCGTGATCGACGTGGAGGCACCTTCCGCCCTGCTGGCGGCTGCCGGCGCCGATCTGGTGCTGCTGGCCGTGCCCGTGGCGGCCACCGAGGCCACACTCAAGTCCATCAAGCATCTGGTCACACCCCAGATGATGATCATGGACGTAGGATCCACCAAGGTCGATGTGGTGCAGGCCGCACGTTCGGCGCTGCGCGACCAGATCGGCAGCTTTGTGCCCGCCCACCCCATCACCGGCAAGGAAGTGGCCGGCGTGGAACACGCCGATGTCAAGCTCTACCAAGGCGCCCAGGTCGTGCTGACCCCGACGGAGCGCACGCTGACTGCGCATCTGGCCAAGGCCCAGGCGCTGTGGCAGGCCCTCGGATGCAAGGTCACAGCCATGTCGCCCGAGGCCCATGACAGCGCACTCGCCACCGTCAGCCACCTGCCCCATCTGCTGGCATTTGCCATGATGCAAAGCGTACTGAACCAACCCGGTGCCGACGATATGCTGGCGCTGGCCGGGCCCGGCTTTCGCGATTTCACGCGCATCGGTGCAGGCGACCCCAAGCTCTGGCGCGATGTGCTGCTGGCCAACCGCGATCAGGTGCTGACCCAGTCGCGCCAGTTCCGCCAGGCGCTGGAGCAGCTCGAAGGGCTGATGCAGGCCAACGACGGCCAGGGCCTGCAGGATCGCCTGACCCTGGCCAGCGCCGCGCGCGCCGAATGGACCATGGGCGGCAAGCGAGGCTCTTAAACTAGCGGCGTCGATCTATTCACCCAACCGCCACAGACACCGGGAAACGCCCGCCGCGCAGCCCGGTGTCGAAGCAGCCAGGCTGCGCAGGGGTTACGAGAGTTTTATGTTCACCACCGAATTTCTGGATCTGCCCGCACTGGACTCCGCCAATGGCACCGTCAGCCTGCCCGGCTCCAAGAGCATCTCCAATCGCGTGCTGCTGCTGGCCGCGCTGAGCCAGGGCACCACCACCATTCACGACCTGCTGGATTCGGATGACACCCGCGTCATGCTGGCCGGACTCAAGCAACTGGGCTGCAGCATCAGCCCGGACGTCGTCACCCCCGGCCGGGCCATTGAGGTCACAGGCATCGGCGGTCAGCTGCCGGCCGGCACTGCGGCCACGCTATTCCTGGGCAATGCCGGTACGGCCATGCGCCCGCTGACTGCGGCGCTGTCGGTGCTGGGAGGCGACTTCGAGATGACCGGCGTGCCGCGGATGTACGAACGCCCGATCGGCGACCTGGTCGACGCGCTGCGCCAGCTGGGCTGCAAGATCGACTATCTGAAGGACGAAGGCTTTCCGCCCCTGAAGATCGGCCAGCCCGACTTCAGCCAGCTGGGCACCGACTCCATCAAGGTGCGCGGCGATGTCTCCAGCCAGTTCCTGACCTCGCTGCTGATGGCCCTGCCCCTGCTGGCCAATGTCCCCGGGGCACAGCGCGACATCTCCATCGAGGTGGTGGGCGAGCTGATCTCCAGGCCCTATATCCACATCACGCTGGAGCTGCTGGCGCGCTTCGGCATTGCCGTGAAGAACGACCGCTGGCAGCGCTTCGTGATCCCCGCTGGCAGCCACTACCAGTCGCCCGGCGCCATCCATGTGGAGGCCGACGCCTCGTCGGCCAGCTACTTCATCGCGCTGGGCGCGATTGCCACCGGCACCACCGATGACGCCGATGCCGACAACGCGCCGCAACCCAAGAGCATCCGCATTCTGGGTGTAGGCCAGGACTCAATCCAGGGCGATATCCGCTTCATCGAGGCCGCCCAGGCCATGGGCGCCCGGACCGAAAGCGGCCCCAACTGGCTGCAGGTCAGCCGTGGCAGCTGGCCTCTGAAAGCCATCGACCTCGATTGCAACCATATTCCCGACGCGGCCATGACGCTGGGCACCATGGCGCTGTATGCCGACGGCGTGACCACGCTGCGCAACATCGCCAGCTGGCGCGTCAAGGAAACCGACCGCATTGCCGCCATGGCGATCGAGCTGCGCAAGCTCGGCGCCTCGGTAGAAGAAGGTGCGGACTACATCCGCATCACTCCCCCGGCCGGCAAGGCCGCCTGGAAAGCAGCCAGCATCCACACCTATGACGACCACCGCGTCGCCATGTGCTTCTCTCTGGCGGCCTTCAACCCGGCCAAGCTGCCCGTGCGCATCGAAGACCCCAAATGCGTGGCCAAGACCTTTCCCGACTATTTCGAGGCACTGTTCTCCGTCAGCGAAGCTGAGCGCGAGCATGTTCCCGTGATCTGCATCGACGGGCCCACGGCCTCCGGCAAGGGCACGATTGCCGCAGAAGTCGCCAGGGCCCTGGGCTACCAGCTGCTGGACTCCGGCGCGCTGTATCGCATCACCGGCCTGGCCGCATCGCGTGCCGGCATGACGCTTGACGAATCGAACGAGGAAACCATTGCCGAAATGGCGCTGGACATGCCCGTGCGCTTCGATGCGCAGCAGCGTGTATGGCTCGGCGACGAGGACATCAGCCTGGCCATTCGCAGCGAAGAAGCCGGCATGAACGCCTCGCGCGTCTCGGCCCTGCCCGCCGTGCGCACCGCGCTGGTGGATCTGCAGCTGTCCTTCCAGGCTCTGCCGGGACTGGTGGCCGACGGCCGCGACATGGGTACGGTCATCTTCCCCCACGCCCCGCTCAAGGTCTATTTGTCGGCATCTGCCCAGTGCCGCGCGGAGCGCCGATATAAACAGTTGATTTCCAAAGGAATTTCAGCTAATATGTCCACCCTTTTGGCAGACCTTGAGGCAAGAGACGCGCGCGACATGAATCGCGCCACCGCTCCGCTCAAGCCCGCCGAGGATTCTTTGCAGCTCGACAGCTCCGAAATGACCATTGAAGAAGTGGTTGCCCAGGTGCTGTCGTGGTGGCAGGAACGCCAGCCGTTTGGCCGCTCTTGAGACTTCGGCTTGAAGTTTTCGAGGCAGCCCCGCATCTGGCTTGTTGGCCCTTGATGCCAGGCTTTCGCAGACCGCGAACCGGCAGCAAGGTTGTTAACCTTTAACCCCGTGGGCCCAAAAACCCACAACCTCCGCAATCAGTCTTAAAAACGCTTGGCAATGGTGCCGGCGGAAACCTGGTTGCGGGCAAGGAACTACATGTCTGAATCTTTTGCCGCCCTTTTTGAAGAGTCGTTGACACGCACCGAAATGCGTCCTGGCGAAGTTATCACCGCTGAAGTCGTGCGCGTTGAGCACAACTTCGTGGTGGTGAACGCCGGCCTGAAGTCGGAAGCCTACGTGCCCCTCGACGAGTTCAAGAACGACCAGGGCGAAGTCGAAGTCCAAGTGGGTGACTTCGTGTCCGTGGCCATCGGCTCCATCGAAAACGGCTACGGCGACACCATCCTGTCCCGTGACACCGCCAAGCGTCTGGCTTCCTGGCTGTCGCTGGAAAAGGCTCTGGAATCCGGCGAATTCGTGACCGGCACCACTTCCGGCAAGGTCAAGGGCGGCCTGACCGTTCTGGTCAACGGCATCCGCGCTTTCCTGCCCGGTTCGCTGATCGACACACGTCCGATCAAGGACCTGACTCCCTACGAAAACAAGACCCTGGAATTCAAGGTCATCAAGCTGGATCGCAAGCGCAACAACGTGGTGCTGTCGCGCCGCGCTGTGGTGGAAGCTTCCATGGGCGAAGAGCGCGCCAAGCTGATGGAAACCCTGAAGGAAGGCGCTATCGTTCAGGGCGTGGTCAAGAACATCACCGAATACGGTGCGTTCGTGGACCTGGGCGGTATCGACGGCCTGCTGCACATCACCGACATGGCATGGCGCCGTGTGCGTCACCCCTCCGAAGTGGTGACTGCTGGTCAGGAAATCACTGCCAAGATCCTGAAGTTCGACACCGAAAAGAACCGCGTGTCCCTGGGTCTGAAGCAAATGGGCGACGATCCCTGGATGGGCGTGGCTCGCCGCTACCCCTCCGCTACCCGTCTGTTCGGCAAGGTCACCAACATTGCTGACTACGGCGCATTCGTGGAACTGGAACCCGGCATCGAAGGCCTGGTGCACGTTTCCGAAATGGACTGGACCAACAAGAACATTGCTCCCACCAAGCTCGTGTCCCTGGGCGACGAAGTGGAAGTCATGGTTCTGGAAATCGACGAAGACAAGCGTCGCATCTCCCTGGGCATGAAGCAGTGCAAGGCTAACCCCTGGCAAGAATTCGCCCAGAACACCAAGCGCGGCGACCGCGTGAAGGGCCCCATCAAGTCCATCACCGACTTCGGCGTGTTCGTGGGTCTGGCTGCCGGTATCGACGGCCTGGTGCACCTGTCTGACCTGTCGTGGAACGAAGCCGGCGAAGCCGCTGTTCGTAACTACAAGAAGGGTCAAGAAGTCGAAGCCATCGTGCTGGCCGTGGACGTTGAGCGCGAGCGCATCTCCCTGGGCATCAAGCAGCTGGACAGCGATCCCTTCACGACCTTCGTGACCGTGAACGACAAGGGCCAAGTTGTGACCGGCAAGGTCAAGACTGTGGACGCCAAGGGCGCTGAAATCGACCTGGGCGAAGACATCATCGGCTACCTGCGCGCTTCCGAAATCTCGCAAGACCGCGTGGAAGATGCTCGTTCCGTCCTGAAGGAAGGCGACGAAGTGACTGCCGTGGTGGTGAACGTGGATCGCAAGAGCCGCAACATCCAGCTGTCCATCAAGCAAAAGGATCACGCTGAACAGCAAGTCGCCATGGCTTCCCTGTCGGCTCAGTCCTCCAAGGAAAACGCTGGTACCACCAGCCTGGGCGCTCTGCTGCGCGCCAAGCTGGACGCTGACAAGTAAATCTTGCATCAGCCGGTCAGCCAGCTCGCCTGACTGACCGCCAAGCGTCAAAGACAACGGGCGCCCTGTGCGCCCGTTGTTGTTTTCAACCTAGAGCCTCCGTCACCCGATGACCCGATCCGATCTCGTCGAAGAACTTGCCGCCCAATTTGGCCAACTCAACCAACGTGATGCCGAGCAGGCCGTCAAAACCATTCTGGATGCCGTCAGCGATGCCCTGGTGCGCGGTCACCGTATTGAAATTCGCGGCTTTGGCAGCTTTGCCATCAATCACCGCCAGCCCCGCATAGGCCGCAACCCCCGCTCGGGCGAGTCCGTTCAGGTTCCTTCCAAGCGCGTTCCTCATTTCAAGCCCGGCAAGGCGCTGCGCGAAGCCGTGGACAATCTCAAGGCCGACGACTCCTCTGCGGCACAGCAGCCCAAGATCGCCTGATTTCCGCAGGCACTGCCAGTGCAGCCCGAGGCTGACCCTTCAGTCTGTTTGCCAGCCCGCACATAGGCTGGCCTAAAATCTTCCCGTCACACAAGGCGCATAAAGGGAAGCATGAAATACCTGCTGTGGCTGCTCAAGGCAGCCATTTTTTTCACTCTGTTCGCATTCGCGCTCAACAACCAGCAAGACGCCACCGTGCATTTCTTCTTTGGCACGGCCTGGACGGCACCTCTGGTGCTGGTGGTGCTGGCGGCTTTTGCGCTGGGCCTTTTTGTCGGGGTGCTGGGCATGGTGCCGCGCTGGCTCAAGCATCGCAGCGCAGCGCGCGAAGCACAGGCCACTCAACAGGCACCGAACACCGCAGCCAACGCCACCAGTGCAGCACCTGCGGTGAAGGAACAGAACTCTTCTTCGATCATTGCGCCGGGCGACGTGCATGGAATTTAATCTGACTTGGATTTTGCTGGGCCTGCCTGCGGCCTTTGTGCTGGGCTGGCTGGCATCCCGCTGGGATTTGCGCCAGGTGCGTGCCGACAACCGCCAGGCTCCCAAGGCATACTTCAAAGGCCTGAATTTTCTGCTCAACGAGCAGCAGGACAAGGCCATCGATGCCTTTATCGAGGCCGTACAGAACGACCCCGACACCACCGAACTGCACTTTGCACTGGGCAATCTGTTCCGCCGCCGCGGCGAATACAACCGTGCGGTGCGCGTCCACGAGCATCTGCTCAGCCGCGCCGACCTCACCCGCCCCGACCGGGACCGTGCCCAGCATGCACTGGCACAGGACCTTCTCAAGGCCGGCCTGCTGGACCGCGCCGAGGAGGCTCTGAACCGCCTGGAAGGCACGCAGTACGAAGGCGAGGCACGCCTGGCACTGCTGGCCATTTACGAGCGCTCGCGCGACTGGGCCCAGGCAGCGGCCATCGTGCGCAAGATGCAGGCCGCAGGCCAGGGAGACTTCAGCACCCGCCTGGCCCACTATCTTTGTGAAGATGCGCAATCCCAGGTGGCCCATGGCCAGCTCGACAAGGCTTTTGCGCAGCTGCAGCAGGCCCTGGAGACTGCGCCGCAAGCTCCGCGCCCCCGACTGGAGCTGGCCCAGCTCCAGCATCGCCAGGGCCGGTCCGAGCAGGCTTTGTCCAGCCTTCAGGCGCTGGCGCAGAACAGCCCCGCAGCCCTGCCCCTGGCCGCCAGCCTGCTGGTGGAAGTGGCCGAAGCAACGGGCGCGCTCGCCGAGGCTCGCGATCTGCTGCTCAAGCACTATGCGCAGGCACCCTCGCTGGACCTGCTGCAGGCACTGGTCGCAGTCGATCAGAAAAGCGGAGATGCAGAAGCCCCCGGCCGCCAGCGCCTGGTGCAGCATCTGGAGCATGAGTCGTCCCTGGTAGCGGCCGCTCAATGGCTGGAAGGCGAGACCCTGACCGAAGAGCAGTACCATGCCACCGTGCAAAAGGCACTGAACCATGCCACCAAACCCCTGACCCGCTACCGCTGTGCGGCCTGTGGCTTTGAAGCCCGCACCCATTTCTGGCATTGCCCCGGCTGCCAGAGCTGGGATAGCTACCCGGCACGCAGGGTCGAAGAGCTGTAAGCACTTCCCGAAGAAAAAAGAGCGCCCTGGGCGCTCTTTTTTAATGCACGTGACCGACCCGGTTAATGGCCGCCCCACTCATCGGCCGGCATATCCTGCTTGCCGATCAGCCAGGGCAGGCGCGAGGACACGCCGACCAGCGCCCCCACCGCCCAGAACAGGGCCGAGACACCGACCACCGTGCCGAGCGAGCCGAACAGCACCGGCATCAGCACGCTGGAGCCGTTGATGGCCATCATGCGCAATCCCAGCGCCTCACCATGACGCTCGGGTGGCGTGATCTGATGAATCATGCTCATCACCATGGGCTGCACCGATCCCAGCACCACGCCCAGCAAGACCGAACAGGCGCCCATGCTCCAGGCGCCGGGCATGAAGGGGTAGGCGATGAACAGGGCGCAGGCGGCAACCATGGCGCCCAGCACCACTTGCGATTCGGCCATATGGCGCGTGATGATGGGCATCAACAGGCGGATCACGGCCGCTGCAATCGCAAAAGCCCCCAGGATGCTGCCGATCACCGAGGCAGGCAGTCCGCGTTCATGACCCAGAATGGGCACGACAAAGGTATGCACATCCCAGCAAGAGGAAAGCGCCCAGTTCAGCAGCAACAAGCGCCTGAAGCCCCGGTTCTGCACCAGATCCCAGGCCGTTGCCTTCTGGTTCGCGCTCTCGGCCTGCAGCGCCGGCAGCTCCTGCACCGTTCTCGCCCAGAACCAGGCCGCCAGAGGCATCAGGGTCAGCAGCAGGAAGGCGGCCCTGAAGCCCGTGGTGCTGGCCGCTTCTGCGCCTGCATAGTCGATCAGCAGCCCGGCCGCAAACGGTCCCAGAAAGTTGGAAATGGCTGGGCCAATCGCCAGCCAGCTGAAGACCTTGCGCAGCTCGTCCTTGTTGTGTGCCATGCGCCCCACATGGCGCTGCAGGGCGATGAGCGCCATGCCGGCTGCGCCGCCCGTCAGCAAAGCGCTCAGACACAGCACCGGATAGATCGGGAACAGCACGGCCACTCCCGCTCCGGAACAGGCGGCCACCACACTGATAATGAGCGGGCGCTTGAGCCCGTGACGGTCTGCGTAGCGCCCGGCGGGCAGCGACAGAAACACCTGGGTCAGTGCAAACAGCGCCAGCAGCATGCCGACCGCGGCTGCGCTATAGCCCTCCTTGAGCGCCAAAAGCGGCGTGGCCATGCGCATTCCGGTCATGGTGCCGTGGATACAGACTTGCGCAAGGATCAGGCGCAGCAGGGCTGCATTCATTCTTCGTCCTCGCTGGCGCTCTGATCGCCTCCAGGCGATGTGGCCGGAAACAGGGGCTGCTCCTGCCCGGCTTCATTCGGCAGCTCCTGCACATTGCGCAAGTGGCGCTGAATGGCGCGCGTGCGCACACCCACCTGATCGAACTTGCGCGCAGCGGCATCGATGGACTTGCGCGTGGCCTCGACCACCTCGCCGAACTTGCCGAACTCGGTCTTGACCTGACCGAGCACACCCCAGACTTCGGACGAGCGCTTCTCGATCGCCAGCGTCTTGAAGCCCATCTGCAGGCTGCTGAGCATGGCGGCCAGATTCGCGGGACCGGTAATCACGATGCGATGCTCGTTCTGCAGCGCCTCGACCAACCCCGGACGCCGCAGTACCTCGGCAAACAGGCCCTCGCTGGGCAGATACATGACGGCGAAGTCCGTGGTGTGCGGCGGCGCGACATACTTGCTCGCAATCTTTCTGGCTTCGCCGCGAATCGATGTCTCGAAGGCATTGCCTGCCGCGACAATGCCCACGCGATCCGCGCTGTCCTGGGCATCCTGCAGGCGCTGGTAATGCTCGACCGGATATTTGGCATCAATGGGCAGCCATACGGGTTGATCGTCGTTGCGCCCCGGCAGCCGGATGGCGAACTCGACCAGTTCATCGCTGTCAGGCACGGTCTTGACGTTTCTGGCGTACTGCTCTGGCGTGAGCACATTGTCGATGATGCTGCCCAGCTGCAGCTCGCCCCAGGTGCCACGCGACTTCACATTGGTCATCACGCGCTTCAGATCGCCTACGCTGCCCGCCAGGGTCTGCATCTCGCCCAGCCCCTTGTGCACCTGCTCCAGCCGGTCGCTGACCAGCTTGAAGGATTCGCCAAGACGCTGCTCCAGCGTGGCATGCAGTTTTTCATCGACGGTGCGGCGCATCTCGTCGAGCTTGAGGGCGTTGTCGCTCTGAATCGTGGCCAGGCGCTCGTTGAGCGTCGCACGCAGCTGCTCGGCCGTGGTCTGCTGGCCCTGCGTCAGCGCAGCCAGCTGCTGGCTCACCGCGTCCTGCAACACGGCAAACTGATGGCGCAGCTGCTCGCCATTGCTGCCCAGCTGATCCTTGAGCGCAGCCCCCATATTGGTACTCATATGCGTGAGCTGGTGCTGGATATCACCCTTGAGCGAGTCCAGCGTGCCACGTGTGGTCTCGGCCAGTGCCTCGAAGCGCTGCTGGACATGGACGGCCTGCTCTGCACTGCTTTGGGCCAGTGCCGCGCGAGCTTGCTGGCTGTCGCCCGTCAGCCGCAGCGCAAGCTGAGCCACCTCTTCACGAAAGGAAGCCAGCGCCACCGCCTGCTCGCGCCGCGCGGCCAGCGCATCCTGCTGGGTCTGGGCCAGCTGGGTCTGCACATGCTGGGTGACACGGTCCAGGGCACCCTCACTCTTGGCCACCGTCATCTGGGTGCTCTGGCTGCTGCGCTCCAGCTGCTGCAGCCTGACATCCAGCGCCTGCAATCCCTGCAGCAGCTGGGCTTGCAGCCTCATCGCATCAGGACCAAGAGCCAGCTGCGTCTGACGGCGCAGCCCCTGCAGCCACCACAGCAGCACCAGGAGCAGGGCCACCATCAATGCGGCCACCGCCGCCAACCCAAGCCACCACGTAGTCACTGTCTTGCCACGCCTTTCACACTCTTGTTTTCATAGCTGGAAGCGCTCTCGAGCAAAGCGCTACGGGCTGTTTTGCATTGAAAATTCGCAACAGGCATTGCAGACTGAAGTTTGCAAGCACTAGCGCGCAGGCAAATTATCAGCCCTCAGAGCCACGAAAAATCCAATGCTGACAAAAGTGCTGCTCCCGGTTGCAGCCTTGGCGACAGCGAGGCTGCAACCGGTTGACGCAAGAATCAGGCGTCGGGGCCGACCTGCTGGGCAATGGCCATGGCGAACTTGCCACCGCCCACCGACCAGTCGGAATAGTCGTTTTCGTGCGTGAAGATGAACACGTCGCTGGGGGCCACACCCGCATCTTTTTCCAGATTGGCTGCGATATGGGCGTAGAGGGAACGCTTCATGGCATCGCTGCGGCCACGACGCATGGTGATCTCCACCACCACCACACGATCCGAGCGCTGGTAGCCGTTGAAGGTGCGGCTGAAAAAGAACTTCTGCTCGTCATAGTCGTCAACCATGTTGAACAACTCATCGGCAGGCATGCCGATGCCGTCGATCAGGGCCTGATGAATCCCGTTGACGATGGCCTGGCGCTGGGCGGGCGTGGTGTCCTTGTGGACGCTGGTGCGGATAAAAGGCATTGCTGTCTCGCTTGAAATAAGAAAAGCCCGCTGCGCGTTCACACGCCATGCGGGCAGAAATTATCAAAGCCGAAAAAGCGCTCAGATCACGCATCCGCCCTCAAACTGATGTGACGAGAGCCGACCTAATGGAGACGCATCAGCCAAGCTGATTGACGGGTGTCAACGGCCCCTTGCCGGCCAGAAAGGAGATCAGATTGTCCGCTGCCAGAGCGGCCATGGCCGTACGCGTGCCCTTGGTCGCGCTGGCGATATGGGGTGTCAGCACCACATTCGGCACCGTCAGCAGCTCGGGATGCACGGCCGGCTCGCCTTCGAACACATCCAGCCCCGCTGCGGCAATGCGCCCGTCTTTCAGCGCCTGGGCCAGGGCCGCATCATCCACGATGCCGCCACGTGCAATATTGATCAGCGTGGCCGTGGGCTTCATCAGGGCCATTTCTGCCGCACCTATGGTGTGGCGGTTCTCGGGGGTGAACGGCAGCACCAGCATCAGGTGATCCGCACGTTCGAGCAACTCCTGCTTGCCGACATAGCTGGCCTTGCACTCGGCTTCCAGTCCAGCATCCAGACGCGAGCGATTGTGATAGATCACCTCCATGCCGAAGCCGTAGGCCGCACGACGCGCAATTGCCTGACCGATGCGGCCCATGCCCAGAATGCCCAGCGTGCTGCCATGCACCTCGGCGCCGGCAAACAGGTCGTAATGCCAATCCTTCCAGAGCCCGGCACGCAGATAGTGCTCGCTCTCGGTAATGCGGCGCGCCGTGGCCATCAGCAAGGCAAAGCCGAAATCGGCCGTGGTCTCGGTCAGCACATCGGGGGCATTCGTGCCCTGCACGCCTGCGGCCGTCATCGCGGGCACGTCGAAATTGTTGTAGCCCACCGCCATATTGGCCACGATCTTGAGCTGCGGACAGGCGGCCAGCAACTCGGCATCGATGCGCTGCGAGCCCGTGGTCAGCACGCCATCCTTGCCCTGCAACTGCTGTGCTAGCTCAGCTGGAGACCAGACCACATCGTCCTGATTGGACTGCACTTCAAAGTGCTGCTGCAGCCGCTGCACCACCTCGGGTGAAATGGCACGGGCGATCAGAATGCGAGGCTTGTTGCTCATCGTTGTTTCCTCTTCAAGTGATGGGTGATGGCAGCACTACTGCCAGGCCGCGCTTTCACGGCCTATAGAAACCAGATCCAGGTGATCAGCACCAGCAGCGGCACCAGCACGCAGACCGACCAGAGCATGTAGCCGAAAAAGCCCGGCATCTTCACGCCGCGATCTTCAGCAATCGCCTTGACCATGAGATTGGGCGCATTGCCGATATAGGTATTGGCGCCCATGAACACGGCACCGGCAGAGATGGCGGTCAGCGTCAGCGCCATCTCGGTCATGAGGTGCGCGGGGTCGCCTCCGGCGGTATTGAAGAACACCAGATAGGTCGGAGCATTGTCGAGGAAGGAAGACAGCAGGCCCGTGGCCCAGAAATACATGGCTGGGTTGGGCGTGCCATCGGCATTGGTCACGGCTCGTACCACGGCACCGAACGGCCCCTCGGCACCCGCCTTGAGCATGGCAATGACGGGAATGATGGTCAGGAAGATACCTGCGAACAGCTTGGCCACTTCCTGCATGGGCCCCCAGCCGAACTCGTTGGCCCGGTGCACGCGGGCTGGCGTGAGCTTGAGCGACAGCAGCGCCACGGCCAGCAGGCCCAGATCGCGCACAAGACCAGGCAGACCGACATGGGTGCCGGCAATCTCGAAGCCAGCAGGAGTGCGCCAGATGCCGCTGACCAGCACCAGAGCTACCACCACTATCAGCAGCACAAAGTTCACGCGGCCTTCAAAGCCCAGGCGGCTGCGAGCGCCGGTCGCGTCCATGCTGGGCGTGGGATCGGGCAGATCGGTCTCGCCCTTATGCCCCATCAGCCTGTGATCCAGCACATAGAAGACGGCGAGCAGCGCCAGCGTGAGGAACAACATCGGGCCCCAGATGTGGCTCACCGTCCAGAAGAAGTCCACCCCCTTCAGAAATCCCAGGAACAGCGGCGGATCTCCGAGCGGCGTCAGAGCCCCCCCCGGCATTGGAGACGATAAAGATGAAGAACACCACCACATGGGCCTGATGACGGCGGTTGTCGTTGGCGCGCAGCAAGGGGCGGATCAGCAGCATGGAAGCTCCTGTCGTGCCCATGAAGCTGGCCAGTAGTGCTCCAATGGCCAGAATGGCGGTATTCAGTCCCGGCGAGCCGCGCAGATTGCCTCGCACATAGATGCCGCCAGCCACCGTGTACAAGGCGGTCAGCAGGATCACGAACGGCAGATACTCGGCCAGCAGGGCATGCACCAGATTCATGCCCGCCGCGCCCAAGCCGTAGACCAGCGCAAAAGGCAACAGGAAGGCCAGCGCCCAGCCGGCGGTGACCTTGCCGAAATGGTGATGCCAGAATTGCGGCAGCAGCAGCGGCATCAGCGCAATCGACAGCAACATGCCCACAAACGGTATGCCCCAGGCGACGGACATGGCCGCGCCATTGATCTCTGCGGCTCGCGCAGCGCCCACCGCCAGCGTCAGAAACGCGGCAGCTGCGGCCTTCATCCAAGATTTGCTGATCAAACGCCCATCCTCCCTGATTCTGGCCCTGCAGCCGGCGCGGCTGCCGCCTCTGATTCCTGATTTTTAAGCCGGCGCGACCGGCTCCGGCGGCGCAATGCTGAACACCTGACGCAGATAGGCCAGATATTTTTCATCGTCACACATGCTCTTGCCCGGCGTGTCCGAGAGCTTGGCTACCGGCTGCCCGTTGCAGCGTGTCATCTTGATCACGATCTGCAAGGGCATATGCTCGGGAGGATTTCCCAGATCGTTGGTCAGATTGGTGCCGATGCCGAACGCCAACTGGCAGCGACCGTTGAAGCGCTCGAACAGCCCGATAGTTTTGGGGATCGTCAGTCCGTCGCTGAAGATCAGCACCTTGCTCAGCGGATCGATCTTGTTGGCCTTGTAATGCGCGATCAGGCGTTCACCCCAGTCAAACGGGTCGCCGCTGTCATGGCGCGCGCCGTCAAACAGCTTGCAGAAGTACAGATCGAAATCACGCAGAAAGGCCGACATGCCATAGACGTCGGACAGCGCAATGCCCAGATCGCCCCGGTACTCGCGCGCCCAGGACTCGAAGCCGAAGATCTGACTGTCGCGCAGGCGTGGGCCCAGCGACTGGCAGGCCTGCAGATATTCGTGGGCCAAGGTCCCCAGCGGGATCAGGCCCAGCTTCATCGCATACAGCACATTGCTGGTGCCCGCCAGTTGCCCCTTGCGCTGGCCGTTGACCCGCGCCGTCCCCGAATGACCCAGCCTGGCGCAAAGCACCCGCAGAACCTCTTCATGCCAGGCCCTGGAAAAGCGCCTGCGAGTGCCGTAATCGGCAATCTTGAGCGACTCCAGGCCAGGCGCCTGCAGCAGCTCGATCTTCTCGTCCAGACGCTTGCGCCCTTCCAGGAAGTTGGGCACGGGCTGGGTATTGCGGAAATACACCTCGTTGACGATGGCCAGCACCGGGATCTCGAAGAGGATGGTGTGCAGCCAAGGGCCCTGGATGGTGATGTCGATCTCGCCGCTGGCCAGGGGCGTGACCGTGATGTATTTGTCGTTGAGCTGGAACAGGCTCAGGAAATCGACAAAATCGCTCTTGATGAAACGCAGCGAACTCAGATAGGCCAGCTCGGCATCCTGAAAGCGCAGCTTGCACAGAGAACGGATCTCTTCGCGAATTTCATTGACGTACGGAGCCAGCTGCACGCCAGGGTTGCGGCATTTGAAGCGGTACTCCACCTGCGCGCCCGGAAACTGATGCAGCACCACCTGCATCATCGTGAATTTGTACAGGTCGGTGTCTAGCAGACTGGTGATGATCATGGACGACGGTGGGCCTGGCGGTCCGTTCAGTCATGGAACAAGGCTGGCTCAAAACACAGGCTAAGCCAGCCTCAACATAGACTGACGAGTGTAGGCGATTCCACACCCTGTACCGTGGTCGCTGCCCCTAAGTGCTTCGTGCCGATGCCGGCTTTGCAAGCGCCGCCGGATACCCGATTCAAATCGCCCTTGAACGCTTGACAGGCATACGCAAGAAGCTATCTTTTTTACTATTCGCCAACCGGCTCTGCAGGCAGCAGCGGCTGCAGGGCCGCACGCAAGGCCTGGGGCAAGGCCACGGGCCGACGCGACTGTCTGTCGACATAGACATGTACAAAATGCCCGGCAGCAGCCGACTGGCTCTCGCCCTCAGCAAACAGCCCCACCTCGTAGCGCACGCTGGAGCTGCCCAGATGGGCCACGCGAATGCCTGCCTGTACCCGCTGCGGAAAAGCCAGCGAGGCAAAGTAATTGCACTGCGTCTCTATGACCAGGCCGATCGTCTGGCCTTCATGGATATCCAGCGCGCCCTGCTCTATCAGATAGGCGTTGACCGCAGTATCGAACCAGCTGTAGTAGATGACGTTGTTCACATGACCGTAGACATCGTTATCCGACCAGCGCGTGCTGATGTCGCGAAACACAGGATAGGAGTCACGCGCCTGTGGCTGGGCGCGCAAGGGTTTGCCATGGTCGGAGGATGCAGTCATGCAGCCATTGTGCAGAGGAGCCCAGGCGCCGCCAGCACCACCGCGACAGGGCCTGGAAGTCACTGCTCGCCAACACATGACGCAGCGCATCAAAAAACACAGCTATGGATTTTTTTTGTCAGTTATCAGACATAACAAAGTTTTTAAAAATCAAATACTTATCGAAAACAAAGAGTCATCAATCTTTTTGCTGCAACGCAACAAATTAAAGCTTGCATTGCTGCAAATTCTCTTTCACAATGCACTCATGCTGCACTGCAACATAGAACTGGCTCAGAGCTAGCGGCCATGTCAGAGCAGAAGTTTCCTCCGGTCCGATCCCTTTGTTTGATCCGTAATTTTGGAGAATTGCTATGAGCCTGACCCCTGACCAAATCCTGAGCGCACAAAAAGCCCACTTCGAGACGCTGTTCGGCCTGACCAGCAAAGCTTTCGAAGGCGTGGAAAAGCTGGTGGAACTGAACGTCACCGCTTCGCGTGCCGCCTTGACCGAAGCTGCCCAGCACACCCAAGCCGTGCTAAGCGTCAAGGACGCCCAGGAACTGCTGACTCTGCAAGCCGGCCTGTTCCAGCCTTTGGCCGAAAAGACTGCTTCCTACAGCCGCCATCTGTATGACATTGCCAGCAACACTGCCGGCGAATTCAACAAGGCTCTGGAAGTGCAATCCACCGAAGCCCGCAAGAGCTTCAACTCCCTGCTGGACAATTCCACGAAGAATGCGCCTGCCGGCTCCGAGTCCGCTGTGGCCATGGTCAAGAGCGCCGTCTCTGCCGCCAACAACGCTTTCGAATCCGTGCAAAAAGCGGTCAAGCAAGCCTCCGACATGGCCGAAGCCAATTTCAACGCGGCTACCAAGACAGCAACCGAAGCTGTCAAGGCCACTACCACTGCCAAGCGTTAAGCACATGGTTATTGGCATGCTTGGCAAAGACCTAGGGTTTACCCTATAATCACCAGCATGTCAGGTCGGCATGCGTTGATGTGAATGCCGACCTTGCGCAAGTTGTCTCCTTGGATCCTCCTGAAACCCCCGTTTCATGGATCCCTTCAAAGCCCAATCCCCGTGATTGGGCTTTTTTTTATGCGCGCTTTCCTCAGGTCGCCAGCTCTTCCGCCCTGTGCATAATTGACGTTTACGTCAACGTCAATGGACATCAAACAAGGAGACAGTTCATGCAGATTCAGGATCGCGTATTCATCGTGACCGGTGGCGCTTCGGGCCTGGGTGAAGGCACAGCGCGCATGCTCGCCGCCAATGGCGGCAAGGTCGTGATTGCCGACATGAATGCAGAGCGCGGCGAGGCCGTGGCCAGCGAGATCGGCGGCGTCTATCTGCGCTGCGATGTCAGCAATGAGGCCGACGGTCAGGCCGTGGTCGCCAAAGCCACCAGCCTGGGCAAGCTGGCCGGCCTGATCAACTGCGCCGGCATTGCACCGGCCGAAAAAACCGTAGGCAAGAGTGGCCCGCACAGCCTGGCCGTCTATACCAAGACCATCATGGTCAACCTGGTCGGCACCTTCAACATGATTCGACTGGCGGCCGATGCCATGAGCAAGAATGAGCCAGAGCCTACAGGCGAACGCGGCGTTCTGATCTCCACCGCCAGCGTTGCGGCCTATGACGGCCAGATCGGACAGGCTGCCTACTCGGCTTCCAAGGGCGGCGTGGTCGGCATGACCTTGCCCATTGCCCGCGACCTGGCACGCAGTGGCATCCGCAATATGACGATTGCTCCCGGCATCTTCGGCACTCCCATGCTGTTCACCATGCCCCAGGAAGTGCAGGATGCGCTGGCCGCCAGCGTGCCCTTCCCGAGCCGTCTGGGCAAGCCAGAGGATTACGCCAAGCTGGTCAAGCAGATTCTGGAGAACGACATGCTCAACGGAGAAGTCATCCGCCTGGATGGCGCCATTCGCATGGCCCCCAAGTAATGAAGGTCAAAGGCCTTGTCCCAAGGCCTTTTCTTTGAGTTCCGGACAAAGAAAAAGCCGCAATCAATTGCTTGATTGCGGCTTTTTGAATCTGGCGGAGTGGACGGGACTCGAACCCGCGACCCCCGGCGTGACAGGCCGGTATTCTAACCAACTGAACTACCACTCCTGGCAGGAAGCTTTGCTACATATCATGTAGCTGCAAGCGCTTCAAACTTGGCGACCCTACGGGGATTCGAACCCCGGTACTCACCGTGAAAGGGTGATGTCCTAGGCCTCTAGACGATAGGGTCAATTCCTAGAACGATTCGAGTCTTGCGACTCGCCGTCATTAAATTTTGGTGGAGGTAAACGGGATCGAACCGATGACCTCTTGCATGCCATGCAAGCGCTCTCCCAGCTGAGCTATACCCCCTTGAAGCAATGAAACAGTGTTTCTCTGCTGCAATGCAAAAATTGTAGCACAGGGTTTTCGCTGCTTTTTCCAAACCACCAACAATTTGTCGAAAGCATGAAAAAAGGGATGCACAGCGCATCCCTTCTTGTCAGCCAACGGGCACTATCAGCTCACTGCACCACCATCGCGGATGCGATGCATTTCGCCGATATCCACCGTCCAGACCAGACCATCGCCAATCTGGCCGGTGCGGCAGGCAGCGACGATGGCTTCGCGAATCACCGCCACCATGGACTCCTCCACGATCACGCAAACCATGAGCTTGTCCGAAAAATCGGTCAGCTCATCCTTGACCGTGCGCTTGTCCACGGCAGCAGGGGCCGTAAAACCTTCGGCCTTGAAGATTGTCACGCCGGGAAAGTTCGGAATCGCACGCAACTCGGTACGCAGGCGCTCCAACCGGCTGGGACGCACGATGGCGCGGATTTCTTTCATCGTCATCGGATCACTCCTTTCTCAAATCAAGCCTCGGTCGGCTTCTCGTCAAACCAGCGGTACAGCGTGGGCAGCACCACCAGGGTCAGCAGGGTCGATGTGATCAGACCACCGATCACCACAATGGCCAGCGGACGCTGAACCTCGGAGCCCGGACCGGTTGCGAACAGGAACGGCACCAGACCCAGCAAGGCCACGGTGGCAGTCATCATCACCGGACGGAAACGCTGGGTACAGCCTTCACGCACGGCCTCGGCCACTTCCATTCCCTCCTGTCGCAGATGGCGAATGCTGGAGACCAGCACCACACCATTGAGCACGGCGATACCCCACAGGGCAATAAAGCCTACGGAAGCCGGCACGCTGACATACTCCCCCGTGACGAACAGACCGATCAGCCCGCCAATCGAAGCGAAGGGCAGAACCAGAATGATCAGGCTTGCCAGCTTGATGGAGTTGAACAGCAGGAACAGCAGGAAGAAGATGGCGACGATGGTCAGCGGAACGATCACCTGCAGCGTTCCCATGGCGCGCTCCATGTTCTCGAACTGACCGCCGAACTTGAAGTAATAGCCATCGGGCAGCTTGACCTCCTTGGCCAGGCGCTGCTCGACCTCGGCCACAAAGCCCGCCAGGTCGCGCCCCTCCACATTGGCCCCCACCACCACACGACGCTTGCCGCCTTCGCGGCTGATCTGTGCCGGTCCATCCACCAGTTCGATCCTGGCCAGACTGCTCAGCGGCACTTGCGCGCCGGTAGCCGTGGTCAGCAACGTTGCTCCGATGGCCTCGGACGAGCCGCGATAGGACTCGGGGAAGCGCACCACCACCGAGTAGCGACGCTCGCCCTCATACAAGGTCGTGACATCCTTGCCGCCGATGGCGGACTCCAGCAGGCTTTGAACATCGGCCACGTTCAGACCGTGGCGGGCGATCGCCTTGCGATCGATGTCCACCGTCAGGGCTTGCTGTCCCGAGAGTCGCTCGACACGGATGTCGGTGCTGCCGGAGACGCTCTTCAGAATACGCGCCACCTGCTCGGAGACTTCCTTGAGGTCTTCCAGCTCATCACCAAACACCTTGACGGCCAGTTGCGAGCGCACGCCCGTCACCATTTCGTCCACACGCTCGGAGATGGGCTGTGACAGCACAATCTGCACCCCGGGAATCTTGGACAGACGCTGACGGATGTCTTCGTCGATCTCGTCCTGGCTGCGCTCGGACTCGGGGTCCAGCAGCACGATGGGGTCGGACTCGTTGGGGCCTGCAGGATCGGCAGGCGATTCGCCCCGACCGAGCTTGGACACCACGGACTTCACGCCTGGCACCTGCGCCACTTCCTTCATGGCAGCCATTTCCATGCGGATGGATTCATCCAGGGAAATGCTGGGCACGCGGTTGATCTGCGGCGTCAGCGCCCCTTCCTTCATGGTCGGCATAAAGGACTTGCCCAGGAACGGGAACAGTCCCAGCGAGCCGATCAGCAGAGCCACGGCCACAGCCAGAGTCAGGCGATTGCGCGCAGTCGCGCCGTCGAGCAGACGCAGATAGTGGCGCTTGAGGAAGGCGATCAGCTTGGTGTCGTGGTCTGCGCCGCCCTTGAGGAAGTAGGAGCACAGCACAGGAGACAGGAACAGCGAAACCGCCAGCGAGATGGCCAGAGCCATGGCGATGGTCAGCGCCAGCGGACCGAACATCTTGCCTTCAATGCCTTGCAGCGTCATCAGCGGCAGGAACACCAGAATGATGATGGCAATGCCGAAGATGGTGGGCGTGGCCACTTCCACGGTGGCAGACAGCACGGTGCGAATGCGTTCGCCACGCGAATCGCCAGCCTGCCCCAGTTTGTGGAACACGTTTTCCACCACCACCACGGTGGCATCCACCATCAGGCCGATGGCAATGGCCAGCCCTCCCAAGGACATCAGGTTGGCAGAAATGCCGTATCTGTTCATCAGTATGAAGGTCGTCAGCGGCGTGATGACCAGCGTCGCGACCACGATCAGGCTGGAGCGCACATCGCCGAGGAAAATGAACAGCACCACCACCACCAGGAAGATGCCTTCGATCAGCACCTTGCCCACGGTCCAGAGGGCGGAATCGACCAGATCGGTACGGTCGTAGTAGGGAACGATCTGCAGACCGCCAGGCAGCATACCCTTGGAGTTGATCTCCGCCACGCGCTCCTTCACGCGGGTCACTACCTCCTTGGCATTGCCTCCGCGCATCATCAGCACGATGCCGGAGACGCTTTCGGTATAGCCGCCCTTGATGATGGCGCCCTGGCGGACCTCGGCATCGATCTGCACCTTGGCCACATCGCGCACATAGACCGGCACGCCACCCTGCTCCTTGAGCACGATGTTGCCGATGTCATCCAGGGAGCGGATCATGCCCACGCCGCGGATCAGATACTGCTCGGTCACCTGGGGCAGAATGCCGCCGCTGGCATTGGCATTGTTGTCCGCCACGGCCTGCACCACCTGGCGCACGCTCAGGTTGTAATGACGCAGACGAGCAGGATCGACCAGCACCTGGTACTGCTTGACATAGCCGCCCTGGGAGTTGATTTCAGCCACACCGGGAATGGAGCGCAGCAAGGGCCGCGCCACCCAGTCCTGGATGGTGCGGCGCTCCGTCAGCTCCGCCTGGGTCAGCTCGCGCTCGCCATCATCGGGATGATCAAGCGTGTACTGGTAGACCTCGCCCAGGCCCGTGGATACCGGCCCCAGCACCGGCACGATGCCTTCAGGCATGCGCGGCGTGACTTCGATCAGGCGCTCTGTCACCAGCTGGCGGGCAAAGTACACATCGGTCGCTTCGGTGAACACCAGCGTGATGATGGACAGGCCACTCTTGTTGAGCGAGCGCATCTCGGCCAGGCCGGGCAAGCCCGTCATGGCAATTTCCAGAGGCACGGTCACAAAACGCTCGATTTCCTCGGGCGAGCGGCCGGGAGCTTCGGTGGCCACCTGAACCTGCACATTGGTCACATCGGGGAAGGCATCCACCGACAGATTCATGGCAGCACGCAGGCCGAATCCACACATCACCAGCGCCAGCACGACCACCACCAGCCGCTGCGATAGCGCGGCACGAATCATGGAGGCAATCATGGGCTTACTCCAGTTCTGCGCGCTTGCGCTCGTTGTTCAGGTGGAATGCACCTTCGACCACGATCTGCGTGCCTTCACCCAGCCCCTTGATCACAGGCCGCAGACCAGCGCTCGTCGCACCCAGCTCCACCGGAGTCAGGCGGTAGTGGTTTTCGGCCTTCTTGACGTAGACATGGTCCCTGTCGTTCTCGCGGACCACTGCCAGTGCTGGGATCGCCAGAGTCTTCTCCATGGCCCCCTGAATCTTCATGGTGGCCAGCATCTGGGGCTTGAGCGCCAGATCCTTGTTGTCCACCTGAGTACGGATGGTCACGGTGCGGGTTTCGGGCGACACGGTGTCACCCACGTAGATGATCTTGCCGGAGATGGGCGTCTCCTCGACGGTCAGCCCCAGCGCCGGCACATCGACCTGCACGTTCTGACCAGTCTGCACGCTGCGTGCAATCTGCTCGGGCAAGGCGCCGACCACCCAGACGTTGGATAGATCCGCCACGGTGAACAGAGGATCTCCAGGCTGTGCCACCTGACCCTGGCTGACCTGGCGCTCGATCACGATACCGGCGGCAGAAGCCGTGATGGCGGCATTCGGTGCCACATTCCCCTTGGCGCGCAAACTGCTCAGCGCATCGGCGGACAAGCCCATCAGCTTGAGCTGATCGCCTGCCGCCCGCAGCTCTGCGCGGGCAATCTGCACTTCGGATTCGCGGCGCAGCAGTTCTGCAGAGCCAATCACGTCTGCAGCAATCAGCTGACGCGCCCGCTCTACGGAGCGCTCGGCCAGAGTCGCTGTGGCGCTGGCACGCATATAGGCCAGCTGAGCCGTGGTCAGCTCGGGGCTGGCGACGCGCGCCAGGGTCTGGCCTGTTTTGACGCGATCGCCGGTTTCGGCCAGCACCTCGGTCACACGGCCTGTCACGGCCGCACCGATACGGGTGACCCTGCGCTCGTTGGCTTCGATGCGACCGGCAATTTCCTGCACCGATGCGACCTCGGCCTGCGCTACCGCTGCGGTCTTGAAGTTGGTCGCCATTTCGGCCGAGACAACCACCTCCATGGGGTCCAGCTCAGCCTTGGTATCTGCAGCAGCAACCGCAGCAGTCGCCTGCTCGTCCTTGCCGCAGCCGGTCAGGGTCAATGTTGTCAGCCCGGCCAGCGCCAGTGCCAGAACCAGAGAGGCAGGACGCGCAGTCCTGGAATGATGATGAGAAGACATAAAGCGAATTCAAAAAATGCGAAAACGTGGTCTTGACTTTGAAAGCTCAAAGCGAGGAAGGCTCGGCATAGCGACCGGCCAGGAAGTCCAGCTCGATCCGGGCCGATTGCAGCTGATAACGGGCTTCCAGCAGATCGGCACGCACCGTGCGCAGCACGCGCTGGGCATCGAGCACATCGAGAATGCCTCGCTCGCCATAGCGGTAAGCGGCTTCGGCCACACGCAGGGCCGATTCAGCCTCGCGCACCGCCCCTTCGCTCAAGGCCTTGATGCGCACCTGCGCCATCTCCATGACCTTCCAGGCCTGCAGCATCTGCTGCTCCAGCTCGGCCCTGCGGCCTTCCATGCGCAGCCGCGCACGTTCGGCTTCCGAAGCGGCTTCCTCAATCGGGCCGCGACGCTGGTCGAACAGAGGAATCTGCATGCTCACGCCGACGGTGTTGTTGCGAATATCGGGCTCGCGCGTCTGTGCGTAACGCAGCTCGAGACCCGGCCAGCGGCTGGCCTTGGCACCGCTCTTCTGCGCTTCGGCCTTGTCCACCTCGGACTGCAGCTGCAGCAGTTCCGGATGGGACTGCCAGTTGATGTTCTTCAACTGAGCCTGGGCCACCGGGTCCTGCAAAGACAGGGCCAGGTCAAAGCGGCTGGGCAACTGGCCTGCGGCCAGGCGATTGAGCGTGAGCTGGGATTGCTCGGCCAGCAGGCGGGCAGATTGCTCCTGCTGGCGCGCGTTGATCAGCTCGGCATCGGCCTTGATGATTTCGTAGCGCGCTGCCTCGCCACTGGAAACACGCACGCGTACCCGCTCATGGGCCTGCTCCAGCAGCTTGACGGCGTCATAGGCAGCCTGTGCCTGCGCCTGCCGCAGCACCACCTCATAGGCCTTGAGCTTGACCTGGGCAATCAGGGCATTGCGCGATGCGGCAATCTGGTGCACCGATGCCCGCTGCCCGGCTTCAGCGGCTTCTATGCGCGCAGCGCGCACCGAAGGCATTTCGATGGGAACCGAAATCGCCATGGTCTGCACATTGCCAGGCGTGGCCGATGCCAGGCGCGCCTTGTTGTCGCCGCGACTCCACTCCAGCTTGGGATTGGGCAGAGCACCGGCGCTGACCACAGCCGCCTGAGCGGTGACGCTCGACTGCTGAACGGAGCGCAGTTCAGGGTTGTTGTCCAGCACGGTCTGCACCAGTTGCGTCAGGGTCAGCTTGGGCTGCACCTGATCGGAAATCGTGCCGCTGGTTTGTGGTGCACTGCTGGCATTCTGAGCATGCGCAGCCAGAGCTGCAGCGAGACATATGCCGAAAACGGCCGAGCGCTTGAGGCTGCGCAACGGTGCAGGGCCAGAAGAATTCTTGCTGGCCTTGGCCGGGAAAGAAGCCGGCACTCTCGATCTATTGAACATAGAACACAGCTGCCTTCTTGAGGGCAGATAAAGTGAGGAAAGGGTCGAAACCCCGTCATGCACATGCGGCAGCCGCCGCATGCAATGCAGGATCAGTTACACCTGAGCAGGTGAAGCCGCCCCAGACCTGTCTCAGAGCCATGTTCTGCAGACAAGCACATTCCAGGCCAGCAGGCTCTGAAACAAGGGACAGCAGGTATCGGGAAAGTCAAGCCCGGCGCAAGCAAAGCGACGTGGATGTCGTCAGGTGCGCTGGAGCTAGCCTGCCAGCGGCAGGCTCATATTGGGCGGACGCAGCATGCTTTCCGGCCAGGGGTAGGTAGGGTGCACCACATGCTCCTGAGGAGGCACCCGGACATCGGCCACACCCACAGCTACCGCTTCGGGAGGGCCAAACAGTTCATTGCGATCGTCCTGCGCAGGATTGAGCTCGGCAGTGCGATGTGGACGGTGAATAGAGAACTCCACCGTATCGTCTTCCACATCGTCCTCGAACTCCTGCAGCACATCGACACCGTACTCATGCGGCTCTGCGTCGAGCACATAAGCCATGGCCACCACATCTTGCGAACCCGCGGGCCACATGGCGATGAGCTGCACTCCGATGATGGAGGCAAACATCAGCAGCGACAGCAGAAAGGAAGACGCCGGGCGCATGGATAGGAAAAGCGGTGGTTAAACGAACAACGATGAAGGGAAGGGACAGTCACCGGGAAACAGACCCGATGGTGACAAGATGGTGTACTGATCGGCAACAAAAGTTCCCACATGAAAAACTTTTGTCAACATCTGTAAGGGTGAACGATAGCGTATCGCCATAGCACTTGCATGGCAAGGGTATCTTGCTAGAAACTCAGGAGCAAATCAGGTTTGCAAGAGCATGACCGGCAAGAAAAAAGCCGCAATCAATTGCTTGATTGCGGCTTTTTGAATCTGGCGGAGTGGACGGGACTCGAACCCGCGACCCCCGGCGTGACAGGCCGGTATTCTAACCAACTGAACTACCACTCCTGGCAGGAAGCTTTGCTACATATCATGTAGCTGCAAGCGCTTCAAACTTGGCGACCCTACGGGGATTCGAACCCCGGTACTCACCGTGAAAGGGTGATGTCCTAGGCCTCTAGACGATAGGGTCAATTCCTAGAACGATTCGAGTCTTGCGACTCGCCGTCATTAAATTTTGGTGGAGGTAAACGGGATCGAACCGATGACCTCTTGCATGCCATGCAAGCGCTCTCCCAGCTGAGCTATACCCCCAAAAACTGTGGCGGAGTGGACGGGACTCGAACCCGCGACCCCCGGCGTGACAGGCCGGTATTCTAACCAACTGAACTACCACTCCTGGCAGGAAGCTTTGCTACATATTATATAGCTGCAAGCGCTTCAAACTTGGCGACCCTACGGGGATTCGAACCCCGGTACTCACCGTGAAAGGGTGATGTCCTAGGCCTCTAGACGATAGGGTCATAACCTAGAATCTTTGCTTTCGCACCGATTAAAAAAGCGCCTTCTAAAAATAAAGGCGCTTTTTGAATCAAGCGACTAGCCAAACTGGCGGAGTGGACGGGACTCGAACCCGCGACCCCCGGCGTGACAGGCCGGTATTCTAACCAACTGAACTACCACTCCTGGCAGGAAGCTTTGCTACATATCATGTAGCTGCAAGCGCTTCAAACTTGGCGACCCTACGGGGATTCGAACCCCGGTACTCACCGTGAAAGGGTGATGTCCTAGGCCTCTAGACGATAGGGTCAATTCCTAGAACGATTCGAGTCTTGCGACTCGCCGTCATTAAATTTTGGTGGAGGTAAACGGGATCGAACCGATGACCTCTTGCATGCCATGCAAGCGCTCTCCCAGCTGAGCTATACCCCCAAAACTCTCTGCAAGACAACCTTTTAATCAGTCGCGTTTTGCAGAGACTCGAATTATAGACAGGTTTTTAGCGATTTTTCAAACGCGCGATAACTTTTTCACGTCCAAGCAATTCCAGCACTGCATCGACCGAGGGCGTATGGGCTGTGCCCACGGTCAGAACACGTACGGGCATGGCCAGCACAGGCATCTTCACACCCTGCGCCTTGAGCAACTCCTTGATCGCTGCCGCAATGGCTTCCTTGGTCCATTCCACGTTTTCCACCACGGCCGCAAATGCATCCAGCACGGGGTTGGCCGCCTCGGTGACATGCTTGGCGTAGTCTTCCGCATTGCGCTCCACGCTGTCCACATAGAAGACCTTGGCCCAGTTGGCCAGATCCACCAGGGTCTCGCAACGATCCTTGAACAAGGCAGCAATGCGCACCAGACGGTCATCGGCATCGATCAGGCTCTCGGCCACACCCGCCTTGACGACAAAGGGCTTGACCAGTTTGGCCAGCTCGGCGTCGTCCATGGCCTTCAGATGCTGGGCATTGACCCAGCGCAGCTTGGCTTCGTCAAACTGACCGGCGCTGCGGCCCAGGTGGTCCAGGTTGAACCACTCCAGGAACTGGGCACGGCTGAAGATTTCGTCGTCACCGTGGCTCCAGCCCAGACGCGCCAGATAGTTGACCATGGCATCGGGCAGATAGCCCTCATCGCGGTACTGGGTCACGGCCTTGGCGCCGTTGCGCTTGCTCATCTTCTCGCCTTGCTCATTGAGCACGGTAGGCAGATGGGCAAAGGTCGGCACGGTGGCGCCCAGCGCCTCAAAGATGTGGATCTGGCGCGGCGTGTTGTTCACATGGTCGTCGCCACGGATGACATGGGTGATGTTCATGTCCATGTCGTCCACGCAGACGCAGAAGTTGTACGTGGGCGTGCCGTCGGGACGGGCAATCACCAGATCGTCCAGCTCGGAGTTCTGAAACTCGATACGGCCCTTGCACTTGTCGTCCCAGCCCACCACGCCGGCCTGCGGAGTCTTGAAGCGCAGCACGGGCTTCACGCCTTCGGGAATCGCGGGCAGGACCTTGCCCTCCTCGGGGCGCCAGGTACCGTCATAGCGGGGCTTTTCCTTGGCGGCCATCTGCTTTTCACGCAGTGCGTCCAACTCCTGCATGCTCATATAGCAGGGGTAGACATAGCCCTTTTCCTGCAGCGTGGCCAGCACTTGCTTGTAGCGGTCCATGCGCTGCATCTGATAGAACGGACCTTCGTCGTGGTCCAGTTGCAGCCATTCCATGCCTTCCAGGATCACGTCCACGGAAGCCTGGGTGGAACGTTCCAGATCGGTGTCTTCGATGCGCAGCACGAAGTCGCCGCCATTGGCGCGCGCAAAAGCCCAGGGATAGAGAGCGGAACGAATATTGCCCAGATGGATGAAGCCCGTGGGCGAAGGGGCAAAGCGGGTGCGAATTTTGTTTGTCATATCAGAAATCCTTGTACGGCATTCCCTGCGCCAAGGCTGTGGCGCTTGATGCGCGCGCAGCCTCGGTCGGAGATGCCGAGCAAGAGCCGCCTCGCAGCGCAGGCATCGCCCCCCTTGAGGGACAAGGCGCGAAGCGACTCAGGGGGTGTTTCACAGCGTATCCAGTCCACGAGCCAGGTCGACCTTGAGGTCTTCCAGATGCTCAAGGCCCACGGAAATACGAATCAGACCCTGACCCACGCCGGCAGCCTGACGCTGGTCCTCGGTCAGACGACCATGCGAGGTGCTGGCGGGATGGGTGATGGTGGTCTTCACATCACCGAGGTTGGCCGTAATCGAGCACAGACGCGTGCTGTCCACCACATGGAAGGCATTGGCACGCAGTTGCTCGGCACCCTCGCCCACCACGTCGAACGCCAGCACGGCACCGCCCATGCCGTTTTGCTGGCGCATGGCCAGCTCGTGCTGAGGATGGCTCTTGAGGCCCGGGTAGTAGACATGCGCCACCTTGGGATGGGCTTCCAGCCAAGCGGCAAACTCCAGCGCCGCAGCGCTTTGCGCCTTGACACGCAAAGCCAGGGTTTCCAGGCCCTTCATCACCGTCCAGGCGTTGTAGGGAGCGATGTTCAGACCACCGCTGCGCAAGAAAGTGCCCATGACCTTGTCCACCAGCGCAATGGTGCCGCAAACTGCACCAGCCATGACACGGCCCTGGCCGTCGAGGAACTTGGTGCCCGAATGCACGACGAGGTCGGCGCCGAACTTCACGGGCTGCTGCAGCACGGGAGTGGCGAAGCTGTTGTCCACGGCCAGCAGCGCGTTGTTGGCGTGTGCCAGCTCGGCCAGCGCAGCGATGTCGCAGAGATCGGTCAACGGGTTGGTGGGCGTCTCGGCAAACAGCATGCGCGTATTGGGCTTGATGGCCGCCTTCCAGGCTTCGATATCGGTCTGCGAGACAAACGTGGTTTCCACGCCGAAGCGTGCCATCTCGGTTCCCAGCAGCTTGATGGTGGAGCCAAACATGGACTGCGAGCAGATCACGTGATCGCCTGTCTTGAGCGCCGTCAGCGCCACCAGCAAGATGGCCGACATACCGGTGGAAGTCGCGACCGCACATTCCGTACCCTCCATGGCCGCCAGACGCTTCTCAAAGCTGGTGACCGTGGGGTTGCCGGTGCGGCTATAGGTGAAGCCCGGCTCTTCATTGGCAAAGCGGCGCGCTGCGGTCGCCGCATCGGGCTGCACAAAGCTGCTGGTCATGTACAGGGCTTCGCAATGTTCGCCCCACTGGCTGCGCTCGACCGCTTCGCGCACGGCCAGAGTTTCAGGATGCAAACCTTCGGGTAATGTCTTGTTGGTCACAATCGTCAAATCCAGATGGTTGGTACCGGTCATGAGTCCGCTGCAGACCGCCAATCAGGCCCGCACGCATGCTGCTCTACCAGCTTGACCGGCGGCACTCGCCGTGCCGGTCTTTGAATATGCCTTGCTCACATTCCAAAAAATCCGAGTCAAATCAGACTCAAACGCTTTATGGACATACGTCGTGAGCTCACTATTAAAGAGCACACTGACCGCGCGGCTCTGCCATTGTCCTCCCGAATGAAAAGGGTTGCCTAAGCAACCCTTTCCGACTCGGTCATTCGCTGCGCTTTAACGCTCAGCTTTCCTGAGCATTGGGCAGGGAAAGGCGCGAAGTGTCTTCGCTCTCCTCTTCGCTGCCGCGGTTGCGGCCCTCGTTGAGCGCCGTCACCTCCTCATCGGAGATATCGCCGGTGATGTAGATGCCGTCGAAACACGATGCCTCGAAACCGCTCACCTGGGCATTGATCTTGCCCACGGCCTGCTTCATCGCTTCCACGTCCTGATAGATCAGGGCATCGCAGCCGATGACCTGGCGAATTTCCTCGACCGTACGGCCGTGAGCCACCAGCTCGGAGCGCGTGGGCATGTCGATGCCATACACGTTGGGGTGACGCACAGGAGGCGCAGCCGAGGCCAGATACACCTTGTTGGCACCTGCATCGCGCGCCATCTGCACGATTTCCTTGGAGGTGGTGCCGCGCACGATGGAGTCATCGACCAGCAGCACATTGCGGCCCTTGAACTCGCTGCTGATGGCGTTGAGCTTCTGGCGCACCGACTTCTTGCGTGCGCCCTGGCCGGGCATGATGAAGGTGCGACCCACATAGCGGTTCTTCACAAACCCTTCGCGATAGGGCTTGCCCAGCAGCTGGGCCAGTTGCATGGCGCTGGGGCGGCTCGATTCGGGGATGGGAATCACCGCATCGATTTCATTGGGAGGCACCATGGAGATCACGCGCTTGGCCAGCGTCTCACCCATGTTCAGGCGGGCCTGATAGACCGAGATGCCGTCCATGGTGGAGTCGGGACGTGCCAGATACACATACTCGAACACGCAGGGATTGAGCTGGGTCTTTTCAGCGCATTGCTGGCTTTCGATACGGCCGTCGTTGTGCACAAAGATCGCTTCGCCGGGAGCGATGTCGCGCTCGAACTGATGGGTTGTACCTTCCAGTGCCACGGACTCGCTGGCCAGCATGATGGTGCCATCATTGCCGCGCCCCATGCACAGCGGACGAATGCCGAAGGGATCGCGGAAGGCCAGCAGGCCGTAACCGGCGATCAGCGCGATCACGGCGTAGGAGCCCTTGATGCGCTTGTGCACCGCACGCACGGCCTTGAAGATTTCCTCGCTCTGCAGCGGCGCGCCGCTGGAGGCGCGCCCGATCTCGTGTGCCAGCACGTTGAGCAGGACTTCGGAGTCGCTTTCGGTATTGGTGTGGCGGTGATCGGTATCCGCCAGTTCGCGGCGCAGCTGCTTGGCATTGGTGAGATTGCCGTTGTGCACCATGACGATACCGAAGGGCGCATTCACGTAGAAGGGCTGAGCCTCTTCCTCGCTGGAGGCATTGCCTGCCGTGGGATAACGCACCTGACCCAGACCCACATCACCGGGCAGAGCCCGCATATTGCGGGTGCGGAACACATCCTTCACCATGCCCTTGGCCTTGTGCATGAAGAACTTGCGTTCCTGCTGGGTCACGATGCCGGCTGCATCCTGCCCACGGTGCTGCAGCAGCAGCAAAGCGTCATAAATCAGCTGATTCACGGGTGTGGTGCTCACCACACCAACGATTCCACACATAGTTGCGTTCCATCTGTTCGCGAAAGTCGCCCTTCGCCACACTCGCCTGCTTCGCCACCCATTGGCTAGCCTGCGCTTTGATATCCGGCATGGCGGATCACGCCAACACCAAACTCTCGTCGGCACCCACTGCGTTTTACAGCAAGCGCCTTAGCCACTTTCCACCCTGAGGTAAATTGCGGCAAAAAACTTCGCTTCAAGAGGAAGCCTTAGGCAGATACTGCCCCCACTCCTGCGGCAGTGCCGGCAACGCCCAGCCCAGCACCTCGCTCAGCCAGGGCGCCAGAGCCGAGTCCTGCCACCACAAGGCCTTGTGCAGCGGCGTGTACTGGATCACCAGTGCCAGCACCAGCAGCAGCAGCCCCCCGCGCAGGACGCCGAACAATGCGCCCAGGGTGCGATCCACAGGCCTCAGCCCCACGGCTTCAATCAACTGCTTGGACAGCCAGGAGATCACTCCCCAGGCGAACATGGATCCCACCAGCAGCAGCACAAAGCCTGCCGCA
The DNA here is from genome assembly GCF_000739375.1 of Comamonas testosteroni TK102. Lineage (NCBI taxonomy): Bacteria > Pseudomonadati > Pseudomonadota > Betaproteobacteria > Burkholderiales > Comamonadaceae > Comamonas > Comamonas testosteroni. Next base: position 1,873,435 of record NZ_CP006704.1, on the reverse strand, counting down.
TAGCGCAGCTGCATGTCCCAGCCGTCCAGCGGCAGCCATACCGCCACCTCTTGCGCCCAACTGCGTGCGACCACAAAGCCCACCACCCAGCCCAGCAGAGACAGGACTTCGTAGACCAGACCGCGCCAGGCTCCTAGCAACAAGGAGGCCAGCACAACGGCCACAAACATCCAGTCCAGCGTGCTCATCAATCAAACCGTTGCCGAAGAACCGGGCTCAAGCCTTGAACACCGATGCGGGCAAGCCCAGGGACTTGGCCCTGGCCGCAGCCTTCTCGGCTTCCTCGCGGCTCTTGAAAGGCCCCATGCGAACTCGTGTGCGCTTGCCGTCCTTGGTATCCACGGTCTGGGTAAAGGCTCCGGCCCCCAGCTTGCCCTTGATTTCGTTGGCCTTGCCGACTTCAGCGAAGGCGCCGATCTGAACGATAAAGCGCTCGTTGGTCGCTGCAGCCTCCTTGGCCGCAGCAGCTTCCGAGGTACTGCGCCCCTCCAGCAGTGCACGGGCACGGGCGGCCTCGTCCACCTTGGGTGCTTCAGGCTTGTGCTTGGGCTCGGGTTTGGCTTCCGGCTTCTTGATCTCGGGTTTGACCTCTGGCTTGACCTCGGCCTTGGGCTTTTCGGGCTTGGGCTCCGGCTTGCGCTCAGGCTTTACCTCGGGCTTGGGCTGAGGTTTGACTTCTGGTTTGGGCTCGGGCCTGACCTGAGATGCCACCACAGCGGCAGTGCCAACGGCTGCCGCTGTCACAGCAGCCCCCACCACAGGAGCAGCCGGCGCAATGGCGGCAGCCGCAGGGGTGGCAGGCTTGGCCGAGGGCGCAAGCACTTCTTCGCCGTCATCCAGGGAAGCATTGGCAGCAACACGCCCTGACGGTGAGGCCGTCTGGCTCGCCACCTGGGTGCCAGGCACGACCTCGGGGGCCGAATTGGCCTGATCGGGAATTTCAATCGGGATATTGACCGGGATGGGACGTGGCTGCGTATCGAACAACAGCGGGAAGCCCACCACACCGATCAGCACCAGCACGGCCGCCCCGATGAGGCGATGGCGTGCGCGGCGCCGCATGGCTTCCACGCTTTCGCCCTGGGCCAGGCGACTGGGGCGCTTGGCTCCGGCCACGGACTCGGCTTCGTCTTTTTTGCCAGGCCAACGGAAATTGAAAAATGCCATGAGTGAGGACTTGTTGAGGCCTGCCACCCGGCAAGAGCCGGAGCGGCAGGCCGCTGACTCAGTGAGTCAGGTGTTTGGCGTTCAGACGAGGCGTGCCGTTTTGCAACACTCCGCCCACGGTAAAGAACGATCCAAAGACCACGATTCTATCAGCCGCCTCCGAGGCCGCCACTGCTGCATCCAGGGCCTGCTGGGGATTGGCAAAGGTCTGCATGCTCACATCTTTGCGGATCACGCCCTGGGCCTGCAACTGCTGCAGCTTGGCCTTGAGGTTTTCCGCGGAGTCCGCACGCGGCGTGGGCAGGTCGGTAAAGTACCAGCGATCGACCAGCGGCCCCACCTTGGTGAGCATGGGCTCCCAGTCCTTGTCGGCCATGGCGCCGAATACGGCATGTGTGGTCGGGAAGTAGCCCATGGCATCGAGATTCGCCGTGAGCGCCGCCACCGAGTGCGGGTTGTGCGCCACATCCAGCACCAGCGTAGGCTGGCCGGGAACGATCTGGAAGCGGCCGGGCAGCTCCACCATGGACAAGCCCGTGCGCACGGCCTGCGCCGTCACCGGCAGCTTGCCGCGAATGGCTTCATAGGCTGCCAGCACGCCGGATGCATTCATCAGCTGATTGGCGCCGCGCAGCGCCGGATAGGCCAGTCCCGCATAGCGGCGGCCACGGCCGGCCCAGCCCCATTGCTGCTTGTCGCCATCGTAGTTGAAGTCCTTGCCGAAGCGCCAGAGGTCGGCACCGATTTCGGCCGCGTGATCGATCACGCTTTGCGGCGGCACCGGGTCGCTGACGATGACGGGACGACCGGCGCGCATGATGCCGGCTTTTTCGCGGCCTATGCTTTCGCGGTCCGGGCCCAGCAGTTCCATGTGATCGAGATCGATGCTGGTGATGATGGCGCAGTCGGCATCGATGATGTTGGTGGCATCGAGCCTGCCTCCCAGGCCAACTTCCAGAATCGCCACATCCAGCCTGGACAGACTCATCAGGCGCAATATTGCCAGCGTGGTGAACTCGAAGTAGGTGAGTGCAACCTCTTTGCCATCCTTGACCCTGGCCTGCTCCACTGCTTCAAAATGCGGGATCAGTTCCTCGGTCTTGACGATCTCGCCGCCCACACGGCAGCGCTCTTCAAAGTGAACCAGATGCGGCGAGGTATAGACACCGGGGCGATAGCCGGACTGCAGTGCCACGGCTTCCAGCATGGCGCAGGTCGAGCCCTTGCCATTGGTGCCGGCCACCGTGATGACGGGGCAGTCGAATTGCAGGCCCATGCGCTGTGCGACTTCACGCACGCGATCCAGACCCAGGGCGATGTTCTGGGGATGCAGGCGCTCGCAATAAGCCAGCCAGGCATCCAAGGTGGGAAATATGGTGTGCATACTGGGCGCTATTGTCACCCACTGTCAGAGGCCCTATGGCTGCCGGCACTTGGCAAATGCGTTACATCTGACTCCAACCGTTTCACCGATACCGAACACCATGAGCAAGATCACCACCGTCTACGGCATCCCCAACTGCGACACCGTCAAGAAAGCACGCAGCTGGCTCAGTGAGCAAGGTATTACTTACCAGTTCCACGACTTCAAGAAGCAAGGCGTTCCCGCCGAGCGCCTGCCCCAGTGGATGCAGGCCGTGGGCTGGGAAAAGCTGCTCAACCGCCAGGGCACGACCTGGCGCAAGCTCGATGACACGACCAGGAACAGTGCCGTGGACGCGACCAGTGCCGCCGCCGTGATGCAGGAAAACGCCAGCACCATCAAGCGCCCCGTGGTGGAGTGGGCCGATGGGACAATCACCGTCGGCTTCAAGGCCGATGACTGGAATACGAAGCGAAGCGCCTGAGCAACCGCTCACATTCACACATTGCTTTACCTAGTTTTACGGGGCCGAGAGCTTGAATTTACGCAGATCCCCTAAACTTTTTGGTGATCTGATGCGTTAAAGCTTCAGAGACAGGAGAGATGTTGATGAAAACTCTGGCAGTTTTGACCTTGACCGCCGTGGCCGCCACCGGGGCCTATGCCCAGGAACGTGGCCGCGTGCTGTCCTCGACCCCCATCACCCAGCAGGTCGCCGTGCCGCAGCAAGTCTGCAGCGACCAGCCGGTGGCGGTCGCTCCTCGCCCCACCGGTGCAGGTGCCGTGGTCGGAGCCATTGCCGGCGGCCTGATAGGCAATGCCATCGGCGGTGGTGGCGGCCGTGCAGCGGCCACGGCTGCTGGTGTCGTCGGCGGCGCCATGCTGGGCAACCAGGCCGAAGCCTCCGGCCCGGTGCAGTACCAGAACATGCGCCAGTGCAGCACGCAGACCTTCTACCAGAACCGCACCGTGGGCTACAACGTGACCTATGAGTACAACGGTCGCAGCTACACCACGCAGACCGCCAACCCTCCCGGCCAATGGATTGCGCTGAATGTGCAGCCCGTGGCCAACGACCCGGTCTACAGCAACGACGGCTACTACAGCACCCAGACGCCTCCCCAGGGCGCCTACAGCACCAGCTACCCGCAGAATTACGACAGCGGCTACTACGCCCCTCAGCCCGTGGCGCCCACCTACTCGGTAGGCTCGACCTATTCGGCCTCTGACTATGTGGCACCTCTGCTGATCGGCGCAGCCATTGGTGCGGGTGCCTACTACGCCACCCGCCCCGGCCACTACTACCGACCCGGCTACCGTCCGGGCTGGCACGGTGGTCATGGCGGCCACGGCTGGCGCCGCTGACCCGAGTCGATCCGGCCTGCAGGCCGCCCAGGAGCCCCTTCACGGGGCTCTTGTTTTTCCTGCCTTTGCCGGGCATTCGCGCAGGTGCAAATCCCGTGGCCTAAAATCAATGCTTTTGATCTTCGACCACGCACAGCGTACTTCTTCCATGACCACCGAAACCATCGCAGGCGTCAGCCTCACCACCAAGGCCAATGTTTACTTTGACGGCAAGTGCGTCAGCCACAGCTTCACGCTGGCCGACGGCACCAAGAAGTCGGTGGGCGTGGTGCTGCCTGCAACGCTGACCTTTGGCACCGCAGCTGCAGAAATCATGGAATGCGTGGGCGGCTCCTGCGAATACAAGCTCGACGGCAGCGACGAGTGGAAGAAGTCCTCGGCCGGCGAGAGCTTCCAGATTCCCGCGAACTCCAAGTTCGACATCCGCGTGACCGAGGCTTACCACTACATCTGCCACTACGCCTGATCCGCGCCTGGCCCGGCTTTGGGCCAGACCCGAGAATTTCAAGCCTTTTCAGCCCCAATCGCTTACCCATCAAGCGCTTGCAGCTATCACTTTGAAGAGAAATCTCATGGAAACCATTCTGCAACATGTTCCCGTCGGCCAGAAGGTCGGCATCGCCTTCTCCGGCGGCCTGGACACCTCTGCCGCCCTGCGCTGGATGAAGAACAAGGGTGCCCTGCCCTACGCCTACACGGCCAACCTGGGCCAGCCCGACGAAGCCGATTACGACGAAATTCCCCGCAAGGCGATGGAATATGGCGCAGAAAAGGCCCGTCTGATCGACTGCCGCCCCCAGTTGGCCAACGAAGGCATTGCCGCCATCCAGTCCGGCGCCTTCCACATTTCCACCGGCGGCATCACCTACTTCAACACCACGCCCCTGGGCCGTGCCGTGACCGGCACCATGCTGGTGGCCGCCATGAAGGAAGACGACGTCAACATCTGGGGTGACGGTTCTACCTTCAAGGGCAACGACATCGAGCGCTTCTACCGCTACGGCCTGCTCACCAACCCCGCGCTGAAGATCTACAAGCCCTGGCTGGACAGCAACTTCATCGACGAGCTGGGCGGCCGTGCCGAAATGTCGGCCTTCATGACCAAGGAAGGTTTCGGCTACAAGATGTCGGCCGAGAAGGCCTATTCCACCGATTCCAATATGCTGGGCGCCACCCACGAAGCCAAGGATCTGGAGTTCCTGAACTCCGGCATCCGCATCGTGAACCCCATCATGGGCGTGGCTTTCTGGAAGCCCGAAGTCGAAGTCAAGGCAGAAGAAGTCTCGATCACCTTCGAAGAAGGCCGCCCCGTGGCCATCAACGGCAAGGAATACACCGATGCCGTGGAAGTGTTCCTGGAGCTGAACCGCATCGGCGGCCGCCACGGCCTGGGCATGAGCGATCAGATCGAAAACCGCATCATCGAAGCCAAGAGCCGCGGCATCTACGAAGCCCCCGGCATGGCCCTGCTGCACATTGCCTATGAGCGCCTGGTGACGGGCATCCACAACGAAGACACCATCGAGCAGTACCGCATCAACGGCCTGCGCCTGGGCCGTCTGCTGTACCAGGGCCGCTGGTTCGACCCCCAGGCCATCATGCTGCGCGAATCCTCGCAGCGCTGGGTGGCCCGCGCCGTGACCGGCACCGTGACGCTGGAACTGCGCCGCGGCAACGACTACTCCATTCTGAACACCGAATCGCCCAACCTGACTTACGCTCCCGAGCGTCTGTCCATGGAAAAGGTCGAAGATGCGCCTTTCAGCCCCATCGACCGCATCGGCCAGCTGACCATGCGCAACCTGGACCTGATCGACACCCGCGCCAAGCTGGCCATCTACTCGCAAGCCGGCCTGCTGAGCGTGAGCAGCGCCAACGCTCTGCCACAGCTGGGTAACGACAAGAAGTAATTCGACCCGCGTCCACGAAAAAGCCGCTGCACTGCAGCGGCTTTTTTCATGCCGAATACGCCTCAATCGCTTGCAGATAAAGCGATTGCAGCTATCAATACTGCATTGTCAGCGATTGATCTGGTGCACCTGCTGCTCCAGCTGCCCCACATAGGCTGCCGTGCTGTTGTCCGACTCCTGGGCGCGCTGCACCAGATGCGCCTCCAGCACGTCGAGCCGGGCCATCACCTCTTCCTTGTCCCTGGCATGCAAGGCTTCGAGCACGCTGCGCAGCTCGGTGAAACGCGAAGCCTCGGCCTTGTCGGCCAGATCGCGCTGGGCCTGCATCTCCTTGGCGTGGCGGCGCGCCTCCAGCAGCACCGAGCCCTGCATCCAAAGCACATAGGCGATGAAGAACACGCTCAGCAAAATCGTCAGCGCCAGCATGAGCACGCCCAGCGGTGCCTGGATTTCGGTCAGACCGAGCGAAACCGTTGCAGGCGTGGACAGCGCCGTCCAGTTGAAAGCGGCCAACACGGCAATCAGGGCCACGATGATGGCAATGCAGATGGTGCGAAAGTTCATGCTCTTCTCCTTGTACTCCGAGATGCCTTGTTGTAACCCAAGATCGCATCGGCTTGCGTCAGCAAGCGCCAGAAATGACAAAGCCGCTGTTGCCAGCGGCCCTGTCGTCATGATGCGTTCAGATCAGCCGCATTCTCCGGCTCAATTGGTCTCCGACAATTGCTCGAGGATTGCCGGATTCTCCAAGGTGCTGGTGTCCTGGGTAATCGCCTCGCCCTTGGCCAGCGAGCGCAGCAGGCGGCGCATGATCTTGCCGCTGCGGGTCTTGGGCAGGTTGTCGCCGAAGCGGATGTCCTTGGGCTTGGCAATCGGGCCGATCTCCTTGGCCACCCAGTTGCGCAGCTCGGTCGCGATCTGCCTGGCCTCTTCGCCCGTGGGCTTGCCGCGCTTGAGCACCACAAAGGCGCAGATGGCTTCCCCGGTCAGGTCGTCGGGACGGCCGACCACCGCGGCCTCGGCCACCAGATCGGTCTTGGCCACCAGGGCCGACTCGATTTCCATGGTGCCCATGCGGTGCCCCGAGACATTGAGCACATCGTCGATACGGCCCGTGATGCGGAAGTAGCCACGGTCTTCGCTGCGCACGGCGCCGTCGCCAGCCAGGTAGTAGCCCTTGAGCTCGTCGGGGAAGTAGCTCTTCTTGAAGCGCTCGGGGTCGCCCCAGATAGTACGAATCATCGAGGGCCAGGGCTTTTTCACCACCAGGATGCCGCCTGCTCCGTTGGGGATCTCGTTGCCTGCCTCATCGACGATGGCCGCCGTGATGCCGGGCAGAGGCAAGGTGCAGGAGCCGGGCACCAGAGGCGTAGCACCGGGCAGCGGCGTGATCATGTGGCCGCCGTTCTCGGTCTGCCAGAAGGTGTCCACGATGGGGCAGCGCTCGCCGCCCACATGCTTGTGATACCACATCCACGCTTCGGGGTTGATGGGCTCGCCCACCGAGCCCAGCAGACGCAGGCTGGACAGATTCCAGTTCTTCGGGTGGACGCTGGGGTCGGAGTCAGCCGCCTTGATCAGCGAGCGGATGGCCGTGGGGGCCGTGTAGAAGATGCTGCACTGGTGACGCTCGATCATCTGCCAGAAGCGGCCCGCATTGGGGAAGGTCGGCACGCCTTCGAACACGATCTGCGTGGCACCGGCCGCCAGCGGGCCATAGGCCACATAGCTGTGGCCGGTGATCCAGCCGATGTCGGCCGTGCACCAGAAGACATCGCTGTCCCTGACATCAAAGGTCCACTCGAAAGTCTGCTTGGCCCACAGCACATAGCCGCCGGTGGCATGCTGCACGCCCTTGGGCTTGCCGGTGGAGCCGCTGGTGTAGAGGATGAAGAGCGGATGCTCGGCATTGACGGGCACAGCCTCGCACTCGGTGGACTGGCCGGCCAATGCCTCGGTGAAGCTGATGTCGCGGCCCGCGACCATATTGCAGACGCTGGCCGTGCGCTCATAGACCAGCACGCTCTTGACGGCTTCGCAGCCGCCCAGCGCAAGCGCGTCGTCGACGATGGCCTTGAGCGGCAGCTCCTTGCCGCCACGCATCTGGTAGTTGGAAGTGACGACCAGACTGGCACCCACGTCCACAATGCGCTCCTGCACAGCCTTGGCCGAGAAACCGCCGAACACCACGGAATGCGTGGCGCCGATACGTGCGCAGGCCTGCATGGCCACCACGCCCTCGATGGTCATGGGCATGTAGATCAGCACACGATCGCCCTTTTGCACGCCGCGTGCCTTGAGCGCATTGGCGAACTGGCTCACGCGGGCGAGCAACTCTTTGTAAGTGACCTTGGTGACTTCGCCGCCGTCGGCTTCAAAGATGATGGCCGTCTTGTTTTCCACGGGCGTGCCCATGTGCTTGTCCAGACAGTTGGCGCTGGCGTTGAGCTCGCCGTCGGCAAACCATTTGTAGAACGGCGGGTTGCTCTGGTCCAGCACCTGGGTGAAGGGCTTGGTCCACTGCACGTTCTCGCGGGCCAGCCGCGCCCAATAGCCTTCATAGTCGCGTTCGGCTTCGTCGCACAAGGCTTGGTACTGCGCCATGCCCGAGATGCGGGCCTTGGCGGCGAAATCCGCAGGGGGCGGGAACACACGGTTTTCCACCAGCACGGATTCGATGGTTGATGTCGCAGCGCTCATCGTTTTGTCTCCTGATGCATAAGCAATGAAATAATTGTGGGTGTACTGTCAAGGCTCGGTCTTACACCCCACTGACTGAAATTGAGAAGCGGCTTCTGCGCGCCGTCAAGCCCGTCATTCGCTCCCATTTTTGCAGCAGAAAGCAACTGCTTGGTGTTGATTTGCTTGCACTTTTCTCAAAACACCCCGGAACAAACCCTTAAAATCGCGCACCTGCTGCTGCAGAGGCCGGGGCCCATGTTGCGGCCAGCTCTCGAAAGCGCAGGCAGTCCGGGACGCGGCCCCAGCAAAACCAGTCTTACAAGGTGGCGGCATCCCGTTGCCCACCCATCGCATACAGCCAGCCCCGCATACACATCATGAGCCGCATCCCTTCCGACGAAGCAGGCAACTCCACCCACCACACGCCGCCTGGCGGCTACCAGCCTTCCGGCGTATTGCGTCCCCTGCCCTCGCTGATCTTTGCCAGCCGCTGGCTGCAGCTGCCGCTGTACCTGGGCCTGATTGCCGCGCAGGGTGTCTATGTCTGGCACTTTCTGGTGGAACTCTGGCATCTGGTGGAGGCGGTCTTCGGCAACCAGGAAGCCCTGCATGCCCTGATCACCAATATCGGCTACAAAAGCGATGTCCAGATCACCCATCTGAACGAAACCATCATCATGCTGGTGGTACTGGCCCTGATCGATGTGGTCATGATCTCCAACCTGCTGATCATGGTCATCGTGGGCGGCTACGAAACCTTTGTCAGCCGCATGGGCCTGGAGTCCCATCCCGACCAGCCCGAGTGGCTGAGCCATGTGAATGCCTCGGTGCTCAAGGTCAAACTGGCGCTGTCCATCATCGGCATCAGCTCCATCCACCTGCTCAAGAGCTTCATCAATGCCGGCAGCTATGAAGTCCAGGTGCTGATGTGGCAGACCATCATCCACGTGGTCTTCCTGCTCAGCGCCCTGGCCATTGCGCTGACGGACAAGCTCACCCAAAGCGCTCACCACTGAAGCCGCACTGCTCCCCAAAAAAGCCCCGCATGGTTGTCCATGAAGGGGCTTTTTTCATGTCTTCAGCGAGCGCAAAGCTCGCCCAAAGCTGACAACCGTCAAAAATAATCCATCAATCCAGCGCAAGTCCTTATCTATCAATGACTTGCGCCAGCTATTTTTACGTATGCGAATGTTTCAGCGGCGCCATTTCCGGCGGATGCTGAGGGCAAAGCTTACAGCTGTATTTGACGCATAAAACTCAATTCGATATATTAAAAAGTCATTTACAACCTGCCGTGCAGGTCGTCAACGCATTGTTGAGATGCGGTTGACTCACTTCCCGGCGGATCGTTGTGTCAATTCAAGAGCGCTTGCCGCTCTTTGGCGCAGCCCCGTCAACCGGGCCGAAACACGGCCCTGATGTAGGGGGCTCTCCCCGGCCGATGTGCCGGGGTTGGCCTGACAAGAAGCCGTGCAGATGCGTGCCAGTCGGTACCAGCTCTGCCAGCCAGCTGCTTCTTCCAATTTGCCAGCTCTTGCGCACACCTGGCTGTGCCATCCGGGCTGAAAACTCGGCGCCATCGCTGCGCCATCTGCATTGCGCAGTCCTGTCCACCAGACCGGGCTGCGCTGCGGCATCAGGGCTTTTATTTTGGCTTGTGCGCCAGCGCCCACCGGCATTACCGGTCGTGGGCGCTGGACTGTGTTCCATCCCATCAAAAAGGAGAACGCCACAGTGGCCAAGCAAATCGCTATCGATCATGTCTTCAAGGTCTTCGGCAACGACCCGAAAACCGCTCTCAGCCTGGTGAAACAGGGCCTGAGCAAGCAGGAGATCCTTGCCCAGACCGGGCAATCCATCGGCGTGTTCGACGCCGACTTCACCATCGAAGCCGGTGAAATCTTCGTGGTCATGGGCCTTTCGGGCTCGGGCAAGTCCACCCTGGTGCGCATGCTCAACCGCCTGATCGAGCCCACCAGCGGCCGTATCCTGGTCGACGGCCAGGACATCAATGCGCTCAACGACAAGGAACTGCGCGCACTGCGCCGCAAGGACATCTCCATGGTGTTCCAGTCCTTTGCGCTCATGCCCCACCTCACGGTGCTGGACAACACGGCCTTTGGCCTGGAGCTGGCCGGCGTGGACCGCGCCACACGCCAGCAGCAGGCGCAGGATGCCCTGGAGCAGGTGGGGCTGGACGCCTGGGGCGCCAGCTACCCTGACGAGCTCTCCGGCGGCATGCAGCAGCGCGTGGGTCTGGCCCGTGCGCTGGCCTCCGACCCCTCCATCCTGCTGATGGACGAGGCCTTCTCGGCGCTGGATCCCATCATCCGCACCGAAATGCAGTCCGAACTGTTGCGTCTGCAGGAAATCAAGCGCCGCACCATCGTCTTCATCTCCCACGATCTGGACGAAGCCATGCGCATTGGCGACCGCATCGCCATCATGAAGGACGGCATGGTGCAGCAGGTCGGCACGCCCGACGAGATTCTGCGCAACCCGGCCAATGACTATGTGCGCACCTTCATCCAGGGCGTGGATGCGGCAGCCGTATTCAAGGCCTCCGACATCGCCCGTCAGGCGCTGACCGTGATCTCCGAGCACAGCGACCGTGGCTGCCGCGCCGCGCTGCGCCTGCTGGAAGACTCCGACCGCGACTACGCCTATGTGCTCAATGCCCGCAAGCGCTTTCTGGGCATGGTCTCGTCGCAATCGCTGCGCGATGCGCTGCACGGCCACGACGGCTTGCTGGGGCTCAAGCACGCCTTCATCCCCGACGTGCAGCCTATCGCCAGCAACACCCCGGTGGCCGAGCTGTTCGGCGCCGTGGCCGCTCCGGCCTATCCGCTGCCCGTGGTCGACGAAGACGGCAAGTACCTGGGCGTGATCAGCCGCACCACCATGCTCAAGTTCCTGGATAGGGCTACCCCGCCGGTTCCGCCGCCCCAGAAGGAAATTCCACCCATCAAGCTGGACCAGCACTTCCAGCCCACGTCCAACACACAAGCTGCCCGACACGCAGCGTAATAAAAGGAGGGAGCCGATTTGAACGACAACGCACTGAATACCCCCAACACAGAAACCAACAACGCGGCCTTTGAAGACCCGTGGGCAGCAGCCTCTGCACCCGCCAGCGAGCCCACCAGCGCCGATGCCACGGCCTCGGCCGCAGATGCCGACCCCTGGGCCGCCTCCTATGCCGATGCGAATACAGGCTCGGGCAGCGATGCCTGGAGCGGCGGCGATGCCGCCAGCCAGGTCAGCAGTACCGACTGGCTCAGCGCCCCCTCGCCCACCGATGTGCCCGAACATGACGGCGGCATCGGCCAGCTCTGGCACCAGATCACCACCGAGGGCCTGCCCGTGCAGGACTCGATCAACAACGGTCTTACCTGGGTCGTCGACCATTTCCGCCCCTTCTTCCAGGCCGTTCGCACGCCTATCGACGCCACGCTCAACGGCGTGACCGATGTGTTGCAGACCATTCCCATGCCCGCGCTGGTGCTGCTGATTGCCCTGCTGGCCTGGCAGTTTGCGGGTCGCAAGCTGGCCATAGGCTCGGCCGTGGCCCTGCTGTGTGTGGCCCTGCTGGGCATCTGGTCCGAAGCCATGGTCACCCTGGCACTGGTGCTGACCTCGCTGTTCTTCTGCATTGCCATCGGCCTGCCCGTGGGCATCCTGCTGGCCAGCAGCGACCTCGCCCAGCGCTGGACACGCCCCTTCCTGGACGCCATGCAGACCACACCGGCCTTCGTCTATCTGGTGCCGGTGGTGATGCTGTTCGGTATCGGCAACGTGCCCGGCGTGATCGTGACCATCGTGTTTGCGCTGCCGCCGCTGATCCGCCTGACCAATCTGGGCATTCGCCAGGTACGCCCTGACCTGATCGAGGCCAGCCGCGCCTACGGTGCATCGCCCGCCCAGCTGCTGTGGAAGGTGCAGCTGCCGCTGGCCATGCCCTCCATCATGGCCGGTATCAACCAGGCGCTGATGCTGTCCCTGTCCATGGTGGTGATCGCTTCCATGATCGCCGTGGGAGGTCTGGGCCAGATGGTGCTGCGCGGTATCGGCCGTCTGGACATGGGTCTGGCCACCGTCGGCGGCCTGGGCATCGTGCTGCTGGCCATCGTGCTGGACCGCATCACGCAGGCCATGGGCGAGCCCAAGCGCGGCAGTGCCCGCTGGTGGGCCACGGGCCCAGCCGGTCTGGTCATGCGCCTGCTCGACAACAAGCGCTCTGCACCGGCCCCCAAGCCAGGCAGCGAGACCGCCAAGCCCGCGACGATCTGAATCAAGAACAAGGAGAACACATGAATACAGCCAACAACACTGCCAGCATCCGCAACGGCCTGGGTCACTGGCTGCTTGCCAGCACAGCCGCAGCCTCCATGGCCTTGTCCATGGTCAGCACCGGCGCCTTCGCTGCCGACGAGCTTCCAGGCAAGGGCATCAAGGTCCAGCCGCTCAAGAGCTCGATTGCAGAAGAAACCTTCCAGACCCAGCTCGTCATGAAGGCCCTGGAAAAGCTGGGCTACGAGGTCCAGCCGATGAAGGAAGTGGAATACCCCACGGCCCATATTGCACTGGCCAACGGCGACGCCACCTTCATGGCCAATCACTGGAACCCGCTGCACGCCGACTACTACAAGAATGCAGGCGGCGACGCCAAGCTCTACCGCAAGGGTGTGTTCTCGGCCAATGCCGCTCAGGGCTATCTGATCGACAAGAAGACGGCCGATGCGCACCAGATCACGAATCTGGACCAGCTCAAGGACCCCGAAATTGCCAAGCTGTTCGACACCGACGGTGACGGCAAGGCCGACCTGACAGGTTGCACGCCCGGTTGGGGCTGCGAGGCCATGATCGAGCACCAGCTCGGCGCCTACAAGCTACGCGACACGGTCACTCACAAGCAGGGCACCTATTCGGCGCTGATGGCCGACACCATCACACGCTACAAGGCCGGCAAGCCCATCCTCTACTACACCTGGACGCCCTACTGGGTGAGCAATGTGCTCAAGCCCGGCAAGGACGTGGTGTGGCTGGAGGTGCCGTTCTCCGCGCTGCCCGGCGAGCAGTCCGGCACCGACACCAAGCTGGCCAACGGCAAGAACTACGGCTTTATTGCCAACAACCAGCAAATCGTGGCCAACAAGGCCTGGGCCGAACAGAACCCGGCCGCCGCCAAGCTGTTTGAAATCATCAAGCTGCCCGTGGGCGACATCAACGCCCAGAACTACATGATGAGCCAGGGCCAGAACAAGGCCTCCGACATCGAGCGTCACACCGACGGCTGGATCAAGGCCCATCAAAAGACTTTCGACGGCTGGATCAGCCAGGCACTGGCCGCTGCCAAGAAGTCCTGATCACAATCCCCGAATCACGGCGACCGCTTGCGCGGCCGCCGTTTTTTATCGGGCCGCCCCAAGATAAAAACGCCCCTGCTATAGGGGCAGCGAACCACACGCAGTAGGGAGCGTGGGGTGCCATTTTCAATCGGGCCGCAAGCCCCCCCCCATACCAAGGAGAGACAAGAACGATGAGCAAGTCTGTGCAGACCCCGACCCCAATCCAACACACCAGGCGCCAGCTGCTGCTGGGTACTGCCGGCGCTGCAGCGCTGGGTCTGGGTCAGTCATCTAGCTGGGCGACCGGCCAGAATGCGCCTGGCAATGCGCTTCCTGGCCAAGGCATCACGGTGCTGCCCGTCAAGAGCGCTCTGGCTGAGGAGAACTTCCAGACGCTGCTGGTGATGAAGGCGCTGCAGCAGCTGGGCTACACCGTCAAGCCCTGGGAAGAGCTGGACTACCCGTTGATCCATGTGGCAGTGGCCAATGGCGACGCCAGCTTCATGGCCAACCACTGGAACCCGCACCATGCCGAGTTCTACCAGCAGGCAGGGGGCGACGCCAAGCTCTCGCGCAAGGGCGTGTATGCAGCCGGTGCCGCGCAGGGCTACATGATCGACAAGAAGACGGCTGACAAACACCAAATCACCCATCTCGACCAGCTCAAAGATCCCGGACTGGCGGCCCTGTTCGATATCGACGGCGACGGCAAGGCCAATCTGATCGGTCCCAACGCCGGCTGGGGCGGCGAGGCCGTGGTGGCCCATCAGATCAAGGCCTTCGGTCTTGAAAACACCGTCAGCTACACCCAGGGAAACTATCCGGCCCTGATTGCCGACACGCTGGCGCGCTTCAAGGCCGGCAAGCCCGTGCTGTACTACGCATGGACGCCCTACTGGCTCAGCAATGTGCTGCGCCCGGGCCAGGAAGTGGTGTGGCTGCAGGTGTCGCGCTCTTCCATGCCCGGTGTGCAGGCCGGCACCGACACCAAGCTGCCCAATGGCCGCAACTACGGCTTTCCGCTCAACAACGAGTACATCGTGGCCAACAAGCTCTGGGTCGAACAGAACCCGGCCGCCGGCAAGCTGTTCGAGATCATGCAGATTCCCATCAACGATATCAGCCGCCAGAACCAGCTGCTGCGCGATGGGGAAAGCAAGCCCACCGATATCCAGCGCCATGTGGATGCGTGGATCAAGGCCCACCAGAAGACTTTTGACACCTGGATTGCCCAGGCCAAGGCCGCAGCCCTGAAATCCTGATTCGCCAACGGCGCACCGGACTTGATCCGGGCGCCGTTTCCTTCATCAACCCTCTCGCTTTTTTCATGCCGATTTCGGGGTAGGCACCCAGCATCCAAGGAGTATTCATGCACAGCAACAAGCCCGCACATTCGCCTTTTCCAAACCTGCAGTACCAATACCGCTGTCTGGCTGCCATCGCCTTGCTGAGCTTTGGCGCCGCTGCCGCACAAGCGCAGACGAACGCTGGCGACCTGCCCGGCAAAGGCGTCTCGGTGCAGCCGCTCAAGGGCACGGTGGATGAGGAAATGTTCCAGACCCTGCTGGTTTCGCGCGCTTTGCAGAAGCTGGGCTACCGGGTACAGCCCGTCAAGAGTCTGGAAAACGGCACCCAGCATGTGGCTGTGGCACAGGGCGACGCCACCTTTACCGCCACTCACTGGATGCCGTTGCACCGTGCCTTCTATGAAAGCAATGGCGCAGACAAGGCCTTCTATCGCGCCGGCACCTATTCGCGCAATGCGGTGCAAGGCTATCTGATCGACAAGGCCACGGCCGAGAAGTACCACATCACCAGCATCACGCAACTCAAGGACCCGAAGCTGGCAGCGCTGTTCGACACAGATGGCGACGGCAAGGCCGATCTGACGGGCTGCAACCCGGGCTGGGGCTGCGAGCTGGCCATCAACAAACATCTCAAGGGACTGGATCTGGAGTCCAGCATCACCCACAGGCAAGGCAACTACCAGGCCTTGATTGCAGACACCATCACCCGCTACAAAAACGGCAAGCCCATTCTGTATTACGTCTGGACCCCGTTCTGGGTGAACACCGTGCTGCGCCCTGGCAAGGAGGTAAGCTGGCTGGAGGTACCCAATGTCCCTGGTGCCCAGGGTGAAGACCAGACCCAGCTACCCAATGGCAAGAACTACGGCTTCAAGCTCAATCAGCAATACATCCTGGCCAACAAGGCATGGGCCGAGAAAAATCCGGCGGCAGCCAAGCTGTTTGCAGTGATGCAGCTGCCTATCGAGGACATCAACGCCCAGAACATGCGCATGCGCCAGGGCGAGAGCAGCGAGGCCGATGTCGGCCGCCATGTGGATGGTTGGATCAAGGCCCATCAGCAGACTTTTGACGGTTGGCTGGAGCAGGCGCGCGCCGCTGCCAAATAAGTATCAAGAACAGCTCCAGCGCTTGAAGGGAAAGCGCTGGAAGCTATCAAAAGTGCTTTGAACAGCGCGCCCCTGCCTACCAGTTGGCCTTGGCATTGCGGCAGGCCGCCTGGCTGGAAAGGGCGACAAAGCGCTCCACCCGCAGCGCCAGCATCTTGCGCCCCTGCCGGGCCAGCACCGGATCGGCCACGGCTCGCTCCACCACCTGGCCCTGCACCTCGGCCAGCATGGCGATGGTGGCGCTGCTGCGCGTGTTCAGATAGGCCTGCTCCAGCAGCACGCTGTCGCCCTCGGGCAGGATGCTGATGACCTGGCCGGTTTCGCACTCCTGAAAGCGCGCCGTCTCACCATCCAGGCTGTACAGTCCCAGCCAGCGCCCACTTTCCTGGCTGGGCTTGAGGCCCTCGGATACCGGTCCGGCCTGCTTGACCACTGCCTGGGTCTGGGCCTGCTTCTTGCCTGTCAGACCGGTCCAGGTCTTGTCCCAGGTCTGGGAGACCTTGTCCGTCATGCCGGACAAGCTCGAACAGGCGGTCAAACCCGTCACCACAATGACACTGGCCGCCAGGCGCCACAGCTTGCTCTGCATGAATACCTCTGATTTTGCAAAAGCAGGCACGTTAACAGACAGCAGCAGCCTGCAATTGCTGCAGATATCTCGATGCAACAAAGTGTTGCATACATAATCAGCCATCCCTTGAACCAATGCAGCCATGAGCCAACCCAACGCCCCCATCGTCCACGGCACCGAAGATGTGCTGATTGCCCTGTGCAACTCCGTCTCACGCGTGCTGCAGGTGGCCACCCAGTGCCCGATCCAGTATTCGGGCATGGTGCAACGCATCACCAAGACCAGCCTCAAACCCGACATCGGCTGCTTTGTGCTGATCGATGGCGGCTTTTCGGCGCTCATCATCATCAATTTCTCGGCCGATGCGGCCATGGAGCTCTACCGCAGCTATCTGCTGTCCATGGGCATGGCCGAGAGTGATCTGGCCAATTCCTATACCTCGGATGACGTGAGCAACGTCATGGGCGAGCTGATGAACCAGGTCGTGGGCGACTTCACCAGCAAGGTGCAGCGCGAGCTGCAAACCCATATCGCGCAAAGCCAGCCCAAGATGATCCGCCTGAACAAGCAGGTCAATCTGAGCGTAGATGCCAACCTCGATGCCCCCGAAGCCCGCCGCGTGACCTTCTACACGGGCAACAACAACATCTTCTATCTGGAGATGGCGGTGGATCACATGGAGTTCATCAAGATCAAGGACTTCGAAGCCCAGGAGAAGCCGGACCCCGATCTGGTCATGGCTCAGGCCCGTGAAGCCCAATCGGTTCAGGCGCCGGCTGCTGCAGCCTCCAGCGACACCGACGATCTGCTCAAGTCCCTGGGACTCTGAGACAGCCTGGTAGACCCGCGAGGCGCCATGACCCCTGCATGCTGCCTCCACCAGAAAAAACACCATGCGCACTCTGGTCCCCTGCCATTCATGTTCTGCAGTCTGGTGCTGACTGCGCAGGCAACGCTCGCTCAAAAAGCCCGCTGCGTCGATGCCGACGGCACAGGCTAGCCCTGCAAAGGCAATGAAGCCATCCTGCATGGCCAGAGCATGCACTCCGGCCAGGAGCTCAAGCTCAAGCTCGATTCCGCTCCCCCCGGCGAAGAAGGGCGCCATATGTTAGCGCGGCCTTCACGCAGCGGCAGCACGCATGAAAGCATGCAGCAGCGCCTCGAACAGATGGAAACCGCCGCGGCCGCCGCCCGCTCGGGCCCCGGAGTCGGGCCGTACCCCTAGGCTTACCATCTGCTTGCTGCAAGCCTGCAGCCGCCCCGCATCGGCCAACGCGCAGGCCGTCGCCGCCTGACCACAGTCTGGCTAGATCAGCCCTCGCCGGCCTTGGCTGCACTCTCAAAAGCCGGCACGACCGGGGCCGCTAGGCACACCAGCACCACTTGCCGCGATCGAATGCCTGCAAGACCGGGCCGAAGCGGCGGGCCTGCGCAGTCTCCGCCGCCGGCTTTAGGCGCCTGCCGGACCCTGCCCCCCTCCCAGGCCGGGCTGCAACCTATAGGGCAATGCCCTGCACAACAGGCAAGTACGCCTCTTCGCCGACCACAGGCGGCAGTGTGAAGTAACAAGACCCTGTTCACAGTATAAATACTGTTTGCACAATAATTTGAATACCAACTATTTGAATACATCCGCAATGTCCAGCACCGCCTCCCTGTCCAGCCGCCAGCGTCAGCTCATCTTCGTCATGGCACAGGTCAACAAGCAATGGCGCCGCACGCTGGACAAGGTCCTGGCTCCGCTGGGCCTGACCCAGGCGCTGTGGCTGCCTCTGGTCCATCTGGAGCACAGCGCGGGAGCCATGCGACAAAAGGACCTGGCCCAGGCGCTGGCGCTGGACAGCTCTTCTGTCGTGCGCCTGATCGACGGTCTGGAGGCCCAGGGCTGGGTGGAGCGCCTCGACGATGCCGACCGGCGCGTCAAGCGCATACAGCTCACGGCCGCCGGCCTGGCACAGGTCGAGACCGTGAAGACCATCGTGGCGGATGTCCGCAGCGAAGTCATGCAGGAGCTGGCCCCCGATCTGCTGGATGCCACCCTGGATGCACTGGAAATCATGCTGGAGAAGATGGCGGCCCTGGAGATGAGCGCCGACGCGGCTTCGCGACCGGGCAGCTGAAGGCGCGCCGCACGCCACCGTCCTCTCCCCGTCAGCTCCTGATCTCAACTGTATGCAAAGTCCTGCCTCCTCCTCACGCAAAGCGCCGCTCTGGCTGCTGGCCATGGTCACCATTGCCGGCACCATGGCCATGCATATGTTCATCCCGGCTCTGCCTGATGCTGCGCGCCACTTTGGCGCCAGCAGCGCGCAGATGCAACAGACCATCACGGTCTACATCCTCGGGCTGGCGCTGGGCCAGCTGATCTACGGCCCCCTGTCCGATGCTCTGGGCCGCCGCCCCATGCTGCTGATCGGCCTGTGTCTTTACACCGTCGCCAGTCTTGCAGCCTTTCTGGCGCCCAGCGCGAATATGCTGATCGGCGCACGCCTGATGCAGGCACTGGGCGGCTGTGCCGGCCTGGCACTGGGCCGCGCCATTGCGCGCGACACCGCAACACCCGAGACCGCCGTAGGCAGCCTGGCCCTGCTCAATCTCATGATGATGATCGGCCCGGGCATCGCCCCTTCCATAGGTTCGGGGCTGGACGCCCTCTTCGGCTGGCGCGTGATTTTTGCGGTGCTGGCGCTGATGGGGGCGCTGACGACCCTCGGGGTCTGGCGCCTGCTGCCCGAAACCGGTCGCCCCAGCGGCCAGCTGAACTGGCGCACCGTGCGCAATGACTATCGCACCTTGCTGGGCTCGCCCCAGTTCCTGGGCTTTGCCATAGGCGGGGGCAGCGCCACCACATCCATGTATGCCTTTATTGCGGCAGCGCCTTTCATCTTCATCGAACAGCTACACACCAGCAAGGCCCAACTCGGCATCTACCTGGGGGTGTTGATGGCCGGCATGGCTGCGGGCAATGCCCTGGCGCGCCAGCTCATCCGGCGCTGGCCGCTGGAGCGGCTGATACTGGGCGGCAATTTGCTGAGCCTGGGCTGCGCCGCAGCGCTGGTAGCCCTGACCCTGCTGCAGCAGATCAACGTGCCTGTGGTCGTTGGCCTGATGCTGCTGTTCACCTTGGGCTCGGGCCTGACCAGCCCCGCTGCGCTGACCAAGGCTCTGGGCGTGCATAGCGATCTGACAGGCTCGGCCGCCGGGGTCTACGGCTTTTCCCAGATGGCCGTGGGCGGTCTGTGCACGCTGGGAGCCAGCCTGGGCAGCAGCCCTGCGCTATCGGCCTTTGCCGTGCTGCTGATTGCCTGCGCTGTGGGGCAGTTGGGCTTCAGGTATGCGCTGCGCCTGAATCGGGCCGCTGCACATTGAGCCCAGCCGCTGGCTCCCCGGCCAAGGCCGTGCAGCCTGTCCATCGATGCTCCCGCCTGGGCGGCAAGCCCGGTGCACACAGAAAAAGAGCCCGCATTGCGGGCTCTTTTCAAGACTGAAGCGGATTACAGATTTCCGACCATCTGCTCGGGCACGACCCACTGGTCAAACTGCTCGGCCGTCACATGGCCGCTGGCAATGGCCGCCTCACGCAGGCTGCTGCCTTCCTTGTGCGCCTTCTTGGCAATATAGGCCGCCTTGTCGTAGCCGATATGCGTGTTGAGCGCTGTCACCAGCATCAGCGAACGGCCCACCAGCTCCTCGATGCGCGCGCGATTGGGCTCTATGCCCACGGCGCAGTGATCGTTGAAGCTGACCATGCCGTCGGCCAGCAGGCGCACGCTTTGCAGGAAGTTGTGCGCCACCATGGGGCGGAACACATTGAGTTCGAAATTGCCCGAGGCTCCGCCGAAATTGATGGCCACATCGTTACCGAACACCTGGGCACACAGCATGGTCACGGCTTCGGACTGCGTGGGGTTGACCTTGCCCGGCATGATGGACGAACCCGGCTCGTTCTCGGGAATCGAAATCTCGCCCAGGCCGCTGCGCGGCCCGGATGCCAGCCAGCGCACATCGTTGGCGATTTTCATCAGGCTGGCGGCCAGCGTCTTGAGAGCACCATGTGCATAGACCAGACCGTCGCAGCTCGCGAGGGACTCGAACTTGTTGGGCGAGGTAACGAAGGCAGAGCCCGTGAGTCTGGCCAGCTCGGCCGCCACGCCCTCGGCATAGCCCTTGGGAGCGTTCAGCCCCGTGCCCACAGCCGTCCCCCCCAGGGCCAGCTCATGCAGATGCGGCAGCGCGGCACGCACATGGGCTTCGCCATGGGCCAGCTGGGCCACCCAGCCGGATATTTCCTGGCCCAGCGTCAGCGGCGTGGCATCCTGCAAGTGCGTGCGGCCGATCTTGACGATGTCGGCAAAGGCTTCGCTCTTGGCTAGCAGCGTGACACGCAGCTTGGCGATGGCGGGCAGCAGCTTGTGCTCGATGGCCGTCACCGCCGCCACATGCATGGCCGTGGGATAGACATCGTTGCTGGACTGGCTCTTGTTCACATCGTCGTTCGGGTGCACCAGACGGGCTTCACCACGTTCGCCGCCCATCAGCTCGCTGGCCCGGTTGGCCAGTACTTCGTTGACGTTCATATTGGTCTGGGTGCCGGAACCGGTCTGCCAGACCACCAGAGGGAACTCGTCGGGATGCCTGCCCGCGAGCACCTCGTCGGCGGCCGCATTGATGGCCCTGGACTTTTTCTCGTCCAGCAGACCCAGCGCCTGGTTGACGCTGGCAGAGGCTTTCTTGACCTGCGCCAGCGCAGCAATGATTTCACGCGGTTGCTGCTCGCCGCTGATGTCAAAATTCTGCAGCGAGCGCTGCGTCTGAGCACCCCAGAGTTTGTCGGCGGGTACATCGATCAGGCCAAAAGTGTCTTTTTCCTGGCGGGTGACTGTCATGGAATCGCTCCTTGCATACAACTCGGCGCAGCTGGCTGAAAATTTGGCTGCCGTTGGCCGGAAACGGAAGTCGACCCACCGCCAGGCGGGCGACTTCCACAACCGGTCCATGCTAGCTCAGCCCGAGGGGCGGCAAGCACAATCGAGGCAACACCCCTGCGCCGGCAAGGCCAGAAATACATAGTTACATTAAATCAATATCGGACAAAGAATCCGACCGGCCTTGCTGGACCGCCACATCAATGTTCACTGATCTCTCCGCCCCTGTCGCCAACACCTTCATGACATCAAGCTACAGCGCGATGATGGTGTGTGTCTCCATCGTCATCGCGGTGTCTGCCTCCTTTGTGACGCTGGGCCTGGCCCGTCGCATGCGCATGGCCTCGGGCAGGATAGGACGCATCTGGTGGGCCATCGGCGCCATGGTCATGGGCACGGGGGTCTGGGCCATGCACTTCATCGGCATGCAGGCCTTCGAGCTGCCCATCACGCTCGGCTACAGCGGTGCCCTGACGCTGGCCTCCTGGGTTGCGGCGGTCGCGGCCTCCGCATTGGCCTTCGGCGTGGCGACCAGGGCCGAATACCGCTGGCCCCATTTTCTCGCGGCCTCGCTGCTCATGGGCGGCGGCATCTGCGCCATGCACTACCTGGGCATGCTGGCCATCGAGATGTCCATCCCGATTGCCTGGGACTGGTCTCTGGTGGCGGCCTCCGCTCTGATCGCGGTAATGGCCTCGGCCACGGCGCTGAATCTGTTTCGCGCACTGTTCTCGCTCTCCGGCAAGCGAATGTGGCTGTTCCAGTCTTTGGCGGCACTGGTCATGGGCTTTGCCATCTGCGGCATGCACTACACCGGCATGTCGGCCGCCAGCTTTGCCAGCGGCTCGGTCTGCCTGAGTGCGGAGGCGCTGAGCGGCCCCGAGCTCACCACCATCATCATCATCACCACGGTGATGCTGCTGATCGCAGCGCTGTTCAGCACCCTGCTCGATGCGCGCCTGCAGAGCACGGCCTTCAAGCTCAACCAGTCACTGCAGGAAACCAATGCCAAGCTGCAGCTGGCCAATACCGAGCTGCGCCAGCGCGCCTTTGCCGATCCGCTGACCAACCTGCCCAACCGGCTGCTGTTCGAGGATCGTCTCATCCACGCCCTGCTGCGCCTGGAGCGCGCCAACCGCTCTCGCACCAAGGAGAGGCTGGGCATTCTGTTCGTGGATCTGGACGGCTTCAAGCCCATCAACGACTCCTTCGGCCATGCCGCGGGCGACCAGATCCTCGTCAGCGCGGCCGAGCGGCTGATGGCGGAAGCTCGCAGCAGCGATACCGTGGCCCGGGTCGGCGGGGATGAATTCCTGGTGCTGCTGGAAGACACCCAGGATGTGGCCGCCTGCATGGCGGTGGCCAACCGCATTCTCAAGGCCCTGAGCCAGCCCTTCCAGCTTGGCAACAAGGAGCTGCAGATCACCTGCTCCATCGGCATCGTGGCCTTTCCCGACCATGGCGACCGCGATCACCTGATCGCCAACGCCGATGCGGCCATGTACGCCGCCAAACGCAATGGCGGCAACGGCTTTGCCGTGTTCGAGCCGCATATGGGCAGCGACGCCTCAGAGCAGCTGGAGCTGCAAAACGACCTGCGCAACGCCATCCAGCGCGGCCAGATGGAGCTGCATTACCAGCCCAAGATCGACGGCGAGCGCGGCAACATCATCGGGGTCGAGGCGCTGCTGCGCTGGGCGCACCCCGAACGCGGCATGATCGCCCCGGACATCTTCATCCCCCTGGCCGAGCGCTTCGGCATCATCAACAGCCTGGGCAACTGGGTCATTGAAGAAGCCTGCCGCCAGCTCGCCCTGTGGCGCAACATGGGACTGCAGATGCGGGTGGCGATCAATCTTTCCGTGCACCAGCTGCGCGAAAGCGGCCTGGCAGATCGCATCACCCAGACGCTGCTGCGCCACGATGTGCAGGCCAGCCAGCTGCTGTGCGAGATCACCGAGTCCGTGGCCATGGAGGACACCCAGGCCACACAGCGTGCAATCGAGGAGTTGCGCGATATCGGCATCTTTCTCTCGATCGACGACTTCGGCACCGGCTACTCCAGCCTCAACTATCTGCGTCAGCTGCCTGCCCAGCAGCTGAAGATCGACCGCAGCTTCATCCGCGACCTGGAAACCGAGGAAGATGCCCGCGCGGTGGTCCATGCCGTCGTGCGCCTGGCCCATGCCCTGGGCCTGCGCGTGGTGGCCGAAGGTGTGGAGACCGCAGGGCAACGGGACATTCTGATCGACATGCAATGCGATGAGCTGCAGGGCTACTTCTATGCGCGTCCCATGCCGGCGGACAGCCTGCTGGCCTGGGCAAGAGGCGATCAGCGCGCAGGCCAGGCCGACTTCTCGGCGTCCATCCTCGGATCGCTGACCGGCTGAGCTCCGCAAAACGCCCGCAAGTCATATATAAGACTGGTGGGTTATGGCTGCAAGATTTGTCGTCTGGGCCGATAATCGATGGGTTTACCGTGCGCGCCCCACGCGTACAGATTGCAACCCCCGAGAAGCTTCACGATGACGACCTCCATCCGCCAGCAGGACCTGATCGATTCGATCGCAGGTGCCCTGCAGTACATCAGTTACTACCACACGCCGGATTTCATCCAGCATCTGGCCCGTGCCTATGAGCGCGAGCAAAGCCCTGCGGCCAAGGATGCGATGGCTCAGATCCTGACCAACTCCAAGATGGCTGCCACCGGCCAGCGCCCCATCTGTCAGGACACCGGCATCGTCAACGTGTTCCTGAAAGTGGGCATGGACGTCAAGTGGGAAGGCTTCACCATGGGCCTGGAAGACGCCATCAACGAAGGCGTGCGCCGCGGCTACAACCACCCTGACAACACGCTGCGTGCCTCGGTCGTGGCCGACCCGCACTTCAAGCGCAAGAACACCAAGGACAACACTCCCGCCGTGATCAATGTGCAGATCGTGCCCGGCGACAAGGTGGACGTGACCGTGGCTGCCAAGGGCGGCGGCTCCGAGAACAAGTCCAAGATGATCATGATGAACCCCAGCGATGACCTGGTGGACTGGGTTCTGAAGACCGTCCCCACCATGGGCGCCGGCTGGTGCCCTCCCGGCATGCTGGGCATCGGCATCGGCGGCACGGCCGAGAAGGCTGTGCTGCTGGCCAAGGAAAGCCTGATGGAAGACCTGAACATGTACGAGCTGCAGCAGAAAGCTGCCAGCGGTGCAGAGCTCGACGACGTGGAAAAGCTGCGTCTGGAGCTGTTCGAGAAGATCAACGCCCTGGGCATTGGCGCCCAAGGCCTGGGCGGCCTCACCACGGTGCTGGACGTCAAGATCAATATGTACCCCACGCACGCGGCCTCCAAGCCCGTGGCCATGATCCCCAACTGCGCCGCCACCCGCCACGCCCATTTTGTGATGGACGGCTCCGGCCCCGTATACCTGGATGCCCCTTCGCTGGACACCTGGCCCAAGATCGACTGGCACCCCGACTACAACAAGTCCAAGAAGGTCGACCTGAACACGCTGACCCCCGCAGAAGTGGCCAGCTGGAAGCCCGGCGACACCCTGCTGCTCAACGGCAAGATGTTGACCGGCCGTGATGCGGCCCACAAGCGCATCCAGGACATGCTGGCCAAGGGCGAAAAGCTGCCCGTGGACTTCACCAACCGAGTGATCTACTACGTCGGCCCCGTGGACCCCGTGCGCGACGAAGTGGTTGGCCCTGCAGGTCCCACCACGGCCACCCGCATGGACAAGTTCACCGACATGATGCTGTCGCAGACCGGCCTGATCTCGATGATCGGCAAGTCCGAGCGCGGCCCCGTCGCCATCGAAGCCATCAAGAAGCACAAGAGCGCTTACCTGATGGCCGTGGGCGGCGCCGCCTACCTGGTTTCCAAGGCCATCAAGCAGGCCAAGGTGGTGGGCTTTGAAGACCTGGGCATGGAAGCCATCTATGAATTCGATGTGGTCGACATGCCTGTGACCGTGGCCGTGGATGCCGGCGGCACCAGCGCCCACATCACCGGCCCTGCCATCTGGAAGGAAAAGATTGCAACCGGCGATTTCAAGGGCATTGCCGTTGCGGGCGCCTGATTCGCTGTTGCAGCCTGCCTGAACAAGGAACCGCCTTCGGGCGGTTTTTTCATGCCCAACCGCGCGGACATCGACCGCAACAGGGCCATGGGCCATTTCTTCGGTTCTTTTCCCATTTGCGGCATAGTCGAGCCAGATTTTTCGTGAACCCATACCAAGCCATGCATATCCGGGCAGAACTCCCCGCCGATGCCGAGGCCGTAGAGCAGGTGACGATCCTCGCCTTCAGGCACGCACCGCATTCCGAGCACACCGAGCAGTTCATCGTGCGTGCGCTGCGTGAGGCCGGGGCTCTTGCCTTGTCTCTGGTCGCGGAGATCGACGGACTGGTCGTCGGGCATGTCGCCGTCTCTCCCGTCACCATCAGCGATGGCAGCCAGCACTGGTTTGGCCTGGGCCCGATCTCCGTACTCCCTGAAAAGCAGCAACAGGGCATAGGCAGCGCCTTGATGCGGACTGCCATCAGCGCTCTGCAGGCGCAGTCCGCGCAGGGATGCGTGCTGCTCGGTGACCCGGGCTACTACCGGCGTTTCGGCTTTCGGGCGGTGCCGGGCCTGGTGCTGCCCGGAGTGCCTGCCGAGTATTTTCAGGCCCTGTCTTTCGCAGGTCCGCTGCCGCAAGGTGAAGTGAGTTATCACAGCGCCTTCAATGCCAGGGACTGATACGCCTGTTTCAGCCAGCGCTGCATGCTGGCCCCTGGGAGATAGGCCGTGCCTGGTTTTCCGTGAAATAAACACTTCTTGGTAAATACGAGACACCGATAACACGCTTGCTATTTAAGATAGGCGACAGAGTGGGTATTTGTCTGACACCGTCCGGAATGATTTGCAACGCAAGCACAAGGAGTTCAGCATGAGCCATGTCGCAGCAAAGATGGTGACCGGTGCGCTGGTGGCGCTCTCGGGCTTTGCTTCCGCGCAGACTCAGCAGCCATCGGCTGCGCCCAAGCCGCAGCCCTCCCCTTCGACTCAGGTACTGTCCCCCCAGGGGGTGTATGCGCAGATCGACACCAGACTGGGGCAGGAAGCGCTTCGCCTGCTGTCCCAGGGTACGCCTCAGCAGCAACAAGCCGTGCTGGAGCGCGTACGCGCCGCACCCGAGCGCTTTCAGCCTCCGGTCTTCTACGTCCTGTCGCAGGCGCTGTTCAAGGCAGGCCAGCGCGACGAGGCAGCCTTCTGGTACTACGCCGGCCAGCTGCGTGCCCGCTTCGATGCCAATCGCTGTGCAGACGTCACCGCCAGGCAAGCAGTCGATGTGATGAACCAGAGCTATGGAGCCCCCATCAACCGCTATCTGTTTCAGGATCTGGACAAGGCTCAGGAGTTGATTGCCAAAGTCGTGGACTGGGATCGCCGCACGCCCCACGCCTACGATCCGCACTGGATCAATCTGCACGGCATGCAGGCGGTACAGGCCTCGCGGGACCCGCAACTGGCCGCCAGGCTGACGCTGGAATCGCTGAGCCTGCCAGCCGCGCAGTGGCCTGCCCTGGCCGAGCAGACGCGCTCCAAGTATCTGCAGGGCTTTCAGGAAGCCATCAGCCAGCTCAAAGCCGAATCCAAATCCAAGTAAGAGCCTGCCCTCGGTCAAGCCAATTGAAAAAAATGGCTTGAATCCCTTATACAGTAAACGATTGCAGCTACTCTTTTTGAATAGTCTTGCGACAGGGCTCCTACCGCCTTGATGGCTGCCCCTATTGGCATGATCCCTGTTTGTTCTACGATGACTCAGGCATCTGCATTCCGGGATGCTGCGATGCCGCTCGAAAGGAGTCCTCATGCACAAGCTTTTGGCGCTGTCGACGGCCGCCGTCCTCACCGCCTTGCTGAGCGCCTGCCTGGTGCCCGAGCGATTCTCCGCCGCTGTGGACGTACAGCCAGACGGCAGCTACAGCTACCGCTTTGACGGTACGGTGGTGAATGCCCTGGCCGTGATGAAGCTCAGAAAACAGGGCGTGCTGAGCGAGAAAGACCACCGCGAGCTGGCAGAGCAAGCACAGCAACTGAGCCGCGAACCCGAGGTCAGGAAAGCCGTCTACAACGGCAATGCCCGCTATGCACTGGAGATTGCCGGCCAGCGCAAGCCCGGCGAAGGCCTGCGATTGCTGGACTTGTTCACCGTGCAGACCGACAGGAACGGCGTGATGACGATTGCCGCCAAGCCACTCAAGGACAAGGAAAAGAGAGACTTTGCGCAACTGGGCATCACCATGAATGGCAACCTGAAAGTCAGCCTGCCCGGCAATGCCGAGGTACTCTCGCAAAACGCCAGCTCCACACCCACGCTGGGCCTTGGCTCGTACAGCTGGAAAATCGGCAGCTTGAACGTTCGGCCCGAGATCAGGCTGCGCTTCAAGCCCTGAAGGCCGTCGCACTGCGCGGACTTGGCATTTCGGGCGAAGATGCCAGCACCATTTACTGTGTCTGCCCGCCGAGTCCCCTATGACCTCCAACTCTTCATCGACAGCACCGCAGCTGCCTTTTTCCCAGGCCTGCGAAAACAATCAGGCCGCAATCTTCGAGGTGCTGCAATCCGCCCTCCAGCACTGCCGGCATGTGCTGGAGATAGGCTCCGGCACAGGCCAGCATAGCGTGTACTTCGCACCGCGCCTGCCGCAGCTGCTCTGGCAGACCAGTGACCTGGCCGACAGTCATGCAGGCATCCGGGCCTGGCACGCCGCCCAAGGCGCTCCCAATCTGCGTGCGCCGCTGGAGTTCGACCTGGCGACCGATGCCTGGCCGGCAACTGCGGATTCATCCGGCTTCGATGCCGTCTTCACCAGCAATACCTGTCATATCGTGGCCTGGCCGCTGGTGCAGCGCATGTTCGAGCTGGTGGGGTCACATCTTCCCGTGGGCGGCGTGTTTGCCGTCTATGGCCCGTTCAACTATGGCGGCCACTTCACCAGCGACAGCAACCGCGCCTTCGACGCCTGGCTGCGCCAGCGCGATGCGCGCAGCGGCCTGCGCGATTTTGAAGCCATCGTGACGCTGGCCGCAGAACACGGCATGGAGCTGCAGCTCGACCAGGCCATGCCGGCCAATAACCGCACGCTGGTATTTCACAAACGTTGAAAGCTCACCCCATGGCCGCCATCTTTGCCTACCAATGCAGCAAATGCGATGAGATTCACGAAGGATCGCCGAGCTTTGCTTTCGATGCCCCTGCACCCTACCGACGCCTGAGCGAGCAAGAACGCGAGGCATGGGCCGAGCTGAGCGACGAGCTCTGCGTGATCAGCCATCCCGAAGGCACGCAATACTATGTGCGCGCCATTCTGGAAGTGCCGATCCATGGCCTGGACGAGCCCTTTCTCTGGGGCATCTGGGTGTCGGCCAGCGAAGCCAGCTTTCACCGCTATCTGGACTCCTTCGACAAACCGCCCGAAGACCCGATTTTCTTTGGCTGGCTGTCCAATCTGATTGCCGTCTACCCCACGCAGAAGTCACGCCCGGCCGATGTGCATATCCAGGCCGACGGCACACGCCCGCGCGTGGTGCTGCACCGCGGCGACAACGAGATCGATGCGCTGGTCATCGACCAGCACGAAGGCATTTCGATCGCGCGCGCCCAGCAACTGGCCGAGCAATCGCTGCATGGCATATAGGCCGAAGCAGGCCCGAGCGCTGACTCCGCAGAAGCTATCGTCCATGCGTTGATGCGCAATAAAAAAACCGCCAGAGGAAAACCTTCTCGCGGCTCGGGGGCAGTGGTGTGAACGCTTATCCGTTGTTCCAGCCGGTCTGATAGAACTGCTGGATGAAGGACCAGGCCTCGGCCGGATCATCGGTGTAGCGGAACAGGTTCAGGTCCTTGGCGGAAATGGTGCCCTCCTCCACCAGCACGTCGAAGTTCAGCACCCGCTTCCAGAACTCCGTGCCGAACAGGATCACGGGCACGGGCTTGCTCTTGTGGGTCTGCACCAGCGTCAGCACTTCAAACAGCTCGTCCATGGTGCCGAAGCCGCCAGGGAAGGCCACCAGCGCCTTGGCCCGCATCATGAAATGCATTTTGCGCAGCGCAAAGTAGTGGAACTTGAAGCTCAGCCCCGGCGTGATGTAGGGGTTGCCATGCTGCTCGTGAGGCAGATAGATGTTCAGCCCCACATTGGGCGCACCTGCATCATGGGCACCGCGGTTGGCGGCCTCCATGATGCCGGGGCCGCCACCGGTGCAGATGTAGAAGCGCTCGCTGGGCGCCTGCTTCATGCCTTCGGTCGCCACGATGCGTGCAAAGGCGCGTGCCGCCTCATAACGCTCGGCGTTGCGCATGCCGCGCTCGGCCAGCGCCATGCGCTGGGCATCGCCGCTGGCCTTGGCTTGCGCAAGCTGCTCGCGCGCCTGATCCATATCGACAAAGCGCGCGCTGCCGTAGACCACCACCGTGTGCTCGATGCCGCGCTCGATCTGGGTCAGATCGGGCTTGAGCATTTCCAGCTGCATGCGGATGCCACGCGTTTCACGGCGGAACATGAACTCCGGATCGGCGAATGCAAGGCGGTTGGATTGAGGTTCCAGCTCTTTGCCGTTATGGGCCTGGTTGTGCAGCTCGGCCCAGGCATTGGCCAGATCGGTATCGGACAGGGGAGATGAGATTTGCATGGACCCTCGGTTCTTAGAATGCTGAGTGGCACGGGCTACAGCCATCCCTAAAGATTTCGTAGCGCTGACCGCCCATCCGTCAAGTACTTCAAGCTCAAATGCACCTGTAGTGCAGATGATGCTTGCACTATACGCTCACAAAGCTATAGCCCAGGAGAGTATTTCGCCTCTAAACGCTGAAGCAGTTTGCCTCAATAGTGGCAAATGGTCTGCCAGCTTAACGGCTGAACCAGATGCTCCAGCTGATCATGCCCATGTAGGTCATGAACAGTGAGCCGACCAGGTGCACGCTGGCCCAGCCCAGAGCGGCAGCCAGACGTTGCTGCTGCAGCAGGCCGATGACCTCGGCCGAATAGCTGGAAAACGTGGTCAGGGCGCCGAGGAAGCCGGTGATGATGGCCAACTTCCAGGCCGGATCCAGCTGGGGCATGGCCTGAAACAGCGCGATGAAAACACCGATCAGATAGCCGCCGATCAGATTGGCTGCCAGGGTGCCCCAGGGCAGACTGGCGCCTGCGCTCAGCCACAGTCCCAGCCCCCAGCGCGACAGGGCGCCAAGACAGGCACCGATGCAGATGGCGAAAATATTGAGCATGGCTGCCAATCTAGCGCAAGACGGCGGCCCTGAAATGTTTGAACGACAGGATTTCAGGCCTTATTCGCCACAGGCTTCTCATCGGCCTCGACGGCCACTTCCTCGTCCAGGGGTTCGTTGCGCACCAGATTGCTGAGCGTGGGCGGCACGCTCTCCCCTGCACGGCGCGAGCGGAACAGCGCCGCGCGCATGAGGAAGATGGTGGTGATGGGCACGGTCACGGCAATGAAGATGGCAATCAGCACCGAGTGCATGACAAAGCCCTGGCCGCTGACGGAGAAATAGATCCAGGTGGCATGCATGATGAGCCAGCAGCCCATGGTGGCGATGATGGAAGGCGCATGCACGCGCTCGAAATAGCTCTTGAGCCGCAGCAACCCAACGGAGCCCATGAGCGCAATCAAGGAGCCGCCGAACACCAGGGCGGCCACCAGGATCTGGGCCCACAGCGGCAGATCCACGCCAATGACCTCGGTACTCATTCGATCACCTCGCCGCGCAGCAGGAACTTGGCCATGGCCGTGGAGCCCACGCAGCCGAACAAGGCCACCAGCAAGGCCGCCTCGAAGTAGTTGGTGCTGTCATAGAGAATCCCCATGACCAGCATGGCCAGCATGCCGTTGAGATACATGCAGTCCAGCGCCAGCACACGGTCCTGCGCATGCGGTCCCTTGAGAAGGCGCAGCACCGAGCAGCCCATGGCCGCCAGCAGCATGACCAGAGATGCCATCAGCACCCAATAAAACCAGGGGTTCATTCAAAAATCTCCATCAGCAGGCTTTCGTAGCGGGACTTCACAAAGTCGGCCAGCTTCTTGGCATCCTCCACTTCCAGCGCATGCAGCAGCAGCATGGAGCGGTCACGCGAAATCTCGGCCCAGGACGTACCCGGCGTCAGACAGACGATCATGGCCAGCACCGCCAGCCCGTTGGGGTCGCGCAGGTCCAGCGGAATCGGGACAAAGGCCGCCGGGTGCTTGCGCATGCGCGGCAACAACAGAAAGCGCACCACGTTGAAGTTGGAGATCGAGGTGTCGCAGACCACCCGAAAGGCCAGCTTGAGAATGCTCAGCGGATGGCTGACCCGCACCGGCAAGGGGCGCAGGCCGCGCAGCAGCACGGGAATCAGCAGGCCCAGGATCAGGCCCAGCAGGATCTGGCCGGCACTGACCGAGCGGTTGAGCAGCAGCCACAGCACCAGCAGCGCGATCGACAGCAGCGGTGCCGGGAAGATGGATTTCATGACGTTCCTCATGGGCGGCTCTCCTCCTTCTGAACCGAAGCCGTGGTCTGGGTCACGGCGTTCTGCCCGGCTTCCCGTTCATCGCCGATACCAGGCAGGAGCTCGGCCTGCATCTCCAGCGCGGCCGCACGCGCTGCCGCCTCGGGGCCTGCGGCTTCCTGAGCCTTCTTCTGCTTGGGCCCTGGCACGGGAGCCAGGCCCATGACGGTGCGCACATAGACATCGGGCGAATGCAGTGCATTGGCCGCCCGCTGGGTGTAGCGCATCACGTCATCGGCCTTGACCGTCAGCACCATGCAGCACAGCAGCAGCGCAGCGATGGGCAGGCCTTCGACCACCTTGAGCGAGGGAGCGCTCTGCTCCGGGTTGGCCCAGAAATGCCGGATGCCGGCGCGCGTGAGCGCAATCAGCGCCATCAGACCGGTGATGATGAGCAGCGCCACCATGCTCCAGCCAAGCGGGCCGGCCTTCACGCCACTGGAGGTGCCCATGCCCAGCGGATTGAGCAGGCTGGTCAGCATGGCGAACTTGCCGAGAAAGCCAGAGAGCGGCGGCAAGCCCGAGATCAGCAAGGTACAGGCCATGAAGCTCAGACCCAGAAAAGCTGCCGCCGCCGGGAAGGCCCGGCCGATCATGAGCTCTTCCTCATCGTCGAGGTTGAAGCCCTCGGTCGGCAGCAGCTCGGCATTGAGGAACGGTGCCTCATCATCCTCGTAGGGCTCGCCCGCATCGTCATCCACGCGCCAGCGATCCACGACATCGGCGATCAGGAACAGGGAGGCCACGGCCAGCGTGGAGCCCGGCAGGTAATACAGCAGTCCGGCCGTCAGCAGGTTCTGCCCGAAGCCCGTCGCTGCCAGCAAGGTGCCGGACGAAAGAATCGCCGCAAAGCCCGCCAGATGGGTCAGCCGCTGCGAGCCCAGCATGCCGATGGCGCCAAAAGCCATGGTCAGCATGCCGCCCACGATCAGCCAGGTGCTGCCAAACAGGGCCGATGCCCCGGCTTCCGAACTGAACAGCAAGGTCCACAGGCGCAAGATGACATAGACCCCCACCTTAGTCATGAGCGCAAACAGGGCTCCCACGGGTGCAGTCGCCGCGCTGTAGCCGGGCACCAGCCAGAAGTTCAGCGGCCACAGCGCCGCCTTGATCAGAAAGGCCGTGCCCAGCACGCCTGCCGCCGCATGCAGCAGGCCGCGGTCGGCATCCTGCACCAGCGGAATGGCCCGGGCCAGATCGGCCATATTGAGCGTACCGGTAATGCCATAGAGCATGGACACGCCGATCAGGAACAGCGAAGACGCTGCCAGATTGATGGCGATATAGTGAAGACCAGCCTGGATGCGCGTGCTGCCGGAGCCATGCAGCAGCAGACCGTAAGAGGCTGCGAGCATGATCTCGAAGAACACAAACAGATTGAACAGGTCCGCCGTGATGAAGGCGCCGCTGAGCCCCATCAGCTGCAGCTGGAACAGGGGGTGAAAGTGCACCCCGGCCTTGTGCCAGCGCGCCGCAGAGAACACCAGCGCGGCCAGTGCCACCACATAGGTGACCAGCAGCATCAGGGCCGTGAGCCGGTCCAGCGCCAGCGCGATGCCGAAGGGCGCAGGCCAGTTGCCCGGCATGTAGACCGACATGGTGACGGCCGAACCCGCCTGATTGGTCCAGCTCAGCAGCATGACCACGATCACCAGGCTGATCGTGGTGGAGAGGATGTTCATGCCCAGCTTCAGGCGCTGGCGCTCCTCGCGCAAGAACAGCATCAGCGCTGCCGTCAGCATGGGCAGCATGATGGGGGCCAGCATCAGGTGCGGCATCAGACGCTCAATCCACTCGCTCATAGCATTTCCTGTTCGGTCCGCGAGTGCGCGCCATCCACATGGTCATTGCCGGAAGCGCCTCGCGACGCCAGCAGCACGACCAGGAACAGCGCCGTCATGGCAAAGCCGATGACGATGGCGGTCAGCACCAGCGCCTGCGGCATGGGGTCGGCATAGTGCGACAAATCGGTGGGCACACCGTTTTGCAGCACCGGCACCTTGTTGATCGAGAGGCCTTGGCGCCCCATCGAGAAGATGAACAGGTTGACGGCATACGACAGCAGCGCCAGCCCCATGATGACCTGGTAGCTGCGCGGACGCAGCAGCAGCCAGACGCCCGAGCCGGTGAGCACACCGATGGCAATGGCCAGAACGATTTCCATTACATACCTCCCCTTGCCAACGCCGCGGCCGTGGCCGCCTGCACCTCGGCCTCGGCCTTCTTGGCCTCTTGTTCCTGCTCTTCCAGCAAGCGCGCATGGAAGCGGTGTCCGCGTACCGATTGGTGGGCAATCGCCGTCAGGATCAGCATGGTGGAGCCCACCACCAGCGCAAACACGCCGATATCGAAGAAGGTGGCGCTGGCGAAATGCACATGTCCCACCAAGGGCAGCGAAAAGTCAAAGCTGTGGCTGGTCAGGAAGGGGTAGCCCACGGCCACGGAGCCCAGACCCGTGCCCAGCGCAAACAGCAGGCCCGCGGCAATCCAGCGGCGCGGATAAAGCGGCAGATGCGCCTCCACCCAATGCGTGCCCGAGATGATGTACTGCATCAGCAAGGCGACCGAGAACACCAGCCCGGCCACGAAACCGCCACCCGGCTGGTTGTGGCCGCGCACGAAGATATAGGCAGCCACCAGCGTCGCAAACGGCAGCAGCAGCCGCACCAGCACGGCGGGCACCATGAGGTAGCCCACCGCCGTATCGCTGGCATTGCGCGGATTGAGCAAATCGGTCTGCAAATCGCCGGGCACATAGCGCTGCTGCTCCGGAATGTCCATGGCCTCGCGCGCCGGACGGAAGCGGCGCAGCAGCGCATAGATGACGACGGCCACGATGCCCAGCACCACGATCTCGCCGAAGGTGTCGAAGCCACGGAAGTCCACCAGCGTCACATTGACCACATTGGTGCCGCCGCCGCCGCCCAGCGCGTTTTCGAGGAAGAAGGTGGAGGTGCTTTCGTAGAAGGGCCGGCTCATCATGGCAAAGGCCAGCCAGGCCATGCCGCCACCGGCAATCAGCGACAGCACCAGATCGCGCAGGCGGCGTGCCTTGGCCCGCGCATCGGCGTTGTCGGCGGTACGCATGTTCTTGTCCCGCTTGGGCAGCCAGCGCAGCCCCAGCAGGATCAGCACCGTGGTGGCAACTTCCACCACCAGCTGGGTCAGCGCCAGATCGGGCGCAGAGAACCAGAGGAAGGTCAGCACCGTGCACAACCCCGTGCCGCCCAGCATGATCAGCGCGGTCATCCGGTGGTACTTGGCTTTCCAGGCCGTTCCCAGCGCGCACAGACAGCCAATGGCCCAGAGCAGCACAAAGGCCGAAGACACCGGCAAAGTGCCACGGTCACCCAGTTTCATG
Organism: Comamonas testosteroni TK102; assembly: GCF_000739375.1. Lineage (NCBI taxonomy): Bacteria > Pseudomonadati > Pseudomonadota > Betaproteobacteria > Burkholderiales > Comamonadaceae > Comamonas > Comamonas testosteroni. The sequence goes on along the minus strand of NZ_CP006704.1, from coordinate 1,837,771 downwards.
CCCCATAGCCATAGCGGCAGGGCCGCTGCGACCAGGGCGACGCAGACCAGCCACAGCATCTGCCACTGCAGGCGGCGCGTGGACAGATTGCGGCGCCCCGCCCGGCCCAGCCAGGTGATGCGGGCCAGCAGATTCTCGAAGATCCTGCGACCGCTGACACGGCCCAGCACGGGCGTGGTGTCGAAGTGCCCGACCGTGCGCTGCCAGCGCAGCATGGTGTAGAGCACGATACCGCCGGCCAGTGCCACCAGGCTCATGATGAGCGGCATATTCCAGCCATGCCAGATGGCCAGGCTGTACTCCGGCAAGTCTCCGCCCACGACAGGCGTTGCGGCCACCGCGAGAAAGCCGCCCACCGCCCAGGCCGGGAAAATGCCCACGATCAGGCAGGCCAGCACCAGGAGCTCCACGGGCACACGCATCCAGTGCGGCGGCTCGTGGGGCTCGTGCGGCAAATCGTCGGCCTGGGGACCAAAGAAGACATCGAACGTGAAGCGCAGCGAATAGGCCACGCTGAACATGCCGGCCACCGTCGCCAACACGGGCAGCACGGTCTTGACCCAGGGAGCTGCATCCAGATAGACGGTCTCGGCAAAGAACATTTCCTTGGAGATGAATCCGTTGAGCAGCGGCACGCCGGCCATGGCGGCACTGGCCACACAGGCCAGCGTGGCCGTGATCGGCATCATGAAGCGCAAACCCGACAGCCGCCGGATGTCACGCGTGCCGCTTTCATGGTCCACAATGCCCGCCGCCATGAACAGCGACGCCTTGAAGGTCGCATGATTCATGATGTGAAAAACTGCGGCCACGGCAGCCAGCTTGCTGTTCAGGCCCAGCAGCAGGGTGATCAGCCCCAGGTGCGAGATCGTTGAATAAGCCAGCAAACCCTTGAGATCGTGCTGGAACATCGCGCAATAGCCGCCAATCAGCAGCGTCAAGGCACCGGCTCCACCGACCAGCCAGAACCAGGCATCGGTGTCCGCAAGCACCGGCCACAGCCGCGCCAGCAGAAACACGCCAGCCTTGACCATGGTGGCCGAGTGCAGATAGGCCGACACGGGCGTAGGTGCCGCCATGGCATTGGGCAGCCAGAACTGGAACGGAAATTGAGCACTTTTGGTGAGTGCGCCAAGCAAGATCAGCACCAATGCCAGCAGATAGAGGTGGCTGTCGCGAATCTGCTGGCCTGCAGCCAGCACATTGTCGAGGTCATAGCTGCCCACGATATGACCCAGCACCAGCATGCCCACTAGCATGGCCAGCCCGCCCGTGCCCGTGACCGTCAATGCCATGCGCGCGCCCCGGCGCGCATCCTTGCGGTGATACCAGTAGCCGATCAGCAGGAAGGAGAAAAGACTGGTCAGCTCCCAGAAAAACACCAGCTGAATGATGTTTCCCGAGAGCACCACCCCCGCCATGGCCCCCATGAAAGCCAGAAAAAACGAGAAAAAGCGCGGAACCGGATCAGCGGGCGACATGTAGTAGCGCGCATAAAGCACCACCAGTGCACCGATGCCGAAGACCAGCATGGAGAACAACCAGGCAAACCCGTCCATGCGAATCACCAGATTCAGGCCCAGCGCGGGCAGCCAGGACACCTCCTGCCTGAGCACCGCTCCATCGGCCATTTCCGGGAACAGCATCCCTACCTGAATCGCGCATATCAGCGCGATGACACCTGCAAGTGTGGATTCCGTATTGCGCGCATTTGCAGGCAATAAGGCAGCCAGAAGGCTGCCTGCGAAAGGTAGGAGGATAAGGTAGATCAAGGGCATGGGCGGATCATTCTAGAGGTTGACGTTATTTTTTCCGCTATAAAAACCTGAGCATTTCACAGACTTTAGACCACTGTTCAGCTTTAATTGATGACAGAAAATCCATCAAAACAGCGGGTTGCGTGCAGATAAAGAAGTGCATCCGATCTACCCATGCGCGCGGAACCGATGTCATGCCTCTGCTGCTGAAAAGCATTTTTGCCAAACTCAATCCATCTGCCAACCCATGCATATACGCAGCTATCGCCCCGGAGATGAAATCGCGCTGTGGCAGGTGTTCCACGACGCGGTGCATCAACTGGCCGCGAATCACTACAGCCCCGAGCAGCTCGATGCCTGGGCGCCGCCACAGCCCGACCGGGCGGAGTGGAGCCGGCGCATCCAGGCACTGAGCCCTTTTGTCGCCGTCTGCGCCAATGATCGACCCGTGGCTTATGCAGATCTGCAAGCCAACGGCTATATCGATCACTTTTTTGTGGCCCCGCAACATGCCGGCCAGGGCGTGGGCCGACTCCTGCTCGCGCATATCGAGCATGCCGCGCGGCAAAACGGTCTGCAGGAGCTGAGCGCCGATGTCAGTCTCAACGCCCAGGGCTTCTTCGCCCATTTCGGCTTTGAGCAGCAGTGCCGGCAAATGCCCGTCGTGAGAGGCATTGCCCTGAGCAACACGCGCATGCGAAAAGCGCTCCGGCCCCGGACTGCGGGCCCTGCTGCATGAACTGGCTCTGGAAACCTGAAACCTCCACCCCGCAGAAATGGCTGATTGCGGTTTTCATGGCGGTGATGCTGGGCGCCCTCGCCCCCATTGTCTGGCGCAGCTTCATACCCGAGGCCCGCTGGCAATTGCTCGCGCTGTATCTTTCGCTGGCGCTGACTGCGGCAGCGGGCATCTGGCTGCGGCGGCTGCACAGACTGGGACTGTGGCAGCCGGCAGGCCCCTGGCCCAGCTACGGTCCTGTCAAGCGCTGGCTAATGGGTGTGCTCTGCAGCGCCTTCATGGTTTTTGTGCTCTGGTTCGATCTGGCAGCCACCCTGCCCATGGCCTATACGGCAGCGCTGGGAAGCGATGCCAGCCTGCAGACCGTTGCCGAGAAAAAGCGGGGTTCGGGTCGCCATGCCTGCCGCCATCAGCTCAAGCTGGCTGAAGTGGACTATCTCTTCTTCGAGTTCTGCATCGATGAAAAAAGCTACGAACGCCTGCCCTCAGGCCCGTTGCCAGCCCTGCTGTCCATGCGCCAAAGCTACTTCGGCAAGCTGGTGGACAGCATTCGCCTGTCCCATCCTCAACAAAAAGATGAGCATTGATCGTAGCTTCAGCTTGAAAAATTACATTACTTATGCCTAAATCCCCCGTCAAACAAGCGCTAGCAGCTTCCTTTTTTATCTTTCATCACCGCCATGCCCATTCTTCTACCGCCACTGCTGCTGATTTCCGGCATGGGCTTTGTACTCAGCGCAATCACGCACTTGGCAGCACTTGCTGGACAGATAGACGCACTTGACGTTCATTTAGCTAAAGACACATTGAGAATGTTCACCAGCGTGATGAGCATGGGAATTTTTGCGGTCTGGGTTCCTGCGGCGCTGATCGCCCAGCGCATCAACAACGGCAATCGTCTGCAGTTTTCCTGGAAGAAGGTGCTCGCCGGCTGCCCCGCCTGGATGCGCAACAGCGCCTACGCGATCTTCATCTACGCTTTTGTCAACTTCTTTCTCAGCATTGCGGTCGGCATGACAGGCCTGCGCGTGTTTTCGGGCCACTGGATGATCTTCTACGGCATGGCGTTCTGCATCTTCTTCTCGAGCTGGAACCTGCCCTCCCTCCTGGCGCCCCGCCACTGCCCGGCCGGGCATGAAGTCGCTCATGGCAATAATTTCTGCCCGGTCTGCGGCCTGCCCGCAGACCACAGCAGCCAGGACGCGTGACGCATCCATACCCCTGAACGCGCCACCCGGGCGCAAAGCGGCGCATACTGGCGGCCGCATCATTGCCTGCACTCATCTTTTTGCACCATGCCCACTCCTCACTCCCCCATCGGCATTTTTGATAGCGGTGTGGGTGGCCTCAGCGTGCTGCAGGCACTGCGCCATGAGCTGCCGCACGAGCAGTTCGTCTATCTGGCCGACAGCGGCAATGCCCCCTATGGCGACGCACGGGGCGATGCATTTGTGCAGGAGCGCAGCCTGGCCATTGCGCAGTATCTGCTGCAGCAGCACGACATCAAGATTCTGGTGATTGCCTGCAATACCGCGACGGCTGCGGCCGTGGAGCTGATGCGCGAACGCATGCCGCAATTGCCCGTCATCGGCGTGGAACCCGCTATCAAGCCGGCCTCTTTTTCGAGCCAGACCCATCATGTGGGAGTGATGGCCACCCGGGGCACTGTCTCCAGCCAGCGCGTAGCACGCCTGGTGGCCGAGCATGGTCAGCGCGCCGAGTTTCATCTGCAGGCCTGCGATGGCCTGGCCAGAGCCATCGAGCAAAGCACCGAGCAGGCATTGCCCGAGGATGCAAGCGCCACCGAGATCAGAGCGCTTTGCACGAAATACACGAGCGCTCTAGGCAGTTTCGGCCATAAGACCGGGCAGATGGATACGCTGGTGCTGGGCTGCACCCACTATGTCTTCGTCAAGGACGATTTGCGCGCGCTGCTGGGGCCGGATATCCAGTTTCTGGACACAGGCGCCCCTGTCGCGCGCCAGACCCGGCGCATGCTGGAGCAGCGCCATCTGCTCGGGCCCGAGACCGATGGATCGCGGCAGCTGGCCCAGGCCGAGCAGATCCGGCTCATGACAACCGGCCGCCTGACGGCCATGCAAGCCGCGGCCCAGCGCTGGCTGGATCTGCCTGCCGCTTGCAGCCAGGCTGTCAGCGTGTGCTCGCCAAGCGCCGTGGCCACACCCGCCTGAGCTGCGCCATCAGACCCAGAGTGGCGGGCCATCCTGATCCAGATAGCTGAGGTAAAAGCGCACATCGAACTCCAACTGGTGGTAGTCAGGCTCCATATGCATGCATAACTGATAAAAAGCCTTGTCGTGATCCATGATGCGGATATGGGCCAGCTCATGCACGCAGATCATGCGCAAAAAGGCATCGGGTGCCTGCTTGAACATGGCCGCCACCTGAATCTCGTGCCGCGCATTGAGCCTGCCGCCATGCGCAATCGCACGCCGCGTATGCAGACCCAGGGCATTGCGCACCACATGGATCCTGCTGTCGTAAGCGACCTTGTGCAGCTGACCGGCATTGCGCAGATACCGGGTCTTGAGCGCATCGACATAGTCATAAAGCGCCCTGTCAGTGCGTACCGCGTGGGCCTGCGGATATTTGCGCAGCAGCCAGTCACCGGCCTTGCCTGCCAGCAGCCAATCGCGCACCTGGTTCTGCAGCGATGGCGCATAACCCGAAAGATAGGGCAATGCCAGCGCCAGCGGCGCCCCTGCTTCGCCCATGCTGGCGCGCGCAGCCCTGTCCTTGCGTAGCTGCTGCGTGACGGCTCCCGAATATTTGGGGGTGGAAATGGGCTTCATGGCAAAAAACAAACCCCCTGTCACAGTCTCGGGACTGCAGCACAGAGGGCTTTGACGGCGAATGAGCGAAGAATCAATGCAGATGGCGCGGGCGGCGATTGCCGCCATGACCGGAGGCCGAGCCGCCCGATCCGCCACGCGGCGGCTTACCCAGCTCCAGCGAGCTGACCAGGGCTTCGAAACGCTGCGAGAACAGCTTGTCGATTTCCTGCACCACGCCGCCGAGTTCGGCGCCGTCGAAGTGGCGCTCCATCATGTTGATGACGTCCTGCACCAGCAGATCGCGCTGCACCTGCATGATGGCGGCAGGATTGGGGCCCACAAACAGCATCAGGAAGTCATCGCGGCTCTGGGCCTCGGCAGGAGCCTCTTCCTCGTCGAACTCGGTGTCGTAGAAGGTCACTTCGATCGGCGAGCCCTGCTCGGCCAGCTCGTTCAGGCCCATGCACATATCGTCCAGAGCCTGACGGAAGTCATCATCGCCGCGCACGGTCCAGCACATCTGCAACAGATGCTCCTTGGCCTCGAACTGGATGCCGGGCTCTTCTTCGTAAAGACTTCCCTCGCCATCCGTCAATGAGCGCGCGCCGGCATAGGCCCACAAGGGACGCAATGCATCTTGCAGCTGCTCATACGTAACGTCAGCACGGAGCAGAACCTGGCCGTGGACATGAATTTCAAAAGCAGCGTTGTAACTAGACATCTTTTCTCTCTAGGAGTGCAGACCCCGTCAGCATGACAGAACTGCAAGCCATATTGCATCGAAGCCGGAGCTTTTCCAAGCGCCTTGACAAAGCCCGACATCGCACTGCCCTACGGCATCACAGCCCTTGATTTTCCCACCTTCGGCAAGACTGCGGGCGGCAGCGGCCATCAAGCCATAAATAAAAAAAGCCCGCTACAAAATGTATAGCAGGCTTTTCAATTCTGGTGCCTCGAGCCGGAATCGAACCGGCACGCTTCGTTAAAAGCGGCAGATTTTAAGCCAGAGCATGGCATCCGCACCGGGCTAACGATGGACTTGGATGAGGCTTGCTGTAGCAGGTTTTCCCCGAGGCCAGTGCCTTCGATCATATCCCGGTGCGCGATGCAAACCGCCCCGGTTCCCCTCCGCCTGGCTCCTAGCCGGCCCCTGGAATCGGGGCCTTTCAGGAGCACCTCATGGCGAAGATCAAACTCACCAAGTCCGTCGTTGACACGGCGCAGGCGCAAACCTGCGATGTGGAACTCCGGGATACGCTCGTTCCGGGCTTCTTGTGCAAGATAACACCAACGGGCCGCAAGGTCTTCATGGTTCAGTACCGCACGAACTCCGGCGTGCGGCGCAAGCCGGCACTCGGCCAGTTCGGCGAGCTGACGGTCGAACAGGCCCGGTCGCTGGCCCAAGACTGGCTGGCCGAAGTCCGGCGCGGGGGCGATCCCGGACTCGACAAGGCCGAAGCCCGCAAGGCGCCGACGGTCAAGGAACTGTGCGGCCGGTTCATGGATGACCACTCCAAGCCGCACAACAAGCCCAGCACCCAGGCCAGCTACCAGTACCAGATCGACAACTTCGTCATCCCAGCCTTCGGCAGCAAGAAGGTTCACGAGGTCACGCGCCACGACATCACCGCGCTGATGAAGCGCATGGAGAGGTCCCCCACGCAGGCCAACCGCGTACTGTCGCTCGTCCGCAAGATGTTCAACCTGGCCGAACTGTGGGGCTACCGGCCCGATGGCTCCAATCCTTGCTGTCACGTACCCAAGTACTCGGAGAAAGGCTCGACCCGCCTTATCACCGACGAGCAGATGGTCAGCTTGTTCGCCTACTTGGACAAAGCCGAGGCCGAGGGCCTGGAACATCCCATCTATCTGCTGGCCGTCCGGCTGCAATTCGAGTTCGCGGCCCGCATGTCGGAGATCCTGCTGTTGCAGTGGGATTGGCTCGACTTGCCCAATGGCCGGGTTGTCTGGCCGGACAGCAAGACGGGCGATATGTCCAAGCCGTTGAGCGAGGAAGCCCGCCGGTTGCTGACGAATGCACCTCGCTACGGCAATTCGCCCTACGTATGCCCGGCCATCCTCGACCATGACAAGCCGCTCGGCCCCCATTCCTACTATCAGGCGTGGCGCCGAATCCTTGATCGCGCCGGCGTGCCGAAGGTTGGCACCCACGGCATACGCCACCGCTCAGCGACCGACATTGCCAATTCCGGCATCCCCGTCAAGGTCGGCATGGCGCTAACCGCGCACAAGACCGTGGCGATGTTCATGCGCTACGTCCACACCGAGGACGACCCGGTGCGTAAGGCAGCCGAGTTGGTAGCCAGCCGGCGCAAGTCGGTCGTCGGCACGCGGCAAGAACCCAAAGAGGTGACCGCATGATCGGTGACCAGTGCCTCGGCATGTCGGCCCTGATTGCCGTGTCGCCGTTACGCCAATCGGTTCGGCAGCCCTCCCCGCCCGTGCATCGCACTGGGGACTGGAAAAGTATGCCCGTTACGGGTATAGTTTGGAGGTCAAGATGACCCACGTCCTCAAGCGGAAGGACTTTGCACGGTGGCAGGCGGGCGAAAAGCTGCCTGATGCTGCCTTGTGCAAGGCGGTTCAAGAGATGGAAAGCGGTCTGATTGACGCGGACTTGGGCGGCTTCCTCTACAAGAAGCGGGTTGCCCGATCCGGCGGCGGCAAGAGCGGCGGCTACCGCACGCTGCTGTCGGCCCGGATCGGCAGCCGCTACGTATTCCTGCATGGGTTCCCCAAGAGCGACAAGGCGAATATCACGCAGGACGAGAAGAAGGCGCTGCAATTCGCCGGCAAGGTGTTCCTGGAACTGTCCGCCGAGGCTTTGTCGAAGGCGTTGCACTCGGGCGTGTTATTGGAGGTGCATTGTGAGCAAGATCATTGAATCCCTGCGTGGCGACCTGGCTGCGCTCCACGAAGCGGGAGCGATCGGCAAGGTGACGATGCGCGAGTTCGACGCGATCTGCCCGCCGCCGGTGCGGGAGTTCAGTGCTGCCGACATCAAACACCTGCGCGAACGGTTGAAGTTCAGCCAGCCGGTGTTCGCACTTCACCTGCACACCACCGCGTCGACCGTGCGAAAGTGGGAGCAAGGCGAAACCCATCCCACCGGGCCGGCCCTCAAGCTGCTCAACGTCATCGCCGACAAGGGTTTGCAGGCAATTATTTGATCAAGGCAAACGGGTCAGCATTTCCTGCCACAGCGGCCGAAAACACAGTTACGATCTTCAAACCATGTAAGAACAATGGAGGTGACAGGTGGCAGAGAAAAGGAACGTGTTCATCAGCCATGTCCATAAGGACGATCACGGACTCCAGAAGCTGAAGGATCTGTTAGCTCCAAAAGGGATCGAGGTCAGGGATTCCTCCATCCATACAGGGAAGTTCAACAATGCCACCGATGAGCACTACATAAAGACGCAGATCCTTGCCCCTGCCATCAACTGGGCTGGAGTGTTCATTTGCTACGTTTCGCCCCAGACCAAGAATAGCGATTGGGTGAACTGGGAAATCGAATATGCGGCCAAACAGGGCAAGCGCATTGTCGGTGTTTGGGAGCATGGCGAGAAGGAATGCGACCTTCCAGAGGCCCTGAAAGAATATGCCGACGCCTTGGTTGGGTGGAACGGCGATGCGATCATTGACGCGATCAACGGGAAGGACTCGTGGGAAAAGCCAGACGGTGGTGCCTGCGACCCGGTTCCACTCAAGCGGCATCCCTGCTGATGGCTCGCATTCACTCCTATGTGGTGCGATACGACAGTGGTTTCGCGCCCAACCCTTTCTATGGCTACTGCACGCTTGCGACCTGCAAACCCAATATCCGCCGATCCGCTGACATCGGTGATTGGGTGGTCGGCAGTGGCAGCAATGATAGAACTGTCCGACGTGGCGGGCGTCTCGTGTACGCGATGCGCGTTACCGAGGCGATGACATTCGACGAATATGGCGCAGATCCACGGTTTGAATACAAGATGCCGTACCGCAATGGGAGTCGGAAGCAAAGTTGCGGGGACAACATCTACTTCAGGGCCGCGCCTGGAGCCGCTTGGCAGCAGCGAGACTCATTTCATTCCCGCCCCAATGGCACGCTCAACCCGGACCATGTTGCCCGTGATACGGGCGTCAACAGGGTCCTGATCAGTAATGATTTTGTGTACTTCGGGGGCGAGGGTCCGGAATTTCCCGAGGAACTGAAAGACCAGCAAGATCGGCCCTTATGCAAAACGGGAATAGGTCTAACCACCTTTGACGATGCGCAACTGATTGCGAACCTTGAGAAATGGATTCGCAGCTTTGACGTGAGCGGTTATCAGGGCGCTCCATTCGAATGGCTGACTCTTCGCAGGTGACCGATGAAAAAGGAAGGCTCCCTCTTGCTCTCGGATTACGCTGCGGAAATTGCAGCCACAGACGTACTCAACCCGAATGACTTCAATCCTGTCCTCCAAGGTCTATACGGAGAAGTCGGCGGCATAATGGCTACGGCCAAGAAAAGTGTTCGAGAGAGAACGGCTTACCCGGGTTTCAAGAAGGCGGCAGAAGAGGAGTTTGGCGACACCCTCTGGTATTTGGCTGCAATCTGCAGGCGCCTGCAGATTCCTCTCGAAGAGATATTCTCGGAAGCTGCGAACCACGGAAACTTCAAGAATGTGGGCGCTGCAAGTGACATCACCGAAGGTGCGTTAGCCTATATCGCTGTGCCTGTCGCCGCGACTGCTTCGTTGGATGCCACCTTGGTGCGTTTGGGGCAGTCAGCGGCAGCGCTACTTGGAAGTACGCCTGCACGCGCAGACTTGATTGCTTTCGCACGGGCTTACCTGGATGCAATTCATGCGGCCGAACTTGCGTTCTCTGAGGTGGCTCGCGGAAATCTCCGGAAAGCTCGCGGCGCGTTCTTGGAGCCGCAGGCAGAAGACCTGGCTGGCCTTGATTTCGACAGTGAGTTTGGAATTGAGGAACAGCTACCCAGGGATTTCAAAATCCGGGTCAATCAGCGAGGCAGTGGCAAGAGTTACCTCCAATGGAAGGGCGTATTCATTGGAGACCCTCTGACGGACAACATTGCCGATCGCGATGGCTACCGGTTCCATGATGTCTTCCACTTTTCTTATGCAGCAATCCTGCACTGGTCACCTGTGATGCGGTCATTGATCAAGCACAAGCGAAAGAGCAATCCGAAATACGATGAAGAGCAGGACAGTGGTCGGGCCATCGTCGTGGAAGAAGGGCTTTCAGCGTGGATTTTCTCCAGAGCCAAGGAGCTGAATTTCTTCGAGAATCAGGAAAAGGTCTCACTTGGGGTTCTCAAGACCATTGGTGAGTTCGTGAGTGGTTACGAAGTGGAGAAATGTCCGCTAAAGCTCTGGGAAAAGGCAATCCTGGATGGCTATGCTGTCTTTCGCCAGCTCAAGGAAAATCAAGGCGGCTGGATCATTGGAAACCGAGAACAACGCACCATCAAATACATGCCACTTGAGTCTGAAAAATGAAGATCCACCCGTTCGTTGATGCAGTTGCTTCTCTGCAGTTCGAAGACTGCTTCAATCCGTATTCGGATCGTTGTGAAGTTCATGATCGACGCGATGCACCACGTCGCCGTGCTGCTGCACTGTCCGCCATGTTGCGTCGTGCAACCGAGGAACCCGTAGACGCGATATGGATTGGACGAGACCTCGGATATCGCGGAGGACGCCGCACTGGGTTAGCCCTGACCGACGACCTTCACATAAGCCAGCACGCTAGGCGTTGGAATCTCGACCAGGTCGCCGAACGGCCGACGATAGGCAGTGCTGTGGCCGAACGAACCGCCGCGGTCATATGGGGCATGCTGGAACATATTGATGCCCGCATCTTCCTCTGGAACGTTTTCCCTCTGCATCCGCACGAATCAGGAGATCCGTTCACCAACCGGCAGCACAACGCGCGTGAGAGGCGAGCCGGCGAAGAACTGCTCCAACAGCTCATTGTCTTGCTACGTCCCTCTCGCATCGTCGCCATCGGCAACGATGCCGCCGCTGCGGCCCATCGCATCACGGATTCCGTACCCGTGATTTGCGTGAGGCATCCTAGCTATGGAGGACAGACCCAGTTCCAGAGGCAAATCTCGGAGCTCTATGGGCGCCCCATGAGCACTGGGTCGTTGTTTTGACGAGAGGCTTGGCTTCTTAGCGCGCAGCGATCGCCGCTTCAATCCAGCCCGACAGGTTGTCACTGATGTGGTTATAGGCCGCACTGCTCGTGGCCCCTGGTGGATCGTACATGCGGACGACGGTGGATAGCTTTCTACCGTCGTTCAAGGTAAATGAGTCAAATGGATTGGCCCCGGCAACTGATGGTTGCTGGTTGTGGTCCAGCAGCTTATGGACTCGTATCCCCAAGAGTCCCTTGCCACTATTCCATGACTGCTCAATCTCATATCGAATCCAGGGGCGATTCGCCGTTTCGGCTCCGACCAGAACAATTGTGCATGTCCGTCCTTGCAGCTGATCGTCGATCCAGCGCTTGATTGCGGCCTCGCCGCCTCGCTTCACTTCTTCCCATTTGTTATCGCTTGCTGGTTGGTTGCCCTCAACAACACCAATATTCCGTATCTTGGAGGCGCGCCAACTGTCGCGTTGATAGTGGAAGCTATAGAAGATTTTCCGTGGCATGGCGAGTCCTTTGTTGGATCATGTAAATCTGCAGAGGAGACTCAACTCGCTGCACCTTGAATGTTCAATGCGAGGTGCGTGTGAAAGAGTTGCGCGAAGTCCACATCACCAAGATCCGCATCGGCGAAATAACCTTGATCTTTGGCCAAGTTCAAGGCCGCCCCGCCTGGCGACGGTACGGGCAGAACTTTGGCGGCGGGGTGGAATTTCCTGAAGAGTTCATGCTCGGCTTCCACTCCTTCCATGCCGCCGATGAAAACAGCGGCAACGAGATCATCGCGCGACAGCATTTCTTCCCGCATTAGCAGCAGGCTCGCCTCTCTGTCACCGGCAACTGCATTGGTGAATACTACATTGTGAAAACGGTCGTTTTCTTCCGGGTAACGATCCTTGAAGAACGTGCTCTGATACAGAACCACGGCCCCAGAATAATCGACACCCAAATCCTCACAAATGCTCCAGATCATAGGCGTGATAGCGGGATGGCCTCCCCACACGATCTTGTGCTGACGAATGACGGCCATGACCAGTTCCCTCACAGCGCATTGGATGAGGAATGGATTGGCGGTCTCGTGATACGAGCCGCGGCCGACAAGTGGGATACTGGCTGAAAGGAAGATTGCGCTCACGATTCAGGCCTCCCAGTCCGCAAATTGCCATCCAGCCTCGCTGGCTTTGACCCACCGCGCAGAGTGGATATGCTGGCCCAGCCAGTCCAAATGCCCCAGCCACCGGGGATGCAAGCCAACATGATCGTAAACGACGGCAACCGATTGATCTGGCGAATTGGTGGATGCGTCATGCAACGTGGTCGACGTGGGGACACCAACTGTTGGGTAGACGACGACATTCCGGCCATCCGGCAGTCGGATATAGACCGCCTTGTTCGGTCCAACGCCGACAAGTTGACCGCCAATCGTTTGAATAGCGTTGCGCAAATTGCTCACTAGATTGACGGAACGGACCGCATGGCTTTGGCTGCGAACTTCTTCGAGCTGTAGACAGATTCGCTCCACAGCGCTGTCCGCGAGGCGTCCTGTGGCCGCATCCACTTCGTCGGGCAACAATTCTGCGCGACTGGCGGTGGCTGTTCGCGCAGATGGCGTGCAGTCTGGCCAGCCAACCCGTAAGACGCTGATGCCTTTCGCCAGAGCGCGTCCGAACTCTGCGCTTGTCCAGCGGCTTTCAAAGTAGCCTGGCGTGTCAAGCATCACAAGAACGTCGGAATCGCAAAGGCGATGCCATAGCATCGTCTGAAAATCTTCCGCAGGTGGAATCCCATGCGTATCGAGAAACACATCGAATAGCCGAGCAGATAAGGCGTCAAAGAGCTGCAAGGCTGCCTCACGGGCTTCGCCCCGGCGGTAACTTACGAACACTCGACGCTGGCGAGGTAGCAACCCCGCACACTCAAGTAAAGCGGTCGCGACACGCTGTGACCCGTTGGCGGCATAGGCTAAGCAGTTGAGAGGTCGCAGTAATTCAGGAATCTCTGCGTTAACTCGATTGACGTCGGATGCTATCGGCAGTAGCGGGATGCCTCGCTCCAGCAACTTCGCCACGTTGGCGAGAGGTGGATTGTCGCCCCCGAAAAATACTGCAGCGGATGAGCGCTGTTGGTCGGGGTTAAACGCTTCCGGGCGCACCTCCCATCCAACTTCATGTCCTAGTCGCAAGTTGAACATGCCTACGGCAGTTCCGACGATTTCTTCAAGCTCAGAAATCTGGGCGTCGGTTGGCGAACCAAGCACTGCAAGTTGATAGAGGGCGGCCATGCTCTTCCTTGTGATTTCAGTGTTCTCGCCTATCTGACCTTACGAAACCCAATGCGGGAATCTCCTTCAAAGATAGCCGATTTCGGGCGTCCCCGGTCGGGCCGCGCTGTCGTGCTACGCATCAAGCCCCGCTGCGCGAGTCTCGCCCCTGCGGGCTTCCATCGTTCCCTCGCGACGCTCGGCTGACGCCTCCGGCCCTGCTGGGCCTGCGCGCTCCGCTTGCCAGGGTTCGTGTATGGCATGGGGCGGTCTTGCTGTTTCCCTTCACCGTACCACGGCGTTCTCGCCGTCAAGGGCGGCGCGCGCCATGCGCGCTTGCGTCCTGGCGGCCGTCTGCGACCCCTGACTGCTTGCGCTGCGCCGTGCTGGCACCGGTTCCGGGCAATTCCGCCCGAGCAACCGGAGCACGATCATGTCGCAACTGACCCTCACTCTCGACACCCCGCTGATGGTGCGCGATGGCCGTGGGCGCTATCGGCTGGCGGACGCCGACCAGATTCTGGAAGCCGCGCGCCAGGTCATCGAACAGAAGATGCAGCGCGGCGAGGCGTTCACTTCGCCGGAGGCGGTGAAGGACTACCTGCGCGCCAAGCTGGCCGGCTTCGAGCACGAAGTCTTCGCGGTGTTGTTCCTCGACACGCGCCATCGGCTGATCGACTACGTGGAGATGTTCCGCGGCACGATCGACGCCGCCGAGGTGCATCCGCGCGAGGTGGTGAAGCAGGCGCTGCGGCTCAATGCGGCGGCGGTCATCGTTTCGCACAACCATCCGAGCGGAAACTCCGAGCCGAGCGCGGCCGACAAGGCGATGACCTCGCAGCTTCGGCAGGCGCTGGCGCTGGTGGACATTCGCACGCTGGATCACGTCATCGTTGCGGGGACTCGCACCACGTCATTCGCCGAACGCGGCCTGCTTTGACCATTGGGGGCTTCGGCCCCCTTTTTGCTGCGCCCGGCGGCGCAACTCCGGCCCTCGCGGGCCTGCGCGTGCTGCGCACTTGCCGAAAACCCGGGTGCGTGGAGGTGCGAGGGAGGCGGTCTTGCTGTTCCCTTCATCGTGCCACGGCGTTCTCGCCGTCAAGGGCTGCGCGCCGATGGCGCTTGCGTCCTGGCGGCCGTCGTTGACCCCTGACTGCTTGCGCTGCGCCGTGCCCCGGAAGGGTCGGGCAATTCCGCCCGGCTTCCTTTCAGGAGTTCACCATGAACAACGCACTCATCACCGACGAGCAGCGCATCGTGTTGCTGGCCAACGGCCGCGAATCCTTGGAGAACCCGGACTTCGATCCGGCCCCCGTGGTCAAGCTGTTCACGCCGGACGCCGGCGCGACCTGGCTGCTGACCGAGATTGATCCCGATGACCACGACCACGCCTTTGGGCTGTGCGATTTGGGCCTGGGGATGCCGGAAATCGGCTGGGTCAGCCTGCAGGAGCTGGCGGCCGTGCGCGGGCGGCTCGGGTTGCCGGTCGAACGCGATCTGCACTTCCGTGCCGAGAAGCGCCTGAGTGCCTATGCGCGCGATGCGCGGCTGGCCGGGCGGATCATCGAATGATTTCGCGCGGGGCGTCGCAAGATGCCTCGTTCAAGGTTTCAGGAGATCCGGCAGGCAGTCGGCGAATGCCGGCTGGATCTTACTCACGGGCTTGGCCACGGCCTCGTCGCCGGTGAGGACTGCCATCGTCATGCCGGTCATGGTCGTCAGACCGTTCGAGCTGCGCAGTACCTGTAGCGCAAGATCGACCGGGAAGCCGTCGGCACTGCGCCGCAGTGGATGAATGCCGCCATGCACGAACGAGTTCATGCCGTGCCAGGTCACATCCTTGAAATGCGAAAGCATTTGGTGCGCAGCCGCCGGCGCGCCTTGTCCGACTCGCTTGCCGATCTGCTCAATCATTTCGCTGGCGCCAGGCAAGTTCTTGGCCGCCTGTTCGCTCTGCAGCGTCAGTGGCGCCAGCAGCTTGTCGATCGCTGCGTCGCTGGCTGCGTAGAGCAGCCACATTGCCCGCGTCAGGGCCTCGAACTGCAGGCGCATGAGGCCGACGGCGGACGAGGGTAGTCGCAGCGCCATCAATGCTCGCATCGCTGTTGCATGCTCCATAGCGACCAGGCACATGCCAAGAGCTGACTCGCCACGGGGCGATCCATCGAAATCGGCGTCGCCCAGTAGTTCATCCAGACGTTCGTGCAAGGCATTGGAGCGGTGGAGCATGTGCTCCAAACGATCGTCGTTGTTGATGATGGTTTCCTCCATAGAGGGATCGTAGGACAGTCGTGCGTCCCCGGCCAAGAAACATGGCCGGTCGCGCTGTCGTGCTGCGCATCGAGCCTCGCTACGCGAGTCTCGCCCCCTTCGGGCTTCCATCGTTCCCTCGCTCCGCTCGGCTGACGCCTCCGGCCCGGATTCCTAGATCCGGGCCTGCGCGCTTCGCTTGCCGTGCGGTCGGCGTATTGAGGGGCCGTGGCCATGTCCAGCCGTCTCCCCTGACTTCATCACCTTCACCGCGACTGTAGCCCGCGGCCGTGTGCCGTCAAGGCGCGCAGGGCCGTGTCCTCGGCTGCGCCTGCGGGCCGCACCCACCCTGCGCTTGCCTCCTTGACGGCCCCCGTCCGCGCGCTCCTGACCGTCGCGGGCGATGAACTCAGGAAAGACGGTGGCAACAGGGCCAACCGGGTTCCTCGTGCCGACCGCACCGAACAGCCGAAAGGCTGGGCTTCCGAATCTAGGAATCCGGTATGCGGTGAACAGCAAACCCTTTTTTCTTTGTCAGGAGAAATGCCATGCAACTCGCATCCCGCTTCGCTTCCCGTTCCCCGGTGCTGCGTTCGGAACGTCCCTTGTCCGATGACCAAATCCGGGCCGTGGCCCCGTCCATCTACGCGGAAGCCCCGCACGAAAGCCGCTCCGAGCGGTACAGCTACATCCCCACCGCCACCGTGCTGCAAGAACTGCGCGGGGAAGGCTTCGAGCCTTTCATGGTGACGCAAACCCGCGTGCGCCATGACGACCGCCGTGACTACACCAAGCACATGATCCGGCTGCGCCACGCCAGCCAGATCAACGGCCGCGAGGCCAACGAAATCATCCTGCTGAACTCCCATGACGGCACCAGCAGCTATCAGATGCTGGCCGGGATGTTCCGCTTTGTTTGCAGCAATGGCCTTGTCTGCGGTGACACCGTGGCCGACGTGCGCGTACCGCACAAGGGCGACGTGGCGGCGCAGGTGATCGAAGGCGCTTACGAAGTCCTGCACGGCTTCGACCGGGCGCAGGAATCGCGCGATGCCATGCGCGCGATCACGCTGGACGCCGGGGAATCGGAAGTGTTCGCC
The DNA here is from genome assembly GCF_000739375.1 of Comamonas testosteroni TK102. Classification (NCBI taxonomy): domain Bacteria; kingdom Pseudomonadati; phylum Pseudomonadota; class Betaproteobacteria; order Burkholderiales; family Comamonadaceae; genus Comamonas; species Comamonas testosteroni. Next base: position 1,820,702 of record NZ_CP006704.1, on the reverse strand, counting down.
CGCGCTGCGCTGGCGTTGAAGTACGACGAGGACAAGCCCGCGCCCATCACGGAATCGCAAATCCTGAGGCCGCGCCGCCATGACGACGACCGCCGCGACCTGTGGAGCGTGTTCAACCGCACGCAGGAGAACTTGACCAAAGGCGGCCTGTCCGCCCGCGCCGCGAATGGCCGCCGCCAGACCACCCGGCCCGTGCAGGGCATCGACCAAAGCGTGCGCCTGAACCGCGCCCTGTGGCTGCTGGCCGATGGCCTGCGCCAGTTGAAAGCCTGAATCCCCACGCGGCAGGGGCAGGCAGCAGCCCTTGCCGCTTCTCTCGCTGCTGCACCCCAACCGCAAGGAGTTATCACCATGAACGCCGTACTCAAAACCGAAGCCGTCGCCATCGAAGCCGCCGCACCGCTGGAAGTGGCCGACCCGACCAAGAACCTGATCTTGGTCCCCCTCTCGCAGTTGTTGCCGCGCCGCTCCAAGCGCAACGTCCGCACGACCCCGCGCCAATCCATCCCCGAACTGGCCGCGAGCATTGCCCGCATCGGCCTGCTGCAAAACCTGATCGTCATCCTCGCCGCCGATGGCGAGCAATACGAAGTCGTCGCAGGCGACCGTCGCCTGACCGCCTTGAAGCTGCTGGCGAAGAAGAAGCGCATCCCCGCCGACTACGAAGTGCCGTGCCTGCTGGTGGCCGATGCGTCCGCCCGCACCGTCAGCCTCGCGGAGAACGTGCAGCGCGAGAACATGCACCCCGCCGACCAGTTCGCGGCCTTCGCCGCGCTGGTCAAGGAAGGCCGCTCGGTGGAGGACATTGCCGCAGACTTCGGCGTGTCCCCGCTGGTGGTGCAGCGCCGCTTGAAGCTGGCGAACGTCTCGCCGCGCCTGCTGGCCGATTACCGCGCCGGAGCCGCGACGCTGGAACAGTTGATGGCCTTGACCATCACCGACGACCACACCGCGCAGGAAGCCGCGTTCTATGGTGCGCCGGAATGGCAGCGCAGCCCGTCCAAGCTGCGCGAGCGCCTGACCGAGCGCGAAATCGACGCCGCGCACGCGCTGGTGCGCTTCGTCGGGCTGGACGCCTACCGGCAGGCAGGCGGCGGCATCCGCCGCGACCTGTTCGCAGAAGGCGATGCCGGAACCTACCTCACCGATACCGCAGTGCTGGAAACGCTGGTGCGCGACAAGCTGGCAATGCTGGCCGAGGACGTGCGCGCCGAGGGATGGGCATGGGTGGAGGCCGTGCCGCATCTGGCCTACGAGGAACGGCAGGCGTTCCAGAACGCCCCGCGCCACCGCCGCGAGCCGACCAGCCGCGAGGCTCGCCGCATCGCCTCGCTGGAAACCCGCCTCGAAAAGATCGAAGCCGAACTGGAAGAAGCCTGCCAAGTTGAAAGCAGCGAGGACGAGGCCAAGGCCGAGAAACTGGAACAGCGGCGCGATCAGGTGGTCGGGGAACTGCAAGACGCGGAGGACGCCTTACAAGGCTATGCCCCCGAAGTGCGCGAGGTGGCCGGTGCCATCGTCACCATCGACCGCAGCGGCGAGGCCGTCATTCATCGCGGCCTGCTGCGCGAAGCCGAGGCGAAGGCGCTGCGCACGCTTGAAAAGCTGCGGCGCGGTTTCGGCAGTGCCGAAGGCGAAGCCGCCAACGACGAGCACGAGGACGCCGACGACGCGCCCAAAGCCGCGAGCCTGTCCGACCGGCTGGCGCAGCGGTTGAGCGCCCACCGCACGGCGGCGCTGCAAATCGAAGTCGCCCGGCATCCGCACGTCGCGCTGGCCGCGCTGGTGCATGGCATGGTGCAGACCGTCTTGCATCCCGACGCCTATGGCGATGGCCTGCCGCTCGGCGTGCGCCTCACGGCGCAAGACCGGCTGGAAGGCATGGCCCCGGACTGGCCGGAATCGCCCGCCGCCGTGGCGCTGCGCGAACTGCAACAGGTGGCCGGTGAAGCCTTGCCGGAGGACAGCGCCGAACTGTTCGCCGTGCTGCTGGCGAAGTCGCAAGACGAACTGGTGCGGCTGCTGGCCGTATGCGTGGCCTCTACGGTGGACGTGGTGACGCCTCGCGCCACGACGTACCAGCCCGGCGCGGAACTGGCGCAGGCCGTGGGCCTCGACATGGCCGCATGGTGGAAGCCGACCGCAGAAGGCTACTTCAAGCACGTTTCCAAGGCCGTGATTCTGGATGCCGTGGGCGCGTTTGCACCGGAATCCGTCACCCGGCTGGCGAAACTCAAGAAGGCCGACATTGCCAGCGAGGCCGAGCGGCTGGCCGATGGCACGGGCTGGATGCCTGCCATCTTCAAGGCCGAAGGCCCGCAGGACACCGCGCAGGAGGCCGGCCCGGAGCAGGACGCCCCGGAGGATGCCGAAGCAATGGCGGATGAACCCGCCGAGGCGCTGGCCGCTTGACCCGCGCCGAAGGCGAGCGCCCCGGCCTCGACCGGGGCGCTTCGCTTTGTGTGGTGGCGCATCGAGACGAAGGAATAACCGCGATCAGCACCGCGCCCAGGCCGTTCCGCCCTGGGCGCGGTGGACGCGAAATCCGGGTGCGACAGTGGCCGCGCCCGGTGTTCAAGGCCAATAGCCGAATTAAAACGCCGCCGCCTTCGCGCTGGCTCAGGCGGCGGCGTTGAAGGCATCGCTGTAGTGCGCGATGCCTTCCGGCACTGTCCCATGCAGGGCCAGCGCCATGAAATAGCCGGGCGGCACGCCCGGCAGTTGCAAGCCCGCATGGGCCTGGAAGCCAAAGCGCGTGTAGTACGTTGGATCTCCCAGCAGCACGCAGCCTGCGGCCTGCATAGCCCGCAGTTCAGACAGCGCCTGTTCCATCAGGCGCGAACCGATGCCTCGCCCCTGCCTTGGCGGCAGGACGGAGATCGGCCCCAACCCATACCAGCCCTCGGTCTTTCGCCTGTGCTCATGGGTGATCGTTACTGGCGACAGCGCGACGTGACCGACGACGCGCCCATGTTCTTCGGCCACGATGGAAAGCGTCAGTTCGTTGGCGGCACGCAAGGCGCGCACGATGAATTGCTCGGTGTGGCTGGTGTGTGGTGCATCAGCGAAGGCGGCGGTCGTGACCGCTTCGATGGCGGCAATGTCGTCGGCGGTTTCGTGTCGGAGCTGGATGGTCAGGGTGTGCCACATGAGATTCAGACGCCCATCGCCATGACCCAGCCCACCAGCCCGGCTAACAGCACCACGAGCGCCGGCGGCACGCGCCCCACCGTCAGCAGTCCGAACGAGAGCAGCGCCAGCCCAAAATCCGCCTTGCTGTGGATGGCACTCGTCCATACCGGGTCATAGAGGGCGGACACCAGAATACCGACCACGCCGGCGTTGATGCCGGCCATGGCCGTCTGGATGCCCGCGCGGTGGCGCAGCCCTTCCCAGAACGGCAGTGCACCGACCAGCATGAAAAAAGCGGGGAGGAAGATCGTGCCCAGGAGTGCCAGCCCGCCGATCCAGCCATGCAGCGGTCCGTGGGCGACCGCGCCGAGGTAGGCCGAGAAAGTGAACAGCGGCCCCGGCACGGCCTGCGCCGCACCGTAGCCGGCCAGGAAGTCGGCATTGCTCACGACGCCGCTGGGCACCACCGAGGCCTGCAGCAGCGGCAGCACAACGTGTCCACCGCCGAAGACCAGTGCACCGGAGCGGTACACCCCTTCCAGCAGGGCTATCGTGGACGAGTCCGTGGCTGCCGCCCACAGGGGCAGCCCGACGAGCGGTGCGGCAAACAGCAGCAGCGCCACGATGCCCAGCTTGCGCGAGACGGGGTAGCTGTGGGCGTGGCCGCCGCCGGGTTGCGCGATCTTCAATGTCCACCAGCCCAGCAGCCCTGCCACCGCGATGGCGGCAAGCTGTCCCGCGGCCGAGGGCAGGACCATGGTCAGCAGCGCCGCCAGAATGGCCAGCGCGGCGCGCGGCCGGTCCGGGCACAACGACTTGACCATCCCCCAGACCGCTTGCGCCACGATGGCCACGGCGACGACCTTGAGCCCGTGCACCCAGCCGGACTGGGCCAGCCCCTGGTACTCGGCGATGCCAAAGGCGAACAGGATCAGCGCAATCGCCGATGGCAAGGTGAATCCGGCCCAGGCCGCCAGCAGCCCCAGCCAGCCCGCGCGGCCCAACCCCAGCGCCATACCGACCTGGCTGCTGGCCGGCCCCGGCAGGAACTGGCACAGGGCGACCAGATCGGAGTAGCTGCGGTCATCCAGCCAGCGGCGACGCTCGACGAACTCCGAGCGGAAATAGCCCAGATGCGCGATCGGCCCGCCGAAGGAGGTCAGCCCCAGCTTGAGGAAGGCGCCGAAGACTTCGACGGGTGAGCCGCGCGCGGCAGCGGCCTCATGCTGCAAGGTGTTGGTGGAATCTGTCATTTGTGCATCGCCTCCCCGGTGAACTCCCGGATGCGGTCCTTGGCCAGCGCCAAGCCTTCCTTGCCCTTGGGCGTGATCGTGTAGAGCTTGCGCACGGTGCGCCCTTCACGCTCCTGGCGGGAGACGAGGTAGCCGTCGCGCTCCATCTTGTGCAGCATCGGGTACAGCGTTCCGGGGGAGAGGCGGTAGCCGTGGTGGGCCAGCTCGTCGATCATCCATTGCCCGTAGATCTCCTGCTCGGCTGCGTGGTGCAGCACATGCAGGCGGATCAGCCCCGACAGCAGGTCGTGGTGCTCCATGGCACGTGGAGTAGGTTTCTCTTTCATATCGAATATCGATAACGAAATTCGATAATACCAGCCTCACTTCAGATTGCCTGCCGCTTGTGCGGGAGGTCTCAGACCCTGCGACCCTCCGCATCCACCACGGCTTCGCCGTCTTCCTTGCGGAACGCGCCGCGCTGCGGCTGCGGCAGGATGTCCAGCACGGCCTCCGAAGGCCGGCACAGGCGCGTGCCCAGCGGCGTGACCACAATGGGCCGGTTGATGAGGATGGGATGCTGGAGCATGAAGTCGATCAACCGGTCATCGCCCCACTGCGGGTCGCCCAGGCCCAGTTCGGCATAGGGCGTGCCTTTCTCGCGCAGCACGGCGCGCGCCGATACGCCCATTGCGGCGATCAGCACCATCAGCGTCGCCCGATCGGGCGGGGTCTTCAGGTACTCGATGACCGTGGGCTCCTCGCCGCTGTTGCGGATCAGGGCCAGCACGTTGCGCGAGGTGCCGCAGTCGGGATTGTGGTAGATCGTGACGGTGCTCATGGGAGTGACCTGGTTGGTTATCGGGTGGCGGAGTTCGGGCCGCATTCGTACCAGCCGCGCGAGCGGTTGACCACGCGCACGACCAGCAGCATCACGGGTACCTCGATCAGCACGCCGACCACGGTGGCCAACGCCGCGCCGGACTGGAAGCCGAACAGGCTGATGGCGGCGGCCACGGCCAGCTCGAAGAAGTTGGAGGCACCAATCAGCGCCGAGGGACAGGCAATGTTGTGCTGCTCGCCCAGCCGACGGTTGAGCCAGTAGGCCAACCCGGAGTTGAAGAACACCTGGATCAGGATCGGCACCGCCAACATGGCGATCACCAGCGGCTGGCGGATGATGGCCTCGCCCTGGAAGGCGAACAGCAGCACCAGCGTGAGCAGCAGCGCCGCGATCGACAGAGGGCCGATGCGCTCCAGCGCCCGGTCGAAGGCGGCTTGGCCCTTGCTCAGCAACGCGCGGCGCCAGAGCTGGGCCAGGATGACCGGAATCACGATGTACAGACCGACCGATACCAGTAAGGTGTCCCACGGCACCGTAATGGACGATAAGCCCAGTAGCAGGCCCACGATTGGGGCGAAGGCGAAGACCATGATGGTGTCGTTCAGCGCCACCTGCGACAGCGTGAACACAGGATCGCCCCCGGTCAGCCGGCTCCAGACGAACACCATTGCCGTGCAGGGTGCGGCGGCCAGCAGGATCAGGCCCGCGACATAGCTGTCGAGCTGGTCGGAGGGCAGCCACTGCGCGAAGACCTGGCGGATGAAGATCCAGGCGAGTAGCGCCATCGAGAAGGGTTTGACGGCCCAGTTGACGAACAGCGTCACGCCGATGCCGCGCCAATGCTGCTTGACTTGGCCGAGAGCGCCGAAGTCCACCTTGAGCAGCATGGGAATGATCATCACCCAGATCAGCAGGCCCACCGGCAGGTTGACCTGCGCGATCTCCATGCGGCCGATGGCATGGAACACGCTGGGCGCGAACTGGCCGAGCGCGATACCGGCGACGATGCACAGCAGTACCCACACGCTCAGGTAGCGCTCGAAGACGCTCATGGTGGGGGCGGCCGGCACGCGGCTGGCCGTTTGGGTTCCAACACTCATCGCGCAGACCTCACTTCGTGCCGATGCTGCGCAGCTCGTGCTGCAGCGACATGGCATCCAGGCGTTGCATCGGCAGCGACAGGAATAGCTCGATGCGCCGGCGCAAGGTCAGCGCCGCATCCGTGAATGCCTTGCGCTTCTGTTCGTCGGTGCCCTCGACGGCTGCGGGATCAGGCACACCCCAATGCGCCGACATCGGGCGTCCCGGCCACACGGGGCAGACCTCGCCGGCGGCGTTGTCGCAGACCGTGAAGATGAAATCCAGCTCCGGCGCACCGGGCGCCGCGAACTCGTCCCAGTTCTTGCTGCGGTAGCCGGCGGTCGGCATGTGCAGCCGCTCCAGCGTGGCGAGCGCCAGTGGGTGGACTTCGCCCTTGGGGTGGCTGCCCGCCGAGTAGGCGCGAAAGCGCCCCTGGCCCAATTCATTGAGGATGCCTTCGGCCAGGATGGAGCGGGCCGAGTTACCCGTGCAGATGAACAGGGCGTTGTAGGTCTTGTCGGTGGTCATGGGTATCTCACATCAGCAGCAGGAGGAAGCCGGCTTCACCGCAACGCCCACCGGCTTGCCGCGCACCGGGGTACAGCACGCTGCGGCGGAAGTCGCTGCAGGCGCCGCTTCGTTAAAGACCGGAATGTTGCCCAGCGTGTGGAAGTGCTCCCAGGCCACGCCCTGCGGATCGGTGATCCAGTGCTTCTCGCTGCGCGCGTAGCAGCAGGTCGTGGTGCCCACGTCCAGCAGCGTCATGTCGGCCGCCTCGGCGCGGGCCTTCAGCACCGCCAATTCCTCGGCATCGTCGGTCTGGATACCCAGGTGGTCGATGCCCGGCTTGTTGCCACGTGTGGAGATGGCGAAGTTGACCGGCGGGTCTTCGAGCATCCATTTGGCGTAGTCGCCTTCGACGCGCGCGGGCTGCGCGGCGAACAGTTGGGAATAGAAGCCGATGCTGCGGTTCAGGTCATCGACGTGCAGGTGGACGTGAAAGCGCTTCATGGGGGTGATCCTTTCAGCAGGAAGTACAGGCAGAGGAGGATTCGGTGACCTCGCACGCGCCGCCCTGGCAGCAGTGCTCGGTCAGATAGCCGAGCAGCCCATTCATCTGGGTGAAGTCGGCGCGGTAGATCAGGTTGCGGCCCTGCTGCTCGATGGTGACCAGGCCGGCATGGGCCAGTTCTTTCAGGTGGAAGGACAGGGAGTTGCGGGCCACGTCGAGCTGGTCGGCGAGGACGCTGGGTGTCAGCCCTTCGGGGCCGGCGACCACCAGGGCGCGGAACACGCGCAGCCGCTGGGTATGGGCCAGGGCGCCGAGGGCGGAAATGGCTTGGGTCTCGTTCATGATTCGATAATACAACATTTATTGAATCATTGGCAAAACGCTTCAATTGAATGGAGCCTGCGCGCTTGCGAGGCTTGACTTTCAAGACAGTTGCTCACGCCTTCGCGCCTGCGGCGCTGCGCGCTTCGCTTGCCTCCAGGGGAAAGCCCTGCGGGCTATCCCCGCCGCGCGCAGCTTGGCGCCCCTCGATGTGGCCGAACCGGCTGCGCCGGATCGGCCCGTCCAGCGCCCCGCCGCGATGAACGGGGCGCTGGCGAACACGCTGGCGCTTGCTGCGGCAGGTTGTGCAGGTGCGTGCCGTCCTCAACGCTGGCGGTTCCTGCCCATCACGTCACGAAGGACGGTTCACGGACAACCCGCCCGGCATCGCTATGGAGCTTCCACGCCACGCCTCAAGACCGGCGCCGCAAGGTGTGGTGGAGGCGTTCTCGCCTGTCGTTGCGGGGTTGACCTCGCCCGCGTCAGCGGGCGAGCCGGAGAAGCCTTCGAGCGGGGATGCCGAGCAGGCCCTATCTCCTTTCGGAGCGGTTCGACCCAAGGCGTCCTTGTCTCGTTGTGAATCCTGGCGGTGGCGCGGCTGCGCCTCGGGCTTCATGGCTGCAACCGTCCGGCGAAAACAATTTCCCCGCCGCTGCACGGCTTCCTCGCGCAGCAAATTCTTTTCGCCTCCCGGCTCTCCACTGCGTTTCGACCGCAAGCGGTGCGGCCAGCCCGTCCCCTGCCGGCCGGATCACAACAAGGACGCGATGGGCGCGAACCTTGTTCAACCGAAAGGAGAAAACATCATGGCCAACATCGGCACCTTCACCGCAGACAAAGACGGCTTCACCGGCACGCTTCGCACCCTGACACTCAACGTCAAGGCCAAGCTGGTTCCCAACGACAAGGGCAGCAGCGAGAACGCCCCCGACTTCCGCCTCCAGGCCGCCGGCCACGACATCGGCGCGGCGTGGAAGAAGACAAGCGAGGCCGGGCGCGATTACCTGTCCGTGACCCTCGACGATCCTTCGTTCCCGGCTCCGGTCTATGCCCGCCTGATCGAAGGCGAGGACGGCACGCACGACCTGATCTGGTCGCGCAGCAAGCCCCAGGCGGCGTGACCGCCGCAGCGCCCCGCCCATCGCGGCGGGGCGCTGTGCTGCTGGTCGCAGCACATCACAACGTCACGCGCGCGGCTTCGCCGCGTCGCGTTCCTTCAACACCGCCTCCAGCTCCTGGCGCACCTGCGCCAGCAGTTCGTCGGCCTTGTGCGGGCTATTGCCCGCATAGGCCAGCGTCAGCAGTGTGAGCGGATGGATCTCCATCACCTCGCACAGCTCGGCCAGCTTGTTCAAGGTCGGGCTTTTCAGGTCGCGTTCGAGGGTACTCATATAGGTACGGCTGGACACGTCAGAGAAGGCTTCCTGGCTCAAGCCACGGGCCTTTCTAACTGTCTTCAACGCCTTCGCCAATGAGTTCCCAGCCGCCACCTATGGTTTCCCTCGAAAAACCAAGATGACAGCCCATTGCGTCCTATAGAGCTACAATCTATAGTGTTCATTTGGTGTTCTACGTTTTTGTGCCTTTACGGAAATCCGCATCGGCGGGTTCCAGCAAAGCCACGCAAGCGCATCCGCGCTTGCGCACGAAGGCGTAAATCCGGTTTGGCGGTTCTGCGCTTGGGCGTGAAACCGCATCCGTGCATCATTGGATTTGTGGGATTGCCGACCATGCCCCAGCCACTCGCCACCGTCCCGGAGCGCGCGCAACTGCTCGCCAACGGCGAGGCCCGCGCCGCTGGCCGGGCCATCGACCCGGTGCCCGTGGTGCGGCTGTTCACGCCGGACGCGCATGTGACCTGGCTGCTGGCTGCGCTCGATCCCGCCGATGGCGACACCGCCTGGGGCCTCATCGACCTGGGAATCGGAATGCCGGCGCAAGGAACCGTCAAGCTGTCCGAGCTGGCTGGCATCGTCGGGCCGCATCAGCAGCCCGTGATGCGCGACCTCTATTTCCGCCCCACGCGCACGCTGTCGGAATACACCCGGCTGGCCGAGCGCGACGGGGCCATCCCGGACTGAGTACGGCCTACTGTGGCTTTCTCAGTCTGGTGTCATGCCGGATAGGTCTTAATCGGCACTCTTGCGGCATACCCCGGCAAATCTGATCGAAACAGTCATGATGTCCGGCCTGGGCTGCGGCAGGCTGGCCTGTACGGCGTCCCACGGTCGGGGCGCTGCCACTGCCACATTGAGACGGAAACCGCAACGCATCGGAGCCAATTGGTCTTGACAACCCGAGCCACAATTTTTACCCATGACGTTCTGACGATGGCGATGTAGCGCGTAGCCCGGCCGTGGCGGCGATTCCTGTTCCCAGGAGGTTGCGTCATGGCCGATCGCGCCGCCGAGTCTTGGTATCCGACTGCCGCGTATCTGTACGTGCTGCATCTGGACAGCCTTGCGCTCGCCTGGGAGTACCTGCGCAGGCACCCCGACTACCGGCTCGATTGGCTGCGCCATCGTCGCCGGTCACAGGCAGCACAGGACGCGGCGCATCGCTGGAGCCTGCGCCTGCTGGAAGACCCGGCCCTGGATGCGCGCGACGCGCATCCGGCCTGGCAGCCCGGCCACGCTGCCGTGGTGCAACTCTACCCCGATGCCGATCCGCCCGTGGATGCCGAATCCTTCGCGTTCTGGCGTATCCCCGGCCATAAGCAACTGCTCCACGATGGCAAGGGGCTGGCGCTCACCGCACGCAGCCCCGGCCATTGCCTGCGCTTCGCGCTCGCGCCTGGACTGGAAGACGGCATGGCCGTCGCCTATGCCCACCGCGGCGGCGCTGCCACGCCTGCGCGCGACCACGATTCCGGCGACAGCTTCGCCGACACCAGGCCCAGGCCGACTCACGCTGCAATGCTCGAACTGAACACCCTGCAGGCGCTCGACGCGACCCTGGCGGGCGCGTCCTTGCGCGATGTCGCTGAAGGACTGTTCGGTGCCGACGCCGTGGCGGCCGATTGGCACGCCGACGGCGACTTGCGCGCCCGCGTGCGCCGCCTCGTGCGGCGCGGCGATGCGTTGATGCGCGGCGGCTATCGCCGCCTAGCACAACTGCCGCCGCTTGAGAAGGGACGTTTTGATGGGGATGCAAAACGTCCCTGAGCAGCGGAGCTTCGTTTTCTGAGACTGCCTCCATCCGGTTGCGCTGTGCGGCCGGAGCTTTGAAAGCTATGGAGGTGTTCACCATGCGTCCCGCTCCCTTGCGGCCTGCCGCCGCTCCTGTTCCCGCTGCCGCGCAGCCGCAGCGCTATCTCACCAACGACGAAGCCGCCGACTACCTGCGGCTGTCGCCGCGCACGCTGGAGAAGCAGCGCGTGATCGGCGGTGGCCCGCGCTTTCGCAAGTTCGGCCGGCGCGTCATGTACGCCGTCGCCGACCTCGACGCCTGGGCCGCCGACCGCAGCTTCGAGACGACTTCCGATCCTGAGTACGCCGAACAGCACTCGGCGGACAGCCGTGCGCGCTGATCGCTGGCACGCGCCAGGCCATCGCCATGTCCAGTTCCTCGCTGCCGTCCCGGCAGCGGCCTTCGCAAGAACGCGAACAGCTCGACCTGTTCCGCGCTTTGCCGGGCGACATGGCGCCGCGCGACAGCCAGGACTTGATGGCCTTTCCGTTCTTCTCGCTGGCGAAGTCGCGGCGCATCGCGCCGATCGACTTTCACAGCGGCAACGTCACGATCCGCGTGGAGGGCACGGCCGAGCATGGCATCGCCACGATTTGGGATGCCGACATTCTGATCTGGGCGGCCTCGCAGATTGTGGAAGCCCGCGACGCGGGCCTGCGGCCGTCGCGGCTGATGCAGGCCACGCCCTACGAGATCCTGCGGTTCATCGGGCGCGGTACGTCGCTACGCGACTACCAGCGCCTCAAAGCGGCCCTGGATCGCCTGCAATCGACCACGGTGGCCACGTCCATCCGCGAAACCACGGGAAGGCGCCTGCATCGGTTTTCGTGGATCAACGAATGGAAGGAGCTGGCCGATGCCAAGGGCACGCCCTTGGGGTTGGAGCTGATCTTGCCGGACTGGTTCTATGCGGGCGTGATGGATGCCGCCCTGGTGCTGACCATCGACCCGGCGTATTTCCGGCTCACGGGCGGCATCGAGCGGTGGCTGTACCGGCTGGTGCGCAAGCACGGCGGGCGGCAGCAACACGGCTGGCAGTTCGATTTCCGGCACCTGTATCGGAAATCTGGCAGCACCACGCGCTTTTCGGACTTCGCCTACGACCTGCGCGCATTGGTTGCGCGGCAGTCGCTGCCCGGCTACGTCCTGGGCATCGAGCGGATGCCGGGCGATGGGGTCGAGCTGCTGACCTTCCGGCCCGTGCCGTTCACGGCACGGGGATAACTGCGGGAAAAGCGGTGAATGGGCTCGTGCTATCAGGAGTACAGGGTATCGTGCTATCGGGAGTACGACTATCGTGCTATCAGGAGTACGGATCGCCCGCAAACCCAATAGCGGCGCGGGTTTCGGCCTCCCTTAACTTCCCTAACTTAAATTCTCTAACGGTTAGTAGAAGCGCCGCGCCACGGTGGACAACCGCCGTGCAGCCACCAGCGCAGCGGCAACAGCCGGGCTTTCCAACACGGAGGGCCAGGCCATGATCGTCGCGCTGCTCAACCAGAAAGGCGGCGTGGGCAAGACCACGCTCGCCACCCACATCGCCGGCGAGCTGGCGATGCGCGGTCAGCACGTCGTGCTGCTGGACGCCGACCCGCAGGGTTCATCGCTGGACTGGACGCAACGACGCAGCCAGCAAGGCTTGCCACGGCTGTTCAGCGCCGTGGGCCTTGCCCGCGAAACGCTGCACCAGGAAGCGCCAGAGCTTGCCAGGCGGGCAGATCACATCGTCATCGACGGCCCGCCGCGTATCGCCGCCTTGGCGCGCTCCGCGCTGCTGGCGGCCGAGCGCGTGCTGATCCCGGTGCAGCCCAGCCCCTACGACTTGTGGGCCAGCGCCGAGATGGTGGCGCTGATCCGTGAGGCACAAGTCTTTCGGCCTGCGCTGCGCGCGGCCTTCGTCATCAATCGGCGCGTCAGCACCACGGTGATCGGGCGCGAAGCGCGCCAGGCGCTCGCCGACCAGCCGCTTCCTGCGCTGCGCGCGGAAGTGCATCAGCGCATCGTGTTCGCCGACAGCGTGGCCGCTGGCCGGCTTGCACGCGAGACGGCACCAGACAGCGCTGCCGCGCGCGAAATCACCGCCCTGGTGGACGAACTTCTGCGGTGGCCGGCATGAGCAACGGCAACACGTCCAGCAGCAAACGCGCAGGCAAGCGCGTCGGCATCGGCGCGCGCCCGCCCGCGAATCCTCACGCCGAGGCGTGGATTCGCCAGGGCAGCGCCGACGACCTCCAGAAAGGCGACCTCTACACGGCCCGCCTCACCCTCGACATCACGCCCGCCATGCGCTCGCGCATCAAGGTATCGGCCTTCACGCAAGGCGTGACCGTGGCCGACCTGCTGCGCGGCCTGCTGGAGCGGGAGTTTCCCGAACAACGCAGGGAGAACACACCTTGACCGCATCCACTGCACCAGCCGCCGCGCCTGCCGCTGTCGCGGCCACGGCTGCACCTGTCGCGCCTTCCGGCCAGCCCGCCAGCGCGCCGCTGACGCGCGTGGCGCTGGCCTACATCGAGGCCCGTTTCAAGCTCTACCTGCGCTTCGGCGAACCCGCGCGCACGCACCAGCTCGACCGCTGGCGGCGCTGCGCCGTGTTCCTGCCGAACGCGGTCTTGTGCCGCATCCGCTGGCAGGCCAACGACTACGGCACGATCCGCTGGCAGCTCATGGTGATGCAAGCCTGCACCTCGCTGGACGCGGCGCAGCGCATCCCAGGCGTGCAGCCGGGCGCGTGCCTGCTGCTGCACGCCGAGGGCGACGGGCAAGTGCGCGCCGTGCTGGAACGCATCGACGCCATCGAGGCGCGCGGCATCGCACCGGCCGATGCCTCGCCCGCGTACTGGCGCACGCTCGCCAACCGGCTCGCCGCGCGCCTGCCGCTGCCCGAATACACCGCCGAGCGGCACGCCGCCTGGCTGACCGAAAGGGCGCTGCCATGACCGCCGTTTCCACCGGCGGCCCTGCGCCGCGTCCTCGCTCGCACACTCGCTCGCGCTCGCGCTTGCGCGCTCGCATCGTACTCGCGGGCCTCGCCGCCTGCGGCCTCGCTGCGCTGGCCTGGGCGTCCTTCGTGCATCCATTCCCGCGCCTGATCTACAACCCGTCCGACAGTGTTCCCGTGGGCTGGTATCGCGTCGATCCGCTGCGCCATCGGCCCGGCTCGCCGCCACTCCCGTTGTCCGTGGGCAGCATCGTCCTGGCCTCGCTGCCGCCAGATGCCGCCGCGCTGGCCGCGCGACGCGGCTACCTGCCGGCAGACGTGCCGCTGCTCAAGCGCGTGGGGGCCGTCGCGCCGCAGGAGGTGTGCATCGCTGGCGGCATCGTCCGCATCGACGGCGTGCCTTCGGCCGCCGTGCTGCGCGCCGACCGCTGGGGCCGGCCGCTGCCATCTTGGCAGCAGTGCCGCCGCCTCGAACCGGGCGAGCTGTTCCTGTTGAGCGTGACCAACGCGGCATCGTTCGATGGCCGGTACTTCGGGCCGGTGCGGGCGTCCGCCGTGATCGGCGTCGCGCACCCGGTCTGGCTGGAGAAGCACCCATGATCGCCGCCGATTCGCTGCGCATCATCGTGCTATCAGGCGTGTCGATCCGGTGGCGTTCCGCGTGTCGTCGCGCGTGCAGTGCGAGCGCATCCGCGCCGCACTTCGCGCTGCCTTCGGCGCAGCCATCCAACGTGCAGGCGTCTTGCCTCGAACGCGCCCGGCCTATGGCCGTCGCTGCGTTCGCCGGCGCGCTGGCTGCTCGCGCAGCAGCGCCGCCGGGCCGCCGCTGCCCGGAGCGCCAGCGAGGGGCAAAGGCGGAAGGCAAGACAAAAGGACGCAGCACCGGGCCGCGTCGAAAGCCAGTCTGCACGTGGGGGTGGCGCGGCACGCAGCGGCTTCGCCGCCGTGCCGCGTATGGGGCGAGGCCCGCGCCGATACGAGCATGTCCGCGTGCTTCGCACGACAGGACACGCCAGAGCTTGCAGGGAGCGCAGCCATGAGCGACCGCCGCGACGACGATTTCCGCGTGCGCCCCAGCGCCCCGAAGAACCGGGGCAAGGGCCAGGGGCAGAGCTTCGTTTCCAAGGTGCTCAAGCAGGCGGGCAAGGCCAGCAGCGGCAAGTCCACGGTGCGCCGTCCGGCATCGGCGCGCGGCACCGGCCAGCGGCCCGGCTCGCGCCTCGGGCGCGGCCACACGGCGGCGCGCTTCGCCGGGGCAAAGCTGACGCCCATGTCGCGGCGCGTGACCATCAAGACCTTGCTGGTCAATCACCAACGGGCCAGCCCGCAATCGCTCGCCAAGCACCTGCGCTACATCGAGCGCGACGGCGTAGGCCGTGACGGCGAGCCGGGCCAAGCCTACGGGCCGCAGACCGACGCCGCCGACCTCGACACCTTCAAGGAACGCTGCGCCGACGACCGGCACCATTTCCGCTTCATCCTCTCGCCCGAGGACGGCGCAGAGCTGGAAGAGCTGCGCACCTACACGCGGCACCTCATGGGCCGCATGGAGGCCGACCTGGGCACCGGCCTTGATTGGGTGGCGGTCAACCACTGGAACACCGACAACCCGCACACGCACATCGTCGTGCGCGGGCGCGACGACACCGGCAAAGACCTCATCATCGCGGGCGACTACATCGCTGATGGCTTCCGCCACCGGGCCGCCGAGCTGGCGACCGAATGGTTGGGGCCGCGCACCGAGCTGGAGATTCAGCAGACCTTGGGACGCGAGGTGGAACAAGAGCGGTGGACGAGCCTGGATCGCACCCTCAAACGTGAAATGGGCGAGGCCGGCGGCGATGGCCTGGTGCATGTCGAACGGCTCAACGAACCCCGCTTGCGGCGCCAGCGCCTGTTGCTGATCGGCCGCCTTCAACGCTTGCAGCGCCTGGGCCTGGCCGACGAGACGCAGCCGGGCACCTGGGCTGTCCATGCCGATGCGGAAAAGACCCTGCGCGCCCTGGGCGAGCGCGGCGACATCATCCGCACCATGCAGCGGGCCATGCGCGGCGAGCCGCGCGAGCTGGCGGTGTTCGAGCCGGGAGACGATGGCCGAACCATCCTCGGGCGCGTGGCCGCGAAGGGGCTGGCCGACGAGTTGCGCGACCGGGGCTTTCTGGTCATCGACGGCGTGGACGGCAAGGCGCACTACGTCGCGCTCAACGCCCGCGACGAGCTGGCGAACTATCCGACCGGGGCCGTGGTAGAGGTGAAGGGATCGGCCGACGTGCGCGCGGCCGACAGGAACATCGCCGCGCTGGCGAGCGATGGCCTGTACCGCACCGATCATCATTTGGCCGTGGCGCAGGGCCAGGCCGTACCGAGCGGCGACCCGCGGGAGGTCGTGGCGGCCCACGTCCGCCGCCTGGAAGCCCTGCGCCGGGCGGGCATCGTGGAGCGAGTGGCCGAAGGACTATGGAAGGTGCCGGGCGATCTGCCCGAGCAGGGCCGGCGCTACGACGCGCAGCGCCTGGGCGGCGTGGCCGTGGAGCTGAAATCGCACCTGCCCATCGAGCGGCAGGCCCGCGTGATCGGTGCCACCTGGCTCGACCAGCAGTTGATCGGTGGCGGCTCAAGCCTAGGCAACCTGGGCTTTGGCGCAGAGGCCAAGCAGGCGATGCAGCAGCGCGCCGACTTCCTGGCCGAACAGGGGCTGGCCGAGCGACACGGGCAGCGCGTGATCCTTGCGCGCAATCTGCTGGGTACGCTGCGCAACCGGGAACTGACCCAAGCCGCGATGGACATTGCAGCTGACACTGGCCTGGAACATCACCCGGTGGCTAACGGGCAGCGTGTGATCGGCATCTATCGGCGCTCCATCATGCTCACCAGCGGGCGCTTCGCCATGCTGGACGACGGCTTAGGTTTCACGCTCGTTCCTTGGAAACCCGTCATCGAACAGTGGCTGGGGCAGCAACTCGCGGCCACTGTGCACGGTGGCGGGGTGTCTTGGGAGATTGGGCGTACACGCGGACCAGCAATCAGTTGAGGCGGTGAAGTCGAAGCCCATTATTGATCCGGCCTTAATTAATTTGAACTTTTAGAGTCTGTCATCATCAGTTCAGTGATGAACGCAACAGACATGAGAAGTTTGCCAAGACCAGCGCGCCACGAGCGTCGTGTACAGGTCATCCGACTACGCAAAGCGGGCCATACGCTTGAGGAGATCGCTCAGCTGACAGGGTTGAGCAAGACCGGTGTATTCAACATTTGCAAGCGCCATGAACAGCACGGTGCGGATGCGCTGCAAGATGCCCCGGGCGGACGCCAATTGGGCGACAAGCGGCTGCTCAGCGCCGAGCAAGAGGCACGGGTTCAGAAGTTGATCATGGACAAGACGCCCGATCAGCTCAAGATGCCTTATGCACTGTGGACACGGCAGGCTGTGGCGCAGTTGATCGAGCAGCACTTTGGCGTCAAGCTGCAAGTGCGCACCATGGGAAAGTATCTGGCCCGCTGGGGCTTCACCCCGCAAAAGCCCATGAAGAAGGCCTACGAACAATCGCCCGCTGCAGTCAAGAAGTGGCACGAAGAGGATTACCCCATCATTGCGGCACGGGCCAAGGCCGAGGGGGCCGAGATCCATTGGGGAGACGAAAGCGGCTTGCGCAGTGACGATGTACGCGGTCGCGGCTTTGCCCCCAAGGGCCAGACGCCGGTGATCCGGGTCAACAACAAGCGCCACGGCCTGTCGGTGATCTCCACCGTCACCAACAAGAGCCAGATGCGCTGGCGCATCTTTGAAGGCGCGATCAACACCAAGATCCTGATCGACTTCCTGCGCAGGCTGATCAAGGGCGCCACCAAGAAGGTGTTTCTGATCCTGGACAACCTGCGGGTGCACCACGCCAAGCCTGTGAAGGCCTGGCTGGCCGAGCATGTCGATGCGATTGAGGTGTTCTATTTGCCAAGCTATAGCCCGGAACTGAACCCCGATGAAATGGCCAACGCTGACATCAAGCAGGCGGTCACGAAACTGGCACCTGCACGCACCAAGCTGCAGTTGGTCAAGGCGACTGCACGCCATCTACGCAGTGTGCAGCGTCAGCCCGAGAGGATCCGCAAGTACTTCCAGCATGAGCCGGTTCGCTATGCCGCTTGATTCAACTTCATTGATGCCGGATCAATAGGTTCCAGTCCTTGGGGAAACGGGTCGAGGTCAGGCCTCTCTCAGCAACCCATTGGCTCGAATCACATTGGCGGAGCGCCGAATGTGCTGCGAAAGGACCGAAACCGCCTGATTTGCATCGCGGGCTATCGCCGCCTCGAAGATTGTCTTGTGCTCCTCGTGCACCTCAACGGAAATTGGGCCTTGCGTGCCGGACAACCTGCGGTAGCGCTCGGAGTTGTGAAACAGGATTTCTCTGAAGTTCGCGAGCCATTTGGACGGAGAGGCGGCCATGAGTGCGTTGTGGAATTCCTGATTCCTCGCTTCCCATGCATCGAAGGCCTCTGCAGGATTGGCTTCAACTCGCTCCTGCGCTCTCGCCAGTCGACGGAAGCTGATGACGAGTTGGTCTTCCCAGTCGCCCCCACCGAGGTTGATGCTCTCGACGATGGCGGTGGTTTCCAAGGTGATGCGCGCGCTCGTCAGATCATCGAGATCGCAAAGCGACATCGGGGCCACCTTGAACCCTTTCTGCCCTTCGGCGACGACCAGACGGTCTCCAACCAGGCGCGTCAATGCTTCCCGCAGAGTGCTGCCGCTGACACCCAGTGATGACTTGAGTGTTTCGAGGTGGAGCCTTGAGCCTTGGGGGTGGCTTCCCCTCAAGATGCAGTCACGGAGCGTTGCGTAGGTGGACTCGATGGCAGTTGCGGCCTTCTTCTCTTTCGGCCCGACATCGGGTTCTGCCAGTGGCCCTTCGGCCAACCTTGCTGACGCAACCAATCGCGTCAGAAATGCTTGATCTTGCTGTGTCATTGTCTTCGGTTTCCTTGTTTGGTTGTTGCCGCCATTGTGCGATCAAGGACTGACGCGGCAAGCCCGGTCTGCGTGACGCCGCAGACCGCAGGCCCGCTCCACGTGCACCCACCATAGGCCAGTCCGAGATGATCGACCACCACGACAACGGGCACATTGCGCCGCCTTAGACGCAAAGGCGGCGTGAAGTGCTGCAGCCCCTACTGCAGGGCCAACGCAGGCTCAGCGTCTGGTCCCGATCAGTGCGCGGCGCGGAGTGAAAGGCTGTAGCGCGGGAAAACACTAATACTTGAAAGTGCGGCACGTTTCTAAAATTAGCCTTAGAAAAATGTCGTTTTTTTTCTAATAGACGATTTTTTATGAAAACAAAGATGTTTTTGCGCGGGGCAATTTTGCACCTTAGGTGCTCATTCATGCAACCACATGACAGTGATCTGCGACGGAGCAGCACACACGGAAATCGCAGAAAACATGAACCCAGGAGAAATGTCGAATGAGAAAACTAGATCCGGTGTCGACCAGCGCAGCAAGTGAAGCCGCCGACCTTTTGTACGAGGCCGCCCGGACCGGGGTGGCCGTGGCGCCAGTACGCAACCTGATCGGAGAGAAGGATCTCGAGGCGGCCTACGCGGTGCAGGAGATCAATACCCAACGGGCGCTGGCAGCGGGGCGACGCCTGTTGGGGCGCAAGATCGGACTGACCTCCTTAGCCGTCCAGAAGCAGCTCGGGGTTGGACAACCGGACTACGGCATGCTGTTCGCCGACATGGCACGCACCGAGGGTGAGGAGATCTCCCTCAAGGACGTGCTTCAGCCCAAGGTCGAGGCCGAGATCGCCTTTGTATTCGGCCGTGACCTTGAAGGCGATCAACTGACGGTGGCAGATCTCTTTCGCACCGTCGAGTTCGCGGTTCCGGCGATCGAGATCGTGGGTTCGCGGATAGCCAGCTGGGACATCCGCATCACCGACACCATTGCCGATAACGCCTCGTCGGGCCTGTACGTACTGGGTTCCACGCCAAAGCGGCTGTGCGATTTCGATGCGCGTCAGGCAGGCATGGTGATGGAGCGGCAAGGCGTGCCGGTGTCTTCCGGCGTGGGTTCGGCCTGCCTAGGTTCGCCGCTCAACGCGATGCTCTGGCTGGCCAAGGTCATGGCTCGGGCCGGTCGTCCTCTGCGTGCTGGTGACACCGTGCTTTCCGGTGCGCTGGGGCCGATGGTGCCCGTGGCGGGAGGCGACGTCTTCGATGTGCGCATCGCCGGACTGGGTTCGGTAACCGCTGTCTTCGCGAAGGAATGACCATGGCCCGCAAACTCAAGGCCGCCATCATCGGCAGCGGCAACATCGGCACCGACTTGATGATCAAGATCCTGCGCCACGGCCAGAACATCGAAATGGGCGCCATGGTCGGCATCGACCCAGCGTCTGATGGCCTGGCCCGCGCCGCCCGTATGGGTGTGGCCACCACGCACGAGGGCGTGGAAGGCCTCACGCGCCTGGATGTGTTCAAAGACATCGACTTCGTGTTCGACGCCACCAGCGCCGGCGCCCACGTCAAGAACGATGCCTTCCTGCGCACGCTCAAGCCCGGCATCCGCATGATTGACCTCACGCCCGCTGCCATCGGCCCCTACTGCATCCCTGTGGTGAACGGCGAAGACCACCTCGATGCGCTCAACGTGAACATGGTCACCTGCGGCGGCCAGGCCACCATCCCCATGGTGGCTGCGGTGTCGCGCGTTGCCAAGGTGCATTACGGCGAAATCGTCGCCTCCATCTCCAGCAAAAGCGCCGGCCCCGGCACCCGCGCCAACATTGACGAGTTCACCGAAACCACCTCCAAAGCCATTGAAGTGGTGGGCGGCGCCGCCAAAGGCAAAGCCATCATCGTGCTCAACCCCGCCGAGCCCCCGCTCATCATGCGCGACACGGTGTACACCCTGAGCGACTTCGCTTCGGAAGACGCCATTGCCGAATCGGTCGAGCGCATGGCCGCCGACGTGCAGGCCTACGTGCCCGGCTACCGCCTCAAGCAAAAGGTGCAGTTCGATCGCATCGAAGCCAGCCACCCCATCAACATCCCCGGCGTGGGCCCGCGCATGAGCGGCCTCAAGACTTCCATCTTCCTGGAAGTCGAAGGCGCAGCCCACTACCTGCCCGCCTACGCCGGCAACCTGGACATCATGACCAGCGCCGGCCTGCGCACCGCAGAGCACATGGCCACCCGCATGCTGGCTGCCTAAGGAGAAGCACCATGGACAAAAAAATCTACATCTCCGACGTGACCCTGCGCGACGGCAGCCACGCCATCCGCCACCAGTACAGCGTTGAACAAGCCAAGCAAATCGCCAAGGCGCTGGACGATGCCAAAGTCGATTCCATTGAAGTCGCCCACGGCGACGGCCTGCAAGGCGGCAGCTTTAACTACGGCTTTGGCGCGCACACCGACATCGAGTGGATTGAGGCCGTGGCCAGCGTCGTCAAGCACGCCAAGATCGCCACGCTGCTGCTGCCCGGCATCGGCACCGTGCACGACCTGAAAGCCGCCTACGACGCCGGCGCGCGCATCGTGCGCGTGGCCACGCATTGCACCGAGGCCGACATCAGCCGCCAGCACATCGAATACGCCCGCCACCTGGGCATGGAAGCCGTGGGCTTCTTGATGATGAGCCACATGCAAACCCCCAAGGGCCTGGCCGAACAAGCCAAGCTCATGGAAAGCTACGGCGCCACCGTGTGCTATGTGGTGGACTCGGGAGGTGCACTCAGCATGAACGATGTGCGCGACCGCTTCCGCGCCTTCAAGGACACGCTCAAGCCCGAAACCCAGACCGGCATGCACGCCCACCACAACTTGAGCCTGGGCGTGGCCAACAGCATCGTGGCCGTGGAAGAAGGCTGCGACCGCGTGGACGCCAGCCTGGCCGGCATGGGCGCGGGCGCTGGCAATGCGCCGCTGGAAGTGTTCATTGCCGCCGCCGACCGCATGGGCTGGAACCACGGCACCGACCTGTACAAGCTGATGGACGCTGCCGACGACATCGTGCGCCCCCTGCAAGACCGTCCCGTGCGCGTGGACCGCGAAACCCTGGCGCTGGGCTACGCCGGCGTGTACAGCAGCTTCCTGCGCCACAGCGAAGTGGCCGCCAAGAAGTACGGCCTCAAGGCCGTGGACATTCTGGTCGAGCTGGGCAAGCGCCGCATGGTGGGCGGCCAGGAAGACATGATCGTGGACGTGGCGCTCGATTTGCTCAAGGCCAAAGAGCATGAGCGCATCCACGCCCAGCCGGTTTCCAGCGAAGCGGGATGACATCCTCAAGGAGCACGCGTGAAACAAGGACGCATTTTTCTGTGGGTGCTGGGTCTTTTTTACCTGGCGAACCTGCTGGGCACGCTGCCGTTTGCCTCGGCCTCGCTGTTCAGCCAGATGTACCCCGGCTTCGTTCCTGACGCAGCCACACCCGCCTTTCGGCTGCTCAGTGACGCCTGGGCCGTCGTGGGCCTGCAGCTCGGCGCGATCGGCATCGTGGCCTTGTGGGGGGCGCGCGACCCGCAGCGCTACCTGGCCGTGTTCGACATCGTCATCGCCACCGAGGTGGTCGATGGCTTGTGGGATTTTTACAGCATCACCTGGAGCCACCTGGCGACGGCATTCGGGTTGACGACTCTGGTGATCCATCCCGCGTGGATCATTTGGGCCCTGTGCGCCAAACGTGCAGTGTTGAAGGCGGCCCGGTGATGGCACGCGCATACCGGACCTTTTTAATGTGGGCAGATTGGATACTGTAGGAGACATACATCATGGGAATACATTCGGAACGCGAAGTGCAAGCCGTGCCGCTGACGTTCAAGCGTCGCTGGACGGACGAAGCCATCCGCGCACTGGTCGATCAAGACAAGGGCTTGCTCGACCCGCGCATCTACGCAGACCAGGATCTCTACGAGATTGAGCTCGAGCGCGTCTTTGCGCGCTCTTGGCTGCTGCTCGGGCATGAAGCCCACATCCCCAAGACCGGGGACTACCTGACCACCTACATGGGCGAAGACCCTGTGATCATGGTGCGGCAAAAGGACGGAAGCATCAAAGTCTTCCTGAACCAGTGCCGCCACCGTGGCATGCGCATTTGCCGCTCCGACGCGGGCAATGCCAAGGCCTTCACCTGCACCTACCACGGCTGGGCGTATGACATCGCCGGCAACCTGGTCAACGTGCCCTACGAAAAAGAGGCTTTCTGCGATCAAAAAGAAGGCGACTGCGGCTTCGACAAAGCCGACTGGGGCCCGCTGCAAGCGCGCGTGGAAACCTACAAGGGCCTGATCTTCGCGAACTGGGACGCCGAGGCCCCTGACCTCAAGACCTACCTGAGCGACGCCATGCCCTACATGGACGTGATGCTCGACCGCACCGAAGCCGGCACCACCGTCGTCGGCGGCATGCAAAAGTGGGTCATCCCCTGCAACTGGAAGTTTGCCGCCGAGCAATTCTGCAGCGACATGTACCACGCCGGCACGATGTCGCACGTGTCGGGAGTCTTGGCCAGCCTGCCGCCCAATATGGAATTGACGGATGTTCAAATGCCGAAGAACGGGGCGCAATTCCGCGCGGCTTGGGGTGGGCATGGCACCGGCTGGTACATCAACGATCCCGACATTCTGATGGCCGTCATGGGCCCCAAGATCACCCAATTTTGGACCGAAGGTCCGGCTGCAGAAAAAGCCGCCAAGCGCCTGAACCAGATGCCGACGCAAACCATGTTCGGCCAGCACATGACAGTGTTCCCGACCTGTTCATTCCTGCCAGGCATCAACACCATCCGCACGTGGCACCCGCGTGGCCCCAATGAAGTGGAAGTGTGGGCCTTCGTGGTCGTCGATGCAGACGCGCCCGAGGACATCAAGGAAGAGTTTCGCCGCCAGAACATCCGCACTTTCAGTGCTGGCGGTACCTTTGAGCAGGACGATGGTGAGAACTGGGTCGAAATCCAGCGTGGGCTCCGTGGCCACAAGGCCAAGAGCGCTCCCCTTTGTGCGCATATGGGCATCAACGTGCCCAACAAGAGCAACCCGGATTTCCCAGGCAAGACAGCTTACGTCTACGCCGAAGAAGCAGCTCGAGGCATGTACCACCACTGGGCGCGCATGATGTCCGAGCCAAGCTGGGACACGCTCAAGCCCTGAGTCCACGAAAAATCCTTCAAGGAGATACCACATGACAGCTGTCGCCATGGCCCAGAGTACGGCCGAACTGATCAAGGAATTTGCGTGGTCCGCCCAGCCCGTAAGTCCACAACTGCAACATGAGGTTGAACAGTTTTATTACCGCGAAGCCCAGTTGCTGGACCACCACAACTTCGCAGCCTGGTTCGAGTTGCTCGAACAGGACATTCACTACTGGATGCCCATCCGCACCACGCTTCATAAGCGCGACAGCCACAAGGAATACGTTCCTGCCGGCTCACATGCACACTTCGACGAAGACTACGACATGATGCGCGGTCGCATTCGCCAGCGCACCTCCGACCTGAACTGGGCCGAAGAGCCGCTGTCGCGTACCCGGCATATCGTCTCGAACGTGATCGTGCGCGAAACCGACACGCCCGGCACGCTCGAAGTGGCCTCCGCCTTTTTGCTCTACCGCAACCGCAATGAGCGGCAAATGGACATTTTTGCGGGCGAACGCCGCGACGTGCTGCGCCGCGCCAACAACGGCCTGGGCTTCAAGATTGCGCGCCGCACCATCCTGATCGACCAGAGCACGATTCTGGCGAACAACCTCAGCGTGTTTTTCTGAGCGGAGGAACCAGCATGATGGCGTTTACCAAAGCCTGCAGCGTGGACGATGTTCCGCCCGGAGAAGCCTTGCAAGTCAGTCATGACGCGCAAAAGGTGGCGATTTTCAATGTCGAGGGTGAGTTTTTTGCCACGCAGGATCAGTGCACCCACGGAGAGTGGTCGCTGGCCGAAGGTGGTTACCTCGACGGCGATGTCGTGGAGTGCTCCCTGCACATGGGAAAGTTTTGTGTGCGTACAGGCAAGGTCAAATCGCCCCCGCCCTGCGAGCCTTTGAAGGTCTATCCGATCCGCATAGAAGGGCAGGACGTGCTGGTCAATTTTTCCGCAGCCGCGCTGCATACCTGAACCAAAAGCGAGAACAACATGCAACTCACCAATGAAGTAGCCCTGGTCACCGGCGGCGGCTCGGGCCTGGGCCGCGCCATCGTGGACCGCTTCGTCGCCGAAGGCGCGCGCGTGGCCGTGCTCGACAAGTCGGCCGCCAGGCTCCAGGAGTTGAAGGCCGCGCACGGCGCCAAGGTGCTTGGCATCGAAGGCGATGTGCGCGTGCTGGCCGACCACCAGAAGGCCGCGCGCGAATGCGTTGCTGCCTTCGGCAAGATCGACTGCCTGATCCCCAACGCGGGCATCTGGGACTATTCGATGCCACTGGTCGACATCCCCGACGACAAGATCGATGCCGCCTTCGACGAGGTGTTCCACATCAACGTCAAAGGCTATCTGCTGGCCGTCAAGGCCTGCCTGCCCGCGCTGGTGCAAAGCCGCGGCAGCGTGGTCTTCACGATCTCGAACGCCGGCTTCTACCCCAATGGCGGCGGCCCGCTCTACACCGCCACCAAACATGCCGTCGTGGGCATGGTGCGCGAACTCGCTTTCGAACTGGCCCCGCACGTGCGCGTCAACGGTGTGGCGCCCGGCGGCATGAGCACCGACCTGCGTGGCCCGGCCTCGCTGGGCATGGCCAACCAGGCCATCTCCAGCGTGCCGCTGGGCGACATGCTGGCCTCGGTGCTGCCGGTGGGCCGCATGCCCGTGGCCGCGGAATACACCGGGGCCTATGTGTTCTTTGCCACGCGCGGCGACACCTTCCCCACCACGGGCGCTCTGCTGAACCATGACGGTGGCATGGGCGTGCGCGGCTTTTTCGATGCTGCTGGCGGCAAAGACCTGCCGCAGAAACTGCAGCTTTCATAACCAAGGAGAAGACATGAGCATCGAACGTTTGGGCTACCTCGGCTTCGCCGTCCAGGATGTACCCGCCTGGGACCAATTTCTGACCAAGAGCGTGGGTTTGATGGCTTCGGGTTCGGCTGGCGACGCTTCGCTGTACCGGGCCGATCAGCGTGCTTGGCGCATCGCCGTGCAGCCGGGCGAACTCGACGACCTGGCCTACGCAGGCTTGGAAGTGGATGGCGCCGCCGCGCTCGAGCGCATGGCCGACAAGCTGCGCCAGGCAGGGGTGGCCTTCACCCGCGGTGACGAAGCGCTCATGCAGCATCGCAAAGTCATGGGCCTGTTGTGCCTGCAAGACCCGTACGGTCTGTCGCTTGAGATTTACTACGGCCCGGCAGAAACCTTCGACCAGCCCTTCCTGCCCAGCGCTCCCGTGTCGGGCTTCGTCACGGGCGACCAGGGCATCGGGCATTTCGTGCGCTGCGTCCCCGACACCGCCAAGGCGATGGAGTTCTACACCGAAGTGCTGGGCTTTGTGCTGTCCGACATCATCGACATCCAGATGGGGCCGGAAATGAGCGTGCCCGCGCACTTCCTGCACTGCAATGGGCGCCACCACACGATCGCCCTGGCTGCCTTCCCAATCCCCAAGCGCATCCACCATTTCATGCTGCAAGCCAACACCATCGATGACGTGGGCTATGCCTTCGATCGGCTGGACGCGGCCGGGCGCATCACTTCCCTGCTCGGGCGTCACACCAACGACCATACGATCTCCTTCTATGCCGACACGCCGTCGCCCATGATCGAAGTCGAGTTCGGCTGGGGACCGCGCACGGTGGATTCCTCCTGGACGGTGGTGCGCCACAACCGCACCGCCATGTGGGGTCACAAGTCGGTACGCGGCCAGCGCTGAGCCGCGTCATTCATCTAGTTTTTTCAGGAAATTCCCATGTCAGAACTCAACGAAAGCACGACGAGCAAATTCGTCACCATCAACGAAAAAGGCCTCTCCAACTTCCGCATTCACCTCAACGATGCAGGCGAGGGCGAAGCGGTAATCATGCTGCACGGAGGCGGACCGGGAGCGGGGGGGTGGAGCAACTACTACCGCAACATCGGCCCCTTCGTCAAGGCCGGTTACCGCGTGATCCTTCAGGACGCGCCGGGCTTCAACAAGTCCGACACCGTCGTGATGGACGAGCAGCGCGGCTTAGTCAACGCGCGCTCGGTCAAAGGGATGATGGATGTACTGGGCATCGAAAAAGCGCACCTCGTGGGAAATTCCATGGGTGGCGCAGGCGCGCTGAACTTTGCTCTTGAATACCCGGAGCGCACCGGCAAGCTCATCCTCATGGGGCCGGGCGGATTGGGCAACAGCCTGTTCACTGCGATGCCCATGGAAGGAATCAAGCTGCTGTTTAAGCTCTACGCCGAGCCTTCGCTCGACACGCTCAAGCAGATGCTCAACGTCTTCCTGTTCGACCAGAGCCTGATCACCGACGAACTGGTGCAAGGACGCTGGGCCAACATCCAGCGCAACCCCGAGCACCTGAAGAACTTCCTCTTGAGCTCGCAAAAGTTGCCACTTTCGTCCTGGGACGTGTCGCCGCGCATGGGCGAGATTAAGGCCAAGACGCTCGTCACCTGGGGGCGTGACGACCGCTTCGTGCCGCTGGACCACGGCCTCAAGCTGGTCGCGAACATGCCGGATGCGCAGTTGCACGTCTTCCCGCGCTGTGGTCACTGGGCGCAATGGGAGCATGCGGACGCCTTCAATCGGCTGACGCTGGACTTCCTAGCCAACGGCTGAGCCCCCATTTCCTTTTTTCCGCACGGAGCAAATCTGTTGGCCGCTTTCCCGCAAGGGAAATGGGCCGCTGCTTTGCTCTAGAAAAGTTAGATAGTCCATTTAACAGAACATAAGGAGACAACCCGTGAAACGCTTTTTCCGCACCCTGCTTCCGTTGGTCTGCGCCGCAGTGGTCAGCAACGCCCACGCACAAACAGCACCGAGCGCACCAACTTCGCCCTGGTCACTGGCGCTGGGCGCTGTGAACTTTAACTTCAACACCAAGGCCGACCTGTATGCCGGCGGGCCCGTCCCGGGGGCTGGCGTAAACGCCAGCGACGACACCGTACTAGGCCTGGAAATCGCTTATTCCCTTAACCCCAACTGGACGGCCAGGCTGGACATCGGCACGCCCGTCAAGACAGACCTGTCCGGCACTGGCAACCTCGGGACTTTGGGGCGTCTCGGTGGCGTAAAAGGTGGGCCGGCAATTCTGACACTCAGCTACTCGCCGGGCATGTGGGGCCCTATCCGCCCATTCTTCGGCGGCGGTATAAGCTACCTCAAGGTATTCAGCACCAGCGAGGGCGCACTGCAAAACCTCAAGGTGGACAACAACTTTGGCGGCGCCTTCATCGTCGGTGCCGACTGGCCTTTGGCTGACGGCTACAGCCTCTCCTTCACGCTGCAGAAGGTCTACCTCAAGACCACGGCCAGTGGCACCATGGGCGGCGTACCGGTCACGGCCAATGTGCGTCTGGACCCGCTGGTGAGCTTCCTGGCTGTGCGCAAGCAATTCTGATTCTGGCCCGGACAGCGATTTTTGCTGAACTGCAATGCAAGCGGCTCGATAATGTACGGTAATCGTTCGGCGTACAGTGACACGCATGCAAAGTGATGCGGCCGGGCAATTTGCTGCTGAATTGGGCCGCCCCTTTTTCCTTTGATTAGTCGAGCCACTGCATGATGCCCCAAGAAGCAATGAAAGCCCCTGTCGTCGTCCTCGGTGCCGGTTTGGCCGCCGTCTCTTTTGCTAGTGAACTGCGCCAGGCCGGCTACCAGGGGCCGCTCACCGTGGTCGGCGACGAGGCCGAGCCGCCCTACGATCGTCCGCCCTTGTCCAAAGACTTCATGGGCCATGGCGACGCCGAGAAAATCCGCCTCGACTGCATGCGCGCGCCCGAGGTCGAATGGCTGTTGGGCGTGGCGGCGCAGTCGTTCGACCCGCAGGCACACACGGTGACGCTGTCGGACGGGCGCACGCTGCCCTACGGCACGCTGGTGCTCGCCACGGGCGCAACCCCGCGCACGCTGCCGGCCTTGCAGAGCGCGCCCATGCCCGTGCACACGCTGCGCACACTCGAAGACGCGCGGCGCATCCAGGCCGGTTTGCGCCCGCAGGCGCGGCTTTTGATCGTGGGCGGCGGCGTGATCGGGCTCGAACTTGCGGCCACGGCGCGCGCAGCGGGTGTCAACGTGACTCTGGTCGAAACCCAGCCGCGCCTCATGGGCCGCGCTGCCTCCCCCACGCTCTCGGACTTCGTGGCGCGCTACCACGCAGCGCAGGGGGTGGACTTGCGCTTCGGCCGCAGCGTCACGGGCTTTGCCGAGGGCGCCGTGCTGCTCGACGACGGCACGCGCATCGCAGCCGACATGGTGGTCGTGGGCATAGGCGTGGTGACCAACGATGCGCTCGCGCGCGCGGCCGGGCTGGCCTGTGACGACGGCATCTTCGTCGATGCCTATGGGCGCACCACCTGCCCCGATGTCTATGCCATAGGCGACGTGACGCGCCAGCGCAACCCTTTGAGCGGGCGCTTCGAGCGCATCGAAACCTGGTCGAACGCGCAAAACCAGGCCATCGCGGTGGCGCGCCACCTGGCCGATCCGGCCGCGCCCGCGTATGCGGAGTTGCCGTGGTACTGGTCCGACCAGGGCGCGCTGCGCATCCAGGTGGCGGGGCTCGCAAGCGGCGGCGAGGAAATCGTGCGCGGCGAGCTTTCCACTGAATCGCCCAAGTTCACGCTGATCGAGCTGCAAAAGGGCCGCATCGTGGGCGCCACCTGCGTGAACAACGCGCGCGACTTCGCGCCGTTGCGCCGGCTGCTTGCGGCCGGCGCGCAGCCCGACCGCGCCGCGCTCGCCGACCCGGCCACCGATTTGCGCAAGCTCGCTGCCGCCGTCGGCACGTGAATGCCTGCGTATGACGTGCTCATAGCTCGGCGTATCAAGAGTGCACATGCCCCGCAGTCGCAATCTCGTGTGTCCATGCGCGCTTCGATCGTTGGCAATTTGAGTGCAAAGCAGAAGAAATCGAAAGCTGGGGCCAGATGGAGGACGGACGGAGTGGCTGGTGGCAGTGCTCCGATAAGAGTTCGTGACAGGGTGCATGAACAGGTGGCGTACCTCTGCTGCCGCATTCCTTGTACCCTCCAAATGGGAGCTTTATGCATGGAACTGCGACACCTGCGATACTTTTTGGCTGTTGCTGAAGAACTTCATTTTGCACGCGCGGCCGAGCGGCTTCATATGGAGCAGTCGCCGTTGTCGCGAGCCATCAAAGAGCTTGAAGAAGAACTGGGCGTGGTGCTATTTGCGCGTACCACGCGTAGCACACAACTGACCCGTGCAGGCAAGCTGTTTTTGGAGCACGTGCGCCGAGTTTTTGCGGCCCTAGAACAAGCGCGTGAGAGCGTGAACGCTGCGGCCAATGGATTTCATGGTCAACTGCGCGTGGCTTTATCCGACGGCATTACGCCGTCGCGCCTTCCCGCTTTACTAGCCCTCTGCCGACAGGAAGAACCCGAGGTCCAGATCCGCTTCTTCGAGGTGCCGCTGTCGCAGCAGATTAAAGGTTTGCATGACGATCTGTACGACGTGGGATTTGCGCAGTTCGAAGACGTAGGTGATGGCATCGTCACCATACCCGCCTGGAGCGATGCGCTCATGGTTGCGGTTCCAGCACGGCATCCGCTGCTGGCTCACAAGCGCATTCCTCTGGACGAGCTACTGCGCTACCCGCTGGTCTTGTGCGATCCGCAAGTTTGCGAAGGTCATGCCAGGCATGTCGAGCGAGTGTTGCGTCGTTCCGACGTGGAGCCGTTGGTCGCGGAGCGGGTTGCGTCCTGTGACCTGATGATGGCGCTGGTGTCGGCGGGTTTCGCGCTCGGACTCACTGGTGCAGCACACATTGCAGCCAGCAACGAAGCCGGCGTTGTGTCCCGGCCGCTGGCATCACGTGTACCGCCGCTGACGACCTACCTGCTGCACCTTGGGGGCGATCTATCTGATGTGATGATGCGCTTTATTGAACGTGTTCAGGCCATTGAATCGCCCGATTCACCCAGGCCCATGCGGGGCCACAACCCAGGCCCCCCCGGAGGAACTGATGCCATGAAAACTCATCCTGCCCGTGCTGGTGGCCGCATTGACCGCATGTGACCAATCTGAGGCAGCTCAGAAAAAAGTCGCTGACCCGGAGGCAAAAATTCCGATGGTGGTAGAGCTGGCAGCCAACCCGGAACGACTCAATAAGCTGCGACATCAATGCAAGACTGAACGCTCCAAGCTGGGTGAGGTGTTATGCAACCGGGCCGCCGAAGCCACACGCAAGCGGTTCTATGGCGATGTACAAACGCAATACACCATACCGAAAGAGTCACCCAACCTCTGATTATTTGCGAATCGCCTCACCGCTTTAATTCCTCTGCCCAACACGCCGCAACGCACCCGCGCTTGCGGCGTTCTTCTTTGTCTCGCCACCGCGCTCATTCATTCTTTTTGCTCGACCTTTAAGCCCTAAACGGTCTTTGACCGGCACTGACGCAGCGCCGATCCTGATGCCTGCGGCACGTCCTTGTGCCGCTTTTTCCATGAGGAATGAGCGCAGGAGAAATCGGAGGCTAGGTCATGCGAGGGACGAACGTGTTGTTCGGTCAGATCGCCGTCGTATTCGGCATCGTGATCGCCGGCGTGTGGGCAGCCACACAATGGACGGCAGCGGCCCTTTGTTATCAAGTACGCCTTGGCTCGCCCTGGTTTGATTTCCTGGGTACGCCGGTCTACCACCCGTGGCGGTTGTTCGAGTGGTGGTTCTTCTTTGACGCCTACGCGCCCCGTGTTTTCGACATCGGCGGTGCGATTGCTGGCGGCAGCGGCCTTGTCGCCGTGCTGGTCGCCATCGGCATGTCGATCTGGCGTTCGCACCAATCACGCCTCGTCACCACCTACGGCTCGGCACGCTGGGCCAACGCGGAGGACATTCGCAAAGCGGGCCTCACGCAGCCGGCCGGCGTGTTCCTCGGCCAGCACGACCGCCAGTACCTGCGCCACGAAGGCCCGGAACACGTTTTGACCTTCGCGCCCACGCGCTCGGGCAAGGGCGTTGGCCTCGTAGTACCGACGCTTCTTTCATGGCCTGCGTCAGCGGTCATCCATGACATCAAGGGCGAGAACTGGCAAATCACCGCAGGCTGGCGCTCGCGCTTCTCGCATTGCCTGCTGTTCAACCCGACGGATGCGAAGTCGGCGGCCTACAACCCGCTGCTGGAGGTGCGGCGCGGAGCGCATGAAGTGCGCGACGTACAGAACATCGCGGACATCCTGGTCGATCCCGAAGGCGCGCTGGAGCGACGCAACCACTGGGAGAAGACTTCGCACGCGCTGCTGGTCGGCGCCATCCTGCATGTGCTCTATGCGGGCGAGGACAAGACGCTGCGCGGCGTCGCCAACTTCCTCTCCGACCCTGCCTGCCCGTTCGAGCTGACCCTGCACCGGATGATGACCACGCCCCACCTGGGCGATGGCCCGCATCCGGTGGTGGCATCCGCGGCGCGCGAAGTGCTCAACAAGTCGGACAACGAGCGTTCCGGCGTGTTGAGCACCGCCATGTCGTTCCTCGGCCTGTACCGCGATCCCACGGTGGCCGAAGTCACCTCGCGCTGCGACTGGCGCATAGCAGACCTCATTTCCGCCGAGCACCCCGTATCGCTGTACCTGGTGGTGCCGCCTTCGGACATTTCGCGCACCAAACCGCTCATCCGCCTGATCCTGAACCAGATCGGACGGCGGCTCACCGAATCGCTGGATGGAAGCGATGGCATCGAACGCCGCCACAAGCTGCTGCTGATGCTCGACGAGTTCCCGGCCCTGGGCCGGCTCGACTTCTTCGAGACGGCGCTGGCCTTCATGGCGGGCTACGGCATCCGCAGCTTCCTCATCGCGCAGTCGCTCAACCAGATCGACAAAGCCTACGGCCAGAACCATTCGATCCTCGACAACTGCCATGTGCGCGTGACGTTCGCCACGAACGACGAGCGCACGGCCAAGCGCATTTCCGAGACGCTGGGCACCGCGACCGAGCTGCGCGCGCAGCGCAACTACGCGGGCCACCGGCTCGCACCGTGGCTGGGGCACCTGATGGTGTCTCGGCAGGAAACCGCGCGCCCGCTGCTCACGCCGGGCGAAGTCATGCAGCTTCCGCCCGACGAGGCAGTGGTGATGGTGTCCAGCGTCGCGCCGGTCAAGGCCAAGAAGCTGCGCTACTACGCGGACACCAATTTCAAGCGGCGTGTACTGCCGCCCCCCGTCCTGGCGGATACCGGCTATGCCGATGTACCGCCGCTGCGTTCCGACGACTGGAGCGGCCTGGCGATTCCTGCCGTGCCCGCCGCGCCTGCGGCCGATGCAGCCGAAGGCTTCGGTGCTTCGGCCGACGACGGCGGCCCGCGCCGCCAGCCCGAACTTTCCGAAGCCGTCGCCTACGACCCCGAGCTGGCCGCGCCCGCTGCCGACCTGGGCCTGCTCGATGACGACGACGACCTGCCGCTTCCCCTTCCTCGCCAGCTTGATCCGGCCATGCAACGCACGGCCCGGCTGGCTTCCCTCGACCCTAGCGACGGAATCGAGATATGAGCCACTACCGCCTGAACCTCTTTATCCAGCCCGAGCACGCCCAGCGGCTCGATGAACTGGCCGCCAAGAAAGGCGTGTCCAAGTCATCCATCGTCGCAGCAGCGCTCGCATCGTGGCTGTCGCCCGATGCCGCCGACCAGCGCGAGGCAGCAATTGCCAAGCGCCTTGATCGGTTGTCACGCCAGGCCGAACGAATGGAACGCGACCAAAACATCCAGATCGAGACGCTTGCGCTGTTTATCCGCTACTTCCTCACGGTCAGCATGCCGGTTCCCGAGGCGCACCAAGACGCGGCGCGCGCCCAGGGCAAGGCGCGGTTCGAGCAGTTCGTGGAGCAGTTGGGCCGTCACCTGTTGCGCGGGCGCAGCTTGGTGCGCGACGTGGTGGAGGAACTACACCCCGACCCGATGCGGATGGATGACGCGGCGGCAGTTGCCAAAGCGCAGGAGCGTGCCTCATGAGCGCCACTCCCTCGTCATTCGCCACGTCGCTCGACCGCCGCATCCAGATGCTGCGCACGGCGATGGGGCCGCTGATCGCCGCAGCGCTCGAAGACCCGGACGTGGTGGAGGTGATGCTGAATCCTGATCGCACCCTTTGGGTGGATCGGCTTTCCAGTGGACGCGCGCCGATGGGCGTGGAACTGCCCGAGGCGGACGGCGAGCGAATCATCCGCCTGGTCGCGGCTCATGTCGGCGCAGAAGTCCATCGCGGCCAGCCGCTGCTGTCCGCCGAGTTGCCCGAAACGGGTGAACGCTTTGAGGGCATCTTGCCCCCGGCTGCGCCGGGCCCGGCCTTCGCGCTGCGCAAGCGCGCCATCGGTGTGATTCCGTTGGAGCGGTACGTCATCGACGGGATGATGACCAGCGCGCAGGCGGGCTTTCTGGTGCGCGCCGTGCGCGAGCGGCAGAACGTCTTGATCGCCGGGGCCACCAGCAGCGGCAAGACCACGCTCGCCAATGCGTTACTGGCCGAGATTGCCGCCACCGGCGACCGCGTGCTGGTGCTCGAAGACACGGTGGAGCTGCAATGCGCGGCGCGTGACCATGTTCCGCTGCGCACCCGCGCGGGCGTGGTGTCGATGCAGGAACTGGTGCGTTCGTCTATGCGCCTGCGGCCGGATCGCGTCGTCGTCGGCGAGGTACGCGGCGCCGAGGCGCTGGATCTCATCAAGGTGTGGGGCACTGGCCACCCTGGCGGCATCGCCACGATCCATGCCGGCTCCACGTTGGGCGCGCTGCTGCGTCTGGAGCAACTGATTCTCGAAGTGGCGGTGAACCCGCCCCGTGCGCTGATCGCGGAAGCGGTCAATGTGGTGATCCACATCGCCGGGCGCGGACGCAAGCGCCGCATCGAGAGCATCGCCCGCGTCGTCGGCTTCGACGGTGCGGGCTACCGACTGGCGGATGCGATGGACGCGCCGTTTCCCGAGCTGCTGCCGCAGTCCGACCTTTCTTCCTTGTCCCCTGACCACTCTGGAGAACTGCCATGACGCACGTTGATGCTTTCCGTATTTCCGTAAATCCGCTTCCTCGGCCCGCACGGCTGGATGGACTGGCTCGCCCGGCCATGCAAGGCTTGATGCTCGCTGCCTTCATGCTGCTGCTTGCAGGCACCGCGCAGGCCGCCGGCTCCTCGATGCCCTGGGAAGGGCCGCTGCAATCCATCCTCGAATCCATCCAAGGGCCGGTGGCGCGCATCGTCGCGGTCATCATCATCATCGCCACGGGCCTCGCGCTCGCGTTCGGTGACACGTCGGGCGGCTTTCGCAAGCTGATCCAGATCGTGTTTGGCCTGTCCATCGCGTTCGCGGCTTCGAGCTTCTTCCTGTCGTTCTTCAGCTTCTCGGGCGGGGCCGTCGTATGAGCAGCCCGGACACCTTCGCGGCCGGGTTCGAGGTGCCGCTGCATCGCTCGCTCACCGAGCCGATCTTGCTGGGCGGCGCACCGCGCACCGTGGCGATCGCCAATGGCACGTTAGCCGCCGCCGTCGGGCTGGGCATGCAACTGTGGATTCCCGGTGTCGTGCTCTGGATCGTCGGCCATTCGCTGGCGATGTGGGGCGCGCGCGTCGATCCGCAGTTCATGGCCGTGTTCGCGCGGCACATCAAGCACCGCCCGTTGCTGGACGTGTAGGGGAGGACGCCGCGATGCTGAACCTCGCCGAATACCGCCAGCGCCCGGCCTTGCTCGCCGACTGGCTGCCCTGGGCCGGGCTGGTGGCGCAGGGCGTCGTCTTGAACAAGGACGGCAGTTTCCAGCGCACGGCGCGCTTTCGTGGCCCCGACCTCGACAGCGCGACGCAAGGCGAGCTGATCGCCACATCGGCGCGTTTGAACAACGCGCTGCGCCGCTTGGGTTCGGGCTGGGCGCTGTTCATCGAAGCCGAGCGCCGGCCAGCCGCCGACTACCCGCACTCGGAGTTTCCCGAGCCGCTGTCGTGGCTGGTCGATGAAGAACGCCGCGCCGCTTTCGAGGATTCGGGCAACCACTTCGAGAGCGGCTATCACCTGACGCTGGCCTACCTGCCGTCCGAGGAATCCCGTGCCCGCGCCGCGGGCCTGCTGTACGAAAACCGGCCGACCGAAGGCGTGGATTGGCGCGAACGGCTGCACGCATTCGTCGCTGAAACGGATCGCATCTTCGACCTGCTCGATGGCGTGATGCCGGAGATCGCGTGGCTCGATGACAGCCAGATGCTGACCTACCTGCACGCGACCGTCTCGACGCGACGCTACCGCGTCGGCGTTCCCGAAGTTCCGTTCCACATCGACGCACTGCTGACCGACTCCGCGCTGGTCGGCGGCTTGGCGCCGATGCTGGGCGACCAGCACCTGCGCGTAGTGTCGGTGCGGGGCTTCCCGACCTCGACCTGGCCGGGGATTCTGGACGACCTCAACCGCCTGGGCTTTGCGTATCGCTGGAGCACGCGCTTTCTCTGCCTCGACAAAGCCGAGGCGGAAAGAGAACTCGCCCGCCTGCGCCGCCAGTGGTTCGCCAAGCGCAAGAACGTCATCGCGCTGCTACGCGAAACGATCTTCCAGCAGGAAAGCCCGCTGGTCGATACCGACGCCAACAACAAGGCCGCCGACGCCGATGCTGCCTTGCAGGAGCTGGGCAGCGATCAAGTCGCCTTCGGCTACCTGACGGCGACCGTCACCGTCATGGACGCGGACGCCGCCGTGGCCGACGAGAAGCTGCGCATGGTGGAGCGCGTCATACAGGGTCGGGGCTTCGTCACCATCCCCGAAACGCTCAACGCCGTGGATGCGTGGCTGTCCTCGCTCCCCGGCAATGCTTACGCCAACGTGCGCCAGCCCATCGTCTCGACGCTGAATCTGGCGCACATGATGCCGGTGTCGGCGGTATGGGCCGGCCAGGAGCGCAACGATCATTTGGACGGCCCACCGTTGATCGTGACACGTACCGATGGCGCTACGCCGTTCCGGCTGGTGACGCACATCGGCGACGTGGGCCACACGCTGGTCGCAGGCCCGACCGGCATGGGCAAGTCGGTCTTGCTCGCCACGCTGGCGATGCAGTTCCGCCGCTATCGCGGCTCGCGCATCTTCGCCTTCGACATGGGCCGTTCCATGCGGGCCGCCATCCTCGGCCTGGGCGGCGAGCACTACGACCTGGGCACGGATGGCGAAATCGCCTTCCAGCCGCTCGCGCGCATCGACAGTGAGGGCTACCGCACCTGGGCCGCCGAATGGATCGAAGGCCGCTTGCTGCACGAAGGCGTGGCAGTCGGCCCCGACGAGAAGGCGGCTATCTGGTCGGCGCTGGGAAGTCTCGCCGGTGCGCCGGTGGAGCAGCGCACGATGACGGGACTTTCCGTGCTGCTGCAATCGAACACGCTGCGGCAGGCGCTTTCGCCCTATGTGCTGGGTGGCGCCCACGGCAAGCTGCTGGACGCCGACCATGACCGGCTCGGCATGGCCGACGTGCAGTGCTTCGAGATGGAGGAGCTGATGCACAGCAAGGCCGCCGTCATGGCGGTGCTGCATTACCTCTTTGCGCGCTTCGATGAACGCTTCGACGGGGCGCCCACGCTGCTGATCCTCGATGAAGCGTGGCTGTTCCTCGATGACCCGGTGTTTGCCGCGCGTATCCGCCAGTGGCTCAAGACGCTCAGGAAAAAGAACGTCAGCGTCATCTTCGCCACGCAGAGCCTTGCCGACATCAAGGATTCGAGCATCGCGCCCGCGATCATCGAGAGCTGCGCGAGTCGCATCTTCCTGCCGAACCCGCAGGCCACCGAGCCGCAGATTCGCACGATCTACGAGGGCTTCGGCCTCAACAGGCGGCAGATCGAGATCGTCGCCACCGCGCAGCCCAAGCGCGACTACTACTACCAATCGCGCCTCGGCAATCGCCTGTTCGACCTCGACCTGGGGCCGGCGGCGCTGGCCTTCGCGGGCGCGTCCACG
This sequence comes from Comamonas testosteroni TK102, assembly GCF_000739375.1. NCBI lineage: Bacteria > Pseudomonadati > Pseudomonadota > Betaproteobacteria > Burkholderiales > Comamonadaceae > Comamonas > Comamonas testosteroni. The sequence continues at coordinate 1,782,881 of NZ_CP006704.1, read as the reverse complement.
CCGCAAGACCAGCGCGACATGGACGCGGTGCTGGCCGACGCCGGCGTGCCCGGCTTCGCGGGCGCCTGGCTGCGCCATCGCGGCCTCGATTGGGCGGCCGACCTGCTGCCCTCGTTCCCCGGCCTCGCGCCGGGTTCCCTCGCTGACCAACCCCTGGAGAACCAGCCATGAAGAAACGTCTCATCGCCGCCGCCATCGCGGCCATGCTTTGCACCGCCACCGCCCATGCGCAATGGGTCGTGATCGACCCCACGAACCTCGTGCAGAACACGCTGACCGCGATCCGCACGCTGGAGCAGATCAACAACCAGATCCAGCAGCTCCAGAACGAAGCGCAGATGCTGATGAACCAGGCGCGCAACCTCGCCAGCCTGCCGTCCAGCGTGGTCGGCCAGTTGCGCGCCAATCTGGCGACCACACAGCGGCTGATCGCCCAGGCCAGAGGACTGGCCTACGACGTGACGAATCTGGATCGGGAGTTCCAGCGCCTGTATCCCGAGCAATATGCCGCCACCGTCAGCGGCAACCAGATGTACCGCGACGCGCAGGAGCGCTGGAAGAACACGCTCAACGGCTTGCAGACCACCATGCAGATGCAGGCCCAGGCGTCGCAGAACCTGAGCGACGACGAAGGCGTGCTGGCCGACCTCGTGGGCAAGAGCCAATCGGCCGTGGGCGCCTTGCAGGCCATGCAAGCCACCAATCAGCTTCTGGCTTTGCAGGCCAAGCAGTCCATCCAAACGCAACGCCTGAGCATCACCCAGGATCGCGCCGCGTCGCTGGAGTTGGCGCGGCAGGCTGCCGCCGTGGAGCGAGGCCGCGAGGTGAACCGGCGTTTCCTGGGTGAAGGTACGCCGTACACGCCGCAGACCGTCGATTTCTACGGCCGGTGACAGGTGTTGCCATGACCCGCGCGCCTGCTTTCTGCGGTCTCGTGCTCTTGCTGGCCGGTTGCGGCCAGCAGGAGGTGCCTTCGGTCGATGCACTCTCGGCCCATCCGGCGCGGCTGCGCTTGCTCAAGGAGCAATGCCGCGCGGGTCAGCTCGACGGCGCGTTATGCGCGCAGGTGGTCAAGGCCGACCTGCGCCGCTTTTTCTCCGGCAAGGCCGGGCCTGATGAGTACCGGACGCTGGCCGAATTGCCGCCGATTCCGGCCAGCTTCGATGAACCCACCGAAGACGGCGAGGCGGTGGCAGCGGCCTTGCCGGGGCAGGAGGACTCGCCATGAATGACATTTCGATCATTGATCGCTTCCTCGATGTGTTCTCGCGCTACATCGACTCGGGCTTCGGCCTGCTGCACGGGGAGGTGGCGTTCCTCACAGCCACGCTGATCGTCATCGACATGACGCTCGCCGGGCTGTTCTGGGCCATGAGCCATGCCAGCGGCCAGGGCGAGGACGTGATCGCCAAGCTGATCCGCAAGGTGCTGTACGTCGGTGCCTTCGCCTACATCATCGGCAACTTCAACACCTTGGCGAGCATCGTGTTCCGCTCGTTCGCCGGGCTGGGCCTGACGGCCAGCGGCTCGACCCTGAGCATGGGTAACTTCTTGCAGCCGGGACGGCTCGCCAAAGTGGGCATCGACGCCGGGGCGCCCATTCTTGAGCAGATCAAGGAGATGGCGGGCTTCCCCGAGGTGTTCATTCACATCATGCCCATCGTCGTGCTGTTCTTCGCATGGATGGTGGTCATCGTCAGCTTCTTCGTGCTGGCGGTGCAGCTTTTCGTGACGCTGATCGAGTTCAAGCTGACCACGCTGGCGGGCTTCGTGCTGGTGCCGTTCGCCCTCTGGAACAAGACGGCATTCCTGGCCGAGAAGGTCTTGGGCAACGTGGTGTCGTCGGGCATCAAGGTGCTGGTACTGGCCGTCATCGTCGGTATCGGCTCGGGGCTGTTCTCCGAGTTCAACATCCCGGCAGGTTCGGAGCCTTCGATCGACCGGGCGCTGGTCATCATGCTGGTCTCGCTGTCCATGCTGGCCCTGGGCATCTTCGGGCCGGGCATTGCGACCGGGCTGGTGTCCGGCGGCCCGCAGCTTGGCGCGGGCGCGATGGCCGGTGCTGCCATCGGCGCAGCCGGAACCGCCGTTGCGGTCGGCGCTGCTGCTACGGGTGTCGGCGGCGCCGTGGCGGCCGGAGCGCGTATGGCGCCCGCAGCCGCCAAAGCAGGGGTCAGTGGCGCCCGTTCGATGGCATCGACCGCCAGCAGCGCCAAGTCGGCCTATCAGGCGGGCTCCGCTTCGGCCGGTGGCGGCCTCCAGGGCGCCGCCGCCGGTGTGGGCAATGTCGCCAAGACTGGCGCGCAGGCAGCCGGGCAGAAGGTGGCCCAAGGCGCACGCTCGATGAAGGAGCGCGTCGCCGCCGCCTTCCGGCCTGATGACGCCGGATCGGCGTCGGGGGACAGTGCCGCACGGGCTGCGAGCGAATCTCCCGTCACAGCCCCATCCACCGCACAACCCGCTTGGGCCAAGCGCCTGCACCGCAGGCAGCAGCTCACCCATGCCGCCACGACCGCCGCCCACACGCTGCGCGGCGGCGACGGCGGCAGCTCCAGCCAGGGGCCAAGCCTGCGTGATTCCGATTCCTGATCTTCAAGGAGAACCCTCATGCGATTCAAAAGACCGCAGGTGCGCTACGCCGATACGCCGCAGCCTGCCACCCCCTACCAATCCGCCGCGCAGGTCTGGGACGACCGTATCGGCTCGGCCCGCGTGCAGGCCAAGAACTGGCGCTTCATGGCCTTTGGCTGCCTCACGTTGGCCGTGCTGATGGCGGGCGGGCTGGTCTGGCGCTCGGCGCAGTCCATCGTCACGCCCTACGTTATCGAGGTGGACAACGCGGGCCAGGTGCGCGCGGTCGGTGAAGCCGCTACGCCGTATCGGCCCAGCGATGCCCAGGTGGCCTATCACCTGGGCCGCTTCATCGGCCTGGTGCGCTCGCTGTCCATCGACCCCATCGTGGTGCGGCAGAACTGGCTGGATGCCTACGACTACACCACTGACAAGGGCGCCGTGGTGCTCAACGAGTACGCCCGCGTGAACGATCCGTTCGCGCGCATCGGCAAGGAGTCGGTGACGGTGCAGATCACCAGCGTGACCCGCGCCAGCGACACGTCTTTCAACGTGCGCTGGACGGAGACGCGCTTTGTCAATGGCGCGCTGGATCGCACCGAACGCTGGAACGCCGTGGTTTCCATCGTGCAGCAGACGCCGCGCACCGAGCAGCGCGTGCGCAAGAACCCTCTGGGTATCTACGTCAACGGGCTGTCGTGGAGCCGCGAACTGGAAGGAAACGAAGGAGCAAAGCCATGAATGATCTTTTCCGTAAATCCGCCTTGCCGATCATGTTGCTTGCCCTCGCGGGCTGCGCCACGCAGGGCAAGCCGCCGCCGTCCATTTCGCTCGATGAGCCGGCGCAGGCGCAGCCGCTGCCGGAGCCGCCTGCGCCTGTGGAAGTGGTGGCCGTGCCGCAGGTGCTGCCGATGCCGGCGCAGATGAAACCTGTGCCGGATGCCAAGCCCACGCCGGAACCCGCCGATGAAACCGTGCGTGTGTCCCGCGCCAACGCCGAGGCGCGCATTGCGCCCACGCGCGAGGGCTACGTCAACGCGATCCAGGTCTGGCCCTTCACCGATGGCGCGCTGTATCAGGTCTATGCGGCCGTCGGCCGTGTGACCGTGGTTTCGCTCCAGCCGGGCGAGGAACTGGTGACGGTGGCCGCCGGCGATACCGTGCGCTGGATCGTGGGCGACACGTCCAGCGGTAGCGGTGCCGACCTGCGCGTGAACGTGCTGGTCAAGCCGATCCGCTCGGGCCTCAAGACCAATCTCGTCATTACCACCAGCCGCAGGACGTACCTGCTGGAGCTGGCTTCGACGGAGAAGACGTGGATGGCGTCCGTGTCCTGGGAGTATCCGCGCGACCGGATGCTGGCGCTACAGCGTCAGGCGCAGGCGGCCAATGCCGCCGCGCCTGTCGATACCGGGCTGGCGCTGGAGAACCTGCGCTTCCGCTACGCGATCAGCGGCAGCAATCCGCCCTGGAAGCCGCTGCGTGCGTTCGATGACGGCGAAAAGGTCTATATCCAGTTTCCGGCGGGCATCGCGCAAGGCGAGCTGCCGCCGCTGTTTGTCATCGGCGCGCAGGGCGACGGGCAACTGGTGAACTACCGCTTCCGCTCGCCGTACTACATCGTGGATCGGCTGTTCGGCGCGGCCGAACTGCGCCTGGGCGGTGACAAGGGCGACGTGGTGCGGATCGAGCGCACGGATGGCGTGGCACGGAGGAACTGACCATGAGCCAGGACAACACCCCCGACCTCGCCACGCCGCAGGCGGGCAAGGTCGCGCCCGAGGCGGTGGCGCTGCGCGCCCAGCCGCGCCCGGTCACGCGCCTGAACCGGCGCACGCTGGCCATCCTCGTCGGCGGCCTGTCGGTCGCCGTGCTTGGGGCCACGATCTGGTCGCTGCAACCGCAGCGGCGCGGTACGGGCGAGCAAACCGAGCTTTACAACGTCGATCGCGTCTCGAAGTCCGAAGGACTGGATGCGCTGCCGACGGATTACTCGAAGCTGCCACCAGCCTTGCCGCCCGATGTGCCCGAGCTGGGGCCGCCGTTGCCCGGCGACCTTGGCCCGGCCATCGTCGCTTCGCAGCAGCCGGTGACGCCGGGCTATTCGCCGCCAGGCCATGATCCCGAAGATGCCTTGCGCAAGGAGGCGGACGCGGCGGCGGCCTCGTCGGTGTTCTTCCGCTCGGGCGCCCAGGGCCAGGCCGCCACCACGGTCGCGCAAGCTGCGCCGGGTGCGCCTGGTGTTGCAAACACACTCGCGGCCTTCGCTCCTCTCGCTGCCGGGCCTGCCTCGACGGCGGCCCAGCCCGCCGACCCGACGACCGTGCAGAACCGGCAAGACCAGAAAGAAGCGTTCCTGAAAGCCGGTTCTACGGAAACCCGCAACTCCGGCAACCTGGCGCTGCCGGCGTCTCCGTATCAGGTGATGGCCGGAACCGTGATCGCGGGCGCGCTGGTGACGGGCATCAAGTCGGACTTGCCGGGCGACGTGATCGCTACGGTGACGGAGCCTGTCTACGACACGGCTACGGGCCGGCATCTGCTGATTCCACAGGGGGCGCGCATCCTCGGGCGCTACAACAGCCAGGTCAGCTACGGCCAGAGCCGGGTGCAGGTGGTGTGGAACCGGATCATTCTGCCGGACACGTCCTCGTTGACGCTGGACAACCTGGCCGGCACCGACCCGGCCGGCTATGCCGGCCTGGAGGATGGTGTCGATTGGCATTGGGATCGCATCTTCGCCGGCGCCGCCCTGACGACGCTGCTGGGCGTCGGTGCCGAGTTGGCCTCGCCGGGGAACCGCCAGAACGGCGACCGCGTCATCATCGCCGGACGCGACAGCTTGCAGGACAGCGTGAACCAGGTCGGACAGGAAATGACCCGGCGCAACCTCAACATCCAGCCGACGCTGACCGAACGGCCGGGTTTGCCGGTGCGGATCATCGTCAACCGCGACCTGGTTCTCCGCCCCTATCAGCCGCTGTTCTTCAACCGGGGGAGTTCGAGATGAGCACGACCCGCAAGCTGCGACTCGGGCCGCTGCCCAAGACCGAGAGCGTCAAGCTGACCTTTGTTTGCTCGGGCAGCCTCAAGGCAGACCTCGATCGTTACGCCGCGCTGCACGCACAGACGTATGGCGAGACGGTCGACGCCATGACGCTGATCCCGCATATGCTGGAGGCGTTCATGGCGGGGGACCGGGGATTTAGACGCCACGCAAGGTAGACGCCCCTTCAGCGGTCGGGATCGTTTCGGCCGTTTCTGAGAATCTCCAGCGCTGCCTGTAGGTGTCGTTCTTCTGGCCCCAGGGCGGAAAGGGACGAGAACACCGCTGCGGTTTGGTGCCAATAGATGGCGTGACTGATGGCGGGGCGCAGCGCGTCAAGTTCTTCGCTCGTCAGGGACGCAGCAAACGCACGTAGCCGGATCTCTGATCTCTCGCGCCGGATGTGACACTCACGACACAAAGCACGCAGGGCACTGAGTGGGTATTCCCACGGCTCGAAGCCTTCTCGCATATTTGCGTAGTAGCAATGGTGGGCATCCAAAGGCTTCGTGGCTCCGCAGTCCTGACATTGATGTCCTGCCCGCTTCTTCACGGTTGCTGCCTTCTTACGCCACCTTTCATCTTGCAGCTTGGATGCATAGGTGCCTGAAAGCCGTGAGTAGTCATACCCCTCAATAGGGTAGAAGCCCATGTTCCAAGAGTGACCAAGCTCGTACCAGAATCCGAACGACTCAACCAGATCGTCGAACTCCATCGTGTCGCCACCGTAGTTCAACATGGTATGAAGCGTGCTGCTGTCGAACACCAAGACTAAGAGCGAGTCGTTCCCATAGGGCTCGTTTCGAGCTCTCCAAGCCTCGATATCGACGAAGAACGCATCCCCCAGGATTTCCTCTTTAATCATCCATTCGGTAAGAGCGGCACGCATGCGCTCCAAGTTTCTACTCATTGCAGTGAAATGCATCTCCTCCTCCAAAGGGCAAGGGGATCGCGGAGCTTACGAATCGGGGCGGCTAACGCCGCGACGCGTTCGATAGGCCGTTCCACCGATGCAGCACCAGTCGAAAGTGTCCTTGTGGATCGGCAGCAACCAGTGGCCGCCAAGTTCGTCGCCCTAAGGGAAACGCTATAGTTATAGTAATCTGCATAAAAATGCTGGCCTTTTGACCAGCCAGATGATCCGATAACCGGGGGAGGTTAGGATGCATTTGAAGAAGTTGGCCGTCCGGAATTTCAGGCGGCTGCGAAACGTTGTAATTGATCTTGCTTCCGACATCTCTATTTTTGTCGGTGCCAACAACAGCGGCAAGACATCAGTCGGGCACGCACTCCAGTTATTCACTGGCAGTGGCCGCTTCAACATTCACGACTTTAGTGCCGAACTTTGGGCCGACATCGTTGCGTTTGGTGAGGGCGATGGCGAGGCGAGCCTTCCCACGATGGAAATCGACGTTTGGTTCGAAATCGGTCCGGACGATGTTCACCGCGTCATCGATCTTCTTCCCAGCCTTGCTTGGGAAGGCAAGCTGGTGGGGATGCGTGTTGCCTACGCGCCCACCAATCCTGCGGCGACGCATGCACGCTATGTCGAAGTGCGCCAGCGCGTGCTCGATGCGGTCGCTAAGGGTGAAGACGGAGCACCCGCCTTCGATCCCTCGCCACGTAACCTGCGGGAGTTCCTTCGCGACAGGCTACATGACGAATATGAGCTGCGCTATTTCGTACTCGATCCCGCGCGGTTCGATGCGAAGATGGTCGCAGAGGCTGGCTATGACCCAGCCACTCTCACCGGACGCGACCGGAGCGGCCGTGAGATCTTGAACGGCCTTCTCCACATTGACTTCTTGAACGCACAGCGCCATCTCTCGGACGGCCCAGGTGGCTCTCGCGCCGAGGATCTCTCCCGTGTACTCAGTCGCTTCTACGGGCGCAACCTCGAACAGAAAGGCGAAGATATCGAAGCGTTGCGCGCCCTCGCAGCATCCGAAGTCTCGCTTAATGAGCATCTCGAACGAGTGTTCGAACCGACGCTCAAGAGCTTGTCGAAGCTCGGCTATCCGGGCCTCTCAAACCCGCGCATGATGATCCGCTCGGCCCTCGACCCTGCCCAGATCATGAGCGGTCGAGATGGCGCGATCGTTCACTATGCGTTGGGAGCCGATGACGGGAAGCCCGACCCGCCTACCTTGCCCGATCGGTATAACGGTCTTGGCTTCAAAAACCTCATCTTCATGGTCGTTGAGCTGCTCGACCTCCACGCTCAATGGCTGGCGATCGAGGAAAACCGTCCGCCGGTCCACCTGATCTTCATCGAGGAGCCCGAAGCGCACCTCCATGCCCAGCTTCAACAGGCCTTCATACGCAAGGTGATGGACATCCTAGCGCTCAAGGGCGAGGACCGCACGCACTATACGAGCCAGGTCGTCGTCACGACCCATTCGACTCATATCCTTTACGAACGAGGCTTCCGGCCGATCCGCTATTTTCGTCGAAGCCGTGCACAGAATGTGTCGACCTCCGATGTGCTCAACCTCTCGGTTTTCTACGACAGCACCGATCCGGACATCCGAAGCTTCCTCGAGCGCTATTTGAAACTCGCGCACTGCGATCTGTTCTTCGCCGATGGCGCCGTGCTGGTCGAAGGCAATGTCGAACGGCTGCTATTGCCGCAGATGATCGCCAATGCCGCGCCGCGGCTGCAATCGACCTATCTCACCGTCCTAGAGATCGGCGGAGCGTTCGGCTACCGATTCAAAACGCTGATCGAGTTTCTCGGACTGACAACGCTCATCATCACCGATCTCGACAGCGTGTTCGGTCCACTGGGGCAGGATGGCGAGGGTGCGGCACCCGCTGGTCAACCGGAAGCCGCGGAACCAGCCGCCGAGAACGCGCAGGCTGCCGGCGCTGACGCTGAGGACATTGACGATGACGAGGACGATTTGCCTGTGGCTGCGGAGAAGCCCGGGAAGGCGTGCATAGCCGGTCATCCGGGCGCGGCGACGTCCAATCAGACTTTGCTCCAATGGCTACCGAAATGCGACACGGTCGCCGCCCTGTGGGAGGCGACGGCTGAGCAGAAGATCCAGGCGAGGACGGACGACAATGACGCTTTGGTACGCGTTGCCTATCAGTGCCGGACCGATGTCACTTGGGGCGGAGAAACCCTGGCGCTAGCCGGGCGCACGCTGGAGGAAGCATTCGCACTCGAAAATCTTGAATGGTGTCAGGACAAGAACCGTAAGCCGCTTCAGCTCCGCATCGCCAAGGCCGACGAGAAGAACCTGACCACGCTTGCGGAACGCATCCACAAGCGCGTGCAGGCTAAGAGCTTCAGCAAGACCGACTTCGCGCTCGCCTTGTTAGCCGAAGATCCGAGCAGTTGGTCTGTCCCAACCTATATCGCCGAGGGCCTGAGCTGGCTTGAGACCGAGATTGCGCCGCCGGAACCGGACGAGGACCAGCCGCATGAGGGCCAGCCGCATGAGGACGCGCCCCAGGGGGCACCAGTCGCCGCCGGCGACGAGGTAGCGGCATGACAAGCCGGATCGGCAGTCCTGACACACAAGCCGATCTAGATGTTCGAGCGTGTCTCGATCGGATGCCGCCACGCTCGTTTGTCATGGTCGCCGGTGCGGGGTCGGGGAAAACGACCTCGCTGATCAAGGCTATGGCGCACCTAGCCGAGACCCGCGGTCCTGCCCTGCGCCGCGCCGGGCAACAAATCGCCTGCATCACATATACCGAAGTCGCCGTCGGTGAGATTTCGGCCGATGTCGGGGCCTCGCCGCTATTCCACATCTCGACCATCCACAGTTTCCTGTGGTCAGTCATCCGGCCGTTCCATTCGGATATCGCGGCTTGGGTAGCCATCCGCATCGACGAGAAGATCGCGGAGCGACGCGCACACTACGACAAGCCTCGGACTCAGGCGAAAACGAAGGCCCGCCTCGAACAGGAGATCGCAGATCTCGAAGCCGATCTGGCTGCGATCAGTGAAGTAGAGAAGTTCGTCTACGGCACCGGCAGCAGCTACGCTGAAGGCATCCTTGGCCATGACGATATCCTCAAGCTCACCCCAGCCTGCGTCGCAGCGCATCCGCTGCTGAGACAACTCGTCGCTAAGCGCTTTCCCTACATCTTCGTCGATGAGAGCCAAGACACCAATCCGGAGGTCGTCGAGGCGTTACGGCACATTGCGGGCGAACATCCTGGCCTGTGTGTCGGGTTCTTCGGAGACCCGATGCAGAAGATCTATATGAGCGGAGCAGGCACTGTCCCGCTGAACGACGGCTGGGCGGAGATCACAAAGCCCGAGAACTTCCGGTGCCCGACATCGGTGCTCGGGGTCATCAATGCAATCCGCGCCCCTGGCGACGGTCTTGAGCAGGTGCGTGGTCGGACGATAACCGTTGATGGCATCGAGCAGCCGGTTGCCGGTACCTCCAATCTGTTCATCCTGCCGGCGGACGCGGAGCGGAGTGCGCGCCTCGCGGCCATTAGGCAGTGGCTGGCCGCCGAAACCGGCGACGGTCTGTGGCTAAGCGACGTGCGGGAAGGCGATGTCCGCCTGCTTGTACTGGTGCACCGCATGGCGGCCAACCGGCTCGGGTTCCCTAATCTGTATGCTGCGCTCAATGACCGAGCCCCCATGAGTCTGAGTGAAGGGCTGAGCGATGGCACAGCCTGGCCGCTCCGTCCACTTGTCCAGCACATACTTCCGCTCGTTGTCGCGGCGCAAGCGGGTGATCGGTTCACAGTGATATCGACCTTGCGCAGCGAATGCCCGAGGCTTGAACCAGCGCGGCTTCGAGGGCAAGCGACGGCCCCCGTTCTTACAGCGCTACAGCAAGCGCTCGACGGGCTTGTCGGTCTGTTGGCAGCAGGATCGCAGGCGACTATCCGGGACGTCTTGACGCATGTGCGAGATAACGAGTTGCTGCGCCTCGATGATCGCTTCGCCATGCATCTGGTTGCAGAGCCTGTGGATGACGGCAGCAGCGGCTTCGAGAACGTTCAAGCCTATCTGGCATGCGGTGTCGACGAACTCTGGGCCTACCGGCGCTACTTTACAGAGGAGTCACCGTTCGCGACGCATCATGGGGTGAAGGGTGCCCAATTTGAGCGCGTATTGGTCGTCATCGACGATGAGGAAGCGGGCTTCCGGCAGTATTCTTACGGGAAGTATCTCGGGTACGTCCCCCTCTCGGACAAGGACGAAGCCAACCTGGCGGCAGGTGAAGAGTCCGTACTCGATCGAACCCGCCGCCTCTTCTATGTGTGCTGCTCGCGTGCAACGAAGGACTTGGCAGTCGTGGCCTTTGTGCCCGATGTCGCAGCGGCTCGCACCGCGATCGTGGCGCAGAATCTATTCCCCGAGGCCGTAATCCGAGGTGCGGAGCATCTGGGCTGAGGTTTCAACACATCGGGCAGTCAATCGGTGAAGGCCGCTGGACCTTGCTCCTGGGCTTGTCGCGATCTAGCTGTAGTTTCCCAAGAGGTTGTTCACCCGAGGTGAAGGAAGATGGAGGTTCTCAAGCCGGCCAACTTTCTTCAGGACTCCCCGTGTGAACATCCACAAGAATGCCTCAATGACGCCCAGAGGTCGAGAGCATCTGGTGCGCGAGATCGATCGCATCGGGCTCAAGCCTGCGGCTGCAGCCGCAGGCTTGAGCGCACACACCGCACGCAAGTGGCAGCGTCGCTGGGCCAGCCAGGGCGCGCCCGGCCTGCTTGATCGCAGTTCCCGACCCGAGCGCAGTCCGCGACGCAGCGATGCCCTCAAGCTCGAGCGGGCGGTGGCGCTGCGCCGCAATCAGCGCCTGACCTACGCGTGCATTGCCGAGCGGGTGGGCCTGTCCATAAGCGTCGTGGCACGTGCTTGCAAGGCCGCTGCGGTGGCGCGCTTGCCCGCGTTGCAAGACACGGTGCCCGTGCGCCGTTACGAACGCCAAAGCGCGGGCGAATTGCTGCACCTGGACACCAAGAAGCTTGGGCGCTTCGACAAGCCTGGCCACCGTGTCACGGGCGATCGCACACAGAACACCCCGCGTGCCGGCTGGCAAGCGCTGCATGTGGCTATCGACGATCATTCGCGCGTGGGCTTCAGCCAGATGCTCGCCGACGAGACGGCCAAGTGCGCCTGCGCCTTCCTGCTGGCCGCACTGCGCTACTACAAGAGCCTGGGCGTGAACGTTGAGCGAGTGATGACCGGCAACGGCTCGGCCTACAAGTCACGCCGCTTCACCAAATTGCTGCGTCGCCTGGGCATCAAGCACATCCGCACGCGCCCCTACACGCCAAGGACCAATGGCAAAGCCGAACGCTTCATCCAGACCTTGCTGCGCGAGTGGGCCTATGCCTTCGTCTACCCGTCCTCGGAACATCGAGCGCGGGAACTGCAGCCGTGGATGTACCACTACAACTTCCATCGGCCACACTCGGCAACTTCACATCGTCCTCCTATCACTCGCCTTGGCTTCGAGGGGAACAACGTGTTGAGAAACTACATCTAGCGCAGCGGAGTTAACCTTGACTGAACGCGCTTGGATGAGCCGTGTCATTGCCCCCTATGAAAAGGCCGCTTCTGCGCCAACAGAAGCGGCCCCTGAATTGGTGCCCGAGGCCGGAATCGAACCGGCACGCCTTTCGGCGAGGGATTTTCTTACCACTTCGGCTTTCGCCGCCAGCGCGTGCGCTGTTCGTGGTCTGGAGCACGCCTTCACCATAGCCTTGCAGCCGTAGGTGCCCGCCGTCTGCTCTCTACACCTTCCCAGGCATTGGGCCTGGGCTTGGCTCGGCGTTGGCTCGGATGCCGGGGCATCCAGGGCGTTCGCCGACTTTGACGGGCTTCACCTCTGGGGTTTCCCCCGGAGGGCTCAAATTGTTCAAGTCCCTTGTGTCTACCGATTTCACCACTCGGGCATTACATGATGCACTGGAGCCTACACCTCTCCCTGCTGGCTCCTAGTTGGCTCCTGACCATCAAGCCGAGCCGCGAAGCTACGCCTTGGATGCTCCCAAGTCCTTGCCACTATTGACCTTCCGGCTTGGTGGCGAAAGCAGAAAGGACTTGACAAAACAGATTTTAAGTCTGCTATTCGGTACTTTTCTTGAATTTTACTACATTCGGTACTTTTTTGCGTAATGGACTCGACTACTACTGCGACACCCGTATTCGCCGTAGACATCTATGCGTGCAGGGAAGTCCAGCCACCGAGATGCCACCTCAATCACTTGCTTGAGCGCTTGTTCCTTGGTTCCCAATGAGTCCACCGGGTGCTTAGCACAACAGCAAAAAACTAAGCGAGGGTTGTTTAGCGCTAGTCGGATTGCGCAATCAAAACGCAAAAAATGAAAGCCACCCCTGCATCACCAAGGGTGGCTTTGGCTGGTGCCCGAGGCCGGAATCGAACCGGCACACCTTTCGGCGAGGGATTTTCTTACCACTTCGACTTTTGCCGCCACTCTGCTAACTGCAGGGTGTTCGTGGTCTGGAGCACGCCTTCACCATAGCCTTTCGGCTTTAGGTGCCCGCCGTCTGCTCTCTACACCTTCCCAAACTTTCGCCTGGGCTTGGCTCGGCGTTGGCTCGGCTACAAAAGCAGCCAGGGCGTTCGCCGAATTTGACGGGCGTCACTTCGAAGGTTTCCCCTCGAAGGCTCAAATTTTCAAGTCCCTTGTGTCTACCGATTTCACCACTCGGGCGGAATGCTCGCTGCTCTGAAAAACAGAGGTATCGATTCGGCTTCTAGATCCTAGGCCGAGCTTTTAAGCCAAGCTGTCGCTGCCAGAAACCGCCGCGAAGGACGCATTATGCCCTCACTAACCCAGCAAAAAAAGGTCGTCACTCCTTTTTGCATCCGTTCCTTACCAGACAACCATCTCAAAAGGTGATCCACCCTCACGCGTCGGCTACTTTACATTGGGAGTACTAACTGCAGGAATTTTTGCAAAAAGTACCAGATAGAACCTACGATTGACTTCACTTCGGAACTGTCCCCATCACGCTACCAACTCGATCAAGGAGACTCGCGGTGCACGATGTCGAACCTGAAAAGCTAAGCGTTGTTCACACACTTCCTTTATTTCGACTGACTACAGTGCAGAGAACGCCCGACATGGGGACCTTGCCGGTGGACTACCTCCATGGCGACCAAAACATCAAGTATTGGCGAAAGCCAATCAGCGCTAACGCCAAGGCTCAGCGCTGGAGCGAGTTCCGTTTATTTCCACTCATCCTCGATCGGGAAGGTGCTCCATGGCAACCCGCTTGCATGTGGTTGCTTGAGAGAGCGCAAGCCAATCCTCACACGATCAGCTCTTTGAGGCCGATCGCCCAGGATCTAGCCGCATATAAAAACTTCCTCGATGACTTTAAGATCGAATGGGATGATTTTTCTGAAGTCATCAAATATCTTCGACCTACTTACCTATATCACACACATCTTCAAGGTCAGGTCACTAAAGGTAGCCTAAAGAGGTCAACGGCTGCGCGGCGCATGTCTACGGTTATCGGTTTCTACAACTTTCTAGACAGAAATAAGCACATGCGCTTTTCCCCTGCAAATCCAACATGGATTGAGAAAAAAATTAGCATTGCTTACAACGACTCTATAGGACGTAGACAGGTCACCAATGTCAGAACTACCGACATTTCTATAAAGTCTAAAACGTACGAAGACGCATCAAGCGGGACCATTAACGATGGAGCGAAATTGCGTCCGTTGACAGTAAATGAGCAGAAGGAATTGGTAAACGCTTTAAAGAAATTAGGTAATACAGAGTACTCATTGATGCACTACATAGCTTTGCTCACAGGTGCACGAGAAATGACAGTACTCACACTGCGCTTAGGAGAGGTGCTGCGTCCGACAGACCAAGTGCGGCAGTGGCCGCACAAGATTCTTTGTGGCCCGGGCACTCGAATTAACACCAAAGGAGATATTGGAAAGGTCTACCTTTCGATGCCCCGTGAGCTCTACGAGCAACTGCATGCATATGCCGTTTCAGAACGAGCAAGGCGCAGGCGAGCGAAAACTCAGCAGGGAGAGGATCCAATGAACTATTTATTCTTGACTCAACATGGGCAGCCTTACTATGAGTCCAGGGAGGACTTAAACGCGATACGCGATTCAAGTACACCGCTGCGCCGCTCGGCACTCAGCGGGAGGCCTTTGAGAAAGTTCATCCAAGTCGCAGTTACTCCTCTAATACAAGAATCTATTCCAGGTTTCACTTATCGTTTTCATGACTTACGAGCCACGTTCGGGATGAACTGGGTTGACTATCAAATGCAACAGGCCGGGAATAATGGAATAGACAGTCGATACGATTGGATACTAAGCCAATTGAGCAAACTCATGTGGCACCGGAGCACTTTAACAACAGAAAAATATTTGAAATATCGTGAACAGCAGAAGCAACTGGAGCAGGCAAAAATAGGCTGGAGCGAATATTTATCCAAACTCATAAATACGGAAAAATAAAATGTCTGCGGCTCTACCCGCCTCAGATTGGCAAAACTGCACAAGAACGTATCTCGACACTCTGCCTGTCCTCAGCTTTCCGTTTGATACGCCATATGAAACCTATTCACCCATGAAAGTCGCACTAAGTTGTGGCGATGGCTCACTGGTTTATTCAAATTTATGGTGCTACCTCAAACGCAATATTGTCTCGTCGCATCGTTCCTCCTTCGACCCATCTTCGCTATCTCTCGCTCGAGTCGAATACCTACCCATCGCCTTAGATCGGCTTTCTAATTGGAACCGATTCAAGAATTCCAGACCACGAACATCAGAAAGGCAACTCCGGAACTTTGGCTGTCTGCTCAATTGGGCAGACACACCAAATAATGCTGGTCGATTTGAAACCCTACTGAGTGACCCCGACGTTGCATTACAAGCGCTGAAGGGATATCACACATATTTACGCAGCCGGCTGCAAAACCATGAAATTTCACCTTCGAGAGCATCCGGCTTAGACCAAGACGCAATAGCATGCATGTCAGAGATACATGATCGTGTCTACAAAGATGAAATAGAGCCGCTCTCGAGTCGTTTAGGGGTAGGCACCAAAGCGCCCAGTAGCCAGAAGGTTCACACATTCGCATCTACCCTACAAGCCATCTTCGACTCTGCCGCGACACTCACCTTACGCGAAAAATACACACCCGGAGTACCAGTATTCGGGCGACAACTGAGAATATCAGCCACGGATGACTCCAAGGTTATAGCGTTGCGGCCCACCTATTCACCGCTTCGGCTCATGGAACTAGCTTGCGTGGCCTTTGCAGGCCTTGTATTTGCGGATTCGGGAGCGAACTTAGCTGTGTTGCAACAATTCGAGGAACCCGACGATCTAGATGAGCAATTAGCTCAACCAGATCGAATCTCCCTGACTCAAAAAGCGGTGAAGTTTCGTGCTGGCAACAAGCTGATCGAGGTGCACCTATCAGCAACAACAATGACACGGCTAGCGACCTACCTGCACATTCGTCAATCACTGGTTGACGCGCTAGGCAGCGACATTGCGCCAATGTTTATTCGCTGCTCTTACCCGAAAGCCTACCATGAGCCCACAAGCATTAGTCCACTTCGCAGGGATTTTTTACAGACGCTTAGAAAAAGAGTCAAAGCAATTGGCGTCAACCTAGGAGATGTGACTTTCCAGGAACTGCGAGTATTCAAGCAGCAGGATTTGGTCAGACGAGCTCCTTTGCCGGTAGCAGCCAAACTAATGGGCCACAGTGTCAAGACCGCGGTGAAAGCCTACAGCAAAGCAAGCGATGATATACATCGACGTGAACTAAGCTCATTTCTCGAATCACTGCAAGAGACCGTCCTGAAGCCGAATCAAAGGGCTATTAAAGGGGTTTCTTTACAAGTTATTCCCGTTGGGAGTTGCGCGGAGCATGGCAAACCCTCATCAGTCAAGGCGTCGGCTATTCTGGAGCCCAACTGCAACAAGGTCGAAGGATGTTTCTTCTGCGACAACTACCGGATACATGCCGACGAGTTAGACCTCCGCAAGCTGATGTCGTGCCGCTGGGTGCTTCAGAAAATCGTCCCCTTAAACAGTGATTCATTGCAAGCGTATAGGGTCTATACAGCGATTTGTGACCGCATTGATGCCCTGCTCGGAGAACTTAAGCGCCGTAACCCTTCAATGCACGAAACCGTGCGCGTAGACGTCGAGGAAAACGGTCAACTGACCGATTACTGGTCTCGCAAGATTCAGCAGTTATATCTGCTAAGCATGCTCCCAGCTGCCTAGATTGAAACGCCTAATACCCACAGACTGAAGGTTGCCCATGAAACGCATATCACCCATTAACTCGGCACATACAGATAACCTAAGCTCTGCAGAATCAACTACAACCCCAAACCGCCCCTACTTCCCCATTGACACCCCTGTGGCTTACAACGCAGCCAAGGAAGTAGTCTCTCGCTATGGTGATCGCTCCTGGGATTTAAGAAGTATGAGTACCGACGGCACATCTGCGTTTACGCTGCATTTCCCCTTATCCGATGCCCCGGCACTTTCGCCCCTAAGTACACTCATTTACGAACAGCATAAAGCCCTAATGTGGCTACACATGGACGCAGGAGATATCCGGGCTCCCAGAACGCTGCGGTTTGCGAACCTCGCGCTTCGAGCATGGTCTCGCAAGGCCGAGAATTATGGAGTAGATCTTTTCACTATTCTGACACATCCCGAATGGATGACTCAAGAGTTAAAGGGTATGAATCAGACCTACCTTTACTCAACCACATCGCTAATTAACACACTGTGGCGTCAGCAAGAAAATCTCGGAATTATAAAAAAAATTCAACTTCAGACTCTTAGGAGAGTGTTAAGTAAAGAGTCAAAGACTCGCCCCCAATACAGGCAAACCCCGCTTATTCCCT
The DNA here is from genome assembly GCF_000739375.1 of Comamonas testosteroni TK102. Classification (NCBI taxonomy): domain Bacteria; kingdom Pseudomonadati; phylum Pseudomonadota; class Betaproteobacteria; order Burkholderiales; family Comamonadaceae; genus Comamonas; species Comamonas testosteroni. The sequence continues at coordinate 1,765,391 of NZ_CP006704.1, read as the reverse complement.
CTCGTGTGTATTGCGAGATACTAGCTTGCCTTATTAATCGAATGGAAATTATAGAGGGGGAGCTTGAACTGCTTTTGAATGCCTACACCAAATGCAAACAGGCCTCTCGAAGTATTTCCGAGACATCATCAGCACAGCAGCCCAAAGCTCATAAAAGAAACGAACTGTCTTCCATTATTAATCAACTAAATTTTTTGGGATACGACCCAATGGGTGAAGTACCAATCCAACAGTTCATTACCACGCGCATTGGGCTACATCAGGTTACGTTAATGACGATTGTGATCGCATTCAGCGGCATGCGTATTGGAGAGGCATCCATACTACCTCTTGATAAAGTTTTGGCCGAATTTCAACAATATGGCTCCGTACACTATGAGCTACAAGGATATACCCATAAATTCAACGAAGGGGTGAAGCAATCTGCATCTTGGATAACGAGCCATCAAGGTGCGCGTGCAGTAAAGCTGGCGCAGCGGATTGCGAGAAAAATACTTCAGGAACACAAAATTCCACCAGAGGTAGGCCAGCAGGCATTATTATTCCCGTCAACCGAAAACCCTTATATGTGCAGAGAAAGTAAGAGCGTCACAAATCATCGCAACAGCCTCAGAGAAATTATTTGCCCTATTATTACTCAATCTGATATTGATGAACTGGACAGCTTAGAAATGGAAAATTCATGGGAACGTGATGACATTGAAGTCGATTTGCGCTGGCCATTAACGTTCCACCAACTACGGCGAAGCCTCGCGGTGTATGCACACCGTTCGGGAATGGTCAGTCTGCCAGCGCTTAAGGCGCAGTTGAAGCATATAACCGAGGAAATGGCGCTTTATTATTCAGATGGATTTTCCAGGGCCGTGAATCTCGTATTTGACAAAAATCATTTCTCTCATGAGTGGAACGCTGCCAAATCCGAGAGTAGCTACTATGCCTACGCGCTCTCTGTGCTATTCAATGACGACAATCTGCTCGGCAGGGGTTCTCAGCATATGGCCAATGTGATCGAGTCACGCAGTCAGGAAGATACCTTTCGCCTGTTCCAAGAAAACAAAATCGCTTACCGTGAAACTCCTCTGGGCGGATGTGTATCAACAGAGCCTTGCAAGATCGAACCAATGGAACCAATTCCGTATCAGTGCCTGGAGAAAAATTGCATAAATCAGGTAGTCTCAAGCAAGCGACTAGACCACATCATCCAATTCCAAGAAAGTGCTGTAGCATCCTTAGAGCGAAATGAGCATGGCAGTGTTGAGCATCGGCTTGAAGCTCGTCATTTAGAAATTTTGCTGACCGCACGAGAACGTCTTACAAAAGGAGTAGAGTGATGGCGGCGAATAGTCAAGTGCGTAAGTACTTCGAAGCCTTAGATCGACTCAGGGCTCGAGGTACACCGATAAACAACGATACTGTAGCCTTAGAAGCAGGCTCAGGTAGAGGTAGCATCAAGAAGTCTAGGCTTGGCCATGCAGACCTTATCTCAGCGATTGAACAAGCCGCCCAAGAACAGAAGCAGGAAAAGTTACCACTCGACCCAATTAAGCATTTGCAGGATCAATTGAAATCACTGAGGATCCTATTGGACAACTCTCTAGAACGTGAGATATGTTTACTCGATGAGGTTTTTAAGCTTAGGGAGGAAAACCTTCAACTCAAGCAAGGTAAGTTGTTCGTTGTTCCGATTAAGACCTCTTGATATCGTGCCAGTCATTCCATTCGCCTCTTAGATTAGAACACGGTTACTTGATGACAAGATAGCTTTGTAGCCTTATTATGGTTATTTCATTGTTGGGTCGTGCTTCTTACTGATCAGTGCCACTTGTCATGTCACGATTTATGAGCAGCGGTTGCTGTTGGCATAGCTAAGAAAATAGCTCGGGGCATGGACCACACTGCATTCATGGGCCTTTAGGCGCGGGCATTGGCGACAGCAAAAAATGGAGCACTCGCCTGAAATAGCCACCAGCAGTGCTCCATATAAGAAGATAAACTGGTTAGCCAAGGGGGACAGAAAATGCACCTGGCCAAACTGGTCGTCAAGAACTTCCGCAAGCTCGCTCATGCGGAGCTTATATTCCAACCTGGGCTGAACGTCCTAGTTGGAGGGAACAACGTCGGCAAGACGGCGGTCGTGGACGCGCTGAGGGCTCTATTGGCAGGCCACGACGAGCCATATCCCCGCGTCAGTGAGGAAGATATTCACCGACCGCCTGGCGGAGTACCCGCTGGCGACATCGTCTTTGAGTACGTCTTCAGCGGTTTGGATCTTGACGACGAGGCAGACTTCCTCGCGGCCCTGGTGCCCGACAACAAGGGCAAGCTGGAAGCGCACATTACTATTCGCTATTCCGAGCCGGACAAAGCCGGTAGGCTCCGAGCGAAGCGCTGGTGCGGCGAGCACGAAGACGTCAGTCTCACGGCAGACATGATGGAGAACTTGCGCGGCGTATACCCGCCCCCACTTCGCGATGCGTCACAAGGGTTGAAACCGGGACGGTCCAGCCAGTTGGCGAGGCTGCTGCAGCTTCTTGCGACCGAGGCCGGCATCGAGGGCATCAACAAGGCGCTTCAGGAACTGGACAGCGAGCTCAAGAAACATTTGCCTATCGTGAGCACGTACGAGGCGATCAACACCCGCTACCAATCGATGCTGGGGCCACAGTTGATGCAGTTGCTAGATGTAGGTCTGAGCGCGAGCGACTTCAAAAGTCTGAAGTCCAGGCTGTCCTTGCTTGTTGATGCCTTCGAGATTGAGCAAAACGGCCTGGGCTTCAACAACCTGATCTTTATGGCAGTGGTGCTGAGCGAGCTTACGAAGAATCCTGACTCGTGCTATCGCGGGCTGATTGTTGAGGAGCCGGAGGCTCATCTGCACCCGCAGTTGCAGGCGGTGCTACTGCAACACCTCGAATCCATCAAGGCCGTCGAAGGCGAAAAGCCTGTCCAGCTATTCGTGACGAGCCATTCACCGAACTTCGCCAGCATTGCCGACCTGAACAGTCTGGTGTGCTTGGTTGACACGGGCAGGTCCGTCGTAACTTTCTTCCCCCGCGACGTCGAGTTCAAGAAGGGCAAACGCGAGAAGCTTGAACGTTATCTGGACGTCACACGCGCCGAGTTGTTTTTTGCGCGTCGAGTCATCTTTGTCGAAGGTGCAGCCGAGCTGATGATGGTCGACGCGCTGGCCAAACGTATCGGATGCGATCTGCGCCAGCATGGCGTGAGCTTGATCAGCGTAGAAGGGTTGAACTTCGATTCGTTCCTTCCGCTGTTTGGTGACAAGGCATTGAAGATTCCAGTTGCTATCTTGACAGATGCCGATCCCGTTGAACCAAAGCCGGCGAAGAAGTCGGAAGATGCTGCCGGTCCGGAAGCTGTTGCAGCACCGATGGATGCGTCCGCTGTCGACGCCGGAAGTCCGCCAGAGGATGAGGACGAGGATCCCGAGCCCGTTTACCCGGCAGCAGGCGAAGTGATCACCGTATCTGCCAACACAGCCAAGATGAAAGCCTGTGAGGATTCATATGTGAAAGTGTTCCACGGTCTCAAGACCTTTGAATATGACTTGGCCCTCGAGTCTGCCAACAGAGAGCCGATGCTGGCAGCGCTGAAGGAGATGCATCCAAAGATTGCGGCCACCTTAACCGCAGCCGTCAACGCGGCGGCGGACGACGCGGCCAAGGCTAAGACATTGTTTTGCGGCATGTTCGAACGACCAAAAAACAACGTGCAAAAGGGCAGCTTCGCTCAAGCGCTGGCACAGGTTATTGCAGACCCAAAGTTGCCCTTCACCGTGCCGACCTACATCCAGGATGCAATCAAGCATGCCTGCCAAGCAGCTGGCAAGCCATGAGCGCGCTGACACCAGAGCAGCAGGCAGTCGTCGATGCCCCTATGGAGCCTCTGTGCGTGATTGCATGCGCAGGTAGCGGAAAAACCAAGACGGCAGTGCAGCGCCTCGTCCAGATGCGCCGGAACCTTGGAAACACGCGCGGGCGCGTCGCGCTGCTTTCGTTCTCCAACGTGGCCGTTGACACATTCCGTAAGGCCTACGATGTGCTAGCTCGCGACCTCCCGACTGGCGTTGGCCGTGACCGGGTTGAGATCGACACGCTGGACGGATTCATTACCAGCAACATTCTCCGCCCTCACGGACATCGCACAATGGGGGCATCTCAGGCCGCCTATCTCGTGACCGGCAGCGAGACGTTCCTTAGCGGCTTTACATTCAAGACACCGTCGTTTCCGATGCGCATCACGGAGTTGCACGTCGCATTCGTCAAAGGCCAGGAGTGCTTCTATTACAGACGCAATGATGAGCTTGAGTTGGTGGCCAACGCTGCAGCCCGCGATCTCATCGGCCGCCTTGGCAAGACTGGTGCATACACCCACGATCTCGGGCGCTATTGGGTGTACCGAGCATTGAAGGAGCGCCCGGAGCTTCTGAAGGTAGTGGTTCGCCGCTACCCACACATTTTGATTGATGAGGCTCAGGACATCGGTTCGGTGCACCAAGCGATCCTACTGTTACTGATCGACGCAGGTGCGTGCGTGACTCTCATCGGCGACCCTAATCAAGGTATCTACGATTTTGCAGGTGCAGACGGAAAATTTCTGAGTGAATACCACGAACGCCCGGGCGTACTGCAGTATTCCTTGAAACGCAATTTTCGATCGGTGCCTCGGATTGTCAGCCTCGCCAATGGGTTGTGTGGGCGCGATGATGTAGCTGAGCGAGGTGCACCTGCTACACCGCACGGCGCCTACTTCACTGGGTATAAGCGTGACCAGCACGTCAAGTTGATCACTGCTTTCCAGGGTGCGCTAGCGGTTGCGGGGGCCGATTTAAAGCGATCAGCCGTACTCTGCCGCGGTCGCGGTTTGACCGAAGCAATCCGCGGTGATGCTGCCCCTGCTGGTCAAGGGTCGGTGAAGGTTTTTGCGACTGCCGCCGTACTACGTGATCAGAAAAATGATTTCCAAAATGCCTTCCAGCGTGTGGCGATTGGGGTCGCTGCACTGCTGGATAAGCCGCCACATGGCCTTGTTAGCTGCATTACTCAGGCGGGCGCCTCACCAGCCCAGTTCCCTAGAGCGCGCGCGTTGCGGCGCGAGATCTGGATCTTCACGCGCGATGCAAAAGCGGGGTTGCCATCTGCCTTTCTGACCGCAGACACACAATGGCACTCCCAGCTCGTGGCCAACGTCAGGATATTGCTCAACAAGCTTCAGACCGAGTTTGGGTTGACGCCCGCCGCCAACATCGGCCTCAAGTTGAAAAAGACCGGCCTGCCAAACGCTGCTCTGTTGGGCACCAAGGATTTAGCCGATGAAAAGGCGGCGCCACTACGCATTGACACTGTGCACCAGGCCAAAGGAGAAAGCCTAGACGCTGTCCTCTACATGACTCTCAAGGACCACGCCCAGGAACTACTTGCTGGCGTAGGCACGGAAGTCGGTCGCATTGGATACGTCGCATCCACTCGTGCCAGAGACCTCCTATGGGTAGCGGTACCGAGCAACGCGCTGAACGATCTGCGGCCCTTGTTTGAGGCGAAGGGGTTTCAGGAGGTTGACTAAAGGTGGCGGGTGGTGTCCGCGGACTGCCGATTTTGTCTAGCCGTTAGGCCAGTCGCAGATCGACCCATTGCTGCCATCCATACTGCGGCTTCAGATGTCTGCTGTGCAGCGGTTGCTGCTGCTCATGACCGCTGGTCGAACTACCGGTCACCGCTTCGTAGCAGTCATTCAGGGCGCCAAGACAGTCGCTTCTCCAATGACTGTTTTCAGGTGAGAAGCAGCCCCTTGCTAACAGGCTGCCTTCGAGGTGCTGGAAGTCCGCTTTATCGGCTCGCGAATAGGTGCCGTCGACCCATAGCGGCTGTACGCATAGCTCCAAAAGCGGCCATTGGTCTTGGCCTCTCTCAGTGGGGCACAGAAGCTTGCGCTGCTGCAATTCGTGCTTTAGCTAGTTCGAAGCTATCGCCCTCCCATACATCCATGCGGCTACCGTGTGCTGCTGTCTTCGTCACCCTTGCAGTTCGACTCGAACATCGTTGAACCTGACTCCATCGAACGAGGTAACGCTGAAACTATGTCCCCAGAACATCTCACCGCATTCAAACCACAAGGTGATAAGTGTGCTGCCAGCGACCTCGACCGCTGACAGTGTGAGCGAAGCGATGAAACCTTCTTTCGATAGCAGCGGGTTCTCAAACCGCTCCGTGTGTTGATTTCCACCCAGAAGTGACCCACTAGCCCCCGGTGGGGATGCGGACAAAAACTTGGACTACCAGGAGGTAGTTCATGTACTCATACGCAGACAGGATTCGTGCAGTTGAGCTTTACATCAAGCTTGGCTTGCGTGTCAGAGCCACGATTCGCCAGTTGGGGTACCCAACCAAGAACGCATTGAAAGGCTAGTATCAGCACTACCTGAAGCATCAGGATTTGCCAGCAAACCAAGCTCCAAGAGCACCAAAATATTCGCTGCAACAAAGGCAGGTGGCTATTGCTCATTACCTCGCCCATGATCGCTGTATTGCTGCAACGATGAGGGCTTTGGGTTATCCAGGTCGAGGAACGTTGACTGCGTGGGTTCGGCAAGACTGCCCCGAGACCAGCAAGATAGTAGGCAGGTCTTGGCCGGCTACAAAGCCTGATGCTTTGATGTGTGAGGGCGTGGTACAACTGTGTACCCGTCAATCAACTGCACAGGAGATTGCGGACAAGTTAGGGGTGTGTAGGGGGACCTTGTACAACTGGAAAAATCAGTTGCTTGGCCCTTGTGCCCCTGCCTCGATGAAACACAGCCCAAAGCGATCGCCAGTGTTGGATGAAGCAGCGCTCAGGCGCCAAGTTGAATCATTGCGCCAGGATGTTCGACGGCTGAAGATAGAACGTGAGCTTCTCAAGCAGGCCCATGAAATCTTAAAAAATGGGGCTGACATTGATCTGCAAACGCTGGCAAACAAAGATAAGGCTGTGCTGGTTAACGCGTTGCACGGGCAGTATGAATTGCCAGAACTGCTTTCTCTTGTTGGCCTTGCTAGAAGCTCGTATTTTTACCATCGTGCCCGGCTGAAGCTGGCTGACAAATACTTGGATGTACGCCGAAGCATCACAGAGATCTTCGACAACAACTACCGCTGCTATGGATATCGCAGGGTGCAGGCATCCCTGCTCAAGGAGTGCAAGGGCATCTCAGAGAAGGTGGTTCGTCGGTTGATGAAGCAGGAAGGGTTGATCGTGGCCAAGCCCTAACGCCGCAGATATAACTCATACCTTGGAGAGATAGGTGCAGCCCCGCAAAACCTTATCAATCAAGACTTCCATGCTGCTGCGTCCAATGAGAAGTAGCTCACCGACATTACTGAATTCCAGATTCCTGCTGGCAAGGTTTACCTGTCGCCAGTCATTGATTGCTTTGACGGGCTGGTGGTGAGCTGGTAGATTGGGACTCATCCCAACGCAAATCTCGTCAACAGAATGCTGGATACAGCCATTGATGCTGTTCAAGGCAGCGAGAGCCGCCCTGTGATTCATTCTGATCGTGGAGCTCACTACCGATGGCCTGGCTGGCTCTCGAGGGTCCATGATGCAAAGTTGGTTCGCTCGATGTCTCGCAAAGGGTGCTCACCAGACAACGCTGCGTGCGAAGGCTTCTTTGGAAGGCTAAAGATGGAGCTGTTCTATCCCAACAACTGGCAATAAACAACGATTGAGCAGTTCATTGAAGCTGTCGATACTTACATTCGTTGGTACAACGAAAAACGTATCAAGGTATCTCTGGGACGTTTAAGTCCTGTGGAATACCGGAAAAAACTTGGCCTAGCCGCATAAAACCAGTCCAAGTTTTTATCCGCACCTCCGGCGGGTCAGTTTTGCGTGGAAATTAACAGACCGGGTATATCTACCTGCCTATGGGTAGTCAAGGCTAGCCTAAGGCTGATTTATACAGCAGTGCCGTAGCAAATTAGATCAATCTATTTTAAAGATATTTATTGCTTAGACTATGGTTAGGTATAATTTAGCCTGCAAATTTTTATCTAACTGCACAACATCAGATTATTATTTGGACGATAATATCTCAAATTTGGAACGTTCAGAATCCCTAATCCAGTTTGGGGGCTTTCCTCGACCATTCCACGTTTGACCCGTCAATGGATTCCTATATTTAGGGTATGAAACGCGTATTTCACGCTTTTTCCTTATAAGGGGAAGAATGTCTTGTCTCGTCAAATTAAGCGCATCAATTAAGCTCTTAATTTTATGAAGAGCATCTGCGATTTCTGCTTTGCGGACAGATTCAATATGCTTTTCAAGCGCCTCGCGTTGTACTAACAACTCTTTGTATGTCGGATTATTCATAAATATGATACCATCTAAATTATTAGGTTTTAATAATATAATTCACTCATAAAATAGATATGTTAACTATGTCGACGACTGAGGACCACATAAAATGTGACCAATTGTATTTAGAGATTTATTAATACAAATCTGTTGATCTGAATACCAAATAAATATTATTTTTCGAATCAAAGAAGATACTGTTATTGAGTCAGATTTTTTTATCATATAAGCATTAATTATTTGATATTAAATGTGTATTAACCAAGGGCGCTGTTGAATAAATCTGATTGAAGCTGAGTTGCCCCTGACCCACACGCAGCTATGCAACGGCGACTGTCTGAGTGCGGCCCAGCTCTGTGGACTGTCTGAGTGCGGCCCAGCTCTGTGAATTGATTGAGATGGCAGCACGGATATGCAACTCATTGACCTGGCGCTCAAAGGTTCTGGATATGACCCTCTCGCCCAGACGTTTGATGCAGTTCATCTTGCTCTCCAACAGGCTTCGCCGGTGATAGCCACTCCACACTTCCCATATCCTTCGCCCAAACGTCTGCATGCGGCGAGCGCCGCATTGCGATACCCGAAGGCATCGCCTTTGCGTATCCGGGCGTTCTTTCTCGGAGGAGTGATGGGGACTGCGCCCCGCTGCATCACCGCCTCATACACGGGCTGTGTGTCATAGGCCACATCACCGGTCAAACTGAGCACGGCTTCGTTGAGAGGGACTTGCTCCAGTAGCTCCGCGACGACAACAACATCACTTACTTCATTGCTCGTTACGCAAATTGCCCGTATTTGCAATGTCTGCGCATCAATGCAGATGTGCAGCTTGCGCCATTGACGACGGCCTTCAGCGTCGTGCTTTTTTGCATTTCCACTCGCCTTCACCCAAGAACTTGATACCCGTCGAGTCCACGAGCAAATGCAGCCCTGCTTGGTTGCAGTGATATGGAACTTGGACCTGCAAGCTACGCTGGCGGCGGCAAACTGTGCTGAATTCCGGCGTGGGCCAATGCAGCCCTGACAAATGCAAAAGGGACTCCACCATGCCCATGGCTTGGCGCAGTGCCAAGCCGAACAGATTCTTCATGGTCAGGCAAAACTTAATGGCTGCATCCGAGAACTTCGGGCTTCGCCCGCGTTTGCCGCTGGCCGCGGCAAACCATTGCATGCGCTTGTCGAGCCAGATGGTCAACGAGCCTCGTGACTTCAAGGCTGCGTTGTAGCTGGGCCAGTTGGTGGTGCAGTAGCGAGGTTTGCTGAACTGGCTCATGACGCAAGCCTACGGCCTGCGGCATAGCGATTTATGCAACAACATCATTCACACCGTAAAAATTTTTAATGATTATTTAAAATGAAATATTTAATTTCTATTTTATTAAAAATAAATACTCTAATCCTATAAAATCAATTATAAATATTTTAGATTAAATTAGCATTTAAAAGAATATTTATATTAAACACAAACGTTAGAATTTTAATATATATTTATTGCACCATAAAATATAATAATTTTACAATTAAATATAACATATACTAATAGTTTACAGAATTTTAATATATTTTGCATTTAAATTAAAATAAATCTCCAATAATAAATATTGGAGAAATAAAATAATTTAAAAATTCTTTAATTAGCTAATTATCAGCAGATCCTTTATTTAATGCAAGCAACCGAATGTCTTCAGGCGTAGCATCAAAATCATGTGCTTGGATTATTTCGACTTCAGATATAGGCCTTCGCTTTAGCTCATCAATCATCTTGCGTAAGGCTAACTCAACCAATAGATAAGTCTGACCATCAGCGTACTGCTTCAACTCTTGATAGACGCTCTCGCGCAAACGAAGAAGATGAGGCCTTCTACCGCGAGTTTCACCTCTACCAACTATAACAATGCGAAGACCTGGTCCTCTAAAATTTATCTCACAATCTATCTTGTTTTGATCTGCCATCTATCTTTCTCTCCAAGTTTAGACTAGCCGAATATAATACAATAGATACACAAAAACCAAGCCAAATCATTAAAAAATGCAAAATGAAAGCTGCCATCCTGGAGAATTTATGCAGCAAATAGAGAATTTATATTATCAATAATTCTATAGAAGCTATCTTTTAAAAAATATTCTTGATAACAGAAGCAAATTGATCTGGCGTTGTTGCAGAAATCGGCGAGTCGTAAACGCTAGGCTCAAGTCATGAGCCAGCCCAGTAAGCCCCGCTACCGCACACCACCAACTGGCTCAGCTACAACGCAGCTTTGAAGTCACGAGGCTCGTTGACCATCTGGTTCGACAAGTGCATGCAATGGTTTGCCGCGGCCAGCGGCAAACGTGGGCGTAGCCCGAAATTCTCGGATGCTGCCATCCAGTTTTACTTGCCGCTCAAGAATATGTTTGGCCTGACCATGCGGCAGTTACCGAAAGATGAAGTGCTTGACAGCCTGACAGACGATGGAGCTTACGAGACACAGCCAGTCCATGAAGCAGTGACGAGGTGCGGAGCGACTCCAGTCATTCCACCTCGAAAGAATGCACGCATCCGCAAAAGTAGCGTCTCTGAACATCGCAATGCAGCGATTGCCGCATGCAAGCGGTTGGGGCTAAGCATCTGGAAGCGCTGGAGTGGCTATCACCGGCGAAGCTCGGTGGAAACCAAGATGAATTGCATCAAGCGCCTGGGCGAGCGTGTGATGTCCCGAACCTTTGAACGCCAAGTGAATGAGCTGCATATCCGAGCAACCATATTGAATCGCTTCACTGAACTGGGGCGTCCTCAAACGGCAGCCGTGCAATAGCCACGCTAGGGTGTTGGGTAGCTCGTTTCAAACAGGTTTTATGCAACAGCGCCAAACTACAATATCATTAATTATGATATTAAGACGCAATCTTCAAAATAATTGATAAGAGCTTCGTCTACACGAATATATTCGTAACTTTTACTATACTTTTGCTAATCCATTCAGTTCTCAAAGTTGGTCGATGGATATAAAAACCTTGCACTCCTTGAGCACCAGCATTATGAGCAATTTTTAAATCAAGTTCACTTTCGACACCTTCGACTATAACGCAGTCAGTTACCCTATGACATGATTCAATAACTTTCTTAAGAAGAAAAATTGAATCACGAGATTTAGCCAACAGAGATCTATCTATTTTAACAACGTCGGGGTTTATTAGTTCAATCAATTCAGTATTACTATTATATTTTCCATAATCATCAATCACTATTTTCACCCCAGTATTTTTTAATCTCTTTATTAAAATTAAAGATTCATTTTTATCTGAAAACTCACTTGTTTCCGTTATCTCAATAAATAATCTTTCGGATATGCTCTTGTTCTTTTCCAAAAAGAAAATAATAAAATTCCAGTTGCTACTTTTTTTAAAAGTTAGGGCTGAAATATTACAGCCTATTTTTTGAAGAGTGTTTAACTTCAAGGTATGAATAGTTGTCCATATCACGCTAAAGTCTAGTTGCTCAACTTTATTCATCAGCTCCAGTGCTTTTATGCCTTCACCGCAGGACAGATAATTAACCTCAAAATCTACAGAACGCCGAAGAAGAACCTCATAATAAAGACATGAGATAATATTAATTCTGTCAAAAGCAACTACTCGCTGAAATGCCAAAGCCAAACAACCATTTTTCAAATCCTCAATTAATTTCTCGGATAGGGCTTTAATTTCATTTGACTCATAGGAATGTATATTATTGATCGCTTCAATTTTATGCATGGCGATTACCACAATCAAATTAAATATTAATTTCTAAGGTGAACCAGTAACAATAGTGAAATTTACGGCATAAAATCTCTATAACATCAAATGTTCAGAATTTACCTTGCTGTTGATTTATTATTTTTTGATATTTTTGGGTTCATTACTCCTCAGAAACATTTGAAACAAACAGTGCATAAGGCTCCTTTTGTCTTACCAGCTCTCTAATACCTCGTTCACGTTCGCATTGCTGGTAAACTAAATCAACCACTTCATTGACTGGTTTGTACCCAGAAACTACATTCATGAGTAATTTTCTTACCGCCTCCATATCTGATGCGGATATGTATGACTCCAACATATTGAGCTTAGGCTCAAGCTGATTCCAGTCCAAAAAAGATTCGTGCGCCTTCAAAATTCTTGAATGACTTGTCGGCTGTGCACCATCACCAATCAGTAACTCCTCATAAAGCTTCTCACCAGGGCGTAGTCCAGTGATATTTATCTCTATATCTCCATGAGGATTTTTGCTGTCACGCACTCGTAGCCCCGAAAGCTCAACCAAGCGGCAAGCCAAGTCATAAATCCGCACCGGCTCTCCCATGTCGAGCACAAATACCTCTCCGCCACTAGCCATAGCGCCAGCCTGCATGACAAGTTGCGAGGCTTCTGGAATAGTCATGAAATACCTAGTGATGCTGGCGTGAGTAAGTGTTATGGGACCTTGGTTAGCGATCTGCTTTCTGAAAAGTGGAACCACTGAGCCGGAAGAGCCAAGTACATTGCCAAACCGAACCATCGTGAAGCAAGTCGAAATGCCTGAGTGATGCGCCATTGCCTGCAGCACCATTTCCGCTAATCGTTTGCTAGCGCCCATCACGTTTGTGGGCCTCACAGCCTTATCTGTACTGATGAGCACGAAGTTTTTGACGCCTTTGGCTGCAGCAACACGAGCACAGATCCATGTGCCCCAAACGTTATTACGCACCCCCTCCAGCATGTTGTGTTCCACCAGCGGAACATGCTTATATGCGGCCGCGTGATAGACAGTTTGCGGACACCAAGTGGAGACGATTTCGTTTATCCTGCTTTCATTGGTAACTGATGCCAGCAATGGCACCAACTCCACAGCGAGGGGTCCACGATCTTGTCTCCGCTCGTTTAATAGTGCCTGCAGATCCTCCTGTACCTGATATAGGGAATACTCGCTAATCTCCACCAGCAAAAGAAGTTTTGGTTCGCACTGTACGATCTGCCGGCACAGTTCCTTGCCGATCGAACCGCCTGCACCAGTAACCATAACAACCTTACCTCGAACATGTCGTTGCATTAGAGAAAAATCGGGCTCTACGGCATCTCGGCCAAGAAGGTCTTCGAAATCAATTTCATGCAGATCATTTAAGGTCACTTTTCCATTCGCAAGATCTGAAAGGCTCGGCAATGTGCGAACATGTAATGGGAAGGAGCGAAGAAAATTCAAAATCTCTAGCCGACGCTTTCGACCTAGAGAAGGAATAGCTAATAGAATTTCCTTAACATTAGAAATCTTAACTAAATTCATCAAGTCGGACGGCGCATAGACAGGCACCATGTTTAAATGGCGGCCTTGCAGGGTTGGATCGTCGTCAATAAAACCTATCAGGCGATTTTCCGGAGAATTTTGAAGCGCTGACGCAAGTCGCCTTCCGGCTGAGCCGGCGCCAAATATAAGTACTCCAGGCACCTTATACTGATTAATTCTCGTGTGGGTAATATTGCTTAGCAAAAAACGCGCCATAACACGGCTTGCGCCAATGCCGAACAGCATGAGCAACGGTTGCTGGATGCCTATGGCTCTTGGTAGTCCATCAACCCCAATTACAGTAAATATAAAACAATAGGTAATCGCATATAGCGCGAACGCACGTAATAAAGCAAGCATGTCTTGCCATCCTGCGTATCGAGAGACACTAGCATACAGCCCAAACCAGTAAAATATGGGAATAAACAAAGTGACTGCGAGCAGAGCAGCACTAATGTGCTGCGGCTGTAGGAAAACCCAATCCTCCAATCGCAAACAGAGCGCCAACCAAACAGTAGAGATACAGATTAAGGTATCGACAGCCAGCGCAATGAGACGCTTTGTTGAGCGCGGCATGTGCACCAGTAGTTCAACTAGTGATTTTTTATTCCACATATTTTCTCTCGATTGTCACTAAAGCAGCCGCGAGCAAATTCTGCTATAGGCATCACGATAATTGGACTGAAATACACAACCAACGTCTTTCGTCAGATGCGAGGCGCAGATATGCCTGGTGCTCAATTGACCATTAATACCGATTCCGAAATCGGATACTACTAATGTTATTTTTTTGCCAGCCTGCAGCGCTATGAGGTCGGATTGCTAGGCCGATTAACCGGAGCAGGTCAAATGACAGCAGCGAAGCGTAAATAAGCGGTATTGCTTACTAAGCAATACAAACCATCTCTCGCTAATTATTCACAATTTTTCATTGATAAAGACGCACTCGCCAGCACCTTATCGAGCGCAAGGCCAGTCTTATGTACTTCTTCGGACGTCAGTGTTGGATGCACCAGCAACATTAAACTTGTCTCTCCAAGTTCTTGAGCAACTGGCAGACGGCTCGGTGGACGCCAGCCAGTACCGTCGAAGGCTTTCTCCAAGTAAACCTCGGAGCAGCTGCCTTGGTAGCAAGGCACGCCTTCTCCCACCAAAGTCTCAATGATTCTGTTGCGGTTCCAGCCCGGCGCTAAATTATTGGGTTTGACATATAGGTAAAGCTTGTAATATGCATGCAAGCTACCAACCGGCATGACAGAGAAATCCGGCACGCGCACCGCTGAATGCCGTCTACAGACGGAAAAAAAGTGATATGCATTGGCCATTCGCTGCAAAGTCCATTCCGTCATGCGCCGGAGCTGGATACGACCTATGGCGGCTTGCATTTCCAGCATTCGCCAATTGGTCCCAAAACTCTCATGTAGCCATCGAAATCCTGGCGGATGCTGGCGTTCGAATACTGCCTCGTAGCTTTTACCATGGTCTTTGTACTCCCACATCGCGCGCGCCAAGGCCACGTCGTTGGTTGTAACCATCCCACCCTCGCCACCTGTACTCATGATCTTGTCTTGGCAGAAAGACCAGGCTCCAATATGTCCGATGGCACCTACTGATCGGCCTTTATATCTTGCACCGTGCGCTTGCGCGCAGTCCTCAATCACATAGAAGCCATTGGCTGTTGCAAGCTCCATGATCGGATCCATATCGCAAGGCCAGCCTGCCAGGTGCACACAGATAACGGCTCTCGTGCGGGGACTGAGAACTCTGGCAATGGTGGCAGCGGACACATTACCGCTATCGGGGTCCACATCCGCGAACACCGGTGTAGCTCCTGCATTAACTACACAAGAGACGCTGGCAATAAAGGTACGCGGCGTTACGATCACCTCATCACCACTGCCTATGCCTAAGGCCTTGAGCGCAATGTCCAGCGCTAGCGTACCGTTGGCCAACGCTACTGCATGCGGAACGCCTACCCAAGCGGCGAACTCCTTCTCGAACTCGCGGCACTCGATGCCGGTCCAGTAGTTCACCTGATTCGATTGCAGGACGCGGCACACGGCTTCGGACTCCTCTGGAGTAAAGCTGGGCCAGGGGGAAAACGGGGTATTGAGCATGGTATGAACACTTGAAAACGGGGATGAACCAAAGGAGAAGACCCATCAGGCCTTTTGCAGCGGCCGCGCGGGATTGCCGACCACAGTTGTGCCGGGCGCCACGCTCTTGGTGACCACCGCGCCCATGCCCACGACCGCGCCGCGGCCTATCACCAGCGGCTCGTCCGGCCGACCCTGCTTGAGGATGGCGCCGGCGCCGATGTAGGCGTGGTCCTCTACCACTACGTTGCCGTTGCAGTGCACGCCCGGCGCGAAGGTAACGAAGTCACCCACGATGCAGTCGTGCTCCACATAGCTGTAGAGGTTGGCGTGGAAGTGCCGGCCTATGCGGATATTGCTAGTCAGCGTGGCGAAGGGGCAGAGCACCGCGCCCTCACCCAGCTGCACCTCATCCATCCGCACCACATTGGCGGCGGCCACGCTCCAAGTGAGCACGCCGTCCTGCTCACAGCGAAGCGCCAGGCGCTCGCGCACCGCTCCATTGGCGACGGCCAGCACCGCATGGCGCTCCGCGGCAGGCTCGGCCAGAAACTGGGCATAGCTCAGCAGCCGGTGGCCGTTGATCCGCTCCGCAGGCGGCGCATCATCGATGAAGACCAGACGCTCGACGGGCACGCCCGCCTGCGCAAGTTGCTGTCGTGCCAGCGGCATCACGCCGCGGCCGCAGCCGCTGGCGCCATAGACGCCATACAGGTCATGTGGTGGCATTGAGATCTCCTGAAAGCTTAATTTTTGATAGCTACCAGCGCTATCTGCGTCATGGCTATGAATGGCTTTGACAATGAAATCCTCGGTGAACAGGCGCAAACCGCTATCATTTTTCACCGGTATAGCGCGGCATGGTCGCCTCGCCCGTCGCGCTGATACCCTCGCGCACTAGCACTTTCTTCACCGTCAGCCACAGAATGCGGATATCCAGCCACAGTGTGCGGTGGTCCACGTACCAAACATCCAGCTGGAACTTCGCTTCCCAGCTGAGCGCGTTGCGCCCATTGACCTGCGCCCAGCCGGTGATGCCGGGACGCACCTCATGGCGACGCGCTTGCTCAGGCGTATAGAGCGGCAAATACTCCATCAGCAGGGGGCGCGGGCCAACCAGGCTCATGTCGCCTTTGAGCACATTCCACAACTCGGGGAGCTCATCTAGGCTGCTGGCCCGCAGGAAGCGGCCGAACGACGTAAGGCGCTCAGCATCCGGCAACAACTGTCCGTCGGTGCAACGGGCGTCCGTCATGGTGCGGAACTTCAGCATCCGAAAGGGCCGGCCATCCCTGCCCGGCCGTGTCTGGCAAAAGAACACCGGACTGCCCAGCTTGCGGCGCACCAAAATCACCAGCAACAGCAACGGCAGCGACAGCAGCACGAGTCCGCACAAGGCAACGATGAAATCGAAGCAACGTTTCACGACCGTCCTCCCGGCTCAGAGCGGACCGTGTCCAGCACCTCGGCCAACCGCCCCGCCAACTGTCCGAAGCCATGGTGCTGCTCCACATACTGGCGCCCTGCGGCACCCATGCGCTGGCGCTCGGCCAGGGGCGTTGCAGCCATCTGCAGGATGGCTTCCGCCAGGGCCTGGGGATCTCCCGGAGGGACCGTCAGACCGGCCCGAGCTTCGGCAACGGGGTTGTTCGCAGCACCCGAGGCCATGACGATGGGCCGCCCTGCGGCGAGATAGTCGAACAGCTTGTTCATGCTGATGCCGAAGCGGTAAAGCCCCGGCAGGTCGAGCACCGTGATCACGAAGATGTCCGCCTGCGCTGCCAGATACGGGATTTGACGCTTGGCAACCTGGGGCTCGAAGCTGACGTTGTCCAGCCCGTCCTCGGCCGCCTGGGCCATTAGCTCCGGCTTCTGGGGGCCGTCGCCGATCATGCGCAGCCGGATACGCGCGCCCTGCGGCGACAGGCGCAGCAGGGCCATCGCCTGTAGCAGCGTCTTCAGCCCATTAGCCTGGCCATGCGCGCCGAAATACATCAGCGTGAAGATTGCATCCTCGGGCTCCCCGGGCGGTGTCGCAGGCGGGAACAACGAGAGGTCGACCCCGTTGGGAATCCAGACAACACGCTCCCTGGCGATGCCCAGCGGCACGATGTACTGCCAGGCCAACGGCAAAACCGCCACGGTGCGCGCTGCGCGCCGATAAAGCCACAGCTCCAGCCCGCGCAGCACGCGGGTGAGGACGGCCCCATCGCGCAGGCGTCCCATATCCACCAGCGTCTGCGGCCACAGGTCGCGCACCTCGAAGATGAAGGGCACACGGTACCGCCTGGCAAGAAGCGCGCCGGCCACCGCAGCAAACGGGTGCACGCTAGAGCCGATCACCACATCGGGCCGCGGCAACACCGCTAGGCTGCGCCGACGCAGCGTCCCCCAAGTATAGGCGAGCATGTTGCGTACGCGGCTGCCACCGTTGCCGGCGTAGGCGGGCGTCTTTACCCAGAGGAAGGGCACGCCCCGGATCGTCTCGTGGCGCTGGGCCTCGTGCGACCCCAGCCGCTGGCGGCCAGTCGCATGGTCCACGCTCGCAGCAATGATCGTGGTATGCCAGCCATGGGCCAGCAGATGCTCTGCTAGGTGGAAATGCCGCGTGCCACCGGCACCGCCCGGCTCCTGAGCGTAGTGGTTGAGTATCCAGACTTGTTTCATATATCCAAACTGTTTGCCGGCCGCAGGTCAAAGCCAGGTCTGCCGGCCCTGCGTGATTCCGCCTGATGGATGGGAGTACATCTGCCGCAAACCCGCCTACCTCCATGCATGGCGCAGGCTGCCTGGGCAGAAGACCTTTTCGGCCGTGGGGCCCCGAAGGAAATAATGCTAATTACGAGCTTCCGCCGGCCAGAGATTCAGCATGCCGGAGCATGAAAAGAGCCAAGACTGAAGATGTGCTCCTGGGGAAATTAATTATCTCTGGGCGGAAAAACGGAGAACCTCATCCCGCAAGATCGCCCCCATCAACTGAGAATTTTTTACACAGTCCTCAATGCGATTCTGGCGGCATATGGCGTTCTTTTTCCACGCACCCCAAGTAGATTCCTCGCCAATGAAGCCTGGATAAAACTCAAGGCCTGCCAATCTTTTATCACCAACCAGCTGCAGTTGCTTCTTCAGAGTCAAGGAGAACAATTCCATTTCCTGCTCCTTGGTACAACGTTCCCTTTTATTTTCATCGCAGAAAATATAGTCAATGCGATCATAGTGATAGACACCGCCATAGATCTTCGCATTGGGAAAAAGGCTCGTCACCTGTCTCAGAAGATAATCGTACTGATTAACATTATCCCTGTACCGAAGATAAAATGCCACGCTATCGACTTTTTTTCTCAGTTGCAGCGGAAATAATTTTTCGTTCATTGAAATCTTCGCCAATTCATCATCGTAGACGGTAACCCTGAACCTGATGGCGGAAGATTTCTTCATGGCTTGGATAAAGTCCAGCATTTTCTGTGCCGCAGTACCACTCCACAGCCTCCCCATAAAGCTGGCGAAATCATCCATACCGATTTCCTTGACCTTGGGATGGTCGGCCACTAGTTTCAAGTAGCCCGGCAGATCTTTTTCCAGGAAATTATCTTCTTTCTGATAGCCCAAGGAGAGAGCAACCTCATCTACCCCGGAAAGATTCCGAGCATCAATACTTTTTGCACATGATTCCGGCCCGCTGGCACATCCCATCCGGATCTCATTCACACCAATTTCCGATTTTTCCGACGAATCCCGCCCCCAACTCATGATCCTCACCTGTTTTTCAGCAGAGTGAACCTCATGACTCAAAAAATAACTCGCCAGCACCAACAGACAAAAAAGTAAATGCTGTTTGATAAGCTTTGCGATTTTCACAGAATTACCCGCATTCAAAGCAACCACCCTTCTAAGATATGTTTTCCAGAGGTTAACCAATCGTGCGCTCGCTCAGCACAAGCCTCTCTTTAATCTGAGCACCCATACTTGGCATGAATCCGACAAGACAAAAGGCATAGAGAAATCTCAAATAGGAAACATCTCCACTGAAACTCGCCGCCACGCCAAAGAAGACGATCAATGCCTTGTTCAGAATATTTGCCCGCCAGAAAGACAGCAAAACAAAAATTACATGAATAAAGCCGACAACAACCCCCATCTCTGCAAAAATTTCCAGATGCTGGTTATGCGGATAAACAAATTCATTAAACGAATAATTTGCCAAGCCAATCCCCATGAATATATGGCTACTAAAATCCTGCATGGCTTTATCAATAAGCACTACTCGTGACCCCACCGAGCCTTCATCAGACTGATTCAGTTCTCCACCCACGATCCGCAGTATTGCGCTCAATCTTGAGTCCTCCAAAAGCTCCACCAGTTGATCCGCCAATGTGAAATAAAAAACAATGCCTCCAATGACTAGGGCAATCAGAAGCTTATATTTTCTGTGGAATCTAAGTACACAATAAATTGCCAATCCGATCAAAAAAGCCAAAATAGCCCCCTTGGACTCTGTCCAGACCAGTGCCATAAAGAAAATGGCAAATGCAGCCAAATACACCAGTCGCCTTCTTTCATTCCAGACGTGGAACGAAAGAAGCGAACAGAATCCCATGATCCAGCCATAGACAATCGGGCCATTCAGGAAAAACCTGACCTCACGATCAAAAAATCCGAATATTGTTTTATATATCAGAGTAAAAATCAAAATAAAAAACGAAACAGTCAGCAGTCTGGACTGGAAATCAAGCTCTCCATACCTGCGATAGCCATGATGCAAAAGCACAGCCATAAATATCGAACACACTACCGCACCATCTATTTTTTCAAGGGCAAATCCGAAATTCTCAGTTCGGATCATCCCCCATACCCCTATAGTCAACCCAAAGAAAAAAAATTTACTTAAAGGATCAAGATCTGCATGACGCAATCTAGCGATCAGAAAATGAAAAACTACCACAGCAAGCGCTAGCCCTTTTACAAGGCTTTTCACAAGATCGCCCTGAACATAGGGAAAAACTCCGCCAGAAACAAAAAGCAAATAAATGGCGCCTGCCAGAATATAGGCGAAAAAAAAACCACCCTTCTTTTCAGATTGCCTCATACCTGCGCCTCCTTGCGACGCTTTTTCGTACTCATAAAAAAAGAATACCCTATTCTGGAGAAGCACCATCCGAAATACAGCAGTAAGGCAGTAGGCGGCCCCCATGTAACCGTATCCTGCATCAAAAATACTCCAACCACTATGTAGGGAAAAACCACATCAGCAGCCGACAATATGAATGAACAATACGATGTATTTTCACTTGAACCCAGCATGCGACGCGATAAAGTCAGATACACCAAACTGCTCACTAGGGAAAACACCCCGATACTGGCAACAGGCGAAATAAATTTCGCAGAAATAATCAGCGCAGCAAAACGCACGATAAAAACAATCAATTGGGAAAAAAGTCCTTCTTGCATCCGTCCCTGAATCGCGTACATGGAGAAGCTTGCGTCATAGACGAATTTCTGCCCGACAAAAAGGACAATCCATGCCGCAATCGCCCCCGAGACCTCCCACTTGCTTCCGAAAATCATCCCAACAAAGTGCATCGACAGAATGGCGCAAACGACAGCCACGGGAGTGATCAGTAGCAAAAGATACTCCTGCTTTTCAAAAAAATCATCACGATCTGATTTCTTCAAATCCCTCCCAACTGAAATAAGCGATGAAGATATTGCACTCGAAACAATACCCAAGGGCGTAATAATGACACGCTGGGCTAGCGCATACCCTCCGGCAAAAGCCGGAGAGAAAAAGACTGCAGTCAGCAGTATCGCCATATGATTGTTGGCCATGGCCATAAGTGCCGCGGGGGCATCGTAGTATGCAAACCCGCTTCTCTGCCTCGCTTGCTCCATCAATTTATCTCTGCGAGAGATCAATTTCAGGTACTTTTCGAATGAAAACCCTGTCAATCTGCTGAGACCAAATGACAAGCCGATGATCTGCCCCACAACCAGTCCGGCAACACCTATTCGCAAAAATCCACAGCCAATCTGGATAACAGTACCCACCATTAATTGAGTCACACGTGTCTTGGCAATGGCCTTCTGGTCTCCGCTGCGCAAGCGCATATACATGAATACGTTGTATACCCCGGCTGCAGCAGCACCGAGAGGCAAGAAATACTGGAATATCCAGAAATATTTAGGAGAATAGAAAAATCCCACGCACCACAGCACCGGAAAGAGCAATAAGGAAAATATTGCCGTAAGGGACAATGCCAGCGCCGCCAGATAATCTGCATCTTCATCAGTCTCTGCCAGAGGGATGGCCACTTCATAGCGTAGCGAAACACAAGATAGCAGCATGTACAGCACAGCTGCATAAGCACCAAATACACCAAATTCATCGGGGACATAGAGGCGTGTTAAAACTGGCGAAAAAATAACCACGATTAACTGTCCGCCGGCAGTCCCGGACACCAGCAAGGTGCCAGATTTCAGAACGCGCTTCAACATGGAGCAATCAAACTTTTACGTCGAGTGCGCTACGCAAGGCCTTGCAGATCTGCAACTGCTCGTCCAGCTTTAGGTAAGGCCCCATCGGCAAACTCATGACTCGACCAGCCAATAGGTCACCTATCGGCAGTTTCGCCTGATCTCGCTGTACAGCGGGCTGTTTATTGAGCGGAAGCGGGTAATGCACGGCCGTAGGAATACCCCGCTCGGCCAATATTTTCTGTATCGCCTCCCGGCCTTCCAATTGAAGGGTATATTGGGCGTAGGCGCTTATGTTGCCGTCCTCCACATGAGGAAGCGTAATCGCGGCATCTTCCAGAAAATTGGTATAGGATTTTGCGACTTGCTGCCGCATTCCTATCTCT
This sequence comes from Comamonas testosteroni TK102, assembly GCF_000739375.1. Classification (NCBI taxonomy): domain Bacteria; kingdom Pseudomonadati; phylum Pseudomonadota; class Betaproteobacteria; order Burkholderiales; family Comamonadaceae; genus Comamonas; species Comamonas testosteroni. The sequence continues at coordinate 1,742,802 of NZ_CP006704.1, read as the reverse complement.
TCGTCCAGTACAGCGAGCTTCTGCAGCAATATCGCTGCCTGAATGGTGTCCAGTCGGCTGTTGACGCCTACGCGGAGATGGTGGTACCGCTGGTCCTGCCCATGGCGTGCAATCTGGCGAATTATTTTTGCCAGCTCGTCGTCGCTGGTGAAAATCGCACCGCCATCTCCGTAGCAGCCAAGGGGTTTGCTGGGAAAGAAGCTGGCGCATGCAATAGTGGTGAGGTTGCAGCTTTTTCGTCCCCTGTAGCTGGCGCCGAAGCTTTGCGCAGCATCTTCGATCACATGAATCCCGTATCGAGCGGCAATGTCGTTGATGGCGTCGAAATCTGCGCACTGGCCATACAGGCTGACCGGGATGATCGCTTTGGTGCGCGCTGTTATGGCGGCTTCCAGCAGCGCAGGATCCAAGTTGCAGGTACGCGGATCGACATCAACGTACACCGGTTTCGCCCCCAGCAATGCGGCCGTTTCGGCCGTGGCAATATAGGTGAAGCCAGGGGTGATGACCTCATCGCCTAGGCCGACCCCAAGCGCCATCTGGGCGATTTGCAGAGCGTCTGTGCCATTGGCCACGGTAATGCAATGCTTAGCGCCAGTATAGGCCGCAAGCTTTTCCTCGAGCTCCGCAACCTCAGGGCCCAGGATATATTGGCCATGAGACAGAACCCGTGCGATGGCAGAGTCGATCTGATTTTTGAGACGGGCTTGCTGGGTCTTGAGGTCGATGAATTCGATCATGGCGTATTGGCTTTCAACTTGGTCACGGCATTACCGTCGAGCACATAGCGATCCCCCGTGTGCGAACAGATGGCTTCCGCTTGGCCTTCCAGCGGCAGGTCGAGCGTCTCCCCGAACTCGCTCATCCAGCCGATCTGCCGCGCGGGCACACCGACCATGAGCGCATAAGCAGGCACGTCCTTGTTGATCACCGCTCCTGCACCGACAAACGCATGTACACCCACAGTGGTACCACAGACAATGGTGCAGTTGGCGCCGAGCGTGGCACCCTGCTTCACCAGCGTGCGACGATATTCGTCTCTGCGCGAAACAGCCGAGCGCGGGTTGTAGACGTTGGTGAACACCATGCTAGGGCCGCAAAACACATCGTCCTGCAGAGTCACCGCGTCATATACGCTCACGTTGTTTTGGATCTTTACGTTGTCTCCGATCACCACGTCATTCCCGACGTAGACGTTCTGACCCAGCGAGCAGCGATCGCCGATGCGTGCGCCGGCGCTAACATGCACCCAGTGCCAGATGCGTGTACCGTTGCCGATTTGCGCGCCTTCATCAACGATCGCACTGGGGTGGACATTCATGCTCATGTTGCTACCGCCTTTCAAACCAATCGGTGCACACTGGGGTGCACTTCGCCGTGGTCGCCCTTCACCGGGCGTGCGCTGCGGATCGTGTCCACCGTCTCGATGCAGTGTCGAGCGTCTTCGATTCCATACCCCCTGCCGGCCAGGATCTCCTGGTAGCTGGTGGTATGCAGCTCAGTGAACCCTTCGGAGAACTCCAGTTGCTCGCCGCTAATGTCGATGCTGCGAAAAGTCGGCTTCCTGCCTTTGACCGCTTCCGGCAAATCGTTTGCGTCGATCGAGAGGAACCAGCGCACACGGGCGCGTTCGTACTCGAGATAGCCAGCAGCCTTGTTCTCGGCGCTGTAGTGCATAACGTTACGCTGCAAACGGCCAAACACAAAGTGCAGCATGTCAAAGAAGTGCACTCCAATATTCGTCGCCACGCCAAAGGATTTGCGCGGGTCGCCCTTCCAGCTTTCGTCGTACCATCGGCCACGAGAGGTGATGTAAGTCAGTTCGACATTGAACTTGGTGTCTGAAGGCGCCAGAGCCACCTTCTCGCGAAGCTTGAGGATCGCGTCATGGTGACGCAATTGCAGAATATTGAAGACACGGCGCCCAGTCTCCTGCTCTACGCGTGCTAGCTCGTCCAGTAGCTCGGGCGTTGGCACCAGAGGCTTTTCGCAGATCACGTCCGCACCTAGCCGCAGACCAGCGGCGATGTGCGCATGGTGCAGGTGGTTCGGGCTGCAGATGCTGACGTAGTTGAGCGCCGACGCCGGGCTCCGCTGCAACTGCTTGGCACGCTCGTAGAAGCGCTCGAATTCCGTGAAGAATTCGCTATGCGGAGAGATGCTGTCGATGATGCCGACAGAATCGTTGATGTCGTAGGCAACCGCCAGGCGGTTGCCACTGTCTTTGATGGCACGCATGTGACGCGGTGCTATATAGCCTGCGGCACCAATCAAGGCAAAGTTTTTCATATCTTATTTATCAAATTCATCAAAGTCGGAAAACGGTAAAGCCAACTTCTGCAGCCTCTTTCCTACTAAACAGACTCTTTACATCCACAAGCACTGGTTTGCTTCCGCGACAGAACGCACGCAAAGTTGCCAAGGGCATCTGCCGGTATTCGTTATGACCCACAGCGACCACTAGAGAATCCACAGCATGATCGGGATCAACCGCCTCTAACTCCAGACCATATTCGCGTGCAACTTCCTCAGCATCGGCCCAGGGGTCGGCTATCGCCACACTAGCCCCCCATGCTCTGAACTCATTGACCATGTCTACGATCTTGCTGTTGCGGATATCAGGACAGTTTTCCTTGAAGGTGACACCTAGTACGCCAATGCGGCATTGAGAAACATCCATACCATTGAGCAGCATGTGTCGGATGGTGTTGCGCGCCACATAGCGGGCCATGTTGTCGTTGATGCGACGACCAGCAAGAATGACTTGTGGGTGGTAGCCCACTTCCTCAGCTTTGTGGGTAAGATAGTACGGATCAACGCCAATGCAGTGGCCTCCGACGAGCCCAGGACGGAAGGGAAGAAAATTCCACTTGCTACCGGCTGCCTCGAGAACATCTAGGGTGTCTATACCGATGCGATCGAATATGACGGAGAGTTCATTAACAAGGGCAATATTCAAGTCACGCTGAGTGTTCTCGATGACTTTGGCGGCTTCCGCTACCTTGATACTGCTAGCTTGGTATGTTCCAGCGGAAATAATGGAGCCATAGAGAGCATCAACTTCACGTGCTACCTGGTGAGTGGATCCACTTGTGATCTTCTTAATCTTTTTCAGCGTGTTCACCTTGTCACCAGGGTTGATACGTTCAGGGCTATAACCGCAGAAGAAATCGACATTAAATTTTTTTCCGCTAAATTTCTCGAGTACTGGTACACAAACTTCCTCAGTAGCTCCGGGATAAACCGTGGACTCGAAAATGACGACAGCCCCAGAAGGCATGGCTTTGCCAACAGTCTCACTAGCCTTGACTAACGGCGTAAGGTCTGGTCGATTAACGTTGTCAACCGGAGTGGGTACGGTGACAATAAAAACTTGACAGGAAGCCAAATCTGAGGACGTGTTACTAAAGCTCAAACGGTTAGCCGCTGTAAGGTCTGACGATGCCACTTCCAATGTGCTATCGTGTCCTGCTTTCAATTCGGCAATACGCTCTGCATTAATGTCGAATCCAAGCACGTTACGGTGCTTTCCAAATTCGACAGCCAATGGCAATCCGACGTAACCTAGCCCAATGACGGCTATATTTGCTTGTGATAGATTCATTTTGCTGCAACGAGGTTTCTGGCATTGACACACTTCAATAGCGGACGAAAGCCGGTGGAAGAAATCAGTATTCGTAGTTGACATAGCGGTATTTGCCATGCCTGTAGCCCAGGCCGTAGCTGTAACGCCGCGTCGCCATGTGAAGATCGTTGAAAACGACGCCGCGCACTTCAGCTCCGGCCTGAGCCAACCGCTTAGAGGCCTCCTGCAGCTCGCCAAGGCTAGTCACCTCGGCCCGCACAAGCATGAATACCGCGCCCACCAGAGGCGCTAAGATGGCGGCATCAGACGCAGCCAGTACAGGAGGCGCATCTAAAACTACAAAGTCGTACTGAGTGGCAACTTGCTTCAGTAATGCCTGGGTGGCCGAATTTGTAAGTAATTCCGCGGGATTTGGCGGCAAAATGCCTGTGGATAAGAAGTCAACATTTGGCACAACCTCACGACGCACTGCATCACCAAATGCCATGCTGCCGCTAACCACTTCGCTCAGTCCTCCTGTACGCCCCTGTCCGAAATAGCTGTTCAGATGTCCTTTGCGCAGATCAGCGTCGATAAGCAACACGCGTTTGCTGGCCGCAGCAACTATCGTGGCAAAGTTGACGCTGGTAAATGATTTACCGACGCCCTGCGTAGGGCCTGTAAAAAGCACCAAGCTGCTAGGCATATCAAGCATGACGAACTGCAGCGCGGTTCGCAGGCTACGCATGCTCTCGACCACTGGATCGTCAGGCGCTTGAATAGCTAACACGTGATTGCCAGGCAGTTTGCCAGCGATAGCTTTGGCATGCTCAGCTTGAACCTCGGAATGCGGTATGGTTGCGAGCACGCGAAGGCTGCTGTGCTGCTCGATTTCCGACGGATCCTTGAGGCCAACGCGAAGGTTGTTGCGAGCAAATGACAGACCCAGTCCAACTATCAAGCCTAAAACAGTGCTTAGCACCACGATCAGTGCACTACGAGGCTTGACCGGCAACTCAGGCACGATAGCTTCATCCACTAGCCGGACATTACCGACTCTGCCCTCTTTGACCAAGCGCAACTGTTGAACGCTGTTGAGCAGCGAAATATAGAGTTCGTTGTTAACCTTTACATCGCGTGTTAAGCGCAGCAGATCTTGCTCCACGGAAGGGAAAGTTCGAGCGCGGCTATTTAACTTGTCAAGCTCGGTATTGACGCTGTTTATCTGGTTGTCAATGATCTGCAAGCTAGGGTGGGCACTGGTGAAGCGAGCCTCAATTTCCTTGCGCTTTTGCTGTAGCTCCACGAGGCTTATATGCAGTTTCGCCCCATGATCAAGCATTACCTTTGCCTCGCCCTCAAGGTCGAAGACATTGTTCTTACTGCGATACTGATTGAACTTCCGCTCGGACTCCTCGAGCTCCTTGCGAAGTTGGGGTAGCTGAGTCTCAAGGAAGGCTAGCGATTTTGCTGCTTCTGCAGCCTTTCGCTGGGTGTTTTGACTAACGTAGAGCCTGCCAATCTCGTTGAGCGTCTGGGAGATCAGCAGAGGATCGCTACCCTCAAGGGTGCTGCGGATCATGCCTGACTGTTTGCCCTTCTCACCAATACTGATCTTGTCCTGGAACTGTCCGATGACATCTGCCTTTGAATAGCGAGTGACATAAAAGGCAGCACCGGCTTTTCCATTAGCACCGACCACCAGCAGGCTGCCCTCGCCTTCTGGATACTGGATGTGCATAGACTTACCGATAGTTCCTTGGCCCAAAAGCTCGCCGTCTGGCGAGACCAACTGGTAACCCTTTTCTGTGAGTACAACCGTATGTACCTTGCCTTCTAGACTCTTGGGAACAGTGAAGTTGGCCACCTGAAGCGCTTCTGTACCTCGGACATAGCCATCCATACCCAGAAATCCAGGTTCAGACAGCCCGGTCGCACGTCGTGCCAGCCAGCGACCAACAAGCGGTATGTACTTGGGAGTGACCTCCAGATCGAGGTGCAAATTGGCTATCGCCTCACCAATCACCATGCGTGAACGCAAAATCTCGATCTCAGCAACTGCTGGAGATTTAATATCGAACATGCTGCTAACGTCATTCAGCAAGCCATTCGCCCCTATGACCTTCGTGTCTTCAACTTGGATCAAGATATCAGTCTGGTAGACCGGGGGGCTTAATAATGTATAAGCGAACCCGATGCAAAGTGCTAGCGCTGTTATGCCCGCGATAAGCCAACGGCTGTCAAAAACTACATCGAGCAAATCAATTAAATGGATTTCGTCGTCGTACACAGGAGATCCCGAAGATTGATCAAGTTGTGTGACGTTTTTGTAAGGAGGAAGATTCATGCTTTCAATTGCTTCTGCATCTAGCGTTGATTGATGCTCAGTTCACCGATAACGCACTAGCCAAGTTGCTTGATGCGGGGCACCCAATCGGTAACCCCGCGTGAGATGCAGGCATAAGCGACATTGAAGGCCTCGCGCGACTGTAGGTACGGATCGACAATGTCGAAATCGCTCCAGCCCCCCAGTCTGAAAACCTTGCCTCTGGTCCAGGGATATTGCTGCTCCAAGTCAAATTTTTGACTCTGTTCCATTAGTAGGATTAGTTCTGCCCGCTGGCACATCCAGGCGGTAAGTTGCTGGGCTCGATGAGCAGATAAATCCAAGCCATGCTGCACAGCTACAGCTACGGACTCCGGATCGGCAGGGTTACCGACCAACGCTTTCATACCGGCCGACCAAATAGTCTTACTAGGAAGCTGACGTCGCAACAACGCTTCAGCCAGAGGACTGCGGCAAATATTGCCTATACAAAGAACCAGTATGTTTTGCATCTTGTCGTTGCTCAACGGGTCGCCGCAGCGGATGCATTGTTGATAGCTAAAGCACTAGGCAAGATCTGGCTGATGACACGGTTCCATCGCACAACAGGTGCAGGATCGACGTACACCACATCACGCGACTTAAGTGCAAAGCCTTCGGATAAGGCATAGGCCATTGGAGAACTTGCATCTAGGTGAAATATCTCAGAATTTCCGTCGGGCAACGGTCGCACTACATAGACCTGTTTTGGATCGCCAGTGATGGTGCTAATTCCGCCTGCTTCTCCAAGAGCCTCATTTAAACTGAGTTTTCCATTACGCAGAGGCTGTGCCATTGGGCGCGTCACCTCGCCAAGAATATAGACCTTGGATTCCTCTTTACTTAGCACGCGGACTAAGTCTCCCTTACTCAGAAGAATCAGCGATGGATTAATACCCAACTCCAGCAATCGTTGCATATCGATCGCAGTAGTTTTTCCATCCCGAGATATCATCACGCTCGCACGGTCGGCAAGGACAGTGAACCCCCCGGCACGATTAATCGCTTCAGGTAGGGTCATTGGAATGTCGTTGATAGCTTGCAACCCTGGAGCGCGAACCTCACCATCGATATAGACGCGACCACTGCGATAAGACTGTATACGCAAAGTAATGCGGGGCTTCTTTACATATTTGGATAGTTTCTGCGTAAGTACATCCCGTGCCTCAAACTCGGTAAGACCTTCGAGATTTACACCGCCGACATAGGGAAACTGGATGTAGCCGGCAGAACTGACGTTATATCCGTTACCCACCGGCGATACGCTGGAAACATCACTCGTAAGCGAAGATGCAGCAGGAATCAGAGCAAGCTCGGGATGATCCCAGACAACAATATTAAGGATATCACCTGGGCCGATTTGATAAGGTCTTGGTGTTCCAAATAATGCGCGCACTTCTGAACTGAGCTCGTAGGATTTATTCCTATTCTGCACCCGTATCAGATCCGAGGTAATATTTATAAGTTGATTCGTAGAAATTTTTACTTGATCTGTTACTTCCTTAGAACTATTAAATTTCTGCTCTTTATTTTCATCAATTGACGATGCTCCATAATTTTGCAGAGGTTTAATTAAATCATTGGCAAAGCCTTGTTGCATAAATTGTCCAGGTGCCAATGCGCAACCGGCAAGACTAGATACTAATAAAACTTGTACTGCAAACAAGCAGTACTTAAAATTTTTCAAGCATTTATATTCAATTTTTTGATGCATTGAAATCCATTTTTTCTAAAAATTGCACATGACCAGAATTTAGGCGGAAAATTATTCAAGAATAATTTTCTTTAGATCAGCACTCAATTGTTAATAAATTTTGAAATTAAAAGAAAATAAGCACGCAGGCTACCGCAATGTTTTCGCCTAGAGAGGCGGAAACATATAAGCAAAACCAACATCCTATCGCACTAACAAAACAAGTCAACAAGTCAACAAGTCAACAAGTCAACAAGTCAACAAGATATTTACTGACAATCTTATGCTGACTCCAGTCTATGTGGCTCTATGTTAACAAGCAAAGGACGGCCTAATATTTGAAGCAATACCGATACGCGACGACTAGAAACCTTATTAACTACGCCTTCGATACCTTTTAATGCTTTTTCATTAATTCGAACACGATCACCCGGACGTAATTTAATAAGCTCATCTTCATCTAATGCAGTGCGCTCTATTTCTATATGTCTGATTGCGTTAAGAACTTCCGGAGCTATCTTAGCAATCTGAGATCCAAAGCGAATCACGTGTGATACACCACGTGTGGAGCTAACCGGCAATATAGACTGAGCAGAATTTACTGGTCGAAAGAACACATATCTTGGAAACATAGGCTCAAAAATAACTTTGAAATTTTCGCCATTTTTTTTGAACTGTTTGTAGAGTGGAAGATAGGCATCAAACCCCTGCGCAATAAGGTTCTCAACTGCAACGGCTTCAAGCTTCGGGCGTGTATATACAGCAAACCAAAAATGAGAATTTTCAAGTATCTCACTCATAAGCTATCCTGCAGATGAATCATAAATTTTGTAATTTCTCAGTAACGCAAATACTATCAATAGGTTAATCTTATCTAAGCATCATTTCTTTGCTAAAAACTCGGAACCTCAACGGCGGAACACCTGCTATTTTTTGAAATGCGCGTGTAAAATGGGCCGCATCCGAATAACCCAAAGATAGTGCAACATCAACAATCTTTGTATCTGAATCAGTCAAAAGATGCATAGCCTTATTGAATTTTATTTCATTTAGTATTCCACGATAGCTTAAACCTGAATCTGCTAAGGCGCGCTGCAAACTTCTTGTACTAGCATTAGCCATTTCTGCTATATCAAAAACAGTCGGAACTTTTCCATCCAGATAAGAAGGCAACATTAGTCTAAGCGCATCAATTAATGAATTAGAATAGTTAAGAACATCTATTTTATTTTCTTTGCCGAATATTTTTTTATTAATTGGCGGCATGCTTAAATAGCATATTGGAATCTCGATCCAAGCTTCTCGGTGTGCAGACGTAAATTTACACCTACTCCAAATTGCGCGTACATCATCAGATGGCATGTAATATGCATTAAATGCCATGCATTCAGGCATCCAATCATTACCAGCAAACTGTCGGACTATCTCAATTAAAATTAAATTATTTATCCATTGAAAGTTTTCAATATTTTGCAACGCAGATGTATTTTTAAACGATCCACAGACTCTTAAAGAAGATCCATGAAACTCTATTTTTACTAATAAATCAGTATTTTCTATTTGCGCTCTCGCACTAAAATTTTGCAAAGCCGAATAAAGATCCGGAGATCCATTTATGATCGATTGAGATTTATCGGATAAATATTCGAAGTTGATTTTTTTAGAAAGCAAGTAACCAACATCATAAGATCCGCGCATTCGCCTAGCCGCATCAGAAAACTGAACTGCATTCCTCAAAGGAACATAGCAATCTTGTTTTCCATACAAGTAAATAGGCAACTTATTTTTCATCAGCAGAGATTCAATTTCTCTATTCGAAAAACAAGTCGCTTCAATAAAAGGGAAAAGAAATTTCCCACGCACCAAAGGTATTTTTAACATATCTCGCTGCATGGAGAAAATCCAGCGCAAATTTTCTTAAATTAGTTTATGTATAATTATTCACTTTTTCGCCAGGAATTAATTTTCCCGTCGTTACGAATTAATACAAATTAAAACATAATAGAACCGCATATTCTTGCCACATTACGCCAACATTACTACCAGTTCGCGCCACTCTGGAATTTAAAAATATCCAATATCCGATTGAATTTATACTGCCGAAATCTTTGAGATAAAATATTTATACTCTGATCGTGAATTTTAATTACCTTTAATAAAAAGCAATTAGACTCTGACCATATTTCAATTAAATCAATATCATTACCTTATTGATTTATTAATGGACAAACTAAAAATTATTTTCAATCGACACACTCATCTTCCAAAGTAACTCAATTAATATGAATGTATCACTTGATATCATCTGATATCAGATCAAGATAGATTAACATTACTTTCAAAATGCTAATACTTGACTTCTACGAGAACGCTCTACCCTAATCCGACACGATTGCGTCAACCTGTTTTAGGTCGAGCTAACCACAACCTCCAGACGAAGCTATGCCACCGCGAGGGTCGGTGGGTAACCACGTTCAGTGAACCTATTGTTCATTTCTACAGAAATGTGGAGCTCATTAAATAGCGCCCAAAATTTCTGAACATGACCAGCTCGCCCATTAATCTTATGCAGTTAGTTTTTTCGTCCACAGAGCTTTGTCGGTAGTAGTGACCCTAAACTTTCCATATCCTTCTATTCTTCTTCCAAATCAACAGCCACTTCTCGGTAAAAAAGGGAGTGTCCTTTGCGTTTTCCGGCATTTCTTTGTAAGAGATAATAGAGACAGCACTACTTTTGATAAACGCTTCATAAACGTGCCGTGCGTAATATGCACGATCACCAGTGAAATATGCACAGCTTGGTTTCGGGGAATTATTTGAGTAGATCGGCTATAAGAGCCGCATCACGTACTTCATTGAAGCTCACGCTAATCGCCCATATTTACAGCTTCTGTGCATAAATTCCGATGTGCAGTTTTCGCCACTAAGAGCTGCTTATATGGAAGCCTCCCGGATTACAAGTAACCCTTGTGCATGAAGAATCAGGAGGCAGGGCTGCAGTCTTATATCCGGCCTATTGCGCAGGCTGGTACACCTGCTGGCACTGATGGCATTCGCTGATGAGGCTCCCATCTAACACTCGAGCTGAGCGCTCTTGGCTGTTATCGGAGTGTCCTCATCTCGGTCCGACCTGTCTGGTCCATCACACATTTCGGGTCGCTTGCTCTCCTTCAAAACGTCAGATTCGCAATCAATTCTTCGTGCTCTTCAGTGCGCGCCCTGCCAAGCTTGCGCACTCCACGCTTGCCCTTTGGCAAGCACGGCCCAGATGGTCCTGGCCAGCTTGTTGGCAACTGCCGCAACAACTACGTTGTAGGGCCTGCGTTTGAGCAACGTTTGCAGCCACGGCCATGCGGACGCCTCGTGGCTTTTAAGCACAACAGATCTCGCCGGGTGCATCAACAGCGTTCGCAGATATGCGTCCCCACGTTTGCTGATGCCCATTTGCCGCGCTCGACCACCTGTGCCGCTTTGGCGTGGCACCAATCCGACCCACGCTGAGAACTCTCTCGCGTCTTTGAACGCCTGGGCATTGCCCATGCTGGCAACAACTGCGGTCGCCGTGAGCAAGCCAATGCCGGGTATCTGAGCAACGCTCTGGCAGTGCGGGGACTCACGCAGTTGCTGGGCAAGCCTGTGTTCGATCTGATTGATATCCTGGCTCAGTTGGGCAATGCGGCGCACTTGCTCGTTCAGACTCTCCATCAACATCGCTGGCAGGCGTTGGGCTGCATCAGCAAGCGCGTCTGGTATTGCTTGGAGCAGTGCGCGATGCCCTTCGGGCAGCACAAGGCCGAACTCATAGAGAATGCCTCGCAGTTCATTGGTCTGCATGATGCGGCTCTTCATGAGCTGCGCCCGGATCCGATGCAACGACAACACTACCTGCTGCGCTTGGGTCTTCACGGGCACAAAGCGCATGCCCGGCTGCTGGCACGCTGTCCAGATCGCCTGTGCATCCGCGGCATCTGTCTTGTTGCGCTGAACGAACGGCCGGACTTTGCGCGGAGAGATCAGGCGCACTTCGTGCCCCAACTTCGTCAAAGCGCGAGCCCACTCATGCGCGCCGCCGCAAGCCTCCATCACCACGAGCGATGGCTCACGGATGGCAAACCATTCAAGCAAGCGCGCCCGCTTGAGTTGCAGCCGTTCTATGCTGCCCGTATCGTGCTCCACCCAGTGCAACTGGAACACCTTCTTGGCAGTGTCAACCGCAATAACGGTATGGTCCATGACAGTCTCCTGTGCAGTAAGACTTCACACCTTGGCCCTGATTGGTGCAGAGCACAAGCCTCTCGGGAGGGAGGCTTCCATACCATCTAACACCACCGATCCACAAAGCGAGCGCAGATGATTGCAGCAGCCAATTTCAGCAACGCTTCGTGGATGTCCAAGCGCTTTTCAAAACGGATTCGCAGCTTGCCAAAGCCCGCAAACCATCCGTGTGTCCTCTCAACGACCCAACGATGCCTGCCCAGTTTCTCGCTGCTCTCAATTCCTCGTCTCGCAATTCGGCTAGCAATGCCCCGGCCCCTGAGATAGGCGCGGCAACGCCGGTAGTCATAACCTTTGTCGGCATGTAGCTTCGCTGGTCGCTTGCGGGCTCGTCCTGGCAAGCCTGCAATCGCAGGAATTGCGTCGATGCACTTCTCGAACATCATCGAGTCATGTCTGTTTGCGCCGCTGACCAAGATCACCAGCGGGATGCCTCTGGCGTCTACAACGATGTGTCGCTTGGTGCCGCGTTTGCCTCGATCCGTGGGGTTGGGGCCCGTTTCCTGGCCCCCCGGGGGCTTGGTACCGAGGAGCCATCAATGCTGGCCCGGCTCCAATCGATCTGGTCATGTTCACGCAGGCGCACCAACATGGCTTGGTGCAGCTTCTGCCAGACGCCGCTGGCGCTCCAGTCGCGTAGTCGCCGCCAGCAGGTCATGCCACTGCCGTATCCCAGGGACTGTGGAAGGTCTTCCCATGGGATGCCGGTATGCAGCACAAACAAGATGCCATTGAGTGCTGCTTCATTGCTCACGCCGAGCTTGCGTGCACCACCTTTGGCGGAAGGAGTGAAGGACGGAATCAGGGGCTGCAGTTGTCGCCACAGCTCTTTGCTAACGGGTTGTCTTGCCATGAGGGCACGAAGCATAAATGCTTCGTGCCGGTCTCAAAGGGAAGTGGTGTTAGCGGCTCTTAAGTCTGGTTCCGGCCAAACAAGGCCAGGTAGCTCGAGTGCTGAATGGACAAAAGTCCAGTGGCTTGTCGACGGGCCTAACCAAGACACCTTCTGATCCAACCAAATCGTCAGGGAACGGAGAAGCAGTACTGCTTCCAGTTGGTATTGCGATAGCGTCTTTTAGTTGTGGGTTGGCTTATCCACCGATCCCGACGTCCCCATACCGGATTTGAGTAGCGTCTGGCTCTAAAGTCCAATCCCGAAGACAGGAGATTGGACGTGAAAAAGAGATTTACAGAAGAACAGATCATTGGCTTACGCATCGCTGTGGGGTGCGTGTGAATCGATGGCGCCTAAAATTGGTTGTTCTGTCAGCACCCTGCACGGGTGGATTCAACGCAATGAAGTCGACATGGGCCTGTGACCAGGACTCACCACGGATGAGCGTGAACGACTCAAACCGCTTGAGCGGGAAAACAAAGAATTGGGCAGGGCCAACGACATCCTGAAGCCTGCGAACGCTTTTCTGCGCAGGCGGAGCTAGCTCGAAGAATAAAGAGCTGATTGACGTCGTAGACAAGTACTGCAATGTCTATGGGACCGAGGCAATTTGCAAGCTGCTGCAAATTGCCTCTTCAGGCTATAGAAGCATGGTTCAGCAAAGAAACTGCCCGTGGCTGCGCTTCAGCCGGAGCCAATCAGACGCAGAACGTTGCGGCCATATTCAACGTGTGTGGCAAGCCAACTGGCAGGTTCACGGGGCAGTCAAAGTTTGGAAGCAAATGCACCGAGAGGGTTTGCCGATTGCCCGCTGCACGGTGCAACGCCTGATGCACAAGCTGGGACTTGAAGGTGCAAGACGTCGCAAGAAAGTGCCTACGACACCCCCAGATGCTGCAAGACCATACACATTAGATGTAGAAGTTCAGACTTGATCTGACAGTGGGCCTTGCCAATAGGTGAGGTTTCCGTTTTGATAAGGGTACGAATCTTTATCAATCCGGGCGCGCGAGCGCCCAACGGAGAAACCTCATGAACAGTTTCAACCAAACCATTATTCGGCACAAGGTCGGCCTACTCAATCTGGCCAGTGAGCTGGGCAACATCTCCAAGGCATGCAAAGTCATGGGCGTGTCCCGTGACACCTTTTATCGCTATCAGCATGCCCACGAAGAAGGTGGCGTTGAAGCCCTGATCCAGACCTCTCGGCGAAAGCCCAATCCCAAGAACCGGGTTGATGAAGCCATTGAAGCGGTTGTCCTCGCCTGCGGCCAAGCTGTACACCACCAAGACACCGATCACGGGTGCTGATCTGCTCAATGACCGGATGCTGCCGTTCCTGGCCGAGCAAGGCATGGGGCTGTTGCGAATCTTGACCGACAGGGGCACGGAGTATTGCGGTAAGGCCTAAACGCACGACTACCAGCTGTACCTAGCCGTCAATGACATTGAACACACCAAGACGAAGGTGCGTCACCCGCAGACCAATGGCATCTGCGAGCGATTCCACAAGACCATCCTGCAGGAGTTCTACCAGGTGGCGTTCAGGCGCAAGATCTACCGATCAATTGACGAGCTGCAAACGGATCTGGACGACTGGATCAATTACTACAACGGGCAGCGAACACATCAAGGCAAGATGTGCTGTGGCCGGACGCCGCTGCAAACGCTGATGGATGCAAAGGAGGTTTGGGACGAGAAGGTAAAAGCGCTGAATTAATCTGACAGCCGTACCGCCCGAAACGGGAGCAACTGTCAGATCAGATCGGAACTTCTACACATTAGACCTCGTCAATCGACAGTACACAGCACAGCGCCCAGGCCAGCTTTAGGTCGCTAACTTCACCTATTTATCGACATGGCAAGGGCAGAAGTTTGTGACGTTTGTGATTGATGTCTATGCCTGCCGCATTGTGGGCTGGCCAGTCAGCAGCCACATTTGCACCGAATTTGTGGTGTATGCGCCAGACCAAGCCCTGTACGCAAGGCAGCCAAGCTTGGAGGCGGGTTTGGTACACCGCTCCGACAGAGACAGCCAATACGTATCCGAGCGCTATACCGAACGTTTGGCCGAGACAGGTCCGATGCCCTCAGTTGGGAGTGCTGGGGATTCCTAGGATAACGCCGTGGCGGAGACCATCAATGGCCTGTACAAAACGGAGCTCATCCACAAGCGGGGCCTTGGAGAACAAGGGAATCCCTGGAGCTAGCGACCTTGCAATGGGTCCATTGGTTTAACCTCCAGCGCCTACTGGAGCCCATAGGGCATACACCGCCAGTAGAAGCCGAGGTGAGCTACTCGCGGCAATTTGCCAAACCTGTGCGGGCTGACGCCTGCACTTCAACCAACTAGCCTCCGCCAAACTCGGTGTGATTCAGTCGAAATCAATGTCGATGCTTCTGTTCCGTCAGTGATTTCTAGCTGTGCCTGCTTCTAATTTTGGCTGTAGAAGCTACAGATTGGCTTTACATTGTCAGCGGCAACTGCTACCTTGGTTTTCCGGCACGACAAAGGTTGAACCTATATAACGGGACCGCTTCCACCCTGCCTGGAAGTTTGAGACCATCGTCCGTGACTAGTAAGTAATAGCTATTTCGGGTAATCGAAGGTTCAAAAGATGCCGCATCTGCCTCAGAATCATGCACCTGCGTATCACCATCAATGACAAGTGTCGAAAGCAACATGACGAACTCCAACAGCTCGTATCAACAATTACTGGCACAACGTGCAGCCCTTGAGCAACAGATTGCTGCTGCTAGAAAAGCAGAAGTAGCTGGTGCAGTGCAGGAAATCCGAAAGCTCATTGAGGCCTTTGGGCTTACCGAAAACGACATCTTTTCTTCAGGAAAGCAAAAGCGCACAAACGCTGGATCTTCGGTTGCGCCGAAGTATCGTGACCCCAGCACAGGCCAAACGTGGACTGGCCGAGGTAAGCCTCCAACATGGATCAAGGACAAGGATCGATCGCTGTTTGAAATCTGATGACTTCGCGACAGCAAAAAAGTGGCCTTCGAGGCCACTTTTCATTTGGACGTCTCCTGCTCCTTCAGATAAATTTCCAGCCAAAAACTCGGGCTAGTCAAATGTCTCGGGGCTGACGCCATCCAGATGACAGGGCGGTGTGACCGGTTGTAGAGCACCACAATGTCGTCATCGATAGGGACCAAAAAAAATGTTGAGCCTCCGTAAGCACCGCAGCGACTCTGGTTTAAAGGCGGACAATTCACTCTATCCGAAGCACACGCCGTACTTCGTCAGCTACCAAGTCCACTAGTGCGTGAGCAGCTGCGCTCAATGGCCGCTGCGGATGACTTACCCGGATCACTTGGCGAACAATCCGAGGCGATAGGATTGGGCATACACGCAGAGTGCCCTCGTTCACATTACTTTGCACGACGACACGGGGCAAAATCGTGACGAAGTTGGAGTTCTCCACGAGCCGAACAATGGCACCAAGCACGTCGACCTCGAATTTCGGCGCGAGCACGACGTCCTCCTGTAAGGCTGCCGTGTCCAACACACCGCGCAGGCCATGTCGGCGAGTCGGCAACACCAAGTCAAATCCCAGTTCAGGCAAACGCGCGAATCGGATGCTCTGAGGAAGACTCGGACCTACTGTTTTGCTCGCAACGAGCAACATATCTTCTTCGGCCAGGGGTTCAGTTGCTAGAGAAAGCTTGCCCCGTGGCTGGTTGATGATGGCCGCATCGACCTGGCCATTGCTCACCCAATCTATAAGCTGAGTGCTGTAGCCCACTGAGATGGTTACCTCGACATGTGGATAGGCGGTGTTAAAGCGCGACAACGCCTCCGGTAATACGCTTTCGGCAAGCGAGGACAGCAGTCCCAGGGACACATGACCTGTGACAGCGTCGCTTCGCTGCACTAATTGCGCTCGTGCAGCTTCGATATCGCGCAGGATCGGGGTGAACAGCCGGTACATCAATCGCCCTGCCGTAGTCGGGACCAAGCCTTGGCGACGCCGCTCAAACAGGTGCTGGCCTAGTTCCTCCTCAAGCTTGGCAAGCTGCATGCTTAAGGTTGGCTGCACAACGTTTAGGCGCTTGGCAGCTTGAGTCATGGAACCGTCCTCTACTAGCGTGAGGAAGTACTGGATTTGCCGAAAGTCCACGTTACCTAGCCTTTGATTAACTGACACGCTGAAAAGCGTCTCCATCAATATTTTAAAAGCCGAGCCCTTCCAAATGAGGTGCGCAATAGAAGCGAGGCCATTTCGTTGGTTTGCATCGAGGTCATTGCTCTCATCCAGAGTCCGTCGTAATACGGCCTTTAGCGGATGGAGCAATGACCCCGTGTACTACCAATCAATCCAGAGAGATATTGGCGGTTCGGATCACAGGCGCCCACTTCGAACTCTGCGCCCGGAAATGACTCTCAAAGTCGCGCAGTGATCCACCAATGACGGTCACACCTTGGGCATCAAACACCGCCTTGACGTCGGGCATGGCAAGAATCTTGTTGATCTCGGCGTTGAGCTTCTCAAGAATAGGCCGTGGAGTGGCGGCTGGCGCAATAAAGCCATACCAAGGCGAAACCTCAAAGCCAGAGTAGCCTTGCTCCGCGACAGTAGGCACATCTGGAAATGCGGGTGAGCGAGTAGCAGAGGTGATGGCCAACGCACGCATCTTCCCTGCCTTGACGTGGGGTTGCGCATTTGGAAAGTTATCGAACATCACATCCACCTGGCCTCCCAGCAAGTCTGTGATCATCGGTGCACTGCCCTTGTAAGGTATGTTGGTTAAATTGATACCAACGACACTTTTGAAGTATTCCATGGCCAGATGCAGGGAAGTGCCGTTGCCAGCCGATGCATAGTTGAAGCGGCCTGGTTCCTTTTTGGCGGCCGTGATCAGATCCTTCATGCTCTTGAAAGGAGAGTCCGCACGTACGACCAATAGATTGGGTGTAGCGCCGGCGACGATGATGGGAGCGATGTCCTTGTTCGTGTCGTACGGCAACTTTTTGTAGAGATACTGGTTCACAACCGTCGGGAAACTGGCAATCGTCAGTGTGTATCCATCGGGTGCCGCCTTCAGTCCACTCTCGGTTCCGATCACGGTGCCTCCACCGGGCCGGTTATCGACGACGAATGGCTGTCCCCAAGCATCTTGTAGCTTACGGCCGACCACCCGTGCAAGGGTGTCGTTAAAACCGCCCGCAGTGTACGGTACGACTATGCGCACTGGCTTACTGGGGTAGCCGGCAGCCGCATCGGCCCTGGCAGATTGGGGTATCGCGGCGATCAGGGGGGCAACAGTCAAGCAAGTGACCAGTGCGCGTCGAAAAGTAGTCATCGTTGTCTCCTTGGGAATAATTATTTGAGGCTCTTAGGCCTATTCCTACTCGTAACTCGCTGGGTGTTAAACCGTGCCAGCGTGTTGGTAGATGTGTTTAATCTCTTGGAAATCGATTAGTGCGTCGTAGCCGTGTAGACGACCCAATCCGCTACGGCGATAGCCACCGGTTTCGGCTTCGGCAAAGAGCTTGTTGTGATCGTTGATCCAAACGGTACCGTTTCGTAGCGCCCGGGCCACCCGCATGCTGCGAGCGCCATCGCGTGTCCAAACGCTGGCAGATAATCCGAATTCGGTGTGGTTGGCGCGCTTGACTGCTTCGGATTCATCCTCGAAACGCTCCAACACCAATAGGGGACCGAAGATTTCTTCTTGAATGAAGAAGGCTTGTGTGTCGCGATGAGCAATCAGTGTGGGCGTGAGGAAGGCACCATTTCCCAACGGACCGTCGCCACGTGTTCCGCGCAGAACAACTTCATCAGCAGCGTCCATGGCCTGGGCGATGCGAGCACCAACAGAGATGGCCGCGTCTGTATCAATCATGGGACCGATTTGTGCGCCAACACTAAGGCCAGGGCCCACATTCAAGCCGGACAGCGCCGATGCCAATGCCTTTTTCATCGCTTCATAGCGACTGCCATGCACCAGAACGCGTCGCGCTGCTGTGCATTGTTGCCCGGTGATGATGGTGGCCGCTGCTGCAATGGCTGGTGCGACGCTATCCACGTCCGCATCCTCGAAAACGAGACAGGCTGACTTGCCACCCAATTCAAGCGAGAGCTTTTTCATCGTAGGTGCAGCGGCTGCCATGATCCGCTGACCAGTATTGTTAGAACCCGTGAAGCTGATCACATCTACATCGGACGATTCCGCCAGCAGTGCAGCCACCTCATGGCCAGTCTCGTTGACTAAGTTCACCACACCAGGCGGAAGACCTTCGCAATTGTGCAGAGTCTCGATAAGAGCGGCCGTGATGAGGGCCGTTTGCGCCGCCGGCTTGATAACAGTGGTACAGCCGGCCGCGAGTGCCGGCGTGAGTGAACGGATCAAGAGTACAGCAGGTGCATTCCACGGAACGATGATGCCAACCACGCCAGCTGGCTCCTTGAGCAGAGTGGAGAAGGTACCGGGCTCCACCTCAAACACATGGCCGGGCATGTAGCGAGTGAGGCCTGCGTAATAACGGATCTCTGAAATGGCTCCCGCGATTTCTCCGCGGGACTGCGCGAGCACTTTGCCATTTTCTTGCGTTAGCAGACGAGCTAAAGCCTCAGAGCGTTCCTCCATACGATCCGCCCAACGCAACATAACCATCTGACGAACCCGAGGGCTTTGCGACCACTGATTGCGCTCGAAGGCTGCACGTGCGGCAGCGATAGCCGCAACGCCGTCAGCTCTCGCGGAAGCTGCCAATCGGCCAAGCACTTGGCCATTAGAGGGGTCAAAGCTGGGAGCCCAGTCGTTCGACTGAGCCGGGCACCATTCGCCAGCGATGAGGTTGAGGGCTTGTAACTGTGTCATGGGGTTTTCCTTAGCAGAGCGGCTCATTCAGCTGTAATCCGTGCGTCTTCCACCACCTTCTTCCAAAGCGCCAGCTGGCTGTCGATGAAGGTACTGAATTGCTCGGGAGTGCCGCCATCGGGAACAACGCCTTGCTGTGCGAAGATCTTGCGAACATCGTCTTGAATAAGCATCGCGTTGAGGTCTCGGTTGATCTTCGTCACCACTGACGTAGGAGTTCCCTGCGGCACCACAAAGCCATGCCACCCAGCAGCTTCGTAACCGGCCACCCCTAGTTCAGCAGCTGTGGGAAGTTCTGGCATCAAGGGGGAGCGCTGTGACGTCGCTATTGCCAGAGGTCGAACCTTGCCTGACTGAATGAAGGGCAAGGCATGTGGCAAGAGGTCCACCGCCAGCTCGACCTGTCCGCCTGCTAGGTCTGTCAGCAATGGCGTGCTTCCCTTATAGGGAACTTGGTTCATGTGCGTACCGGAGCGCCGTTCGAACAGGGCCATTGCCAAGTGATTTGACGAGCCAGGACCGGACGTGCCGTAGTTCAGCTGACCGGGCTTGGCTTTGGCGGCGTTTACTACGTCCTGTAGCGTTCTTAGTGAGCTACCTGCATGGCTGAGCAGTAGCATGGGAGAGCGGCCTGCTAGGATGACTGGGGCGAAAGCCTTTTGGGTGTCATACGGAAGCTTCTTGTATAGCCACGGATTGGCGGCGAATGGAAACTGCACGACCAACAGCGTGTGACCGTCAGGCGCGGCATTGGCGGCAGCTTGGGTGCCAATTGTCGTTCCCGCGCCTGGACGGTTGTCCACAATTACTGGCTGTTTCCACTGCAGGGTCAGCTTGGCTGCGGCCAAACGAGCCAGGGTGTCATTGAAGCCACCCGTTGGATATGGGACGATGATCCGAACCGGTTTAGAGGGGAAGGCCTGAGCCAATGCAGCAGATGGTGCGGCTTGGCAAGCAATGGTGCTGCCGAGGACAGCCAGTGCCCGTCGGCGGTTGATCGCGGGGTGCATTTTTGTCTCCGATTTTTTATTGGTTTGGGCTCAGGCGTAAGCCGGCCCTTCAATCGCTGGATGCCCGCGTAGAAAGTCCTCATCAACCTCAACGCCGATACCAGGCGCTTCGCTAGGCTGGACACAGCCTTGCGCGTTGACCGTAAAGGGTGTTGACACAAGTCCGTCGCGAAACAAGTTGCCACGGGAGACATCAGCCTCGAAGTAGCCGTTGCCATCGATAGCTGCTAGCACATGCAAGGTGGCTGCCATATTGATGCCCGTCATAGAGCTGTGAGGATGCACAGCAATCTTGTGCGCTGACGCCATCGCTGCGATGCGTAGCGTTTCCGTGATACCGCCTGTCTTGGAAATGTCCGGCTGTAGGATGCTCACCACCCCTTCGTCGATAAGGCGTGCGAACTCGAAGCGCGTGTAATGGTTCTCTCCTGCTGCGAAAGGAATATGACCGAGTGCTCTGGCCTGGCGGTAGCTGCGTGTGTCATGCGGGGTGAAAGGCTCCTCGAGCCAGCCAATCCTCAGTGCATCCAACGCTGGAATTGCACTCCGAGCATCGTCCATGTTGTACGCGGTGTTGACATCAGCCAGAATCACGATGTCGTCGCCGAGCGCCTGGCGTACGGCCTCGGCACGGGCAATGTCATTCTGTACCGTGTCACCTAGCCTCAGTTTCACAGCGCGGTATCCTGCCTCCACATGGGATAGCGCTTCCTCTGCAAGTGCTGCAGGTGCTTGCCAGCCAAGAGCCACTCCGCCCGCATAGGCGGGCAAGGCTTTTCGTGCGCCACCAAGCAAACGGTACAGAGGCCACCCCACGGCCTTGGCACGGATATCCCATAGAGCCATGTCGATTCCGCTCATGGCCAGCACGCATGCTGTTCCTGTTCCCATCGCGGCGAGTTGGGCTTGGTAGATTCGCTGCCAAGCGCCCTGTACGTCGGTTGCATCACGGCCCATTACCAAAGGGCGCAAAGCGTGGTTGATGAGATGTGCGATGCTGCTATGCGCTCTGCCGTGATGGGATTCACCCCAACCGACCAAACCGCAGGCGGTGGTGACCTTGACCACCACGGCATCTCGCTTAAGAGCACGACCTACAGCCAGACGCACGCTTGAGCCTTCAGGGACAGGAAAGGAGGTGGCCCATGCCTGGACGTCGGAAATGGCGAACTGCAGCTGCTCAGCTGTCCGAGATGTGTTCATGAGGGGAATCTCATTTTTGTTGAAAGTAGCTGCGTCTACTGAAGCGACCTTTGCTTCAGCGACGCTTTACACTCACCGTTGCTCTGATGGCGGCATGTCTACGCCGCCTCAGATCACGCCCCAGGGTTAGGCTGCGACAGTCTCAGTCGCCTGCACATATTCACGGTACAGCTCGGCGGTGTAGAGCAGGCGCATCTGAGCACCCACTTCACAGGCTTTCAGGCACTTCTGCTGCAGCTCAACCGTATCGGCATGCTCCAGCACGATCTGGTAGCCACGCTCGCCGTGAATCTCGTCGGAAACGATGTGCAGGTCAAAGAACTCCACTTCTTCATCAGTGAAACCGTAGACATCACGCAGAGTGGGAGCCTGCTTGCGATAGATCGAGGGCACCTGCGACTCCAGCCCAACTACGATGCCCGCCACGGCTACAACCGGGTGTTCGCGCATGGACATGGAGTAGCACCAGCTTTGCAGACCGCGAGTTGACGGCAGCATGTTGTCTGGGTTGGTCACTCGTTCGCGAGAAGAACCGCACGCTTCAGCGAATCGGATCAGCAAATCTGTATGACGATCGCCGCCGATTTCTTCTTCGTACATGTTGGCCAGCATGAAATCTTTCACCTCCATGAGGCTAGCGGGCGTACGCGAATAAATGAAGCCCAGGTAATCAGCGAAGGGGCCGACGTAGTGATAGTGATTCTCGGCCCAGCGCGCCAGCTGTTCGCGTGTAAGGCGGCCTTCGGCCCAGGCCACGCTGAAGGGCGACTTATTCGCGCTCCTGCCGCGCACTCGAGATTCGAGTTCGTTGCGGAAATCTTCTTTGTTCATCAAAGCTGTCATCAGGGGCTCCTAATGTGGGCTGGATCGATCAGGCAGTTGCGCCGTGTTATCCGGTGGCCCGGTTGGTAGATGACAAATCGTATTTTTCGTTGATGGATAACCGCAAGATCAATCATGATTATTGATAGGTTACATTGACATGCTTGATGTGGTTTGACGTCGAAGCGGCGCGCTTGGACATTTGCACTCAGTCGTGCCGTTAGCGGTGCAATGAGAACAGCAACACATCAAGCGAGACAACCCAATGCCCAAAGTCGTCATCCTCAAGGACGGCCTGCGCCACGAAGGCGAGGTTCGACCAAACACCAATCTGGTGGTACGAGCGGGCATCAAGCAATTTCCGTTTCCTCACCTTCGCTATAGCTGCGGGATGGGGAAGTGCGCCACATGTACCTGCAAAGTGCATCAGGGCGCCGAGCATCTTGCTGAGCCCAATTGGAAAGAGAAGAAGCAGCTTGGAGAGCGGTTGGAACAAGGCTATCGGCTGGCTTGCCAGCTATGGATCAACCACGACATCGAGATCAGCCAGGACGACGCGACTGCGTCTTGAGCAAGCCTCGGAAACGACAACCATGCAACACCAATATGTCATCCTCACCGACAAGGATGGCCAATTTCGCACAGAGCTATGCGAAGGCCTCATCCCAGTCGAAAGCTACGACTACCTTTTCTACGGCAAGCGCCGTGCGCGCTTCGTGATCGCAGAACTGTTGCACCCAGTCCGCGTAACACTGATAGAGGAAACCCCTCCCTTTGTGCGCAACTTAGTGCCATCGAAATTTCTACCGTGCTTCACGAGTGTGCAAGCTGCGCGAGACGAACTCCAGCAACTCATAAGTTTCGGGCACATCGATGCGCAACTGTGCCGCGTGGATGCAAGTGCAAAGGCCACATCATGATCAGCGTCACCTTCATTACCAATGACAACAAGGTGCTTCAAGGCCCCGAGAACAGCAACTTGCTTCGCATATCACTGCGCGGGCAAGGAGGCATTCCGTTCAAGTGCGGCGGAGGCCTATGCGGAACGTGCAAATGTCGTATCGAACAAGGTCAGGAGCACGTCGACGCTGTCAAGCCTAAAGAACGTAAACACCTGAGTGATGAGCAAATAGACCAAGGCTACCGAATGGCCTGCCAGACGTTCGTCAATGGAGACGTCAGTGTCTCGTGGTAGCGACTGATCAAGCAAATGACCACCCATTCAATGAACAACGCCCTATCCATCCGGGATCTCGAAACTGCTGCACGTAAACGGCTGCCAGCCAGCATCTTTGGCTATGTAAGTGGAGGTAGCGAGGATTTGCTAACGCTGCGAGCCAATCGTGCGGCCTTTGATGCCTGGCGATTTGTGCCACGCCCGCTGGTTAACGTGGCGAAGCGATCGCAGAAAGTAGAGCTGTTCGGTAAAACGTATTCCGCGCCGGTGGGCATCGCGCCTATGGGCGTAGCCACGTTGTGCCATTTCGACGGTGACGTGGCGTTAGCGCGTGCAGCCCATGAGGCTGGTCAGCCCTATGTGCTCAGTGCAGCTTCCACGACCCCGCTGGAGCGTGTGGCTCAGGTCAATCCCGATACCTGGTATCAGGCCTACCTGCCAGCTGATACGGCAGTCATCGGACCACTTCTGGAGCGAGTTGCTGCAGCGGGTATCGGCGTGCTGGTTGTGACCGTTGATGTGCAAATCGCATCCATGCGTGAGAACGAAATTCGTAATGGCTTCAGCATCCCACTGAGGCCCAATCCCACGCTGATCATGGGCGGGCTTCTACGTCCACGCTGGTTACTCGGAAACTTCGTGCGCACGCTACTGGCGCAAGGCGTTCCACACTTTGAAAACTTCACGGCAACTCGTGGTGGTCCCATCATCAGAGCTACACCGGGTGATCATCGTGCTGGCCGCGCTGCCATGACCTGGGAGGAAATCCGTTGGATCCGTGAGCGCTGGAATGGCGCCCTACTGGTCAAAGGATTGCTCCGAGCAAGCGATGCAGTAATGGCCCAGAGCATAGGCATTGATGGAGTAGTGGTGTCCAACCACGGCGGACGCCAACTTGATGGCACCGTCACGTCCCTCGATGCCCTGCCAGCTATGGCACTGGCAGCCCCAGGGCTCCCCCTCATCCTTGACAGTGGCATTCGCCGCGGTACAGATGTCCTCAAGGCGCTTGCCCTTGGAGCGCATGCCACCCTCGTAGGCCGTCCGGCCATGTATGGGTTGGCTGCTGCTGGTCAAGCAGGTGCTGCACAAGCTTTGGCACTTTTTAAGCGCGAGATCGATGTCGACCTCGCGCTTCTGGGTTGCGCAGATATCGCGCAGCTTTCAACTGATTTTCTGTGCCGTGCAGGCGAAGTTCTCGCGGCTGACAACATCCCATTGAAGGAACTGCCATGAACTCCCATACCGCAGCACGCACGGGCGGTCGCATTCTCGTAGACGCCTTACATCAACAAGGTGTGCAGCGTGTTTTTTGCGTGCCTGGTGAGAGCTTTCTCGCCGCACTCGACGCCTTTCATGACCTTCGTGAACATATCCAGTTGGTGGTATGCCGGCAGGAGGGAGGCGCGGCCTTCATGGCCGAAGCGCACGGCAAAGTCACTGGCGAACCTGGAATCTGCTTCGCGACGCGAGGTCCCGGTGCCACTAACGCCAGCATCGGTGTTCATACGGCCAGCCAAGACGCCACGCCAATGATCCTGTTCATTGGGCAGGTGGCGCGGGACACGCGAGGCCGCGAGGCTTGGCAGGAAATCGACTTCCGACAGATGTTTGGCGGAATCGCAAAGTGGGTCGACCAGATTGACGATGTGAGTCGCATTCCCGAGTACATCAACCGAGCCTTTCACGTAGCCACCTCGGGACGCCCTGGCCCAGTCGTTTTGGCACTTCCCGAAGACATGCTGGAAGAAGCTGCTGTGGTTTCCGATTGCCCGCCGTATCGCCGTGCAAGGGCTTGTCCCGACGCAAGCGACATGACCGCGCTTGGCGAATTGCTGAGTGAAGCGCGCAAGCCGTTGCTGCTGCTCGGCGGCGGAGGCTGGACTACTGAGGCTTGCGCGGACATCCAGCAGTTCGCCGAAAATTTTCAACTTCCCGTGGCTTGCGCTTTCCGCCGCCAAGACCTAATCGACAACCATCATCCTTTGTACGTGGGTGAGGCTGGCCTTGGCATGGATCCAAACCTGGCGCAACGCATCCGCGATGCGGACTTGGTACTTGCCGTTGGTGCACGCTTGGGCGAGACCACCACGCAAGGGTACACACTGTTGGACGTTCCGCGCCCGCGTCAACGCTTTGTGCAAGTACATCCCGATCCCCAAGAGATAGGCAAGGTTTATCACAGCGATCTCGCCTTCACATGCAGCATGGGAGGCTTCGCGACAGCAGCTGCCGCGCTAGCAGCACCTGGCACGAAGCCTTGGCTAGCTTGGACGAAAGCTGCACATGCAGACTACACAAGCAATCTTGTGCCTCCACCAATGCCTGGCCTCGTGGATCTGGGTCAGGTGATGTGCCATCTACGCGAAACATTGCCTGCCGACAGCGTGATTAGCAACGGCGCAGGCAACTACACCTTATGGGTGCAGCGCTTTTATCAGTACCGAGGTCTGCGCACTCAGCTAGCTCCTTGCAGCGGGACCATGGGTTACGGCCTACCGGCCGCCATCGCTTGCAAGCTTGCGTATCCCGAGCGTACTGTGGTGAGTTTCGCTGGCGACGGCTGCTTCCTAATGACGGGACAAGAACTGGCCACAGCCATGCAGTACGGCGCCAACGTGGTCGTGGTGGTGGTCAACAACGGCATGTACGGCAGCATCCGCATGCACCAGGAGCGCCATCATCCCGGCCGTGTTGTCGGCACAACGCTAATCAACCCAGATTTTGCAGCCCTGGCCGAGGTGTACGGAGCACACGGCGAGGTGGTTCATCGCACTGAGGAGTTTCCCGCCGCCTGGGAGCGTGCCCTCAGCGCCGGTCGTCCTGCGCTTATCGAGCTACGCGTGAGTCCAGAAGCACTGTCCCCGCGTGCAACGGTGACTTCTTTGCGTGCTCAGACACCTGGCAGCACCCCATCAACTCAACCCCACGTTCAGGAGCTGTCATGACAGACATCGACCAATATGCCGTGCGCCTACTCTCGCGCACTACCATCGCACAAGACACTGTCGCTTTTGAGATAGAGCGGCCCGAGAACTTCGCTTTTGAGGCGGGACAGTTTGTGAGCATACAACTGCTCGACTTTGAAGCTCCCTCAGACGGAAGCGACGATGGCGAGCGCATGCTTTCCATCGCCAGTGCTCCGCATGATCAGAATCTCACAGTAGCCGTGCGCATGCGCGACAGCGCCTTTAAAAAGCATTTGGCTGCTGCACCGATCGGTGCAGAAGGCCTTTCCTTGGGGCTGAGCCCAGCTATGGGTGACTTCGTGTTGCCTGAAGGAGAGTTGCAGCCTGTGGTTATGGTTGCCGGCGGCATTGGAATTACGCCCTTCTACAGCATGTTGCGCGACCTCCAGCAGCGTGTTGCAAACGGCCAAGCAGTTCCGGCTGTGACGTTGCTTTACGGCAACCGCAGCCTAGAGCTTGCGGCGTGGCGTGATGAGCTTAATGCCCTGGTTTCCAGCGTGCCGTCACTGCGTGTCGTTCACGTAATTTCTGAAGAAACAGTCGCTAACCCAGTGGCGAGAAGCGGCTTTATTGACGCTCAGCTGATCCAGGATGAGGTTCAAGACTGGATGGGTAGCCGCTACTTCATCGTCGGCCCAACTGCAATGGTAGCGGCTTTGCAAGACTGCCTGGACACCTGCGGCGTACCGCCTGAGCAAGTGACTATTGAATTCTTCGCGGGGTATTGAATGACCGAAAACACCAAAACAATCGAACTTCCGGACGCTACCCTGCAGGTCCATCTGCATGGCGACGTGAAAGCCCCCGTAGTGTGCTTCACGCACTCTATCCTTGCCAGTAGTGCGATGTGGCAGACACAGGCCGATCTTCTGGCCGGTCGCGGCTGGCGCGTAGTGCGTATCGACACGCGGGGCCATGGTGGCTCGAGAACAGGATCGACGCACGCGACCATGGCGACGCTGGTGAGCGACACCATCGCAGTGCTCAACGCACTGGATATTTCAAAGGCGCATTATGTGGGCTTGTCGCTGGGCGGTATGAGCGGATTCGGACTGGCGCTGTCGCATGCTGATCGCTTGCAGAGCATTTGTCTGTGCGCTGCACGCGCCGATGCACCGCCAGAAGTCGCCGCTCCCTGGGACGAGCGTATTTCTATCGCCGAAACAGCGAACAGCTGCTCACCATTGGCCCAGCCCACAATCGACCGCTGGTTTGGCCGTGCATTCCTGGATGCGAACCCCGATCTGGAGGGGCATCTGTTGAAGATGACATCTGCCACTACGGTGACTGGCTTCGTCGCCTGTGCGCGCGCAATCCAAAGCCTCGACTACTTGGATCGCATACACAAAATCGCACTGCCTACCACGTTGATCGTGGGCGCGAACGACGGCGTGCTACCTGCCGCAATGGCCGAAATCGCTCGGCATATTAAGGGGGCAGAACTTGTGCAGATCGCCAACGCTGGTCACCTACCAAACGTAGATCAGCCCGAAGCCTTCAATGACGCTTTGCTACGACACTTGGAGCGCGTATCGTGATTTACGAACTAAAAAAATACATTTCTCACCCAGGCAAATCTGATGCTCTGCGTGAGCGTTTCATGAAGGTCACTTTACCCATCTTCAAGCGACTGGGAATGCAAGTACTGGTCGTGGTTCAATTTCACGATAAGGCAAGCACCTTGAGCTACGTGCTGGCATTTCGTGATGAAGATGAGCGCACTGCCAGTTGGCTCGCATTTGGCAATGATCCTGAATGGCAGAAAGCCAAATCCGAATCCGAAACCAACGGACCACTGCTGGCCGAGCAAACTTCTGAGCGTATCGACTGGCTGCTTACACAGAACACCTGAGCATTCTGGTGATGTGATCTGCCAGATGCATCTCCCAGACAAAACCTCTAGAACATTGGACCTCGACACCATAAGGTAGCGTTCAGACGGTAGCTTCTGTGGTCCATGTTCCATAAATCCAAAGCCCCGGATTGTCGACTCAACCAGCAATCCGGAGTACGAGAGACCGGTCCAGAAACGGGCCGTTCTTAGTTTGCGAATGGAGTGGTAAGCCCATCTTCATCTTGAGACCTCGCAGCGTAAGCCGGGGGCAGGTCTGCTTGAAATGGAATCATGCTCTCAACTTCATGTAGCCGCAGCGTCAATCAACGCTTACTCACCTCCATGGTAGTTACAACAGACCGATTGGCTTGATCGAGACTGCTCGCGTTCACAGCAAAGCCATAGATATTGTGCAGAGCTAAGACAACGCCACATGATCGCGAATAGCCGCCTTCACAATGCACGACCACGCTCCTGATTTCCGGCGCTAGAGCCCTCACAAACGCATGAATTTCCTCCGCCTGCAGGGGCGTAAAACCGTCCTTGATTTTTGCCTTCGCTCGCGCAGAAATCTCCGTGTTTAAAAAATCGACGTCGGCAAAGCTCAGCCGCAACAGCTGGCTAAATCCATGTACCTCTGCAGGAGCTCGCTCAGGAGCAGTGATCGAAATCATCGCCACAGTGCTGAGCGGCGGAAGTTGTTCTGCCACCCTTCTCGAAACAGCTATTGCCTGACGAACGCCTGGTGGTGGTTTGTAGAGAAGATCTATGACCTCCCTTAAGGATTGACCCACTTTTCATCTCCTTGTAGCTTGCATCATGGGCATTCCTTCAGCTCCTATCGTCAAAGACACTTCCTGCTTCGACGTTAGCCCTTGCGGATCCCTAGATCCTGCCGCCTTTGGAAGGCCCTGGGTGAGATCATATTGAGAGCTGAATACTCATGGATGCCCAGCCGATTTGGGCATTTGCAACACCACGGCCCGACCTCTCAGCCCGATGCCCAAGAGCATCTTCGTCCTGGAGTCGCACCAGACAAGAGGTCTTGCAGCAAGTCACCTGTAGCTCAACACTCGACAACTCCTTCGCCGCTTGCTCTCGGATAGATATTTCTCTTTAAATATGATTTACTTCGCATAAATACTCTTTAAAGGAAAATTTTAACCACATAGCCTATGAAAAAATCTTCCGACACTGCGATGCTCCCCATAGAGGCAGAAGACGCCGCGCTGCTCATGGGCAAAAAGATACGAATGGCCCGTCGCATCCGGGAAATGACACAGCAACACCTTGCTGACGCCACTCAGATGTCGTTGAACACGGTCGTGAAGATGGAAGCCGGGCATCCTGGTGTCCAATTCGGCTTCTACCTCAAGGCGCTTTGGGCACTGGAGCTGATTGATGACTTCACCAAGCAAATGGGGATGGTCGGCATCAACGAAACTGAGTTCTCCCTAGTGGAAGCCACCCTGCCAAAAACCGTGCGCAAAAGATCAAAGCGATGAGCGAAATGACGAAGCCAGTGTGGATCTGGCTACCCGGTCAATCCGAGCCGGTACACGCAGGAACGTTCACTTTGGCCGAGGGGACCAAGCCAGTAGGCGCCTTTGTCTATGACGAGAGTTACCTCGCTCGCGCCGATATGCTTCCCTTGGACCAAGGACAGCTCAAATTTTTGAAGCGCAGGCCGCTACAGGCCACACGCAATGAGGGTCTGTATGACGTGTTCAAGGATGTGAAGCCCGAAGGATTTGGGCTTCACATCCTGACCAGGAAACACGCTCGCAGCAGTATTACGAACCTCGAAGCATTGGAGTTTGCCCCGGGAGACACCGTAGGTGCCCTGGCTGTTTGTGACGATATCGCTCAAAAAGCACTGTTCGTTCCTCCCGCAGCAGAAGACCTGTTCGAGGCCATGAGGATGCTTGCGCCTGGGGGGCACACCGGCCAAGCAGAGACCTCGCTAGAAAGCATAGTCAGCACGGGCTTAGGTGGCGAGCGACCAAAAATTACCGTGCTCTATAAGGGGCAGCAATGGATATCAAAGTTCGCGGGTAGCAAAGACGACACGACCTCCCCCTTGCGTGAATTCTTGGCCATGCGGCTGGCAGCACTCAGCGGCATCAATACGGCAGAAGTGGACTATGTGCACAAGGGCACGCGAGGCACTGTGCTAGTCAAACGCTTTGACCGGCACGTTGGCGACGACGGGACTGTCCTGCGAACCCACTTTGCCTCGGCTGCAACCGTAATGGGCACGGATAAAGCCATGGCAGGGACTCGTACTTATCCCATGATCGTCCAGTACGCGAGTAGGTGGCTAGTGCCAGATTTCAAAGATGAGTTGTGGCGCCGCATTGCATTCAACGTGCTGATCGGCAACGGTGACGATCACGCACGTAACCATGGCTTCCTGCTTGGTCCAAAAAGCTGGGAGCTGTCCCCTGCCTATGACATTGCGCCTTACACGCCCACTGGTGGCGCAGTCCACCCAGTTAAAGCACTGTCCACTGGGCTGCTTCGCTCGGGTGAGGCTCGTGCTACTGCAGACGTTCTGCTGCTTTGTGCAAAGGAGTTGGATGTCGACTACGCCTATGCAAACGACTACCTTGATGCAACCTACGCGCTGATCAGAGAGCAATGGGACAGCCTGGCAGAGTCCGTTGGCCAGAAGCCATTACAGCCACCACTATTCGAGCTTCCCCCACGACACAATCGCCTGTCAAAATTAACCGTAGCAGCTCACAGACATCGAGGACGATGAAATCCACACAATAGAAAGCAGGCAATCCATAAAGACGGATTTCGGCTTGAATCATTACCTAGCTAGAAGTTGTAGCCCAAGGCAATTACTGAGGACAGGCTTCCCTTTTGACGCACGATGGGGCTGTTGCGAGCGTCGCCAATCAACTCCGAATACACCAGTGAGCCGACCAAGCTCCACTTGGGATTCATGCGATAAATGACGGAGGTGCCAAGCCGTACATCTCGTAGTCCGGATCCTGGAGCAAACTCTGCATAACCGCTATTTATTGCCTGCTCTTTAGTGATACCGAAGTAGTCTTGGGCATAACGATTGTTGCTCCATGTTGTGGCGACCGTGGCTGAGAACTGTAGGGATGGACTGATGCGAGTGTTCCAGCCGGCGCCCAGGTCCAGGAGCAGACCATTTCGGTTGTTTCCACTGCCAAAGCGCACTGCGGAATTGAGCGTCAAGTTGCTTGTGAGATTGGCGTTGAAGAATGCACCAATTTCTGGCCGAGGATCAATGTCGCCCAGTCCCCGCAGTGCTGCACTGCGCCGCTCTTTGCGTCCGAAGTCCGCTGTAATCCGCGCTCCGTAAGACATCTCAGAACTTCGTGAAGCGTTGTAGCCAACGCCACTCATGACTCCGGCAAAAAAGCCATTACTCCACTGGTACTCAATGCTTGGCAGGACGCGGATTCTGGATTCGTCGGATCCCTGGTATCTATGGCCTGCAATTACTGCTAGGCCGGCGACACCACCTTCTGAGGCATTGGGTGGCATGGTCCGACGGTAGAAATCCGACTGGGCATGCACTGTTGCACTGGCTGCCACTAGTGCTGTCATCGTGACTGCTGATGCGAGGGGGTTCATGGTCAATACCCTTTTTGTTGGGGGTCGATCTTGCACGTGTTAAGGACCTCACGCGTTCGCGTTAGCACCGATTAGGGGAAATCCGACAAGCTCCGGACTACTGCAACTGGCAGTCGAACCAGGCCTAGACCCAGTTCCTGAGCATTCTTACAAATTAATAAGACTGATCAGTTCAAATTATGACTGATTAGTATTTGTAATCATATCTTGTTGTTTTTCCAAGTGATTGAATAACCTCTGAGGCCTTCGGCTATTGCTGCACTTGATGGCTTTGCGCGTTCTTGAAATGCTTCCTCGCTGCAAAAGTTGCCTCCGTTTACCTTCCTGGCCGCACCAATCCCTCTTTGAGCTCTGACAAGCTTTACTTTGGTACCGAGAGAGCCGTTTTGTTGGACCTATCCAGGCTACGGTGGCGTAACGTGTTCTCAGGATGTGTATTGAGATGGCTGGCACGGACTACGCCAACGGTGAGCCCATGATTTGGCTCTGATGAGGACACCTCAGCCTCTCAAGGCTCAGCGCTCCGCTGTATGGGGTAGCTCATCCCGACTGATGAGCAATCAGGGGGCAGCCAGCTCAGCGCTCGCGAAGAAGCTGCTTCAGGGCGCCAGAAAGCTCAGGGTACCGCCAAGAAAACCCGGCTTCCTGTGCGCGTTGCGGAACCAAGCGCTGACCTCCTAGCAACAGAACGGACATTTCCCCCAGTGCCAGTCGCAACGCCCAGGCCGGAATGTGAAATATGGCTGGTTTGCCTAACTCCCGAGCGAGGATCTGCGTGAAGTCAACATTGCGAACGACCCCAGGTGCACAGGCGTTGTACGGCCCGCTGCAGCTCTCATTATTCAAAAGGTAGTCGATGAGAGCGACTTGGTCCTCGATATGTATCCATGGCATCCACTGTTTCCCGCTGCCTAGTCTGCCTCCAAGCCCTCGTTGGAATGTTGGCAGCAGCCGTGCCAGCATTCCACCAGCTGGCGTTAACACGGGGGCAGTGCGTAGTACTACAACCCGCACACCAAGCTGGCGCGCGCGTATAGCCTCCTGCTCCCAGGCTACGCATAGACGGCTTCCGAAATCGATGTTGCCCGGAGAACTGTCCTCTGATAACCACTGTTCCTCGCCGTCTCCGTACCAGCCGACAGCAGACCCCGAGATCAGCACTGGCGGTATCGGAACTTGCTTTCCCATCCAGTCCACCAAGGTTCGTGTCAGGTCAATTCGGCTGTTCCGCAAAAGCTCGCAGCGCTCTGCAGACCATCGGTGAGTTGCGATGGGTGCTCCTGCTAAGTTGACGACAGCATCAAATGGAGCACTACGATCGAGTGAATCAAGATGCGCTATACCCTTGGAGCCCAGGCACAATTTCTCCACCTGCTGAGGAGTTCGGCTCCACACCCAAAGGTCATGACCTTGGCGCCGCCAGAGCCGACAGAGGGCCTGTCCGATGAGTCCGGTGCCTCCGGTTAACAGGATGCGCATGGGGTTCTCCTTTTTAGGAAATGACCAAAACACTCACCAGGGCAGGCGTTTTCCATCGTATGCCCAGAAGCCGCCGCTGTCCTGCGGCTGCAGGCCGTCTAATACCGCCAACAAATCGCGCGCAGCGTCGGTGGGACGGCGGCCTATCTGAGCACCGCGAAACGGAGCCGACAAAGCAGAGTCAACTGTGCCGGGATGCAGGGCTGCCAGGACCGCTTTTGGATGGGTGCGAGCCATTTCAATAGAAGCCGTCTTGAGCAGCATGTTCAGTGCTGCCTTCGAGGCTCGGTAGCTATACCAGCCACCCAGACGGTTGTCGCCGATACTGCCAACCTTGGCCGACAGAACCGCAAGCACGCCGGGCTCGTTCTTTGGAAGCAACTGTGAGAAGTGTGCCAAGGCCAAGGCCGGGCCGATGGTGTTGATGGTAAAACTGGCTGCCATGTGTGCTGCGTTCAGGTCAGTCAGTCGCTTTTCGGGAGCGCCGGTTGGGCCGCTGAGCATTCCCGTGGCAATCACAACCAGGTGCCAGGAACCTTGCTGACGCAGCGAGTCGGCGGCAACTGCGATGGAGTCAAGGGCTCGGAAGTCGACGGCGGGACTGCTGCTTCGGCTCAGAGCGGCGACCGCGGCACAGCGTGGATCTGCCTCCAGCTGCGCGGCCATGGCTGAGCCTATAGCGCCGGAGGCCCCAAGAATCAGAGCACGGTAACCAGTGGGCAGTGATTGCATGGTAGGCCTCAATGATGTCGTTGCTACAGGTGGTCGAGCTGGTCACGCAGTTGCTGAGCATGCGTGCGCAATGCTGATTGCTGCCCAGGCGGGAATTTCTGCCACTGTCGGTACACCAGTGCCAACCGGTGGTTGCTGCCAAGAACATCGACGTGACGCGCAAAAAAGTCCCAGTAAAGAGCGTTGAAAGGGCAGGCACTCGGGCCGGTTTTCTGCTTTGGGGTGTACGCGCAACCCTGGCAATAGTCGCCCATGCGCTGCAGATAGGCCCCGCTGCTGACATAGGGTTTGGTGGCAATCAGGCCGCCATCGGCGCGCTGGCTCATACCCAGTGTGTTGGGCAGCTCTACCCATTCAAAAGCGTCAATGTAGATGCCCAGGTACCAGCGGTGCAGCTCCACCGGATCCAGCCCCGCCAGCAAGGCAAAGTTGCCGATCACCATCAGCCGCTGGATATGGTGGGCATGTGCGGTTTGTAGCGACTGCTTGATGGACTGCTGCAAACAGCGCATATGGGTGTCCCCAGTCCAGAACCAGCGCGGAAGCGACAAGTGGTGGTCCAGCGCATTGCGACTTTCGTAGCCTGGCATATGTGCCCAATAGATGCCGCGGATGTACTCACGCCAGCCGAGGAGCTGACGCACAAAGCCTTCCACAGCAGCTAGCGGCGCGTGGCCTGAGCGCCAAGCGGCTTCGGCACACTGCAGCACCTCCAGAGGGTGCAGCATCTTCACGTTCAACGCGAACGAAAGCAAAGAGTGGAATAAGCGCGGCGCTTGGCTTGACATTGCGTCTTCATAGTCACCAAAGTGCGGCAGTGCATGGGTGACAAATGCCTCTACACAGCGCATTGCCTCTTGCCGGTTCAATGGCCAACGCAGTGCGTCCGCCTGCGCGTCACCGAAGCTTTGAACATTGCTGCGCTGCACGATTTCCCAGAGCGTGCTGTGGTCGTGGAGGGGACGCCAGTCCTCAGGCTCGGCAGGGGTTCCTGGCCAGGGTTTGCGGTTGTCGCGGTCAAAGTTCCACTGTCCGCCAACGGGCTGTTCATGTTCATCCAGCAGCAGTCGGTAACGGCGGCGCATGGTGCGGTAGAAATGCTCCATCAACCATTGGCGGCGCCCACGCATCTGGGTAGCCAGGTCATCGCGTGCCGTCAGGAAGTGTTCGCTGTCTACTGCTTTGCAGGTCAACTGCTGGCTGCTAGCCCAGGCCTGCAGTTGGGCGTCCAGCCGCCACTCGTCGGGCTGCTGCCATTGCACCGTGTGGGCGCCGTAGTGCACAGCAAGCGCTGCCAGGTTGCCGGGTATGGAATGGCGGTTACTGGCATCGTCGATCGACACATAACGAACCCGGTGGCCGTCGGCACGCAGTTGGCGCGCAAAGTCGCGCATGGCAGCAAAAATGGCCAGAATTTTCTGTGCATGGTGCAGCACGTAGTCGGTTTCCTGCCGCACCTCCATCAGCACATACACCACCTGCAGATCCACCTGCCGAAACCAACTGTGTTCCGGATTGAGCTGATCACCCAGTACCAGACGCAGGGTATGTGCGCTGTGGATGGCGGGCTTACTATCGCTCATGCTTTACCCCAGAGACGCTGGTAGGCTCCATCAGCGTCGTAGGTGGCGGCTTGTTTGACAGGATCAAAGCGACGCCCTCCTTGCGGATCTGTACCCCGACCGGCAATGTAAAGCCAGTTGCCCTGGTTGCTATAGACGTCGTAGTCCAGCAACTGTGACTCAAACCAGGCAGCGCCGGCGCGCCAGTCACAGCCCAGGTCATGGATCAGATAGCTGGCCGCCACTTGGCGCAAACGGTTGCTGAGGTAGCCCGTGGCAACCAACTCGCGCATGGCTGCATCCACTAGCGTCTGGCCGGTTTGCCCTGAGCACCAGGCTGCAAAGTTCTGATCATCATGTGGCGTGGCAAGCTCCTGACCCAGACCCCGTGCACGGTAGAGCGCGCGACCATGCTGCATATGCAGAAAACGAAAATAGTCCCGCCATAGCAGCTCGAACCAGAGCCAGTGGCTGCTTTCGGTCGCGCCTCGCGTAGCCTCAAATTGTCGAAGTTCAGCGTAGGCTTGCCGTGGCGACAACGCGCCTGTAGCTAGCCAGAGCGACCATTTGCTTGAGTAGTCCAATCCCACCAGACCGTTACGCGTGCGCTTGTAGCTGTGGGGAAGACCGCGTGCGAGATACTGCCGCAGGTGTGCAAGGGCCGCAGACTCGCCGCCTTGCAGGAAGGCGATGGCGCTTCGGGCATCAAGCGAATTAGAGGCATCGGTCAATGCATCCAGAGCAAGTGCCTGCTCTTGAAGGTACTTGCTGGGTATATTCGGCGGAACTCTGGGCAGAGCCTCCGGCACTGGCAGAGGCGGGTAAGGTTGTAGCTTGACGTGCTCAACTGCCTGACGAAACGGGGTGAACACAGCAGGCAACTTTCGCACCGGCCATGGCAATTGGTCCGGGTGCAGCAGGCTGCTGTGCCACACGGTGTGCACCTGCAGGCCTGCAGCTCGCAGAGCGTCGACCTCGGTTTGCTCCTCGGGCGCTGCGATGTCTTCACAGACAATGGTGCAGGCACCTATGGCCTGTGCCAGCGCAGGCAGGGCCGTGGCGGCTGGCGCATTCAAAATCAATAGCTGAGAGCGCAGTTCATGAAAATTTTCGGCCAGGTTCTGTATCGTCTTGACTAGCCAGGTGCGACGGTGCTGGCCGATGCGGGCAAAGCCCCAATGGGTTCTGGCTTGAATGTCCGGCAGGCACAGCACCGGCAATATGTACTGCGCCCCCATCCTGCACGCGGCGTGAAGCACGGGTTGGTCGTGCAGGCGCAGGTCGTTGCGCAACCAGAGCAGCACTGTGCTCATGTCTGTTCCCCGGGTGGAGGTGACTGCTTGCGCTGCCGTCGGCAGCGTTCGGAGCAGTATTTGACCTCGTCCCACACCTGAGCCCACTTTTTGCGCCAGGCAAATGGGCGCCCGCAGCAAAGGCATGACTTTTCAGGCAGATGCGGTTTGCGGTGCACGGCATGCCTCCTTCGGTCTCAGCCCGCGTGCGCGTGCAGCGCCGTGTGGACATGCCGGGCCAGGCTCCGTCCGCTCAGCCAGGCACCTTCCACGCTACCGCTGTGCATCCAGTCTCCGCACATTCCCAAACCTGCTGCAGCGTCCCACCATGCGCCAGCATTCAATGGGTTAGCGGTGTCGGCATAGCGCCAACGATGAGCGGTAGCCTGAACATTGGCGGGATCGGGGCCTCCCAGTTGCGCGAATGCATGCAGCAGTGCGACCGTAACAGTTGCGGCATCGTCTTCCAAATGTGCCTCGCTCCAACTGTGTGCGGCATGCAGCAGCCAGGTTTCGGTGCCGCCTCGGCCAGGTTTGCTGCTGTCGCGTGCGATCCAACGCAATGGACTGTGCTCGACAAAGCAGCCGTCTACTGGCAGTGACAACGGTTGATGGCAGCGCACCATGAGTGCCCAGCAGGGCAGCATCCTGGCATTGCTTGCAAGGGCAGTGGCATCAGGAGCAACACCTGCCAGCAGCGGCGCGGCCTGCGGTGCTGGAACGGCAAGCACAACCGCTTCGTAGCGATGTGGCTCGGTGCCATGCTCCTGGCTTTGCAGAATCCAGCCAAACGCCGAACGCGGTTGCAAAGGTTCGACGGTGGCTTGCCACTGAAAACGCACAGATTGCGATATGGCATGCATGTCGCGCACCATATGTGCAGCCGGAGAGGTCATGCGTGGGATGCCGACAAAGCGCTCCAAAAAGCTGTCTTGCGGGGCGAAGTCATGACCATCGTGTCTGCCGATACGGCCCTGCCAAACCTGCGCAGCGCCTGCCTGCTGCCAATCGGAGACCTGTTTTCTAAACTCTGCATGATGTGCCGTGAAATACTGGGCACCGTGGTCACACTGCCAATCAATGTCTCCATTGCTGCTACGGCGCGTACTCATTCGACCGGAGGGACCCCGACTTTTGTCGAACACATGGACGCAGTGGCCCGCTTCTACTAAGGCCTGAGCGCAAGCCAGCCCGGACATGCCTGCACCAATGATTGCAATGGCTTTGTTGCTGCTGCTCTCTGCAGGGTTGGGGGTGCTCATGGGAATTCAAAGTCTGTAAGTACTAGATGCATCCGCGTGGACGCAAAGTCGCGGGAATATGACTTTTCTGAAGTCAAGGCTGGTTCGATTGAGGGACTTTCGTGACACGGCTCAGGTCTATGCCCAGGGTTTTGGCCTTCTGTAGCAACAGATTGAACTGTTGCTCGGGAATGGTCTTATTGCGTGACAAAAGCCAGAAGTAATCCATGCTGCTGCCAATCACCAAAGAAGTTTGATAGTCCTCATCAAGGCTCACCACGTTGTAGCCGCCATAGAAAGGGCCGAAGAAAGACACCTTCAGAGCCCCAACATCTGGCGACCCAAGGAATCGAGCCTTGCCCTCGGCTTCGCGCCATTTCTGCTTGACTGAGTCGAATCCTCGGTTCAGCACCGCAACGCTTCCGTCATCGTTGAGGCTGTAGCTAGCTGAGACCTGGGTCAAGTCTTTTTCGAAGCTGTGATCGATCCGTGCCAACTCGTACCAAGTCCCCATGTAGCGCTTGGCATCAAAACCGGTAACCGGCTTCACCCCAGTAGGTATGTCAACAGCACAACCCGATAGAACAACGTTGGCACCCACAAGGACCGTCGCAAGCGCTGTCGCGCGTATGAAAGAGCTTCTAGAGATATGCATAAAGTTCCTTTGGTTAATGCGCAATACAGAGGCAACGATCTGCGCGATTCCTCCGCCTGAGCCAACCTGTTGCGCATGTTCGGGTTCAGACCGAATTCCAAAATTACTCTGTTGAGCGAGCCAAAAAATTAGCCAAACCGTCAGTAGTCTTGTTCTTCAAGCGCAGTGCAACATGCCGGTTCAACCGTAGCTCCCGCAATACTTGAATCACAGACTGCAGGTGAGACGCGAGAAGACACCGGAAAAATCGCTGCCGCGGCGCGCTGCCATCTTGGAGACAAGGTGCTGCTCGAACTCGCAGACTGCGTACTGCTCTTAGGCACTCCTAGTAAGCAATTGATTTGCATTCCCCGTTCGGTCTATTTCCGTATCTATGCGCTCCTGTACAGGAAGTACACCGCGTCACTAAAGCTCAACTGAACATGAACGTTCTTTTTGCTTTGCATCATCATTTTTCAAACTAATCAGATCAAACAATGAACTCATCAGTTCAAACTATAAACTAAAGATGCCAGACGTGCACTATTGGGGCATTGATGTACTAGATCTGCAGGTGCTCGCTATGTGCGTTATTGCAAAAAAAGACATTGAAGTCGCAGTGTTGCTATATTTTTTAGAGCAATCTCCTGCCAATGAGCCACTGCTGAAAGTGTTAGGGGTCAGAGCTGATGACATGCAGCCCGTGCATGCGACGGTCATGCAGCGTAATGTCACGCCCATCATTCGCCAGAAAAAGAATGTCAGGATGCGCAAAGATGTGTTTTTGCACTGAAAAGCTGCTATCCCTCATGCAGGAGGCTCGGTAGCAGGCTTGGTTACGACCGGGGCAGCTTGGTAGATACCAGGGTGAACTGCATCACGTGGCTAGGTGAATAGTTGATGTCATGCACGTTCTAGCGGTCAATGAACCTCACATTCGAGCCGCCGGCTCACTGAACGGCGCTGACCTCCGACACTGGCTGTGGGTAGGTCCTGTTTGGTGTTAGCGAAATCTGGCCCGGAGCTGATATACGCAACATCCCCGGTCATTACAAAAAAGGCGCAACGTCCCGGCCTCTGACTGGGAAGGTGCGCCACTGGACTCTCTGTCAGACCGCTTTCCAAAAAATATAGTCAGCCTGATATTGCACGATCTGCTTGCTGCCCAGATTCGCAGCTCCGCAGGCCATGCTCGGCGCGACGCCCCCCTTGGTTGCCACACGCTGGATATAGGTCACCCCCTGCATGGCTCCCATGCCGGTGGCAGGATTGGCCTTGACCAGTTGCAGCGGGATATTGCCCGCTCCGGCAGGAGCCACGGCAAGCTGCGTCGCAGTGACCTTGGAGCCGTCGTTGTTCTCCCAAGTCGCTGGCGGCCCCCAGTATTTGCCGATGACCGTGCCGCTTCGCGTTTGCAGCTTTGCGTCAGGGCCTACAAACACCCATTCGTGATCGGCTGCCATGTCCTTCTTGGCCCGACACTCATACGTGATCTGGCCAACACCCACGGTCTCCATGGCCACTTTGTGTCCTGCGGGGACTTGCACGGTAGCCGGAAGTTCGGCTTGTGAATACATGGAGTGAGAGCCCATGGATGAGCATGCGCTCAGGCCAAGTGCGAATAGGGACAGAGCGGTCAGCGAAAGCGTGTGTCGATGCATCATGAATATTCCCTCAAACAAGATGAAAAATGCACCGGGCGAGACTGTCCGGTACTCGGGGCTTCGCCAGGTCAGCCGCCAAATGACAAGGCATTGCCTGGCAAGGGGCGGCCGAGAGCCGAGATAAGGGCCGTGTAGTGCATGGTTTCATCGGCGGCCAGGCGTCCTGCGACCTTGGCCAGGTCACGGTTTTCGAAAGCTGGAATGACGCCCAGGTAGGCATTGGTCGCGCCAAGCTCCAGTCTTGCGGCCAGATTGAGCACGTCGGCCTGACTCTTGAGGGTTGCGGCCTTGAGAGACTCGGCATAGGCCTGCATCGAGGCCTCGTCCACCGGCTTTCCGCCCATCTTCTGGATGGTGGCAATCAACGCGTCACGGTGGGCCTTGTGGTGGCTCTGGAACAACACGGCCACATCCAGAACGGGCTTTTGCAGCAGCCCGCTGCCGGCACCCAATTGGTAGGCGTTGATGGCCTCATGCTCCAGTCCCAGGGCCACATTGAGGATGGATACATCCTTGGCTGGATCATTGCCCATGCCTTGGGCCAGGGCCTCGTTGCCTGCCAGCATGGCGACCGCCACGGCTGACAAAGTGCCGGTGGCGCCAAGAAATCCGCGACGCGAGGCCATGGGCGAGGAATGGCCTTCAAACAGATGGATGCTCATGATGACTCCTGGTTGACTGTGGGGATGTGTCTATCGGTTTTGATGTCCGACGCTTGGAATACGCAGCCTTTTGAGCGGTGGATTCAAGTTTTTGAAAAATTTTTTCAGCCATTTCGCGCGTTGTCCAAATCCAGTGGCTGGGTTGCTGCGTATAGGTGATTACCAGGAACTGCAACATGCCTTGGCAGTTATCCAACAGCAGAGCATGAAGCTGGTCTTACTGATCAAAATGGCTGCATGAGCGCCCAAACACCGGACAACCAACTGATGGACTTGATCGACCGCGTAGCAACCCGGGACGAGGTTGCTCTCAAGCTGCTGTACGACCAGACCGCCTCGCGGCTGTATGGCCTAGCTTTGCGCATACTCGGAAACAAGGAGTGGGCCGAGGATGTGCTGCAAGAGAGCTTTCTGGGAATCTGGCGCAGTGCGGGGGCCTACCGGGACTCACTCAGCCCGCCCCTGGCCTGGATGGGCATGCTGGTGCGCAGCCGGGCCCTGGACTTTTTGCGCCGGCGCAGAGCCGAGCGCCTGCATCTCAATTTACCGATTGAGGACTTTGAGGAGTTGCCCCAGGACAAGGACGCGCAAGGACCAATGCAATTGGTGGAGGCCAGTGAACAAGCCGTGGTCTTGCATCAGTGTCTAGAAAAGCTGGAGCAGCCACAGCGCCAGGTGGTGAGCCTGGCCTATCTGAATGATTTAAGTCATAGCGAACTGGCCAGCAGCCTGAAGCTGCCGCTGGGCACGGTCAAGACATGGATGCGCCGCAGCCTAGAGCAACTGCGCAAATGCATGGCACGCCATGTTTGAGCGCCAGGAGTCAACATCATGAATCTGACCCAAAACCCTGAATTACTTGACCGCCTGGCTGCCTCCTATTCACTGGGAACTTTGCACGGAGGGGCACGCCGTCGCTTTGAGCAACTGGCACGCGAGTATCCTCAGGTGCGTGCGGCAGCCTTGCTGTGGCAAGGCCGCTGGTCGGCCCTCTCCGAAGTCCAGACTCCGGTGCAGCCCGATGCAGTGGTCTGGACACGCATTGCCAACCTACTGCAGGCCGAAACTGCCAAAGCCAAGTTGGCTAGGCAGCGTGAAACTGCATCGAAGTCGGCATGGCCGACACTCGCATGGTGGCGTGGACTGGCAATGGCAGGCGGTTTAGCCACGGTGGCGGCTATCTCGGTGGGGCTTTGGTCGCATCAAGGACTCAGGGATGACTCGCAGCAGAAACTGTCTGCGTTACAGACTCAACTCCAGATGGCGCAGGCTGAATTGCAGGCGGCCCCCCAAATTCAATATGTGGCGGTGCTCGCCGATGGCAAGGCCGATGCGTCCATGCTGGTGACCTTCGATCCCCGGCACCAGCAACTGGTATTGCAGCGCGTGAGCGGCTTCAAGGAGGCTGACAACAAGTCTCTGCAATTGTGGGCCTTGCCTCAGCAAGGTGCGCCACGTTCCTTGGGGGTCATGGGTGATGGAAAACTCGACCAGCTCCCAGCACAAGAGACTGATGTGAAAGCAATACCAGCCCTGGCCATTAGTCTGGAGCCGAAAGGCGGCGTACCCAGTTCAACAGGGCCGACTGGCCCGGTGCTATTCAAGGGTGCGCTC
Source organism: Comamonas testosteroni TK102 (assembly GCF_000739375.1). Lineage (NCBI taxonomy): Bacteria > Pseudomonadati > Pseudomonadota > Betaproteobacteria > Burkholderiales > Comamonadaceae > Comamonas > Comamonas testosteroni. Next base: position 1,699,659 of record NZ_CP006704.1, on the reverse strand, counting down.
ATTCGCAGGGATATTTGACTCAGGCCTCTGCAAACACGAAGGCAGCTCGAAGCTGTTGAATCTCAATGGCTACCCCAGGTCGGCCACGCCTATTCGAAAGCCACAAAATGGAGTTTCAACACCCCTCGGGCGCACTGACGGCGGCTGTTGGCTACTAACATGAAACCCGGCATTGAGCTATCGACAGCATTGATGCTTGGATGGCTGTTATGGAGCGATGACCGGTAGGTCGCAATACAGCTACGAACACGGAAAATCATTGCATAGCGGTCCTTCAAGCACCAATGCAGGGGCTGACAACTGACAGGTTTAGCGTGTCGCTGTCAGTTGCAACACGAAGGTTAGTGGAGCCCGTTTAAAGCGGCTCATGAACAGGTTATGCCGCACCTGAGTGACTGCTTCGAGTGCACCTCGTGAGCCTTGAAGGGGGCTTGAGGTTACAGCGTCATTGGCCGTGGGTGATCCGCTGCAGACCAAGTCGAACCTGCTCTACAACTGCCGGATCCGCCAGACCTTTTTCAGGATGTGATCTGACAAGCTTGTCACGACACCAAGCGGGCCACTGCAGATAGTCATCGTCAATAGCAAGCCAATCGGATGGACGGCGACGAAACACATCTGCCCAGACCTGCATACCTCGGTAAGCTGATTCGAATTCGGTCCGATTCATCTGGCTGTGAAAGGTTGCCCCGACGACCCTGGTGCGCAACTCAAGAGGCAGACGGCGTGCGGCACCATGACAACCGTACTTCATGACCCAGGAAGTAGACAGAACGATGCGGACTGCGGAATGAGGCTCCAAGAGCTTGACTAGCAAAGGAGCATGTTCGAATAACCTGTCTCTGGAAGATGCGTCTAGGTAGGGCCCTTTTGATGCTGACCAAAGCACATTATGGTGATGTAAAACGCCGTCGAAATCGAGGTACAGAACCGGTCCGCAACCAGACGACTCTGACCTATTGATGTCCATGTTCGTCATGGCCGATCTTCTTCGGAAAAATGCAGTTTTTTGCAGCAGGCGACATTAAGGCTCTCAATACTTCCAGCTCACCAACTGAGCTACAGAGCTCTGGTCACTTAGACCTTCTGGCAATGAAACCCCACCACTTGGAGGCATCAACTGAGTACGCAATTCTTTCAGTGGCTAGCCAATTGGAGCCATTTCCTTACTCTGCCTTGAACTAAGGGGTCAGAAAGGCCTCTCCTAGGGTCACACAGGATCAGCGACTTTGAGCCTTCTGAGAAAAATTGGGCAACATCATCCAGCACAGCGAAATCATTGACTTGATGATGCGTCAGCCAATCACGTATAGCCTCATCCTTCCCCTTATATCTGCTTAAGGAACCTGCAAACCACGTTGAAATTGGCGTCAACAAATCGACCAGATTTGCATCCGAAAGGAACAAGCGCCAAGAGCTAGAGACGACAACGGCCACGTCATCATGCTTGTGCAAAAGGTCATGCAAGGTTGGCAGATGTTGAAACGTGTCTGGAAAGCTCTTTCTGATCTGATTCGCGGTGAGAGGAGGCCTAGCTCCTGCAATGGCTTCCGGCGGATGAAGTACTCCATCGAAGTCCAAGAACAGTGCTCTTGATTGATGAGGCTTAAGCATAGTGCTTGGGTACTTAGAGGTATCAGCGCGCGCTACTTATCCTTGAGTGAGTCTGAGTTTGACGTTGCCCACTTTAGTGAACTGACCACCAGGTGTTGCTTTACTCGTTGGGTGAGGTAGGAAAGTTACTTCGCAGCTTGGTCATGATCCACGCATTTTCTTCCGGGGTGAGACCCCAAGACTTTTGCGTCAATGAAAGTGCTACTGCGTTTAGTAGTGCCTCCCACGTGTGGCTAGGCTGCTTTGTCCTGTTGCAGTACGCAACAAGCTGTTCAACCAGATCAGCACACATCTCATAGCGTTGATAGATTTCATCCTCGCTTGGCTGATCTAAGTAGTAGCGACCGTCTATTTCTACAACGCTCAATTTCGGTTGAGTGCCGGAGAGTGCGCTGAAGCATGGCTGCCTGGGGAAATCTATGGGTGCTACTTTCATCACAAGGATCCTTTGTGACTACGAGAGGAATCGGTTGAGGCGGTATCGTGGACGAACCAAAACTGTGGCGAAACTACTCTGATGACAGGATCTTTTCGAATCCATCGATGAGAGTTTCAAAGGCCGTGCCACTGTCAACGCGTTGGCGTCGAGAGGAAATCTCTTGCTCGACGTATGAAAGGAACAGTTTCAGGCCCTTGTCGATGTGCCGCTCAGGAAGCATTTCTGGCGAAGTTGTCCGAGCACTGGCCAACGCAGGGTGTCTTCGAAATATGTGAAAGACAAGGGCCACGGGAGCGAGGGAAAAAGGACCTAACCTACCACCCAGCAATGCATCGGAACTGAAGTTGTCTAATTTCTGGATACAGGGAACTAACCTCTCAAGCTCCTCAGTCGAGAAGTCTGCAAGTGGGTGCTCTAACCAATCCTTGGCACGCATTTTTTGCTGAACATCAGCGTACGTAAGCCCGACCGAAATTTCTGCGGAGGTGGACATCTTTGCCTTTCCAAGGAACTTAAATTTGCTAGCAAGATGCTATTTTGCACCATAAATGGTGGTGCATAAGTGATTCATGCATTGGACATTTCACGCCATGAAAAGTCCAAATGACATAGAAATACAAGGCGCTATTGCTATCGAAATTAAGCATCGGCGCGCCAAGTGCAAGATCAGTCAGGAAGAACTTGCGCATAGGGCGCAAGTTCACCGGACATTCGTGGCAAAAATTGAAACCGCCCAGACACAGCCATCACTTGTTGTGCTTTTTAGAATGGCAGAAGCTCTAGAGACTGATTTTTCTGAGCTAGTGATAGCTATAGAGAAAAGATATCGCTGCCGAGTGAACCAGTAGGCCGCCAAGCGGCTGTACGGACAATGGCGTTGGCAGCGTTTGCACCAAGCCATGCTGGTACGTCTGCGCGAGCATGACCAGATTAATTGGAGCAGAGCCAGCATAGATAGCTCCTCGGTGCCAAGCCTCAGGTGGACTAGGAAACGGGCCCAACCCCACCGACAGAGGCAAGCTCGGCTCCAAACGGCATATCGTCGTAGATGCCAGAGGCATCCCACTGGTGATCCTCATCAGTGGAGCCAACAGGCATGACTCCATGATGTTCGAGAAGTGTATGGATGCGATTCCAGCCATTGCCGGCTTGCCGGGGCTGGCACGCAAGCGGCCGGCGAAGCTGCATGCGGACAAAGGCTACGATTACAAGCGCTGCCGCGCCTATCTCAGGCGACGAGGCATTGCCAGCTGGATTGCCAGGCGAGGTGTCGAGAGCAGCGAAAAGCTAGGCAAGCATCGCTGCGTTGTAGAACGCACACATGGCTGGTTTGCAGGCTTTGGCAAGCTGCGCATCCGCTTTGAAAGGCGGCTGGATATCCACGACGCGTTGCTGAAACTGGCCGCTGGATCATCTGTGCACGCTTCGTGGATAGGTGGTGTTAGCCGCTCTAAGCCGACAAAGGCTCCAGATTGGAGTCTAGGAAACCGCGTAGGGATGCTCTGGCCAGACTTGATAAGTGCTTTGCCTCCGAGCGATATGGACAAATTCAAGCAAGGCTCCTTGAAATGTGTCCATATCTCTTGCAAAAAAAATGGACACATAAATTGCTCAAGGGCTAAAGTTTCCCTCGTAGCACATGTGTCCACATTCTCACAAGTACCGAATCGTCCCAAGTGTCTACCAATTTCACCATCGAGGCCCACTTCACCACCAGCGCCGGGCGCCAGGGGGAAGTATTGCATCAGCCAGGCGACCAAAGCAATAAAAAAGGGAAGCTTTTGCTTCCCTTTTCAAAACCTGGAGCGGGAAAACGGGTTCGAACCGTCGACCTATACCTTGGCAAGGTATCGCTCTACCAACTGAGCTATTCCCGCATTTCTGAAAAGCTGCGCGCCTTACAGAGCAGACCTGAATTATAGCCATGATTTTCGGCCGCTTTCCGAAAACCGCCTGGCTTTTTCAGACAGTCCTGTTCAGGCCGGCTGTGAAGCAGGCGCGAGCCGGCTCTTGACGATCTGCAGCAGATCGCGCTTTTGCACCTTGTTGGAGGCGTTGACGGGCAGGCCGTCCAGCTGCAGCACGAAGCGCGGCACCTTGTAGTTGGCCATATTCGCGCGGCACCAGGCGGTGAAGGCTTCCTTGTCCAGCGTGATGCCGTTGCGTGCCACCACGCAGGCACAGCCCACCTCACCCATGCGCTCGTCGGCCACTCCGACCACGGCGACCTGTGCCACCTCGGGATGATTGGAGAGCATGCGCTCGATCTCTGCGGGGTAGCAATTGAAGCCTCCCACGATGAACATGTCCTTGAGGCGGTCGGTGATGCGCAGATAGCCGCGCTCGTCAAGCACGCCCACATCGCCGGTATGCAGCCAGCCATCGGCATCGATGGTCTCGGCCGTGGCTTTTTCGTCCTCGAAGTAGCCCTGCATGATGTGATAGCCACGCAGCAGCACCTCGCCCGCCTCGCCGGGGGCCACGGGCTGCCCCTGCTCGTTGACGCAGCGCACCTCGGTCCCGGGCAGGGCCTTGCCGCAGGTATTGGCCACGGTTTCCACATTGTCGGCCGGCTCGCAGAGCGTGGCGCAACCACCGCATTCCGTCAGGCCGTAGGCCGTGGTGACATTCTGGATGCCCAGCTCCTCGCGCATGCGCTTGATGAGAATGGGAGGAACGGTGGAGGCGCCAGTCACGGAGGACTGCAGCGAACTCAGATCGAAATCCTTGAGCCCCGGATGCGCCAGCATGGACAGGAACAGGGTGGGCGGCCCGGGCAGGAAGCTGATGCGGTCGCTCTCGATGCGCTGCAAGATGGCCTGTGCATCGAACACCTGCTCGGGATAGACGGTGGAGCCCTGAAGCAAGGCCGCCACCCAGCCTGCCTTGTAGCCAAAGGTGTGGAAGAAGGGGTTGACGATCAGGTAGCGGCTGCCCTCGGTCAAACCCACCACCTCCGACCAGGCCTTGAAAGCCAGAATCGTCGGTCGGTGAGCGCACATCACGCCCTTGGGGCGGCCTGTGGTGCCGGAGGTGAACATCAGGTCGGCCGTGTCGTCTGGCTTGATCCCGGCTTCGCGCTGCTGCTGGGCCTGGGCAGTCGTGCTCTCGGCCCTGGCCATGAACTGCGCCCAGCTCAGGTCTGCGCTGGGCAGCACCTTGTCACCGAGCACCACCACCTGCTCCAGCGTGGCAGGGCGCAGACCTTGCAGCAGATCGGGGTAGTAGTTATTCAGAAAGTCCCCCACGCATACCAGCACCCTGGCGCGGCTGCGCTCCAGAATGTCGGCAGCTTCGGCGCCCTTCATCCGGGTGTTCAAGGGCACCAGCACGCCGCCTGCGGCATGCACGCCGCAGGCGGCCACGATCCACTCGCTGAGATTCGGCGCCCACAGCGCCACCCGGTCACCGGCCTGCACGCCCAGGCTCATCAAGGCTCGTGCGGCCTGGCGGCTCAGTTGCTGCAGCTCGGCATAGCTGATGGACTTGCCGCTTTCGACAATCGCCGCGCGGGTGGAAAAGCGGCTGACCACATCGGCCAGCATGCCCGGCAAGGTCAGCGAGGACTCGGGCATCGCATTCTGGTTGGGTTTCGACATAAATTACTCCGGAAATTTGACGCGCAGCTTTTCACTGGTGGGCACGGACTGACAGGCCAGCGTCCAGTTCCTGGACAGATCCTTGGCATCCAGCACTTCGTTGTGACGAAGGTGTACGCTGCCGTCCTGTACCTGGCACATGCAGGAGGCGCACATGCCGGCCTGGCAGGAGTACGGCACGTTGATGCCGGCGCGCAGTCCGGCCTCCAGGATGGTCTCCGTGCCGCTGCAGCTGAATTCGTATTCCTCGCCGTCCAGGCGCAGCTGCACCACGGCCTGCTCGACAGCGGCCGCCACGGGAGTTGCAGCCTCCTGCAGCTGCTGCAGGGTCTCTTCGTCAGGCAGGGAGACAAAGCGCTCCACATGCACCTGATCGGCTGGCATGCCGGCTTCTATCATCGCGGCCTGTGCGGCATCCATGAAGGGGCCCGGCCCGCAGATAAAGGCCTGGCCCGCATCGGCCACCCACGGCGTGGCCCAGGCAGCGAGCTGCTTTTGCGACGGCGCACCCTGCACCGAGTCCAGCCAGTGAATGACCTGCAGGCGATCCGGATACTCGGCCGCCAGCAACTGAAGGTCCTTCTTGAAGATGACCGAGCGCTCGTCGCGGTTGGCATAGAACAGCACTACATTGCCCTGATGCTGCTTGAGCACGGTGCGCAGGATGGAGAACACCGGCGTGATGCCGCTACCACCTGCCAGCAGCAAGAAGTTCTGCGACAGATTGCGCGGCGAGAACAAGCCCGAGGGCGGCATCAGCTCGATGGAATCACCGACCCGGATCCGGTCGCACACCCAGTTGGAGCCTCGCCCCTTGTCCACGCGCTTGACGGTCACGCGCAAGGCATCGTCGAGCGTCGGAGCGCTGGACATGGAATAGCAGCGAGGCACATAACGTCCTTCGATGGGCAGACGCAATGTCAGAAACTGGCCAGGCCGATAGCTGAACTGCTCCGCCAGCTCCCCCGGCACTTCGAAGACGATGGACTTGGTATCGTGCGTCTCGTCAATCACTGCACGCACACGCAGCGGGTGGTAGCGCGATGCGGTTGTCATGGCTTCACTGCTCATTTCTTCTTACCCCTTACTCACTCTTTCTGTGCCGTCTTGCAGCGGCGCCCCGGCGCAGGATCGCCCCCCCCCGATTCAAGGGGTCAGGAACTGATGCTTTCCACAGCGGGTGCCTGCTGTCGCGCGGTCTGGCCGGCCAGGGACTTGTCATCCTCAAGCGCCGCAGCCTTGCCGGCACGGCGGCCCGAGAACACACAGTCGGCCAGAGACAGGCCACTCACATAGCGCGAGGAAGCCACGCCGATGGCGGTACGCCCTGCGGCATACAGCCCAGGAATGTCCCGGCCTGCACCATCAATCACCGCACCGTTGTCCTCGTTGACCCTGAGACCTCCCAGACTCAGCACGGCCAGCGGGAACATCTTCTGGCTGATGGAGATATCGATGGCAAACAGCGAACCACCCTTGAACTCATGGCGCATATCCCTGGACTTGCCCTGAGGGTCTTCGATCTCGCCGCGAGCAGCGGCATTGGCACCGTCAAACTGGCGCTGCAGCACCGCCGCATCCATATCGAGCTTGCGGGCCAGATCGGCGACCGATCGGCCCTTGATCGCGACCTTGTACATCAGCGCCAATGCGGGCATGGACTGGAAAGCCCACAGGCCTCCAAACAGGCACTGCCAGGCGGCCTGCCTGCGCAGCTTGCCGTCAATGATGAGCCAGGCCTTGCCGCCCTGCTTTTCCATCAGTTCGTAGCCGAGCTTGGCACCGTAGACCTGTTCGTTGCAAAAGCGCTCGCCGCGGGTGTTGACCACCAGACCTTTGGGCCAGACCGAGGGCGGCGTGATGAAGCGCCAGGCCGAGATATTGTTCAGGTCCTGGGCCACCCCTCCCACGGACAGCCCGAGCCGCAGACCGGAGCCATCACAGCCCGCCGCACCGGTCAGCCAGCCAGGCTTGTAGGCCGGCGCATGCCGATCCAGCAGCTCCGAATTGAAGATATAGCCACCGGTGGACAGCACCACCGCCTTGCGGGCGCGGATATAGCGCTTCTCGCCGATCTCGCTTTCGATCTGTGCCGCTTCGCGGCGCCCCGCCTGGGCTCGTGGCGCCTGATACAGACGCCACTTGGCCACCAGTTCGTCCAGCTTCTTATGGCGCTCGGTACGTGGATCGCCTTCGGGCAAGACCATCACCTCCACGCCCAACACGCGGCCGCTGTCCTTCTCGCGCACCAGGCGCTGGACGCGAGCCTGCGTCAAGGTACGGGCTCCGTGTGCCAAGGTGGACTTCTGCAGCGCGGCGAAGAACGTCGCTCCCGACTGCCCCTTGGCCACCACGCGATGACCGCGCGGCGCGGGCTTGCTGCTCAGCTGGGGGTTGCCGTAGGCCGGCACGACCTCGTTGCCCGAGTAGTAGAGATACATGCCGTCGGCCGGATAGGATGTCTTGTACGACGGCATGGCGGATGCAAATGTGGCGCCCTGCTTCTCGAGCCAGTCGAGGTTGTCCACGCTGTCGCGGCTGAAGCGGGCCAGTGTTTCGTCGCTGACCACGCCATTGACCTCATGCTTGAGGTAAGCCGCCATGGCTTCGGGCGAATCCTCGAAGCCGGCCTCCTTCTGGTATCTGGTGCCGCCGCCGGCATAGACCACGCCGCCGGAAAGCACACTGGCACCACCGCCGCCGAAACGGTCGATGACCAGCACCTCGGCACCTTGCTCGCGTGCCTCGATGGCTGCGCTGGCGCCTGCGCCCCCCCAACCGACAACCACCACATCACTGGCATCGGACCACTGGATCTCATCGGCCGAGCGCACATCCAGCGCAGCCCTCACGGGATTGACGGTGCTGACGAGTTTCTTGGAATTGGACATCTCCACGCCTCCTTCCTAAATGGCCTTGCCCAGCAGATGCGGGTTCTCGAGTGGCAAAGGCTTGCCTACCATGTCGGCCACGGCGCGGAAGGCGAAAGTCATGGCTGGCCCCAGGGTGGAACCAGCACCGGCGTAGGCCGGCCCCATGACGGAGGCGGAGTTGTTGCCCACGCAGTACAGGCCTTCGATGATCCGGCCCTGGGTGTCGATCACACGGCCTTCCCTGTCGGTCAGCAGCCCGCCCTTGGTGCCGATCTCGCCGGGCCACAGGCGCATGGCGTAGAACGGGCCTTTCTCGATGGGGCCGAGGTTGGGATTGCCAAGTCGCGGATCGCCGTAGTAGCGGTCGAACACATTGCCGCCGCGGTCGAAGTCCAGATCCTTGCCGGTCCTGGCATATTCACTCATGCGCCGAGCACTGTCCTTCAGCCCGGCTGCATCCACGCCGATCTGGCGCGCCAGATCCTCCAGCGTCTCGCCCTTCCAGTAGACATTGTTCAGCCAGCTCTTGCGCAGCTTGCTATCCGGCACGGCGGAGCCGGGCATCAGAGGACCCATGGGGTTTTGCGCGCGGAAGCTGGCATCGAACACAATCCATGCAGGCACGCCGCCATTGCCCTTGGCATGCTCGGCCAGCATGGCCTGCTGGAACTCGGGATAAGGGCCGGATTCATTCAAAAAGCGCTGCCCTTTCGCGTTGACCACCATGCAACCCGGCAGCGAGCGCTCCACGAAAATGCCGCGGAAAGCGGGTTCCTTGGGAACGTCCATGGTGGGTACGCCCCAGGACCAGTCCATCAGCGCCAGCTGCGCACCCACAGCCTGGCCTGCGCGATGGGCATCGCCGGTATTGCCGCCCACAGGGGTGGCCGTCCATTCGGCCCTGGAGGGCTTGTTCAGATACTGGTCGCGCATTTCCTGGTTGCGCTCAAAGCCACCGGCGCCCAGCAGCACGCCACGCCTGGCCTTGACTTGTGTGCGCTGACCATTCTTTTCAAGGACAACTCCGGTGACACGCCCCGATGCGTCCTGCACCAGCTCCTTGAGCGGGCTATTGCTCCGCAGCTCGACACCCGCCTTGTTGGCCGCGGTCAGCAGACCGGCAATCAGCGCCTGGCCGCCGGTCATGCGGCGATCACGCTTGGTCTTGCGGCGCCAGGGGTAGTCCAGGAAATACCTGAGCATGATGCCGAGGATGGTGAAGCGCGACTTCAGCTCGCGCGACAGCATGGAATGCGCCTCGAAGGCGTTGATGCTCATGCGGCCGAACAGCTGATTGCCCGGAGGGCCGGGGCGCATGGTCTCCAGCGCAGCCACGCCCAGCTTGGCTGCATTGAAATCCACCGGATCCATGGTGCGGCCACCAGGCCTGGAGCCTTCGATATGGGGGTAGTAATCCGCATACTTGGCCATGGCACGGTAGGGAATGCCGATCTGGCGCAAGTACTCGGCCATCTTGCTGGCGGTTTCCACATAGGCCAGTACGCGGTCGTCGGTGGCCATGCCGCGCACGCAGCGCTTCAAATAGCCGAACGCAGTTTCCAGATCATCCTGGATGCCGGCATTTTTCTGATCGTAATTGACCGGAATCCAGATGCCGCCACCGGACAGGGCCGAGGTACCACCAAACAGTTCGGTCTTCTCCACCACCAGAGTCCTGAGACCCTGCTCCTGCGCACGAATCGCGCCCAGCAAAGCGCCGGCCCCCGAGCCCACGACGATCAGGTCATATTCCTGTTCTGCCATACCTTGTCTCCGAAATATTTGTTTTACTGGATGGGCTTCTGCAAATACCTGCATGCGGCGGCAGCCCCTGCAAAGACCACCACCGCACTCGCAATCAGAGCGACTTACACATACGCTTCTTGGTTAGGAATACCCAGTACATGCGAGCCATAGGCACGCACATAGGCGTCGGTATTGTTCGCGATATGGGTACGGCCCTGATGGATGTCGCGGAACACACGCTCGATGGGGTTGCTCTTGAAGGTGCCGCTGGCAGCGCAGGCGCGCATCATCTCGTTGACATGAAAGCCCGTGAGCTTGGGCACATGGGCAGCTTGCGCACGCTGCAGCAGGCGCTCTTGCAGCGACAGCTGAATGCCGGTCTTGGCAGCATCGACGATGCGGGCGTAGTTGCGGAACAGAACCAGCTTGAGCTGGTCCAGTGCAATCGTGGCCTCGGTCACTGCCGTCTGGGCGTTCACGTCCTCAGCCATCTTGTTTCCATGCTTGCCGACATGGGCAGTAGCGCGCTCGGTGAAGGCGGCAATCGTGCCTTCCAGTGCGCCCAGGCATGCCGTGGACACGGCACGCTGGAACACATGGGTGAACGGGATACGGAACAGCCAGCCCGAGTTTTCCTTGCGGCCGGGGCAGCCCACATCGCTGTGGTCATTGGTGTACTGGATGCGGTGAGCGGGCACAAAGGCGTTTTCCACCACGATGTCATGGCTGCCCGTGCCGCGCAGCCCCAGCACATCCCAGTTGTCCTCGATGCGGTAGTCCGACCTGGGCAGCAGAAAGGTCACATGCTCCATGCCGGGCGTGCCATCACGGTTGGGCAGCAGGCCGCCGAGAAACAGCCAGTCGCAATGCTTGGAGCCGGTGGAAAAGCTCCAGCGACCGTTGAACCGGAAGCCGCCTTCCACGGGCTCGGCCTTGCCGGTGGGCATATAGGTCGAGGCAATGCGCACGCCCGTGTCCTTGCCCCAGACATCTTCCTGCGCCTGCGCGGGAAACAGCGCCAGCTGCCAGGGGTGAACACCGACCACGCCATAGATCCAGGCCGTGGACATGCAGCCCTTGGCCAGTTCCATCTGCACGCTGTAGAACACACGGGGATCCATTTCATAGCCGCCCCAGCGTTTGGGCTGCAACACACGGAACAGACCTGCCTCGGCCATCTCCTGAACGGTTTCGTCGCTGATCTTTCCTTCGCGATCCGCCTGCTGGGCGCGGGCCGCCAGCTTGGGCGCCAGAGCCTTGGCACGCTCGATCACGGCCAGCGCATCGGGGGTGAGGTAGTTGTCTGTCATTGTGTTCATTCAGGTCTCCGGTTGCCGCTCCACCGGACGGCTTGTGGTGTGGTGGGCAAGGCTTCTCGCCTATGACAGAAATGCTCGCACCATGCAATTTTCCGTTCATCGTCCGATCAGACTAACGATGACGCAGGCGTTTGCGGAGCTTTCAGGAACTGGATCGGATGCAGCAAAAACACAGGGCCTAGGACAAATACCAGTCCCGGTTTTTCCCTGCTAGTCCAAGTGAAGGATTCATCAAAACCCCGTTCGCAGCACTCTTGCAGCAAGGAGACATTCACCTCATGCAAAGTACTGCAGCAACCTTCGACCCCAAAGACTTTCGCCGCGCCCTGGGCATGTTCGGCACCGGGGTCACCATCGTCACCACCCGTGCCGAGAATGGCGAGCCTGTGGGAATCACCGCCAACAGCTTCAATTCGGTTTCGCTGGAGCCCCCCATGGTGCTGTGGAGCCTGGCCAAGAACGCGCGCAGCCTGCCGGTGTTCCAGAGCGCCAGCACCTGGAATGTGCATATCCTCTCCAACGAGCAAGAAGCACTTTCCAACCGCTTTGCGCGCGTCGGCGAGGACAAGTTCTCGGGCCTGCCGCTGGACTCCGAGGAAGCCCATGCCCCGCTGCTGCAGGACTGCAGCGCACGCTTCCGGTGCAAGACAGCCTTCCAGTACGACGGCGGCGACCACATCATCTTCGTGGGCGAGGTCACAGGCTACGACGCCACCCCTCACCCACCGCTGCTCTATGTGACGGGTGGCTACGCCATGGCTTCGCGCAAGGCAGGCCCCGTGGCCAGCGAACCTGAGGCCGACACCAACACTGCCTATTCCGAAAACCTGATCGGCTATCTGATGGGCCGAGCGCACTTCCAGTTTCTGAGCGGCCTGCGCAGGCCCATGGCGGCATACGGCATGACCGACGCCGATTTCTACGTGCTCTCGCTGCTGAGCATCCAGCAGCCCCAGTCGCCTGCCGAGATTGCCTCTCACATGGCCTATACCGGCACCGATATCGGTGCCGTGGCCCTGCAGTCGCTGATCAGCAAAGGCTGGGTGGAGGAAAGCCGTGACCGCACCGAGTCCCTGCAACTGACCGCCCAAGGCAACGAGTCCATCCTCCATGTGCTGGCCGCCGCCAAGGCCGTGGAAACCGATCTGATCGCCAGCCTGGGCGAGATGGAAGCCGCCACCTTGCGCAATCTGCTCAAGAAAGCCATTGCCGCCACGGACCCCGGCCTGCCCAAGCTCTGGCAGGCCAGGGCCTGAGAGCAGGCCCCAGCAACGACTCCTCACCCGAAGGCAGGAGACAGCCTTCGCCTACCCACTCCAACCATAAAGAACAGAGATGAGCACTTTTTCCATTCCCGAAGGCAAATATGTAGACATCGGCAATGTGGCCGGCCATCCCCAGCGCGTGCACTACCACGAGCAGGGTTCGGGTGATCCCGTCATCTTCCTGCACGGCGCCGGCACCGGCGCCAGCGGCTACAGCAACTTCAAGGGCAACTACCCTGAATTTGCGGCAGCCGGCTTTCGCTCCATCGTTCCCGATCTGCTCGGATACGGCCTGTCGTCCAAGACCGAAGAGCCCAGGCAGTACGACATGGATTTCTTCATCGCCGGCGTCAAGGGGCTGGTGGACCAGCTGGGCCTGAAGAACATCACCATTCTGGGCAACTCGCTGGGCGGCGCCGTGGCTCTGGGCTATGCGCTCAAGCACCCCGAAGACGTCAAGAGCCTGATCCTCATGGCACCCGGTGGCGTGGAAGAGTTCGAAGCCTATATGGCCATGCCCGGCATTGCCAACATGTTCAATGTCTACAAGTCGGGCAAGACGGGCCCAGAAGCCATGCGCGCCGTCATGAGCATGCAGGTGGTGGACCAGGCGCTGCTGACCGACGAGATCATCAATGAGCGTGCGCCCATTGCTCTGACCCAGACCGAAGCCTCGCGCCAGCGCCTGTATATCCCCAATATGACAGAGCAACTGCCCGAACTGAAGTGCAATGTGCTGGGCTTCTGGGGCATGCAGGACGCCTTCAACCCCGTGGGCGGTGCCGACAAGCTGGCCAAGGGCATCAAGAACTGCCGCGTGGTGCTGGTCAACCAGTGCGGCCACTGGGTGCAGGTCGAGCATCGCGAGATGTTCAACCGCACCTGCATCGACTTCATGAAAAACGGTTGAATCCATGAGTACCACCGAACTTGATCTGCCATTCATCGAAACTCAGGGCCGGCGCCTGTATGACGCGCTGCGCACCGCCAGGACGCTGGCACCGCTGACGGACAGCCACCCCGACATGACGGTGGAAGACGCCTATCACATCTCCCTGCACATGCTGCGCCTGCGCGAAGCATCGGGCGAACATGTGATCGGCAAGAAGATCGGCGTGACCTCCAAGCCCGTGCAGGACATGCTGGGTGTGTTCCAGCCCGACTTCGGATTTCTGACCGACTCCATGGAATACGAGGACGGCGCCGCCGTCTCGCTCAAGTCTGCAGGCCTGATCCAGCCCCGCGCCGAAGGCGAGATCGCCTTCATGCTCAAGAAGGACCTGCAGGGCCCGGGCGTGACCAAGGAAGACGTGCTGGCCGCCACCGAATGGGTGGCGCCCTGCTTCGAGATCGTTGATTCACGCATCAACGACTGGAAGATCAAGATCCAGGACACCGTGGCCGACAACGCATCCTGTGGCGTCTTTGTCATTGGCAAGCAGCACACCGATCCGGCCACTCTGAACCTGGCCGCTGCTTCCATGCAGATGAGCAAGAACGGCCAACCCGCCGGATCGGGCCTGGGCAGCGCCGTGCAGGGCCACCCTGCCGAAGCCGTGGCCTGGCTGGCCAACACCCTGGGCGCTTTCGGCATCCCCTTCAAGGCAGGCGAGGTCATTCTCTCGGGCTCCCTCGCCCCGCTGGTTCCTGCCGCTGCCGGCGACCGCTTCGAGATGGTCATCGCCGGCATGGGCAGCTGTTCCATTCAATTCACGGAGTAAGACACCATGACGCAAAAGAAAATCAAGTGCGCACTGATCGGCCCCGGCAACATCGGTACCGACCTGCTCATGAAACTGCAGCGCTCCCCCCTGCTGGAGCCTGTGTGGATGGTCGGTATCGACCCCGAATCCGACGGTCTCAAGCGCGCCCGCGAAATGGGTATCAAGACCACAGCCGAGGGGGTGGACGGCCTGCTGCCTTTCGTCAAGGAAGACGGCATCCAGATCGCCTTCGACGCCACCAGCGCCTATGTCCACGCCGAAAACAGCCGCAAGCTCAACGAGCTGGGCGTGCTGATGATCGACCTGACGCCTGCGGCCATCGGCCCCTACTGCGTGCCCAGCGTGAACCTGTCCGAGAAGGTGGCCGAAAAGGCCATGAACGTGAACATGGTCACCTGCGGCGGCCAGGCCACCATCCCCATGGTGGCAGCCGTGTCGCGCGTGCAGGCCGTGAGCTACGGCGAAATCGTGGCCACGGTGTCCAGCCGCTCCGTCGGCCCCGGCACCCGCAAGAACATCGACGAGTTCACCCGCACCACATCCGGCGCGGTCGAAAAGATCGGCGGCGCACAAAAAGGCAAGGCCATCATCGTCATCAACCCCGCCGAGCCGCCTCTCATCATGCGCGACACCATCCACTGCCTGACCGTGGATGCGCCGAAAAAGGAAGAGATCGAAGCCTCGGTGCAGGACATGATCAAGGAAGTGCAGAAATACGTGCCCGGCTACAAGCTGGTCAACGGCCCCGTCATCGACGGCAACCGCGTCTCCATCTACATGGAGGTCGAAGGCCTGGGCGACTACCTGCCCAAGTACGCCGGCAATCTGGACATCATGACCGCCGCCGCCGCACGCACGGCCGAGATGTTTGCCGGAGAAATCCTTGCCGGCCGCTTCGAGCTGGCTGAAGCCGCTGTTGCCACCTGATACTGGAGAAGAACATGTCCCTCAAAGGTAAGAAGATCACCGTTCACGACATGACGCTGCGTGACGGCATGCACCCCAAGCGCCACCAGATGACGCTTGCGCAGATGAAGTCCGTGGCCACGGGCCTGGACGCCGCCGGCGTGCCCCTGATTGAAGTGACCCACGGCGACGGCCTGGGCGGCAGCTCGGTCAACTACGGCTTTCCTGCACACACGGACGAGGAATACCTGTCCACCGTCATTCCGCTGATGAAGCAGGCCAAGGTCTCGGCCCTGCTGCTGCCAGGCATAGGCACCGTCGATCACCTGAAGATGGCCCACGAGCTGGGCGTCTCCACCATCCGCGTGGCCACGCATTGCACCGAAGCCGATGTCTCCGAGCAGCACATCTCCATGGCCCGCAAGATGGGCATGGACACCGTGGGCTTTTTGATGATGGCCCATATGAACAGCGCCGAAGGCCTGGTCAAGCAAGCCAAGCTGATGGAAAGCTACGGCGCCAACTGCATCTACATCACGGACTCGGCCGGCTATATGCTGCCGCAGGATGTGAAAGAGCGCCTGTCCGCCGTTCGTCAGGCCCTCAAGCCCGAGACCGAGCTGGGCTTCCATGGCCACCATAACCTGGCCATGGGCATCGCCAACTCGCTGGCCGCGATTGAAGTCGGCGCCAACCGCATCGATGCGGCAGCGGCCGGCCTGGGCGCAGGCGCAGGCAACACGCCAATGGAAGTGCTGGTCGCCGTATGCGCGCGCATGGGCATTGAAACCGGCGTGGATGTGTTCAAGATTCAGGACGTTGCCGAAGACCTGGTCGTGCCGCTGATGGACTTTCCCATCCGCATCGACCGCGATGCGCTGACTCTGGGCTATGCCGGCGTCTACGGCAGCTTCCTGCTGTTTGCCAAGCGTGCCGAAGCCAAGTACGGCATCCCCGCGCGCGAGCTGCTGCTGGAGCTGGGCCGCCGCGGCATGGTTGGCGGCCAGGAAGACATGATCGAGGACACCGCACTGACCATGGTGCGCGAGCGCCAGAAGCTGGCACCGAAGGTGGCCGTGGCTCCCTGATCGCCTGACTTCACATTCTCTTTGCCGCTTTGTATCGGGTTCAGCGGCTGCTTGGGGCAGCCGTTGAACCCTTTTTTTGCGGCATCGTCCTGAGCATCGGGCCTCCATCCATCCAGCCCGTCGGCCCTGGCAGCGACTCTGACCCTGGCCACATTGTTTGCCGCCAGCGCAAAAGTTTCGCCCGAGGGCTGGAAGGAATTGCCCCACGATGCATGGCAAGACCATGCCGACGATGGCGGATAGACCAGCCCGACGCGCGGGCTCCAGGCGGTGTCCGTGCGGCCCAGATCCGGCCTGCCCGGCTGGCGCTCATGCGTTTCCTGCTGGAAACGGTCATAGCGCACGCCGGCCAGAGCCTTCCACTGAGAGTTGATGCTGACCAGATCCTGCAGATACAGGCTGGCCACCTTGAAGACGCTGTGGTTGTCCGCCGAAGGCTTGCCGTTGATGCGCAGCGGCAAAGTCGGCAGCACCGGATTGAACCGCGAGACCGTCGCCACATTGACCTGGCTGTATGACAGCAGGTCCTTGCTCTGGCGACCAAATTCGAAGCCATACAGCAGCTGATGCTTCCTCCCCGCCAGCTCAAGCTTCTGGGTCGGTTCGGTCTGGTTGAACAAGCCGCTCCCGTCACGCTGGCCATTGCTCCGGGTCAGCGATGCGCTCGGGGCCTTTTCATTGACCGAGCCCACGAGCGTGTTGTTTCTATCCAGCGGGTCATCGCAGAAGCGCAAGGCATTGCGCAAGGACTGGCTGTCGCTGATACGGTGATTCAGCGTCGCACCCAGCGATGCCACTTCGGCACGGCTGACATCCACATCCCTGGCATTGGCCGCGCCGTAGCAGGTGCCAGGCGACACATTGACAGCTCGGCCCTGGTACGCGGGGATACCGAAGTCCGTCAGGCGGCTGTCCTTCAGATAGTCGGCCTGCAACAGCACGCTGGTATCCGAGCTGGGCTTGATCAGCACCGATGCCGCTGGCGCCTTGCGATCGGGAAACTGCCGGTCGCGGTAGCTGTCGGCGCGCTTCATGGCGCCGGACTGCACTGTCCTGTGGCGCGCGCGCCAGGTCGAACTCACCACGGCGCTGGTTCCAGCGCCCCATCGAGGTCTGCCGGACTCAATAGCCCGATGCAAAAACCGCGCTCCAGGAAGTCTGGGCACTGGCCAGCACGATGCCGGCGGGCAGCTTGAGCGCAGAGTCCGCCTGCGCCGCCACCGCGGCACTCTGTGGCAGATTCATGGCGGGGAGGTATAGCGCCAGTGCCGCAGCGGCCAGCCACACTGCGCGAAGTGCATTCATCCAG
This sequence comes from Comamonas testosteroni TK102, assembly GCF_000739375.1. Lineage (NCBI taxonomy): Bacteria > Pseudomonadati > Pseudomonadota > Betaproteobacteria > Burkholderiales > Comamonadaceae > Comamonas > Comamonas testosteroni. The sequence goes on along the minus strand of NZ_CP006704.1, from coordinate 1,681,777 downwards.
CGAAAAGAGGTTTTCATGCTTGTCTCCTGTGCAGGCTCTATGGCCTTTCTGGTTTGCAGTATGGCCAGCACGGAAAACGCAACATCGTCCGTTTTGATGAGCAGGTATTTACTTAGGTGGCAACCCCAGACCGATACCCCGCTGGTGCCATCGCACAGCTTGGGCTACTGGCAAGCACAAATCTCATAATTTGATAGCTGTCATCGATTTACAGGCATAGCTATAAAGCCAATTTGTCTGATATTTTCTGCACGACAGCAGAGAACGCAGCCCATCTGTGTGTGGCCACAAAAAAGGGGCTTTGCCTGCGCAAAGCCCCAACCCTTGAAGAAACTGAAACACCCGCCTTCACAGGGCGGGCAGCGACGATCACATGTAGAGAATCACCAGGTCGTTGATGACTGCAGGACGGTCCTGGCCGACCACATGGATGTTGAGTTCCATCGTGGCCTGGACGCCGCTCTTGACCTGCTCCACCGCCTTGATGCGAGCCCGCGCACGGATCTTGCAGCCAGAGGGCACCGGGGTCGGGAAGCGCAGACGATCCGAACCGTAGTTGACCATGTTGTTGAAGTCCACCACCTCGTAGTCCAGCGGAATCCTGAGCTGACTGGCCAGCACCTGCACCAGTGCGCCATGGGCGATGGTGGTACCGAACGGGCTTTTCTCACGCGCCTGCACGGGGTCTGTGTGAATCCAGTAGTCATCGCCCGAGAGCCTGGCAAATTCGTTGATGACTTCCTGGCTCACGGTGAACTCGTTGGACCAGGGGCTGTACTCCTCGGACACCAGCGACTTCATGGCCTCGATGTCCTTGACGGAAATCTTGCGCTTGGCAGCGGCAGAGTGCTCCACCACGGCAACCTCGGCCTCTGCATCGGCCTTGATGACGCTCGGATGACTGCCCGCATGGGCGGTAAAGCGCAGCAGCGTGACCTCGCCGGGGCGCTCGTCAAACACGGGGCGTACCTCCATGCCCACCTTGAGCGCCTCGGGAGCCACGCCAACCATGGTGGTGTTGATGCGCACGCCTTCACGCAGTTCGACCACGGCCAGAGCCTGGGGCATCTCGTCGGTGAACTCGGGCATGGTGGGGATGCGCGCCACGGTGAAGCTGTAGAGCGTGCCCTCGCCCGACACCTTGCTCCACTTCAGTGAGCGCGATCCGCAAGTGGGGCAATGGGTGCGCGGGAAAAACAGCGAATGTCCACGATCGCATTGCTGAATGCGCACTTCGTGGGCCTTGAGACCTTCCCAGTACGGCGCAGAAATTTCCGTGGGATGGGGCAGAGGTTTGTTCCAAGCCATGTTCTTATGCTCCCCGCAGGATCAAGGCGCCCTGCTCGCTCATCACGCCACCGGTACCGGACACATAGGCCAGATCGTTGCGACCCAGCTGCCTGTCGCCGGCACGTCCCTGAATCTGGTGTACCGCCTCGATCACCTGGGACATGCCGCCCGCCGTGCCGGACTGGCCGAAGCTCAACTGGCCGCCATGGGTGTTCATGGGGAAGTTGCCCTTGAAGGTGAAATCGTTGTTGCGCAGAAAGTCCATGCCCTTGCCCTTCTCGCAAAAGCCCGCGTCTTCCAGCGTCAGCATCACGGTAATCGTGTAGCAGTCATAGATCTGCGCCATATGCATGTCGCAAGGGCGCATGCCCGCCATCTCGAAAGCCTTGGCAGAGGCCGGACCGATGGGGGTCTGCAGCATGTCGGCCATATAGGTGGGCGACTTGCTGCTCACATGCTCGCCGCAGCCGACGATGCTGACAGGGCGGTGCCGGGTGGTTTTGGCACGGTCTGCACGGGTGACGATCATGGCCCCGCCGCCCGCAGCCGGCAGCACGATTTCGAGCACATGCAGTGGGTCGGCCACCATGCGCGAGTTCAGCACGTCATCGACGGTGATGGGCTGACCGTAGAACATGGCATCGGGGTTGTGGCAGGCATTGAAGCGCTGGTCCACGCTGATGCGCGCCAGAGCGGCCGCGTCGTAGCCATGAACCGCGCCATAGCGCTGGGCAATCATGGCGTAACCGGTGTTCTGCGCCATATGACCATAGGGCAGGTCCATCTCGGCCTCGGGTGCGCCAAAGCGGGTGCTGTGGCCGCCGAAGCGGCTGGCCCTCATGACTTCCTTGATGTGGTCGTCATGTTCGGAGATCGGTGCCATGCGCGCCGGCAGCACGCAGACCACGGTGTTGCACAGCCCCAGCTCTATCGCGGCCGCCGCGCGCCAGACCATGGCTACGGAGCTGGCCCCTCCCAGGTCGACCACTTCGGCAAAGTTCAGGCGCACGCCCAGGTACTCGCCGGCCATGGCCGGCACAAAGCAGCTGGCCTCATGAAAGTGCGGAGCGCTGGTGATCAGGCCGTCCACCTCGGACAGCTCCATGCCGGCGTCCTCCAGAGCCTGCAGCGTCAGGTCGGCCACCTGCTCCAGATGGAACATGCGCGGCGCCGTTGCGTACTTCTGCGGCTTGTACTGCGCGACGCCAACCAGCGCCGCTTTTCCTTGCAAACCCATATGTCTCCCTTACCAAGAAAGTGTGCATTCATTGTGTAAATGAAGCAGACCGAATCCATCGTCTGTAGAGACTAAAAAGCCGGCCCCGTACATACCCCTAATTCTCCGGGCAAACGTCCATTCGGACGATGTTGCTGAAGCTCCAAATCAAGAACCTGCACCCGTGTTTGCAATACATGCACAGCGTGTACGAATCAACAAGGAGACAACGTGAAAACAGCCGTCGGTATAGGCGCAGCAGCATTGGTGGCCTTTGCCTCAGCGCTCGCCTTTGCGCCCCGCACACCGCCCCCGCTGGCGCCCACCACCATTGGCGTCGAGCGCAGCCATTTCAACACCGTCACACAGGTGGGTGAACGTCTGCTGGCCGCTGGCGCACTGGGCGAGATCCTGTACTCGGACGACAAGGGCGCACACTGGCTGCAGGCACGGATCAAGGAGCAGCGCCAGGCACTCCTCATCAGCATGGCTTTTGCGCCCGACAGAAAGACCGGCTTTGCCGTGGGTCATGAGGACTGGATCCTGCGCAGCAAGGACGGCGGCAGCACCTGGGAGGAGGTCGCCTTCTCCAAGGAAAACGGTGAGCCTCTGATGTCGATCGCACGCCTTCCCTCGGGCGACTGGATCAGCGTCGGCGCCTTCGGCCGTGCCATCACCTCCAGGGATAACGGCCAGACCTGGGAGCCGCTTGCCCTGCCCGCAGAGGTTGAGGACAAGCACATGAACCGCATTGCCAGTACCGAGGACGGCAAGCACTGGCTGATCGTTGGCGAGCGCGGTCTGGTCATCAGATCCGAGGACTCCGGCGCCAGCTGGCAGATCGAGCCCGAGTTCTACAAGGGCTCTTTCTACAACGCCATGGCCACGCGCGATGGCGGCTGGCTGATCTATGGCATGCGCGGCAACGCCTTCGTGCAGGCAGCGCCCGGCACGCCATGGCTCAAGTCGGCGATACCGGCTCCGGTTTCCTTTTTCGGCCATGCCCAGGAAAAGGACGGAACCCTCATCCTGGTGGGACAGGGCAGCATGCTGGGCCTGAGCAAGGACGGCGGCAAGAGCTTCAGCCTGCAACGTGCCAAGGGCCGCGCCACCCTGACCGACATCGTTCTGACCGGCCCTGACAGCGGCTGGATATCCAGCGATGCGGGTCTCCAGCCCTTCCCTCCTTCACAACAAGCCAAGGCAGCCACTCAGGCTGACCCAGGAGCGACCCCATGACTCTGAGCGAACCCACCAGCCGGCTGGACCGGTTCATTGCATCCACGGCACGCTGGCTGATCTCGTGGAGCAAGTCCATCGTCGTGCTGACGCTGATTGCCACGGCACTGCTGGCTGCCTCGGCCATGCGCACGCATCTGGACCCCGGCTTCAACAAGCTGATCCCCATGCGCCATGATTACATGACGGCGTTTCTCAAGCATGCAGCCACCTTCTCGGGCGCCAACCGCATTCTGGTGAGCGTGGAGTGGAAGGGGCAGCAAGGCGACATCTACAACAAGGAATTCCTCGATACGCTGCGCGGCGTGACGGACGAAGTTTTCTTCACCCCCGGCGTCAATCGCGGCCAGGTGTATTCGCTGTTCACACCGAACGTGAAGTACATCGAGATCACCGAAGACGGCTACGTGGGCGAGGTACTTATTCCGTCCCGCTTCGAGGCCAACGAGCAAGGCCTGGCCCAGGTGCGCTCCAACGTGGCCAAGTCCGGCCAGATCGGCTCGCTGGTCAGCAACGATCTGAAGTCCGCCATGGTGCGCGCCGACCTCCTTGAGGTCGACCCCAAGAGCGGCGAAAAGCTCGACTATCACCAGGTTGCGCAGCGCCTGGAAGAGATCCGCAGCAAGTTCGAGAACAAGGACATCTCGATACACATCATCGGCTTCTCCAAGGTGCTGGGCGATGTGATGGACGGACTGACCACGGTCATGACCTTTTTCGCCATCGCCTTTGTCATCACGGCCATCATGCTGCGCCTCTATACCCGGTCCACCAACATCACGGTGGTGGGCCTCGCCGTGGCATTGCTGCCTGTGATCTGGCTGTTGGGCATCCTGCCGCTGATCGGCTACGGCATCGATCCCATGTCCATCCTGGTGCCCTTTCTGATCTTTTCCATCGGCGTCTCCCACGCCGTGCAGATGACGGGCGCCTGGAAGCATGATGTGCGCGCCGGCCTCAGCTCCAGGCTGGCTGCTGAGAACGCGATTCGCAAGCTGGCCATTCCCGGCGCTCTGGCACTGCTGACCAATGCCCTGGGCTTCATGGTCATCATGTTGATCGACATTCCCATCGTGCACGAGCTGGGCGTGACCGCCTGCATGGGCGTGCTGCTGATGATCATCACCAACAAGGTCTTCCTGCCCGCAGTGCTGGCCAATCTGCGCCTGGAGAAAAAGGCCTTGCAGGCCCCCTCCTCCACCGCCAACGGCCGCAACCCCCTCTGGTGGAAGCTGTCGGCACTGGCCGAATCCCGTCCCGCCATGCTGACGCTGGTGGTGTCGCTGCTGCTGCTGGCCGTCGGTACCTACGAGTCGCGCAAGCTGCTGACCGGCGATGTGGGCACGGGCGCTCCGGAGCTGCGCGCCGAATCGCGCTACAACCGCGACAACGACAACATCATCGGCAGCTACTCGATCGGCATGGATGTGCTGTCCGTCTTCGTCGAAACCTCCAACCTCGACGAAAGCTGCCTGAACTGGCAGGTGATGAACGCCGTGGAGCGCTTCGAATCGCGCATGCGCCGGGTCGACGGCGTGCAATCTGTCTCCAGCGTCTCGGGTCTGGCCAAGATTGCGGCGTCCAGCAACAACGAGGGCAACCCTCGCTGGGCTGCGCTGCAGCGCACCGAAGCCGCGTTGCGCTCGGGCGCCAAGGCACTGTCTCCCGATCTGGGCCTGAACACCGAAGGCTGCAAGGTCATCAATCTGCAGGTCTTCCTCAAGGACCACGAAGGCGCCACGCTGACCCATGTGGTGGACGAGGTGCGCCACTTCATCGCTGCGGACAAGACGCCCAACGTCAAGTTCCTGCTGGCCGGCGGCAATGCCGGTGTCGCGGTCGCCACCAACGAAGCCGTGGAACATGCCGAAGTGCAGATGCTGGGCTCCATCTTCGGCGCCATCACACTGCTGTGCTGGCTGACCTTCCGCAGCTGGCGCGCCGTGCTGTGCATTGTCGTGCCCCTGGCCATCGTCTCCATACTCTGCAATGCCTTGATGGCCATACTGGGCATTGGTCTGAAGGTCCCCACGCTCCCCGTGGTGGCCCTGGGCGTGGGCGTGGGCGTGGACTATGGCATCTACCTGTTCGAGAGCATGCAACACGAGCTGCGCGAGCGCGACATCACGCTGCGCGAGGCCTTCTATGAAGCCATGCGCCAGCGCGGCAATGCCGCCATCTTCACGGCACTGACCATGTCCATAGGCGTGGGCACCTGGGCTTTCTCGGCGCTGAAGTTCCAGGCAGACATGGGCATCCTGCTGGCCTTCATGTTCCTCGTAAACATGCTTGGCGCCATCTTCCTGCTGCCCGCCATGGCCTACTGGCTGAATGTGGGTGCGGCCGAAGCCAAGGCACGTGTCAGGCGCCTGCACCAGCAGCCCAGACATGCCCATGCGGCAGGCAGCGCAGGGGGCATCAGCCACGCAGGCGGCATGCTCAAACCCGAACCCCAGTCCTCCGTGAACGGAAAACTGTGATGCAGACTGCAGCAAGCACGCTGGAGCAGCTTCTTCTCGAGCATGCTCTGGCCCAGACCCTGATCCGCTATGCAACGGCCTGCGACACGCGCAACTGGGACCTGCTGCAGCAGGTGTTCGCGCCCGACTGCACCACGGTCTACGGTGGCAGCTACCTCTGCGAAGGGGTCGCCAGGGTCCGCCGCATGATCAGCACACACCTCGACGGCTGCGGCCCCACCCAGCATCTGCTGGGCAATCTGGAGGTCGATGCCGACGACCCGGCTCGTCCACGCAGCAGGATCCAGGTACGCGCCGTGCATCAGGGACTGGGCCCGCGCAGTCATCTGCGCTACGACGCCATCGGTTTCTATGAAGACGAATGGATGCAGCTGCCGGCGGGCTGGCGCATCCAGAAGCGCAGCATGACGATGCTGCTGGAGATCGGCGATCGCAGCGTGCTGCAAGCCGCCGCCTGAGCCGCTGCACTTCACCAGGCCGCGCAGCATGGCTGCGCGGCCCTTTCATTGAAATGCTGCTCTCCTGATAGTTTCACCCCCTTCATGGACAGCTACTTGAGGCAGACTCAAGACATGAAAAAGGCCAGCGATCGCTGGCCTCCGTGCTTTCTGCAGAACCTTGGCTACTGCTCGAACTTTACCTTGAGAAACTGCAGCAACTGCTTGCCGGCCAGGCTGCGTGCGGTTTCATCGCGCCCGGCGATATAGCCCACCTTGACGCAGTCTCCCAGCGCTTTACCGCTTTGCACCCGGATTCTGTAGCGTGTCTGGCGATCAGTCTGAGCCCCGGCGGGAATCAGAGGCTGGCCATTGAAGACGGGAAAGTCCTTGTCGTTGAACTCGATGGTGCAGCCAGCCAGGTAGGGACGATTCGTCATCTCGCGCGGCTTGTCGCTTTCCCAGTCATGGCCGGCCCTGGCATAGACCACGGTGCTGACTTCGGAGCCGGCCTCACGCAGGATCTTTTCCTGCTGCGCGCAGGCAACCAGATCATTCGATGCATCCTCCCCCGCTCTGAAGCTGAGCAAGGGCGAGCCTGTGGTCTTGCGTGACTGCAGCAGCGCGTAGCAAGGCCCGTAGAAGTCCACATGCAAGGCAAAGGGCTGGATGAAAGGTGCCAGCTTGTCTCGAATACGGGCATCCAGACTCATGCGCGCCGCGATTCCGCCCTTGGAAAAGCCCATCACCCCGATACGCCAGCCATCGATGGCGGGGTGTTTGTTCAAGGCCTTGAGTGCGGCATAGGCATCGGCCACGGCATCGAACTCGGAGGTACCCATGATCTTGAGCGCGTAAGGCATGTCTTCGCTGATGCCGCGCGGCTTGAAGTTATCGACCAGCAGCGCAGCAATGCCGTTGTCGGCCAGCATCTGTGCCATTTCGCTCTCGCGCCCGGGAATGGCACCGGCGCCGCCCGGCAGGACCACCATGGCCGGCACCTGCTTCTTCTCGCTGGCCCCCTTGGGCAGGAACAGCTTGCCCATGCCCATGGTTGCCTCTGCCCTGGCCGGCTGGCCCAGCAGCACATCGAGGTCATATGGGCTGCTGGACCTGAAACGGATGTCGCCCTGTGTATCACCGTGCAGCTCGGTGGGTGCCATCAAGGGAGCTACCTTGGGCAAAGGAGGCAAGGCGTCCAGCAGATACTGCCCCGATGCGGCACTGCTCATCAATCCCAGCGCCATGGCCCTCAAGGGGGCGATCCATTTTCCGGTCGTTATTGGCATGTACTCAGACCTCTTTCAAACACAAAAGCCCGGAGAGCCGGGCTTTTGTGGTGCTGGCTCGTTGCTGTGCTTCAGAACGAGTACTTGGCGGTAACCGACAGCTGGTCGCGGTCGGCCAGAGGGCGTGCGCGCAGGGAGTCGGCGGAAGGATTGCCCAGGTAGTTGATATAGGCCACGTTGATCGAGAAATTGCTCTTGCGCACAAACGTCGCGCCAATGCTCAACCGGCTGTCGCTCTGGCCGCCGCCGAAGGTGCCGACCAGTGAACGACCGCGCAGTTGCGACTGATAGCTGATGGGGATGCTCAGATCCCAGCCCTCGAAGATGCCGGGGTAGCCCAGCGTCAGGGTCGCGCCTGCCACCAGTGAGTTGCGGGTCTTGAAGCTCAGGTTGTCGGTGGAGCTGCCATCGGCCACGCTGATCACGCGAGAGCCGGAGATTTCGGCGGCCAGGGACATGTCGTCCGCGATACCGGTGCGGCCGATATTGAAGATACCGCCGACGTTGCCCTGCACCACATCCCCACGCACCGCCACACCGTTGCCGTTGAGCACGGGCGTGCCCTTGCGGTAGCTGGCTTCGCCAAAGGCCGAGAACTTGCCGAAGGTCGTGCTGACCGTGGTTCCCAGCATCTTGATATCGTCGAAATAGCGAACCTGGTAGCCCGTCGGTATCGCGCCGTTCATGTTCACGACCAGCGAGGGAGTGCGGTCGTTGTAGTTCAGGTAGTAGAGGCCGACTTCCGTCTCGTCGGTCACGCGATAGCGACCGCCGATACCCCATTGACCCGAGCTGCTGGGGCGGATGTCATTGCCGCGTCGCAGGCCTCGGCAGGTCGCGCCGTTGTAGACACCCAGGCAGGAGGCGCCGGGACCCAGGGCATTGCTGGTGCTGGTGTACATGCCGGGAGCAGGCAGCAGCGTCTCGTGGAAGCCGAACTGGTAGTGACCCAGCAGCGAGAGCTTGGGACTGACTTCCAGCGAGGCCGAGATCTGGTCTTCAGGCAGCAGGATTTCCTTGACTTCGGCTCCGGGCGAGGCGGCCTTTGCCGCATCGCTGGGGCCCTGGGCCGCAGCGATATTGGCAAAATACATGGACTCGCCCCAGTTCACCACTTGCTTGCCCAGACGCACCGTGGCACGGGTCTCGCCCATGTTGAAGCTGGTGTATGCATAGGTATCGAGAAGACGCGAATATCCGCCGCCATAGCGCTTGGCAGCAGAGTTGAACTCGTCCACGGGACCGGCCGTGCTGATCGGGCCCTTGTTGTCGTTGCGCTGGTGGTAGACGTCGTCATAGAAGGTGCTGGCGTTCAGCACAAAGCCGCTGTCGCCCTTTGACAGCTTGCTCTCCCAGACAGCGCCCAGGCGGTTGGCCGTCAGCGCGCCCTTCTTGAAGTTGTTGTTGCCGTCCGTGTTCAGCACCGGCGACGGGTTGTCCAGACGAACACCCAGGCCATAGCTCACGTTGAGACGCCAGTCGAACTTCATACCATCGCCCAGCTCGACAGTCTCCCCCGCTTGAACCGCTCCCATGCCCAGGGACAGCAGCGCCGCCACTGCGATGGGAGTGAGTTTCTTCATATTGTTTTTCATAGTGAGTCGCTCGTTGATAAAACTTAGTTGCCCGCGTTGCGCGCGGCTTCTGGCGTGAACATGGCGGGCACGAGATCACCCTTGTTCAGGACGGGACCCTGGGCTCGTTCCTGAAAAAGGTTGTAGCCCATGTACCCGCCAGAGTTCAGGTCGTGATAGAAGGACGTGCCTGCATGCCAGGCCTTGATGTCGAAGGAGTAGTAGTAGTTGATGAAGGCGTGCTGCCACAGCTGGCCGCGCGCGTCATACATGTCCGCGGCCACGGCCTGGCCGGTGTCCTCGTCGACGAACAGCACACGCTTGCCATAGACATGCCGGAAGCCGTCCTTCAGGGTGCCTTCCACGGCCCAGACGCGACGCAGCTCATAGCGCATGAAATCGGGGTTGGCATGACCGGGCTTGAGCAGGTCGGCGTACTTCACCGTGGGCTGGTGGATCTTGTAGTTGTTGGCGGGGATGTACATTTCCTTCTTGCCCAGCAACTTCCAGCTGTAGCGCTCGGGAGAGCCGTTGAAGAGACGGTCCGAGTCGATGGTCATCTTGCCGCCGGTTCCGGCCATGGGCTGGTCGAAGCCATACTCGGGCACCTGGCGCACACGGCGTGTACCGGGGTCGTAGCTCCAGGCCAGGCGCTTGTCCTTGGCGAAGTTGACGGGCTCCACGGAGTGGGTCACGCCGCCCTTCTCGCGCTCGGGAGCCAGCGTTCTGGTGCGCGTATAGGCCATCACGCCTTCGACCGGCTTGCCCAGCATCTCCGGCTTGTTGACCATGTCCAGATTCAGGTTCTGCATGCGGCCGAAGCTCATGCTGCCGTCCGACAGCACGTTTGCCATGTCACGCGTGATGGACTCGGTGTAGGCACGCGTGGGCAGCAGGTTGTTCCAGATCACTTCCTGTCCGGTCTTGGGAATCGGGAAGTTGATCGCTCCGAAGCTGCCCTTGATGCCCATGCCGTTGTCGACGACCTCGGACTCCAGTGCATTCTTCTTCAGCACGGCGCAGACTTCATCCGTATAGCGGAAGTCACGATGCCCCTTGTAGACCGGAATCTGCATGGTCTTGGGGTACTTCTGGAACATGGCTTTCTGGCCGGCGCTGAGCTTGTCGCCATACTTGTCCATGTTCTCCGCCGTGATCACGAACAGAGGCTTTTCATCGGCATAGATATCCACGGGATGCTTGCCGCTGGATTGCACATGGGCCACGCCGGTGGGCGCACCAGCCCATTTGCCAGTGAACTCGGGAATCGTGCCTTCCTTGTTGCCGGCCTTGATGGCTCCCACGCAGGTCAATTCCTTGCCCAGCTGCTCTGCTTCGCTCGCCGGCACCTTCGCCCATGCCGACGATGCAACCATCAGGCCAACTGCCACTGCGAGCGGAGTCCTGTCTGTCACAAACTTCATCTCTGTCTCCTAGGTTCTAGAACTTATTTTTGGTGGGTGCTACAAACGAAGTACATCGCCTCGCGCAGTCCCAGTGGTTTTGCCGTTTGCAGGCAGTTGCATACTGCGTCAGCAGGTCTGTTCAACCATCGTCTGAGTTGACTACTGACAGACCCTAGAGACCTAGTCCACATGGGTAACTCAAAGAGTTTTTCCCAATGAAAAAGCCTGCTGGTGCGCGAGGCAGCAGCAGGCTTTGGAAAGCAGATCGGGAAAGTCCTAGAACCACCCCGATCCGGGCATCAACTCAGCAGATGGGCACATTCCTTGCGAATCGATGCCTTGAGCATCTTGCCGGCGGGATTGCGCGGCAAAGGCTCGGCACGCACGACGATACGGCTGGGCACCTTGTAGCTGGCCAGCCGCTGAGCCACGAACTCGCGAAGCAGCTCGGGAGTGACCTGACTCCACGATTTCCCGACCACCACGGCTACGACCTGCTCGCCCGTGACCTCGTGCGGCATGGAGAACACGGCGGCCTCCTCCAGCGACTCATGCTGCAGCAGGCAGGCCTCGACCTCGGCCGCGGCAATCTTTTCACCGCTGCGGTTGATCACGTCCTTGATGCGGTCGACGATGGTCAGGAAGCCCTCATCGTTCAGAAAGCCTATGTCTCCGGTGTGGAACCAGCCCCCCTGCATGGCCTTGGCGGTAGCCTCCTCGTCGCCGCAATAGCGCTCCATCAGGGTCACGCCCCGCAGCCAGATCTCGCCGCTCTGCCCCACGGGCAGGGCGGCGCCATCCAGGTCGGCAATACGCACCTCGATGATGGGCGACAGCACCCCCGAGCTACGCGGATGCTCCTCGAACATGCGACCCGAGCTGCCTGCGCAGACGCCGTTGGATTCGGTCAGTCCAAATCCTATGCCGGACATGCGCCCCTTGAACTTGGTCAGCACCTCATCGATCAGGCGCGGGTGCAGTCCCGCCCCGCCAAAGCCCACGCCGGAGAGATTGCCCGAGCTTTGCGGCTGCTCGAAGCCGGGCAGGCCGATCAGCTGCTGCACCATGCTGGGCGCACCATTGAACTGGGTGACTTTCTCGTTGCGGATCAGCTCGGCAGCCTTCTCGGGCTCCCAGCGGTGCACAAAGATCAGGCGGCGGCCATGGCGCAGGCTGACCAGCAGCTGGGCATGCAGGCCGCTGACGTGGAACAGCGGCACGGCCGACAAGGTGGTCGGCTGCAGCTGCCGCGCCATGATGGCGGCAATCGCGTCCGGCGAGGTCATGGCCGCCACTGCGCCGATGAAGTCGATATTGAAGATGCCCTGGCACACGGCACGGTGCGTGGACTCCACGCCCTTGGCACGGCTGGTGGCACCCGATGTGAACAGGATCAGCGCAGCTTCATCGGCACTCAGCTGCGGCGACACAAAGCCATCATGACCGCCTGCGGTCAGCGCCAGCCAGCTGATGTCGCCAGCCTCACCATCCACCACCACCGTCTTGATGGCAGTCTGCGCAATGGCCTGGCTGATGCGAGCGTGGCGGTCGGCATCGCAGATCAGCATCACCGGACTCGTGTCCTCCAGATTGGCCATCAGTTCGCTGCTCAGACCAAAGCTGTTCAGAGGCACCGGCACGGCGCCAAGCAAGGCCGTGGCAGCAAAGGCCACCGCCCACTCGGGGCGGTTGCGCATGGCGATGGCCACCCGGTCGCCGGCCTTGAGGCCTTGCTGCTTCTGCAAGCGGCTGGCCAGTGCGTCGGCTGCGGCAAAGAAGCGGTCGAAGGTCCAGCGATCATCGCCATAGACCATGAACTCGGCCGCACCGTGGACCCGGCCCGCATCGATCAGCTGGGCCAGATTCTGAAACGCATTGCGATAGGCGGCCACGCTGCGCCCATCGGGCAGCGTGATCTGCTGCACTTCAAAAGGTGCGCCCGCCGCCGTCAGCTGAGCGCGAACGCTGCGGATCTTTTCACCTATGGAAACCAAGGCATCGCTCATCTCAGAAACCTTTCAGTTGTGCAAAGCGGTTGCGGTGATAGCTGCCGTCGCCCAGCAGGCGTTGCAAGACGCGTGCCCGCTTGAAGAACAGACCGATGTCCAGTTCGTCCGTCACCCCGATGCCGCCATGCAGCTGTATGGCCTCGTTGCAGAGCTTCTCGCAGAGGTCGGATGCCCTGGCCTTGGCCATGCTGACCAGCTCGGGCACCTTGTCTTCGCGGCCCGAGTCAATGGCTTCGAGGGCCGCCAGCACGCAGCTCTCCAGCAGCTCAAGCTCCACATACAGGCGTGCCGCACGGTGCTGCAATGCCTGGAATGAGCCGATCTGCACATCGAACTGAACGCGCTCCTTCAGATAGCTTGTCGTGCGCTCGAACACCTCACGCAGCAGGCCCAGCGACTCTGCGGCAAGACAGGCTCTGGCCCGGTCCAGCACTTCCTCCAGCGCCCGAGCCGCCGGCCTGGCCACCAGTGCCATCTCGGCACTCAGAGCCACCTGGTCAAACCGCACGCGCGCCATGTTGCGGCTGTCTATCACGCTCATGGGGCTGACGCTGACACCTTGGGCATCGGCAGGCACCAGCCACAGGCCGGGAGCACCTTCGCCCGAGACAGCCTGCACCACAAAGCCATTGGCGCCCACGCCATCCAGCACAAAGGCCTTTTCGCCGCTCAGGCTCCAGCCTGTGCCGGACTGCTCGGCCACCGCACCCGATGCATCGGCCTGATGCTGGCCGGCTTTTCCCTCTAGGGCCAGCGCCAGCCTGGCCTGACCACTGGCGAGCAGGGGCAGCCACTGCGCCTGCTGGGCCGCAGAGCCCGCGCGAATCAGCAGCTCCGGTGCCAGCACGGCCTGGCTCAGCAACGGCTGGGCCGACAGGTTGCGGCCAATCGCCTCAAACACGGCACCCATGCCCAGATAGCCTGCAGCCAGCCCCTCATGCGATTCGGGCAGTACCGCCACGGGCCATCCCATCTCCACCATCTGCTGCCACAGCGACGTATCAAAGCCCTGTTCCACCTTTGCATCGCGCAGGCGACGCTGCTGGGCCACAGGCGCTTCCTGCGCGAGAAAGGCTGCAGCACTGTCCTTGAGCAGTTCCTGCTCTTGCGACAAAAGCATGGTCATATTCTTGTCTCCATTTCAATTCGTTATCCGCCGCCCCGCAGCGTGGCGCCAAGCCGCATTGCAGCCCACGGTCAAGGCAGTTCCAGCACCCGCTTGGCAATGATGTTGAGCTGCACCTCCGAGCTGCCGCCGGCAATCGTGTAGCTCTTGGAGCGCAGCCAGGCACGGCCTACCTCGATCTCGTCGGCCGTGAAGTCATCGCCGGCGTCCCAGCCCAGGCCACGCAGGCCCAGCGCCTGCTGCAGCAGCTCGTACTTGGCAACCTCCTGCTCGGTCTGCACCAGCTTCATGATGCTGGAGGGGCCGGAAACATCCTGGCGCGCCAGCGCCTTTTCGGTCACCCGGCGATGGGTCAGGGCGAAAGACTGCGCATCCATCAGCAGTCCAGCCAGCTTGTCGCGCAGTGCGCCATCGCGGACCTGCCCCTGGTCATCCACCATATAGGGCAGTGCGGTCCTGAGAGCATCGTGCGAGGGCGCGCCGCCTTCCGTGAACTTGGACATGGCCGCACGCTCGTGCTGCAGCAGCTTCTTGGCCAGCGACCAGCCTTCGCCTTCCCTGCCCACCAGCTGGCGCACAGGCACCCGCACGTCGTCAAAGAAGACCTGGCAGAAGCTGGACTTGCCACTGATCAGCTCTATGGGCTTGACCGTGACGCCCGGGCTCTTCATGTCGATCAGCAGGAAGCTGATGCCGTCCTGCTTCTTGCCTTCGCTGCTGGTGCGGACCAGCGCGTACATCCAGTCACCCTTGTCTCCGTCCGAAGTCCAGATCTTTCCCCCGTTGACGATATAGGCCTCGCCCTGCTCGTCCGTCACGCGCCTGGCCGAGGTCTTGAGGCTGGCCAGATCCGAGCCGGCATTGGGCTCCGAAAAGCCCTGGCACCAGCGCTGCTCGCCGCGCATCATGGGCAGCAGATGCTCGAGCTTTTGCTCGTGCGTCCCCACCTCCACCAGGACCGGCCCCAGCATCCACACGCCCAGGTTGTACTGGGGCTGGCGGCAACCGAGACGGGCCATCTCCGCGTCCAGGATGCGGGCTTGCTTGGGAGAGAGGCCTCCACCGCCGTATTCACGCGGCCAGGACGGCGCGAACCAGCCGCGGTCGCGCATGCGCTCGAACCACAGTTTCTGATCCTCGCTCGTGAACTGCAGCCGGGAGCTGCCCCAGACCATCTCCTCGGAGACAATGGGGCGGCGCATGCTCGCAGGACAGTTCTCCTCCAGCCACTGCGCCACGTCTTGTTTGAATGTTTCCAGTTCCGTCATGGCTTCCTCACCTCGGCCAACGAGAAATATGCAATCTTGCCTTCACCCGCGGTGCGCAACAGCACTCCATCCTGGTGAAGCAGGTTCAAATGGGCTATCGTTTCCCCTAGGGCCATCAGGCGATCCACAGGACTGCGCAGCCGGGGAAAGAGCACCGGCACCAGTTCGGCCGCCGTTGCGCACCCCACCTGGCCCAGATGCCCGGTCAGCAGCGCAAACTGCTCGGCATGGTGCTCGTGCACCTGGACCAGACGCTCGTGCAGGCCGTAGAACACGCCCTGATGCGATGGCAGCACCAGGGTGTCGGCCGGCAGCTCGCCCAGTCGATGCAGCGAATCGATCCAGAGCTTGAGCGGATTGCCCTCCGGCTCGATGGGGCTGACCATCACGTTCGAGGTGATGCGCGGCAGCACCTGATCACCGGCCAGCAAAATGCCCTCGTCCTCGCAATACAGACAGGCATGCTCGGGCGAATGCCCCTCGCCCAGCACAATGCGCCACTGGCGCTCCCCGATCTGCAGCAGCTCGCCCGGATGAATGCGCTGGTAATGGCTGGGCTGCCTGGGCATGAACGGGTCCTTGCGCATGGCAGTCAGCATGCTGTCCAGCTCCTCGCTGCTCACCCCTGCACGCACATAGAACTCGCGATGCGCCTCGGGCAGCGGATCGGGCGGCGGCCCCATCAGCGAGCGCAGCATCATGAACTCGCCATAGGTCATGAGCAGCGGCACGCCAAAGCGCTGCTGCAACCACCATGCCGCCCCCGCATGGTCATAGTGGCAGTGGGTGCAGATCACGCGGGTCAGCGGCTGTCCGGCCAGCTTCTGCGCAAAGATCTTCTCCCACAGCTCGAAGGTGGCAGGGATTCCCAGCCCCGTGTCCACCAGCGCCCAGCCGTCGCCGTCCCTGAGCAGATAGACATTGATGTGATCCAGGGCCATGGGCATGGGCATGCGCAGCCACAGCAGGCCGGGCACGATCTCCACATGGCTGCCATCGGCTGGCGGCGGCTCGAAGGGGTAGCGCAGCACCTCTGCGGGCTTGGCCCGTACGCGCTCCTGCGCGACGGCGCTAGCCACGCAGAGCCTCTTCAAGTGCGGCGGCAGTCAGCGGCACATAGGTCTGCAGCCTGTCATTGCGCACAAACAGCGGATCGGCGCCGGGAACGCCGTCATAGCCCTGCTTCTGCAGATCCACCTTGCGCAGCTTGTAATTGCCGGTCATGTCCGGCGTATCCATCAGGCGCACGAACAGCGGTGCTGCATAGCGTGGCAGGCGGGAGATGGCCAGCTCCCAGAAGGCTCCGGGGTCGAACCCGGCACCCTCATGCATCACCAGGGCGGCCATGCCTGCACGACCGCCATGGCCGGGAACCTGCACGCCATAGACGGTAATTGCATCCAGGCCCTTGAAGTCCCCCAGCGCATCGCCGACCTCCATGGTCGATACGTTCTCGCTCTTCCAGCGGAAGGTATCGCCGATGCGGTCCACAAACCAGCAATAGCCGTCTTCGTCGCAACGCAGCAGATCGCCCGAGGTCCACCAGACATCGCCCGGCTGGAAGACATTGCGCAGCAGCTTCTTCTCGGAAGCTTCCTCGCTGGTATAGCCTTCGAAGCGCCCGGCGACCACGCCCGGATACTGAATGACCATGCCTATGGCTTCGCCGGGCTCGTTCACGCCGGCCAGCTGCAGAAATCCGTTCTCGTCGCGGATGTAATCGCCTTTTTCCTGGTCGTAGCGGACCAGGCGCAGATTGGTTTTCTCCCAGAAGGGCACACGACCGCAGGAGCCGATCCGATTGTCAAGATTGATGGTGTTGGTGTTGGACTCCGTCCCGCCCCAGCCCTCGTAAATCTGGAACACGGCGCCGAAGCGCGAGGTCCATTGCTGCCAGATCTCCGGCGTGAGCCCGGTTCCAGCCATCTTGCGCAAGCTGTGCTCCCGGTCCTGGTCGGTCGCAGGCGCGCTGAGCAGAAAGCGGCAGATCTCCCCCACATACTGGCAAAAGCTGATGCCATGCGTGCGGATATCGCGCCAGAACTCGCTGCGGCTGAACTTGCGGCGCACCACGATGCGCGCGCCTGCAGCCATGGCGGTTGCGGTCAGCGACATGGAAGCCGCACCATGGTAGAGCGGCAGAAAGCAGTAAAAGCAGTCGTCCCGGGTGATTTCCCAGAGCAGCTGCATGGAGTCTCCCGCCATCAGCCAGCGGGCATGGCTGATGACCGCAGCCTTGGGCAGGCCCGTGGTGCCGGAGGTGAAGATGTACTGTGCCGTATCGCCGGCCAGCACGCCCTCGCGCCATGCAAGCGGTACGGGTGAGTCGTCCTGGCTCGCGGCCAACGCCTGCAGATCCGGACCGAACTGCGACAGAACTTCCGCTTCCGCGGGCCTGTCCTCATCCGGCCAGTGCCAGTAGTTCAGTGCGGTGTTCAGACCTTCGGCCTGCGCAAAGCGCTGCACACATTCCTCGCCCACGATCACATGGCCGGCCCTGGTCACCTCCAGCGCGTGCGTCAGCGGCTTGCCCGTCACATGGGTGTTGATGAAGGCCACCACGGCCCCCAGCTTGGCCACGCCGAACCAGGCAAAGAAAAAGGCGGGACGATTCTCGATGGCCATGGCCACCACATCGCCTTTTCTCACTCCCTGCCCGTGCAGCGCACGAGCCACCTGATCGGCGCGCTGATTGAACTGCGCGTAGGTGTAGCGCACATCGCCTTCGGTCAGAAAGATGCGCTCGCCGAAATCTCGCGCACAGTCCTCCAGGCGATCGGCCATGGTGTAGGGCGTATCGGCCATGTACTTGGCCGCAATGGGCGCGCGACGATCCAGCTTGAGCTGGGTCTGCTCGCGCGACACCACAGTCGTGTCGCTCATCACATGTCTCCTTGGTTTTTTTGTCTTAGATCAGCGCTGAGGACGTGGCATGCCGAGGCCGAACTGGGCAATCAGCTCGCGCTGGATCTCGTTCGTGCCGCCACCGAAGGTGTTGATGGTGGAGGCGCGCAGCTCATACTCCAGCTCGCCCATCAGATAGGACGCCGCCGAGCCGCCACGCACCAAAGCGCTGCTGCCCACGATGTCCATCAATCGATGCAGCACCTCGACCACGCCTTCCGAGCCATAGACCTTGGTGGCAGAAGCCAGGCTCACATCCATGGCACCGGCTTCCAGACTGGCCGCGATGCGGAAGTTGGTCAGCCGCATGGCTTCAAGGCGGGCATAGCACTCGGCCAGGCTGCGCCTGACCCATGCCTGATCGACAGCGCGCCGGCCCTGCTCGTCCCTGGCCTTGGCCCACTGCAGCACCTTGGCGAAGGGGTCGAACACTTTGTCCGACCAGGCCCCCAGACCCAGGCGCTCGTGGTTGAGCTGGGCGGTGATCAGCTTCCAGCCGCCATTGAGCTGGCCGATCAGACGTGCTGCGGGCACTTCAACATTGTCGAAATACGTGGCTGCCGTGTAATTGCCCACAGTCTGAATCAGCGTGTGCGAAAAGCCCTTGTCCCGGGCATCGACCACCATGATGGAAATACCTTTGTGGCGGGCCAGCTCCGGGTCGGTGCGGGCAGCCAGCCATACGTAGTCGGCCGACTCGATGCCTGAAGTCCACAGCTTCTGGCCGTTGACCACAAAGTGCCCGGTCTGCAGATCGCCCTGCAGCTGGGCCTGCGTCTTGAGCATGGCGAGGTCGGAGCCGGCACCGGGCTCGGAATAACCAATGGCGAAGATGATGTCGCCGCTGGCCATGCCCGGCAGAAACTCCTGCTTCTGCGCCTCGGTGCCATACTCCATCAGCGCGGGACCGACAGTGCTGATGGTGACGAAAGGCAGTGGAGCCCCGGCGATATTCGCTTCCTCAAAGAAGATCAGCTGCTCGGTGGCCGACAGGCCCTGGCCGCCGAACTCCTTGGGCCAGCCAATCGCCAGCCAGCCATCGCGCCCCATCTTGCGGATCAGCTCGCGGTATTCGTCGCCGCCCTCGGCACCGCGCATGCGGGCCTTGAGCTCGGGCGTCATCAGCGCCTGAAAGTAGTCGCGGCACTTCAGGCGCAGCGCATGCTGCTCGGGAGTCAGGTCAATGAACATGAATGTCTCCTTGCCATCAGGCCTCGTCGCCCAGAATCAGGCCGCTGGTGGGCACGCCGGTACCGGCGGTCACCACCATGTTGTGCACGTCCTTGACCTGGTTGACCGAAGTGCCACGAATCTGACGCACCGCTTCGGCAATGCCGTTCATGCCGTGGATATAGGCCTCGCCCAGCTGACCGCCATGGGTGTTGACGGGCAGGGAGCCGCCGCGCGCATGCTCGCCGCCGCGGATGAAATCCTTGGCCTCGCCGCGCTTGACGAAACCGAACTCCTCGAGCTGAGGCAGCACAAAGGGCGAGAAATGGTCGTATAGCACCGCGCTTTGCACATCCTTGGGCGTCAGGCGGCTTTGCTGCCACAGCTGGCTGGCCACATGCCCCATCTCGGGCAGGCCGGTGATGTCCTCGCGGTAGAAGGAAGTCATGGACTGCTGACCGTCGGAGATGCCCTGGGCTGCGGCCTTGATGTAGACCGGCTTGGCCTTCATCTCGCGGGCACGGTCGCTCGATGTGATGACCATGGCCACGGCACCGTCGGACTCCTGACAGCAGTCCAGCAGGTGCAGCGGCTCGCAGATCCAGCGGCTGGCCTGGTGCTCCTCCAGTGTGATGGGCTTGCCGTAGAAGAATGCGTTGGGATTGGTGGCGGCAAAGTCGCGCACGGCCACGGCCACACGGCCGAAGTCCTCGCTGGTGGCACCGAAGCTGTGCATATAGCGGCGCGCAAACATGCCCACCCAGGATGCCGGTGTGTGAAAGCCGTGGGGCATGTACCAGCCATAGTTCACATTGTCAAAGAATGGCGTGCTGCCAAAGCCATAGCTGCCGGTGCCGAAGCGGTACCAACTGCGCTCATTCATGGCGCGGTAGACCACGACCGTCTTGGCAATGCCCGTGGCCACGGCCATGGCCGCATGCAGCACGGGGCCGCAGGCCGCACCACCACCATGCGGTACCTGGGAGAAAAAGCTCACATTGCGAGCCCCGAGCAGGCGGGCGATTTCATACTCGGGAACCTTGTCCACGGAGTACGAAGAAAAGCCGTCCACCTCCTTGGGGTCGATGCCGGCATCGCTGAGCGCAGCCAGCGTCGCCTCCATGGCCAGACGCAGCTCGGTACGGCCCGAGTTCTTGGAAAATTCTGTTGCACCCAGACCCACAATGGCGGCGCGACCGGAAATATTCATATCGTTCACAGGAATGTCTCCGCTTGTTGTTCTTAGGCCAGGGCCACTTGCACGGTGCCGCTGACATGAGAGCCCATGGAATTGCTGCCCTTGAGCGTGATCTGAACGCTGCGCGTGGCCTCGTTCTTCTCGGTCACGGAGCCCGTGAACTTCATGGTGTCGCCGGGATAGTTGGGCGCACCCAGCCGAATCTTGAGATCCATGAGGCGCGCCTCGTCGCCAGCCCAGCTCTCGACAAAGCTCTGCACCAGACCGTTGGTGGTCAGGATGTTCATGAAGATATGGGGCGAACCCAGCTCGCGCGCAGCATCGCGGTCGTGGTGACCGGGGAAATAGTCGCGCGTGGCGATGGCACCACCGGCAATCAGCGGCACGGTGATGGGCACGCTCACGGATTGCAGCTCGTCGCCCACGTTCACCGACTCGAAGCGAATAGATTGATTGGCCATGTTGTTGTCTCCTTAGCGGTCTTCGGGCAGGTCGTACTTCCAGCCGAGCGTGTCGTTGTCTGCGAGCCACTGGCCCAGCGCTTCCAGGTGCTGTTCGGCACTGCCGAGCTCGGCAGCCAGCGCACGGCACCAGAACATGAATCGGTGGATGTGATAGGTCACGTCCACACCCATGCCACCATGCACATGCTGTGCAACGCGGCCCACCTTCAGGCCCAGCTCGTTGGACTGGGCACGCACCGCATGGGCCTGAGGCACGCAGGGCAGGCCGGCATCCAGACGCCAGACCAGCTGGCTCAGCGCGCTGCGCTGGGCCTGCATGAGGATGTAGCCGTCGGCCATCTGACCCTGGACCAGCTGGAAGCTGCCTATGGGTCGGTCGAACTGCTTGCGCTCGCTCACATACTCGACCGTGCGACGCAGCTGCTCCTGCGTCACGCCCTGCTGCAGACTGGCCAGGCAGGCGATGGCCGCCTCATGAACCCAGTCCAGCGCGCGACCGCCCAGCACGGCCAGCACCGGTGTGTTGCGGAAGCTGATGTCTGCCACCGCGCAATAGTCCTCGCGCATGCCAGCCACGCGACTGACGCCATCGGCCTGCAAGCTCACCAGCACCAGCCTGATCTCGTCGCCCGCCGCCGCCGCCACCAGAGCCATCTGGGCCTGCTCGCCCAACGGCACGGCTTGCAGCTGGCCTTTGAGTCGGTCACCCTGCAACTGAAGCGCCGGCCCGCGTGTGGCCACGGCAGCCTGCAGCGACAAAGCCAGCAGCTCGCCCTGCATGGCTGACTGAACGACTGCGTCCTGCCCTTCGGCAAACCTGACAACTGCGGCGGCGGCGACCTGCTGCTGCCACAGCGGCACCTGCGCCAGCGCACGGCCCTGCTGCTCCAGCACGGCCAGCATCTCGCTCATGCCCAGACCCAGCCCCCCCTGCGGCTTCCGGCACCAGAATGCTGTGCAGGCCTGCAGCCACGCACTGCTGCCACAGCTCCTGCATAAAGGGCTGACCCGAGGCATCGTGCTCACGCAGCTTGTCGTCCGTGCAATAGTCGGCGAACAGGCTTTGCGCCATGTCGGCAAACGCACGCTGGTCTTCACTGAGTTGAAAATCCATGACGGCCTCCTCGCATCAGGCCACGGGGCGGAACTGGGCCAGAGTCAGATCACCATCAAAGGTGTTGAACTCCACCTGCACCTTCTGGCCGATCTGCACCTCGCCGGGCTTGACGCCGACCAGTTGGGCGATCACGCGCACGCCCTCCTGCAGCTCCACCAGGCCGATGGGGTTGGGGTGGTCGAAAGGCGGAACTTCGGGGTAGTGCATGACCACGAAGGAGTACACCGTGCCCTGGCCACTGGCCTCGACCGTGTCCCAGTCGAAGGAATGGCATTGGGGGCAGACGGGACCTGGTGGGTGGTGCAGATCGCCGCAGCTTTTGCAGCGCTGAATCAGGAGCTTTCCTTCCTTGAGTCCTTCCCAGAAAAAGCGGTTGTCATCGCTGACACCGGGAGCGGGTCGCTTGATCTTCGCGGCCGCCGTCGGCGCAGGTTCGGCCTTTTGCACATTGGCGGGTCGGAACTTGAAGACGCGGAACATCAGCTGGCCGACCTTCTCGTCTTCGCCGCCCAGGGCCTTGATCGAGAAATACTCCATGATCTGCGTCACGAAGTAGCCTGTTCCCAGGGCCGTGGTCTTCTCTTCGCTGATGGCTTCCAGGCGTGTCGTGTAGTACAGATCCTCGCCCTCGAGCACATCGCGCTCGAAGCTCAGCTCCGAGTTCACCGCCACGGTGGAAGGGAAGCCCTGTGCCTCGATCAGCTTCAGAACTTCATAGGGATTCTCGGTCGTGGAGCCGGGCGGGTAGTTGTTCTGCACCGGCCCTTCCATGCACCAGACCTGCAGCATGGCAGGAGGCGCAACGGTCTTGCCCTCCCTGTCGGTCTTGACGGCCACGCCCATCAGCTCGCACCACTGACGAATCATGGGGCTGTTGACCTTGTCCCAGGCATAGACACGCCCGTATTGCTTGCCCACATAGCTGCGGACTTCTGCCATCCAGTCTTGATCGGTCAAGATTGTCTCCTTTGAAATTCAGTGTTTCTGCGGTACGGATTCCGAGTTCGAGGCACTCAGGAATGCGGGGCGCTCGCCGCCGCCGTGCAGCAGCAGATTGGTGCCGCTCATGTAGGAAGCGCTCTGCGAGGCCACATACAGGCAGGCGTTGGCAATGTCCTCGGGTTCGGCCAGGCGGCCCGCAGGAATGGTCTGCGCGACCGAGGCGATACCGGCCTCGTCCCCGAAGTGCAGATGCGACTGCTCGGTACGCACCAGCCCGGGGCTGACGGCCACCACCCGCACCTTGGGTGCCCACTCCACCGCCAGAGAGCTGACCAGGCTCAGCACCGCAGCCTTGGCTGCGCCGTAGGCCGCCGTACCGGGCGAAGGGCGCAGCGCGCTGATGCTGCCGATGCAGACAATCACGCCGCCACCGTCCTGCTGCTGCATCACGGCATTCGCGGCCTGAGAGGCGTGCAGGGTCGAAAAGAGATTCAGGCGCAGCACGCTTTCATGAAAGCGCGGCGATACCGTGGCCGCATCCACATGGGGAGCGCCGCCCGCGTTGTTGACCAGAACGTCCAGGCGACCATGGCGGCGCTGCACCTCATCGACCATGTCCTTGACGGCCTGGGCCTCGCGCACATCGCAGGCCATGAAGTCCGCGCGGCGACCGCCAGCACCGGGCAGCGCTTCGGGTTGCTGGCGCCCGCAGACCACCACCGTGGCGCCTGCGGCGAGAAATCCCTGCGCAATGGCCTTGCCTATGCCCTTGGTGCCGCCGGTGACCAGCACCACCTTGTTTTGAAAGTCGTTGTTCGTATCCATGACTGCCAATTTAGATTTCGGCACCGGCAGCAGATACATCCAAAAGGACGATGTTGGTCTCTTGCCTGAAAACGACCATCGACCCTGTTCAACTCCTTGGGAAACCTAATGTCAGCAACGCCTACTGCTATTGAAAACACGAATTCCGCGCAGGAGGAACTGCTGGTTCGGCAGCAGGACAATGGCGTGGCGGTGGTGCAGCTCAACCGCCCTCAGGCCACGAATGCACTGAGCCTGTCCCTGCAGGCCGCGCTGTCCACAACCTTCACCGCGCTGAGCGCAGACGCCAGCGTGCGCTGCATTGTTCTGACCGGCGGCGACACGGTGTTCGCAGCGGGCGGCGACATCCGGAGCATGGACTCCTGCGGCCCCATAGAGATCATGAAGCGCCACACGGAGCGGGTCTGGGCGCCGATCGAGAAATGCCCCAAGCCCATCATCGCGGCGGTCTGCGGCTATGCCTTTGGAGGCGGGGCCGAGCTGGCCATGCATTGCGACATCATCATTGCCGGCCGCGGTGCCAGCTTTGCCCAGCCCGAAATTCGCATCGGCATCATGCCCGGCATCGGCGGCACCCAGCGTCTGGTGCGTGCCGTGGGCAAGTTCCAGGCCATGCGCATCCTGTTGACCGGCAAACCCGTCAGCGCCGACGAGGCCTGCGCCATGGGTCTGGTCAGCCTAGTCTGTGCAGACGATCAGGTAATCCCTGAGGCTCTGAAAATGGCAAAACTCATCGCCGCCATGCCGCCGCTGGCCGTGGAGCAGATCAAGGAAGTGGTGATTGCCGGCATGGATGCCTCGCTGGATGCCGCCCTGATGCTGGAGCGCAAGGCCAACCAGATTCTGTTTGCAACCCGGGACCAGAAGGAAGGCATGCATGCCTTCATCGAGAAACGCCAGCCGCAATTCAAGGGGGAATGAGTGCTTTCCGCCCCGGATCCGGGAGCACTGGCAGAGGACTATCTCTCAGTCATGCGACATGCAGCCATCGACAAAATCCGACCACAAGGGCCGGGAGTCCAGGTGCACATGCTTTTGCTGTGATGCCGTGAAAGGCGAGTCCAGTGTGCCCAGCGCTATGCATATCCAGTCGGCCCAGTCACCGGCCTGCCTGGACCAGAACAGCGACGAGCCGCAGTGCTGGCAGAACTGCCTGTGCACGGACGCCGAAGAGGCATAGGACTTGATATCGCTCTGCCCGGAGACTATCCACATGTCCTTGCGCGGCACGGCGCCATAGCTTGCGAACGCGGAGCCATGGCTTTTGCGGCACTGCCCGCAATGGCAGTGAGTCACGGCCCTGGGCGGCGACTGCAGCCGATAGCCGACTCTTGCACATAAACAGCTTCCCAGGTAGTTCTCGGGCACGACTCGGTCTCCAAATCCTCTATCCAAAAAACGGGGCCGCAGGCATCACCTCTGCCGCCGCGCACCTGCATGCCCGATAACGCTCACCCCGAGAAATCCGGATGGATTCCTCTGGATCGAAGCCTGCTCAGAGCATCATGCCGCCAGAGACTTCAATGCGCTGGCCCGTGACCCAGTTGTTGCCCTCGGAAAGCAAGGCGGCAACTGCGGCGCCCACATCGTCGGGGCGGCCCACCCGGCCCATGGCAGTCAGGCCGCTGATATGGGCATTGACCTGTTCATTGTCGCGCACCACGCCGCCACCGAAATCGGTCTCTATGGCGCCGGGAGCAATGGTGTTCACGGCGATGCCGCGTGCCCCCAACTCCTTGGCCAGATAGCGCGTCATCACCTCGATGCCGCCCTTCATCACCGCATAGGCGGCATAGCCGGGGAAGCTGAAGCGTGCCAGCCCGGACGAGGTATTGACGATGCGTCCGCCGTCCCTGATCAGGGGCAGCAGTTTCTGCGTCAGAAAGAACGTGCCCTTGAGGTGAATATCGACGAGCAGATCGAACTGCTCTTCTGTGGTCTCGGCAAACGGCGCCACCAGGCCGATGCCGGCATTGTTCACCAGATAGTCGAACTGCTCGCGCTGCCAGGTGTCGGCCAGCACGCCCCCGACACGGTCGGCAAACGCGGCAAAGCTCTTGCTGTCGCCCACGTCCAGGCGCAGCGCCACGGCGCGGCTGCCCAGTGCCTCGATGCGGGAGACCAGCTCCTGCGCATCGCTTTCGCTGTCCTTGTAAGTGACGATCAGATGAACGCCGAGTTCGGCCAGTTTGAGGGCTTCGCTACGGCCCAGGCCACGGCTTGCGCCGGTGATCAATGCGATACGGGGTGCAGATGCTTGCATGTCGGTCTCATGGAGGATGTCAACAAGTCAGAACTTTAGGTGTTCTCAATCCATGAATAAACACCTTGATAAAGATCTCACTGTTCACTTTGAAAATACAATCAAGAGCATGGACTTCAATGCGCTTCATGTGTTCACCCGCGTTGCCGAGCTATCCAGCTTCACCCTGGCCGCTGACCAGCTCGGGCTGACCAAAAGCCGTGTGTCGACCGTGGTCCAGCAGCTGGAAAGGCAGCTCGGAACCCGTCTGCTGCAACGCACCACCAGACATGTGCGGCTGACCGCCGATGGCGAGCAGTTCCTCGAACGCAGCAAGGAATTGATGGCCGACCTGGAACAGCTGCAAGCCATGTTCCTGCCCGCCACCAGCGGACTGCGGGGCAGTCTTCGCATCGATATGCCCAACACCCTGGCCCGGGACGTCGTCCTTCCGAAACTGCCCGAATTCCTCTCGGCCCACCCTTTGCTGGAAGTAGGCATCAGCACCAGCGACCGCCGCGTGGATGTGGTGCAGGAGGGCTTTGACTGCGTGGTGCGCATCGGCCCGCTGGCAGATACCGACTTGATCGCCCGCACGCTCGGCACGCTGGAGATGTGCAATCTGGCCAGCCCCGCCTATCTGGAGCGCCACGGCACACCCGCAACACTGGCCGACCTGTCACGCCACCGGATCATTCACTATGCAAACCAGCTCGGACGGCATGGCGCGGGCTGGGAGTATCAACGTGGCAAGGAGACCGCCCTGCAGCCCATGCGCTGCGCACTGGTGGTCAACGGCACGGATGCCTATCAGGCCGCCTGTCTTGCCGGTCTGGGCCTGATTCAGGCGCCTGTCCGGGGTGCGCGCCATCTGCTGGATCAGGGCCTTCTGGTCGAGGTCATGCCCGACTTCAAGGCGGCGCCCATGCCGGTGTCCCTGCTCTACCCGCATCGCAGACATATTGCGCCGCGGGTCACCGCTTTCCTGAACTGGATCACCGAGGTGCTGGAGCCCCATCTGGCAGGTCTGACAGGCACGGACCGCTCTTGATGCCTGACTCCTGGCCAGCATGCTTGGTGTACATAATCCGGCGATGACTTCCATTCGAGCTTCCCGCCCCGACGAAGGGGCACGAGCGATAGAGATCTGGCGCCATGCCGTTGATGCCACGCATGACTTTCTGAGTCCGCAGGATCGCGCCGAGATTGATGAGATGGTGTGCGGCTTTCTGCCACACGCCCCGCTGTGGTTCGCTGTCGACGAGCAGGATCATCCCCTGGCCTTCATGCTCATGGACCAGGGCCATATGGAAGCGCTGTTTGTGGACCCAGCCTTCCGGCACCGGGGCCTCGGTGCAGCGCTGGTGCGCCACGGCCTGACCCTACACCCCGAGATGAGCACCGACGTGAATGAGCAGAATGCGCAGGCAGTCGGCTTTTACGAACGCCTGGGCTTCAAGCGCACGGGCCGCTCTGCGCTCGATGGGCAAGGCCGCGCCTACCCAATCATCCATCTGAAATACGCCAATCCCTGAAGAGCCGGCCTGGCTGGACCAAGAGCCGATCCAGCCCGATTCACTGCATTCAGTACCTCAACAGCTATTCAAGCAAGAGCACCTAGCGTATGTCTTTTATTGGTTTCAGCCATAAAACATCTGAAACTTGAATGTAGTCAAGCGCAAGCAGCTTCTGAATAGAGAGCATGGCAGGCGTGGAACGCTGCGGCTCGGCAGCGCCGGCGCCATGAAGAGCTTGCTCAGACGCCGGCGTGAATATTCTTCTCGCCGAACAAGGCGCGCATGCTCACCACCTTGCCTGCCTCGTTGAAGCGAAAGTGATCGATGGGCGCAATCACGGTCTTGCGGCCCTGATACTCGAAACTGACGATGAAGGCGAAGGCCGCTTCGTCGGCAACCGCGCGCACCTCCTGCGTCAGCTCCACCGCCAAGGGCAGCTTAAGCGAGTTGGCATAGAACGCGCGAATCGCCTCCCTGCCGCGCCGGGGCTCGGAGCCCACGGGGTCTTCCACCGTGGCGTCATCGGCAAACAGCGCGACGAGGCCGTCCAGATCGCCGGCGTTGAGCGCAGCCACATAGCGCTGCACAACCGCGGTCATATGTTCAACAGAGTTCATCTCAGCTCCAGAATTCCAGAATAAGGCGCTCCCGAGCAAGACGGCCCCAGGTCTAAGGCAGCCAGGCTCCTGTCTCCCGGGAGCAAGCCACAAGGCGGCTCAGGGGGAATCAGAATCCCGTCGGGCGCATCACCGCATCGATACCGCCGTCGATCACGATCTGCGCGCCATGCACATAGCTGGCGGCCTCACTCATGAGAAAGGCGATGACGGATGCCATTTCGGCAGGCTCGGCGCGACGGCCCAGCGGAGGCACGAACTTGGCAATGGATTCGCCATAGCGCGGGTCCTGCAGGCCCGCCTGCAGCAAAGGCGTCTCGGTCGCGCCGGGGGCGATGGTGTTCAGGCGCACGCCGGCCTGGCCCCATGCCGTGGCGCGCTTGCGCACGGCCACCGTGAGAGCGTTCTTGCTGCCTGCATAGGCCAGGTTGCCGCCCTGCTCCCCCGCCTGTTCGACAATGGCGCGGGCCTTGGCTTCCTCGCCGGCCTCCAGCGCCGGTGCCAGCGGGTTCCTGTCGTGCGCCAGATGCGCGGAAGCCACGGACGAGATGACGACGGCTGCGGGCTGCCGGCCCTGTTTCAGCAGCGGCAGAAAAGCGTCCAGCAGCTCGGTCGCACCAAAGTAATTGACCGAAACCACATTGCCGACCACCTTGGTCTGCGGCCCCAGGCCGGCACACAGCACCAGGCCGTCCATGCTCTTGCCGCACCTGGCCTGCACATCGGCGACCGCCTGGCTGCGGCCTTGGGCCGTCGAGAGGTCGGCGATCACTTCTGCATCGCGGACATCGATTCCGACGATCTGGTGGCCGGCCGCCTCCAGGGCCTTGCGCGTGGCGGCGCCGATGCCGGTGGCGCAGCCGCTCATCACGATGATGGACATGTCTTGTTTCCTTGGATCTGGGTTGTGATGGCGCACATCAAAGCCCATCACGAAAAGTCAGACTACATGCAAACGGACGATGTGATTCCCCTAGGGAGAATTTACCGTGGCCATTCCTACACTGGCGCAACGTTTGCGTGTGAGGAAACCAGCCATGTACCCCCATCTCTTCCAACCCATCACCATCGGCCATATCACCCTCAAAAACCGGATTCTGATGGGCTCCATGCATACCGGACTGGAGGATCAGGCTCAGGGTTTCGAGAAGCTGGCCCTCTTCTACACCGAGCGTGCCCGGGAGGGGCTGCAGCTCATCGTCACCGGCGGCTTCGGCGTCAACGAATATGCACTGGGCATGCCCGAGCATGCCGAGTTCTCGACGCTGTGCACGCCCGAGCAGGCGGCCCGGCATCGCCTCATCACGGATGCCGTGCATGCCGAGGGCTGCCACATCCTCATGCAGGTGCTGCATGTGGGCCGCTACGACCACGGCAGCGGCGGCGTCTCGCCCAGCAGTGTGCTCTCCAAGCTCAGCAGCCGCAGCTCGCGCGAACTCAGCGCGGCCCAGATCGAGCAGATCATTGCCGACTATGTACGCTGTGCCTGCCTGGCCCGTGAAGCCGGCTATGACGGCGTGGAAGTCATGGGCGGCGAGGGCTATCTGATCAACCAGTTCCTGGCGCCGCTGACCAACTTCCGCACCGACGAATGGGGTGGCGATGCCACCGGCCGCAGCCGCTTTGCGCTGCGCATCGTGCAAGGCATACGCGCGGCCGTGCCCGAGAACTTCGTCATCAGCTTTCGCCTGTCCCTGATGGATCTGGTCGAGCATGGCAGCCACTGGAAGGAAGTGCTGGACCTGGCCCGCCAGCTGCAAGCCGCTGGCGTGGACCTGTTCAACACCAGCGTGGGCTGGCATGAAGCGCGCATTCCCACCATCGCCATGATGGTGCCGCGCGCGGCCTTCAGCTGGGCAGCCGAGCAGCTCAAGCGTGCGGTCAGCGTTCCCGTGGCGGCCAGCAACCGCATCAACACTCCCGAAGTGGCCGATGACCTGATTGCCCAGGGCCATGCCGACATGGTGGCCATGGCCCGCCCCTTTCTGGCCGACCCGGCCTTTGTGCGCAAGGCGCAGGCAGGCCAGAACAGCGCCATCAACACCTGCATTGCCTGCAACCAGTCCTGTCTGGATCGCATCTTCACGCGCCAGCAGGTCAGCTGTCTGGTCAACCCCAGAGCCTGCCGGGAATGGGAATGGCCCCAGGAAAAAGCCGCAGCACCGCGCAAGATCGCCGTGCTCGGCGCGGGCCCCTCGGGACTGGCCTGCGCGCGCGAGGCGGCCGACCGGGGCCACAAGGTGACGCTGTTCGAGCCCGGCATCCGCATCGGCGGCCAGTTCTTTCTGGCGCAGAAAGTGCCCGGCAAGCAGGAGCTGGGCGAGACGCTGCGCTATTTCGAGCATGAGATCCAGCGCCTGGGCATAGAGCTGCGGCTCAACACCACACCGGACATCGACACCTTGAGCGGCTTTGATCATGTGGTCGTGGCCACGGGAGTGACACCGCGGCGCAGCGGCATCGAGGGCGAGAACAGCTCCAAGGTGGTGGACTATATCGAGGCATTGCGCAGCCCCCGCTTTGTCGGCGAACGCGTGGCCATCGTGGGCGCGGGGCCGCTGGGCTTTGACATGGCCGAGCTGCTATCCCATCACAAGGCCGACGACGGCAGCGTGGCCGCCTTCGACCGCGAATGGGGCATCGATCCCGAGCGCGAGCTGCGCGGCGGCATCAAGGCCAGCGAGAAAGCCGATTCGCCGCGTCAGATCTGGCTGCTTCAGCGCAGCAAGGCGGCCATGGGCGCCAGCCTGCCCACCACCACGGGCTGGATCCGCCGCGCCCGGATCAAGAACAAGAGCGCACGCATGTTCAACGACGTGGAATACATCCATATCGACGACAACGGCCTGCACCTGCGCATACGCGGCGAGCAGCGCTGCCTGAGCGTGGACCACATCGTGGTCTGCGCCGGACAGGAGTCGCACGACCCCTGGTCGCCCAGGCTTCAGGCCTGCGGTATTGCGCATACCGTGATTGGCGGTGCACGCAATGCGCACAAGATTGATGCTGCGAGAGCCATCGAGGAAGGCGCCGAACTCGGCCGCAAACTATAGGAGACAGCGAGAAAAATGAACAATCCCCACGCATCCCTGCTGCAGACAGGACGTATCGGCTCCATGGAGCTGAAGAACCGCGTCGCCATGGCCCCCATGGGAGAGAACTTCGGCGGCGACGACGGCTGCTGCGGCGAACGCACCCAGGCCTATTACGAAGCCAGGGCTCAGGGCGGAACCGGTCTCATCATCATGGGAACGACGGCCATTTCCTGGCCTTCGGGCACCAGCGAGCCGCACCAGCTGGGCATCTCCAACGACAGCTTCATCCCCGGCCTGGCTGAAGTCACGCGCCGCGTCCATGCCCATGGCGGCAAGATCGCGGTGCAGATCAATCACAGCGGCAAGGTCGCCGCCCACGACCGCGCCTGCGGCCGCGAAATGTGGGTGTCCTCCATGCCGCCCGACGGCCCGGTTCACGACGGCATGCGCACCATCACGCCCAAGGAGTTCTCGACCTTTGTCGGCGTCGGCCCCTACCCGGAGCGCTACCGCATCATGGACAAGGCCGATATCGCGCAGATGGTGGAGTGGTTTGCCGCCGCGGCCCTGCGCGCCAAGCAGGCCAACTTCGACGCGGTGGAAGTGCATTGCGCGCACAACTACATGATCGCCAATTTTCTCTCGCCCTTCTTCAACAGCCGCACCGACGAGTACGGCGGTAGCTACGAGAACCGCAGCCGCCTGCTGCGCGAGGTGCTGACCGAGGTGCGCAGGCGCGTGGGCCCCGACTATCCGGTCTGGGTACGTCTGGACGCGCAAGAGATGCACACGCCCGGCGGCATCACCATGGACGAGGCACTCAAGACCGCCAGGCTCTGCGAGGAACTGGGCATGGACGCCATCAGCGTCTCGGCCTATGCCCGCATGCCCACCGGCTCGGCGTTCACCGACGCCCCGATTCCGCAGAAGCAGAACGCCTACCGCGAATTTGCGCGGCAGTTCAAGCAGTCCGTGAGCCTTCCCATCATCTCGGCTGGACGCTGGGAGCTTGACGATGCCGCCGATGCCGTGACCAGGGGGGAGATCGACTTCGTGGCCATGGGCCGCAAGCTGCTGGCCGAGCCCGACATGGTCAACAAGCTGCAGGCCAATGCGGCCGGCGACGTGCGCCCCTGCATCTACTGCTATGCCTGCGTGAGCGAAATCTTCGTCAACCGCGGCATCAAGTGCGCCGTCAATGCGTTGACCGGTCATGAAGCCGTCAAGACCATTGCCTTTGCGGCCAAACCCAGGCATGTGCTGATCGTCGGCGGCGGCCCCTCGGGCATGGAAGCGGCGCGCGTTGCCGCCCTGCGCGGCCACCGCGTGACGCTGGTCGAGCGCAGCGACCGCCTCGGCGGCACGCTGTTCTTTGCCGCCCTGGCCTATCCCGAGAACGGCCGCCTGCTCGACTATCTGGTGCGGCAGATGGACCACCCGAACATCCAGCTGCGCCTGAACACCACGGTCGATGACGGACTGCTGGCCGAGTTGCAGCCCGACGAGATTCTGGTGGGCACCGGCGCCAGGCGTGCCGCCCCCGCCATCGAGGGCGCCCAGCAAAGCCATGTCTGGAGCGGCGACGAGCTGCGCCGCCTGATGACGGGCGACCGGGCCGACGAAATTGCCAAGGCCAAGCTGAATCTGGCCGAGCGCGCACTATTCAAGGCCGGCGGCATGCTCAAGGTGACGGACAGCACGGCAGCGATCCAGAATCTGTCCAAGCTATGGATGCCCCTGGGCAAGCGCGTGGTCATCATCGGCGCAGGTCTGGTCGGTCTGGAGCTGGCCGAATTCCTGCTCGATCGCGGCCGCGAAGTCACCGTGCTGGACCCCGGTACCCACCCCGGCACCGAACTGGCCATCGTGCGCCGCTGGCGCGTGTACGACACCGTGAAGAACCACGGCAAGCTGCTGATGCAGTCCAGCGTCACGCGCATCGAGCGCAAGGAAGTCGTCTGGACGGACAAGAAAGGCGAGGAATACCGTACGCCCGCCGACTCCGTGGTGCTGGCCATAGGCGCCGAGGCCGATTCCAGCGTCGCCGAGCAGCTGCAAGCCCTTACCCGGATTCCCGTGCGCCGCATCGGGGACTGCCGGGACCTGGGCTATATCGAGGGGGCCATGCATTCCGGCCATCAGGCCGGGCGCGAAGTCTGAAGCCACTGACCGGAGAGCCGAGACCGCCTGCAGGCCTGGGCCCGCAGGCGGTTCTTCGCAAAAACTACGGCAGGCAGTGTCGGCCTTTTGCCGCTGGGCGCCAGTTGGTCTGCCCGGAGCAACAGGAAACAGTCACCGGACTGCGTCCAGCCGCAAGCCACCGCTTCAGGCCAGCAGCCCTATACTTTTCGGGCCCCTCCAACCTCACGACCGACGACAAGACCCAATGCACGCAAGGGAATGCTTCATCGCTTTGCTGGGAATTCTGGTGCTCACCCAGGCAGCACCGGCTTCTGCACAGAACAACAATGGAAAAAATCTCTTCACCCAGAGATGTGCCGTCTGCCACGGTGCAGATATCAAGGGCACCGGCCCCTTGGCCAGGAAAAGCAATCCTCCCACGCCGGATCTGACCAGCGCAGCTTTCAGGAAGCGGCTCCAGGAATATCCGGGCGTCATTGTTTCCTCGGTCATACTCCGACCGAACGGGGACCTGATTCCCAGAACCCTGCGGGAGAACGGGGTCAAGCTCGCCCCGCATCCCTGGACGGTGCAGGATTTTCGCGACCTGAACAAATACATGAGCGACGTGATTTCAAAAAGCCGATGACTGCGCCCGCCCCTGCCCGGGACGCCCTGGCCTGTATAGACCCAGCCCCGCAAACTGTATAAAGAAACAGTAGACTCTGGACTTGATACCTCCCCGACCAAGGTCCAGACATGTCAGCAGAACTCGAACAAGAAGACCTCTCCATCTTCGAAGACCGCCTTTGGCATCACAAGGGCTGGGAAGCCCGCGTCATCAAGAATGAAGACGACGATGGCTGGGCCGTGTCCATGACTCAGGACGGCCAGGCGGAGCCCGCTCTGGTCGGCCCATGGACCATGGGGCGCGACAAGAAGAACCCCAAGCCTCTTGATGTATCGGCCTTCAACACCCTGGTGAAGACCGCCAGCGAAGTCATACGCCGGCATGAGCAGCACCAGGCGGCGCTGTTGCACAAAGCCATTCAGATCGATGTTCGCGGATCGCGCGTGACCGTGGCGCTCGATATCGAGCCCGATGAGGACAACCCCACGGCGACTCTCACGGCCACCGCGGCCGACGGCAGCGAGCTGGCCAAGGTAAGAGTCCGGCCCGACCATGGCCTCAACCGTGCCTCCGCGCAGCGCTGGGCAGACGCAGGCTACCCGCGTTACAGCGAGGACTGAGCCAGGACGGGCAATGGCCCGGCGCCGCTCTCCGCAGAACTGAGGAGCCTGTTCACCGAGAGGGCCGTCAACACCAGCCAGCACCCGTGACGGCCAGAGGCCGAATACCGGACAGCGAGCCGGCCTGAAGCTCACGCACCGGGCCGAGAGCGCAGTGCGGCCTCGAACCGGTCCAGTTCCTGCTGCAGCGTGCCGCGATGCCTGAAACGCTGGCCGGCACGCTCGTACCAGTTCTCTGCGTCCTCGAGATCGCCCTCCTGCAGATGCAGCAGCCCATGCAACCAGGCTGCAAGCAGGCCTTCATGCTGCTGCACGGCATCGTGCGCGGCATTCCATTGCCCGGCCCGCATCTGCAGCACGATGGCTTCCAACTGTGCGTTGACATCGCTCATGACAGGACTGCGCTTGTGCTCAGGCCAGCAGCGCCTGCTGCACCAGGTGGCTGTCCACATACTGTTCCATGCTCGTGATCCTGCCCTCGTTGAGCCGGTACAGATGGGCGAAGCTAGCCGTCATTGCCTTGCCCGTCTTGCGATAGGTGCCCGAGTAGACGCCGAAGGCGGCCACGCGGTCGCCATCGGCCAGGTAGGTGTGGACCTTGGCGCTGTAGCCGTCCCACTCCGTCGCCAGCCGCTGGAACACGCCCGCGACGATTTGCTGCGGGCCGACGTAGGTTCCGGCATAGGGAAAGCCGGCGGCCTCTGTCCACCGCGCGTCGGGCGCCAGTGCGGCCAGCAGATTCCTGCCGTTCTCCTCGGGCAGACCTTCGTAGGTCGAGCGGATGATGTCCAGATTGGTGGTCATGGTGTGCTTCCCGGGCTTCAGCCCCATTTCATCTCGGCCTTGGCCACCTTGGCGCCGATCTGCAGCGCAGCGGCCAGGCCGGCGTCAGGATAGCGCTTGTTCATGGCGGCGATCAAGGCATCGCCATTGGCGGCCTTGGCCAGTTCCTGCTCGAAGGCCAGCAGGTATTCGCGGGTGTAGTTCACGGCCGAAACGTCCAGCGCGCCAGGGGCGCCCAGGTGGCCCGGCACGACCACGGCCGGCTTGCGTGCGGCGATGGCCTCCAGATTCCTGACCCAGGCGGCGCGAGAGGCTGGCGTCGGGGTATCGGCCGTCCACACATGCAGGCCCGAGAACACCAGCACACCGCCGAAGACCGCATTCAGCGAGGGAACCCACAGGTAGCGGCGGTTCTCCAGTCCCTGCGCCTTGACGATTTCGATGCGGTGGCCTTCCAGCATCAGCGCGGGACCGTCATAGGCTTCGGGAAAGACGATGTCGGCGAGCTTCTGCGGACCGTTCTCCTTGAGCTGGGGCGCCCAGGTATCAATCTTCTTTTGCACGTTGGCGCGGATGGCGGCAATGGTGTCGGAGGCTGCGATCACCCTGGCAGCGGGAAAGGCGGCCTTGATCGGTCCCAGGCTGAAGTAATAGTCTGGGTCGCTCTGGCTGACGTAGATGGTGGTCAGCTGCTTGCCCGAGGCCTTGATGGCTTCGGCCACGGCGCGGCCATCGGGCAGGGAAAAGCCGCCGTCGATGAGGACGGCTTCCTGGTCGCCCGAAAGCAGCACGGGCGCGCGGAAAAATCCTTTGTCGTCTGCTGGGAAGTGCTGCCATTGCAGCCTGGAGTGGCCGGTCACGGCAGCGGCGCAACCCGCCAGGCCTGTGGCGATGCTGGCAGCGGCGGCGGTTTGGACAAAGTCTCGGCGATTCATCATGATGGTTCTCCGGTGAAGTTCGAAATGGCAGGGTTGAAAGGTGAAGCCTCAGGCCTTGGCAATTTGCTCGGCAAAGGCCTGCGGATTGGCGTAAGCGGCACTGGAGTTCAGCAGTTGGCGCTGGCCATGGGTTTCCAGGATGAAGCTTGGAACGCCACGCGCGCCAAGCTGGCTCTGCAGTGCCTTTGCGCCTTCGATGCGGGCTCGATTGACAGCCAGCAGTTCGCCATCAGACCGCAGCAGGCATGCAGCCGCCTGCTCAAGTCCCCGGGCCTGCAGCACGGCCGTCAGCGGCTCCGGCCGGGTGATGTCCTCGCCGTTGACATATCGCGCGTGCTGGATGGCTTCAAGAGCCTCAAGCTCGCGCTCGGGGGCGGTCAGGCTGACGGCGCTCAGCGCCAGGGTGGCCGGGCCGCTGTCGAACCGCTGCTTGCGGTCCGACAGCACCTGGCTGCGGTAGCGCTCGCTAAAGCGCTGGCCCGTCAGGCGCTCAATGCGCTGGTCGTTGCTCCAGGCATAGGCCGCAAAGTCATCGTCCATGGGGCGTGCACCCGCGCCGGAGAAGAGACCGCTGGGCAGCAGGCGCAGTTCGACCTCGGGGGCCTCGCCCAGAGCCGCCACTGCTGCGGCGGCACCGTAGCACCAGCCGCACAGAGGATCGAATACGTAATGCAGGGTCTTGGTCAAAACAGGGCTCCATGGCTTGAATACCGTGATCGTAGAAACAAAGCATTGACAGAAAAATCCCGATCGAATAGATAAACCGTATGTCAATGGCAAACAATCCAGAAGAATCCATAGCCGGCAGGCTTGCCAATCTCAAGCGCCTAGCCTACTTCGCGGCCGTGGTGGAGACCGGCAGCTTCACGGCCGCCGCAGACCGGCTGGGCATCACCAAGGCCGTGGTCAGCCAGCAGGTCGCCAGACTCGAGCATGAGTTCCGCACCACGCTGCTGACCCGCACCACCCGCAAGGTCGTTCCCACCGACGCAGGCCGGCTCTTTTATCAGCGCTGCGCATCCATCCTCAAGGAGGCAGGCGATGCCTTCGACGAACTCGGGGAAGTGGCGGCCGAGCCTTCGGGCATCCTGCGCCTGACTGCTCCGCTGGACTATGGCATCACGGCGGTGGTGCCTGCCATCACCGAGTTCACCCGGCGCTACCCCCAATGCAAGGTGGATGCTGTGTTCAGCGACCAGTCGCTCGACCTGATGTCGGGGCAAGTGGAGCTGGCAATCCGAGTGGGCTGGCTTTCCGACCTCAACGTGCAGGCCCGTCAGATCGGGAGCTTCCGGCAACTGCTGGTTGCCGCGCCCTCAATGCGCCGGCAAGTGGGGCAGCTCAAGCAGCCGCAGCATATCGGCGAGCTGCCTTTCGTGGCGAACACTGCCTTGCGCGAGCCCTGCAGCTGGCGCTTCTCGCGCGGCGAGCTGGAGCAGCAGAGCGTGACCGTGCATCCGGTGATCTCGCTGGATGCAACGCTGGGCGTGCGCGAGGCCGTGCGCCAGGGCGCGGGCCTGTCGGTACTTCCCGACTTCGCAGTGGCCGATGATTTGAAGAGCGGTACGCTGATGCAGGTGCTGCCCAGATGGTCGCTGCCCTCCGGAGGCATTCATGCCGTATTCCCGACGGCACGCTTTCGGCCTGCAAAGGTGAAAGCCTTTGTGGACCTGATGCAGGAGCTCATCCGGCCCAAGACATGACCGAGGCCGGCCATCAGGCGCCAAACAAGGGGCTCTGACGACGACATGCTGAAGCCATACCAGACCGCCATCGCACAACCGCTGCGTCATCCGGGGGGCTGCAGCTTGCAGACCTTGCAGACCTTGGAATTGCGCTTGAACGGGAACGCAAAGGCTCGATTCATGCCGCGGCTCGGCTCAAGAGACTTTGTCGAGATGTGCATGAAAAAAGGGAGCCCAGGCTCCCTTTTTCTGCACGCAGCGGTCGGTCCCGCCTGCGCGATGCCTTCAGACTCAGAAGTTGGGCGCTTCCACGCCTCCGTCCACTCCCAGCACCTTGCCGGTCACCCAGTTGGATGCGGGACTGGCCAGAAACAGCGCGGCGTTGGCAATGTCTTCGGGCTGGCCCATGCGTGCCATGGGCGTGGTCTTTTCCATGCGCTCCTTGCGCTCGGGCGTGAGAAACGGTGCCAGCGCATCGGTCATGATGGTGCCGGGCTCGATGGCGTTGATACGCACCCTCGGGCCAAAGTCCTGCGCCAGGCAGCGCGTGAGCTGGTTGAGCGCGGCCTTGGAAGCCGCATAAGCGCTGAAGTACTTTTGCGAGTAGCGCGCCGCCGTGGACGAGATATTGACCACCGCGCCGCCGCCTGCGGCGTCCATGGCGGCGGCCACCTTCTGGATCAGCGTATAGGCAGGCACCACATTGAAGGCCAGCATGTCGCCCACGGCCTTGCCCGTGACCTTGCGTGGGTCGTTGGGGCCGCCGCCGCCCACATTGTTGATGAGCACATTGATCTTGCCCAGCTCGGCCACGGTGCGATCGATCAGGGCCTGCAGGTCCTCGTCCCGGTTCACATCGCCAGGCACGATGATGGCGCGGCGCCCCAACACTTCGATCTCGGCCTTGACGGCCTGCAGATCCGCCTCGGTTCGCGCAAACAGCGCCACATCGGCGCCCGCCCTGGCCAGCGTGATCGCACAAGCACGGCCAATTCCCTTGCCCGCACCGGTCACTACAGCAACCTGACCCTCCAGCGAAAACTGGCGAAAAATCTCGTTCATGTCTCTTCCTCTGATTGCGTTCCAAGCCAGCCATGCTCTGCATGAAACGCTTTTGAAACATCAGCCAAACGGACCATGAGACAACTCCCATGGTCGGCCCGTGCAGCTTGTGTCAACACGCAAGAAATGAGCCCCTGAAATGGATAGCGCTGCACCGGGGAAGAGCCGCGAATCAGGCAGATTCAGAATCAGAGACAGCGAGCAAGGACCCAGGATGCTCCGCTGTCCCTCAGCGAAGCTGTCGTTCCCCTCCGCGAAGCACAGAGGGGCAAGCCGCGCTTCGGCTCAGGGGGTGACAGCGGCCTGCAGCATCTGTGCGAACTGCTCGTTATATGGCGGCAGCATGCCCCACTCTCGACGCGGGTCGTGGCTGCCAGCCTTGTAGACGGAGCGCGCATGACTGAACTCGAGAAAGCCCTCCCGGCCATGGTAGTGACCCATGCCCGAAGCCCCCACGCCGCCGAACGGGGCGTCTTCCAGCGCCGGATGCATGACCACATCGTTGATGGAGACACCGCCGGACAGCGTGTTGTCCAGCACCCAGCCCTGCTCCGTCTCGTCGTTGCCGAAGTAGTACAGCGCCAGCGGGCGCTCGCCGGCATTGATCGCCGCCACCGCATCGCGGATATTGTGGAAACTGCGCAGTACCAGGGCCGGGCCGAAGATTTCATGCAGGGAGATCTCGGCGTCGGCAGGCGGGTTGATGACCAGCGCCAGCGGCAGGCGACGGTCCGATCCGGCTTGCGCGGCACCGACTTCCAGCACGCTCAGGCCACGCGCCTTGGCATCGTCCACATAGGCTTTCACACGGGCATGGTGTCGCTCGTTGATCACAGGCGTCATATCCGCATTGCCGCTCACCGAGGGATACAGCGACTGGTATTGCGCCGCAATCCCTTCGGCCAGCGCCTGCAGCCGCGACTCATGGACCCAGACCTCGTCGGGTGACACGCACAGCTGGCCGGAGTTCAGCGACTTGCCCACGGCAATGCGTTCGGCCGCATGGGCGATATCGGCCGTGTCGCCGACCAGCACCGGAGACTTGCCGCCCAGCTCCAGCGTCACGGGCACCAGATTCCTCGCGGCGGCAGCCATGATGAGCTTGCCCACGCTGGTGGAGCCCGTGAAGACCAGGTGGTTCCAGGGCTGCTCGGCAAATGCTGCCGCCACCTCGGGGCCGCCCTGCACCACGGCCAGTACCTGGGGATCAAAGCGTTTGGCCACGGCCTCGGCCAGCACCTGGGCCGTGCGCGGTGCGATTTCGGAAGGTTTGAGCACGGCCCGGTTGCCCGCCGCGAATGCGCAGGCCAGCGGCGACAGCAAGGTGAACAGCGGCGCATTCCAGGTGCCGATGATGCCGATCACGCCCTTGGGCTGGTACTTGACCCAGGCCGTGGCACCAAACATGTCGAAGGGTTTGACGCTGGGACGCACCGAGTCGCCCAGCCAGTCCTTGAGATGGTCGCGCGCATGCTTGAGCGAGGCCAGCGAGCCCAGGATGTCGTTGGCCAGCGAAAATACGGCAGGGCGGCCGCCGAAGTCTTCACCCATGGCCTGGCACAGGGCATTCCTGTGCTCCACCAGCATGTCGATGAGCTGCTGCAGGCGCTGCATGCGCACTTCGGCGCTGACTGCACCTTCTTCGATGAAAGCCTGCTTTTGCATGTCCAGCAGCTGGCGGATGCCGATGGACGAATTCGTCTGGGTCATTTTGTCTCCTGAATATTTCTCTTGAAAGCCATGAACGGGAAGGCACATGCTCGGACCTGAAGATTTCCCGGTCGTCGTCCAAAAAGACGATGGCATAACCCTGAGCCCCTCGCACGATGCTGCGCATGCACACCCCTCAAAACCCGCCTCCCGCCGTCAGCTGGCGCACTCATCTCAGCCTCGCCTTGCTGGCGCTGGTCTATATTTTCTCCTTCATTGACCGGCAGGTTCTGTCTATTTTGCTGGAACCCGTCAAGCAGGAATTCGGTGCCTCCGACACCGAGATGGGTCTGCTCACGGGGCTGGCCTTCGGTCTGATCTATGCGATGCTGGGTGTGCCCGTGGGGCGTCTGGCCGACACCCGCAACCGCCGCAACATCGTGGCCCTGTGCTGCGGCATCTGGAGCCTGGCCACCGCAGCCTGCGGCGTCGCCACCCAGTACTGGCAGATGTTGCTGGCGCGCATGAGCGTGGCCGTGGGCGAGGCAGGCGGCATGGCGCCGTCGGTGTCCATAG
Source organism: Comamonas testosteroni TK102 (assembly GCF_000739375.1). Taxonomy (NCBI): domain Bacteria; kingdom Pseudomonadati; phylum Pseudomonadota; class Betaproteobacteria; order Burkholderiales; family Comamonadaceae; genus Comamonas; species Comamonas testosteroni. The sequence continues at coordinate 1,640,346 of NZ_CP006704.1, read as the reverse complement.
TCTCCGATCTCTACCCACCCAAGATGCGCTCGTTTGCCATCAGCCTGTTCATGATGGGCCCCAACCTGGGCACGCTGCTGGGCCTGGTCATCGGCGGCATGGTGGCCCAGCACTACGGCTGGCGCTCCGTGTTTCTGGCCTTCGGCATTCCGGGCGTGATTCTGGCCCTGCTGGTGTATTTCTTTGTCAGGGAACCCGCACGCGGCGCCTATGAAACCGCCCGAGTCGCCGCGCAAGGCAGCGCCCCGCGTGAATCCATGTTCCGCCAGCTCAGGCGTCTGCTGGGCATGGCGCCGCTGCGCAATATCTGCATCGCCTGCGGCGTGGCCGGTATTGCGGGCTATGGCTACGGCGTCTGGGCACCGAGCTTTTTCATGCGCATTCACGGCATGAGCATCTCTCACGCCGGCCTGGTGTTCGGCCTGGCCAGCGGCCTGGGGGCAGTGTTCGGCGCCATGTTCTGTGGCTGGCTCAGCGACAGGCTGACCCAGCGCGACGCGCGCTGGCAGCTGCGTCTGGCCGCCATGGGCACGCTCTGCGCCGTGCCGGCCGGCGTGGCCGTCTTCTTCTGGCCCGTTTCCGACTTCTGGACGGTTGCCGGCATCAAGGTCCCCTACGCCATGGCCTTTGCGCTGTTGTTCGGTTTCTTCGCGAGCTGGTTCGCCACGCTCTCATACAGCGCCGTGAGCCAGATGGTGACGGCCGCCGAGCGCAGCGTGGCCTCGGCCCTGCTCAACCTGTTCATGACCTTGCTGGGTGTGGGCCTGGGCCCGCTGGTCACCGGCATCCTGTCGGACTACTTTGCCCAAACCCATGGCTCCGAAGGCCTGCGCTGGGCGCTGATGGGCGTGACCTCGCTGCTGCTCATCACCTCGATCTTCTTCGCACTGGCCATTCGCCCCTACCGTCAGCGCCTGCAGCAGCTGCAGACGGCTGCCGCCTGACCCCCCCCAAAAAAACCGGAGACTCTCATGAGCCAGCCCGTCGTTCTCATCACCGGTGCCAGCCGTGGCATCGGCGCGGCAACCGCCATCTTCTTTGCCCTGCGGGGCTGGCGCGTGGCCATCACCGCGCGCACGCTGACCGAAGGCGCGCAGCTGGACAACCAGCTGCGTCTGCCCAACGGCCAGTTGCTGTCCGGCAGTCTGGAGTCCACCGCCCGAGCCATCGAGGCCGCAGGCGGCGAGGTATTTGCCCATGTCATGGACCTGATGGAGCTGACCAGCCTGGACAAGGCGGCCGATGCCGTGCTGCAGCGCTTTGGCCGTGTCGATCTGCTGATCAACAACGCCGTCTACCAGAACCGCGAGATCAACCACCTGATCCCCGAGATCACGGCCGGGTCGCTGCAGCGCTGCCTGCTGGGCAATGTCATCGCCCCGTTCCATCTGGCCCAGCGCCTGCTTCCCTCCATGGCGGCACAAGGCGGCGGCCGCATCATCAATGTGTGCTCGGCCGCAGGTCAATACAACCCGCCCGTGCCGGCCGACCAGGGCGGCTGGGGATTTGCCTACGGGGCTTCCAAGGCCGCTGTTGCGCGCCTGGCCGGCTGCATCAACACCGAGTACAGGCAGCAGAATGTACGCGCCTTCAGCGTCAACCCCGGTGTGGTGACGACGGAGGCCGTCAAGGCCACGCTGGGCGACGACGGCGTGCTGGCCCAGCGCTATGGCGCGGCCACGCCCGAACAGATCGCAGCCGCCCTGTTCTGGCTGGGCTCCGAGCCCGAGGCCCTGTCGCTGGCCAAGTCCCACACCATGCTGGACCTGCAGCCTCTGTACCAGGAGCGTGTGGCAGCGGCCGCGACCACCTCCTGAGCACGCACTCACACTCGGACTGGTGCAAACCCTGGGCAGTTTGCGCCAGCTCAAAAGCGCTCCGGCACTCGTCCAAACAGAGTATGCGCGGCGGCGCCGCCTGCCAGAAGATGCATCCGTCCAAAACTAAATACGGAGACCTCTGCAATGGCAACCACGAAGGACTACCGCCTCGGTGAATTTACCTACCCGCGTGGCTGGTTCATGATTTCCGAGGCCAGTGCGCTCGACACCCACAAGCCCGTGGCCGTGCGCTTCTTCGGCCAGGATTTCGCGCTGTACCGCGGCCGCGAAAGCGGCAAGGTCGTGCTGCTGGACGCTTACTGTCCCCATATGAAGACCCATCTGGCGGCGCCCAACGCCACCAGCTATGTGGTCATCGACGGCGGCGGCAGCAATGTGGAAGGCGACGGCATCCGCTGCCCCTACCACGGCTGGCGCTTCGGCGCGGACGGCAAGTGCAACCACATCCCCTACCACGACGGCGCCATTCCGGCTGCGGCCGCGGTCAAGAGCTGGAAGGTGGTCGAGCAGTACGGCGCCATCTGGGTCTGGTTCGATCCCGAAGGCGGCGAGCCCGACTACGATCTGCCCACTTTTGGCGACTGGCATGACGAGACCTATGTCAACGGTCAATGGGACTACCTGGGCGAGTTGAACCAGCATCCCATGGAGGTCGTGGACAACATTGCCGACTATGGTCATCTGAGCCCCATCCACGGCTCCACCGTGGCGCGCTTCGAGAACGAGTTCAAGGGCCACAATGCCATCCAGCGCCAGTGCGGCGGTCACCGCACCCTGGTGGGCGAAGGCGGTGCCAGCGCCGATCTGCACACCGACACCTGGTACCACGGCCCCGCCATCCTGGTCTCCAAGGTCAGCGGCATGTTCAACTCCTTCATGATGATCATGCATACCCCCATCGAGGACGGCAGGATCAAGGTCTGGCACAACCTGCTGGTGAAGACCGCGCATGGCGGCCTGCCCACCAAGGCGGACGAAATTGCCGCCAAACAGTACCAGGAGGCCAGCCGCCTGGCCTTTGCCCAGGACTTCGAAGTCTGGTCGCAGAAGGCGCCCTGCCTGAACCCGCTGTTCATCCCCAGCAACGGCGCCTTCCTCAAGGCCCGCATCTGGTACAAGCAGTTCTACAACCCGCGCACCAAGACTGCCGAATATCTTGACCAGTGCGAAGGCAGATACATTCCGCGCGGCATGGTGGCCTATACCCAGGAAGCCGAGGAAGTGACAGCCTGATATCCATTGACTCCAAGGCCAAAGGCCCATGCGCTTGCATGGGCCTTTTTTGCAGGGTTGAAGACCTCTCCCTGAAAACCATAGCTGCCAGCGCTTTATCTTCATGGAAATTCAATACAAAACATATTGAATTCCTTATTCATAAAGCGTAAGAAGCTACTATTTTTCAAGTCCTCAAGATCTGGCGTGCGTCACCTCTGTCAGCATGAAGACATGTTCGCCCCAGCCAAACTCGCCGTCCTGCGCACGGGCCGATACATCGAGTGACACCGCTGCCGCCTGCGCCTGCTCCACCGAGTCAAACCACCACTCAACCACATGGCGGTAGCCGTAGCCGGAAGGTGGTTGCTCATCGATGGTGTTGCAGACAATGCGGCTGGCCAGCCCCAGAGCAACGCTTTGCCACTGCAGTGGACAAATCTCAGGCAAGGCCGCAGCGCCGCGCCAGACGTCGCTGCGCTGCAAAAAGCCGATCAGCATGACTTGTTTGTGCTGCGGCAAGACATCTACGCACAGGCTGCCGCGCAACACCTGCTGACGGCACAGCAGCGAGAAATTGCGCACATAGTCGGCAAACACGCGCGGCTCGTCGGGACGCATGATGGCCAGAGTTTCCGGGTCGCTCCAGATCGCAGAGCCGGCTTCGCGCTCGGCCAGCACCATGAGATTGACGCCGTCATGGTCCTTGCTCAGGGCTGCGGCATGTGCCTGTAGATGTCGTGAGCACTGGGCCACGGCCTTGACACGCTGGCCCACGTTGCGGCACAGGCGGCCCAGCGCGGAATGCTCGCGCCAGGCCTGCGCAAACTCCTCTGGGCGCAGCGCCGGATTGCGCCGCGCCAGATAGATCATCTTCCAGACGGCGCCGCCGCCCTGCTCGCTGGCCGCCTGCCTCTTCATGCGGCAACGGCCACGGGTGCGTGGGCCCTGCGGTAAGCCCCCGGGTAATGCTGGAGGGCCCGGTAGAACGCCCACACCGCCGGCACCAGCGTGCACATCATGATTGCCATGGCATAGCGCAGGCCTTCGCCGGGTGCGACGCTGTTGAGCACATCGCTGAGCCAGCCGGCCACGATGGGTCCCACGCCGTTGCCCAGCAAGGCCCCGGCCATCAGCACCATGGCGCTGGCCGTGGCGCGCCGCTCGGCGGCAACGACCAGGCTCAGGGCCGCATAGGTGGCCGGTGCCCACCAGGCCGTGAAGAAGGAATAGACCAGCATGCAGGCCATGGACAACATGAATTGATCCGAACCCACCAGCAGATAGCCGAAACCCAGCACCATGGCCACAGCGGTGCCGATCACGGGAATACGGATCTGCCAGCGCACGTCGCTGCGCGCCAGCCGGTCCGTCAACCAGCCCGAGAACAGACTGCCAGAGACCGAGAGCACAGCAGCCCCTGCGGAAATCGAGCCCGCCTGCTTGAGGCTGAGATCGAAGCGACGCGCCAGCAAGGCCACATTCCAGGCGCCGATCGAGATTCCCGCGATCAGCACGCAGGCTGCACCCAGAATCAGATAGCGGGTCACGGGCTCCTGCCAGATCAGGGCGACTGCAGAGCGGGACTGCTGCCGGCCTTCCTGTGGTGCCGCGCCCACCTGTCCGACCGTGCGAACGGGTTCGCGCACACTCAGGCGCAGCACCAGGGACAGGAGCATGATGGCCACGCCGATGACGACCATGGTCACGCGCCAGCCCCACAGCTCGGCAAACAGCGGCCCCAGCAGCAAGGCCAGCAGGGCGCCCATCGCATTGCCGACGCCGAAGACACTCATGGCACGCGAGCGCTCATGGGGCTTGTAGAGATCGGCCAGGATGGACATGGAGGCCGCGCCGCCACCGGCATCTCCCAGGGCAGCGCCGGCGCGCGATGCCGTCAGTCCGCCAGAGCCGGCGGCCAGCGCGCCCAGTGCTGCCACCGCGCCGCCGGCGCCCCGGCACCAGGCAATCAGGCTGCGCCGTTCATGGCGGTCCGCCAGCCGCCCCAGAGGTATGCCCAGCGCAGCAAAGGTCAGCGCAAAGCCGAGTCCGGTAATCAGGCCGATCTGCAGGTCCGAGAAGCCGAACTCCTGCTTGATGGGCTGCAGCAGCACGGCCAGGATCTGCCGGTCCATGAAGGTCAGCGCTGACAAGGCCGTCAGCAGCGCCAGCACATACCCTCTCGATGGGTTCTGATGATTTGGTTGGGTCATTGTTTTCTTGGTTTTTGGCATCACGCAGAAGCTCTGGCAGCTGCTCGCGCCCTGTGCGCTGCACGTCCGGCACGGCGGCAGTCTTTCGACCCGTCTCGCACCTCGCGGTGCTGCGATATGCCGCCGGCTGCAGCACCGCCCTGAGCATCGTGATGCATGAGCTGCCGCACCCACATCGTCCCAACGGACGATTCCCTAACCCTGATAGGCGTTGCGTGCGGATTGCCTCTTAATGGAAGCTGCTGCGGGCACGGCCGCGCACCAGAACCTCAAGGAGACCGACCTATGCAGCAGTTCGACTTGCTGATCCGCAACGGCCGCATCGTGGACGGCACCGGGGCCCCGATTTACCGCGCGGACCTCGGAGTGCGCAACGGGCACATCGCCGCCATCGGCCAGCAACTGGGCGACGCCGTGCAGCAGATCGATGCCGACGGATTGCTGGTGACGCCGGGCTTTGTGGACGTGCACACGCATTTCGACGGTCAGGCGACCTGGGATGAGAGGCTTTGGCCCAGCTCGCAGCAGGGCGTGACCACGGCGGTGATGGGCAACTGCGGCGTGGGCTTTGCTCCCTGCCGGCCCGAAGACAGGGACCAGCTGATTGCGCTCATGGTGGGGGTGGAGGACATCCCCGACACCGCGCTGCATGAAGGTCTGCGATGGAGCTGGGAGAGCTTTCCCGAATATCTGCAAGCCTTGGCAGCGCGGTGCTACGACATCGATATTGCCGCCCTGCTGCCTCACGCGCCGCTGCGCGTCCACGCCATGGGCGAACGCGCCATACGGCGCGAGCCAGCCAGCGCCGAAGACATCAAAGCCATGCAGCAACTGGTCCGGCAAGGCCTGGCCGCCGGCGCCGTGGGCCTTTCCACCTCGCGCACCATGGCCCACCGCTCCAAGTCGGGGGACTTCACCCCCATGTACCAGGCCGCGAGCGAGGAGTTGCTGGCGCTGGGACTCGCGCTCAAGGACTACCCGAACAGCGTGTTCCAGATGATCTCGGACTTCGAACACGTCGGCGATGAATTCAGCATACTCACACGCGTCGCTCAGCGCACGGGCCGTGCCGCCACCCTCACCGTGCTTCAGTATCCGCACCGCCCGCAGCTGCACCGCGAACTGCTGCAGCAGATCGAGAAAGCCAACGCCGACGGGCTGCGCATCATGGGCCAGGTGCTGAACCGCCCGGTGGGCGTGCTCATGGGGTTCGAGTGCAGCCTGAACCCCTTCTCCTGCCGCCCCAGCTATGCGGCGCTGGCGCCGCTCGAGCCGGCAGAACGCCTCAGGGCGCTGGCACTGCCCGCCACGCGCAGCGCCATCCTCGGCGAGAAGGACCGCAACCCCCATCTGTTCATGGAGTATTTCGGCCAGAACTTCGCGGGCATGTATCCCTGGCGCGGCGAAGAGCCCAACTATCTGCCGCAGGCAGGCGATTCGGTTCAGGCGCTGGCCGATGCCGCCGGCTTGCCGCCGCTGGAGTGGATGTACGACTTCATGCTGGGGCGTGAAGGCCAGGCCCTGGTCTATCTGCCCATGGCCAACTATCTGGACCATGACTGCAGCGCTGTGCACGAGCTGCTCGGCCATCCCCATACCGTACCCGCCTTGGGCGACGGTGGCGCCCATGTGGGCACCATCTGCGACGGCAGCGCCACGACGTTCCTGCTTACCGAATGGGTGCGCGAGCGCGGCCTGTTCAGCATCGAGCAGGCCATCCATCTGCTCACGCAGCGGCCGGCCTCGCTCTACGGCTTTGCCGACCGGGGAGTGCTGCAGCCGGGCAAGCTGGCGGACCTCAACCTCATCGATCTGCAGGCGCTCAGGATTGAGCCGCCGCATATCGCCAGAGACCTGCCCGCCGGCGGCAAGCGCTTTCTACAAGGCGCGCAGGGCTATCGCTACACCATCAAGTCCGGCCAGATCACCTACCGCGACGGCAGTGCCACCGAGGCATTGCCGGGCCGCCTGCTCAAGCGCAGCGAGCTGACGCCCGGCTGAGCGCGCCAGGGCATCCACGGCTTCGAGGCCAATACGGCGCCTGAGACCGGCACCCGCTTTTCATTCGACAGGAGACCTCCGTGCATATCCCCGTATCCGCCTCCGGAACCGCGCCCCCGGCTCACGAGCAGCCGTCTTCCCTGAGCCACAGGCAGCGCAATTACATGCTGTTGGTGTTGTTCTTCGTCTACACCATGGCCATGGCCGACCGCAACATCATGGGCGTTCTCATCCAGCCCGTGCAGGCCGAGTTCCATATCTCCGACGGCGCCATGGGCCTGCTCACCGGCCTCGCGTTCGCGCTGTTCTACAGCGTGCTGGCGATACCGTTCGGGCGCTATGCAGACCGCTCCAACCGGCGCAATCTGGTTGCCTGGTGCTGCCTGGCCTGGAGCATTGCCACGGCCCTGTGCGGGCTGGCAGTGGGTTTCTGGACGCTGGCCGCTGCCCGCGTGGCGGTGGCGATCGGCGAGGCAGGCGGCAGCGCGCCGTCGGTGTCGATGATCGCCGATGCCTACCCTCCAGAGCAACGCAGCCGCGCCATGGGCATCTATATGCTGGGCGCGCATTTTGGCGTGCTGTTCGGCCTGGGCGCAGGCGCCTGGATTGCGCAGGAATACGGCTGGCGCCATGTCTTCATCTGGATGGCCATTCCCGGCATGGTGGTGGCCATGCTGCTGCGTCTTACCTGCATGGAGCCGCTGCGCAAGCCCTTGCCGCATGCGGATGGCAACATATCCCGGGCCCAGGAAGGATTTCTGCAGGTCCTGCAGTCGCTGCGTCGCAACCATGCCTTTGTCGGCATTGCCACAGCCGGCGTGATACTGACCTTCGCCGGTCAGGCCATAGGCATCTGGAACACCTCTTTTCTCGTGCGCTCCTATGGCCTGAGCCTCAAGGAAGCAGGTGCCATTTTTGGCGTTCTGGGTGCCAGCGCCGCCGTCACCGGGGCCCTGTTCAGCGCATGGCTGACCGACCGTCTGATCCGGCACGATGCGCGCTGGCAGCTATGGCTGCCTGCCATGGGGGTGCTGCTTTCCATCCCGTTCGGCATCTACTTCTACCTGGCGCCTGCCGAAGGCATCTGGCCGCTTTGGGGCCTGAAAGTGCCGCAGGCCATGCCCGCCTATCTGGTGTTCGGCGTGCTGATGAGCTTCTGGGTTCCGCCCACCTATGCGGCACTGACCAATGTGGTGGCCTCCACACGCATGGCCACGGCGATGGCGATCTTCGGACTCTGCGCCTCTGCCGTGGGCGGAGGACTGGGGCCCTTGGTCGTGGGCCTGATCAGCGACGGCCTGACGGCCAGCTACGGCAAGGAAGCCCTGCGCTATGGCCTGGTGGCCATGGTCGGATGCTGTCTGCTGGCCGTGCTCTGCTACCTGCTCTCGCTGCGTGACTATGTGCGCAGGGTCCAAGGCCATCCAGATACCTGAGGCACCCGAGCAACTGAGCAGCCGCCAGCGCCCCGGCCATCTGCCAGGCCATGGCCGGCCCGGGCGATCTCGCATTCCGGATCGCAAAGCCGTCGCTGGCTGCGCCGGGCGGTGCCTGGCCGAGACCGGCGATATAGTGGCTGCGTCAATTTCCGGGCCTACACGCCATGTACCTGCGCAAGCTCTCTATCCCGCTTCAAGCATCGCTCATGCTGAGCTGTTTCGCCATATCCTGCAGCGCGCAGGAGACTGCCGCCTGGGACCAGCAGGCCACGGGCCGCACTTCCATCACCAGACTGGGCACGATTGACTACGAGGTGGGCTACAGCAGCGTCGGCTTTGACCATTTCTCTTCTGAAATCGTGGCCAGATGGAATGACGGGGGAGCGCAGGAGCAGACGCTGTATGAAGGCATTTACGACAGGCCGCCCGCCAAGGTCTGGGGGAGCGGGCCCCATCTGTGCGTGGCCATGCAGACCTGCGCACGCTATTCGGATCGCTGCAGCCGGTATGTGATTGCACACCGCTATGACGCGCAGGCAAAGGCATTTGTGGCACTGAAGTCCGAGAAGACGGCGCGCCGGATCTGCGCTGCGGCACGCTGAAAAAAAAGAAGGAGGCCGGGGCCTCCTTTGAATCCCGTCGTCAGGCGCGACGAACAGGGTATTCCTTCACCGTCTGCAAATGCTCCTTCTTCTCGCTCAGGCTGTCGCGGCAGTCAGCGGCTCATGCCCGGCCACATAGGCCTTGGCCCAGCGGTAATCAGCCTTGCCTGCCGGGCTGCGCCTGACTTCAGTGGCCAGATACACGGCGCGCGGCAGCTTGTAGCCCGACAGATTGCTGCGGCAGACTTTCTCGAACTCCTGCAGATCGAATTCGTGGCCCGGCTGCACCTGCACCACGGCCACCACCTTGCTGCCCCAGCGCTCGTCCGGAACGCCCACGACCACCACATCCTGAACCGGCGGGTAGCGGCGCGCGGTTTCCTCCACCTCCTCGGGGTAGACCTTCTCCCCCCCGGTGTTGATGCATTGCGAGCCGCGGCCCAGCACCACATATTCACCCGTGGTGTCGATGCGAGCCCTGTCCCCCGTCAACACCCAGCGGCTGCCATCAACCATGACGAAGGTCTCGGCCGTTTTCTTGGGATCGCCGTAATAGCCCAGGGGCATGTGGCCACGGCGCGAAAGAATGCCTTCCTCTCCGGGCTGGCTCAGAATGCGCAGGTCCTCTGAGATCACACTCAGGTCGGGACGCGGCGCGATGCGCATGAAACCTTCGCCCTCGGGCGTCTTCTCCCCCCCGCCCAGAACGCCGGATTCGGAGCTGGCCATACCGTTGTTGAGCACCAGATGCGGCACCTGCAGCAGCAGCCGCTCCTGCAGATGACGCGAGAACACAGCACCGCCGTTGCCGAAAATCATCAGCGACTTGAGCGGCCATCGCCCAGGGTTGTTCTCGAGCGCCTGGATGATGGGCAGGGCCATGGCATCGCCCACCACTGCCATCACATTGATCTGGTGATGCTCGATCAGATCCAGCATATGCACGGGATCGAAGTTCTTGCGCTCGTTCACATAGACAGGGTGCCCGGAAAACAGGCTGATCAGGGTCGCCCACATGGCCGCGCCATGCATGAGCGGAGCCGCCGCCAGATAGGCCAGCGCCGGGCCGTTGGGCACCAGTTGCAGCAGCTCCTCGGGTGTCTCGATGGGGGGACGGCGGAAGTAATAGCCGCCACCGCCCAGGGCCCCCATGAACAGCGATTTGTGAGGCCACATCACGCCCTTGGGCAAGCCCGTGGTGCCGCCGGTGCAGAGCATGAAGATATCGTCGTCGCTGCGCTCGGCGTCCGTGAGTTCCCGGGCGCCTTCGGCCAGCACCGACTCGTAGGGCTGAACGCTTCTGGGCAGGCCATCGCGCACAGTGCCAACCCGCAGCGCAAGGCGCAGCGTGGGCACCCGGGGCATGACTTCCAGCACCGATGCATCGAAGTCCGCGCCATAGACCAGGGCTCGCAGATCCAGGCTGTTGAACAGTCCCTGCAGCTCATCGGCCACATAGCGGTAGTTGACGTTCACCGGCACGGCGCCGATCTTGCTGCAGGCAAAAAAGGCCTCCAGATACTCGGCGCAGTTGTAGAGCTGGATGCCGACGTTGTCGCCCCGCCCGATGCCGCGCGCGCGCAGCGCATTGCCCAGCTGATTGGCTCGCTCGTCGAGCTGCTTGAAGCTGAGCTTCTGGTCGCCGCAACCGAAGGCCGTGCGATCAGGTACGGCCTGTACCACCAGCTCAAAAATATCTGCCAAATTGAAGGTCCGCTTCATCTTCCTGTCTCCGTCTGTCCTTGAGTTGTTCTGAATTCACTGTGTCTGCAATCGCTCTCATGCTCGGCGGCTGGCCTGCGGCATCCATCGTCCGCTTGAACTGGGGACAGACCCTTGGTCACTGGCGCGCCAATGCTCGGACCCAACGGCCTGTGCTGCCAAGAGCGCCAACCCTGGGGCAGCTTTGCTGCAATGCCGCTCAAGCCGTCTTTCCTGCTGCAAGCTGCGCCGCGTAGTGCCTGATGACCCAGACATAGATTCCCACCGCCAGCAGATAGAACGCCAGCATGCAGACCAGCGCCCAGCGCATTGACTCCTGCCCGTAACCAGCAGTGAAGGCATCGCTGAGCAGTCCCACCGCCAACGGCCCCAGGCCGCCGCCGACAGCCGTCAGCAGCAGGTTGTAGATGGACAGCGAGGTCGCCAGGCGATGCGCTGCGATCACATTGGTCAGTGCCGCAAACACTGGCGCCGCCCAGAAGCTGGAGAAGATGGCAAACAGGCCATAGAAGGCCACGGCATGGGGAATCTGCAGCCCCGCAAGCTGCCAGCTCTGGGGCGAGGTGTTGAGATAGAAGGCCAGCCCCAGCGGCACCGAGATCAGCGTACCCAGAATCGGCATGCCCACCTGCCAGCGCTTGTCGCGCCTGGCCATGAGATCCGTCAGCCAGCCGCTGAGCAAAGCACCAGCGATGGCTGCAGGCCCGCCGATGAAGCCCATGATGGCGCCCGCATCCTTGAGCTGCAGACCATGCGATCGGACCAGAAACGCCGTGTTCCACATGCCGATCGCATAGCCCGAGAACGCCATCAGCATGCTGGCCAGACCCAGGCCCACAAACGCCTTGTTGCGTGCCAGCGCGGCCATGACATCGCCAAATTTTTCGACGGCTGCCTGTGCCGCCGGGCGCCCGTCCTGAGCCCCCCGCTCGGGCTCACGGCAGGTCAGGCGCAGCAGCAGGGCCACCAGCACGCCAGGCAAGGCCAGCCACAGGAAAGCCGAGCGCCAGCCGTAGTGCTGGGCGATCCAGGCGCCCACGCCGAGCCCCACCAGTGAGCCCAGGTGCGGGCCCAGGCTGAACACGCTCATGGCGCGGCTGCGCTGCTCGGGCGGATAGACATCGGCGATCATGGTGGTCGATGCCGCCGTGCTGCCCGCCTCTCCCACCGCCACGCCCACACGCGCGGCCGTCAGGCTCCAGAAGCCCATCGCCATGCCGCACAGCCCCGTGGCCATGCTCCATCCGGCGCAGCACCAGGCAATCAGGTTGCGCCGGTTGCAACGGTCGGCAAGGCGGCCAAAAGGCACGGCCAGAATGCTGTAGAACAGCGCAAAGGCCAGACCCGTGAGCAAACCCATGGCGCTGTCCGAAACCCCCATCTCCTGCTTGATGGGCTGAATCAGCACCCCCATGATCTGGCGGTCGATCATGCTCACGCCATAGACGAGCAGCAGTACCAGCAGCAGATAGTGACGTCGCCAGCCCGTCACGTTGCCAAGCGGCTGCCGATGGGCCGAAGCAGCTTGCGACACGCGGGTCGCAGCAGATGCACTCATTTCCTGTCTCCTCAAGAACGTGATCTGCGCCACGTTGAATCAATGAAGGCTTGCCCCCGGCACAAGAGCCGGGCACAAGGGCACAGCACATGCTGCTGCGCCGCACCGGATCACCGGGCCAGCAGTTCGCAGAAGGGAACATCCCTGTCGCTGCGCGGCTCGGCGGCCAGCCCCAGCACGCGCTCGCCAATGCTGTTGAGCACCACCTCGTCGGTACCGCCCGCAATGCGCATGCCGGCAGAGCCAAACCACAGACGCTCCACCATTGCAAAGCGCTCACCCAATCCGCTGGCCGCCAGTTCGCTGGCCGTCAGCACGCCGCGCTGGCCCAGCAAGTCGATAGCGAAGTAGCTGAAGGACTGCAGCGCGGCAGCGGCCACGTTCTTGGCGCCGCTCATTTCCGGGCCGGGCTGGCGCCCCTTGCTCAGCGCCGTCAGTGCGCGGCATTGCAGCAGCCATAGCGCCTGCTCTTTCAGATAGAGATCGGCCCAGCGCTCGCGCAGGCGGCCGTCCTCCAGTGCGGGCCGGCCTTCGAAGCGAAGATCGGCCAGCAAGCCTGCCGTGGTGCGCCACAGCTCGGCGGGCATCACGCCGCCAATGGCCAGGCGCTCGGCCATCAAGCCCGTCAGCGTGACCTTCCAGCCACCGCCCAGCTTCCCCACCAGTTGATGGTCGGGCACGAACACATCCTCGAAGAAGACCTCGTTGAACTCGGACTCGCCGCCGGCCTGACGAATCGGGCGCACGGTAATGCCGGGCGAATGCATGTCCAGAAAGAAGGTGCTCAGCCCTTCGAACTTGCTGGCCTGCGAATCGGAACGGGTCAGCACCAGGCCCCACTGGGCAAACTGCGCGAGCGAAGTCCAGACCTTCTGGCCGTTGATGATCCAGCCCTCGCGGCCATCGGTCGCGCGCTCGGCACGTGTGCGCACCATACCCAGGTCGGAGCCCGCGCCTGGCTCGCTCAGCAGCTGGCACCAGAGGTTCTTGCCGCTCAGCGCCGGGGCCACATGCTGGCCCAGCACTTCGGGACTGGCATGTGCCATCACCGATGGCAGCACCATGCCCAGGCTCACATTGAACATGCCCGTTGGCACTTTGACCTTGCCCTCCTCCTGGCGCCAGATCAGCTCCTGCATGGGCGTGCCGCCACGGCCGCCGAGCACCTTGGGCCAGGTGATGGCGCCAAAGCCTGCTGCCGCCTTCCGGCCTTGCCAGACCCGGGCCGCCTCCAGGCGCTGCGCGGCCGTCATGTCGCGGCCGAAATAGTCGTCGGCGCTGGCCTTGGGCTCGGCATTGGCCTGCAGCCAGGCGCGGCATTCGGCGCGGAATGCTGCCTCTTCGGGCGTGTCCTCGAAATCCATGGACTGGCTGTCGGCCTGCTTCGCGCTCTTTGCAGGCGCCTCAGGCTCAGCTGCGAGAAGCCGCTGCTGCAACTCGGCCGCGACCTGCTCGCGCCAGGCATGGATACTGCCCAGCTCCACGGCCTGCTGACGCGCGCGGCGATAGAACAGGTGGCAGTCCAGCTCCCACGTATAGCCCATGCCGCCGTGGGTGTGCAGGTTTTCCTGTGCAGCGTCCGACAGCGCCTGGGTGCTGCTCACGCGTGCTGCTGCGGCTGCGCCCGCCAGCTCGGGCGCGCCATCGGCCGCAGCCATGTCCGAAGTCAGCGCCCAGGCGCCGTAGTAGCAATGCGCACGGGCCAGCTGGTTGCTGGTGTAGAGATGGGCCAGCTTGTGCTTGATGCCCTGATAGGAGCCAATGGGCCGGCCAAAGGCCTTGCGCTCCCTGGCATAGCTGCTGGCCATCTCCAGCGCGGCATCGGCCGCACCCAGCTGCTCAAAGGCCAGCATCACGGCCGCGCGATTGCGCACTCGCCGCATGACCTCGGCAGCGCTGCGGCTGCCGTCCAGCTGCTCTGCCTCCGTATGGTCAAAACTCAGGCGGGCATAGGGCTTGGAAGGGTCCAGCGTCCTGAGCTTTTCGCGCCGCACCGAGCCGTCAAACCTGAAGGCCACCAGCACCTGCACCCCCGTCGCGCTGCGCGCCAGCGCCACGCCCCACTGCGCGGCCATGCCGTCGGCCACCAGCGGGCAGTCGCCCTTCAAGGTCTTGCCGTCAAACAGGGGCAGACCGGATGGAGGGACCTGCCCGTCGGCAGGCGCTGCCAGACAGCCAATGCTTCCGCCAGAAACCGGCAGCAGCCATCGCGGGCGCTGCGCAGAATGCTCCTGTGTAGATAGCAATACGGCCTGCACCGCCAGATACATGGTCGAAGCCAGGGGCACGGGGCTGAGCTGGCGGCCCACTTCTTCGGCCACCACGCACATCTCCATGGCACCAAGGCCTATGCCGCCGCAGTCCTCGGGCAGCATCAGGCTGGTCACCCCCAGCTGGGCCATGCCGCTCCAAACGCTCTGGGCATGCTCGCCCTCGCCCTCAAGCAAGGCACGCGCCTGCGTCAGCGGCGACTCCCTGGTCAGGAATTTGCGAATCTCATTGCGCAAGGCATTCTGGTCGTCACTGAAATCGAAGTTCATCTTCTGTCTCCACCCAATCTTCCAATATTCAGGCCACGGCGGCGGCTCTTGCGCCATCAGACAGCGCAGCGGCCGCTGCGCCGGACATATCCGACATCCTGTTGGCAGGCGGCGTCAGGCCCAGCACCAGGTCGGCACCCTTGTCGCCGATCACCACCGAGGCCGCATTCGTGTTGCCCGACACCAGATGCGGCATGACCGAGGCATCGATCACGCGCAGACCCTGCACGCCCTTGACCCTGAGGTCGGACGTGACCACGCTCAGCGGGTCGGCCGCATCGCCCATGCGGCAGCTGCCACTGGCGTGATGGCCCGAGCCCAGGTACATGGAGATCCAGTCCAGCAGCTCGTCATCGCTTTGCAGATCAGGCGTCGGACGGGTCTGCGTTTCGATCATTCCGGCCAGTGCAGGCTGACGGGCAATCGTGCTCGCCATGCGTACACCGTGGAGCAGCGCTTTGCGGTCACGCTCGTCGTGCAGAAAGTTCATGCGGATGCTGGCCAGCTCCTCGGGATGGCGGCTCTTGAGCTGGAGCTGGCCGCGCGAGTAAGGTCGCACCTGGTAGGGCGCCATCGTCATGCCGGGGAAGGCCTCTGTGCGGTAGTTCTTGCCGCTTTGCATATAGCCTTCGATATCGCCGGTCACGGGCAGGCCGTGAATCTGGATGTCGTTGTAGGGCAGGCTCGCATCGCTGCTGAACCAGGCGGCAAACTCCGAAGCCGGCATCGCCATGGCGCCCTGCCTGGTCAGCAGGTACCGGAGCAGCGAAGCGCCAATACCCAGGCCTCGCAGCGAGCGGTTGAGGCTGGGCGTGCCGGCCTTCATGCGCCAGGACATGGGGACAATCGCATGGTCCTGCAGATTGGCCCCCACTCCGGGCAGATCCACTTTGACCTCGATCCCCATCTCCTGCAGATGCGCGGCCGGGCCGATGCCCGAGAGCATCAGCAGCTGGGGCGACTGCAGGGCACCGGCGCACAGCAGCACTTCCTTGCCGGCACGGGCAGCGTGGCTTGCGCCCGCCCTGTCCTTCCAGTGCACCGTGCTGGCGCGCAGCCCGTCCAGACCGATGCCGGTGACCAGCAGCTGCATGCGTACATCCAGATTGCGCCGCTGCATGGCGGGCTCGATGGCATTGCTGGCCACCGACGAGCGCCGGCCATTCTTGAGATTGACCTGAAATAGCCCCGCGCCCTGCGGATGGCCGTTGTTGAAATCCCGGCAGGCGGGCAGGCCCGCCTGAATCGCAGCCCGCACCATGGCCAGCGATACCGGGTGCGGATGGTGCAGATTGTTGGCGGTCAGCGGCCCGCCCCGCCCATGCCAGGGCTGGATGAACTCTGCCTCGCTGCGCTGCTGGTCCTCGGTGCGCACAAAGTAGGGCAGCAGCTGCTCATAGCCCCAGCCCGCCGCCCCCTGGGCAGCCCAGCTGTCGAAATCCGCCCGGTCGCCGCGCACATAGATCATGCCGTTGATGGACGAAGACCCGCCCAGGCGCTTGCCGCGCGGCAGGCTGATGCGGCGATGGGCCGCGTACTGCTCGGGCTCTGTCTCATGACCCCAGGAATACTGGGGGCTGTTGATCATCTGGCCCCAGCCCGAGGGCATGGACACCAGCAGATCCTTGTGGCTGGCGCCGCCTTCCAGCAGCAGCACCTTGTGCTCGCGACTCTCGCTCAGTCTTGCCGCCAGCGTGCCACCGGCCGAGCCTGCGCCGATGACGATGTAATCAAAGATTTCCTCCATGGCCTGTCTCCATTGATTGTTATTGGATGAGTGACTGTGCCGAGCCGGTACCGGGTGGGCGCGCCCGCCCACCCTTTGGGCTCTGGTCAGGCCCTGGCGGTTTTGCCGTAGAAGGTCTGCCCCCTGGCCGCCATATCGCGCAGCAGCTGCGGCGGGCGCAGTTGCTCGCCAAACAGATCGGCCAGACGGTCGGCCTCGGCCACGAACTGCGGCAGACCTATGCCGTCGATAAAGCAGAAGGGGCCGCCCGTGTAGGCCGGAAATCCCACGCCGAGAATCGAGCCGATGTCGCCATCGGCCGGCGCCAGCAGCACGCCCTCCTCCATGGCATGCGCTCCTTCGACGGCTTGCACATAGAGAATGCGCTGCTTGAGATCATGGGCGCTGGGCTGCAGGGCTTTCAGCGGGTAATGCTCGGCCAGGCCTGGCCAGATGCGCTTGCCGCTTTCATCGTAGTCATAGAAGCCCTTGCCCACCTTGCGGCCCAGACGGCCCAGCTCGAACAGCTTGCCGATCACGGGCACGGAACGGCCTGGCTTGTATTCCCCAGGGAACTCCTTGGCCTGGGCTTCGCCCGCATGCTTGGACAGATCGATCGACAGCTCGTCGGTAATCGCCAGCGGCCCCACGGGCATGCCCGCATGCTTGGCACAGTTCTCTATCAATGCCGGGGCAATGCCTTCGGCCACCATGCCGATGGCGTCATCCACAAACGCTCCGATGAAGCGGCTGGTGAAAAAGCCGCGCTTGTCATTGACGACAATCGGGGTCTTCTTGAGCTGGGCCACAAAGTCCAGTGCCTGCGCCAGCGTGGCATCCGAGGTCTGACGGCCGCGAATCACCTCCACCAACGGCATCTTGTCGGCCGGCGAGAAGAAATGCAGGCCGATAAAGCGATCGGGCCGCTCGCTTGCCTGCGCCAGCAGGCTGATGGGCAGGGCCGAGGTATTGCTGGCCAGCACACAGGTTGGCGGCAGCACAGCGTCCAGCTTCTTCGTGACTTCGGCCTTGATGGCGCGGTCTTCGAACACGGCTTCGACCACCATATCGGCATCGCGCAGCAGCTCGTAATCGGTGCCGGGCATGATGCGCGCGAGGATGGCGTCGGCCTTCTCGCGGCTCTGGCGGCCCTTGTCCACCAGCCTGGCCAGCGCCTTCTCGGCGTACTGCTTTCCTTTGTCTGCTGCCGCCTGATCCCGGTCTATCAGTACCACCTGAATGCCGCGCTGGGCGGCCACCAGCGCAATGCCCGCGCCCATCATGCCTGCGCCTATCAGGCCCAGCTTGCGGCATTTGAAGGGCTCCAAGCCTGCAGGGCGGTGCATGCCTTTCTCGGCCTTGCTCCTGTTGACGAAGAGCGTGCGAATCATCCCGCGCGCCACGGGGCTGCGCGACAGCGTTGCCATGTACTTGCTCTCGATGCGCAGGCCCTTGTCCATGGGCAGCTGGCAGCCTTCGTAGATGCAGCTCTGAATGCACAGCGGCGCCGGCATATTGTGAAAGGTCTTGGCCTGCAGCAGGGTGTTGCCCACCACAAAAGCCGGGGCCACGCGCGCATCCAGCGGGCCGCCACCGGGAATGCGAAAGCCTTTCACATCCCAGGGCTGCACCGCCGTGGGACTGGCCAGCAGCCAGGCCTTGGCAGCGCCGAGCAACTGCTCGGGAGCCACCACCTCATCCACCAGTCCTGCCTCCCTGGCCTTCACGGCCTGCAGCTGCTTGCCCTCCATCAGAAAAGGCATGGCAGCCAGAATGCCGATCATGCGCGGCAGGCGCTGGGTGCCGCCGGCACCAGGCAGCAAGCCCACTTGCGCCTCGGGCAGGCCGACCATGACCGTGGGGGCATCGGCTGCAATGCGGTGGTGGCAGGCCAGGCAGATTTCATAGCCGCCGCCCAGTGCCATGCCGTTGATGGCCGCTACCAGCGGCTTGCCCAGGGTCTCCAGTTTGCGCAGCAGCCTGGACAGCGATGCGCAGGAGGCGAAAAGCTCCTCGATGGGCATGTCCGCCATGGCGTCGATATTGGCCTCCATGCCCATCAGGTCGGCACCGGCGACAAAGCTGTCCTTGCCCGAGGTAATGATGCCGCCGCGCACCCCGTCGTCGCCTTGCATGCGTGCGATACAGGCCTCCAGGCTGTCCATGAAGGCCTGGTCGATCACATTCATGGTCTTGCCGGGGTAATCCAGCGTCAGCGTGGCAATGCCGTCCCCGTCTACGGCGTAGCGAATGATTTCCGTTGTCATGATGTCTGCTTCCTCACTCACACGCGTTCGATGATCATGGCCGAGCCCATGCCCGCCGCCACGCACAGGCTGATCAGTGCCGTGCGCTTGCCGGTTCGCTCCAGCTCGTCCAGCACCGTGCCCAGAATCATGGCGCCCGTCGCCCCCAGCGGGT
Source organism: Comamonas testosteroni TK102 (assembly GCF_000739375.1). NCBI lineage: Bacteria > Pseudomonadati > Pseudomonadota > Betaproteobacteria > Burkholderiales > Comamonadaceae > Comamonas > Comamonas testosteroni. The sequence continues at coordinate 1,621,071 of NZ_CP006704.1, read as the reverse complement.
GGCCCATGGCAATCGCTCCGCCGTTGACGTTCATGCGCTCATGGGGAATGTCCAGCTCCTCCATCATGGTCAGCACCACCGTGGCGAAGGCCTCGTTGAGCTCCCACAGATCGATGTCCGAAGCCTGCATGCGCGCCCTGTTCAAGGCCTTGCGTGCGGCATGGGCCGGGCCGTCCAGCATCAGGGTCGGCTCGGAGCCTATGCTGGCAAAGGCGCGGATTCGCGCACGGGGCTTGAGGCCTTGCCTGGCTCCCGCTTCTGCCGTGCCAATCAGCACTGCCGCTGCCCCATCGACAATGCCTGAGCTATTGCCCGCGTGGTGATGGTGCTGAATCTGCTCGACCTGCGGATAGCGCTGCAGCGCCACGCTGTCGTAGCCGTATTTCTGGCCCATTTCGGTGAATGCGGGCTTGAGCGCGGCCAGAGATTCGACCGTGGTTTCGGGACGAATGGTCTCGTCTTTTTCCAGCAGCGTCATGCCCAGAAAATCCTTGACGGGCACGACCGACCTGTCAAAGCGCCCTTCGGCCCAGGCCTTGGCGGCGCGGCGATGGCTTTCGGCCGAGTACGCATCCAGATCCTGGCGGCTGTGGCCGCGCAGCGATGCCAGCAGATCGGCCGAGATGCCCTGCATCACGAAATAGGTCTTGCTGGCCAGCTGTGGGTCCTGCGCCCAGGCACCACCGTCCGAGCCCATGGGCACGCGGGACATCATCTCCACGCCGGCACCGATGGTCATATCGGCCTGACCGGCCATGACCTTGGCCGCCGCAAAGCTCACGGCCTCCAGGCCCGAGCCGCAGTAGCGGTTGAGCTGCACGCCGGCCACGCTCTGCGCATAGTCGGCCTGCAGCACCGCCATGCGGCCCACATTGCCGCCCTGCTCGCCCACGGGCACCACACAGCCCATGACCACATCGTCCACCGCCGAGGTATCGAGCTGGTTGCGCTCACGCAAAGCCTGCAGCGGCTGGGCCGCCAGCCAGACCGGCGTCACCTCATGCAGTGCTCCATCCGGCTTGCCCTTGCCTCGGGGGGGTCCGGACATGGTCGAAGATCAATGCCTCCATCTGCTTTCCTCACATCACCAGGTTGTTATCGAGTTCTTTTTCAGATTGCCATACGGCTTTTTCCCCAACCTACCTGATTCGGACTAGGGGCAGACTATGAGAAAAACCGGTCGCAACCGCCCCTGGTGGCACATGGCTTGCCTCTCCGGGCGCGAAAGCCGGCTTGCACCGCAAGGACGCCCGCACCGGAGGCCTTGCCGCCTTCGCTGCCACAGCCCGCGGTCTCATGAGTGACAAAAAAGGCCTTCCAGCTTGTAGCACCGGAAGGCTGCGGGCAAGGCTGTCGGGCTCAGGCCACCAGACCACCGCCGTTGACCGGCAGCACCTGGCCGTTGACCCATTCCGCTTCGGTCGATGCCAGATAGCTCACGGCCGCACCCACATCCTGGGGCGAGCCGGCCCGGCCCACGGAAGTGCCTTTTCTGGCGATCTTCTCCGAGCCTTCCCAGTTGTTCATGGTGCCCAGCGACAAGGCGTTGGCCGTCACGCCATGCGGGCCTACCTCGCCCGAGAGATTGCGGATGAAGCCGATAGCCGCCGCCTTGGCAGCCCCGTAGGCGCACAGCCCCATGCCCGTGGCCGTGCGCGCCGCGTCGGAGTTGATGGCCACGATGCGGCCCCAGCCCTTTTGCTGCATGGCGGGCAGCAGTGCCTGACAGGCATGCATCAGTCCGTGCAGATTGAGCTGCAGCCAGGCATTCCATTCGGACTCGGGCGACTGCAGAAACGGCGTGTAGCCCCAGCCCTGGGCCGGAATGCCGGCGTTGTGCACAAAGATATCGACCGCGCCCACCTCGGCCTGGATGCGCTCGACCATGGAAAAGATGGCGGCGCGGTCCGTCAGGTCCGCCGCCTGGGCCGAGGCCTTCCATCCCGCTTCACGCAGCTGACTTGCCGCATTCTGGGCGCGCTCCTGATGAAAGTCGTTCACAACCACATGCGCGCCCTGCACGGCCAGCGCCTGCGCGATGCCGAACCCCATGCCGCGCCCGGCACCACTGACCAGCGCCACTTTGCCATCCAGCCTGAACATGTCTTGCACTCCTTTTTTATATGGAATGCCCAGTGTTGGCCCGGCCTGCGCCCCGGACATACTCCAAATGGACGGGGTCAAAACCGGCGGGATCCACAAGATAGAAAAGTCAGAGACACCACAGGAGACCGACTTGAGCACAGAAAAACCGTCCCAGGGCCAGAACGCTGGCCCCTTGTCCGGAATGCGCGTCCTCGAATTTGCAGGCATAGGCCCGGCCCCTTTTGCCGGCATGATGCTGGCCGACATGGGGGCCGAGCTCATTCTCATCGAGCGCAGCGCCGACCATGCGGCGGCATCCCGCTACCCGCGCATGGCGCAGAACCGGGGCAAGAAGTCCATCGCGCTGGACCTCAAGTCCGAGGCCGGACGCGCTGCCGCCTGGAAGCTGATCGAGTCTGCCGACGCGCTCATCGAAGGCTTCAGGCCCGGCGTGATGGAGCGTCTGGGCTTCAGCCCCGAGGAGGTCGCACGCCGCGCCCCCCGCCTGGTCTTTGGCCGCGTCACCGGCTGGGGCCAGACCGGCCCCCTGTCCCAGGCCGCAGGCCATGACATCAACTATGTGGCGCTGACGGGCGTGATGTCCACCTCCATGCGCCCCGGCCAGGCGCCCGTGCTGCCGCCGACCATCGTGGGCGATATGGCGGGTGGCGCCATGTTTCTGCTGTTCGGCCTCATGTGCGCCATGCATGAGGCACGCCAATCCGGCAGGGGTCAGGTGGTGGACGCCGCCATGATCGACGGCGTGGCGGCCATGAGCGGCCTGATGCACCAGATGCGCGGCGCCATGGGCTACTGGAAGGACGACCCCGCGCAGAACCACTTTCTCAACACCTCACCCTTCTACGAGGCCTTCGAGTGCGCCGATGGCAGATACATCACCCTCGGCGCCATCGAGCCGCAGTTCTATGCCTTGCAGTTGCAGAAGCTGGGGCTGCCCGATGTGGACCCCAGGCGCCAGTATCAGAGCGCGGACTGGCCCGAACTCAAGGCCCGCGTGGCCGGGATGGTACGCGGCAAGACCCAGGCACAGTGGTGCGCGGAACTCGAAGGCAGCGATATCTGCTTTGCCCCGGTGCTAAGCCTGGCCGAAGCCCCTTCTCATCCGCACAACACCCAGCGCCAGCTGTTTGTCGATCTGGAAGTGGAAGGCAGCAGCCAGCGCCAGCCGGCACCCGCGCCACGCTTTTCGCGCACCCCGGCGCGTCGGCCCACGCCGGGCAGCAGGATCGGCCAGGACACCGATGCCGTGCTCGCCGCCCTGGGCTATACCCAGAGCGATATAGCGGCGCTGCGCGAGAGCAAGGCCTGTGCCTGAGCAACCATCGGGCAATCGGCGAGGCGACCAGCGGTGCGCTGGATGAAAGCTACTTAAAATATAGCTACCATCGCTTTATATGAATAGATTTCAGGTATTTTTCGTATTGAAATCAATGTATATCAAGCGATAGCAGCTATCACTATTAAGGCAACCTGCTTTGCCGGGGTAGACGCTGCCATGCAGGCCAAGCCCCAAGTCACCAGAGCGGCTGTGGCGCTATGCCGCAGACGAGCTGGATAGAACGACCTTGTTGCGCCCGGTCATCTTGGCGCCGTACAGCGCCTTGTCGGCCGAACGCAGGACCTCCTGCACGTCCAGATCCTTGCCCGGCACCCAGGCCGCGCAACCGATGCTGACCGTGATGCAGCCGAATTCGCTTCCGGTGTGCGCAATCGCAAGCTCGGAGACTGCCTCCCGGATGTTCTCGGCAATCAGCGCGCCTCCATCCAGGGTCGTGTCCGGCAGCACCACGATGAATTCCTCACCCCCATAGCGAGCCGCACTGTCCTCGGGGCGCCGGATATTGTTGGCAATGCATCTGGCCACGGTCGCCAGAACCATATCCCCGGCCTGATGTCCGTAGGTGTCGTTGTAGGCCTTGAACCAGTCGATATCCACGAACAGTAGCGAGAAGGCGCTGTGACTTCTTTTGGCCCTGTGCCACTCGTGCTCGATGATCTCGTCGAGCTTGCGGCGATTGTTCAGGCCGGTCAGTCCATCGGTACGCGCCAGCAGCGCCAGTTCGGACTCTGCGCGCATGCGGCGCTTGAGCTGCACTCCGAACGCAAAGGACAGACCGATGAAAGCCATGGTGAGCGTTCCCATGACGGAGGCAATCAGCAAGGCGCGCTGGCGCCAGACTGCGTAGATATCGGAATGCGCTTTCGCCACCATGATGATGAATGGCAAGCTCGGAAGATTCTTGAAGTAGTACGCGCGCTGCGCGCCATCCAGGTAGGAGGTGTCCGAGAAGCTGCCTTCGGGCGCCTGCATGAACTGCTTGAAGGTGCTGGCATTGCGGATATTGCGCCCGATGACCTTGGCATCGAAAGGCTGGCGCATCATCATGGCGCCATCCTTTCTGATCAGGGCCAGCGATCCATGCTTGCCCAGCGAAAGCGCGGAGAACAGCTTCTGAAAATACTCGAGCTGGACATCGATCAGCACAATGCCCGCGAACGAGCCGTCCGCATGGGAGACACGGCGGCTCAGCGGAATGCTCAGCGAGCCGCCATGCAGCGTCGATGAATAAGGGTCTCCCACATAGAGACCGACGTTGGGGCTTTCCTGATGCACCTTGAAGAAATCATGCTCCAGGTAATGCCCGCTCAGCGGATTTTCCGAGCCCGCATTCAGGACCACTCGCCCCTGCACATCGAGCACCAGGATGGAGCCCAGATAGGAGGCCGTCGCGGCCTTGTCGAACAAGGCTGCGTTGCGCACATGCGGGGAGGCGCCCATGACTTCGGAGTCGTTCAGCCCATCGACCACGGCCTGCAGCGACAGCGCATAGAGTTCGAAGTTCCGCACCACGTCGTTTTCGGCAAGAAGCGCCACATTGCGCGATGTCTCTATCGCATGCGCCATGGCATCCAGCCGACTCTGGTAGAGAACAAAGGTGCAGATGGCCGTCATCGAAAGCGCAATGATCCCCCCTACCAGCAGCATTGCAAAGGGAGCACGGGAAACGACGTTGCTGTGATCAAAAGCAGGCTTGCGAAATAGTTTCATGTCGTTGCTGTATTTGAGCGAGACGGTCACATTTCTTCGATGCAGGCAAGCGGGTGCGCTCTTGCGAGACAACACCGTGCACTGGCCTGCGCGCTCCCCATTCTGCCTGTGTTTTCCGCAACAGAGCCAGGCCCTGGCAGCACCGGCCGGCGGCACGCCTGCATGCGACCGCCGGTCTGCCTGCGGCCGATGCCGCAAGCAAGCGGACTGCCAGAACGGCTCAAGAGAGATGGGATAACCCGCAACAAAGACAGGCCTGCGGGCAGGCCAGCACAACGACGTCAGCGCCGGGACGCCGATACCAACCGGCTGCGCAAACCGGATGGCTGCCGTCATAGGCAGAGCAACGGCACCCCTCGCTGAGGCTTTATCGCAAGCTCTTGGATCGTAAGCTGCCAACGTTGGTGCGACCCGGCGTCGAGGCTGCCGTTAACTCGCACCACCGCGACGATGGCTAGCGCCATCGTTGTAGCGGCTGAACGCTTACAGCGACTGGAAAGGGGAAAAACGACCCATTGCAGTCACTGCGAACTGGCTTTTTCGGCCAATCTCTGGCGTGTGGCGTCATCAATGATGCTGCGCATCAATGCGAACAGAGGATCGGCGCTTGTGTGTTTCTGACCGTAGCTCAGATTGAACTCGTAGTCGAAATCAGGCGGATTGATCCCCTGGTTGTGCTGAAGGATTGTTTCAAGCTTGTCCAGTGCTTTGACAGCTTTTGCTTCGGGTGAGGCTGCGTCCTCATACTCCTGCCACAGTGCTAGGATGTCGGCCCGCTGGGCCTCGTCGAGAGAGCGGGTCAGATGCAGAAGGTCGGTCTTTTCCTGCGCGCTCTTGTCAGGATGCTGGTTTTTCTCGATGGCTGGAATGTCCCCGTGAATGGCCTCTCCCAAATCATGAACGATGCACATTTTGAGGATCTTAAGCATGTCCATGCCGGCAAGCTCGTCCGCGAAGGTCATAGCCATCAGGCACAGGCTCCATGTATGTTCGGCGGTGCTTTCCGCCCTGCCCGTCGAGGTGTGAGAGCTTCGGAGCACGCTCTTGAGCTTTTCAGCCTCCTGGAGAAAGGCTAGACGGCCCTTGATGTCGTCGATATTCATGCCCGATTCTATAAAGCGTCTCATCACCCAGGTCGTTGCATACCGAAAGCTCGGCTGAACCGCCAGAGACGTTCAAGCAAGGCTGTGGGCGTGCTACCTGGCATTTAACTTGCAAAGAGCTAAAGCCAAACGCAACTGAATCTGGTTTCAAGCGGCAGATGCTGATGGCCGGCTTCTGGCGATTGTCGTCATTGATACAGCCAAGTCCACCAACCACCTCATGACACTCCTCGGCCGCTCGAGCCTGCGAGCAGGATCTTCTGCGGGGGACGCGTACTCATACCTTGGCGAGGAAGGCCGCCGCATCACCCGCTTCACACTTCCAGTCTGCGAAGACCCCAACCAGATTGCACTCCACGCAGTGGCAAGCGATGTAGTACCAGCGCACGTCATGTGTGCCCTCGTACACGGAGACGCCGGACATCAGTTCGAACACCTCGTTCTCGCACACGCACTCGTGAGCCTCGGGGGTGGCCTCTTCAACGTAGTCCGCGCTGTCGCCCATCAGGTGTTTCTGCCCGCAGTCGGTGCAGGTGCGGATTGCCACGCCGGCTTCTTCATCGGTCTGCAGCGCAAAGGTCCGGCACCCGCAATTGCATTTGGACGAGGCAAACCGGACGGCCTCATGGCGATTTGCAACGCTGTAGCTGCGCAGCTCGGCTTGGGTGTCGCCGGATGTCGTCCCGTACCAGAACTCGCCCTTCTTCGTCAGTGCCATTGATGCTGTTCCCTTCTTCAAGATGGGCTTCCCGGCAGACCTGACGCCGGGCTTGCCCCGATCATCTGGATTTTGCCTGAAGGCACGATGAATCGTCGTCAAGGGGCCGGGTCGGGGTGGTCTCCCAGAGGATCGAGCACGACGCACCGGATACTGCGAACTCATTGTCAACCGGGTTGGACCGCCGCTGGATCAGGGAGGCTAGGTTTGGGTCTCAGCTCGTTGAAGGGCGATGGCACAGCCTCAGTGGCCGGAAAGATTGTGTGCGCACGTACGGCCTCGACCAGCAAAGCAGCCAAGCGCTCTGCGGCTGGCTCCAAAAGAGAGTGGGAACGCCCAAGCACCAGGTCCATGGTGGGCAGATGCGGCAGGCCGATTTCCTCTGGCGCGTAGCTGCGCACATGCGGCGGCAGGCCGAAGGGAGTGCGCACCGACAGCCCCAGGCCCGCTGAGGTCGCAGCCCAGATCGGTCCGAGACTGGCACTGCTGAAGACGTGCCGCCAGGCAATCCCGGCTCGCTCCAGCACGGCTGTGACCAGCTCGCGCAGCGGGCAAGGCTCTTCCAGCATCACCAGAGCCAGTGTTTTCAGCTTGCCCTCTTGATCCGGCTGCAAGCAGCCAAGGCTGTCCAGCACCTCGGGCGCGGAAGGCCCTATCCAATGCAGGGGCAGACGCATCACGGTTTCGGCATGGATGCCAGACAGATCCGCGCCGACATTCCAGAGCATTGCCAGGTCCAGCTGTCCCTGAGCAAAGCGTGCACGCAACTCGTCGCTGCGCGCCACGCAGGCCTCGATGCGCACCTGGGGATGCGCCCTGGCAAAGCGGCCCAGTACGGCCGGCAACAGTGCTTCGCCGAGGTCCTCCTGAAGTCCGAGTCGGACCAGTCCTCGCAGCTGGCTGCCGCTGACCGCCGCCACGGCCTCGTCATTGAGGTCCAGCAGGCGGTGCGCATAGGCCAGCAGGGTCTCACCGGCTTCTGTGAGCTCGAGACCACGCCCGGCCTTGCGCAGCAGCGGCGTGCCGCATTGGGCCTCCAGCTTCTTCAACTGGGCACTGATCGCCGAAGTCGAGCGCCCCAGCTTGTCCGCGGCACGCGCGAAGCTGCCAAGCGCGACCCCTGTCGAAAAACTGCGCAGCACATCCAGGTCGTAGAGCACACGAGACACACAAGTCCTTTCAATCATCCCAAAAATCAGGATGGTTGGTTAAATATTATTTGATTTTCAAAATGATTGGGCGCCAGCACACTGCGCGGCATGAACTCTTCCGACTGCCTCTCGCTGCCTGAGCTGCCCGTCACCCCTCCAAGCCATCGCTGGAAGGTATTGGCCGCAGGCGTTCTCGCCAATGCCGCTTTTTCGACCGCCTTCAGCGGAATTCCGATGACGGCGGTGATGATGCGCTCCTCATACCAGCTCGATACCAGCACACTCGGCCTGATGCTGGGCCTCATGGGCCTGGGCATCGCATTGAGCGAGCTGCCCTGGGGTTTGCTTACCGATCGCTGGGGGGATCGCCCCGTGCTGCTCACCGGTCTGATCGGCACGGCACTCGCACTGGCTGCGATGGCCGTCTGGGCAACGCCTGAGGCTGGGCAGGTGCCCGGTCTGCAATGGCTGGCGGGCGGTCTGGTGCTGGTCGGCCTGCTGGGAGGCAGCCTCAACGGCGCGAGTGGGCGGGCCGTGATGACCTGGTTTGCGGATGGCGAGCGAGGCCTGGCGATGAGCATACGCCAGACTGCAGTGCCGCTCGGCGGCGCCATCGGTGCGCTGCTGCTGCCTGCGCTGGCCTTGCATGGCGGCTTTGTTGCCGTGTTCGCCGTGCTGGCGAGCATCTGCCTGCTCTCCGCACTGCTCGCCGCCGCATGGGTGCACGAGCCGCCGCATGCTGCGCTGCATGCACAGCGCCAGCTCGCCACCGGCCCCAGCCCCAGCCCATTGCGCGATGCTCGCGCCTGGCGCTCCGTGGCCGGCATCGGCATGCTGTGCGCGCCACAATTCGCAGTGCTGTCTTTCGGCACGGTCTTCCTGCACGACTTCGCCCAGGCCGAGCTTGAACGGGTCTCCGCAGTCATGGCCGTCGTCCAGTGTGCAGCCATGGCGATGCGCATATGGAGTGGTCGCTGGACGGACCGCCATCGAAACCGCCAAAGCTATTTGAGCGCCTGCAGCTGGCTGAGCATGCTGCTTTTTGCGGCGCTTGCGACAGCGTGCTGGATTGCGCCGGGCCCGCTCTTGCTGCTGGTCTTGACAGCCGGTGCCGGTATCTGTGTTTCTGCCTGGCATGGTGTGGCCTATGCCGAGCTGGCGACCCTGGCCGGAGCCGGTCGCGCCGGCACGGCCTTGGGCATGGCCAACACCAGCGTGTTCATTGTGTGTTTTGCCGTACCGATGACGATTCCGCATCTGCTGTCGCTGCAGGGCTGGGTATTGGTCTGGTCGGCCTGCGCCCTGTGCGCGGTCTGCGCTCGCCCCTTGCTGGCTGCGCCGCAGCAGTCTGCGGCGCGTGTCCGTGGGTAACGAAGGCCTTTTCAACAGTGGTCTCCACGCCAGACCGCCCCACAGGTCGGTCTGCGTGGAAATCAACCCGCAGCGATCCTTCGGAACTGGATGGACCGCTCGGCGGATGCGAAGAGATGTTCGGCGCGTATCCGCGCACTCACACTACCGGCCATGAGGCGTCGGTCACCATCCTTGTGTAGCGGACTGCTGCAGGCTGATTGCAGTCGCGATGCGGCAACCGCCGCATGCAGTCGCGCTTTGGACGCAAGTTATGGAAAAGCTGGAGGAGCTATCACCAACGCAGCCTGGTGGAGACCAAGATGCATTGCGGCAAGCGACTGGATGAGCGGGTAATGTCACGCACATTCGAGCGACGGGTCAATGAGCTGCATATCCGGGCCGCCATTCTGAATCGGCTCACTGAACTGGGCCATCCGCAAACGGTGCCTGCGGCATAGCCACGTCTGGGGTCATGGGTTGCTTGACCCAGAACTGGTTTATGCACCAGCACCTCCGCTGTGGAGAAAGAACTGCGGCTGCGCAGCCGCACCAGCAGTACACCTTCTGCAGACAGCCCCCTCTGCCCTCCCCTGCCTGTACTCCTCCAGAAGCCAATTTTTGCGCTTGCGGGCCTGGTTATGCTTCGCTCCACCCTGGCGCAGGTCGTTGCGATCAAGGCTGAAAACTCAGGGCTGGCATGCCTGGAGCGGGAAACCTGCTGCTAGAAGCCTGCAGCCAGCCCGTCGCGGCGTGGATCGCTGGCGAATTGGTAGCCCTCGACAGCGGGGTCGCCCATGCGCCAGATGAACTGGCCAGCGCCAAAGTCCTGGTAGGGATCATCAATGACCTCCAGCTGGTGCCCCAGGGCCTGCAGACCAGCCACAGTGGAAGGATCCATGCCGGCTTCGACATTGAGCGCCAGGCCCGCGTTGTAGCGCCAGCGTGGTGCGTCGCAGGCAGCCTGGGGCGACTGGCGGTAGTCGATCATGCGTACCAGCGTCTGCATATGGCCCTGGGGCTGCATGTTGCCGCCCATGACACCAAAGCTCATCACCGGCTGGCCATCCTTGGTCAGGAAGGCGGGAATGATGGTGTGAAACGGTCGCTTGCCCGGGCCCACCAGGTTCGCGCGGTTGGGGCCGTCCGGGTCGGCGCTGAACCCGTAGCCACGGTTTTGCAGGCTGATGCCGAAGCTGGGCTCGACCACTCCCGAGCCAAAGCCCGCGAAGTTGCTCTGGATGAAGCTGACCATCATGCCGCTCTCATCGACCGCGGTCAGGTAGATCGTGCCGCCCTGCACCGGATTACCGGCCTTGAAATCTTGTGCGCGCAGGGGATCTATGAGCTTGGCGCGCGACGCAAGGTAAGCGTCATCGAGCATTTGCGCGGTAGTCACTTCCATACCGGCATCGGCTACATAGCGGTCGACATCGGCGAAGGCCAGCTTCATGGCCTCGATCTGCAGATGCTGCGAAGCCACGCCATCAAGGGGCAGGCTGGCCAGATCGAAATGCGACAGGATACCCAGTGCGATCTGCGCCGCAATGCCCTGGCCGCCAGGCGGAATCTCGTGCAGGGTGTAGCCACGGTAGTCCTTGGCCACCGGTGCGACCCATTCGGCCTGGTGCTGGGCCATGTCCGCCATGCTCAGGCAGCCGCCGTGCTGCTGGACAAAGGAAGTGACCGCCGAAGCGATCTCGCCTTCATAGAACGCCTTGCCCTGGCTAGCGCCGATGGCGCGCAGCGCGCGTGCGGCCGCGGGGAAGCGAAACAGCTCGCCCACGGCAGGTGGCCGGCCGGAGGGCAGAAAGCTCTGGGAGAAACCCGGCTGAGCCTGCAGCTCGGGAGCACCTGCGGCCCACTTCTGTTGCACCACGGGCGGCACCAGGTAGCCGCGTTCGGCGATTTCAGCCGCGGGCTCCATCAGGCTGGCGAACGGCAGCTTGCCAAAACGCTCGTGCAAGGCGACCCAGGCGCTGACGGCGCCGGGCACGGTGATCGAGTCCACGCCGCGGCGCGGGGGCTTGGCCTGCCTGCCGTAGCTCTTTTCGAAATATTCGGGCGTCCAGCCCTGGGGGGCGCGGCCCGAGGCATTGAGGCCGTGCAGTTGCGCGCCGTCCCACAGAATGCAGAACGCGTCCGAGCCCAGTCCGTTGCTGACAGGTTCGACGATGGCCATCACGGCCGCTGCCGCGATGGCTGCGTCAACGGCATTGCCGCCGGCCCACAGCATGCGCAAGCCGGCTTGCGCGCCCAAGGGGTGGGAGGTTGACACGCCGTTGCGTGCGAAAACGGGAACTCGCACCGAGCGGTAAGGGTTGCCGGGAGAAAAAGGGAGATTCATGGAAGTTCCTGACACGGGCGCTGACCCTTCGGGATTCAGTCGATGGTGATGCCCAGAACCTTGACGTCGCGGGTCCAGCGTGTAAGCTCGCGGTCGATTTGTTCCTTGAACGCCTTGGGGTCGCTGGTTTCGGGGGTCAGCCCCTGGGCCTCGAGCTGCGCGCGCACATCGGGGCGGGCGATGATGTTGCGCACTTCCTTGGCGAGCTTCTCAACGATCGCCGAATCCGTGCCGCCGGTGGTAAACAGACCGTACCAGGAAGTGAAGGCATAGCCCGGCAGCCCGGCTTCGGCGACGGTGGGCACGTTGGGCAGGCTTTTCACACGCTCCTTGGTGGTCACTGCCAGAATGCGGGTCTTGCCGGTCTTGGCGGAGGTAATGGCCGGTGGAATGCCCGAGAAAATGACATGGACCTGGCCTGCGGCGACATCGGCAATCGCAGGGCCATTGCCGCGGTAAGGCACATGCACCAGGTTCACGCCCGCCTGCTGGGCGAACAGTGCGCCGGCCAGGTGCAGGGTCGAGCCGCTGCCGGAAGAGGCGTAGTTGATGGTTCCAGGTTCCTTGCGCGCCATGCCGATCATCTCCTTGACCGATGTGTAGGGCAGCTTGGCGTTCACCAGCAGCGCGTTGCCCGACTCGGCCACCAGGCTGATCGGCTCCAGGTCCTTGCGCGGGTCGTAGGAAAGCTTTTTGGCCAGTACCGGGGCGATGGTGTTGCTGCCGATGGAACCCAGCAGCAGGGTGTAGCCATTCTTGGGCGACTTGGCCACGATTTCGTTGGCCAGCAGGCCGCCCGCGCCGCCCTTGTTTTCGACCACCACGGCCTGGCCCAAGCTCTGCTGCAGCTCCTTGGCCAGAATGCGCGCAACGATGTCGTTGCCACCGCCTGCGGCAAAGCCCACCAGAATCTTGATCGGCTGCGAAGGCCAGACGTCGGCGGCCAGGGCCGGCGTTGCCAGGCCCATGGCGCCGCAGGTCAGCAAAGTGGCGCAGCAGGTGAAAAGCCGGCGGGACATGTGTGCACGCATAGGAAACTCCAGATTTAATGCAGCTTGAAGGGTTGAATAGAAGAATTTTGATGATAGAAAGAACTTTGTGAAAGCTGGACTTTCTTCCGTCTCTTGAAAGAAAACCATTTATGTCAAGCCTGCGGATTCTTCGCACTTTTCTGGCCGTCTGCACCGAAGGTTCGTTCACGGCGGCTGGACATCGCGTGGGCCTGACCCAGGTCGCCGTGGGTCTGCAGATGCGCACCTTGGAAGCCGACCTCAAGCGCAAGCTCTTCACCCGCGCAGGCAAGCAGGTGGCGCTCAACGAGCAGGGCCGGGCGCTGGTGCCCATAGCCACGCAGCTGGTAGCGCTGTACGAACAGGCCAAGCACGGCACCCAGGCAGACGCGCCGCTGGCTGGCACCGTGCAGTTCGGCTCCATCGTCTCGGCACTGAGCGAGCTGGTGCGTGCCACGCTGGAGCTCAAGCGCCACCACCCCGCGGTGGACCTGCATGTGGTATCGGGAAAGTCCAACCGGCTGATTGCCCAGGTGGAAAACCATGAACTCGATGCTGCCGTAGTGGTCCATGACCCGGCCCTCAAGCGCCCTTCCCTGGTCTGGACACCGCTGTACGCCGAGCCCATGGTGCTGCTGACCTCGCGTTCCTCCCGGTTGGCCGATCCTGCAACCATGGTGGAGCGCTATCCATTCATCCGGTTTGACCGTACCGAACACACGGGCGAACTGGTCGAGCGCACGCTGCGCCGGCTGCGCGCCAAGCCCCAGGAGTTCATGGAGCTGAATTCGATCGAGACTATCGTGGAACTCGTGAGCGACGGCATGGGCGTAGCCATGCTGCCTCTTCTGGCCAGACATGCCTGGGACAGGAACCCGCAGCTGCGGGTAGTGCCCATCCCCCAGGCAGCTGAAAGCCGCCAGATCGCCCTGGTGCAGCTGCGCACGGCGGCCCGCGCCGAGGTGGTCACGGCTGTAGGGCAGCAGTTCATGGCGGCGCGAGGTATGGCAGTTTGAGGGCACCAGCCTGACCCTCTTGCACTTCTCGTTGGCGGCATGCTGGTTGCGCTCGCTCTATCGCTGTCGTCTGGAGGTGCAAAGCGGCCGCGAAAGGAGCCTGCCAGGGGGCGACCTCGTTAGCCAGGGATGATCATCTTCTCAGTCAATCCTTGATCGAAGCTGTAGACGCACTGATAGTGAGCATTGGGTACAGATGATCAATGTTGCCGGTACCCCCATTTCAACCACACCTCCCAAAACGGAGGTGATCGACTGCCATGTCTTGGAATCGTTGCAGGAAGTGCGCTCGATGACCGAGGGCTGGCTGCATCGCTACAGCCACCATCGCCCGCATGAATCGGCAGGCCGCACTCCTCCTGTCGCGTGTCATGTCAAACGTTGCCCCAACCTCTGCTTTTAGGTGGCACAGGAAAACGAGGAGGCTTCACCGACCTACCGGGGCGCCGCCTTGATCGCCGCATTCAGGGTAGTCCACAGCTCCTTGGTGACGGGCACCATGTCCTGCCTGAAGTACCACCAGAAGTGACCGCCCACATAATTCGGGGTAGTGATCTTCATCGTGTAATAGCGGGTCAGGTACTCGGCCTTCTTGGTTTTGCGTGAGGTACCCACTTCCCCGAACCCGATCTTGGAATTGGGGAACATCACGTGCAGCTTGTCGAACACCTGCTGCCAGTTGGGCTTGAGCCCATTGCAGTCATCCTCATAGTAGGAAATCCAGACGTAATCCAGACCCTGCTTCATGTAGGCTGGGACATTGGCCTCGGCCCACTTGAACATTTCATTGGAGGATTGAGACCAGCAGCCCTGGTTGTAGTAGAGCGTGACCGCGGCCGTCTTGTTCTGTGCCTTCACGATGTTGTAGGCATTGGTCATCTTCGCCACCACATCGGCATTGGCCCCCAGCCACTCGCCGTTGACCTCGTTGGCTACTTCCCAAATATCCACTACATCCGACAACGCATTGAGATATTGATTAGTCCGTTGTATGTATCCATCCACGCTGTACTGCTTGACGTAGTACGAGTCCAATATCTCACCCATCACGTAGGAAACCTTGGAGATTTCCACTGCTGGCTTGCGGTAATAGTCCGGGTTCACGAACTCATCGAAGACGATGCGCGTGGTAGGCCGGTAGGCCAGCGACGACAGGCTGCGCGTGATGTCGCTAAGCCTGCTCACATCGTCCACGGTGACACCGTAGATGGGAGTCGGGACTATGCGACCAGAGGGCACGCTGGTCTGAGCCGATACGACGGAGCAAAGCGAGGCAATGCAGAATGGGATAAACGCTTTCATGCGGTATCCCTCGATGAATGGTTCAATGATTTTTTCACTTGGATCAATATGAATCGAGGCATGGCAATGGTCGGGGGTGACTGCTTCTAGCTGGCAGCACCGGCTCGGGCCGACCCTCAGTTGACTCTCGATAATCAGTTAAAGGATTGACTTTAGTCCATGAAGTTGGGCTAAAAGTAGCCAAAGGAAACGAACGCGCTCCATGAGCCAGCCCACAGATCGAGCTCATGGCTACTCGGCCCTTGTTGACGCGCTCAATGCTTTGCGGCGGCTACCAGTCAATGAGTTGATCGCTGGAGTTGACTTGATGTTTGGGCA
Source organism: Comamonas testosteroni TK102 (assembly GCF_000739375.1). NCBI lineage: Bacteria > Pseudomonadati > Pseudomonadota > Betaproteobacteria > Burkholderiales > Comamonadaceae > Comamonas > Comamonas testosteroni. Next base: position 1,605,601 of record NZ_CP006704.1, on the reverse strand, counting down.
GCGTGGGTGAGCCCTAAACATAAATTGATACGTGTGTTGCCTAGGGTATGAGTCATTTTCAAAATGAGCGCATCGAGGCAAGTGTCATCGTGCGGTTGCCAGTCGAATGAGATGAAAGGTGCTTTATGTGGCCGCTTGTCCTTCACTTCGCAGTCCGCTTCTGGCCGACTGGCGACGGCCTGCACCTGTTGAAATCGGAGGCTCAAGACGCAGCCCCGAAGGTCAGCTTTGCGGTGCTGTACTCACCAGTAGCTAGGCCCGGCTTCGGCCAATACCGGACCTTTCTTAGGTCTGCGACTAGGATCGAGACTGCCCCAGAAGCGCAGATGTTCAACAGTACGTGCTGGTGCACGTAATGACCAACCCCAAGAAGCCTCCTTATGGTTCATCTTGTCGGACATAAATTGAAGTATTCAGTCGTACAGTGGTCCTACGACTGGGATCCATCGCTTTTTGACTTGCTCGAACGTATGCCGGAATTAGTGATCGGGCGACATGTGGTCATTGCGTCATGTGACAGCGGCAAGTACAAGCCGTCCGAGGCTGAGCTGGAGGCCGGTTGGGAGGTCGCGGATGGATTTGCTGTGAGTCCCAAAATCACCGCCGTATCCAACCTGCCTATGCCAGGTTTTGATGAGTGGTACGTGTATGAAGAGCGTCCGATGCCAAGGTTCTATCGCTCATCGGTCAACCGTTTCGGCTTCGCGCCGCTGCCGCCGGATAAAGCTACCGATTTTTGGGCTCAAGTTGAGACCGCATTGCCGCTGCATGTCTTTGGTGCCGGAACTCCGACCATGTTTTTAGCAACGCGGGACAGAATTTCATTCGACCGAGCATTGAAGCTTGGTGACTTCTGACTAACTACCCTCGGCCAGCTGTAGACACTGACTTCAGCTCATGACCAGACCACCTTTAGATGAATCTGGCGTCTGATAGGGCAAAGGGCAAGAGTGTCTGGAGTCAGCCATCAACAACTACCAAGTCGAAGGTTTTCTCCATGTCCAGGAGAGACCGCTTCGGGTCGATTGCTGGCCAACACGAACGACCGCTGATGGGGGTCTTAGGTTTGTCACGCTGTTCCATTGAGTCTGCCGTTCGGCGACAGACAGCTCACAGCCTGAAGCAGTCCCCTGGGAGAGTACCTCCAAGGACTGCTTCTGGCAGATAGCGTGAGTCCACGAATAGGCCGGGACGCGGACGCCCCGCCATGCGATCCCATGCGAGTTCCACAAGCTCGTGCTAACGGCCTGAGCAACAGCTATCTCATTGCCTCGCAGGAACTCCCCAAGACGTCCATAGGCAGGCGTTGCCTATGGTCGAGCTTGCATTAGCCCTGAGGCATCTGGCTCATGTCCATGAACATGATTTCCCAGATGTGGCCGTCCACGTCCTCGAAGCTGCGCCCATACATGAAGCCGTGGTCTTGCAGGGGGTTCACATCCGCCTTTCCGCCATGAGCGGAGGCGGCGGCAACCATGTCGTCAACAGCCGCGCGGTCGTCAGCGCTCAGGCACAACATGACTTCGCTGGCAGCGTGAGCATCCACCATTGGCTTTCGGGTGAACGTGGCCCACTTTGGATGGGTGAGCAGCATTACATAGATGCTGTCCGAGACGACCATGCAGGCGGCGGTGTCGTCGCTGAACTGCGGGTTGTTGACAGCGCCGATTGCTTCATAGAAGGACTTGGCCTTTGGCAGGTCGGCGACGGGCAGGTTGACGAAGATTTGCTTGGGCATGTGAGACTTTCAAGATCTGCGTTGAGAAAGAATCTTCAGGCATTGGCGAGCGACGTCAACAGTTCGTCCAGGCGCTGCAAGCTGGATGTGTGGCCGTACTCCTGCCCACAATAGCGATGGCATGGCAGGCACAGCTTGCCAGTTTCGGAGCGGACGAACAGGCTGCCGGGACATCATATCCAGTTGCACCCGTGTCAGCCAACTGCGTTTGCTGCCGCTCAAATCGCTGGCTGGCCTCGCGCAGCAGTGTCATGGAAGATCGGCATGCGCCGACCATGCCCTTGCTCAGCCCTCGGTAACGACGGCACCATCCATGTCCACGGTGATGGTGGCTCCCGGACGAATGCGTATGCCGGCGATGTTCAGGATCACACCAAGCTCGCCCCATCCGGTGCGACCGGCGCGCAGCGGGATCTGACCAAGGGCAAATATGCCCATGTCCAAACTGCGAAGGATCTGGACATCGCGCACCGCTCCCTCGATGATCACTCCGGCCCAGCCGTTCGCCAGCCCGGTGCGCGCCATGTTGTCGCCCAGCACGGCGACGCGAAGCGATGCGCCCGCGTCCACCACCAGTACCCGTCCAAGGCCTGGCGTTGCCAGGGTCTGCCGGATCAGGGCCGCATCCTCATGGGCTCGCAGCGTTTGAATGCGGCCAGAAACCGTGGGGCTGCCGCCATACGAGCGCCAGTTGCTTGTGCAAACCTGGGCTGCGTCTCCCAGGCTGTCGCACAGGTCCGCCGTGTTGATTCGCATGCTGCCTCAGTCCAAGGTGGCGCCGGATTGCTTTACCAGCTTCTGGTGCTTGATCAATTCAGACTGGAAAAATGCAGGCGCTTCATCCGGTCCCTTGTCGAGCATCAGAAGCCCCTGTCCGGCGATGGCGGCCTGCGCTTGCGCAGATCCCATTGCCGTTTTCACGGCGGCCGCATACTGGTTGACCAGTGGCTTGCCAAGTCCTGCGGGCCCGATCAAGGCGATCCAGGCATCGAAGCTGTATTCAGGAACACCGGCTTCCACCATCGTAGGAACCTCGGCAAGAGCGGACGAGCGGACCGTCGTGGAGACGGCGAGTGCGCGTAGCGTCCCGGCCTTCACCTGCGGCACGACCAGGGAGACGGAGACGAAGGCAAGCTGCACCTGACCGCCGATCAGATCCGTGATCAGAGGGGCGGTGCCACGGTAAGGCACATGCTTCATGCTGATGCCGGTTTCGGAGATCAGCAGCTCGCTGGCCAGGTGCAGCGTGCTGCCATTGCCCGCCGATCCATAGTTCAGGGCTCCTGGATGGGCCTTGGCGTACTCTCGCAACGCCTGCAGGCTCCTGACCGGCAGCTTGGGGTTGACGACCAGCACCAGCGGCACGGTGGCAAGCACGGCAATCGGCGTGATGTCCCTGATACTGTCATAGGGGATGGTCTTGTAGATCCCGGGGTTGATGACGTGGTTGGAAGAGATCATGCCCAGGGTCAGGCCGTCCTTGGCAGCCTTGACGACCTGTGCCGTACCCGGAATGCCCCCCGCTCCCGCCACATTCTCGACGACGACGGGATGGCCGCTTGTCCGTCCCAGACCGGGGCCCAGCGCGCGTGCCACGGCATCCACCGTGGAGCCAGCCGTCAGCGGCACCACCATGCGGATGGGCTTTTCCGGCGCGGCCAGCTGTGCGCTTGCGCCGAAAGAGGCGCAGGCCATGATGAGCAGCAAAGCGAGCCCGCGCTTGCCTGGAATGGTTGTCATCGTTGTCTCCTTTTTTATGGCTGTCGATTGGGCTCAGGTCGAGTGGCGTTGCCTGAGCTCTTCAAAAGAAAGCAGCTCTCCGGCGATTGCACTGGCTGCGACGGTTGAGGGGCTTGCAAGCCAGACGCTGCCCGGGCCTCCCCGGCCCGGAAAGTTGCGATTGATGGCGCTGACCGTGACCTGATCAGGCCGGATGGAGCCTCCGGGACCGCAGTTGCCGCATGCCCCGCAGGAAGGCTGAAGAATCCGCGCTCCCACCCGCTCGAATGCCTCGAGATAGCCGGCCGCCAGGCAATGATCCCGGACCGCTGTCGTGCCGAACTGCAGGAATAGATCGACACCGGCAGCCACGCGCAGGCCTCGGTCGGCAGCCCATTGCAGCACCTCGTGGTAGCGCTCGAAGTCCTCGCGCTTTCCGGCCGTGCAGGAGCCTCCGTAAGCAATGTCGATTCGCACTTTCCGCCCGATCGCAGCCAGAGGTCGGCCATTGCCGGGGTCCCCCGGCGAGGCAACCATGACCGGCACTTCGGAACAGTCGATCCGGATGGTCCGTGCATAGCTCGCATCGGGATCGCTGTGCATCCAGTCCTCGATCACGAAGCGTATTGCGCGCCGCTCGAGCAGGAATCGCACGGTCTCTGCGTCCGGCGCCACAATCCCCGTGAAACCGCCCAGCTCGGCGCTCATATTGGTGAGGGTGGCACGCTCGTCGGTGCTCATCCGCGCGATGGCAGCCCCCGTGAATTCAAAGACTTTTCCGACGCCGCCACCCGCGCGGATGTAGGGCTGCGCCAGCAGATGCAGCACCACGTCCTTGGCCGTCACATTCGCCGAGAGTTCGCCATCAAGGACGATGCGCAGGCTCTCAGGGACCGTCAGGCGCACGGCCCCCGTGACGAAGGCATTCGCCATATCGGTGGTGCCTATCCCGAACGCGACACAGCCCAGAGCACCGCTATGGGGAGTGTGGGAGTCCGTGCCCACGACCAGTTGCCCGGGCAGGGCATAGCACTCGGCCATCATGGCGTGTGAAATACCGGCGACGTTGCGCCCGTCGTCGCTCCTGGCCTCCAGCTCGGTCAGCGTCCGGTGGGTGAGCAGGCCGTACTCGCCGGCAAAGTCGCGCTGCGCCCGCACCATGCGATGGACTTTGGGAATCAGACCCTCCCTGACATGCGTCGGGCTTTCCTCCACGCAGGAAGTGTGATCCTCGAAGACGAGGATGGAGCCAGGGTCACTCAGATGAAGCGGCCGGTCGAACGCGGCGTGAAGCATGTGCGCCGCCATGCCGGTGTAGTACTCGTGAATGAAACGCCAGTCGGCCCGCACAAAGGCGCCATCGCCGGGCGCAGGATCGGCCACCGTCACGCCTGTGGTCAGGGCGTGCCTGGCCACGATCTTCTCGAACAGGGTGCGCGGCCTGCCGGCGATCTCAGGCGCTGCGGAGATCTGTCCCAGATGCGAGCGGCCGAACGGCAGCAGACCGCCCTCCCGGAGAATCGCGGCGGCAAGCACATCCCGCCCCTCGACCAGCTCTTGCCAGCAGATATCTTCGCCGGCTTCGATCCTGGCAATCAGGCTGAAATCCGTGGAAGTGATGAGTCCGATGTTGTCGGCGTTCTGCCTGTAGATGCGCTCAAAGCTCTCGGCGATCACCAGGCGTACCCCCGCGAGCTTTTCGGCGGCCGGGCTATGCTCGCGGGAAGAGCCCTTGCCATAGCGCCGTCCCGCCACGACGACCTGTATCCGGCTGTCCCGCATGGCATCGACTGCCACGGGCTGCTCACCCTGGGTCTTGAACCCCGTATAGGGATAGCGCCCCAGTTCGTCGTCGAAGTGCGTGAGAATCGCGATCGGTGTGATCTCGTCCGTGGACACATCGTCGCGCAGAGGCAGCGCATCGGCCAGCCGAACCGGCTGACCGCCAAGTGCTTTTTTCACCGTTGCCGGGCATTGGCTGAGGTAGAGGATGCGTGGCGAAAAGCGGGCTGCTGGATGGAGTTGGGTTTGCATGCGCCATCATCGAACGATGGCAGATCAGCGGGTAGCGCCAAGACAGCACGGGGGGTCGCGCAAAATTCGGCGACCGGAATTACCCCGAAAGCACGTCCATCAAAGCCTGGGTCGACCGAAGCTGTGGCTGACGCCGCAAGGCATACAGGCGCAGTTCGCGCATGGCCCAGGGTTCTGACAAGGGTCGTCGTATGAAACCGGCCGTCCCCGCATAGGCCGACGTGGCACTTTGGGGAATCACGGCAATGCCCAGGCCTGCCTCCACCATCCGGCACACGGCATCGAAGCTGCTCAGGGACACCTCGGGCGTGAACCGCATCTGCAAGGCTTGCGCGCGCTCGTGGAGCAGCCTGTCCAACGCGCCCCCCTGGTGCACCCCGATGAGAGGAAACTCCAGCACCTTCGAGAAATCGATGGCCTCGGAATCTTCCAGACAATGCCCTCTTGGAAGGACGACATGCAGGGGATCCGAGGCGAAATACCAGGAGTCGACCCCGGTCGGAACATTGACGGCCACACCCAAGCCCACATCGGCGCGATCATCGAGACAGGCTCTGATGACCTCGCGGGTGTCCGCCTCATGCAGCGATATCCGCACATGCGCAAAGCGAGCCCTGAACGTGGACAGTTTCTCCGGCAGAAAACCGATGACTGCCGACATATTGGCGTAGAGGCGAACCGTTCCCCTCACCTCTTCGCCATGCTCCTGTACCTCCCGGATCAGGCCCTGCAGCTCATCGTCGATCTGCAGGCCGCGCTCGAAAACGATGCGGCCCGCATCGGTCAATGTCACGCCCCGAGGGGAGCGGACCAGCAGGGCGGTTCCGAAAGAATGTTCAAGATCGGCAATCCGGCGGCTCAGGGCCGATGAGGCGATGTGTTCCTGTTCCGCCGCCCTCGCAATGGAGCCTGTTCTTGCGACTGCTGAAAACAGTCTCAGGCTATAGGCATCCAGGCGTCTTGCAGGGGGTGGGGTTGACTTCATCGCGCGGCTGATAGTTGCTTGCCGGACGATAACAGACAAGACAAGAAAGGCCGTCACCCAAGCCTGCGCGCCGCTTGCTGGCAGTCCTTTCAATCCACCGCGATCGATTTGCATCCGCAGGCCATGCGGCAACTGCTGCAACAACAGAAAACGGGCCTGAGCCCGCTTTCTGTTGATGTCGACCGTTCCTACTTGTTGCCCAGCCAGGCCACGCTGTTGAGGAAGATTCGCACCAGCTCGGTCTGGCGGCGCACGCCCGTCTTGGAGAAGATGGAGCGCAGATGGGCTCGCGCCGTGTTGCGGCGGATATTGAGCGCTTCAGCGGCCTCTTCCAGCGACAGGCCGTTGGCCAGCTGGATGGCCAGCGAGGTCTCTGCCGGCGTCAGCTGGAACAGCTGCTGGGCCAGCTTCACGGGTGGGTCGGCCTTGCCGCCTGTGTCGCGTACAAAGACGGCGACGCTGGGGCGCTGCTTGCCTTCGGTCCACTCGTCGGGCGAGATGCTCTGCACCACCACGCCCCAGTTGAGCTGGCCCGACTGGCGGCTGACCGACATGCCTTCGGTCATCGACAGACGCGAGACCTGGGTGTGCATCAGCGCGTCCTTGATCAGGCGCTGCAGCTTGCGGTTGTCGTTGGCGTAGTTGGCCTCCAGCATGCCGCCGGAGATCTTCAGGCCGTCCTGCATGTCCAGGATGCTGGCAGCGGCAGGATTGCACTCCAGCACATTGCCGTTCTGGTCGAGGATGACCACGCCCACCATCAGCTGGGCCGTGGCCTTGCTGTAGAGCGAGATGACCTGGCGATCCTGGTTCACCGAGAGATGCAGATTCAACGCGCGCTTGATATGCGGCAGCATCATGGAGCCGAAGGCACGCTCCTGCTTGTTGAAAGCCGGGGCCCCTTCGGGCCGCGTGACGCGCAGTCCGTAGACGCAGCTGTCCTTGGTGACGATGTCGGCAGCCATCACATGAAAGACCTGCAGCTGCTTGCACCAGTCGTTGTAGTAGCTCGAGGCGCGCCACTCGGACTCGGGCATCACGTCACCCACCGTCACGATACGGTCGGTAGGCATGCTGCGAAACGGACTCATGCTGATCTTGGGGCAGTTCGGCATCAGATCGCGGCGATCGCCCGCGGCCGAGACGATCAGGCCCACATCGTCAGCCGATCCGGGACGCACGATCAGCGAGGCGTAATTGCCGCCCAGCTGCAGACGCAGGGTCTCCAGAAAAGGCTTCCAGCCTTCCGGGTCCATGGCCGCTTCATAGAGCTGGCTGATCAGCGCACTGAACTGCTCGGCGCTCACGAATGGCGTATCGGCCGGTGCGCGCACCGGAGCCGGGGTGTCGAATACGGGCACATCCTTGATCACGCAGGCAATGGAGCTTGGCGTGTAGGTGGAGAAACCCATCTTGGCGAAGGCGCTGTCCATCATGTTCAACTCCTGGGTTGAAGATTGCTTGCAGACAGGTCAGTTCAGCTCAAACAGGCCGGCAGCGCCCATGCCGCCGCCAATACACATGCTCACCACCACAAACCGCACGCCACGGCGGCGGCCTTCGAGCAGGGCATGACCGACCAGACGGGCGCCCGACATGCCGAAGGGGTGGCCGATGGAGATCGCGCCGCCATTGACGTTCAGGCGCTCATCGGGAATGCCCAGCTGGTCGCGGCTGTAGATCACCTGGCAGGCGAACGCTTCGTTGATTTCCCACAGACCGATATCGCCCATGGTCAGGCCATGCTGCTTGAGCAGCTTGGGGATGGCATAAACAGGGCCGATGCCCATTTCATCGGCGCGGCAGCCCGCCACGGCAACGCCGCGGTAGGTGCCAAGAGGCGCGAGACCGCGGTTGCGGGCCTCGTCGGCGCTCATGAGCACGCAGGCACTGGCACCGTCGGACAGCTGGGAGGCATTGCCGGCCGTGATGAACCGGCCTTCTGGCACCCACTGGCCGTTCTTCCAGACAGGCTTGAGCTTGGCCAGACTCTCCAGCGTGGTGTCGGCACGGTTGCCCTCGTCGCGGGTCAGCGTCACTTCCTCGCTGCCGGTGACATTGCCTTCCTTGTCGAACAACTGCTTGACGGTGGTCAGCGGCACGATTTCGTCGTCGAACACGCCCTTGTCCTGCGCCGCAGCCACGCGCTGCTGGCTGCGCAGCGAGTACTCGTCCTGGGCTTCGCGGCTGATGCCGTAGCGCTGGCTGACCAGCTCGGCCGTCTCAATCATCTGGATGTAAGCCGTGGGCTCTGCGGCCAGCACTGCCTTGGACTGGGCACGGTAGGCGTTCTTGTACTTGTTCTGCACCAGGGAGATGGACTCCAGGCCACCGGCCACGGCGATATTCATCTCGCCGGTCATGATGCCCTTGGCTGCCGTGGCAATGCTCATCAGGCCCGATGCGCACATGCGATCGATCACCATGCCGCCCACGGATTCCGGCAGGCCGGCCGTATAGCCGCACAGGCGCCCGAGGTTGTAGCCCTGCGTGCCCTGCTGCGCGGCAATGCCCAAAATGACATCATCCACATCGGCACCGGCCACGTTCGCCTTGTTGAGCGCTGCACGAATCACGTGTCCGCCCAGCACCGGAGCCTCGGTGTCGTTGAAGGCTCCACGATAAGCCTTGCCAATGGGGGTACGTGCCGTCGAAACGATGACTGCGTCTTTCATGTCTTTGTCTCCTAACTTTCTTGTCGTCGCGCCCTGGGCAGTGCTTGCTGCCCTATCGAGGCCGGCCACTCTGTCGGCGGCTCGTGCCTCTTCACAAAAAATGCAACCGTCTGCGGGAGCAGGCGCTTGCACACACTCAATTTTCCTGGATAAAGAACAGCCTGCTGATGGTTTCGACCACGCAGCCGGGTTTGTCCTGATTCCTGACCTGTACGCTGATGCGGATGGTGACCTGTACGCCGTCTTCCCCGATCGGCGTCGCCGCCACCACCTCGCCGCTGCCACGCACCCAGCTGTCGACCAGCACCGGTGCCGGAAAGCGCACCTTCTCGCAGCCATAGTTGACGCCCATCTTCAGCCCCTGATAGCTGACCAGCTGGGGGAGAAACAGATTGGCCAGCGACAGCGTCAGATAGCCATGGGCCACGCAGGCGCCGAACGGGCCGCTGCCGGCCCGCTCGGGGTCCACATGAATCCACTGGTGATCGCCCGTGGCATCGGCAAACTGGTTGATGCGCTGCTGGCTGATCTGCATCCACTCGGTATCGCCCAGCTGACGGCCCACCGAGGCCAGCACCGAGGCCGCCGAGTCAAACAGCATCTTGTCTGCGACTGCGTTCATGCTCAGGCCCTCTGCGAGCTCACGGACACGACCTCGCCCGTCATGTACGAGGAGTAGTCGCTGGCCAGGAAGATCATCACATTGGCCACTTCCCAGGGCTCGGCACCACGGCCGAAGGCTTCCTTCTCGGAGAGCTTGGCCAGCAATTCCTCGGAGGCGGACTTCTTGAGGAAGGCGTGAATGGCGATGGATGGCGCCACGGCGTTGATGCGGATGCCGAATTCAGCCGCTTCCAGCGCCGAGCAGCGCGTGAACGCCATCACGCCGGCCTTGGCGGCCGCGTAATGCGCCTGCTCGGTCTGGGCTCGCCAGCCCAGCACCGAGGCATTGTTGACGATCACGCCCTTGCCGCGCGGCTGCATGAGCTTGAGCGCTGCGCGCGTCATGCGGAAGGCGCCGGTCAGGGTGATGTCGATGACCTTGCTCCACTCGTCGTCGCTCATGTCGACGACCTTGCAGCTGGTGCCCAGACCCGCGTTATTGATCAGCACATCGATGCCGCCCATGGCGCTGTCGGCTTCGGCAATCAGTGCCTGAACCTGATCTTCCCGGCTCACGTCGCAGAGCTTGGCGAAGACCTGGGTCAAACCCGTATCCTTTTTGATCTGCTCCACGGCTTCGGCCAGCCGGCGCTCATGCACATCGGAGATGAACAAGGCCTTGCAGCCCTCTTCGGCTGCACGTTTTGCAGCGGAAAAGCCAATACCGGCGCCAGCAGCAGCGGTAACGAGCACAGTTTTGTCTTTAAGCAGACCGTGGGCAGCAACGTAGGAGGGAGCGCTAATCATTTTGCATTCAGAAGGTTGTTGCCTAGATCTTCCGGTCGCCGCTGCGCTGCAGCATCGTCACTTTGGACGATAGGTCATTCCCTAATGTCGCCGCATGGACATTTCAAAGCAGAAGATGCGGCCAACCACCGGGCAAACCCGGGGTTCGCAGCATCTCTGTCCGGGCCGGGCAGAGCATCTGCCAGCTCCTCTGGCGCAAGGGCGGACGCGCCCGATGCGCCCGATCAGCGCGGCATGCCCAGTGCGCGCTCGGCCATGAGGTTCATCTGAATCTCGTTGGTGCCGGCATAGATGGTGTCTGCACGGCTGACCAGCCACAGTTGCTGCAGCGCGGCCAGTGCCGGGTCCCTGAGCACCAACCCGCCCTGCTCGCCGAGCACATCCATGGCCAGCTCGCCCAGATCGCGGTGCCAGTTGGACCAGGCGTACTTGGAGACCGAGGCCACGCGAAACGACGTGTTCTCGTCGCTGGAGCGCAGCGCATGGGCGCGCAGGGTCTGCAGCCCCATATCGGCCTTGGCCAGGCGCTGGCGCAACAGCGGGTCCTGTGCCGCTCCATTGCGTCTGGCCAGAGCGACGATCAGATCCAGCTCATGGCGGAAATGCGCCTGCTGGCCCAGCGTTGACGCACCGCGCTCGCAGCCCAGCAAGTACATGGCGACCTTCCAGCCGTCGCCCACGGGGCCCAGATGCAGACCGCCCTCGGTGCGTGCGCCGTCGAAGAAGACTTCGTTGAACTCCGAGGTGCCGGTGATCTGGCGAATCGGGCGCACTTCCACGCCCGGCTGCCTGAGGGGCACCAGCAGCAGCACCATGCCGGCGTGGCGCGCGCTGGCTGCGCTGCCTGCGGCCTCGTCGGTGCGGGCCAGCACAAACACCCATTCGGATTCATGCGCCCAGGAGGTCCAGACCTTCTGGCCGTGGATCACCCATTCACCCGTGTCCGCATCACGGCAGGCCCTGGTGCGGATGCCGGCCAGGTCGGAGCCCGCGCCGGGCTCGGAGTAGCCCTGAGCCCAATAGTCGGTGCCGGCCAGAATGCCAGGCAGGAAACGCTGTTTCTGCTCGGGCGTGCCGAAAGCCATCAGCGTGGGGGCCAGCAGGGTCTCTCCGATATGGCCGATACGGCCCGGGCCGCCGCAGCGCACATATTCCTCGTGAAAAATGACTTGCTGGGCCAGCGGCGCATTGCGGCCGCCGTACCGAGTCTCCCAGCCCAGACCGGTCCAGCCGCCCTTGGCCAGTTCCTGCTCCCATTCCTTGGCCAGCTGCGCGTCATAGCCTTCGGCGCCCAGGCCGCTGGCGTGCTTGAGCGGCGCGAAGCGCCCTGTCAGATGCTGCGCCATCCATTCACGCACCTCGGCGCGAAAGGCCTCGTTGATTTCCGATTCCTGCATCTTCATGCTGCCTCCGTCACACTCTCGTCCAACAAACGCGCTGCCACCTGCTCGCGCCACTGCTCCACCGTACCCAGGCGCTGGCTCGATGCCTGCGCGCGCCGGAAGAACAGATGCGGATCGAACTCCCAGGTAAAGCCCACGCCGCCATGCAGCTGAATGCTTTCACCTGTGGAAAAGAGAGCTGCTTCCGTAGCATCCGTGCGGCATTGAGCAGCAAAATAGCTCAGATCGCTTGTATGACCTGCGGTATCTGCTATGAAAGCTGCTGCATAGACGGCAGAGCGCGCGGTCTCCACCTTCACCAGCATCTGCGCTGCGCGGTGCTTGACGCCCTGAAAGCTGCCCACGGCCTTGCCGAACTGCTGGCGCTCCTTGGTGTAGTCCACGGCCAGATCCAGCGCGCGCTCGGCCACGCCGACCTGCTCGGCCGCCAGGCCGATGGCGGCCAGATTGCGCGTCTGCGCCCACAGTTGCTCGAGTGCATCGCCATGCATCAGCACGGCAGAGCCGGTGAGCCTCACATTCACGGCCGAGACATCGGCGCTGCTGCGCGTGGCGTCCATCGTCGCCAGCGCCTGCACGCTCAGGCCTTCAGCCGCGGCATTCACCTCCAGCAGGCCCAGAGATCCGCAAGGCAGCGTGGCTGGCAGCAGAAATACATCGGCATGCGCGCCGGAGCCTACCTGGTGCCACTGGCCATCGAGCACCAGAGCATCGCCATCCACCCTGGTGACAGCCGTGGCTGGCAGCTCGCCGCGCACCGTCATGCCCAGCACGCAGATCCGGCCCGAGGCCGCCAGGCGCTCCACCACGCCCAGGCCCTGCTCGGTCTGGCTCAGCGCCTGCCACAACGGCGTCACCGCAACGACGGCGTCAAAGAACGGTACGCAGGCGAGGTGGTAGCCCATCTGCTCCTGCAGCAGCACCAGCTCGCGCCATCCCAGGCCCATGCCGCCCGCCGCTTCAGGCAGGGCCACGCTGCACCAGCCCATGTCCTGCACTTCCTGCCACAGGGCGCGGTCCAGGCCGCCCTCGGTTTCGCAGACCTTGCGCACCCGTGCCGTGCTGCTTTTTTCCTGCAGAAACACCGCGGCGCTTTCGGCGATCATTTTTTGTTCTTCGTTCAGACTTAAATCCATGATGGCTCGCGTCCTGAGTTCTTCATCGAATGGGAAGGCCGGGCACCACGGCCCGGCCGCTTCTCGGGCTCAGGTCCCGTAGACTTTCTGAGGCGCCTTGCCCGCGGCGATCAGCTGATCGACGACGCCAGACAGCTCGGCGGGCTCCCAGCGCGCCTGCTTGTCATTGACCTTGCCGGTGAACCAGCCGTCGGCCACGGACAGCTCGCCGCCCTTGGCCTCGAAGCAGCGGCCCGTCACATGGGCAGACTGGGCGCTACCCAGCCAGACGACGATGGAGGCCACGTTCATCGGGTCCCAGACGTCGAAGCCGGACTCGGGCTTCTTGACCATATCGGGCATGGCGCCTTCGGTCATGGAAGTGCGTGCGGCGGGCGCCAGGCAGTTGGCGGTGATGCCGTAGCGCGCCAGCTCGGCGGCCTGCACCAGGGTCAGACCGGCGATGCCGGCCTTGGCCGCGGCATAGTTGCTCTGGCCTATGGAGCCTTGCAGACCGGCGCCGGAGCTGGTGTTGATGATGCGGGCATCCACTTCCTTGCCGGCCTTCTTCTGGTCGCGCCAGTAGCCGCCAAAGACCTTGGCCATGCAGAAGTGGCCGCGCAGATGCACGCGCATGACCATGTCCCAGTCCTCCTCGGACAGGCTCAGGAACATGCGGTCGCGCAACACGCCGGCGTTGTTGACGATGACCTGCACATCGCCAAAGGCAGCCAGCGTGGCCTCCAGAATCGATTGCGCACCGGCCACGGTGGTGATGTCACCGGTGTTGGCCAGCGCCTTGCCGCCGGCAGTCCTGACTTCCTCGGCCACGGCCTGGGCGGCTTCGGCGCGGATGTCGTTGACCACCACATTTGCACCTTCTTGCGCGAAGGCCAGCGCATAGGCGCGGCCCAGGCCACCGCCTGCACCGGTGATGACGACGGTTCTCTGGTTGCAAATACCCATTTGTTTCCCCTTTTGCTTGCTGTGCAGAACAGGCCCGCAGCCTGTCTGCGCTCTTGAAATCACGCTTTGAAAACCGACAGATCGGGCTGACGATGGGCCCAGGGCACGGATTGCTCCAGCTGCGCTGCCAGCGCCAGCAGACGACCTTCGCGGCCGAACGGCGCCGCAAAGTGCGCGCCGATCGGCAGCCTGTCCGCCGTCCAGTGCATGGGCACGGACATGGCGGGCTGACCCGTCATATTGAAAAGGGCGGTATAGGGCGACGCCTTGACGGCCTCGCGTGCAAACGAGTCATAGGGCTGGTCCAGCGTCAGAACGCCCAGCAGCGGTGGCGGCACGGCCATCACGGGAGTCAGGATCAGGTCGTACTTGAGAAAGAAGCGGTCCAGAATCTGGCCGGCGGTATCGAAGTTGGTGCGCGCCATCAGCATCTGCTCGGCGGTATAGGACCTGGCCTTTTCCAGGTACAGCCAGTCCATCTGCTCGAGTTCGTCCTGGCGCACGGCGCGACCCAGCAGCTTTTCGCGGGCGCGGATGCTGGCCATCATGCCCACCGAGGTCACCACGCCCAGACCCGAGAACACCTCTGCCACCGGCAGCTCGGGCATGTCCTCGACGATTTCATGGCCCAGCGCCAGGCAGGCCTTGATGGCCTTGTCCACCGCCGCCTGACAGTCCGCATGCACGGGAATGCCAAAGTAGTTTCTGGTCCAGACGGCGATCTTGAGCTTTTTGGGCGCCTGCCTGAGGGCCTCCAGGTAGCTGCCCTCCACATCGCGCGGCGGTACGGTGCGCGAGCCCGGCTCGCGCCCCTGCGTCAGATCGAGCAGATGGGCGCTGTCGCGCACGCTGCGGCTGATGACATGGTTCATGGACAGGCCCATCCAGCCTTCCATGTTGGCCGGGCCGGCAGGCAGACGCCCACGGCTGGGCTTGAGGCCGAACAGGCCGCAGTGCGAAGCGGGAATGCGGATGGAGCCACCGCCGTCGCTGGCATGGGCCACGGGCACAATGCCTGCGGCCACCACCGATGCCGCGCCCCCCGAGGAGCCGCCCGTGGTGTGGGCCGCATTCCAGGGATTGGGCGACTGCCCGTAGAGCAGGGACTCGGTCGTGGGCGTCTGGCCGAACTCGGGCGACGCCGTCTTGCCGAAGATATTGAGGCCGGCCGCCTTGTAGCGTGCCACCAGAGTGCTGTCGTGCTCTGCCACCGCCCCCTTGAAGAAACGGCAGCCATTGGTGGTGACCGTACCCTTCAGATACTGGTTCAGGTCCTTGAGCAAAAAGGGCACACCCCACATCGGCGCCCTGGCAGTAGCCTCGGCACGCGCAGCGCTGCCCAGTGCCGACATCTGCCTGGCCTGATCGCGTGCCAGCTCGTAGTCCTTGATGACCACCGCGTTGAGCTTGGGCAGGGCCTCGGTGCGCGCAATCGCGGCCTCCAACGCTTCCAGCGGCGTGATATCGCCCCGGCGGAGCTGCTCTGCCCAGGCATAGCCGTCCACAGCGACTGCCGAACTCTTCTTCTGCGCGGCCATCGCCGGCATGGTCGCCGCTGCGGCCACGGCACCTGCGCCCTGAATAAAGCCGCGACGATCCACACCCTGATTCACTGATTCCATGGTCTCCATCCTTTTGTTGTTCGAGATTCAAGCGCCGCGTGCCCACTGCCTTGGGGGCGCTGGCCCAGGGTTTTGCAGCAGGCGCCCGAGCGCCCGCAGGGCGGCCATCAGAGACGTTCGATGATGGTGACGTTGGCCTGACCTCCGCCTTCGCACATGGTCTGCAGACCGAAGCGGCCGCCGGTGCGCTCCAGCTCGTGCAGCAGCGTGGTCATGAGCTTGGCGCCCGAGGCCCCCAGCGGATGGCCCAGCGCAATCGCGCCGCCGTTGACATTGGTCCTGGCTGGGTCGTAGCCGGTTTCCTTGAGCCAGGCCATGACCACGGAAGCGAAAGCCTCGTTGATCTCGACCAGGTCGATGTCGGACATCGTCATGCCCGCCTTCTTGAGCGCATGTTCGGTGGCGGGAATCGGTGCCGTCAGATGCCAGATGGGATCATCGGCGCGCACGCTCATATGGTGAATGCGGGCGCGAGGCGTGAGGTGGTAGCGTTTAAGCGCAGCCTCCGACACCACCAGCACGGCCGCTGCGGCATCGCAAGTGGAGCTGGACACGGCAGCGGTGATCGAGGGATAGGTCGGATCCACCGGCTCCAGCGTGGCCATCTTCTCCAGGGTCGAAAGGCGTGCCGTTTCGTCCATCCCGAAATCGCCGAATGGCACGATTTCACGGTCGAAGCGTCCCTCGGCAATCGCCTTCAGGGCCCGGTCATGGCTTTCCTTGGCAAACACCTCCATGTCGCCGCGGCTCAGGCCCCAGTGATCGGCAATGCGCTGGGCGGCATAGAACTGGTTGACGGGCGCGCTGCCGAAGCGGGCCTGCCAGCCCTTGCTCTCGGCAAACGGCGTGCTAAAGCCCAGAGGCTGACCGGCCAGCATGGCCGACGAGATCGGAATCGCGCTCATGGTCTGCACGCCACCGGCCAGCACCACATCCTGCGTGCCGCTCATCACGGCCTGGGCCGCAAAATGAATGGCTTGCTGGGACGATCCGCACTGGCGGTCGATCGTGGTGCCGGGCACATTCAGGGGCATGCCGGCCGCCAGCCAGGAAGTACGGGCGATGTCGCCGGCCAGGGCGCCGATGGTGTCCACGCAGCCAAAGATCACGTCGTCGTAATCGGCTGCGGGAATGTCGTTGCGCTCGACCAGCGCCTTGATCACATGGGCGCCGAGATCGGCGCCGTGCACGGCGGCAAGAGAGCCCTTGCGCTTGCCGGTGGGCGAGCGCAGTGCATCAACGATATAGGCCTGGGCGCTCATGCAGCCACCTCTTCATCCATGTTTCTGATGGCATCTTGCGCAGAGCAGGAGCCGCATGAATCGACTTCCCGATCAAAGGTCGCGCCAGGCCCCACGGGAGCATTGGGACTGCGCAGCAGGCCCTGGGTCAGGCGCGCCGCGTGGTATGCCTTATCGCCCCAGGCGGCATCCAGCACCCAGGCACGCTTCATGAACATCTGCAGATCGACTTCCCAGGTGTAGCCCATGGCGCCATGCACCTGCAGGCTGTTGCGCGCGGCAAACCAGCTCGCTTCACTGCACTGGAGCTTGGCGTGCGAGATACGTACGGCCAGATCGGGTTCGCCATGCTGCAGCGCATAGAAGGCGCGGTAGAGCACGGGTTTGGCAAACTCGATCCTGGTGACGATATCGGACAGGTGATGCTGCACGGCCTGGAAGCTGCCGATGACCTTGTCGAACTGCTTGCGCTGTGCCACGTAGTCCACGGACAGGTCAAGCATGCGCTGGGCCAGGCCCAGCATCTGGGCAGCGGCAGCGAGCGCGCCGCGCTCGCCTGCAGTGTCCCAGACCTTCTGGCCCTGAGTGCCGTCGAGCAGGCGAGTGGTATCGGATGGTGTCCAGCGTACCTGCGACAGGCGGCGCGAAGAGTCGATGCTGCTCAGCGCCGTGATCTCGCACTGCTCGGGCTTGAGCAGATGCAGTTCCAGGCCAGTGGCCGTGGCGTGCGGCAGCAGCAGCACATCGGCCAGCGCGGCATCCGCCACATGGGGATTGACGGGATGACCCACGGCCACGCGGCAGTTGCCCGCAGCAATCCTGGAGAGCCAGACACGGCTTTCATGCCCATCATGCAAGGCGCCCAGCATGCCCACAGCCACATAGGCGGTGTCGCTCAGGGAATCGGGCAAGGCGTAATAGCCCACCTCCTGCAGCAGCAGCGCCCAGTCCACATCGGCCAGACCCATGCCGCCATCGGCTTCGGGTGCCGACAGGCCCATCAGGCCCTGCTCGGCAATCCTGGCCCACAGCTCGGGGCTGCGGCCGCTCGGAGTTTCCCAGATGTCGCGCAACAGCTCGGGAGCCGCTTCGGTCATCAGAAAGCGGCTGATCGAGTCGCGGAATGCGATCTGATCTTCGGTAAAGGTGAAGTCCATGATTGTCTCTCTGCCGGTCAGGATTTGGGCAGGCCCAGCATGCGCTGGGCGATGATGTTGCGCTGGATCTCGTTGCTGCCCGCGTAGATGGGGCCGGCCTGCGAGAACAGAAAGCCTTCCAGCCATTCGTTGGCCTCGGCGTCATCGATGAGCTCGGCCCGCGCGCCCAGAATGCGCATTGCGGTCTCGTGAATCATGATGTCCAGCTCGGACCAGACGATCTTGTTGGTGCTGGCCTCGGCCCCGATCTGCGCACCCTTGTGCAGGCGACCCACCGTGTGATAGGAGGACAGCGTGTACGCCTCCGCCCCCTGCCAGGCACGCAGAACAGCATCGAGAATGGAATGATCGCGGTCGGCATCGACCTGGTTGCGCAGATACAGGTCCACCAGCTTCTGCGCGCTGCGCTGATAGCGGGCGGGAGAGCGCAACAGCAGGCCGCGCTCGAAGCCCGCAGTGGCCATCGCCACATGCCAGCCCTTGCCCTCCGCGCCCAGCAGGTTCTCCGCAGGTACCTCGACATCGTCGAAGAAGATTTCGGCGAAGTGTTCACGGCCGTTGATGGCGCGGATCGGACGCACGGTGATGCCGGGCGTGTTCAAGGGCACCAGGATGTAGCTCAGTCCATGGTGGCGGCTCGATGTAGGGTCGCTGCGAAACAGGCCGAACACCCAGTCGGCAAAGATGGCGCGGGTGGACCAGATTTTCTGGCCGTTCAGTATGAACTTGTCGCCCTTGCGGATGGCGCGACTGCTGATGGCCGCCATGTCGGAGCCGGCATTGGGCTCGGACCAGCCCTGGGCCCACATATCGTCGCAGCGCGCCATGCGGGGCAGAAAGCGGGCCTTCTGCTCGGGTGTGCCGAACTCCATCAGCGTGGAGCCCAGCAGCAGGATGCCGTTCTGGTTCACGCGGGCTGGCGCATCGACCGCCCAGTACTCCTCCTCGAAGATCAGCCACTCCGTCAGGTCGCAGCCGCTGCCGCCCAGATCCTTGGGCCAGGTCACGGCGCTGTAGCCCGCGCTTGCCAGCCTGGCTTCCCACTGGCGGTGCTGCTCGAAGCCCTCGCGGGTGTCATAGCTTTGCAGACGCTGCCTGGGCACGTTGTCCCTGAGCCATTCACGTACCTGGGCACGGAAGGCCTTCTGCGCTGGGGTGTATGTCAAATCCATGGTTGTCTCCTCTTCGCGCTATCGGTGCTCAGAACTTGGCGTCGCGCTTTTCCACGAAGGCGCTGCGCGTCTCGGCGGAGTCGGGGCTCATATAGGCTTGCAGGGTGAAGCCCTGCTCCCAGCGGTACTTGTCTTCGAGATTGCCGTCCTCGATGCCAGTCAGCGCCTCCTTGGCGATGCGGATCATGGCGGGGCTCTTGGCAGCAATCCGGTTGGCGATGTCCATGGCGGTGTCGCGCAGCTGCTCGCGGGGAACCACACGCTCGATGGCCCCCAGGCGCTGGGCCTCTGCCGCAGCTATCATCTCGCCCGTGAAGAACAGGTAGCGGGTTTTCTGCACGCCGAACATGCGCTGCAGATGGGCGGCCCCGCCCATGGCGCCGCGGTCCACTTCGGGCAGGCCGAAGGTAGCGTCTTCGGCCGCGATCACGATGTCGGATGCGCCGCAGATACCGATGCCGCCGCCCAGCACAAAGCCGTGCACGGCGGTGATCACCGGCACCTTGTTCAGATGCACGGCCTTGAAGGTGGCGTAGTTGCCTGCGTTCACCTCAAGAATGAGCTTGTCGTTCTCGGCCAGCTCCTTGATGTCCACACCGGCGCAAAAGCCCCGGTTCTCGGCGCGAATGACGATCACGCGCACCTCGGGCCTGTCGCCCAGCGCCTGGATTTCCCGGGCCAGACCACTCCAGCCGGCGGCATTCAGGGCATTCACCGGAGCGCGGTCGATCACCAGCTCTGCCACGCCGTTGTCATGAATAGTGGAATGAAATTGTTGAGTGGACATATCCGGTCTCGTTGGCTTGTTGTTATGCGGGAGTCAATGCGTTCAATGCGTTGCGACGGTCCATGGCCTGGCGGACGATGCCGCCTATCACTTCCTCGCAGCTGTCGAGCCTGCCGATCAGCGCGGCCACCTGCCCGGCGGACATCACGCCGTCGGCCGGGTTTCCATCGACCATGGAGCGCTGCAGCAACATGGGTGCGTTGGCGGCCATCACGGTCTGAGCCACCGAAGAAGAATCCTCGCGCAGGGCTTTCATGAAGATGCTCAGGGCCTGGCCGGTGGTCATGCCGGTCTCGGCCTTCCACTGAAGTGCCAGGCTCAGGGCAATGCGCAAGCGTTTCATGGGACTGGCCTTTTCCAGCATGGCCAGGTACTCGTTGGGAATCATTCGCTGCGGCATGCCATCGACCAGATGCGAGACGGTGATCTTTTCCGCATCCCTGGCGGCCAGATAGCGCTGCAGCGTGGCAGCGGGCACCTTGGAATCACTGGTCATCAAAAACCGCGTGCCCATGGCAATGCCCGATGCGCCGTAGGCCAGCGCAGCCAGCAGACCGCGCCCGTCATAGAAGCCTCCGGCGGCGACCACCGGAACCTGGACAGCATCCACCACCTGGGGCAGCAGCACCGTGGTGGGCACGCTGCCGGTATGGCCGCCCCCTTCGCCGCCCTGCACGGTGATGGCATTGGCTCCCATCTCGATCGCCTTCTGGGCGTGCTTCAGGGCTCCCACGGTGGGCATGCAGACAATGCCGGCCTCGCGCAGCCGGCCTATCACCTTCTTGTCCGGGCCACGGCCGTAGCTGACCGCACGCAGCCGATGCTTCACGGCCAGGTCCAGCAGCTGCTGGGCGTTGGGCTGGAACATGTGAAAGTTCAGCCCGAAAGGCTGGTCGTCGGTCTCGCGCTTGACGCGCAGGATTTCGGCCTCGATCCTGTCGGCAGCAATGGTGGCACCGGCCAGGAAGCCGAAGCCGCCGGCATTGGTAGTCCCTATCACCAGATCGGCCCCCGCCACATAGCCCATGGCCGTCTGGATGACGGGATAGCGGCACCCCAGCAGGTCGCAAAGAGGAGTGCGCAGACTGCCCATGTCGTTCATATTGCTCATGCCTTTGACTCTTCTTTGTTGGCCTTGGCCATGGACCTGGCGTCCTGGCCGCCCAGTTGCCCCATGCCCATCGCCTGGCTGTGCGCGTGGGCAAAGTGGTGGTAGCCAAAAGCCATGTCCATGGTGGAGCGCAGGCCCTGCAGTTCCTCGGCCTTGTTGACGACCAATTTGGTCAGCGCCATGCCCAGACGCGGCTGGGCCGCCATGCGCTGGGCCATGGCATAGACCTGGTCCTCAAGCTCGGCACGCGGCACCACGCGGTTGACCATGCCCATCTGATAGGCGCGCTCTGCCGGCATGCGCTCGCCCAGCAGCAGAAACTCCTTGGCAATGCGCGGATGCAGCTCGTGGGCATGGGCGAAGTACTCCACGCCGGGAATGCCCATGCGCACCACGGGGTCCTGGAAAAACGCATCATCGCTGGCCACGATCAGATCGCAGACCCAGGCCAGCATCAGGCCGCCCGCCACGCATGCTCCCTGCACCATGGCAATCATGGGTTTGGGGATCTCGCGCCAGCGCCGGCACATGCCCAGATATACCTCCTGCTCGCGGGCAAACAGCTGCTCTCCCCCGGGTTTGTTGGTGTGATCCCACCACAGGTGAACGCGGTCGAACGGCTTGTTGATGTCGCGGCCGGGCGTGCCGATGTCATGACCCGCGCTGAAGTGCCGGCCCTCGCCGCGCAGCACGATGACCTTGACGCTGTCGTCATCGGTCGCCTTGCGCAAGACTGCATCCAGCGCATAGGTCATCTGCGAGTTCTGCACGTTGTTGAACGTGGGCCGATTCATGGTGACCGTGGCAATGCCGTTGTCCACGCTGTAGAGCACGGGCTCGCCGGTTTCATAGACGGCCATGTCCTCACGCGTCACAAATTCGCTGGATGCATGCTGCATATCAGGCTCCCATGGCCGTAGCGCGCAGATTGTGCGGATCGAGCTGGGCCAGCAAGGCCAGTTGCTCGGGTGTGGGATCAGGCGTCACGCCCACGTCCTCGGGAACGTGAATCGGAAAGCCGGTGGCTTCCCTGACCTGTGCCGCAGTCACGCCGGGATGCAGCGACACCAGGCGCATCTGATGACTGGGACCGCCAAAGTCCATCACACACAGATTGGTGAAGATGAAGCGGATGTCCGTGGTCTCCTCCAGCGTCCAGCCCTTGGCCAGGCGCGCGCTGTTGTAGCCCACACTGCCCACGGCATCGACCTCGCCCGACACAAAAACCTTGGTGCTGTGATTGGGCACGAAGAAGGAGTTCGCGTGATTGATGGAGTTGCCGGGAAAGCCGCGCACGCCCAGCATCATGGACTTGGGGCGTGCGTAGTCGCTGCCCACCATGGAGATATTGCCCTGACCGAAGCGGTCGACCTGCACGGGCCCCACCATGGCGTGGCGCTTGCCTCCCCAGACGTTGTCGAAGATGCGCGAGAAGCCCATCCAGTTTTCACGCTTGATCTTGTAGTCTCCGCGAGGGCCTACGGGCACGGGCTCGTTGACCACCCAGGCCTCGGAGTCCGTCATGATCAGATCGGTGTTGATGGACCGCATGCACAGCGAGGCCGCCAGTCGCGGCACCAGGCCGATGCCGGTGGCCAGTACCTCGCCGTCGTTTTCCCAGGCACGTGCCGCGGCGCAGATGACGCGATCTACCAATGCAATTTCACTCATCTCTTGGCCTCCTCAGAACACAGGCAGGGGCAGGCGCTTGATTGCTTCCATGCCACCCACTTTTTCCAGATATTCCTGCTCCGTGCACTGCACGTATTTCTGCTGGTAGCTGTCCCAGCCGCCCTCTTCCTTGCTGCTGGCCACGTATTCCTTGAAGTGCTTGACATCAAAGCCATACAGGGGCGCGCAGGACGATGGGTGGGCACCACCTGGCAGGTGCACCACGCCCGTGGTTTCGGAACGCTCCCAGAACACCAGTCGCGCGGCTTGCTCCGACTCGAAGCTGCTGCTCTCGACCAGTTCGTCGCAGCTCACAAAGGTGTTGGTCGCGGCGCGCGCAAACAGGTCGTCCATATAGATGTCGGGGCCGGCAATCTGGCAGACGCCGCGGGAGTCCGCGCGATCCACATGCAGCAGGGCCACATCGAGATCGATGGCGGGCATCGCCACCCATTCCTTGCCGTCGTAAGGCGACTCGATCAGGCGGATGGAGCGGTTGTGCTTGAGCACATCGGTACCCAGGCCGACCCGGGTCGGGATATAGGGAATGCGCATGCCGGCCGCCTTCAGGCCCAGCACCATATGACCCTCGTCAATTTCCATGACTTCGATCTCGCCGCTCTGGCGCGCCTTGCGGAAATAGGGCTCCAGCGGAATGAAGTCCAGCGACACGAAGGCGAAGATCAGCTTGCTGACCTTGCCGGCCGCGCACAGCATGCCCACATCGGCGCCGCCATAGGCCACCACGGTCAGATCCTTGACGGGGCTGCGCAACAGCTCGCGCACCAGGGCCATGGGCTTGCGCCTGGGACCCCAGCCACCGATACCAATCGTCATGCCATCCTTGATGGATGCCACAACGTCCTTCGCTGTCATCAATTTATTGGCCATGTCTCCAAGCCTCCTATCAGTTGTTTTCAGGGCGGCCCACGCTGAAGTCGTGCCCCCAGAGGCTTACGGTCGTGAACTCATGCGTGATGTGGTGATCCCAGTCGATGATGGCGCCGCCATAACCGAACTCCAGGTCGAAATTGGAGGGCGTCTTCATGTAGAACGAGATCATCTTGTCGTTGGTGTGCTGACCCAGGGTGGCCGACAGCTTGACCTGGCTCTTTTGCATGCGGTCCATGGCACGGCCCACTTCGGGCATGTTGTCCACTTCCACCATCACGTGCACGCAGCCCGATGCGCAAGGGAACTCGGCCAAGGCCAGGCTGTGGTGACGGCCGTTGGCGCAGTGGAAGAAATGGATGCGGACCGTGGGACCGGCATCGCCTGCAGGCTTGAAGTTGTAGATATCCGAAAGACCAAAGCCCAGCACATTGCGCACAAAGGCCACCGTCTTTTCGAAGTCGGGAGCGGGCAGCACGGTGTGGCCCAGACCATAGTCGCCGGTGATAAAGCGCGACACCCCCTGGGGCGATGCGAAATGGCTGAAGTCGGACTTGAAGCCCCAGACGATCTCATGACGGTTTCCGGACGGATCCATCACGATGGCCAACTCCTGCACACGGCGCTTGGTACACAGTTCGGAGCTACCCATTTCGTAGTGCACATCAGCGGCCTGCAACACCTTGAGCGCCTGTTCGAAAGCCTCCTTGTCGGCCACTTCCCAGCCGGATGCAGCGTACTTGTCCATGCTGCCAGGCTGCACCTGGAAGCGGAACTGACGCTCGTCCATCTTGATCAGCAGATCGCCATCGGCAGTGGTGCTGGGCATCATGCCAAGCACATCGCGTGCGTAGCTGACCCAGCGATCCAAATCAGAGCTCTCGGCGACAACGTACGCAAGTCCACGTATTTCCATCATGATGTCGGGGCCTCCAACCCAAATCCTGTAGTGATGCTGAGGATTCTGAAGAGGAGAGTCTTGGCAAACATCGTCCATTGAGACTAACGATTTGTGGCCGATTTACCCAAATTTCATAGCATCCGTACCATATTCGACATGCGATTCAGCGCAACAGACTAGAGCGCTTTCCGCCCTTGCGAGCAGACTGCTCCGGCAGGCCTGCAACAGCCGTGAAAACCCGGAGAACAAAAAAAGGCCGCATCCCCGAAGGAAATGCGGCCAACACGATGAACTCGGTTTCCGGACGGATCAGGCGGTCTGCGCCTCCTGTGCCGGTGCATAGTCGTTGTAGCCCCGGGCGCCGGGGGTATAGAGCGTGTTGCGGTCAAACCTGGACAGAGGCAGGCCCTGGCGCATGCGCTGCACCAGATCCGGGTTGGCAATGAAATGCCGCGCAAAAGACACTGCCAGCCCCTCGCCCGCCTGCAGCGCAGCTTCGGCACTTTGTGCATCAAAGCCGTCGTTGAGAATCAGGCTCTCGCCAAAGTTCTCTCGCGCCAGCTTGAAGGCATCGATGGAGGGATCGAAGACCGAACGCATCACATGCAGATAGGCAATGCCCAGCTTGGCGGCCTGACGCATCAGCTCAGCATGCGTGGCTGCGGAGTTTTCATCCGCCGTGTCATTGAAGGTGTTGCCGGGATTCAGGCGCAGCCCCACGCGCTCGACGCCGATGGCTTCTCCCATTGCGCCCAGACATTCCACGGCGAAACGTGAGCGACTGCTGGCGTTGCCACCATATTCGTCGGTACGCCGGTTGGTGCTGGAGTGCAGGAACTGCAGACTCAGGTAACCGCTGGTGCCATGCAGCTCGACACCGTCAAAGCCCGCATCCATGGCGCGTCTGGCAGCGGCGGCATGCTCGGCAATCGCCTTGCGCACCTCTTCGGTGGTCAGTGCCTGGGGCAGGTCGAAATCCTGCATGCCCGCGGCATCGGTCCAGATCTTGCCTTGTGCCTGAATGGCGCAGGCCGACACCGAGCGCACGCCTGCGGGCTTGATATGGCAGCTGCCGATGCGACCGGAGTGCATGATCTGCAGCACGATGGATCCGCCACGGGCATGCACCGCATCCGTCACACGGCGCCAGGCGCGCACATGGGCCGCGGTCTCGATGCCGGGCTGGCGGCAGTAGGCCTGACCCGTGACCTCGGGCCAGGCCCCTTCGGCCACGATCAGGCCGGCATCACCACGCTGGCCGTAGTGCTCGGCCATGATGTCCGTGGGCGTGCCATCGGCATCGGCACGGTTGCGCGTCATGGGAGCCATGACCACGCGGTTCTGCAGGGCAATCCGGCCCAGCTGGACAGGTGTGAAAAGCATTTGACTCATGCCGGCTCTCCTTAGCGCACACGCATGCGCGGCGCCGGTGTACCGCGGCGCATGGTTCTGAGGAATTGCTCCAGTGGCGCGGGTGCGGCCACCTGCGGCAGCTGGTCCTTGTCGGGACGCTGGGCCCAGAACTCCTTCCAGCTCGGGAACAGCTCGTGGAAGGCGCCATGGTAGGGCTCCCGGCCGGGCCAGCGCATCTTCATGTCGCCAATCGGCGGCTTGTTCAGATCCGTGGCATACCAGTAGCAGGGCAGACGGCGGCGGAAGTACCACTGACCGTCGATGCGCTCGTAATCGTCCCAGTACAGCATCTGCATGATGACCCACTCGGCACCGCACTCATGCTCGTTCTTTGAATAGACCACGCCGGTGGCGTGATCGCGGTCCACGAACTCGATGATGTGCTGGCCCAGGTGGTGCGAGGTCCCCGTGAACTGGTCACGCAGCGTGCTGTCCTGCCAGGCCATGAAATGCGCGCGCCCCACTTTTTCCTTGCCTACCTTGATATCGGGAGCAAACAGGTTCACATGGGCGTCCATGTCACGCATGTCCAGCGACAGGGAGTACTTGCCGGCCAACTGACGAATCGCATCCAGCGACTCCAGCCTGTCGATACGCTCTTCGAGCGTTTGTGGCCACTGATTCACGG
Organism: Comamonas testosteroni TK102; assembly: GCF_000739375.1. Classification (NCBI taxonomy): domain Bacteria; kingdom Pseudomonadati; phylum Pseudomonadota; class Betaproteobacteria; order Burkholderiales; family Comamonadaceae; genus Comamonas; species Comamonas testosteroni. Next base: position 1,578,962 of record NZ_CP006704.1, on the reverse strand, counting down.
GTTCACTCATCTCTTCAGACTCTTTCTTACAGCGCGGTCACCAGCACGGCGGAACGACCGCCGTCCACGGGCAGGGCGGCACCTGTCACATAGCTGGCTTCGTCGCTGGCCAGGAACAGCACGGCATTGGCCAGCTCGCGGGACTGCCCCACGCGCCCCATGGGAATGAGTTTTTCGGTGTTCTTGCGCGAGGCTTCATCGGCCAGCATGCCGGCCGTGGCAGGCGTTTCCACCACGGCGGGGATCACGACGTTCACACGGATGCCTGCTGCAGCACCTTCGGCAGCCGCCGCACGCGAGAAGTTGATGATGGCTGCCTTGGCCGCCGAGTAACCCGACATATAGGGCGTGCCCAGCGTGCCGCAGATGGAGCTGATATTGACGATGGAGCCGCCCTTGCCGGCCATCAGCTTCAGCGCCGTGCGGGTGCCCCAGAAAGTGCCGTCCACCGACGTGGTGAAATTGGCATGCCAGTCCGCCGTGGTCATGCCGTCGATGCCGCCCCAGGTATAGGCCATGGCGTTGTTGACGAGGATGTCCAGGCTGCCATGCTTTTTGGCCGTCTGCTCAAGCGCTCCGACAAACTGGGCTTCGTTGCCCACGTCGGCCACGATGGCCTCGGCACTGCCGCCGCCAGCCTTGATCCTGGCCACGACGTCATCGAGAGGCTCCTTGCGGCGACCGCAGACCACCACGGTCGCGCCCTCCTGTGCGAAACGCTCGGCCGTTGCTGCACCGATACCGGAGCCGCCACCCGACACAAATGCAATCTTGCCTTGCAGACGCTTGTTCATGTTTTTCTCTCCTTACAGGAAGGCGCTGCCGCCGTTGACGGCCAGGTTCTGCCCTGTCACAAAGCCACTGTCGTCGCTGGCCAGGAACACGGCCACCTTGGCGATGTCTTCGGGCTCAGCCATGCGACCCATGGGCACGCCGGCGATGATGGCATCGGCCCATTCCTGGGGAATGCCCTGCATCATGGGCGTGTTGGTGGGACCAGGAACCAAGGTGTTCACGCGGATCTTCTTGGACGCCAGTTCCTTGGCCATGCCGCGGGTCAAGCCCATCAGGGCCGCCTTGGAAGCGCAGTAATGGGCAGGGCCGTCACCGCTGACTGCCGAGGTGCTGGAGATGTTGACGATGGCTCCGCCCTTTCCTTGCTGCATCTGCCTGACCGCCGCACGAGCGCAGTAGAACGCGCCGTTCAGGTTCACACCGATCACGCGCTCCCAGGTCGCGTCGGGAATATCGGCAAACTGGTCCACCGAGCCCACACCGGCGTTGTTCACCAGCACGTCGACGGCACCCAGCTTTTCGCGGATCTCGACAAACAGCGTGTCGACCGCTGCGCTGTCGGCCACGTTGACGGAACGGGCCAGATGCTTGCCGTCCTTGCCTTCCAGGGTCTGCCTGGCGGCTTCTTCGTTCAGGTCCACGGCCACCACGGTGGCGCCTTCATCGGCATAGCGCTGAGCGATCGCGCGCCCCATGCCCTGGCCTGCTCCCGTGACCACAGCCACTTTTCCCGCTAAACGCATTTTTTGTCTCCTGGTTGATGTGCAATCAAAACGTGGAGACAGCGTATGAAGAAATCAGCCCCGGCCCATCGTCCAACAAGACTAAGTAAATTGGCGCGCATCGCTATTGCCTCAATAGCTTCAGACGCCATGCAGGATTGCGTTTCAGTGAATTTTCATGGCTTTCAGTCAGCGGTTTGCAGCCATCCGGCCTCGGCGGCCTTGGCCCCAGCTTCGCATCGCATGGCAGCAAGCACTAGCCACCATAGGGAACAAAGCCGCTCTCGTTTTCGTTGACCTGGAGCGGTGTGGCCACATAGGGAAAGGCGCGTTGCGGGCAAGCCCCGCGCTCACAAACCTTGCAGCCCATGCCGATGGGAGTCGCAGCAGCGGTATTGCGCAAATCCATGCCTTGGGAATACACCAGCCGTGCAGCGTGCTGCAGGTCACAGCCCAGACCGATGGAAAAAGTCTTGCCCGGCGCACCCCAGCCCGGGCCGGCCTGGCTGATGGTGCGGGCAATCCATAGGTAGATCCGCCCGTCCGGCATGCTGGCGAGCTGGGGAACGATGCGGCCCGGCTGGGTAAACGCCTCATACACCCCCCACAGCGGGCAGGTGCCGCCAGTCTTGGAGAAGTGGAAATGCGTGGCCGACTGACGCTTGCTGATATTGCCTGCCCGGTCCACGCGAATGAAGAAAAACGGAACCCCCGGTGCATCAGCGCGCTGCAAGGTGGAGAGGCGGTGGCATACGGTCTCGAAGCCCACGCCGAAACGGCTGGCCAGCAGGTCGATGTCGTAGCGCAGACTTTCGGCCGCGCGCAGGAATTCGCCATAAGGCAGCACGAATGCACCAGCCACATAGTTGGCCAGACCCACGCGCGCCAGCCGCCGCGTGGCCTCATCCTGCCAGGGCGCGCCTTGCAGCTCCGTGGCAATCAGTGCATCAAACTCCAGCAGTGCCAGCTGTGTGGCCAGCTGAAATGCCTGCTGCATGGGACTGAGCTGCGCTGCCACATACAGGGTGCGAGTGGACGCATCGTATCGCCTATGGCTGCTGGCCGTCTCTGCGTTTGCGGCATGGGAACGCAGGACCAGCACCCCATGTCGCGCCTGCAGACGGTATTGCAGCCAATCCTGCAGATGACCGCCTTGCTCCGCGGCCTGTCGAGCCAGTGATTCGGCAGCTCTGTCGAGCCCATCGAAGTGATTGCGGCGGGCAAAAAAGAAGTCACGCACGGCCTCGAACGGCATCTGGCGCGAGGGTTGCGTCAGCAAGCCTGCCATTGCCGCCTTGCCATTGACCGCCCCGCCTCCGTCCTGCCCGGCACGGCCATCGCCCAGATGGGCGCTCAAGGCCTCCAGCCGCTGGGCATCGGCCAGGTGGCGCTGGTGCATGGCCAATAGTGCCTGCGCCAGTTGCGGCAGCCTGGCCGCAACCTCGCGCAACTCGGGCAGCGGCACCGCAGCTTCGGGCAGCGGCATGGCTGCCACTACATCGCGCAGCTGTGCCAGCAGGCGAGCCTCCTCGTCCTCTGAGAACTGCTGAATATCGACGCCCAGAACCCTGTGAATCCGGAGCAGCACAGACACCGTGAGCGGGCGCTGATCCTGCTCGATCTGGTTCAGATAACTCGGTGACAGCTCCAGCGCCTGTGCCAGCGCCACCTGCGTGAGCCCACGCTCGGCACGCAGGCTGCGCAGGCGTACGCCCATGAAGGTCTTGGCCATTGGCTTGCTCCTTGTTTGTTGATCTCAGAAATTCGCAACATTCGCAAATGCATGCATTCAGTTTCGCAAGCATTCACCAATTCAGTTCTATACGCAGAGAAAGCAAATGCGTAGATTGCGAAGTATCGCAGACCAAACCACCTCAGAGTCCACAACTTCCAGGAGACACCCATGAGTACCGCAGCCACGGCATCTGCCACCACCACCGGCGCCAGCCAGCAGATTCCGGCAAGCACCACCGCCGGTTTCAAAGCCAAGAAATCAGTCGCCCTCTCCGGCGTCACGGCAGGCAATACGGCGCTCTGCACCGTGGGCAAGACCGGCAACGATTTGCACTACCGGGGCTACGACATTCTGGACATTGCCGAGGTCTGTGAATTCGAAGAGATCGCCCATCTGCTGGTACATGGCAAGCTGCCCACACAGGCCGAACTCAAGGCCTACAGAGCCAAGCTCAAGGCCTTGCGCGGACTGCCTGGCAGCGTGAAGGCTGCGCTGGAACAACTGCCAGCCGCCAGCCACCCCATGGACGTGATGCGCACTGGCGTCTCTGCCCTGGGCTGCGCACTGCCGGAGAAAGATGACCACAACCTTCCTGGCGCACGCGATATTGCCGACCGCCTGATGGCCAGCCTGGGCTCCATGCTGCTGTACTGGTATCACTTCAGCAACTCGGGCCGCCGCATCGAGGTCGAAACCGGGGACGACTCCATCGGCGGGCACTTTCTGCATCTTTTGCATGGTGCCAAGCCATCCGAGAGCTGGGTACGTGCCATGCATACCTCGCTCAATCTGTATGCCGAGCATGAGTTCAACGCCTCGACCTTCACGGCCCGCGTGGTGGCTGGCACGGGCAGCGATATGTATTCGGCGATCACTGGGGCGATTGGTGCGCTGCGTGGTCCCAAGCATGGTGGAGCCAACGAAGTGGCATTCGAGATACAGAAGCGCTATGACAACCCGGCCGAAGCCGAGGCCGACATCCGCCGCCGCGTGGATGCCAGGGAGGTCGTGATCGGCTTCGGCCACCCGGTCTACACCGTGAGCGACCCCCGCAATGTTGTGATCAAGGGCGTAGCCAGGAAGCTGTCGGACGAAGCCGGCAGCACCAAGATGTACGACATTGCCGCGCGTCTGGAGTCGGTGATGTGGGAAGTCAAGAACATGTTCCCCAACCTCGACTGGTTCAGCGCCGTCAGCTACCACATGATGGGCGTTCCCACTGCCATGTTCACGCCGCTGTTCGTGATTGCGCGCACCAGTGGCTGGGCAGCGCACATCATCGAGCAGCGCCAGGACAACAAGATCATTCGCCCCAGCGCCAACTACACAGGCCCGGATGATTTGAAGTTCGTTCCTATCGACGAACGCCAGTAAATCTCTTCCGAGCGCCATGACCGCCAAGCCCATGCAATCCCATTCACTGTGCATTGCCATCGCCGACAAACTGCGTGAACGCATTCTGAGCCACCGCTTGCCGCCCGGCTCGGACACCAACGATGGTGCGCTGGCGCGGGAGTTTGGCGTGAGCCGCACCCCCGTGCGCGAAGCCATGAAGCTGCTATGCCACGAAGGCCTGCTGACGGCCCAGCCAAGGCGGGGCATGACGGTCACTCGGCTCACGACGGCTCAGGTGGCCGAGGCCCAGCAGCTGTGCTCCTTGCTTGCACACCACCTTGCGCAGTTGCAATGCCAGCAGCCCCGGGGCGGCACAGAGCTGACCGAGCGCCTGTATGCCATCGCACAAGCAAGGCTGCAACTGGCCTTGGGTCCCGCACCGCGCACTCCCCTGACGTTTTCCGCCCCACTGATCGAGCACCAGCGCACAGCTCCGGCGCTCTGAGAACCGCGAACAGACAAGACAATGAACACGCCCCAATTCCAGCCTTACCGCAAGCCCCTGCCAGGCAGTCAGCTTCACTACTTCGATGCGCAGGCTGCTGTGGAAGAGATCTCTCCCGGCGCTTGGGCCACCTTACCCTATACCAGCCGCGTCCATGCCGAAAACCTGGTGCGCCGTTGCAGCCCGGCCATTCTGGACGAATGCCTCACGCAAATCATTGACCGCAAGCGCGAGCGCGACTTTCCCTGGTTTCCGGCCCGCGTGGTCTGTCATGACATCCTGGGCCAGACGGCTCTCGTGGATCTGGCCGGCCTGCGTGATGCGATTGCCGGGCAAGGTGGCGATCCTGCCGCCGTCAATCCCGTGGTGCCCGTGCAGCTGATCGTGGACCACTCGCTGGCCGTGGAGTGCGGTGGCGACGATCCTCAAGCCTTTGAGAAAAACCGCGCCATCGAAGACCGGCGCAATGAAGACCGCTTTCATTTCATCGAGTGGTGCAAACAGGCCTTCAAGAATGTGGAGGTGATTCCGCCGGGCAACGGGATCATGCACCAGATCAATCTGGAGCGCATGAGCCCTGTGATCCATGCTATCGATGGTGAAGCATATCCCGATACTCTGGTGGGCACGGACAGTCACACGCCGCATGTCGATGCCCTGGGCGTGATCGCCGTGGGCGTGGGCGGGCTGGAGGCCGAGAGCGTGATGCTGGGTCGCGCATCGTGGATGCGCCTGCCCGAAATCGTTGGCGTGCAGCTGAGCGGCAAGCGTCAGAAAGGCATTACCGCCACCGATATCGTGCTGGCCCTGACCCAATTCCTGCGTCAGCAAAAAGTGGTGGGCAGCTATCTGGAGTTCCATGGCGAAGGCGCACGCAGCCTCTCCATCGGCGACCGCGCCACCATCTCGAACATGGCGCCCGAATACGGCGCCACGGCGGCCATGTTTGCGATCGACGAACAGACGATCGACTATCTGCGCCTGACGGGGCGCGAGCCCGAGCAGGTGCAACTGGTAGAGCGCTACGCCAAACAGGCAGGTCTGTGGGCAGACAGTCTGGAGAATGCCGAGTACGAACGTACGCTGAGCTTTGACCTGTCCGGCGTGGTGCGCAATATGGCCGGCCCTTCCAATCCACACGCCCGCCTGGCAACCAGCGAGCTTGCGGCAAGAGGCATTGCCGGTGAATGGACGCAAACCGATGGCAGGATGCCCGATGGAGCGGTCATCATTGCAGCCATTACCAGCTGCACCAATACCAGCAATCCACGCAATGTGATCGCGGCCGGCCTGCTGGCGCGCAATGCGCGCAATCTGGGTCTGACGCGCAAGCCCTGGGTCAAGACCTCTCTGGCTCCCGGCTCCAGGACCGTGCCGCTGTATCTGGAACACGCCGGTCTGCTGCATGACCTGGAGGCGCTGGGCTTTGGCGTGGTGGCCTTTGCCTGCACCACCTGCAACGGCATGAGCGGCGCACTCGATCCCGCCATTCAGCAGGAAATCGTGGATCGCGACCTCCACACCACCGCCGTGCTCTCCGGCAATCGCAACTTCGATGGCCGCATCCACCCCCAAGCCAGGCAGGCCTTCCTGGCTTCGCCGCCGCTGGTCGTGGCCTATGCGATTGCGGGCACCATCCGCTTCGATATCGAGAACGATGTGCTGGGCCTCTTCCAGGGCCGCGAGATCCGCTTGAAGGACATCTGGCCCAGCGACGAGGAAATCGATGCCGTGGCCAAGGCCGCCGTCCACCCCGAGCAGTTCCGCGCGGTCTATGAGCCCATGTTTGCCATCCGCGCAGACCAGGGCGAAAAGGTCGGGGCACTGTATGACTGGCGCCCGCAGAGCACCTATATCCGCCGCCCGCCCTACTGGGAGGGTGCGCTGGCCGCTAAGCGCACGCTGCGCGGCATGCGCCCACTGGCCATACTGCCCGACAACATCACCACCGATCATCTCTCGCCGTCCAACGCCATTCTGATGGACTCGGCCGCAGGAGAGTATCTGCACAAAATGGGTCTGCCCGAGGAGGACTTCAACTCCTATGCCACGCATCGCGGCGACCACCTGACCGCACAGCGCGCTACCTTTGCCAACCCCAAGCTCTTCAACGAAATGGTGGTGGACGACCAGGGCAAGGTGCGCCAGGGCTCTCTCGCCCGCGTCGAACCCGAAGGCCGGACGCTGCGCATGTGGGAAGCCATAGAGACCTATATGGAGCGCAAGCAGCCGCTGGTCATCATCGCCGGAGCCGACTATGGCCAGGGATCAAGCCGCGACTGGGCCGCCAAGGGCGTGCGCCTGGCCGGTGTGGAGGCCATCGTGGCCGAGGGCTTCGAGCGCATTCACCGCACCAATCTGATCGGTATGGGGGTGTTGCCGCTGGAGTTCCTGCCCGGCACAAGCCGCCACACACTGGGGTTGAATGGCACCGAGATCTTTGATGTCATCGGCCAGCGTAGCCCCCAGGCCACGCTTACACTTCATATCCACCGAACAACTGGTGCCCGCACCGAAGTGCCGGTGCTGTGTCGCCTAGATACCGCTGAGGAAGTCTCGATTTACGAGGCCGGTGGCGTGCTGCAGCGCTTTGCCCAGGACTTCCTGGCGGACAGCGCAGCGGCCGATTCCGCATCGACGGCTGAACTTGTGAACTAAGGAGCAGCGATGAGCCAGGCACGCATACTGATTGTCACCCAGCCCAAAAGCCCGGTACGTGATCGCCTGCGTGCCCGGATCAGCGCTTTGGGCCTGGATGAGGAGCTGGGCGAGCGGCTGTTCTCTCCAGACAACTGGCACCAGACCTGGTGTGGCCCGTTTGACTCGGGGCAAGAGGCAATGCTCGCCTTGTTGGCCGCAGGCAATGCCGTGCAAGAGGCGCAGCTGAAGGCCTTCGAGCTCAGCTTCAACCGCGTTCGCGGTGAGGTGGGCGAGCGCATTCACTGGTCTTTGCGCACCCGCGGACGTCCAGAGCCTTTCAACCGACTGCTGACAACGCTACAGACAGCGTTGGAATCCCACGGCTTCAAGGATGGCGGCCATGGACCGCATATCACCATCAGCTACAGAGCTCTGCATGCCCTGCCCACTAGGCGTATCGACCCCGTCGACTGGCTGATCGATGAGATCCAGCTGGTCGAGCGAACCGACACAGGCAAGCAGTTACGCTACCAGGTACTGCATCGCTGGCCATTGGCTTCCGGCTCTCCGCCTCGTCCTCAACAGCTACGCCTGTTTCACTGATTCAAGGCTCAAGCCCTGGCTTGAGCCTTGAATACCTTGTTTGTTTGCCATTCCATGTCCCTCACTTCGCAAATCCGCATTCCCGCCACCTATATGCGCGGAGGCACCAGCAAAGGTGTGTTCTTCAAGCTTCAGGATCTACCCGAAGCGGCCCGACAGCCCGGCCCTGTTCGCGACGCCATCTTTCTGCGCACCCTGGGCAGCCCCGACCCCTATGGCAAACAGATTGACGGCATGGGCAATGCCTCATCCTCCACCAGCAAGGGCGTGATCCTCAGCCAGAGCGCAAGCGCCGATCACGATGTGGACTATCTGTTTGGCCAGGTTTCCATCGATCAGCCTTTTGTGGACTGGAGCGGCAACTGCGGCAACCTGAGCGCTGCCGTCGGCCCCTGCGCCATTCACATGGGCCTGATTCCGGCCGAGCGCATTCCGCTCAACGGCGTGGCCACCATTCGCATCTGGCAAGCCAATATCGGCAAGACCATCGTCAACCATGTGCAGATCCGCGATGGCCAGGTGCAGGAGACCGGGGACTTCGAATTGGACGGCGTGACCTTTGCCGCTGCCGAAGTGGCCCTGGAGTTCCTGGATCCCGCCGATGAAGGTGAGGGCGGAGCGGCCATGTTTCCCACCGGCAATGTCTGCGACGAGCTGGACGTGCCCGGTGTCGGCCGCTTTTGCGCAACCCTCATCAATGCCGGCATTCCGACCATCTTTCTCGATGCCAGAGAGCTGGGCTATACCGGCTGCGAACTGCAGGATGCCATCAACGGCGATGGCCCCGCCCTGGCCAGGTTCGAAGCCATCCGCGCCCATGGCGCACTCAGGATGGGTCTGATCAAGCATCTGGACGAAGCCGCCACGCGCCAGCACACGCCCAAGATAGGCTTTGTGGCCCCTGCGCAAAGCTATATCGCCTCAAGCGGCAAAACCATTGCCGCCCGGGACATCGATCTCGTGGTGCGGGCGCTTTCCATGGGCAAGCTGCATCACGCCATGATGGGCACGGCCGCCGTCGCCATCGGCACGGCTGCCGCCATTCCCGGCACGCTGGTCAATCTGGCGGCGGGCGGCGGCGAGCGCCAGTCCGTGCGCTTTGGCCATCCCAGCGGCACCCTGCGTGTGGGGGCCGAAGCCAGGAGCGAGCATGGTCAATGGCTGGTCACCAAGGCCTTGATGAGCCGCAGCGCCCGCATTCTGATGGAAGGCTGGGTACGGGTGCCGGGCGAGGTGCTGCAGGCCTGACACCGGGTATGCCCTGCCGGGCGCCTGCCGCACGCAGGCCTGGGCAGGGTTCAAGCGCCCAAGATGACGCTTTCAATCCGGTGGCGGCCCTTGTTCTTGGCCGCATAGAGCTGCCGGTCCACGGCCTCTATAAAGCCGGCAGGTCGATCATGCTCTGCCGGCAGCACCGTGCCCGCACCAATGCTCATGGTGACCCGCCGGCCATGGGGCGACAGCGCATGCACGATGGACTGTTTCTGGATCAGGCGCTGGCAGCGCTCGGCCACTTTTTGCGCGGTTTCTGCATCGGCTTCGGGCAGCAGCACCACAAACTCCTCGCCACCGTAACGCGCCACCAGGTCACGCTGACCGTCCAGCGCCAGACGCAGGGTCTGCGCAATATCCACCAGACATTTGTCGCCCTGGATATGGCCGTACAAATCGTTGTATTGCTTGAAGAAATCAACATCGAACAGCAGCATGGACAGGGGCTTGCCATCGCTGCGCGTGCGCTCCCATTCCCGCTCGAAGCTGGTATCGAAGCAGCGCCGGTTGGCAATGCTGGTCAGACCATCCTTGAAGGAGAGCACCTCCAGCTCCTTCTGCAGACTGAGCAGCCTTTCCTCGGTCTTCTTGCGTTCGCTGATGTCGAACATGAAGCCGATCAGCGCCTGGGCCTCGCCTTGCGCATTGCGCACCACATGGACCACATCGCGAATCCAGACATAGCCGTTGTCCTTGGTCAGAGCGCGATAGTCAGCCTCATGGTCCACGCCAGCCTGGGACTGGCTCACGCAGAAATTCACCACATATTCGCGGTCATCGGGGTGCATGCGCATGGCCCAGTCCTCGACGCTGACCCAGCTCTCACGGCTCCAGCCAAGCAGGCTCTCGATCTGAGGGCCGATATAGGCGAACTTCATGGTCGCCCAGTCGATCTTCCAGGGAATGGCCTTGGTGGACTCCAGCAAGGTTCTATAGACCGCACTCTCGTTCTCAAGCTCGCTCACGTCGGACATAACCCGTCTCTCCCGATCCCAATCGATAAAACTCCAGCCTGCCTTGTGGTCCGTCCCGGCCTTGCCGCGCCTGCAGTCTTCGAGACCTCGAAAGCCCGAGGCTGGCAGGAGATTGTTGCGCCAGACGCCGGATTTCAGGCCGTGCATCCCAGCCATTGGCGAAAATAATACGTACGACAGCGCGGGACCCCGGCTAAGCCTTCATGCGCCGCCACAGAGTGGCCCGGCTGATGCCGAGAATTTCACAGGCCCGGCGCTGATCGCCCCCGACCGACTCCAGCACCTCGCGCAATCGCTTCTGTTCGGCAAGGCGACCCGCGTCTCTGAGCTGTGCCTGCCGGGGTGCGGCAGGCTCGGCCAGAGCCAGGCCATCGGCACACTCCGGGAAGACCTCAAGCAAGCGCGCCTTATCCAGAAAGCCGCCCCGGCCTGAGCCCAGATAGTCGCTGCAGGCCAGCAGACGCTCCACCCAGTTGTCGAGTTCACGGACGTTGCCGGGCCAGTCATGCGCCGCGGCCCTGGCCAGCAGTGCATCGAGCTGCTGCTCCACCCTGTCATGCAGTGCGCGGGGCAACCCGCTTGCAGCGCTCAGGCGCTGAGCCAGCATGGCGCGGCCCAGTTGCGCAATATCGGCAGTGCCACGCATTTGCAGCGAAGGCGTGCTCAGCCGCAGCACCGCCAGCCGGTAATAGAGGTCGCGGCGGAACTGGCCACGCCCGACCTGACCGGCCAGATCCGCATGGGTGGCGGCAATCACGCGCACATCCACGGGAATCGGCGTGGTGGAACCCACGCGCAATACCTCGCGCTCCTGCAGCACGCGCAACAAGCGTGATTGCAGCGCCAGCGGCATGTCGCCAATTTCATCGAGAAACAGGGTCCCGGTATGCGCAGCCTCTATCAAGCCGATCTTGCCGCCGCGCCTGGCTCCGGTAAAAGCGCCTTCCTCGTAACCGAAAAGCTCGCTCTCCAGCAAGCTTTCGCTGAGCGCTGCGCAGTTGACCGCCAGAAATGGCTGCTCTGCACGCCGTCCCGCGCTGTGAATGCCTTGCGCCACCAGCTCCTTGCCGGTCCCGCTTTCGCCCAGAACGAGCACCGTCGCATCGCTGTTCGCATACTGCCTGGCCAGCAGTCGCACGCGCTGGGCAGCGGGGCTGCTGCCCAGATAGTCCTCAATGCGCCAGCGCACACCGGCAGCTCTTTGCCGCTGACTGGCGCGCAGGCTGCGATCGGCCCGCTGGATCACGGCGGGATCGCGGCAGACCAGCAAAGCACCGCTCACCAGCCCGTTCTCCACAATGGGCGCACGTCGCACCACCAGGGTACGCAGGGCCAGTTGCACCACCTCTTCCCCCCCCCTCCTCACCCGCCAGTGCCCGGGCCGTGCCCAGGGTCGGAGCCACCTCGTCCAGCATGCGGCCGTGCAAGGCCTCGACCGGGCCCCCGAGCAAGGCGGCCATGCGTGGGTTCAGCGCGCAAATGCGGCCACGCTCGTCCACGGCCGCCACACCGTCCTGCAACTGATGCAACACGGTTTCCAGCCGTTGATGCCGGTCACGCTCGGCGCGGCGATGCCGGGCCAGCAGCATGGCGTCGCTGAGCGCCTGGCGCACCGAAATGTCGGAATACAGCAACACGCTGGCCATGCCCGCCTGCTCTGCCAGATCGGCCACCAGGCCCGGCGCCACCACGGCGCCAACGCCCGACTCCCTGAGTTTCTGCACGCAGGCCTGCGCGTCATGCGGACCTTGATAGGCGATCTGGACCAGACCCAGGCCGAACAGGCTGTCGAACTGCGCCACCACCGGCGACGGCACCTCGAAGTTGACCAGACCCACGCGCGGAGCTTCTTCGGTGGCCTGCAACTTGGCCTGGCGCAGCGCCTGCAGCAAATCCAGGCCACGCACTTCGACCATGGCCATTGGAATGTCCACGCGTTCTCGAATCCAGGCACCACTGGCTCCCGCCCCCACCAGGGCATCGATGGGCTGGCGCAGATTGAGCGCCTACACCTGGGCCACCGCATCGTCGAAAGAAGCCGAGATATGCGAGAACCTGGCCTCACCCGACCAGAGCTGTGCCAGCCGCTCCAGCACCCGCCCCACACGGTAACGGCCTACGGTGACGATGTGAGGCAAATGCGGCTGGCCAGCTGTCGGCATACGTTTGACGCCATCGTTCGATATCGCATTTGTTTCATTCATGAAAACGATTATTTCATTCTCAAAACAGAAGCCACACACCACCGCAGGCAGGCATTCCACAAAACCACAGAAACTCCAATGATTTCAATCACTTGAGATGCAAAGGGTTTTCCCTAGATCCGTCTGGCACAGTGCTTGCGGTAACAGCCCATACCAATAGGGATTTGGATCCAGGAGATATCCATGTTTTTGAACCGTCGCAATCTGCTTGTCCAGGCCTTGACTCTTTCCGTGCTGGGCGCAACTGGCCTGGCCCATGCCGCCGACTGGCCCACGCGCCCGATTCGCCTCGTGGTGCCGTTTTCCGCAGGCGGCGCCAATGACTTGATGGCCAGATCGGCGGCCGAAGGCGCCTCCAAGATCCTCGGCCAACCCGTGGTGATCGACAACCGCCCCGGCGCAGGTGGCACCGTGGGTGCCGATATCGTGGCCAAGGCCCAGCCCGATGGCTACACGCTGCTGGTCAGTGCGGCAGGCGTCATCTCCAACAGCATGATCAAGAAGACCATGCCTTTCAAGGATGATGCTCTGCAGCCCGTGGTGATGATTGGCCTGGCACCTTCGGTGATCGTGGTGCCCAAGAACGCGCCCTACAACAATCTGCGCGACTTCGTCGAAGCCTCGAAGAAGGGCGCAGGCTTCAACTTTGCCACCGCCGGCACGGGCAGCACGCCGCACTTCGTGGCCGAGATGCTGAATGTGAAATACGGTGCCAAGCTGCAGCCCGTGCCCTACAAGAGCGGTTCGGAGAGCACCACGGCCGTGCTGGGCGGCCAGGTTGAAGGCACGTCCGAAGCCAGCATCATCGCACTGCCGCACATCATTCATGAGGGCAAGTTCAAGCCTCTGGCCACGACCTGGACCCAGCGCATCTCCGCCTACCCCCAGCTCTCCACCGCCGTGGAGCAAGGCTTTGCCGACCTGCAGATCGCGCATTGGGCCGGCATTCACGCCCCCAAGGGCACACCACCCGCCATTCTGGACAAGCTGGCTGCTGCCGTGGACAAGGCCATGAAGGAGCCCGCCACCGTGGAAAAGCTCAAGGGCCTGGGCATCGAGCCGGTCGGCGGCACACGTGCGGAGTTCGTGAAGTTTGCCGATGCCGAGCGCAAGCGCCTGGGCGAGATCGTCAAGGCAGCTCATATGCAGGAAAAGTGAGCTGCGCAAAAAACATAGCAGCCAGCGCATGCCTCATATACGCTGGATCCTTATAACAATACCGAGACCTGATTCATGATTTCCCGTAGAAACGCCTTGCTCGGCGCCACTGCCTGCGCCGCTGCCACCACCGCCTTGCTGGGCGCTGCCCCTGCCGCTCTGGCCCAGGGCTCTGAAGCTTGGCCCACCCGCACCGTCAAGCTCATCGTCCCCTATGCAGCAGGCGGCTATGCCGACACCCGCGCACGCCTGATTGCCGACTCGCTGGGCAAGGTGCTGGGCCAGCCCGTGATCATCGACAACCGTGGCGGTGCCGGTGGCGTGACGGGCACGGATGCCATCGCCAAGGCCAACGACGGCCACACCTTCGGCTTCGGCTCTCCCGGCCCCCTGGTCACCAACCCCATGCTGATGAAGAAGATGCCCTATGACGCCAGGACGGCGTTCAAGCCCATCATCCTCATCGAGCAGGCCCCCCTGTTTCTGACCACGGCTCCCAACCAGCCCTTCAAGAGCGTCCAGCAACTGCTGGCCCATGCCAAGGCCAAGCCCGGCGATCTGACCTATGGCTCCTCGGGCGTGGGCGGGGCCCACCATCTGTCGGGCGAGCTGCTGGCCTACCAGACCCAGACCCAGCTGACCCATGTGCCCTACAAGGGCGGCTCGCTGGCGGCCTCCGACCTCATGGGCGGCCATCTGGCCATGATGTTCGAGATGGGCTACTCGGCCCTGCCTTCGATCAAGGCCAAAAAAATCAATGCCCTGGCCGTCTCCAGCAAGACCCGCCTGGCCGTGCTGCCCGACGTGCCTACTCTGGACGAAGCCGGGGTCAAGGGCTTTGAGTCGTACAACTGGCTGGGCATGATTGCGCCGGCCGGTACGCCCGACTCCGTGGTGGCCAAGCTCAACCAGGCCGTCAACGAAGCGCTCAAGAACGACAAGTCGCTGCGCCAGATGATCGAAAGCAGCGGCGGCCAGATCATGGGCGGCACGCCTCAGGCCTATGGCAAATACCTGGAGGCCGAGCGCGCCAAGTGGGGACCGGTGATCAAGAACGCGAATATTTCGCTGGACTAATCCTCAGCGGAGCTGCGAGGCAGCTCTGCCTGACTGCACCCGCCAGAAGTGCATGCTGCTATCAAACCTGATAGCTGGATACAGCCATCAGATAAGCGTCAAAGTCCTTTTCAACAAGAAATCTCATGAACCCGAAACAACAACTCAAGGCCCTGGCCGATGCCCGCCGCGGCGTCATCGTGCCCGGAGCCTTCAACGCCATGTCGGCGCGGCTGATCGCCGACCTGGGCTTTGAAGCCATCTATGTGACCGGTGCCGGCGTGACCAATATGTGGTTCGGCATGCCCGACCAGGGTTTTATGGGTCTCAGCGATATCGCCGACCATACGGCCCGCATCCGCGACGCCGTGGAGGTGCCGCTGCTGGTCGATGCCGACACCGGCTTTGGCAACGCCGTCAATACCTACCATACCGTGCGCACGCTGGAGCGTGCCGGTGCCGACTGCATTCAGCTCGAAGACCAGGTCAGCCCCAAGCGCTGCGGCCACTTCAATGGCAAGGCCGTGATCGAAACCAGCGAAATGCTGGGCAAGATCCGCGCCGCCGTCGATGCGCGCCGCGATAGCGGCACCCTCATCATGGCCCGTACCGACGCTGCAGCCGTCCATGGTTTTGAGGCCGCCATCGAACGCGCCCAGCAGTTCCAGGAAGCCGGCGCCGACATCCTGTTTGTCGAGGCGGTCACCCAGGCCGAAGAAGTGCGCGCCCTGCCGCTGCGTCTGCAAGCCCCGCAGCTCATGAATATGGTCATCGGCGGCAAGACCCCCATCTTCAACGCCGACGAACTGGGCGAGCTGGGCTATGGCTTTGTGCTCTACGCCAACGCCGCACTGCAAGGCGCCGTGGCCGGCATGCAAAAGTGCCTGACGCTGCTGCGTGACGATCACAAGGTTGATGAGGACCCTGCCATCGTTGCTCCGTTTCTTGAGCGCCAGCGCCTGGTGAGCAAGGACTTCTGGGATGGGCTGGAGCAGAAGTACCAGTAACCCCAGGGCATGTCCCGAGGAGCAGGCAGCGTGCAACGCCTGGACATCAAGCGTTGCACGCTGTTTTTTTGATCATCCCGCCTGGAGGCAGAGCCTATGGAGCAGGTCCTGGCCTGACCTTCAGCTCACGGCGACAGGCGCGCAGCATCTGGCGTGGGTAGCGGCTGCCATCCGCGAACAGGCTTTCTTCGTACTTCTGGCGGAGATGCCGCATATCCAGGTCCGATGTGGCAATCCGGCCCCGACCCGCCTTGAAGTCTGCAACCGCAGCTTTGTGCCATGCGCAGAAGATCGCCCAGACCATCAGCTGACGCGCCTCACTCCACGCTTTGGCATGGGCTTGCGCCATCTCCCAGTGTTCGGACAGTTGGGGAAACATCCGCCCCGTCGCCGGCCATGCGGCGTCCGTCAGAAATCCATATTTGCGATGGCCAGAGCCGCAACGCTTCACGGAGCACTTTCTTGAATTTCATGGGGATCGCTGGAGGTGCAGGGCTCGCGACGGATAGACAGTGCCAGGTCGCACGTCACTTCTGACGCCCGCGACTCGGCACGATGCACTCTCACTGGGCCCCGGATTGCGCCCGATGGTATGCGACCAGCGCGTTCGCATGTCCATGGCCGATGCCATGCTCGACCTTGAGATACGTGACCTGCTCCATATGTTTCTTGTCGTGCAGGCCTTCGAGAATCTTGATCCAGTGCGTGACCGGCTGGCCGTAGGTTTTCTCGATGGAGGGAAAGTAGGAGGCCGGGCCTTTGATCTTCGGTTCAGTTGTCATGTGCAGCTCCAAGGTTTGGGTGAAGAGTCATGCGCAAAGCATCACCGAAGCCCGGCCACTTTTCCATCAGGATTGCGCCGCATGCAACAGATACAGCAGCGCCGCCACTGTGTCTTCCTGAACCCGTCTTCGGTGGTCAGCCTGCAGACATCGAAGATACCCGCTTGGGCACCAGCTCAGGCCGCCTTCCAGCCCTGCAGCATCAGCTCCAGCGCCTGCAGGGCCTCGCTCAGGCGCTCGGGCGGGGCACCCTCCTCGGCAATCCAGAAAGCCGCTTCGATCAGGCAGCCGTTGAGCAACCTTGCCAGCGCCGCTGCACTGGCATTCACGATGATGCCCTCGTCGATGAGCTGCTGCAAAAAGCCCGCGATAAAAGCAATGCATTGCTGATGCTGCTGCCCCTGATCGGTACCGGTGAGCACAGAGCGCGCATCCTGCAGCACGATGCGACGAATCTCAGCCTCCTGCGCCATGGCCAGATAGGCCCGGCAATAGGCCAGAAAGCCTTCCCATGGATCGGCATGGCCTCGCAGCACGAGCTCCAGCCGCTGGTCCATTTCTTCATCCATCTGCGCCACCACGGCAGCCAGCAGACCAGGCTTGCCACCAAAGTGGTGATAGAGCGCGCCGCGCGTCAAACCGGCCTGCGCGGTCAACTCGTCCATCGCTGCCTGGGCATAGCCATGCTCGGCGAAAGCGCTGCGCGCCGCGCTGATCAGCTTGGCTCTGGTGGCTTCGATCATGCTGGCACGACTCTGGCGAACTTGGGTCACTGCGAACTCCCGGCAATATTCACATACAAAGCGTATGCCAATCATACGCGCTACCTCCCAAGCTCCTAGAATGTCACTCGCATACACAATGTATGCAAATGAATCTATGCAAGGGTTTCCATGTTGAATGCTTACCGCAAGCTGTTTACGGCGCCGGGCAGCACGGGTTTTGTGCTGGCCGGGCTGTTGGCGCGACTTCCGCTGTCCATGACGGGGATCGGCTTGATCACCATGCTGTCGCAGCAGCGCGGCGCCTATACGCTGGCAGGCATGGTGTCGGCCTGTTTCGCGCTCTCGATTGCCGTTCTGGCACCGCGCATCTCGGCGTTGGTTGACCGTTACGGCCAGTTCAGGGTGCTGCCGTTTGCGGCCGCCAGCAGTGCGCTGTCCATGCTGGCGCTGCTTGCCTGTGCCCACTGGCAGGGACCGGACTGGCTGCTGCTGGTACTGGCCGCTGCCGTCGGCAGCCTGCCCAGCATGCCAGCGATGGTTCGCGCCCGCTGGACGGCAATCTACAGCGGTACGCCTCAGTTGCAGACAGCGTTTGCCCTGGAGGGCGTGCTCGATGATCTGGCCTTTATCGTCGGCCCGCCACTGTCGGTGGGCCTCAGCATGCTGCTGTTCCCTGAGGCCGGCCCGCTGGCTGCGGCGCTGTTCCTCATCATCGGCGTGGGCCTGTTTGTGGTGCAACGCCGCACCGAACCACCTGTCAGCCCGCATACCGACTCGGAAAAAGGCAGGACTTCGTCGATGCTGCGCCAGCCTGTGGTGCGCACGCTGGCGCTGTTCATGCTGGCGCAAGGCGTCATCGTGGGCGTGATCGATGTGGCCAGCGTGGCCTTTGCCACGGCACAGGGCCAGCCTGGCATGGCCAGTGTGGTGCTGTCCTTCTATGCACTGGGCTCCTGCGCCATGGGCTTGCTGTTTGGCACGCTACGCCTGCAGATGCCGCTCAGCCGCCAGATCGTCTGGGTCGGGGCATCGGTCGCCATCTCCGCCCTGCCCCTGCTGCTGGCCAGCAATCTGACCGCACTCACGCTGGCCGTACTGCTGGCAGGCATTACCTTTGGCCCGACGATTACCGTGGCCATGAGCCTGGTGGAGCAGCAGGTACACACCAACCGCCTGACCGAGGGCATGACCTGGCTGCTGACCGGCCTCGCCAGCGGCGTGGCCCTGGGTGCAGCCGCTGCCGGCTGGCTGATCGACCACTGGGGCGCACAGCAATCGTTTGTGCTGACACTGCTGGCGGGCGGCGCCATGTGGCTGTGGGGCGTGCAAGCCGGACGGCAAGCCGACCGGGCGTCGGCACCGGGCATGACGGCCATCAACATGTGAATCAGCCGTCATCGATTATCCAGCAATAGATTTAAGCTATCTTTTCAGGAGTCTTTCTGAGGAGGTGCCGCAGCAGGCAGAGCCAGGCCAGGTGCTCGTGCCAGCGCAATAAAGGCCTGTAGATAGTCGGTATGCAACTCTGCCTCGCGCGCGCCGAGGTAGATCTGCTTGGCTATCCCCTTGCTGCCCAGCTTCACGGGTACGACGGCCATCTTTTCGGCATATTCCAGAGCCAGCCAGCGCGGCAGGGCCGCGACACCCCGGCCGCTGGCGACCATCTGCATCATGATGTCGGTGGTCTCTATGGTTTTATGGCGCCTGGGGGCAATGCCTTTGGGCAGCAAAAACTGGGTATAGATATCGAGCCGGTCTACGGCCACGGGATAGGTAATCAGCACCTCGCGAGACAGATCACCTGGCTTGACATGGCCGGCCTGGGCCAGGGCGTGATCCGCAGCCACCACCAGCACCTGCTCATAGTCAAAGACGGGCTCAAAGTGCAGACCCGGCTTGAACAGCGGATCGGGGGTGACCAGCATGTCGATCTCATAGCCGAACAGCGCACCGATGCCGCCAAACTGAAACTTCTGCTTCACGTCCACGTCCACATCGGGCCAGGCGGCCAGATAGGGTGAGACGATTTTCAGCAGCCACTGGTAGCAAGGATGGCATTCCATGCCGATGCGCAAGCTGCCACGCTCTCCCTGGGCAAATTGCTGCAAACGTGACTCGGCCAGATCCAGCTGAGGCAGCACGCGATTGGCCACCGCCAGCAGGTATTGACCCGCCTGCGTCAAGCGCAGGCTGCGCCCTTCACGCAGCCAGACATCGGTGCCGAGCTGGGCTTCCAGCTTTCTCATGCTGTGGCTCAGGGCGGACTGTGTGACGCACAACACATCGGCTGCCGCAGTCAAAGAGCCTTGTTTTTCAACCTGTTGCACGATGGCGAGATGGATACGCTCAATCATCTGTGAACACAATTCATGGATACATGAGAAAAAACCATTTTACTTCATGCATCGATTCAAAGAACATCCAGCCCGCTGACCCGAGCCACTCTGGCCATGGGCCAAAGATCAAAAGACTGGATTTCTGCATGACGACTATTCACAACCTGGGCTTTCCTCGCATCGGCGCAAAGCGCGAATTGAAGTTCGCGCTGGAGTCCTACTGGAGAGGCGAGACCTCGCGCGATGCGCTCAAGGCGCTGGGCGCCGAGCTGCGCCAACGCCACTGGGGTGCCCAGCAAGAGCTGGACTGGGTGCCCGTGGGCGACTTCGCTTTCTACGACCAGGTACTGGACATGAGCTTTACGCTGGGCAATCTGCCCGAACGGGTGCAAGGCTTCGAAGGCGATGCGCTGGACAACTACTTTCGCGTGGCCCGCGGCCGTTCGGCCATCACGGCCGAATTCCGCAGTACCGGCCACACCCACTGCTGCGCTGGCGTCGCCGCTGGCGAGATGACCAAGTGGTTTGACACCAACTACCACTACATCGTGCCCGAGTTCAGCTCGACCACCGAATTCAAGCTCGATGCATCGCGCCTGCTGGAACAACTGGCCGAAGCCAGGGCACAAGGCATACAGGCCAAACCGGTTCTCATCGGCCCCGTCACCTATCTGGCGCTGGGCAAGGCCAAGGACGGCGCCGGCAAGCTGGAGCTGCTGCAACGCCTGCTGCCAGTCTATGCCCAGCTGCTGGATGTGCTGGCGACCCAGGGCGTGGAATGGGTGCAGATGGACGAGCCCATTCTGGTCACCGAGCTCGATGGCGACTGGCAACATGCGTTCAACACTGCCTACCACCACCTCAAGAGCTGCAGGGTCAAGCTGCTGCTGGCGACCTATTTCGGCCAGTTGGCCGAGAACAAGTATCTGGCAGCAAACCTGCCCGTGGCCGGCCTGCACATCGATGCCGTCAATGGTCAGGACGATGTGCGGCAACTGCTGGGTCTGCTTCCTGCACACAAGGTGTTGTCCCTGGGGGTGATCAACGGCCGCAATATCTGGAAAACCGATCTGAATGCCGTGCTCGACTGGGTGGAGCCGCTGGCCGAGCGCCTAGGCGAGCGTCTCTGGATTGCGCCATCGTGCTCCTTGCTGCATGTACCCGTGGATCTGAACAGCGAGCAAAGGCTGGATCCCGACATCAAGTCCTGGCTGGCCTATGCGCTGCAAAAGCTCGATGAGCTGCGCGTGCTGGGCAATGCTTTGCGCCATGGCCGAGATTGCGTCAAGCCCGAACTGGCCGATAACGCTGCCGCTCTGGCCGCCCGCCGCAGCTCTCCCCGCGTCCACAGCCCTGCGGTGCAAGCGGCAATCAGGCAGATCAGCCCCGAGCAGGGCCAGCGCCAGAGCAGCTACGAAGCACGCGCCCCCAAGCAAGCCCGCCTGCTCAAGCTGCCAGCCTTCCCGACCACCACCATCGGCTCTTTCCCACAGACGGCAGAGATCCGCCAGGCACGCAGCGAATTCAAGGCCGGTCGCCTGGATTTCGCCCGCTACCAAGGCGCCATGCGCGCCGAGATCGAACGCTGCGTGCAAGAGCAGGAGGCCCTGGGGCTGGACGTGCTCGTGCATGGCGAGGCCGAGCGCAACGACATGGTCGAATATTTCGGCGAACAGCTCGACGGTTATGCCTTCAGCCAGTTCGGCTGGGTCCAGTCCTATGGCTCACGCTGCGTCAAGCCGCCCATTCTGTTCGGCGACATCAGCCGCCCCAAGGCGATGACGACGGAATGGATCCAGTACGCCCAGTCCTTGACCCGCAAACCCATGAAAGGCATGCTGACAGGCCCGGTCACCATTCTGAACTGGTCATTCGTGCGCGACGACCAGCCGCGCGCCACATCCTGCTATCAGCTGGCTCTGGCGATTCGCGCAGAAGTGCTGGATCTGGAAAGAGCCGGCGTGCGCGTGATCCAGATCGACGAGGCCGCATTGCGCGAGGGCTTGCCATTGCGCAAATCACAATGGCAGGAATACCTGCACTGGGCCGTGGAGTCATTCCGCATCAGCGCCAATGGCGTTGCCGATGCAACCCAGATTCACACCCATATGTGCTATTCGGAGTTCAACGACATCATGGCGTCGATTGCGGCCATGGATGCCGACGTGATCACCATAGAGACTTCGCGCTCGGACATGGAGTTGCTGAAGGCTTTCGAGCACTTCGACTACCCCAATGAGATCGGCCCGGGGGTCTACGACATCCACTCGCCCAATATTCCCACCAAGGCAGACATTCTGCAGCTCATGCAGAAGGCCGCAGAGCGCATTCCCGCCGAACGCCTCTGGGTCAATCCCGACTGCGGCCTCAAGACACGCCAATGGGCCGAAGTGATTCCCGCTCTGCAGCATATGGTAGACGCCGCCAAGACCTTGCGCCAAGGTGTCGCGCTGACCGAAACCGTCTGAACCGAGGCCCTGCGGCCTTTGGCGTTCGGCCCAGGCATTGCCTGGGCTTTTTCATGGCGAGCGGCAGACAGCCTGCAGCGGCCGCATGAGCGCCCGGTGGCAAGAACGCGGCCGCCCGCTGCCCCATGTGCAGCCATATGCAGCTCTTCAACCACACGAAAGCAGGCACATAAAGCAAAAAGCCCTGCAGACTGTTATCTGCAGGGCTTGTGCCACAAGTTTGGAGGCGCGAACCAGAGTCGAACTGGTCTAACCGGATTTGCAATCCATGAAGCAGATTAAGAATCAAAGACTTAGGTTCAAACCGCTCAGCACCACAGAAAGCACCTTGAGGCAAAGCATCCAAGCCACCGGCTGCACTAACGGTGCATTAGTTCCTAACATCTACAAGTCATCGGTTTGGGACTCCTTATATTTGTAACAAATCAATTCGTGAGCTAGGATGGGAATCCTTCCACAAAAAGGCTTCCATAGTGACTGATTTCACAAAATCCGATTTGTTTTATACCGACTACTCCGACAGTGCAGTGCCTGGAGATGATCCCAAGAAAACTAAAGAAGACCGCACACGCGTCAGCCGTCATGAGTCTTATGAGGTTGTGACACTTATTAACTCCATAAGTTTCACAAAGGGCACCACAGAAGCTGGAATCAAAAGAGGACGTCAAATCATCGAATGGATGATTCACGAACATTTACCCTCGAACATCCAAGGACGGGATAACGTGAAAAAATGGATTACTGATAATTTCAGTACCTTGAAGCCTAGCTTTCCGCGCTAGTTTTCAAGACGAGTAAAAATTACCCAAAATACGCGGTAAGCAAAAAAAGCCTCCCCCAGTGCCGAAGCACCAGGGGAGGCTTTCATTTTTCTACCGCTCGCAGCGGCCGCTTGCAGTTGGCCAGGGCCGTCCGCAGTTGGATCTCATAGCCCTCGCGGCGCTCAAGCTCGGCGCCGGAAGCTTGGACGTACATGTCCACGTCAGCACCGGCCGGCAGATGCTCGGTCGGCATATTGGGACGCTCAGGCTCAGATTCATCGCAGGGCACCGGCACAGCGACCTTTACCTGCTGAATCTCGACCTTCGCCGGCGGCGCAGCACCGCAACCAGCCAGGAGGACAGCGGCCGCCAGCGCAGCCGAGAGTAGGGGTAGACGGCGCATTACTGACCTCCTCCAGTCTTCCGGGACGCCAGCAGCTCAGCCACTCGGGCCTGTGCGCTCGCGCATGCATCGCCTGGCACAGCGGCCGGCGTGCTCAGGATCTTGTCTGCGCGGGCCTTGTGGCCAGCAGCAATCGCAGCAGCCTGTGCGCGGGCCTGGTCGCGCTCCTGCTTGAGACCTTCACCGGCCAGAAGCAATGCATCGACCGCCTTTGTGCACACGTCTGCACCCGCGCGCGCCAAAGACTCCTTGTCGGCCGCATGATTGGCATCGGATCTGGCCAGGGTTGCAGCGTCACGCTGCCCCACGTACATCAAGACAAGGCCCACATTGCCCGCCAAGCTCAGCAGCAGCGCCAGGGCAAGCGCTGCAGCAATCTTTGCTGCGGCCGTCATACCGACTGAATCCCCACCAAAGTGGCTTTGCCGTGGACCGTTATCACGCGATTGACCGCCTGCAGCGGAATGCGCGTAGAGAGATGCACCCACTGAGCGCCGCCCACGCTTTCATAGATGATCTGGCCGATGCCCAGCGCAGAGATCTGCGGCGCCAGAGCCTTGGCCACCTCATAGGGCGTTCCGTATGTGGGAACCTTCACATCCGCCGCCATGCCCTGCGCGTGGTCGCTCGATGTCACACCGCCCACAGCGGCATTCACTTGGCGATTGCGATAGCCACTGGTGACGATGACCGCCTTGCCACCGAGAAAGCTGCGCACGCGCTCCAGCATCTGGGCGGTGCGATGCAGCTGCTGCAGTGCATCCGCGGTTGGGGTGTTGTCCACCCCGAGCTTGCGCGCCGAGCTGCTGGCCACCAGCTCGGCCAAGGTGAAATGTTCTGTCAACTTCATACTTCAACCCTCCTTAAAACGGGTGCGAATGATGAGAAAAGTGAAGCCTGCGATGACGCAGACATCGGCAAGGGTTGGGGGTGTCGGCCGCAGCCATGGCGCCACCAGGGCGCCGGCACCACCGAGAGCGAGCAGCGCCCAGGCGATGGCTTTGAGCCAGGCCACCAGGCGAGTGCGTGGAGCGAGCCCTGGCATGCAGGGCGCGGTGCGCTCCAGCTTGTTGAGCGCCTCGGCCACAACGACCAGGCCGCAGAGCCAGTGCAGCACGCTGAGCAAAGTAATCACGGGATAGAACATGGTCAGCCCCCTTCCGCTTGGCCCTGCTTCGGCAGGTACTTGCCAATGAACGACCGCAGAAAGCTCTGCGCGCCAGCCCCGACAATGCAAGCCATCGACAGCAGGACGGACTCAGGCACGTTGGCCACAAGCAGCACCAGAGGCGTGAGATAGCCCGCCGTGAGAGAGCTGGCTCCGGCCACGGCCATGCGGCGAAAAGCCAAGCGCACCATGTCCCGCAATGTGTCGTTGCTGCCCGGCACGGTGTTCAGCAAAATGATTGCGATCAGGCTGCCCAAAAAGCCGGCGAGCAGCACGTCAGCACGTAGCCCCAGCGGCACCCCAAATGCCGTGAGCGCTTGCGTGGAGACGGCTGCGCCGACGATGGTCACTGCCGTCGCGGTCGATGAAGGTTCTGCCATCTGTCGCCCTCCCTCGGGCATAAAAAAAGCCACCCGCAGGTGGCAACAAGCAACCGCCCGAAGGCGGCGGAAGATCTCTACTCAGAGGTATCTAGAATTGAGCATTACTCAACATAAGCAAAACCGACATGACGCAGCAAGACACAGAAGCCGCACGGAAGACACGGACTGGACACTGGAGCACATATCCGACGACAAAGGCTCGGCGTATCGATGGTTTCTACAAGACCCACCCCACCGATGCACATGCACGGAACGTCATGGTTTCGGCGCTGTCCTCAGTGCTGGAGAAAGGGCGAGTTCTGGATGTCGGCTGCGGCACCGGAGATGTCACGGTCGCCATTCATGACGCAGGCTATGAGGTGACGGGTCTCGACATCTCAAAAGGCATGCTTGAGGTGTTCAAGGAGAATTCAGGTCATCGCGATATCCCCCTCATCATTGGCGATATCTTTGAAATGAAGGCACCCGAGCAGAAATTCGATGCAATTACCTGCCGCTATGTTTTTTCGCACTACCAAGACTTCGGCTTACTGCTAGGAAAAATATCCGAGTACGTTCGCCCAGGCGGTTACATGATCTTTGACACCTTCGCCAGCGAAGCCATCGAGAATGCCTCTACGCTTCTTGATAAACCTGCTGACGAAATCTCAAGCAAAGTATTCGGCACCTTAGCGAACTTCTCCGATTCAGAACTTGAAAAATTCTGCTCGGACAACAATCTTTCGCTTGTTGCACGCCATGCGTCCGCATTTTTTCACCGCAATCCATTGTTTGCGGCACATGCCTCAGACATCGCCACTTATGACAGTGAACTTGCCGCACACACAGACCATCCTGAGGTGCGCAAGTTCATGTCGTGGTTCCAGGCTGCTGTTGCGTCAAAGCTGCCGTCCAACCTCAGCGGTGCCGTTATCAATATCGTTCAGAAGCTGCCGGCATAACCCCCTCCAGTTCCGATCGAAGGTCTGTAGCCTCTGAATCCAGCCCAGCAAGAAGGTGGCGATCTTCTTGTTGGGCAGTGCCCGCGACGATGGATCTCAACAGTCGAAGGCTTGAAAGGTCGATTTCAGCCAATCGTTCGTTAATGGCAGCTAAGCGGTCTGTTTTTCCTTCCCCTGCCACTGGAGCAGGGCTATTCCCCTGTGCCAACCATGCAAGGTACTCAGCGTAGTCACCGTTAGAGGCGTCCTCTGGGATGACCGCATTGTCGGTAGTCCGGCACACCGAACCTGTAGATAAAACAATGTACATATCAGAGCCTCGCAGTTGCCAGAGCATGTACCCGGCAGATAGCGCCGCTTGTCACAGCAGCATTGTTGATGATGATTACCCCGCTTTGGCCGATCGCGTCTGCGATAGCTGCCACATCCGCACCTGAAGTCACATTGCGTAGATTCCCGCTGGTGCCGGTGGTAGAAAAAACTGTCACTGTTGGCTTGGCACGCATGGACACAGGGAACCTCCAAGCCATATTCACTGCAGCCGACGCCTCTGTACCGCGAGACCGTTCCTGCAACGCTCCTGCATCCGAGACAGCCCCTGGGGCATCAGGAGCGCCATAGGTCTTATTGCAGTGTCTGGCGCACAGAATCGAATCCTCAGCCACTGAACGCGGCAGCGGCTGGCTATCCACTTGCCCAAGGACTCCGTAGAACCCTTCAATGTCGATCCAGTGCTCCGCTCCTGCAACCGAAGCTCCCCCTGTCATAAGGACGGAGAACCTCATCTGCTTCGCGTCCGGTGGAATGTCGTATCGAAGAAGAGCGTGGCGCGAGTAAGAATCAACAGGCACGGCCAGATCCGAAACCGTTACGTTTGAAGTCGTGAATGCACCATTCAACGCCGTCACGGCCTGTTCGCTGGCACTTGTGGAATATCCGAACCGCACGAAAATGCCCGAATCCATACCGGCTCCGCGACGAATATCAAACCCGATAGTGATCGCCTTGCCCGCATACTCCACCGTCTCGTCCTGCTCAAACGTATAGCCGAAGTTAATCGCGCCAGCTGCATTGGTATCTCCTGCGGCGCGCTGGATTCTGGTGGCAAACCGACGCTTTACGCCGGCCACCTGAGAGACAGTCACGCCTGTCGACGGCGAACTCGTGCGCCCAAGGCTCCAACGCTCTGGCCCGAAGACCCTGCCTGCTGCAGAGTTTCGAGTCGTGCCTTCGTTCCAGATCTGGAAATCTCCGTTCACGAAGATGTTCCGCTTCGGTATGAGTCGAACCACTTCTTTCACATCGGCCGCTACTGTCGGGCTGTTCGATATCAGGACCATCTGCAGGCTGTCCTGGTCCGCACCCGCCTGCCCAGTTTCCCCCGTCTGAAATAGACCCCACCAGCGGCCCCGCTCGTCGCAGTGCATGTAAAGCGGCCCCGTGGGCCAGTACGTCATGGTTCCTAGATCTCGCCAAGGGGTGTTCCAGACTCCAATCGGATCTTCAAATGCTGCTCGTGCATTAACTTTCATGTAGAGCAGTTGGCTTCCACGATCCATCAGGATCTCGCGCGCCTGGCGAGATGGCGCGAAAAGATAGAACGATCCACGATCGTAGATCAGGGCGGGGGGATTGCGTCCAGCTGCACTGGCACTCGCAGCCCAGGGGGCCCAGTCGACCATGTTGGTCGAGGTGCTTACCAGGTAGGCAGGTGCGGTGGCGACTCGGTTGTCCCGCATCACCATCAACCACTTGTCCTCGCTACCCACTCGACACACGGAAGTTTCGGTCAAGCGCTCAGGCCCAGCGTGACTGAAGATCGATCCGTAGGTCCAACTCAGCCCGTTGTCCAGCGTGACGAAATAGCCAGTCGCGGTGTTACTTCCCGTCTGACCATAAACATAGGTAATCCAGCCGTCAGTATCGTGCCCTCCAACGGAAGCAGGGTAGTGATGTATGACACCGCCGTCTGCTGATGGAGAGCACGGCGATCCGCCCAATGCGCCCTCGGGAAGAGTCAGGATTGCTGAGCTCCAGGTCGTGCCCCAATCGTCTGAGTATAGAAACACTGGGGCGTATTGGGCAGACGGAGCACTGGCGCTGTATCGACCGGCAAATACTCCAATTCGCGTTCCGCCCATAAACGCAAAGTTCATGTTGCGCGCATCCAAGCCCGCCGGATCTTTGAAAATCACCTTCTCATCAAAAAGGGTGGAACCGGCATCAAATGTCCGAGCCATCTTGATAGAGGAAGTTGTCTCGAACGTGTGATAGCGCCCTTCACGCCAAATCAAAAGCCCCTGCGATCGATACGCAACGGGCACCGTTGAGGGCAATGGCAAGAACGCGGCATTCAGGCCACGAACGGCGTCATACCCAGCACTAATTGCCTTGAAATGTGGCGCAGGGTTTGCCCAAGGATGAGCTTGCGGTAAGTTGTGTTGGGGTATGTAGCGACCGCCAACGAGAAACGCCCCGTTGAAATAGTCGTTTCCGTTAGGCAGCGCAGTCACCGAATATGTACGCCCAAGCAGGTCAACCGGGCGACCAGTCACATGACCTTCCAGTACTGTAAAACGTGCCGTATCGTCGGTGGTGCCATCGCCTGTGGTGCCGATATCCGCAGCACTTATTGCCACCTCCTCCAGCTTGCTTTGAACTGGACGGGAAACCGCCCCTGGAAAGCCTGGCTGAAACTGCTCAAGCGCAATCAAGAAAGTAAGCGCACCTTGATCAACGCGATAGCGTGTACGAGAGCTATGGCGCATCTCGTCGCGCAACACTTCAACAATGTCGCCTTCGTTGAGCTCTGTTAGACCCTGCTCAGCTTGAGCATAGGTTTCGAAGGCTTTGACAGGACCCACAGCGCTGGCCGCAGCAACTGCACCATCGCGCGCTTCCTGGGCCTGATCCCGATAACTGCCGGCCTCTTCTGTTGCTTGCGCTACGGCTTGGCCGATGTCTAACTGCGCCTGCTGCTCAATGCCGTGCCACGTTTTGCGCACAGCTCCTTTTCGGTCAACCCAAACCTCATCCGACTGAGAGTTTGCAGCACGATCCAAGTTCTGGGCGTTATCAAACAGATCGCGCGGATCCTCGCTTCCCAAAGGGTTGCCTGTGTGGTAAGTGGTCATGTGTCCTCGCACAAAACAAAAAGCCCGCTGGGCGAACCATGCGGGCGGGTGTTGAAGATCTCTGCGGCCAGGTGGCCGCCTACTCAAAGCGGTGGCGGTGCGTTGTTGTCGTCGTCAAAGATGCGTGCGTCGTAGTTCACGCACTGCACGCTGGCTCCATCGGTGCCGCTGGGGCTGACCTTCTTGACGATGGCCGGGAAGCTCCAACGGGTGACCGGCCCGAAATACACATGGGGCGGCTCCGGCAGCTTGATCTGCGGCCACTCCTCGACCGGGATCGGGGCCAGCACCTCATAAGCGCTTGCACCTTGGGCTGCTGGCCACGGGCCGGCCAGCGTGCCGTCAGGCCTGCGGAATGCCACAACATGCGGATCTGCGGACTCCCAGCGCAGCGGCTCCGTCACCTCCAGCCGGGCCTGGCCGCCGGCATTGCTGATGCCGGTGAGCAGGGCCGACTGGCCGAAGCCGGGGATGTCATCGACCAGGCTGACAAAGTCGCCATAGCTGTTGTTCAGCGCATCCAGCTCCGTGGTGAAGCTGTAAGTCCAGCGCTCATACCGTAGCTGCCGGGCGCGGCGCATGCCGATACGCCAGGCGCGCGTGCGGTCTGTCACCCCCAGTACCTTGAGCTTTTCCAGCTTGATGCCCAGCGAGCCAGGTAGCACACAGTTCACCGTCTTGGTGTTCCAGTTGTCGCCCGCGTCGCTGAATTCCACCTCCACGCCATCGTTGTCGTCGGGCCGGATACCGCTGAACGACCGCGCAATGCCCTCCGTAGTGTTCTGCGCGCTGTAGGCATGACCGTCCTCGACCGTGCGCACGCCAGCTCGCACGGGGCGCAGCAGGCCGTCATCAATAGTCAGCTCAGCCATGCCGGCCGCCAGCACCGCCTGTAGGGCCGCAAGCACCGTGGTTTCGTCAAACACATGGTCTGCCGTTTCACCGCGAGCTATCCAGATCCCATGCAGGCGCTGCAGCTCGGCCATGTCGATGCTGTCCAGCCCATAGCCCACCGTGCTGCAGATGTGCCGCAGAGCGGCCGAGATATCCCTCGTAGGCTGCTCTGCGCTCCAGGAGCCATCGCCCTGCAGCACGGGCAGCATGCGTGTGGCCACCAGGTTCAGCTGGTTCTCCGACCTGGCAGCGATCTGCCCCAGGCCCCGCACACGCACGCTCAGCGTGGTCCAGTCCGGGTAGCTGGTGCGCGTGGGCAGCCGGGTGCGCATGGCGTACCACTGCACCTCATCGTGCACCTGCGTGCTGGTGCTCTTGGCCCCCCGGCGCCGCACTCGCACCTGCGGCCGCATGGCATAGGGCAAGGCGATGCGCTCGGTGTAGCCGATCTGGTCCATAGTGGCATCGGTGTACCACTTGACCACGCTCTGCCAGGCACCGCCGGCGGCGTAGTCCCGGTACTGGATCTCCACCCCCACGGATCTGCCCTGCACTTCCCCCTTGTCGGAGACATAGCAAAGGCCTTGGCTGAAGAAGATATCCACTTCCAGCGTGCTGGAGACCTCAGCGGCCGGGCAGCTTACAAAGGGGCCGGCCTGCTCGCCGTAGACGGTATCTGCCTGCACCGTAAAGATGGCCTTTGCCGCCGGCACCGTGCGCGGCGCAAAGCCTGCCCAGCTGCCGCCCTCGCTGGGCACCACCGTCAGCAGCTGGCCGGCCACTGCCGTCGCCGTGTAAGTACGTCCGGCACGGCACACGGCCAGCGATATCACTCCATCGGGCAGGCCGCTGATCAGCCTATAGGTGAAGCCACCCTCTCCGTCGCTGACAGGCTCAGCCAGGGTGATCATGTTGCCGGCCACGGATTCCACACGCAGCGAGCCAGTCAGCGCACCCGAAGCCGTGAGCAGCATCCACAGGGATGGCGCAATCTCGCGCCAGTCCGCAGTGAAGGTGTTGTAGGAGCCGCCCTCCTCCCCCGTCAGCAGCACCGTGGCGACCGTCACATCCTGCTCGAACATCAGCGACATCGCCGTGCCAGAGCCCCAGGCATTGGGCCAATCCACATCGGCAGTGATCTGCGCGCCGTTGAGCGCATAGCTGCTGCCCGTGGGATTGACGTTGCCCGAGTCAATGGCGCTCAGCTCAAGCCCCGCCGTGCCTGCGCTGGTGCCGCCGACCTCGGGACAGCTGTACCAGTTTTCATGCTGGGTGATGCCGCCGATATCGGCGCCAGGGCCATGCACCGTGAACTCAGCGCCCTCCAGCGTGCTCAGCGGCGTGTTGCCGATCTTGACCGTGGCCGGATCGATCTGGTACTGGCCGGGGCCGACACAGAGCAGCATCTCCAGCCATTGCTCACGCGGCGTGCTGAAGTAGCGGCGCGGCGGGGTCAGATAGTCGGGGTAGCGGATGAACTGGCCCAGCAGCTCAGGCACTACGCCATTGAGCTTTGCCGTGTTGGCCTTGCCCTCGGCCGAGCTCAGCTGCTTTCCCTGCGGCGTGTCGTAGCGCTGATTGCTGGTGGACGGGAGCAGCCAGCCAAAGAAGAAGTTGAAGATGCTGCCCACCAGCTTGAAGACGCCGCCGTGAGGGATGGGGCGAATATCAACCTGGTCTTCATTGCTGATCACCGTCTCGGCCCAGGCCTCCGCCGGCAGCAGCACGCCATTCAGGTGCAGCGTGATGGGCTGGATCTCGCGCGCCGCATAGTCAATGCCAACCGCCTCAAACCAGTCCGCAATCGTGCCCGCCCATGGGTGCGACTCCACAGGCTGGCTCGGCATCTGTCCGGGGTAAATCTTGATCGTCATAAAACAAAACCCGCGTGTAGCGGGCCTGAAATCGGTTGAGAGCAGTTAGACAAGGCCCATCGGGCTCATCGGTTTCGAGTATTCGCATCTGTCCGTCCACCTCGACAACCAGCCCCACGTGCACGCACAGGCTCGCCCTCCAGGCCGTGGCAACCGCTCCGGCCCGAGGGGCACATGGCGCGAAGCCATGCAGGGCTATGACCTGATCGACCGCGCGCGTGATACCGCGCAGCTCACCCGGCCGGGCTTCCTGCAGGGTCGGCAGCAAGGCCCGACCGAACAGTGCCGATCGCGCATCGCGCACCAGGCCCCAGCAGTCGTAGTCCACAGGGCCGCGCCCGCCGCGCACATAGCGCGTCCGCAGGAACTGCCTCATTGGTACTTGACGCCAGGCGCCTTGTCCGCCGTGTAGCGATCACGCGGCCAGGCCAGATTGAGCAGGTCGAAGTAACTGGCCTCAATCTGCAGAGCATTGCTATTCAGATCGCCACCCTGGATCAGCATCCGCTTGGGTGCGGCCGCCGGCGCCGATGCGTCAGTCGACACATACTCGCGGTAGACCACATACGAAGGCAGGCCAGAGTCGAGCGCGTCACTGATCAGGCGATGCGCCCGACCATCGACCACCCCCAGACCAAAGCGCAGGGACTGGTTTCCGACGGTGCTGCGCTCCGGCAGGGAGATCTCCAGGCCGCAGGCCTCGAAGAGTTGCGGCACACCGTCCACCCCCAGCATGAGATCTTCATAGCTGTGCGCAAGACGTATGTGCTCGCCACCCGGCAGCTCGATGTCCAGCGTACAGATGCGCACGGTCGTCACATCGTCGCCGGCATAAAGCAGCTTCAAAGCTGTACTGGTTGCCATCGCTACCCCTCCGGCCACTCTTGATTGACGGCCCGGTCGATGATGCTGGAGCCGATCACCAGTTCCGGTAGCAGACCCCAGCCAGGCGGCAGCAGCGGACGCGCCCATACCTCAATAGGAGCGGAGATCTGCCAGCGATCGATCCCCACCAAGTCGGGGCCTTCATACATGTCCATGAAACGGCAGAGCAGCTTTCCCGACCCCATGGGCGTCCTGAGCGGCATGTTGAACCACTGCACTCCATCGACCAGGGTCTCAGCAAACCATGACTCAAAGGCCTGCGCCTGCGCCTGAGTCATCAGCCATGCACACGTGTGCACACTCGGAACGCTCTTGAATTTGCGGCGCTGCCGTGCCCGGCCCGATGCCATGGTGGTACGCAACAAGGGGCTGGCGTGCCGGGTGGTATGCCCTTCACGCAGCACGCAGGGGAACCCCTGCGGCCAATCAATGTTTGAAGTGAGTGCCATCTATCGTCCTCGACGTGTCAGCCCGTAAGTTGTCTCCAGCACAGTCGCTTCGTCGCTGCCATTGCGGATATTGCGAACAAACACGTTCGTGCTATAGCTGCCGTCAGCGTTCTGCGTCTGCTCGACCTGGCCGGCCTTGCTGGCGTCCTCGATGACGTTGACGATGGGCGCGCTGCCTGCAAGCTGTGCTGCATAGTCAGCACGGGTTGCGATACGCGGCGCACCGACAACGCCTCCATTGGCATAGCCCGGCATGCTATGCAGACCGCGCCGGAATGCCTCAAACGCTGCAGGCCCACCAAGCGCGGCCATGTCGTCCTGGTTGAGAACGCCCTCGCCCGCATGCACCCAGCCTGCAATCTGCAGCCGCGCACCAGGACCGGTATAACCACCCTGATCGAAGCCCGGGATCATTGCAAGACCTTGGCTCAGGGCGACCGTACTGGCAATGCCCGCACTGGCAGGTGCCGCATTCGCACCAAACGATGCGAGCGAAGCCATGGCTGCAGCAGGCGCCCATGCTGCAGCTGTCGCAGCACCAGCAGCCACAGAAGTGGCCACGCCGGCCGCCTGCAACGTATCACCCAGCAGCTTATTGGCCACCATCTGGATGCCCATGCGGATCAGCATGCGCAGCACCTCCTCGCCAATCGAAGCGAACAGGCTCCCCACATCCATCTTGCCGGTCTTGACGAAGTTGACCAGCATGTCCTCCATGCCCGTGAAAGCCCTGGACGCGATGCCCTGTGCCTGCGAGTACATGTCGCGGGCATTTTCCAGATAGGTTGCCAACCCCGACTGAGCACCAAGCAGCCAGTTCCCCTCGCGCTCGCGCTTTTGCTGCAGAAAGTCTTCATACAGCTGCAGCTCCTGCTGCTGGGCGGTCTGCGTGATCCGAATCCGCTCAGCAAACGCGGCCTGAATACGTTGACGCTCTTTCTCAGTGTCCGCACCAATGACCGCACTTGCCTGATCCTGCTGCAGCTTTCTCAGCTCTGCCTGGTGCTGCTGCATCAGCGAGATCTTTTCGCGCAGCTCTGCGGCAGACTTGTCGCCCATCCCATAGGTCAGAAGCTCCAACTGCAGTTGCTGCTCTTTGGCGATCAAACGGTTTTGCTGCTCATAAAGAACGTTGTTGCGCTCAACAGCGGCCGCACGCGTAAGCTCAGCCTCCTTTGCCATATCGATGGCCGTGGCAAGGCCAATAGCCGAATCAAGCTGCTCCGACGACAGCTTTACACCCTTGCTTTGAATGTCGTAGAAAAGCTGCTCGTACGCAGACTTCTGCTCAATCTTGAAAACTTGATCGCGTAGGGTCTGCAGGAACTTCTCAGCTGCCTCCTGATCCTTCTGGGCCTGGGTCTTGCCTGTGGAGGACTTCTTTTCGCCATCCTTCAATTTGACTGGCCCGACAGTCCGGGGCGTCATGTCAGGAGCTGTGGACGGTGCCGCTATCGGAGGCGGATTGTTTGCCAGCCGGATAAAGTCCTGCTGGGACTTTTGCATTGCCTTGATCTGCTTGTCCAGCGCATCACGCCGCTGCTTCAGAGCCTCTGGCGAGTCGTATCCATTACCTGCAACAAACTTCCCTGGCCGCGCGATTTCCTTATTCAAGGCTGCCAGCTCAACCTGAGCGTCCTTGATACTTTCCCCCAGCCGCTCAATCGGATCTGCACTGCCGTGAAGCGCCTTTGCGAAAGTTTCCCCGACAAACTTTCCGAAATTGATGAAGTGCGTAGTTGCCGTGACCAAAGCACTCGCAAGGTCAAACACCCACTTGGTGAGCTGCGCAAATGCATCTTTGGTGGATTGCGATGAAAGGGTCTCCGAAAGCTCGTTGACCGCCTTTTTGGCTTCAGCCAAGCTGCCATCGTCTCCAGTCAGCAGCCCATTCAGGGTGTTGCGCAAGCCGTCCAGGGCGCCGCCGAAGGTATCGCGGGCAGCCTCAGCAGCCCCTCCATACGTTTCTTCCAGTGCATCAAAGACAATCTGCTGCGCTTCGGCGATACGGCCTGTTTCTTCAAGCTGCTTAGCGGCCTCAATCTGTGACTCGCTGAATTTGAAACCCTGCTTTTGCAGGCTGGACATGCCTGCGCTGGGCACGTCCAACGCACGGCCCATGGTCTCGGCGGCGGACTTCATATCCGCGCCTGTGCGGATTGAGTAGTCAGCTGCAATCTTGAGAGCCTTGGGGAGTTGCTCTCCCACAATATTGGTGAACCCCAAGAGCACGGTCTGCGCCTGGTTAAAGTCACCGGCCGAGATGGTGGTGACAGACTCCATTGCATCTGCCATCTCGTTCAAGCGGTCCTGCGAGTAGCCCGCTTGATTGCCGGTGGATTTGAGCGCGGCGGCCAGAAGCGCCTGCTCTTGCTCTGCATTGCGCGACTCGGTAATGACCTTGGAGAAAATGCTGCCCACGCTGATACCCGCCAGCGTAGCCGTCAACACGGTGCCAATCCCGGTCCAGGCCTTCTCGACTGCCTCTGCACCTGCCTTGAGCTTGCGTTCTATATCTCTGGTCTTGCGATCTGCGGCACGCTCAGCATCGGTCATGCCTTTGACAAAGCCACCGATTTTGGCGATCAGGTCGATTGTCAGTGTGCCAAGTTGCCGTGCCATGTTTCAAGCGCCCATAAAAAAACCGCCCGAAGGCGGCAGCACGATCAGTGCCATGGATAGTTAAATGATCAGTCCGGCAAGTTCCGCTTCACAGTATGCGCATGGCCTCTTCCAGGGTCAGCACACCATCGTTCGCAGAGCGCTGCCCCCATTGCGGCAAGAAGTCCTTGAACTTGGGTGCAGTGCTTGAGTTCTTGCGCGGCACTGTACAGCTGACCGCCAGAGCCATCGTGGCCCCGGCATTGGCAACATGCGGTGCAAGAGTCAGTGGGCCATGGAGCCTTCTGTACTCTTGCCAGGCCTGGACCTCTTCGAAGCTGAGGTTGCACTTCGCTTGCGCGACCGTCCAGCCGCCGACGCCGGCAAGGACAAGCTCGTGGAAGAACTCGTCGGCGGCTGAGAGTTTTTTGGGGAATTCACCTCATTGATGGCGACCACCATGGCCCAGGCCAGCAAAGGCCACAGGTTGAAGGCTTGGTCGTAGCTCAGTTGCTCCTTCTCAGCTCCGTCGCCCAGGCGAACACAGACGCTGATCATCTTGGCACCCTGGCTCCGATCAGGCTCCCCATTCAAGGCGAAGCCCTCCATCACGCCAAATGGCTGCCGCACAACCCAGATGTGGCCGCTGCGCTCCACGCCATCAGGTCCGCGCCAAGTGATCTCTTTGCGTACCGGCTTTGTATCAACAAAGCCGCCCTTTTCCATCAGGTCTTGAATGTTCATGGTGTACGGCCCTTGACCAGCCATTCCGTTGCGGTGGAGCGCTTGATCTTGACGGAGCCCTGCACAGGTGCGCCACCCGCTTCAAAGCCGGTGAAGTTCATGGCAGAGATGTGGCCGCGCCAGGTACTCCAGGTACGTGTCAAAGGCAGCTCCCAATCTTCACCAGCTGCCGCAGGAGCGGTAGGGTCGACGTCCACACCGTCGCCCCAGCCCATAGCCCACATCACTTTGGTACGCGCTTTGAACAACGCCCAGAGCTTGACATGGCTCTCATCAGCTGGATCGATGCGCACCGTGAACGTGGCATCGCCAGGAGTGATCAAGCCAGGAAATGTGGAGGTCGACTCCATCTCGTCCAGGCAAGTGTCTTCGTGCTCGGCACGCTCGTCCTCGCCGGTATCGACGGTCAGGGCACAGGCGATTTTGATGACTTCAGCAGCGCCTGCATCTTTGGGCACGAGCGCATAGAGTTGCGTGCCTTGGGGCAACATAGGCATGGCGGTTCCTTTCGGTGGTTTCCGCGCGTGGCGGGATAGGTGAAAAAATCAGGTACGGCGAACCCACCAGCTCACGTCCAGGCTGATGCGGTAGCTACGCGTTGAGGGGTCACGCCCCATATCGCGGATGGTGTTGATGTAGCAGTGCAGCTCAATCGCGTTGCGCAGGGCATCCCTCACTGCCTTGGCCGATTGGTCGGACTGTGCCCAGATGTCGATTGAGAGCTGCCCCTCATCGGCGCATGCACGGCCGGCCAGCACGTTGCTGGGCAGCAAGTCGGTGCGGAACGTCACATAGGGGTAGGCACACTCTTCATCGTCGTTCTCGCCCCAGGGGTAGATACGAGGCTCAGGGTCACCAAGCACGGCAAGCACGGCAGGTGACGCCTTCGCCACTCGGTAAAAAGGCACCGTCATCTCAGCTTGCTCACGATCTTGGTGATCTGCTTGTCCAGCTCGGTACCAAACAGATTGATGGCCTGCTCAGCCGTGGCCTGCGCCGCTGGCACTAGGAATGGCTGAGGCTTTGCCACCTCAGTGCCCAGCTCAATCAAATGCCAGTGCGGGGTGTTGCCCTTGGGCCCTGTGTCGGGGTTCCCCTTCGGGATGCGGCCCTTTTCAGTGCCAACGCCCACGCTGATCATCAGGTCGCCAGTGCGCTTGTAGTGGCGGCTGCGAAATCGCTGGATGATGTTGTCCGAGATCTTGCGGCCCGTTTCAGCATCATCAATGCTCTCAGCATTGACCTTGGCTTGCCTGCGCACCACGCTTGCTGCCTTGCCCAGCGCAGACCTACCAGGCTTGAGCTGCAGCTCGCGCGGCAATGCAAGCAATCGCTTGCGCAGCTCACCCGCGCCGCTCAGAGTGAATTGAACGTCATTTGCCATCGTTCACGCCCTCGCTGACTGGGTGGGTCTGATACTCGTGGCCGTTCTTCTTGTCAGAAAGTGCGGCCGCGATGCGATAGATGCTGCCGTCATCGCCGACAAAGCGCATGCCGCGTTTCACGCGCGGGTCGCGGTACGTGACGATGTGAGCCGATATTTCGCTCTGCTCTGCTGCAGCCGCAATGAATGCCCGGACACTCAGGGGCTCAATGCGCGCCCAGAGCTTTCCGATCTCGATCCAGGCCTCATTGATGACTGCACCGGAGTCAGGGTCACGGCCGGTCTGCCGCTGCTGCAGACTGAGCAGATGGGTGAGAGAGCCGGCGCGAATCATCCGAGCGTCCTCCCATCAAGGCCCACATTGGTGGGCAGTTCCTGCTCTGCGTAGTCCAGCGCAATGACTTCGGCCAGTTGCTCAATCGACTGGGCCAGGCGATTGACCGCCTGCGTCTGAGCCTGGATCTGCATCACCAGTTGCTGCTGGCTCTGCAGGAGCTGGCGCATCTGCAATGCCGAGGATTTGTTTCGCACGATTCAAACTCTCTTTCCCCCACTTCAGCATCCACTGCCGGCGGGCTTCGCAATCAGCACAAGCCATGATCAAGCTCCCATGCGGCGCAGAGGCAGCAAACATGCTTTGGCGCCCGTAGGCAACTGCGAAGTGATAGTCCCAGTCACGACCTCTTCGCGGTTGGCAAATAGATCGCCCAACGTCAACAGGATGCCGGCCCGGACCATGTCCATATCGTCATCCGCCGCTAGGAGCGGACATGGCCGAGCAGTACCCGCAGCTACAGCAGCGTCCAGCTCGGCCTGCGTGGAGAAGACATCACGATCCAGGAATGCCAAGGCCATCCGAGTAGCGGCATTAAGCTTGAGCTGGATATCGCTGTCTTCATGGGCATGCGTGACACGCAGATGGGCCTTGGCCTGCCCCAGGGTGACAAGCTCAATGGCCATTACTTACCGCTCCTCTTGCCGCCTGCAGGCTTCTCGGCCTCGACAGCCGGGGCGACAGGTTCAGCTGCATCGGCCGCATCGGGCGCTTCGGGCGCTTCGGGCGCTTCGGGCGCTTCGGGCGCTTCGGGCTTCAGCGTATCCGCAGATACGCCTGTGCCGCCCTCACCTTCAATCTCGATCAAGCCCTTGGCCTTGAGCTGAGCAGCATGCATTTCGCTGACAGAAAACACATCGCCTGGCTTTTTGCTGCCGTTGTGTTCAAAGCCCGACACGGCCTTCACAGTTACTTGTTTCATGAAACTCTCCTGTACTTGCGAGCAGTGCACACGTGTGCACTGCTCTACCGCTTCAATCAAGGGGTGGGAGTGGGACCGACGCCCGTGAAGTCGCCCTTGACGAATGCCTCAGGACGGAAGACCGTCAGGCCAACGCGCTCTTCGGCCAGGATGGTGACCATGTTCTTGACGAAGTTGTCGCCGTCCTGGTTGCTCACAGAGACGTTCGCGTCTTCACGGTCCCAGCCCTGCGCGCCCAGTGCAAACGCACCGGCCAGGAAATCGTTCTTGGTCATGCTCTGCGAAGAGACCACAGGGCGACCCCACAGACCAGGCACGGCCAGACCATGCGGCGTAGCGAACAGGTAGGCGTTGTCCTTGGTCTTGGTCAGCTCGATCTGGGTCCAGTCGATGGGGTTGAGCACGAGACCGTCAGCGGTGTACTCGGCCAGCTCAGCCTGCAGCATCGCGATGCGCAGACGGTCCAGCATGGTTTCATCCTGCACGACGACGCCCGGATTGGAGTAAGCCGAAGCCTGGGTCCAGATGCCATTGATGTTCAGGCCGACGCCAGAGCCCTTGAGCAGTTGAGCCTCTTCTTTCAGCTTCAGGCCGTAGATCAGGCGCCCATCGACATACGCCTGGAGCATGGGCACATCAGACAGGACCTGCTTGGAAGCCTTGATCCAGTGAGCGATGGTCGCCACCTTGGCCGAGTCCATCTCGAACGCCAGATCAGACTGTGGCTTCGGATTGCTCGGGTTCTCGGCAACGACATCGGCATTGTTCGTGAAGCCCGTTTCACGAACGTATTCGATATCAGGCGACGTTGTAGTACCCCAGTTCAGCAGATCGCGAACAAACAGTCGCTGCTGCGGCGCGGCAACGATGCCAGGCACGCGAGTGGGCTGAATCAGGCTACCCGCAGAGTCCGGGGCACCAGACACTGCGTTGTGGATAGAGCCGATCTTGACCGAGACAGCGCCGCGCAGGCTGGGGTTGAAGCCAATCAGCGCTTCATTGCTGATGACCTTCTCGCCCAGGGTCTGAGGTCGACCAGAACCACTTCCGCCGTTTTGCAGCGTTGCAAGTGCTTGCTCTGCGGCCTGCAGCCGCGCTTGCAAAGAGCCTTGCTCCACCAGCATCTTGTCCACGCTGGCCTTGGTCTCAGCCGTCATGGTGCCGTGATTTTTCAGCTCCTTCTGGGTTGTTTCCGCGTAGGCTTTGAGCTGGTCGCCCACGCTTTTGAGGTCCGCCTGGACCTGCTTGTATTCCTGCTCCACGCTGACCGAGCCGGCAAAGCCGAGCATCGACAGGCCTGCGAAGACATCGGGGTGAGCAGCGATAAAGCCGGGAACATCCACGCCAGCAGCCTGAGCTGCCACAGATGCGACGGTGAGTGCGGCGAGGACCGCGACGGAGATAAAACGAGACTTTTTCACGGTAGTACCTTTCAGAGTGAGGCGAAGCAATTGGCAAGAGAGCCCGACAGTGCGGACGCTCCACCGGTGGCAAAAGCAGCTGTTGGGGAGCCGCGCTCGGTGGGATCTCCCTCACCGCTGCCGGCGGGATCACCCACGCCGGACTTGAACTCGCTGATGAGGCGCATGGCCTCGGACTTAGGCAAGCCGCTGGCCCGCAGGGCCGCCTCCAGCCGGCGGGCAGCATTGGCTTGTGCCTTCGCACCGCCCTGGCTAACCTGGTCGGACGGCAGCAGCTCATCAGCAAAGCCCTGGTCTATGGCGCTGCTGCCACCGATCCAGGACTCCGCGTCCATGAGCTTGCCCATGGCTTTGACGTCAGCGCCGGTGCGCGCCGAGTAGATATCAGCCAGAGCCGAATCGAATGGCTCCAGCCAGTCTGCCAGCTCGCGGTAATCGTTGCGATTGCCTGCCGCGACGGTCCAGACGTTGTGCACCATGAAGAAGCCGGCCCGCGCAATCTGCACCGTGTCGCCGGCCATGGCGATGATGCTGGCGGCCGAAGCGGCCAGGCCCAGCACTTTGACCGTCACTTCGCCCTGGTGCTCGCGCAGCAGGTTGTAGATGGCCAAGCCCTCGAAGACATCGCCGCCGGGGCTGTTGACGTTCACGGTGACAGGGCCGGCACCAAGGGAGCGAAGCGCCCCAGCGATTCGCCGTGCCGTCACGCCATCGCCCGTCCAGTAGTCGTAGCCGATGACGTCATAGATGCTGATGCTGCGATCCTCACCTTCATCAACCGCAGCCTGCACGCCAGGATTCCAACGATCGAACGCACGGGGAAGGATTTCGCTGCGCACGCCGGCGCTCGGGCGGCCCGTTGGGGCGCCCGGAAGGGATTTCATGCTCATGGTGTTTAGCCTTTCAGGGGCTCAGGTTCAGCAGCCAGCAGCTGCCGTAACAGCGCAACCGCCTGCGCATCAGGGTTGACTTGGCCGAGGCCGTCCAGGGTCGTCATGGCTGACTGCACGGTCAGCACGGCGGCGTTGCCGCCCATCGGTTCACGGTCCTCCAGCGCCCGGACCTCATCGCGGGTGAGGATGCCGTTGTTGACCATGGCCGTGTAGAAGGCAGCACGCGCCGCACTGTCGCCGCGCAGCAGACCCTCCACGGCAAACTTGGCGTAGTAGCGCAAGCGCTCAGCGGGGTTGAGTAGGTCCTTGCTGATCGACTGTTCAATGCGGCGCAACCAGGGCGCCAGCGTGAAGACCAGGAAGGCAATCATTTGCTGCTCGATGCCGCTGCCCCAACTGGTAGTCTTTTCGGTATGACCGACCATCCAGGGCGGCACGCGGAACCAGCGACAGATTTCCTCAACACTCCAGCCCCTGGACTCCAGCAACTGCACATCTTTGGGATTGATGCTCAGTGTCTTGGCTTCGATGCCGCCTTCCAGCAGAGGTGTCATGCCCTGGTCGATCAGGCCCATTACGTTCTCGCGGAATTCCTTGCGCCGATCTTCTTTGAGCCAATCCTTGAAGGAGTAGTAGAGGTTCTGCAGGGCACCGTTGCGGAACGCCCGTCCTGCCGCGCGCTCTGCAGCACCCGCCTGACCGAACACTGCAGAGCCGTACTGCACGACGCTGACACCGTTCTCACCATCCAGCGAGAAGCCGGGAACCGTCCACACCTTGCTGGCAGGAATCAGCCGCTGCCGATTCCACTTATCCCTGTAGCGCCATTCGGTCACGACGCTGCCATCCTTTCTGTTTGGCGCCAGGCGGTCTGGGTCAAGGTACACCAGGCCGACCAGGCGGCCGTTGAACTCCAGGCGCTCGGCCCGGCCAGCACCGCGCAGCAGCATGGCGGCCACCATGGCTTCCCAGAATACGGCAGCCGTCGCATCCGGGTTCGGCATGTCGTGGACGATCAGGTGCAGCGGATGCTGAGGAGCGACACGCTTACCCTTGCTGTCCTTCTCATAGATGCTGAGTGGCAGCGTGGCAATCGTCTCCGCAATCAGCCGCACGCACGACCAGACAGCCGAGAGCTGCAGCATCGTGCGCGGGCTGACTGTCATGCCCGTATCGAGATCCACGCCGAAGATGGCCGCCGTGCCTGGTGCGTCGCTGATGCTCACGGACTTGCCCAGCAGCGCATCGACAGCAGCGCGAACGCGGCCATGCCGCCGCTGATGCAGTTGTGATTTCATTGATCGCTCATTTCGTTGTTGGGCTGGAGAAGAAGCCGTCCTCGTCCCCGCTGTCGTCGGGTGCAGCCATACG
The DNA here is from genome assembly GCF_000739375.1 of Comamonas testosteroni TK102. NCBI lineage: Bacteria > Pseudomonadati > Pseudomonadota > Betaproteobacteria > Burkholderiales > Comamonadaceae > Comamonas > Comamonas testosteroni. Next base: position 1,536,083 of record NZ_CP006704.1, on the reverse strand, counting down.
CCCCAGGGCCATCACTGCGGCCACGATGCCGTCAATGCGGCCGTTTTCCTTGCTGGCCTTTTTGTTGGGCCGGTAGTTGCCATTGGTATCGAACAGCAGCGACACGTTGCCCGCGCAGTAGCGCAGCACCGGATTGCCGCCATGGGCGAGCAGGCCGCCATAGACCAAGCGCTCCAGCTCTTTGCTACCGGGCCCCATGCCGCCCGTGTTCTGCGGGATGTTGACCATGGGGAGGTCTTCGGCCAGCAGATCGTTGACCAGCTGCTGGGCGTTCCAGTCGTCAAAGCCCAGTTGCTCGATGTCGTAGTCCTTGCCGGCCTGCACAACCACGTCATGCACCGCGTCGTAGTCGGTGACGTTGCCGGGCGTCACAGTGAGCCAGCCTTCTTCGGCCCACTGCTTGTACGCAGCCTCGTCCTCCTCTTCATGCTCCAGCTTGGACTCTGGAACCCAGAACCACGCCAGGATGTGCACCGTGGTTTCGCCTTCGAGTGGCGGGAACACAAGCACGAATGCAGTCAGGTCGCGCACGCTAGCCAGGTCCAAGCCGCCAAAGCAGCGCCGGCCCTTGAGCATGTCGCGGTTGAATGGCTTGCCGCCCTTGTCCCAGACCTGGATGTCAAACCAGCCTTCGGCGTTGTTGCACCAGATGTTCAGGTCTTTGGTCAGGAAGTTGGCGCGGGCACCAGGCAGCGCCTTGGCCTTGCGGGCCTGCGTGCGCATGTAGTCCCACATCTTGCTGCGGCCCAGACCTGGATTCGCCTTCGGCCAGTTACGCTCGTCGTAGTAGTCGTCTCCCGCGTCCAGCGTGTAGATGTAGCCGAACATGGAGTCGTCCAGCCGCCGGCCCTCCAGCACTCCCACCAGGTAGGTGCGGATCTCCACGCAGATGCCGTTGAGGATGAACCCTGCCGTGGTGATAGCCGACAGCAGAGGATCTTCCCGGGCGCCAAGAGCGGACTCCATCACGTCCCAAACCTCGCGCGTGGCCGCAGCGTGCAGCTCGTCGTACAGGATGGCGTAAGGGTTCAGGCCGTCCAGGTGCTCGGCGTTCGCTGGCAAGGGGGCGAAGACATTGCTGTCGCCGCACTGCACCTTCTCTTGGTTCAGGCCCTCGAAGACCTTGAAGGATCGCTTCGCACCAGGACTGCGACGGCACCAGCGTTTGATGTTGTCGAACGCAGGCTTGAACACAGTCATGGCCTGTGCGCGGGTGGTTGCTACTGCATAAACCTCTGCGCCACCCTGGCCCGCCATCGAGAACAGGTAAGCCCCCTGCGGCCCCTTCCATGTGCTCTTGCCATTCTTTCGTGCCACCTCCTCATAGGCCCGCGTGAACCTGCGCAGCAGAGTTCCTTCGCGACGCCAGCCATACAACACCGCCGTCCAGAACTTCTGCCATGGGTCCAACAGGATGGGCTTGCCCGCCAATGGCCCTTTGATATGAACAAAGAACTTCTCGATGTACTCAACGGCATGCCAACCAAAATCTGGGCGAAAAACCAGACCGCGCGCACCTCCTTCTTTCAGGTCACGGTAATGCCTCAACACTGCCAAGTAAGTGAACTTACCTGTCGGGATTTCATTGCGCAGAACGGGCAATCCGTACTCAACATCAAACTGCTGCAACTGCTCCGGGATCAGTGCATCGACTTGTCGCCGGGTAAGCTGGTAGCGTGGCTTACGAGCGCGCCGAACAGATCGTCCTGCTGCACTCCCGGCCCCACGTCCTTGCGCACGCGCGCCAGCGACGGGATTGTCAAACATGCCTTGGGTAGCCACTGGCCTAGCTCCATTTTCAAGCGGGCCTCATCCTTGGCCCAGGGCATCTCTGTCACCCATCCAGTCTTCGAGGTCTGGGTCCTGCCCTTCTCTTCACACAGCGCACAGGCTTTCAGCCAGTTGGCGAAGGTGCGAACAATGACCGCGATGGGAAGTCCTGCGGTCAGGTGCTCGATGCCGGCACGGCGGAGCGACTCGCAGATGTACTCGTAAAGCTGCTGCTCGTCCTCGCTGAGCCTGATCAGCTCCGGCGCAGCAGGAGATTCGATTTTTCCTGGCTGGCCAGCCACGAACCCAGCACCTACAGCTGGGGGCTGGACCGCGAACTCGTCAGCGTTATCTGCCATGACTACTCCACTAAACCCCCGGGGGGTAGTTATTGATTCCCATAAAAGTTCGTCTGGGGGCTCGGTTTCCGGTCGGGTCGAGGTGAACTTTTTTCACCCCCCTCCCCCTGCCCGCGTTTTCAAATGAGAATCCCTCTCATTCGCCTCGATATCCGGCCCATGACCGTTTGACGCCGCGCGCCCGCTCGGCCTTGGACTTGATGTCGTGGCAGTCGTCACACAGGGGCTGCACGTTGTCCTCGGTGTCGGTGCCGCCCTCTTCCAGGGACTGGATGTGATCGCGCTGGGTCGCCAGCTTGACCACGCCATTGCGCCGACACTCACGGCACAGCGGCTCGCGCGCAAACAGTTCGGCGCGTAGACGCTGCAGAGGCCTGCCCGTGATGCGCTTGGCAGCGGTGGGCTTCTTGGTCCACGACTGCTTCGGGTGCTTTGGACATCGGCCCGTGCCATCGCGGACCAGCACGCCACAGCCAGGATGAGAGCAAGGGCGCGGGGCAGCTGACGGCACGGTGATGTCTCCTGAATATTTGCTGGTTACGGCTCCAGCGTTGATGGCGCAACCGTTGAGTGGTCTCGCATTCAAGTGCCAACCTCAAATGCTGTGTCGTTCACCCAGACACACGGCCCCTAGCGCTCTAGGCATCGCGGTAATGGGAAGGCCCGGCATTGCTCCACCTCTGTGGTGCCAGTTGGTTTTTATTGCTCGTACCTCAGCGAGCTATTGGGGCTTGAGGATTCCGGCTCAAGCGCACCCAAAAGAAAACCCCGCACAGCACAAACTGGCGGGGTTATCGGGGCATGCGTTCAGTGGTTCGGGTCACTGAGCACTAGCTTGCCTGAAATGTAGCGCAACTCTCTATGGTGTCAAACTCCCCTGCTTTGCCATGTACTCGCGGCCACGGGCCAGTGCCTCCTTCTCTTCCCTCATCCTGGCCTGCTCCTGCAACCAGCCAGCAATGAAGTGGTCTGCCTGGTCGAAGTGCGCGTGAATGGTGCTAGGGCTTTTGCCTGTGCTGCGGGCGATCAGCTGCACGCCCAGATCCTGCAGATAGTAGGCATGAAGCGTCTGATACAGGTGGATCTTTCCTGGCTTCAACGCCTCCACCGCCTGGTCAGTCTCTTCGCCTTCCTGGTCGATGTGCGGGATCATGCTGCCGTTGTAGCTGTTGCGGCTCCACACATCCACAGCCAGCACATTCACCGAATGAAAGCCCAGCCCGGTGCTGTTGAGCCGAGCTTTCCACAGCGCCCAGTTATCCAGCCTGCGCTTGATGTGCTCGATACGCGCCATCAGTTGCCTCCCTTCACGGGCTCACGCATGAACCCGGCAAAGCTGGCCCCCAGCAAGATGGCTGCCTGCTGAATCTGTGCGACCGTGCGCTTGCCGCCATCAATCACCGCACCAACTGCATCCACAGGCCACGGCGTGCCAAGCACCTTGCCGTTCTCGATGGCATAGAACCATCCGGGCTCGCCCTTGAGTGCGCGGCGGATGCACTGGTCCACATAGTCCCGGCCCCACTCCACACGCTTTTGGTCCACCCAATCCGCCGTTTCCGGCATGGCGTCTCTCAAACTGGCTGGTTTATTCATGCCGCAACTCCCCAACTGTGCATACGTGTGGACGAGGGGTGGACGGAGGGTGGACGGCGCAAACCCGCGCCAATCCTCAATCCGTCCATTCGTCCATACTGACCACCCAAAAAATAAAAAAAATGTTCCGCGTACGCGCACAGACACGCGTGCGCCTGTCCGCACACACGCTCATGTGTGTGGGTACGCGCCTTGAGGTGGACGGGTGGACGGATCTCTAAAAACTGTTGAATTTCAACAGCTTGCGCCGTCCACCCCCCATGGACGGAGGGTGGACGGAGGTGGACGGGGAGGACGGCGGTGGCGACATGACCGGCTGCGCGGATGCATGCGCATCCACCCAGACGGGGCGTGACCAGCCCGCGTAGCATCCTACCGCGTTCCACGGCGTTCAAATCAAATCGGCAGGTCATCAGCGCCCCCTGCCGCGTCCAGGTCATACGGCCATTCAGGGGCCTCTTGCTGTGCTCCAGGCTGCGCCTGAGCAGGCACCTGTACCGTGCTGATGTCCTCCTTGGGCACGCGCAGAAAGCCGCGCCTGCGCTTGCCGGTGGTCTCACGCTGCACCCTGAAGCCCAGCGCCTTCATGGCATTGCTGATGCGCGTATCCATCTGCCCTGCGTTGTCCACGCGGTCGGGCTTGATCTGCAGCACCTGGTACAGCTCAATGCGCGAGAAGAACTCACGATGCTTCGGCGCTGGGTCGTTGACGTGCAGACCCTCCACGCCATTGACAAAGGTATCCAGCAAGTCTTCCCAAGGGTCGGAGCGCTTGAACGGCTCTTGCTCGGGGAAGATCAGCGTTTTCTCTTCCTCACGGTCGGGCCAGTAACGCTCGCCCTCATTCAGGCGGTGCAGCGCCTCTGCCAACAACTGGCCGCGCATCTCCACCAGCACATCAGGATTGACCTGATGAATCTCCAAAGGCCAGAAGCGACGATCGCCCGTGGCATCGCGCAAGAAGGCATCTGCGTTGGTCGTGCCCACGTTCACAAAGTGGCGCTTGGCCTTGATCATCTGCGCGCCATAAGGCGGACGGAACCAGTCTTCCTGCGCCGACAGATACTGCTTGATGGCAGTTGCATCTGCCTTGTTCATCGACTCCAGCTCGGCCGACTCCACCAGCCAGGCCATCTGCTGGGCCAGCTGCGAATCCTTGTCGCCCACCTTGATGGCGTTGTCGGTGAAGTACGGATAAGCCAGCGCCCGGAAGGCTGATGACTTCTTCAAGCCCTGCTCACCCTTCAGGATCAGCATGTAATCGAACTTGCAGCCAGGATTGATGGCGCGATTGACCAAGCCCATCATGAAGCACTTGCCAATCAGCCTTGTGTACGGCCGCTCCTCGATCCCATAGACCTTGGTAAGCCAGTGCTCCAGGCGCGGGGTCTTGTCCCACTCCTCGGCCCGGATCAAGTCCTCAATCGGGTTGTACTTGTCCAGGCGGGCCGCCATCTGCACACCATCACGCAACGTGCTCTTGGCAGCGATGTTCAGGCCATGTACCCGCAGCAGGTACTCGCCCAGCATCATGTCGTCCTCCTCCTCCCACACGCCCGCTTCGCGGCCCCATGGCGCCTCACGGCTGCGGTCAAGCTGCATGGTGAAGGTGTTGTACCGGGCCAGGCCGGCCAGCTCCGGGTCGAGCTGCATGCAATACATCACATTCGGCCGGCAATCCATCAGGCCGTTCTTGCCCGTCACCAGCCTGTCGTAGAGCGCATCCAGGCTTTCGTCGTGGCTGCGCTTCTTCCCCTTCTTCTTGGGCTTCTCATCGCCACCACCATCGCCAGTAGCTTGAGCTGGAGGATCTGCAGGCGGCGGCGTAGACCCACCTCCCCCCGCGGTAGCCTGCTGGTTTGCGCGCGGTGGCTGCTGCTCCAGTTGAACGCCAACCTTTCCGGCCAGCCATTTGAGTGCATCGACGGCCTTGCTTGTTCCTGGCCCCCATTCCATGACCAGATCGATGGGCGAGCGCTTGCCCTGGCGCTTGTCGCCCATGTCGGCCACACCCCAATCCATGATGCCTTCGCGGGCGTGGATCGACAAATCCTCCTGCAGATCACGGCCCAAGGCTTTGGAGGTAATACGGTAGCCCTCGCTGGTGGCTCGCTCGCGCCCACCAAACAATGCAGGCACCCAGGTGTGCAGGGCGGCCATGGCCGCAGCATTCACCTTTGCGAAGTCATTGCCGCCGGACGACTCTCCACCCCCTGCAGCACGCTGCGCTGGCTGGGCCGGCTGGGCTGCGGCCGCGCGCTTGTCCTTGGCCTCCTGAATCGTCACATGCATGCGACGAATGGCTGCGTCATCAGCTGCGACCACCTCAAGGGGAGTGCCATCAACATGCTTGCCGGTGACGGTGAAATACTGCTTCTCGCAGAACATCTCAACGCCGATGCCGTTGTCCTTGGCCGTATGCGTGTGCCCCTGCAGGTACAGGTGCACACCCGTCCCGCTGGGTGAGATTTCGGTGAAGGTGTTGAAGGCCGCAATGATCTTCTTGCAGCGGTCGGACATTGCGCCCGTCTCCGGGTCCACATGCTTGTCCAGATCGATGCCGATCAGGCCATCACCAGGCAGAAAGCCAAAGCCTATCCCGCTCCAGGCGTCGGGCAGGCCTTCTTTGCGTTGAAACGCAGTGCGCACCACTGGCAGCGTGGCCAGGCGCTGGCGGTCGCGGTCGCTGCCTTGATCGCCAGAGCGACGACCGCCCCCCACGTAATAGGGAACCTTCAACCAGGCAGAACGCTTTTCGTCCCACTCAAACCGCCACAGCACCCACTGCTGCCGCTGGGCAAGCTCTGCAGGTATCTTGTCCCACGCAGGGACTGGGGACTGGGGCACTGCTGGCTTATCGTCAGTCATGCGCACCTCCCCGCAGATAAAAACAACTCACGCCGGCGTCCCGAACACCGACAACGCGAACCAACTCCATCCATTTACCCCCAGACGCGCATTGCTGCAGAAAGATGGATCACCGCCTCATTGGCGGCATCCTGTGGAACCGGCAGCGAATAGACCGCTACCGGACGATTGCGACCAGGGACGCGACGCGTTTTCAGCACGCACACACGCCCCCGGCGATTCATGTTCTTGATGGTTTGGGTGGCGGCATCCAGCCCCACCTGTGCAGCTGCTGCCAGCTCGCGTAGAGTCAGGCCTCCACCTTTGGCACACGCTGATGCCAAGGCCTGCAGCAGTGCCTTGTTGGTTTCTCCTGCGGGTCTCATGGCGACACCTCCAGGCCTGCAGCGCGGCGGGCATTACGCACCGTGCGATACAGCAGCTCTATCTCTGCCATGGCCTGCTTCTCGATGGCCTCGGCCTCGGCCTTCGAGATCCGCTTGTCGTCAGTGGCCTTCATGACCAACTCAGTCAGCTGGCCGCCCTGCACGTTCAGCTGGAGAGCCTTTTCCCGGATGGCTGATGCCTCGCACGCCCACCCGCCAGCAGGGGGAGGAGGCAGCTCCATCGTTACCAGTCCAAACTGGCTATTGAGCGCCTTGAGCCAATCTCGCCAACCAGGCTCGCGGATCTCCTGCATCCACTCAGTCAGCAGCTCGGCCATTTCCAGAGTCAAGCTTTCACCGTCAGCACCTCGCAGGCGGCGGCGGAGATCTTCACGATGGATTGACTTCTCACGCCTGTCCGTCAGGTATGCAGCTGCTGCCGCCACGCCGCCGCTGGCCTTGCGCACCGAGTTGTAGAAAACATCGCGCCAGTCGATGCTGGAGTAACGCCGCGTCATTGGGCTTCCCCTTGAATGGCTGAAATTTCAGCGTTGATCAGGGAAGCGCCGGCAGCGACACTGCCCCCATGAATAAAAAAGCCCACCGCCCGCTGCACAACAAGCTGCACGCAACTGCCAATGCGTGCAGCACCTTGATGGAGCGGGGAGACAAAACGCCCGGCAGCTGTGCAGCTCCGATTTGGGCGATGGGTGCAAGTCAGGCCGTCAGCCATTGGCTGCTTCCTGCGAAGAAATGCGGCTATGGAGCGCCAAGAGCTTCGAGTACGCGCCTGCCCGAAGCTCCTTCGTTAAGCCACGCTCCAGCTTGGAGACACTGGCTTGACGAATTCCAAGTTCTTCTGCCACTTCGGTCTGTGTAAGACCTGCGCGACGGATTTCAGCTAGAAGTTCTCTGCAGTCCATGATCGCCACCATTTATTCAATGACGACTATTCTAGCAGGCGCAGAAGAATATGCAATTACGCTTAACTAGCGCTATGGACACACTAGCTGAACGAGTTAAGGCCGCCCGCAAGCACAGCGGAATGACTCAGGCCGCCCTGGCGAAGGCCGCAGGCGCGAACCAATCCGACATATCAAAAATTGAACGCGGCGAGATAGAACGCACGACCCACCTAATAGGTCTGGCCACAGCCCTCAAATGTGACCCTCGCTGGCTCGACACTGGCGACGGCAATGCGCCTTGGGACAAGGTTGATGGGGGATATGATTCAGCAACTCAGGAAATTGCCCAAGGCAACGGCAACGCCAAGCCCACAATCATTGAATACAAAGAACGGAGATATCCATTGCTGAGCAGCGTGCAAGCTGGGTTTTGGGGCGTTGTCGATATCGCCCCATCAGAAATTGATGACTATGTTGTTTGCCCTGTCGAGCTGGGCGATGAAGGCTTCTGCCTTCAGGTTGATGGCGACTCCATGACGAACCCCGAGGGGCCATACAGCTTCCCGAATGGCATGAACGTTTGCTTCAAGGCAGGGGCCGAAATCAACAACAAAGACTTTGTGTGCATCGTGCGCGAAGGCGAAACGAATGCAATCTTTAAGCAGATCCTGCTGATTGACGGCAAGTGGTTTCTCCACTCTCTCAACCCGCACTGGCCGACGAAGTTCATCGAGCTGCGCCAGGGTGACCGCATCACTGGGCGCCTGAAGTACGCGGGCTGGCAGTTCTAAGTAAGAACTGACTTAGCAAATACACAACACATGATCGCCTTCGGGCGATTTTTTATTCCTATCAGAATAGAGAATATTCCTTAACGCTTGCGCTTGAATATTCTTTTGCGCATAATTCAAACCGTCGCAGCAATGCGTCGGGCTCCACGGCATCGACCGGGCCAGCCCCGGTCGTTAACAACCTGCTGAGCACATACGGCACCCCTTGGTGCCTTGCCCTGCCCCCCTGCAGGGCAAACCTAAGCGTTTTGCCACCCCGGGCAATGCGCTTAGGTTTGTGCCGCGCCCGTGGTTCTTCTCCTCCCTCCCTCTCTTACTTGCCACGGGCTATGCGGCCTTTTTTGTCGCGCCCGAGTGGTGCCGCATGTGCTCAGCAGGATCTGCCCGCCCCGACCAGGCGGGCTTTTTCTTGCCCAAGGAGCAGAGGATGAGCACCACACAAGCCTGTGCACACGTGTGCACGGTCAACCAGAAAAGACTGATCCCGGTCACAGGATTCGTGGGATTTGCAAATGCAGAAGCCGGAGAGCGCCGCTTCTGGGTTGTCGATACCCGCGCACCGTCCGACATCCCGCCGCCGAATGCATTGCAGCTCGATGACGTGCTTCTGCCTGAAGCATCTCCGGTATCCGCGCCTAGATTTGTTCCCAGGAACAACAGCCAACTCTCTTATCTGCATGGCGGTGGCTTGGCATGCATAGATCGGCATCGCATGAAGCACGAGCTAGAGCACTGCCCTGAGCGAACTGGCAAATGGGTCGTCCTGCTGCAACGCGCTGACGAAGCAGGCCGCATATGGAAGCGCACAGCCTTGTGCGCAATGGACGACCACGGCTGGCTGGTGGAGGTTCCCGAATGCTGACCCGCTACATCGTCACCAGTGGCGGCAAGCGCCGCACCACCCTGGCAACCGGCAGCTGCGACGCCATCGCTCGCGCAATGGTCCGCTTCGGCAATGCCCACCCCATCAGCGCGCGGAGGGCCGCAGCATGAAGACCATCCACAACACCAACAAGGCCCTGCTGCGCGTGCTAGGCCTGGACGACATGAAGTTCATTCATTCCGTCGATGTCGCGCTGCGCCCTCGTCAACTGCCTGAAGTGACCGTCCGCATGACCGTCGATCTGCCTGATGGGACCGATACCCAGGTCTTCCGGTTGATCGCCCCGCTGACTGCCGCAGCACGCCCCGCGCTGGATCTGGACGCGATGTGCAGGCAGGCCCGCGAGCGACTGCGCCATCGCATCGAGGACGACGCGCACGAGGCCATCAACCACTGCGCCTACGACAGCTACGACCGAGCAAAGCAGTACACCGGCTTTGTCCGCGAGTTGATCGAAGAGAGCAACCCCTATCCATTTTGGGGGCGGACATGAGCACACCAATCATTCAACTGGACGGAGCACCCACACCCCGCATGCGCAAACGCAACCGGCGCGCCTATATCCGCTGGGCGGCATTCTGTGCAGCGGCCCTGACCTTGGCTGCGCTGCGCGTGCCGCTTGACGCTGGGGTGCTGTGATGAACAACACCCATCCGGATGGCCTGATGGAACTCAGCGGCGAGCTGGTCCATGACGCCGAAGTACGCACCGTGGTCATGGGCGACGACCAAACCCCCATGCCCGTGCTGTGCCTGCTCATCAAGGCCGACCGCTGCAACAACAGCCTAGTCCGCTCCGAACAGGTCTACCCAGCCGCTTTACGCCATGAAGCCGAGCAAGCCGCACGCGGCATGAAGCGCGGCACCCGCGTGACTGTCACCTCACCCGTGGCGCATCTGCGGATGACCATGGGCATGACCACAAACATCCAAGTCCACGGCCGCGCCAAGCAGCCAAAAGCAACCCCACCAAAGGAGGCAGCACATGCCTGATCTGAATCGCATCACCCTGATCATCGACAGCCTGCCCGAGGGCCGCGCCCAGGTGCACGTCAACATTCCAGCCCCGCTTCCAGGCATGCGCCTGGAGACTCCCGCCCACTCCCTGGCGATTGATGCCGTGGGCTGGCTGGGCAAGCAGCCTGCAGTAGCCGGATTCATCTATGGCATGGAGCCCGCAACCGAGCGCCTGCATGCCGCGCACATCGTCCTGGACTTGGAAACCTTGAGCACCAAGCCCAATGCCGCCGTCATCTCCATCGGAGCAGTAGCGCTCACCGCAAATGGGCAGTTCGTGGCCGAGTTTCACGAGTCCGTCACGCATGCAAGTCAGCCCGTTCGGGGCATTGATCAAGAAACCAACGACTGGTGGCTCAAACAGAGTGATGAAGCCAAGGCTGCGAGCTTCCTGTCTGCCAACTCCATCCCGGCCAGTGAGGCGCTGCAAGCGTTCAGCCGATGGGTGAATGCCTATGCCGATCCCAAGTGCGTAAAGGTCTGGGGCAATGGCAGCAGCTTTGACAACGTGATTCTGTCCTCGCTTTATGCCGACTACCCTGAATTGACACGCCCTTGGGCCTGGTGGAATGACCGCGATATGCGCACCGTCCTGGACATGCACAAGGCCGCCAAGGACGTTGGCCCGTTTGAGGGCATCAAGCACCACGCGCTGCACGATGCACGCCACGAGGCCAAGCAACTGGCCAAGGCCTTGAAGCACGTCACTTCGGGAGCAGCAGCATGACCGCAAGCATCATCATCTGGGCACCCCAGGGCTCTGGCTTGGGCGACGTCATGACCGACAAGCTGCGCAAGCACTTTGGACTCACCCGCATCTATGAGCGGGAGGTCTTCGAGCATCAAACCGTGTCTCTGCCTGCAAACGACCACCTGATCGTGGCCCGCAGTCACAGCGCCCCTCTGAGCAAGATCCGCACCATCTCCTTTGCCAATGCGCTGAAGATGATGCAGGGCGGAACCCAGACCCTGCCAGATGGGGTACGCAGGCCAGGCATCCAGAAGTTGGCGCAACAGATCCAACGTGAACACCCGAAGTGGACGGCGTCTCGCTGCTTGGTTGAGGCCAAGGTGCTTTGGACCAACAAAAGCATGAACGGGGGTGCTGCATGAACGGCCACCAACGCGCTGAGCTGATCCTCAAGCATTTCATCCGCGCAGGGCAGATCATTGACCTGGCATGCGCCACGTTCACCTATGACATCGACCTCAAGGGCGATGAGCTGCTGGACGATCTGCTGGCACCAGTGATTGATCTGCACCCCACTCTGCTGCCGCTGCGCCAGGAGCTGGTGAACCTGTGCGAGGAGGACCAGAACGATGTCAGCGAGTGCCTGGCAGCGCTCTGGGCCTCTGGCTTCACAGGCTATGCGATCCAGTTCCATGCCCCCTCGGGCAACAACACCGATCACCCCAACTTCGGCAGCTTCCACACACAGTGGATCTACGCCGAGACCATTGAAGAAGCATGGCAGCACGCCTGCAAATGGGGCGACGAATGCCGCCAGCAGCTGCAGCTTGTCCTGGAGTCTGAAGAATGACCAACACCCACGACACCGCCACCCAGGCGCTGCCAATGCCCGCAGCCGGCGAGCGTATGGACCACGTGGCCATCGCCAGCATTGCCCGCAGTCTGACCAACCCGCGCAAGCGCTTCGACCCGACCAAGCTGCAGGAGCTGGCAGACAGCATCGCGGCCAGCGGTGTGCATCAGCCTATCTTGATTCGCCCGCTCCCAGGCCACCGCCTGGAAGACACGCACCGCGAAGCCCGCGCACTCAAGCAGCCCGCGCCCGAGTATGAGCTGGTGGCTGGCGAGCGCCGCTGGCGTGCCTGCCAACTGGCCAAGGTCGCACAGATCCCAGCCATGATCCGTCCGATGACCGACGAGCAGGCCCTGGAAGTCCAGGTCATCGAGAACCTGCAGCGCGAGGATGTGACCGAGCTGGAGGAGGCCGAGGGCTATGAATCGCTGATGAAGCACAGCAAGCTCAACGCTGATCAAGTCGGCGCAAAAATCGGCAAGAGCCGGGGCTATGTCTATGGTCGGCTCAAGCTGCTGGACCTATGCCAGCAGGCACGCGAGGCATTGCGCGAAGGCAAGATTGATTTCAGCAAGGCGTTGCTGGTGGCCCGCATCCCCAACGAGCAGCTGCAGATCAAGGCTCTCGACTTCATGACAGACGATGACTGGCGCGGCGAATTTCCGAGCTACCGCGCTTGTGCCCAGCATGTGCAAAACGAGTTCATGCTGCGGCTGGACAGCGCGCGCTTCAAGATCACCGATGCGAGCCTGCTGCCCGAAGCAGGCAGTTGCACCGATTGCAAGAAGCGCACAGGCGCCGACCAAGAGCTGTGGAGTGACATCAAGAGTGCAGACGTGTGCACAGACCCAACCTGCTTCCACAAGAAGGCCGATGCGCACACTGCCCAGTTGGTGCGTGACGCCCAGGACAAGGGGCAGAACGTCATCACCGGCGCCGAAGCTGCAGAGCTGGCCTCGGACCACTGGGGCAACTCAAAGCTCAAGGGCTATCGCCGCCTGGACTCCACCGAAGACAGCCCGACCGACGCACCGCTGCGCAAGATCATTGGCGCGCAGATGGAGGCCGAAGGCATCCAGCCCACCAAGGTTGAGCACCCCCGCAAAAAGGGCGAGCTGATCGACGTGCTGCCCAATGAAACAGTGTTGCGCCTGCTCAAGATCGTGGACGGCCAGGCCAAGGCGTCAAAGGAAGTAGCCAAGGAAGTTCGCGCCTTTGCCTATGAGAAAAAAGTCAAGGCGAAAGCCAAAGCCGATGCCAAGTTTGAACGCGCCTGGCGCGATGGCTTGATTGATCGCACCTGGACTGAAATCACCAGCAACACGGGTGCGGGTTTCACCACCGATCTTCACCGCTATCTGATGCTGCGCACGGTCAGAAGCCTGTCCAGCGACGATGCTGCGGCCGTGGCCGATGTGCTGGGTCTGGATCGCGTCGGCGCGCACAACGCATTGATTCAACACGCGAAGGAAACAAGCGCCCCTGACCAGTTGCACATGCTCTGCATCATGCAGACAGACAGCCGCGTGAATGACCATAGCTATGGGGACCGCGTTGCCAATGAAGGACTGATGCTGGTATCTGGCGGGGTGTTGAAGGACCAGCTGCAGACAGTCATCAAGGAAGTCAAAGCCGCAGCTGCTGACGAGCACCTGCCCAAGCCCGACCCCGTCAACTCTGCTGCCCCGAAGGCCGATCTACCCCAACAACCGGCTGCGCGTGCTGGCGGGGGTGCTGCGCGAAGCAAAAAGGTGGCGGGCAAGGGCTCTGCAGCTGGAGCCAACGAGGTGCCGAAAACAAGCGCTGCGCATGCGTCTGCACAAATCGCCGAGGCGTTGCAAGAGTTGGAAGGATCAGGCGCGGCCGCAGCCGCGCAGGGCGTCGATGGGGCGCCTGTGGCTGACGCCCAGGCACCTACTACAGGCGCTGACGCGCAGAGCAACGAAGCAGCTCCTGTCGATGCTGTGGCATCGCAGGATCTGCCGCACTCCTCGACGGCCTCAGCTGATGACCAGGCCGAAGACGATGACAAGCAGCAGCCTGCGGCTGCCACCCGCCAGTGGACGGCCGAGGAATTGGTGGCCGAGCGCGTGCAGATCCTGAAGAGCGCCACCGGCAAGCAACAGAAGCCCTGGATTGGCTACGAGGGCACGGTCGTGGCCCAGATCGGCCCCGAGTCCGTAGACGTCTCCATCGTGCGCGCCCCGCGCTGCAAGCCCATCCGCGTGGCCTTCCATATCTCTGAAGTTGAGGTGATCCAATGAACAAAGCCAATCTTGAAAAGCTGCCCCAATCAGAGGGCGCCGACTACTTCATCGTGCTGGACCCAAAAGAAGGCATCGTCCATCACACATATACCGCAGACCTTGGTCGTAGCTTCGGCCATGATCACATCAAGGATGCACAGCTCGATGGCGTAGCAAGCGCCGCCCGCTGGGTAGTACGCCCGCTGTTTACCGCAGAGCCGGATCTGCTGACGGATCGCGATGAAGCCGAAGAATTCGCAGACAAGATCCTCGACCTGGTTCTCGGCACTGACCGTCACGAATGGACAAGCCGCTACGGCCGCGCCGACGCGCTTTTAGAAGTAGAAGACAAGATGGCCACTGCAGCAGCCCCGCAGCACTCTGACGACGTTGCGGTGGACCAACTGTCTGCGGCAATGAAAGCCAAGCTGGCAAAGCAGCGCGCCAAAGGGTATCGCGGCTGGGATGATTCTGAGTGCACTCGTGAGTGGCTGTCGAATCTGCTGCGCGAACACGTTGACAAAGGCGACCCCGTGGACGTTGCCAATTTCTGCGCATTCCTCTCTGCACGCGGCGAAGGCATTGCACCTGCAGAGGATGCGCCGCCCGCTTTCCCCGCGATGACGGAGGAGCTTGCCAGTATCTTAGGGTTGATGTGCTTCCAGTGCATCAGCTTCGCCCACGCGCTACGAGCAGGCGGCTACAGCATAAAGAAGCGCGCCGAGGACGAACAGGCGGCTGTGCTGCACTGGATGCTGGGCCACTACTTTCGCAGCGGGCCTGATGGCTGGCGCGCAGCAGCCAGTGCGGACATGGAGCGCCTACGCGAGTCAGCAGCCAAGGAAGGAGCGCAGCAATCATGACAGATCGTGAATTGTTGGAGCTGGCGGCCAAGGCTGCTGGGATTGAGGTCTGGTGGACGGAGAACTACGGCGGTGTATTTCTGCGCGATAGAAATTCTCCCGTAATTTGGAACCCTTTGAATGACGACGGTGACGCGCTGCGGCTGGCGGTGGCAACCAAGGTTCTATTCGATATGCAGGATCACTTAGGGAGTCTCTTGTTTGAAGAGGGAGCGCAGCCAAGCCATGAACACGCTGTGCGCCGCGCCATCGTTCGAGCTGCTGCAGCTATCGCGGCAGCAAAGGGGGAGTGATGGCTGAAGCAATCTATTTCATAGGGTTCTGCGTCTGCTTCATATGGGCCTTCAATCTGCACTTTGCACTTCGAGACCTCCGCAGCGACATGAAGGCCGCCGATTCACGAATCAGGCGCTATCGAACAGCCGTGGATGCAATCGACAAATGGTGCGGCCATGAGTCAGCGGAGGCGCGGCTTATCGCTGCGTTCATTAGCGCATCTGGCGAAGGCCGAGGCATGAACGGAGGAACACCCATCAAAGATGAAGTTTGCGACATACAAGGGACTCGCGAGCAACTGCGCAGGATGAAGCGTGTCGTCCCAACAGCGCAGGAGGGTGAGTGATGGGCGAGACATTCCTATTTATCAGCCTCGGCGCAATTGCTCTGGCGGCTGCTTACTGTATCGGACGAGTTGATGGCTACTGGAAGCGCGCTGAAGAAGAAAGGCGCGACCAAGCGCAGAAAGGCCAAGCATGAGCCGCCGTCACTTCTACCAGCAACCCCGACAGCATGGGCGCAACCCCCTGATGGTCTTCAACCAGCACAACAGCAAGCTCACGCCTGCCGAGGTTGCCGAGACCATGGGCTCACTGCGCACAGCCTTTGCACACATGCGCGAAGGCGTGGCCACCCACAACGAATACGTGGTTCTGCACTCCAGCATGCTAATTGCACAAGAGATTGAGCAGATGGGCGTCGTGCGCGGCCTGCAGGAGCACATCACGGCCGCGCTCCAGGCCTGCGCCTCCTACCAGGAGCGCAGCGGCTATGCCGAGAACTGGGTGCCCAGCGATATCCACTTCCACGAGCTGGATGCACTGGGCGCGATGCTGGATCTGCACGAGTACCAGCTGCAGCAACTCACCGCACGCGAGGTGCACCTGGCTGCACAGCGCCTGGTGGCCCGCACCAAGTCCGCCGGCGGCGATGTCTACCAGGCAGACAACAGCATGACCACCCTGACACCCCACAAACAAGAACAAAGAAAGCGAGCCTGACCATGGAAGCCACGGATCAAATCATCGACAGCGATATCTATACGGCCGAGCAGATTGCCTCTCTTCTGAAATGCGATAAAGAAACGGCAGAGGCGCGTATCCGCAGCGGCGACCTGCCAGGTGTCAAGTTCGGTAAGAGCTGGGTCATCCCGCGCCAGGCGCTGCTCCAGTGCCTGAATGAAATGGCACTGAGCGAAGCCGCCCAGCGGAAAGCAGACCTGCAGGGCACCCGTGCAGCCGCACTTGAAAAGGGCAAGACCCCCGCCAAAGCTGCGGCCGCACCCTCACCGATGCTGCCGACCAGCGAACAGCCTCGCAGACGCGGCCAGAGCCGCAAGCCGCCGGAGCTCGGCGGCCTGCTGGCCAGCCATGGGATGCCGTGCTAGCCGTACATGCGCGCGGCCAGATCCTCCGCACGGAAGCTGGCGTAGCGCTGCGGCATCTTGCTCCCCGGAGCCCAGCCCATCATTCCAGGTATCTCCACTTCACGGAACATCCAGTCACCCGTTTTAGGGTGACGCATCTCATACCAGCGGCAGGTCGCCTCATGCCGCAAATCATGCTCAGCCAGTCCCTGGCAATCAGCATAAGCAAACACCGTCCTGAAACGGTTTGACAGCTTGTGTGACACACGATCCATCTCATCAGGGTCACCATCCCAGAACGGGAAAATCAATTGCTCTGCGCCCTCATTCGGCAGCACTTCCAGATATTCACGTAGCACGGGCAATAGCTCCGGCCGCACCGGCACCTCCCGCCACTTCACATTCCCGTGCCACTGCTTGCTGGTTCGCACACGCAGCTTGAGCGCATCGAGCTGGACCTGGCCACGCGTCAAGGTGTAGGCCTCTCGCAACCGCAACCCCGTCCAGACGATCAACCTAAAGAGCACAGAGAGCGCGGGCATGTCTGGCGCATCCAGGGCGCGCTCGCGGTCAGGCCGCTTTTCACCCGCCATAGCCCGCTCGATCTTCTCCTGCTCTCCAGGGAAGAGGCGCCGCTCGCGGCTCACGTCCACACGCACAGACAAGGCCTGCGCACCAGGCACGCCGGCGGCGTTGGCTTGCGCGATCTCCTCACGGTCCTTGCCGTTGTAGGAGGCCAGGCCACGGGGCAGCAACTTGAGCGGGTTGCCAAAGTTAACCCCGTCCGCCTGCCGCAGCCACCAGTCAAAGCAGCGCGAGAGTGAGCCAATGCGCTTGCGGATGGTGCTGGGCGCGTAGTTCTTGCTCGCATCGAGCTTCATGCTCTTCACCCAAGCCTCGGCCCACTTGTAGGTGATATCGGCAATGAGCACCTTGCCCAGCTCGATCTGCAGCAGCCGCAGTATCTCCATGTCACTCTTGGCGGGCTGGCCTGTATTCATCCACGCACCGATGATGAAGCGCAGTTTTTCAGTTGGCTTGGGCTCGGCGTCTGTCCTGGCCAGATCTGCAGGCACGACACCGGCAGCAAGCAGCATGTCGACCTGCTTGCCATAAGCATCGGCCTCTTCACGCGTTTCAAAAGTCAGATACACCGGCTTGGGCAGCAGCTTGTTTCTGATGGTCAGCTCAAAGCGGCCCGTCCGCGTCTCCCGCACACTCGCCATATACACCTCTAACACTGTATAAAACAACAGTCATATAAAGTGTACTCGTGTGGACGGCAAGAATGAAGTTCCACGCGTGGTTTGACCGCGAATGACGCGCGGTCAGCATCGTTTTTGCGGGGGTTTTGCGCGTGTAAAAACAAAAAGGCCACCCGCAAGGGTGGCCTAACTTGTTGATTTCTTTAGAGAAATCTGGAGGCGCGAACCAGAGTCGAACTGGTCTAACCGGATTTGCAATCCGGGGCATAACCGCTTTGCTATCGCGCCGCTATCACAAAAACCTGGAGCGGGAAAACGGGTTCGAACCGTCGACCTATACCTTGGCAAGGTATCGCTCTACCAACTGAGCTATTCCCGCATTCAGAAAGCTCTCGCTTTCCGATGCGAACCTGTATTGCTACAGGTCCTGAAAACCTGGAGCGGGAAAACGGGTTCGAACCGTCGACCTATACCTTGGCAAGGTATCGCTCTACCAACTGAGCTATTCCCGCATTCAGAAAGCTCTCGCTTTCCGATGCGAACCTGTATTGCTACAGGCTCTGAAAACCTGGAGCGGGAAAACGGGTTCGAACCGTCGACCTATACCTTGGCAAGGTATCGCTCTACCAACTGAGCTATTCCCGCATTCAGAAAGCTTTCGCTTTCCGATGCGAACCTGTATTGCTACAGGCTCTGAAAACCTGGAGCGGGAAAACGGGTTCGAACCGTCGACCTATACCTTGGCAAGGTATCGCTCTACCAACTGAGCTATTCCCGCATATCTACCGAAGCCCAACATTGTACAACGTTGTTTGCTGCGATGGATGAATTGTAGCGCAGTTCTGAGCCCTCCCAGAAAAAACGCCACAATTTTCACAAAACAAGCTTAATGCTTGATGGCTGCCTCGGCCGGCTTGGCATCGGTGGCCGCTACAGCGGCTACCGCTTCCTCGGACAAAGGATCGGGCACACGCTCCAGGGCCACCTTGAGAACCTGATCGATCCACTTCACAGGAACGATCTCCAGACCGCTCTTCACGTTATCGGGAATGTCCTGCAAATCCTTGACGTTCTCTTCGGGAATCAGCACGGTCTTGATGCCACCACGCAGAGCCGCCAGCAGCTTTTCCTTGAGGCCACCAATCGCCGTGACTTCGCCACGCAAGGTGATTTCACCGGTCATGGCCACGTCGGCACGCACGGGAATGCCCGTGAGCGCCGAGACAAACGCCGTCGTCATGGCGGCACCAGCACTGGGACCGTCCTTGGGCGTGGCGCCATCGGGCACGTGCACATGGATGTCCTTTTTCTCAAAGGCTTCATCCTTGATTCCGAGCAGACGAGCGCGGCTGCGCACCACGGTACGGGCAGCTTCCACCGACTCCTTCATCACGTCGCCCAGTGAACCGGTACGGGTGATGACACCCTTGCCAGGCATGGTTGCGGCTTCGATGGTCAGCAGATCGCCACCGACTTCGGTCCAGGCCAGGCCCACAACCTGCCCCACCTGATTGGCATGCTCTGCGCGGCCGTAGCTGAACTTGCGCACGCCCAGATAGTCGTTGAGGTTATCGGCATTCACCTCCACCTTGGGCTGGAGCTTGCCGAGCTGCAAGCCCTTGACCACCTTGCGGCAGATCTTGGACAGCTCGCGCTCCAGCGAGCGCACACCAGCTTCGCGGGTGTAGTAGCGCACGATGTCGCGGATAGCGGCTTCGGTCACCTCCAGCTCGCCCTCCTTGACACCATTGTTGGTGAGTTGCTTGGGCAGCAGGTAGCGGATGGCAATATTGGTCTTTTCGTCTTCGGTGTAGCCCGACAGACGAATCACCTCCATGCGATCCAGCAAGGCCGAGGGAATGTTCATGGAGTTGGAGGTCGCCACAAACATCACGTCGGACAGGTCGAAGTCGACCTCCACATAGTGGTCGCCGAACTTGTTGTTCTGCTCAGGGTCCAGCACCTCCAGCAGTGCGCTCGATGGATCGCCACGGAAATCCATGCCCAGCTTGTCGATCTCGTCCAGCAGGAACAGAGGGTTGCGCGTGCCGACCTTCTCCAGGCTCTGGAGCACCTTACCGGGCATGGCACCGATATAGGTACGGCGGTGACCGCGGATTTCCGCCTCGTCACGCATGCCGCCCAGCGCCATGCGCACGTACTTGCGGCCCGTGGCCTTGGCAATGGACTGCCCCAGCGAGGTCTTGCCCACGCCGGGAGGTCCGACCAGGCACAGAATGGGGGCCTTGACCTTGTCCACACGTTGCTGCACGGCAAGATATTCGAGGATGCGATCCTTGACCTTTTCCAGGCCGAAGTGATCTTCGTTCAGCACTTCCTCGGCATTCGCCAGGTTGTGCTTGATCTTGGTCTTCTTGCTCCAGGGCAGACCGGTCAGCACTTCGATGTAGTTGCGCACCACCGAAGCTTCCGCCGACATGGGCGACATCAGCTTGAGCTTCTTGAGCTCGGCCTCGGCCTTCTTGCGGGCCTCGGCAGGCATCTTGGCGAGCTTGATCTTTTTCTCGATCTCCTCGATGTCGGCACCATCCTCGCCCTCGCCCAGTTCCTTCTGGATGGCCTTGACCTGCTCATTCAGATAGAAGTCGCGCTGATTCTTCTCCATCTGACGCTTGACGCGACCACGGATGCGCTTGTCGACATTGAGGATGTCCACCTCGCGCTCGAGCTGCTCGAACAGGTTTTCCAGACGCTCCTTGATGTCCACCAGATCCAGCACTGCCTGCTTGCTCTCCAGCTTGAGAGGCAGGTGCGCCGCGATAGTGTCAGTCAGACGACCGGCATCGTCAATGCTGGCGATCGAGGTCAGAATCTCCTGGGGGATCTTCTTGTTGAGCTTGACATACTGGTCAAACTGCTGGGTCACAGCACGGCGCAGCGCTTCGATCTCGCTTTGCTCATGGGCATTGTCATCAGCCTCCACGGGCGTCACAGACGCCGTGAAATGAGACTCTTCGTCGGTGATCTGCTTGACCAGGGCACGCTGCTGGCCCTCGACCAGCACCTTCACGGTGCCGTCGGGCAGCTTGAGCATCTGCAAGATGGTGGACACGCAGCCCACATCAAACATGTCTTCCGCTGCGGGCTCGTCCTTGGAGGCCGTCTTCTGCGCCACCAGCATGATGCGGCGATCGCCTTCCATGGCCAGCTCCAGAGCCTTGATGCTCTTGGCACGCCCCACAAACAGCGGAATCACCATATGCGGGAACACCACCACGTCCCGCAAGGGCAGCAGCGGCAGATCCAGCTCGGTGGAAGGCAAAGGGGTTTGTCCAGACATAGGTATCCTCGGTTTATCAGCGGAAGATGGTCCGCTTACCGGTGTATTTCAACCCCTGCGTGCAAATTGTTTTTGCCACCGCAGGGGCATTGCCTTTCCGTCTCATGCAGCAAGGCGCCCCATCACAGAAGCGCCTCGCACGCAAGCACAGTATCAGGCCTTTTTGGCCGCCTCACGGTAAACCAGCAGCGGCTCCTTGCCGTCTTCAATGGTGGCCTCTTCCACCACCACCTTTTCCACGTTCTCGGCCGTTGGCAACTCGAACATGGTGCTGATCAGTGCCTGCTCAACGATGGAGCGCAGGCCACGGGCGCCGGTCTTGCGGGCCAGAGCCTTGCGGGCAATCGCCTTCAGTGCCGCCGGGCGGATTTCCAGCTCCACACCTTCCATGGCCAGCAGCTTGCTGTATTGCTTGACCAGCGCGTTCTTGGGCTCGGTCAGGATCTGGACCAGAGCCTCTTCGCTGAGCTCGGCCAGCGCCGTCACCACAGGCATGCGGCCGACCAGCTCGGGGATGATGCCGAACTTGATCAGATCTTCGGGCTCGATCTCGAGGAACATTTCCGAGATGGAACGCTGTTTCTTGCTCTTGACGGTAGCGCCAAAGCCGATGCCTGAAGCCTCGGTGCGGTTCTCGATGACCTTCTCCAGCCCCGCAAACGCGCCGCTGCAGATGAACAGGATGTTCGTGGTGTCGATCTGCAGAAAGTCCTGATTGGGATGCTTGCGCCCACCCTGTGGCGGAATGCTGGCCATCGTGCCTTCGATCAGCTTGAGCAGCGCCTGCTGCACGCCCTCACCCGAGACATCGCGCGTGATGCTGGGGTTGTCCGACTTGCGGGATATCTTGTCGATTTCGTCGATGTAGACAATGCCGCGCTGCGCGCGCTCGACGTCGTACTCGCAGCTTTGCAACAGCTTCTGAATGATGTTTTCGACGTCCTCGCCCACATAGCCAGCCTCAGTCAACGTGGTGGCATCAGCCATCACGAAGGGGACATTGAGCTGACGCGCCAGCGTCTGGGCCAGCAAGGTCTTGCCCGACCCAGTGGGACCGATCAGCAAGATATTGCTCTTGCTGAGCTCCACATCGTCCTTGCCGGCCTTGTCCTTGTGGTTCAGTCGCTTGTAGTGGTTGTAGACCGCCACGGCCAGCGTGCGCTTTGCCTGTTCCTGACCGATCACATAGTTGTCGAGATTGGCCTTGATTTCGGCAGGCGTAGGCAGATCGCCGCGGCCTTCCTTGGCATCGGCGGCAGGCTGTTCGTCGCGAATGATCTCATTGCACAAGTCGATGCACTCGTCGCAGATGAACACGGACGGGCCGGCGATCAGCTTTTTGACCTCGTGCTGGCTTTTGCCGCAGAAGGTGCAATACAAATTCTTTTCGGTGGAAGAGCCTTTTTTATCGGCCATGGGGGCTGTGCCTCGTTACGAAAAAACGAAAATTAATGATAACCAAAGACAAGGCGGCGTAGCCCTTCAGGGACAAACGCCGCCGAGCAAGTCCCGGGAGCCAGTCAGCAACTCCCGGGATCTTCATTGCCGGCATCCGCAAGCCCAATCAGACAGGGGCCTGGGTGCTATGCATTTCAGGAACGCTTGCTAATTACCTGGTCAACCAGACCGTAGTCCTTAGCCTCATCGGCGGAAAGGAAATAGTCGCGCTCGGTGTCGTTCTGGATCTTTTCCAGGGGCTGGCCGGTGCGCTCGGCGAGGATCTTGTTCAGGCGTTCGCGGGTCTTGAGGATTTCGCGGGCATGAATTTCGATCTCGGTCGCCTGACCACGTGCACCGCCCAGAGGCTGGTGAATCATGACCTGGGCATTGGGCAGTGCATAGCGCTTGCCCTTGGCTCCAGCCGACAACAGGAAAGCCCCCATGCTCGCGGCCATGCCGGTGCACAGTGTCGAGACGTCGGGCTTGATGAAGTTCATGGTGTCGAAAATCGCCATGCCCGCCGTCACGCTGCCACCGGGGGAGTTGATGTAGAAGGAAATATCCTTGTCGGGATTTTCGCTTTCCAGGAACAACAGCTGAGCCACCACCAGATTGGCGGTCTGGTCGTTGACCTCGCCCACCAGGAAAATCACGCGCTCCTTGAGCAGACGCGAATAAATGTCGTAGGAGCGCTCACCGCGACCCGACTGTTCAATGACCATGGGCACCATGCCCAAACCCAATGTATCCAATGCGCTCATGTTTTCTCCAGTGCTATGCGCCTACTGTAGCCGCATTCTGAAAAGAAAATGGGGCTTGCGCGCAAAAGCACAAGCCCCGCAATTTAAGTTATCGGAACTTGCCTAGGGCAAGCACCGATAAAAGGTTCAGCCCTTAGGCCTGGCCCATCAGCTCGTCGAAGGAAACGGCCTTGTCGGTGACCTTGGCCTTGCCCAGAACGAAGTCGGTGACGTTGTTTTCGATCACAACGGCTTCCACTTCGGCCAGGCGGTTGCGATCGCCGAAGTACCAGCGCACCACGTCTTCGGGCTTCTCGTAGCTGGAAGCCAGCTCTTCGACATGAGCCTTGATCTGCTCGGCAGTAGCCTGCAGATTGTTGCTCTTGACCAGCTCGGCCACCACCAGACCCAGACGCACGCGACGCTCGGCCTGGGGCAGGAAGATGTCTTCGGGGATCTCAGCCTTGGCAGCATCCTTGATGCCTCGCTGTTCCAGCTCGGCGCGCGCGCCTTCCAGCAGACGGCCAACTTCGGCTTGCACGGAAGCCTTGGGCAGATCCAGCTCGGACACGGACACCAGAGCGTCCATCACGGCTTGCTTGTTGCGGCCTTGAACGCGGAACTTCACTTCGCGCTCCAGGTTCTTCTTGATGTCGTCGCGCAGGGCTTCGACGGAGCCGCCTTCCACGCCCAGGGTCTTGACGAACTCTTCGTTCACTTCGGGCAGGTTGGGAGCTTCCACCTTCTTGACGGTCACCAGGAAGTCGGCAGTCTTGCCGGCCACGTCAGCACCGTGGTAGTCAGCGGGGAAAGCCAGGGGGAAAGTCTTGGACTCGCCGGCCTTCATGCCACGGGTTGCGTCTTCGAATTCCTTGAGCATCTGGCCTTCGCCGACCAGGAACTGGAAGTCTTCAGCCTTGCCGCCCGAGAAAGTCTCGCCGTCGATCTTGCCTTCGAAGTCCACGGTCACGCGGTCGCCGTCCACAGCGGCTTCACCGGCAGCGCGCTCGGTGAAGGTGCGACGCTGCTTGCGCAGGATGTCCACGGTCTTGTCGATGGCCGCGTCGTCCACGCTGGTGGTCAGCTTTTCCACTTCGGCAGCAGTCAGGTCGCCGATCTTGACTTCGGGCATGACTTCGAACACGGCTTCGAATTGCGCTTCGCCTTCGGCAGCGCCTTCCTTTTCGGTGATCTTGGGCTGACCGGCAACGCGCAGATCGGCTTCGTTCACGGCAGCGGCAAAAGCCTCGCCCACCTTGTCGTTCAGCACTTCGTATTGCACGGAGTAGCCATAACGCTGAGCCACGACGCTCATGGGCACCTTGCCGGGACGGAAACCGTCCATCTTCACCGTGCGCGCCACCTTCTTCAGGCGGGCATCCACTTCGGACTGGATTGCCGACAGGGGCACGCTCAGCGTGATCTTGCGCTCGAGCTTTTCAAGAGTTTCAACGTTAACGGCCATGATTTTTCCTAAGAGGGATGAGGACCGTGCAGATTGACTAACAACCCGCACCGTGTTGCGCAAAGTCACAGTGCGCGCACGCCCGGGATCGCCTGGGACATGCGGCACCACAAATTTCCAGAGCCTGCCCCGGTCATTGGCACCCGCGTCTGGCGCCGGGCATTTGTTCAATTCAGGAACAGGCGAAGCCGACCATTATAACGAGGCGCCGCGCAGGCTCCGCCATCGCCCTACAGGGGTTTGCCTTAAAAGCTGACACCGCAGCTGCACAGCAGGGGCCGGGAAAAGAAAAAGCCCGTAACGGCTTGGGGTTACGGGCTTGGGCAGCAGAGAGTGCCTGTATCTGGTGCGCGGAGCCGGACTCGAACCGGCACGGTGTTGCCACCGTCAGGACCTAAACCTGGTGCGTCTACCAATTTCGCCACCCGCGCGGTCAGCAATGCGCAAATCTACGCCTACTGAGGTCAAGACGCAGATTCTAGCCGCAAAATCGGCAGTCTTTCGCACAATCCAGGCTCAGGCCGTGTCCTTTCTGATGCGGAATGCCGCCGCATACATGGCGGGCAAGGCCAGCAGGGTCAGCACGGTCGCCACGATGAGGCCACCCATGATGGCAACCGCCATGGGACCCCAGAACACGCTGCGCGACAGTGGAATCATGGCCAGTACGGCTGCTGCCGCCGTCAGCACGATGGGACGCAGCCTGTGCACGGCCGCCTCCACAATCGCATCCCAGGCCGGCACGCCGCGGGCACGCCCGCTTTCGATCTGGTCGATCAGAATCACCGAATTGCGCTGAATCATGCCCATCAAGGCCACGACGCCCAGCAGCGCCACAAAGCCGAAGGGGCGATTCAGCAGCAGCAAGGCCGCCGCCACACCGGGAATGCCCAAGGGGCCGGTGATGAACACCAGCAGCGAACGGCTGACGCTGCGCAACTGCAGCATGAGCAATGTGAAGGTCAGGAACAGCAGCACCGGGATACCTGCCACGATGGCGCCGGAGCCCTTGGAGCTTTCTTCCACGGCACCGGCCACCTCGATGCGATAACCGGTGTCACCGGCCGCATGCCAGCCGGCTTCCATCTTGCGCAGTTGCGGCAACAGCTCGTTGGTCAGCGTGGCGCCCTGCAGGCCCTCACGCACATCGCCTTGAACGGTGATCGCGAAGTTGCGCTTCTCGCGCCACATCACGCCCGGCTCCCAGACCATGACGGGCTTGGCAATCTGCGTGAGTGGAATGGACTGCCCGTTCGCCGTGGTGACATAGACAGTCGCGATATCCGTAATGGCATCGCGGTCCTGCTTGGGCGGGCGCATCACGATATCGATCAGCTTGTCGCCTTCACGGAACTGCCCCACGGTGGTGCCGCTGAAATTCATGCCCGTGGCTTCGGCGATCGACTGGCTGGTCACACCCAGGGCACGCGCC
Source organism: Comamonas testosteroni TK102 (assembly GCF_000739375.1). Classification (NCBI taxonomy): domain Bacteria; kingdom Pseudomonadati; phylum Pseudomonadota; class Betaproteobacteria; order Burkholderiales; family Comamonadaceae; genus Comamonas; species Comamonas testosteroni. The sequence goes on along the minus strand of NZ_CP006704.1, from coordinate 1,509,652 downwards.
TTGTCCTGATCAACCTTCAGGCGTATGACCTTGACAGACTCGTTCCAGTTGTCGTTGACGCCACGCATATCCGCATTGGCTTGCATGAGCGCCTTGACTTCATCGGCGTAGGTGCGCAGCTTGGCAGGGTCCGAGCCCATGACACGGAACTGCACCGGATATTGCACGGGCGGCCCATTGGGCAGCAGCTTGGAACGCGCCCGCACCTCGGGGAACTCCTCGGCCATCAGCGCCGGCAGCTGCTTGCGGATTTCCTCGCGCGCCTTCAGGTCCTTGGTCACCAGAATGAACTGGGAGACGTTGTTCTGCGGAAAAACCTGGTCCAGCGGCAGATAGAAGCGCGGCGCTCCGGAGCCTATCCATTCGCTGACGGACTCCACGCCGTCGAGCTGCAAGAAGCGCTTTTCCACGCGCAGTGTCACGTCCTTGTTGGCCTGAAGGGAAGTGCCTTCGGGGAACCATATATCGACCAGCACTTCCGGACGGCTGGAATCGGGGAAGAACTGCTGCTGCACCTTGCCCATGCCGGCCAGGCCCAGCACGAACACCAGCACCGTGGCGGCTATCGTCAGCCAGCGGTGCTGCACGCACCAGTTCACCGTGCGGCGGAAGCGGTTGTAGAACGGCGTGTCGAACAGCTCATGCTCGCCCGCATCGGTGTTGATTCCCGCCTCCTCGGCCGACACCTCTCCGGACGCCACCTCGGGCGGCAGCTTGGCCGCATGCGGCGGCTTCTTGAGCAGCAGCAGGCCCAGATAGGGCACGAAGTACACGGAGGCGAACCAGCTGAGCACCAGGGCAATCACCGTCACCGCGAAGATGGCGAAGGTGTATTCACCCGTCATGGATTTGGCCATGCCAATGGGCAGAAAGCCGGCAGCCGTGATCAGCGTGCCGGTCAGCATGGGCTTGGAGGTAATCTCATAGGCAAAGGTGGCAGCGCGGTACTTGTCGTAGCCTTCCTCCATCTTGCGCACCATCATCTCCACGGCAATGATGGCGTCGTCCACCAGCAGGCCCAGCGCAATGATGAGCGAGCCCAGCGACACCTTGTGCAGACCGATATTCCAGTACCACATGGCCAGGAAGGTCGCGGCGAGCACCAGCGGAATGGTGATGCCCACCACCAGTCCGGGACGCGGGTCGATATACCAGCGCTTCCACAGCGGATGCTGCCCCGGGCGCTTGTGCAGGCCCAGGCTCAGAAAACTCACGGCCAGCACCACGACCACGGCTTCGACCAGCACCTGGAGAAACTCGCTGACCGAATCCGCCACCGCCTTGGGCTGGTTCTGCATATTGCTCAGCGTCACGCCCACGGGCAGGCTTTTGGCGATGCGCTCCGTGGCCTGTGTCAGCGCCTTGCCCAGGGCAATGATGTCGCCGCCCTTGACCATGGAAACTCCCAGGGCCACCGTAGGCTCGCCCTGAAAACGCACCATGACATTGGCCGGATCGGCATAGCCACGGCGCACTTCGGCGATATCCCCCAGCCTGAACTGTGCCCCGCCCTGGCCGATGATGGGCATGGCACGCAATTGCTCCAGGTCGTTGAACTGGCCCTGCACACGCAACACAATGGTTTCGGCAGGCGTCTGCAAGGTACCGGCCGAGGCCACGGCATTTTGCTGGTTGAGCTGGTCGAGTACCTGCTTGAGGTTCAGCCCCATCTGCGTGGCTTTGTGCGACAGCTCCACATAGACCTTTTCGTCCTGCACGCCGAACTGCTCGACCTTGGCCACATCGGGCACCTGCAGCAGTTGCTGACGCACATCGTCGGCCAGAGTCTTGAGTTCCGCGTAGCTGAAGCCCTTGGCCTGCAGCGCATAGATCACGCCATAGACGTCGCCAAAGTCGTCATTGAAGAACGGCCCCTGCACGCCCTGAGGCAGGGTGTAGCGCATATCCCCCACTTTCTTGCGCACCGTATACCAGAGCTGTGGCACTTCCTTGGGGGGAGAGTAGTCCTTGACCTGGAAGATGACTTGCGACTCGCCGGGCTTGGAATAGCTGCTGATCTTGTCGGCATAAGGCACTTCCTGCAGCGTGCGCTCGATCTTGTCCGTCACCTGCTGAGCCACCTGCTCGGCCGTCGCGCCAGGCCAGTAGGTACGAATGACCATGGCCCGGAAGGTGAATGGAGGGTCCTCGTCCTGCCCCAGCTGAAAAAAGGCCGCAAAGCCCAGCAGCATCAGCACGACGATGAAGTAGCGCGTCAGCGCCACATGATCGAGCGCCCAGCGGGAAAGATTGAAATGCGCACCACCGGTCTTTTTGTGTCCAGTGCCGCTCATTTGCCCGCCTCCGCAGCGACTGCAGGCTGAGACGCTCCAGATTCAGGAGCATTCTGCATTCTATCCACCTGCGTTTTGTGCTGATCTGATACAGAGTTTTGTGGCGGCTTGGCGTATTTATCGCGATATACCGTCACCTTCTGGCCAGGGGTCAGCACATGGGCGCCTGTGGCCACCACCTGCATGCCGGGTTGCAGACCCGAGGCAATCACCGCCTCATTACCGTCGGCGCTGGCAATCTGCACCGGCTGCAGCTTCACCGAGCTGCTGGCCGCGTCATAGAGCCAGACGGCCGTACCCTGACCGTTACCGCCCTCCTGGCGCAAGGCCGTGGTTGGCAACTTGATGACCTGGCTGCCTACGGCTTCGCCGCTGACGCCCATGCCCTCTGGCATGACATGCACGGTGGCTCCCAATGCGGGCAGGTCCGTTCCCTGCAGAGCGGCCTTGACCACATAGGTGCGTGTGGCCGGATCGGCGCTGGCCGCCACCTCACGCACCAGGGCGTTGATCACGCGCGACTCATCCGACCAGGGCCTGACCTTGACGCCTTGCCCAGGCTTGATGGCGCTGCGCCGGTCTTCCGGCACGCTGAACACCGCATCGCGCGCGCCATCCTGGGCGATCCGCACCACGGGCGTGCCGGCCGCAACCACCTGACCGGGTTCGGCCTCCACGGCGGTGACCACGCCATCGGCATCGGCCAGCAACTGGGTGTAGTTCTCCTGATTGGACTGGCTGGAGAGCTGGGCTCGCGCCTGGTCGAGCGAGGCCTGAGCCGCCTTCAGATTGGCCTCGTAGCGCTCCATCTCTGCGGCGCTGATGAAGTTCTGGGCTCGCAGCGTGCGAAAACGCTTGGCATTGGCCTCGGCCAGATCGCGCTGCGTGGTGGCCGAGGCCAGCTGGGCGCGCGCGGCATCGGCACCGAGCTGATAGTCACGCGCATCCAGGCGCGCCAGCACCTGTCCGGCCTTCACATGCTGGCCCAGCTCCACCTCGCGCCTGGTGATCTTGCCCGCCACGCGAAAGCCGAGGCGAGACTCCACACGGGCCCGCACATCGCCCGAATATTCCTGGGCAGATTCGATCTGCCCCTCACCCACGGTCACCAGCTTGACTGCACGCACCGGCTCGGGCGCAGCCTCCTTCTTGGAACAGGCCGACAACATGACAGCAGCCGCCACGATGGACAGCGCAGCCAAGGGCACGGCAGGCCGGCGCGGCAAAGACAACATTGCAAAACGACGAGAAGACGAAACAGCCATGGTGTTCTGGGCTTGTAAAAATAGGAAAAGCGCAGCCGCCGGGCAGGCCGCTGCACCAAAGTCAGCGCTGATTGTGCACGCACGTGCGCTTTTGCGCCGTCTTTTTATGGGCTGCCGCAAGCCGGCAAGCCCGCCCGGTCCACAATACGGGCGTGAACCATATGCCCCCAGCAAGCACCGTCGCCAATGCGCCGGCCAGCATCAACCATTACGAAAATTTTCCCGTCGCCTCCTGGCTGTGCCCGCCACGGCTGCGCGCGCCCATTGCCGCCATCTACCACTTTGCACGCACCGCCGACGACCTGGCCGACGAAGGGGATCATTGCGCAGAAAAGCGCCGGGCACAGTTGCAGCAATATGCCGCCGATCTGCAGCAGCTAGGCAGCGCCGGCGAAGCCGCCATGCTGACGCGAACCTCCTGGCCCCATATCTTCGGCCCGCTGGCAGTTCAGGTTCAGGCCCATGGCCTGCCCAAGCCATTGCTGGCCGACCTGCTCAGCGCCTTCGAGCAGGATGTGCGCATGACGGCCGCCCAGGCCCACTACACCGACATGGCCCAGTTGCTGGATTACTGCCGCCGCTCTGCCAACCCGGTCGGCCGCCTGCTGCTGCATCTGTATGGCGTGGTCAACGCCAAGGCACTGATTCAGAGTGACGCCATCTGCACCGCACTGCAGCTCATCAACTTCTGGCAGGATCTGAGCCAGGACTTGCCGCGCCAGCGCCACTACCTGCCGGATGCCGATCTGACCCGCCACGGCCTGGTGCGCCGAGCCATCAAGCCCGAAGCAACGGCATTGACGCCCGAGCTTCAATCTTTGCTGGGCGAGCTCAACCGCCAGGCCCGCAGCCTGATGAACCATGGTGCGCCCCTGGTACATCAACTGCCCGGCCGTACGGGCTGGGAGCTGCGTCTGGTCGTGCAAGGCGGCCTGCGCATGCTGGACAGACTGGACGCCATGCAGGGGCGCAACCTCTATCAGCGCATCAAGCTGGGCAAGCTCGACATGGCAGTCATGCTCTGGCAAGCCCTGCGCATGTGATCGAAGCAAGATAACCCTGAACCCTTGCTTTACCTGCGCAGGTCGCTATTGAATTTGAAGTCCAACCAGGTGCATGCCGCGCATTTCACTATTGTGTCGGCCGACAACCCGCATCATGGGACAATGCTCCCCCTATGAATCCGGATCAGTACGTCCAAGACAAAGCCGCCTCTTCGGGCAGCAGCTTCTATTACGCCTTTCTCTTCTTGCCCAAGGAGCGCCGCGCCGCCATCACGGCTTTCTATGCCTTCTGCCGCGAAGTGGATGACGTGGTCGACGAGGTCACGGACCCCGGCGTGGCCGCCACCAAGCTGGCCTGGTGGAAGACCGAGGTGCACAGGGCCTTCACCAGCCAGTCCGCCCATCCTGTGATGCAGGCACTGATGCCCCACGCCAAGACCTATGGCATCGAAGAGCGCCATCTGCAGGCCGTCATCGAAGGCTGCCAGATGGATCTGGATCAGACCCGCTATCTGGACTTTGCCGGCCTGCAGCGCTACTGCCATCTGGTCGCCGGCGTGGTCGGCGAAGTCGCCGCCCGCATCTTCGGCCAGACCGACGAGCGCACCACCGAATACGCCCACACGCTGGGTCAGGCCCTGCAGCTGACCAATATCATCCGCGACGTGGGCGAAGACGCCATGCGCGGCCGTATCTACCTGCCCATCAGCGAGCTGCAGCAGTTCGACGTCAAGGCCCACGAGATCAACAAGCGCGAGTATTCTGATCGCTTCACGGCGCTGATGCGCTTTCAGGCCGAGCGTGCCCACAGCCTCTATGACAAGGCACTGGGCCTGCTGCCCGATGCCGATCGCCACGCACAAAAGCCCGGCCTCATGATGGCCAGCATCTACCGCACCCTGCTGCGCGAAATCGAGTCCGAGAACTTCCAGGTGCTGCACCAGCGCATCAGCCTCACACCGCTGCGCAAATTCTGGCTGGTCTGGAAGATGCAGGCACTGGGCCGCATGTAAGCGCGCCATGCAAGTTGCCATCATCGGTGGCGGCTGGGCCGGCATGGCTGCCGCAGTACAGCTCTCGCTAGGCGGCCATCAGCCCACGGTTTTCGAAGCCGGCCGCCAGCTCGGTGGCCGGGCCCGCAATCTGGAACTGCCGGGCGGCACCTGCGCCGACAACGGCCAGCATATTCTGATCGGCGCCTATGCCGAATGCCTGCGACTCATGCGCGCCGTGGGCGTGGCGCCGGAACAAGCCCTGCTGCGCAGGCCACTGGCCATGCGCCATGCCGATGGCAGCGGCCTGAGCTTTCCCGAACTGCCCTCGCCTCTCGACGCCCTGGTCGGAATTGTCAGCGCCAGAGGCTGGTCGCTACGCGAACGTGCCGCCCTGCTGGGCCGTGCCCTACGCTGGCGCCTTCAGGGCTTTCGATGCGCAGATGCTGCAACCGTTGCCGATATCTGCAGCGGTCTACCAAATCGCCTGCTCGATGAATTCATCGAGCCGCTGTGCGTGTCAGCCCTCAATCTGCCAGCCGCACAGGCCAGCGGCAGCATCTTCCTGCGCGTGCTGCATGACGCGCTGTTCGCGGGCACGGGCGGCTCCCATTTTCTGCTGCCGCGCTGCGGACTCGGAGATCTGTTTCCGAACCCGGCCGCGCAATGGCTGCAAGACCGAGGGCATGCCGTGCATACGGCCAGCCGCATTCAGGAGCTGATTCCCCAGGGCCAGCAATGGCTGCTGCGCAGCTCCAACCCCGCCACTGCCGCAGAGTTGGAGCAATCGCGCTTTGATGCCGTGCTGCTGGCCTGCCCGCCTCAAGAAGCCGCTCGACTGGCCCTGCTGGCGGCCGAAGACCAGCGACTTCCCGCCCGCGACGGCGTGCATTACCAGCACTGGGCACAGAGCGCGCAGGCGCTGGAGCACACGGCCATTGCCACGGTCTATACGCGCAGCAGCCATCGCCTTGCAATCGGGCTGCCGTGGCTGGCACTGCAACCCGACGCCCAGGCTCCAGCCCAATTTGTGTTCGACCGCAGTCATCTGCAGCCCGCCGATGGTGCCCAGCAAGGTCTGATGGCATTTGTCGTCAGCGACTGCCGCACAGACCGCGAGACCCTGGAGCGGCAGGTGCTGGAACAAGCCCGTCAACAGCTGGGCTGGCAAGACATTCAAGCCGTGCTGACCGTGGTTGAAAAGCGCGCCACATTTGCCTGCAGACCCGACGTTAAGCGCCCAGGCATGAAGCTAGGCCATGGCCTCTGGGCTTGCGGCGACTATGTGAGCGGGCCCTACCCGGCGACGCTTGAAGGTGCGGTGCGTTGCGGGATGACGGCTGCCGACGAGCTGGTCCGCAAGGACCAGGACTGAGTAGCTCTAGCGCAAACCCTATCAGCACAATCCTGATGCCCGGATCGCGCTGCCGCAGGCGGTTTGACAGCGATTTGACAGCCACAGTTGCAACCATGGCTTGAGAGGCAATCTCTCAGCCGCATAAAGCCAAAAGCAACGGAGACAACATGGCATCCACGTTCGACAAGTCCACTCGCGAAATTCTGAGCATCTCGCGCCGTCACCTGCTGACCGGCGCCGGAGCCCTGGCCTGCAGCAGCATGCTGCCCGGCATGGCCCGCGCTGCCGATGACAGCTGGCCCAACCGCCCGATTCGCTTTGTCGTGCCGTTTGCGCCTGGCGGCAGCTCTGAGATCGTGGCCCGCTCCACCGCAGCCGAGCTGTCCAAGACCATCGGTCAGAACGTATTCGTGGACAACAAGCCCGGCGCCGCAGGCAATATCGCCATGCAGGAAGTGGCTCGCGCCGATGACCAGAGCACGGTCATCCTCGGCCATATCGGCACACTGGCCGTCAACCCCTATATTTTTGACAAGCTGCCCTGGGACCCCAAAAAGGACTTTGTGCCCGTGAGCCTGCTGGCCAAGGTGCCAAGCCTCTATGTGGTGCACCCCGATCTGCCCGTCAAAAACATTGCCGATCTGGTGGCCTATGCCAAGAAGAATCCCGGCAAGCTCAGCTATGGCTCGGCCGGCAATGGCAGTGCAGGTCATCTGGCATTCGAGTATCTGAAGATGACGGCCGACATCTTCATGCTCCACGTGCCTTATCGCGGCACCGGCCCCATGATGACAGACCTGCTCTCGGGCCGTCTTGATGCGGCCTCGGTCGGCGCCGCCGCGCTGCTGCCCTTCATCAAGGCCGGCAAGGTGCGCTGCATTGCCACCGGCTCGACCAAGCGCCTGACGCAACTGCCTGATGTGCCTACGGTGGCAGAGCAGGGTTTTGCGGGCTTCGAGATGACCCAGTGGTACGGCATGCTGGCCCCTTCCAGCCTGCCCCGCGCCCATGTGGACAAGCTGGCCGCAGAATGCGCCAAGGCCGTCAAGGCACCCGATGCGCTCAAGCGCCTCCAAGGCGATGCGGCCGAACCCATTGGCAGCACGCCTGAGCAGTTTGCCCAGTTCATCAGCATCGAGCAGAACCGCTGGCAAAAAGTGCTCAAGCGCGCACAGGTGAAACCGGGTTGAGCGCCCGGGGCGCCACAGGCCTTCCCTCTTTCTCGTTGCAGGAGGGAAGATCTGCTCGGGCCATTGGGCCTGGCTGCGGGGCAGGGCTCAGTGGCTCTCTATCCACCACTGGATGATGATTTTGGCAAGATAGCCGACAAAGCCCACGCCCAGACCCAGAAAAATCACAAAGGTGCCGAACTTGCCTGCCTTGGACTGACGCGCCAACTGCAGGATGATGAACACCATGAACAAGATGAAGGCGCCCACGCCCCAGGTCAGGAAAAAGTGGGCAATCTGCTCTTCCGTATAGCCGAATATCACGACAACCAGGTCCTTACAGCCTTTGCCAGGCCCTGGTCGCGCAGCGCTCAGACGGCACGCACCATCGCGTCATCCCTGGCGGGGAATGCAGCGGCATCCACCAGGTCCCAATAGGCATGCCAGCTGGCATGGCCCAGCAGGGGCATCACAACCACCAGCCCCAGCAGATAGCTGCCAAGGCCCAGCAAAGTCAACATCACAATCAGCGCCGCCCACAAGGCCATCGGGCCCGGGTTGGCCAGCACCACGGACCAACTGGTCAGCACGGCCTGGCGCACGGTCACTCGCCTGTCCAGCATCAGCGGCATGGCCACCACGCTGGACGCAAAAATCGGAGCAGCCAGAAAGCTGCCCAAAGCCATCCATTGCACAAACAGCTGACCATCTCTGGCCAGCACCACATGCGCAATGAAATCCTGCAGGGTTTGCACACGCACGGGCGACATCACGGTGATCAGCGACGCAGAAATCAGCACCCAGCCCGTGGCCGCCAGCGCCAGCAAGGCGCCGAACCGAACCATGCACCAGTACCCTCCCCGGCCCGTGGCATGGCAGCTCTGCCATTGCGTCCAGGTGCGGCGGATCAGACCCCAGTCTGCCACCTCACCGCGCTCGATGGCCCGGCTGATGGCATAGAGGCTGGTGGCCACCAGAGGCCCCACCACCAGAAAGCCCGACAAGGCTCCTGCCATCAACCAGAAGCGATTGTGCCCCAGGGTCAGGATTGCTGCACCGATCAGGATCAAGGCCAGACCATGAGCCAGACTGATTAACGGAGCCTTAGAAATGTCCTGCAAGGCTCTGGACAGCCACACCAGAGGCCGGCTCCAGGCAATGGTTCGCACAGGTGCCAGCGGAGGTGGCGTGAGAAGGCAGGCAGACAGACAGGTAGGCATAGGCGGTCCTTGTTCGCTGACCCGCAAAGCTCCCGCTCGTCCCGGTCAACGATCTGCCAGCCCCTGACACAACTGCCAAAGGCTGGCGACTGTGACGTGGGGTTCAGGACCCACGCAAGGCCATGCTACCTGCCCGCGGTTGAGCCAGACTGCGTGCATACCCGCATCCATGGCGCCCCGGGCATCCAGCTGCGCATCGTCGCCGATGTGCAGCACATGCTCGGGGGCCACGCCGGCCGCATCCGCTGCGGCCTGGAAAAACCGCGTATCGGGTTTGGCCATGCCGGCTGTGCTGGCAGACAGCGAGGCGCGAAAATGCTCGCCGATACCCACCACATGCACATTCGCATTGCCGTTGGACAGGGCCACCACCGGCCAGCGCTGCGAGAGAAACTGCAAGGCCGGCAAGGCGTCGTCAAACAGTTCGACCCGCTGGCGAGCGGCAAAGAACTCGTCAAAGGCCGGTTCGGCCAGGGCAGGATCGTCGCCGGCGCGGGTCAGCGCCAGCCGGATGGACTCGCGGCGCAGGCCGCTGAGGTCGGCTTTCAGATCCGGGCGCAATGTCACGATTTCATGGCGCAAGGCGCGCACCTTGTCCGTATCGCCCAGGTGCTCGGCCGTACAGGGGGCATGCTGCGCGAGCCACTGCAGCAAAACGCCCTCTGCCTTGGCAATCGTGGGCCAGATGGGCCAGAGCGTGTCGTCCAGATCCAGGCTGATGGCGCGAATCTGTCCGCTGTGGCGCAGGCGCTGAAGGGTTTCAATGGCAGGGGCTGTGGTGTCTTGGGATTGCATGCCCCGAAGAATAGCGGCCCGGCTAATGCCGCAGAGCGGCTGCGCCTATCCGATTAGCTGACACAATTGCGCCATGCCATCACGCTTTGCGCCCGAACCCCGCTTCCGTCACGACCAATCCGCACGCACCGGAATCCTGCTGTGCAATCTGGGCACGCCGACCGCCCCCACGGCTGCGGCAGTGCGCCCTTATCTGGCGGAGTTTCTCGGTGACGATCGCGTGGTCGAGATTCCCAAGCTCGCCTGGTGGCCGATTCTGCACGGCATCATCCTGCGCACCCGTCCGGCCAAGTCGGCCGCCAAGTACGCCACCGTCTGGCATGAAAAGGACGGCTCCCCGCTGCTGCACTGGACCACGCGCCAGGCCACCTTGCTGCGCGGCTGGCTGGGCGAGCGCGGCCACAATGTGCTGGTGCTGCCGGCCATGCGCTACGGCACGCCGTCCATTGCGGCCCAGCTGGATGCACTCAAGAAAGACGGCGCGACGCGCATCCTGATCCTGCCGCTGTACCCCCAGTATTCTGGCACGACCACGGCCAGCGTGTTCGATGCCGTCTATGAATGGGCCAGGACCCAGCGCCACATTCCCGAACTGCGTTTTGTCAACCGCTACCACGACGATGCCGGCTACATCGAAGCGCTGGCACAGCGCATCGAAGCCCACTGGCGCGGCCATGGTCGCGGGGACAAGCTGGTCATGAGCTTTCATGGTGTGCCAGAGCGCACCCTGCATCTGGGCGACCCCTATCACTGCGAATCGCACAAGACGGCACGCCTGCTGGCCGAGCGGCTCAAGCTCGGCAAGGAGCAGTATCTGGTGACCTTCCAGTCGCGCTTTGGCAAGGCCAAATGGCTGGAGCCCTATACCGAACCCTCGCTGATTGCCATGGCCCAGGCCGGCACCCGGCGTGTCGATGTGGTCTGCCCCGGCTTTACCAGCGACTGTCTGGAGACGCTGGAGGAAATCAAGCAGGAAGCGCGTGAAGCCTTTTTGCATGCGGGCGGCCAGCAGTTCGAGTACATAGACTGCCTCAACGACAGTGCACCCTGGATCACCGCACTCAGCGATATTGCCCAGCGGCATATGCAAGGCTGGCCCACCGGGCGCGAGGACGATGCCGAGCTCAATGCCCGCGCCCAGCACGCCAAGGCGGCCGGCGCGCCGCTGTAGGCGGCCGGCGCGCCGCTGTAGGCGGCCATCCAGCGAACTGGCACGGCATATGCTGCCTCCGGCAGCATGCATATTCACGCCCGCTCCATTCGCTATTTCGACATGATTCGCCGTTGCGGCTCCATACGCGAGGCCGCACGCCATCTGCATGTGGCTTCGTCGGCAGTCAACCGCCAGTTGCTGCAGCTTGAGGACGAAATCGGCAGCCCGCTGTTCGAGCGCCTGAGCTCGGGCCTGCGGCTCACGGCCGCTGGCGAAGTGTTTTCGCGCCATGTGATCACGGTGCTGCAGGACGAGCACCGCCTCAGCACCGAACTGGAGCTGCTGCGCGGCGTGCGTCGCGGCTCGGTCAGCGTGGCCGCCGTGGAAGGCCTGAACGCCGACCTGATGCCGGCCGTGCTCACGCAGATGCACAGGCGCTACCCCACGATTCAGATTCATGTGCGCACCTGCGGCTCCCAGCAGGCGGCACAGGCCGTGATTCAGGGCGATGCGGACGTGGGCATAGGCTTTTCGGTCAAGCGCCACGACAATCTGCGCCAATGCACCATGGGCCGCTTTGCGCTGGGTGCCATCGTGCCGCCCAAGCACCCGATTGCCCAGCTGGAGCGTGTGGACTTTGCGCAATGCGCGACCTTTCCGCTGATTCTGCCCACGCCCGAACTCTCCATGCACGACTTGCTGCAACCCTTGCTGGCGCACCACAAGCGTGCATTGCAGGTGTTGCTGGAAACCTCGTCCATCGAGCTGGCAAAGAGTCTTGCCGAACGCGGCGTGGGCATTTTCTTCCAGAGCCGCCTGGGGCTGGAGCGCGAGCTGCGCGAAGGCCGGCTGGTCCATGTGCCGCTGGATACCCCCACCACGCTGTACTCCGAACTCGGCGTCTATGTGCGTGCAGGACGCACGCTGCCATCGGCACTCGACGCCTTCAACCGCATCGCGGCCGATGCCATAGAAAGCCGCGAGGACGAGGAAAGCGTCGCCCTGCGTGAATGGGTGGCACGCACGCAGACCGCTGCTGCGGCGGCTTCCGCCAGGAGCTGAGACCACCCTCGGCCTGTGCCTGCACCGGCATTGTGCACATCGCTTCTCGCGAATGCACCAATGCCGTGCAAAGCTTTCCCCGTCAGCGATTAGCGCTCACATTTTTAGATCACCCTGCAGCAAAAGCTGCGCTATCCAGCACGGACTGCGCTTTCTAAACTGACTCCAGTTCTTCAGTTTCTGGACGCCATTTGTGAGCACCTCTGCCCTCCCCCTCATCGACATCAGCGGCCTGCGCAGCCATGACCCTGTGGATCAGCACCTGGTGGCCGAGCAGCTGCGCCAGGCTTGCGAACAGCGCGGCTTCTTCTATATCACCGGCCATGGCATAGACCCGGCGCTGATCAGCAGCCTGTTTGCCGCCAGCCAGCGCTTCTTTGACCTGCCCATGACCGAAAAGCTGGCCGTGGACAAAAAGCTCTCCCGCTGCAATCGCGGCTATGAGCCGCTGCGCGCCCAGACGCTGGAGAGCGGCGCACCGCCCGATCTCAAGGAAAGCTTTTACGCCGGCGCCGAGGTCGCGGCCAATGATGCGCGCGTGCTGGCCGGCCGCTTCAATACCGGCCCCAACCAATGGCCCGAAACCCTGCCCGACTTCCGCGCCGTGATGCAGAACTATTACCAGGCCGCCTACGGTCTGGGCGCGACCATTGTGCGCGGCCTGGCCTTGTCGCTGGGCGTGCCGGTCAGCCACTTCGACGGCTATCTCAAGGAGGCCGCCGCGACCCTGCGCCTGCTGCATTACCCGCCCCAGCCAGCCAACCCTGAACCCGGCGAGAAAGGCTGCGGCGAGCACACGGACTTCGGCGGCGTGACCTTGCTGCTGCAGGACGAGGCCGGCGGCCTGCAGGTCTGGGACAAGGATCTCGGCAGCTGGATCGACGCGCCCCCCGTGCCCGGCGCCTTCGTCGTCAACATCGGCGATCTGTTCGCACGCTGGACCAACGACCGCTATGTCTCTACCTTGCACCGGGTCATCAATGTCTCGGGTCGCGAACGCTATTCCGTGCCCTTTTTCTTCACGGGCAACCCGCTGCACAAGGTGGAATGCATTCCCACCTGCCTGGACGAGGGTGAGCAGCCCAGATACCCGGCTGTCACGGTGGAGCAGCACCAGATCGAATGCTATCGCCGCACCTACGGTTGACGGAGGCCACGATGAAAAGCTCACGCAATATGGTGCTGATCCACGGGGCCTGGCAGGGCAGTTGGGCTTTTGCGGCCTGGACGCCGCTGCTGCAGGCCCGAGGCTGGAAGGTGCTTGCCGTCAATCTGCCGGGCAGCGATGCAGCCGCCGAAGATGACAGCTGCGCCAATCTCGACGGCTACACCGCCCATGTGCTGCGCGTGCTGGAATCGCTGGACGGCCCTGCGGTGGTGGTCGGTCACAGCGGTGGCGGCATGACGGCATCTCAGGTCGCCCAGGCAGCCCCGGAGCGGGTCAGCGCACTGGTCTACCTGGCCGGAATGATGCTGCCCAGCGGCATGAGCTATGACGATGTAATCGCGCAATGCCGCGCCGCCGATCCGGGCTTTGACTACCAAGGCATAGGCCCGCATCTGGCCTGGAACGAGCAGCGCAATGCCAGCAGCGTGCCGCTGGAAGCCGCCATGGCCTTGTTCCTGCATGACTGCCCGCCGACCGCAGCGCTCAAGGCGGCAAGCCGTCTCTGCGTCCAGCCCGAAGCGGGCCGGGCCATGGTGAACCGGCTCAGCGCCGAGCGTTTTGGCCAGGTGCCACGGATCTATGTGGAATGTCGCCAGGACCGCTCCGTGACGCTGCCGCTGCAGCAACGCATGCAGCAGCTCACGCCGGGCGCCCGGCGCATCAGCCTCGATTGCGGCCATGTGCCCCAGCTGGCCTGCCCTCAGGCCCTGAGCGACGCCTTGCTGCCGGCTTTAGATGAAATCCAATCGAAACCTTTTATGAGCTTGCGCATGCCGCTCATCAATGTATAGCAACCATTCCGCCCGAATTCGCATTCTTCAGGAGTTATTCATGACGCGCCCCGCCACCTACTTCAAACGCTCCGCCCTTTTCGCCATGCTCGTCGCCTGTGGCGCAGCGGCCCAGGCAGCCGACAAGCTCACGGTACAGCTCGACTGGCTGCCCGGGGGCGACAAGTCCTTTGTCTATGCCGGCGTGCAGCAAGGCTTTTTCAAGGACGAAGGCCTGGACGTGAAGATCGTTCCCGGCCGAGGCTCGGCCGATGCCGTGACCAAGGTGGCCTCGGGCTCTGCCGATGTCGGTTTTGGCGGTATCTCAGCGCTGATGATGGCCGCTGCCGAAGGCAGGATTCCCGTCAAGGCCGTGATGTCGCTGTATTCCAAACAGCCCGATGCGCTGTTCACGCGCGCCGACAGCAAGATCAGGAGCCTCAAGGACATGGAAGGCAAGACGGTGGCCATGCCCACCTTCTCCTCGTCGAATGCCTTGTGGCCCATCGTGCTGCAGAAGAACGGCGTGGACGCCAGCAAGATCAAGGTCATCAAGTCGGACCCGGCCACGCTGGCTCCCATGCTGGCCCAGGGCCGCGTGGATGCGACCATCAACTGGGTGACCGTGGGTCCGGCCTTCGGCGCCGTGCTCAAGCAGGCCGGCAAGGAGCTTTCGGTCCTGCCCTGGACGCAGTTCGGTCTGGACGGCTATGGCTGGTCCGTCATGGCCAGCGACAGGACCATCAAGGAGCGCCCCGAAGTGCTCAAGCGCTATGTGCGGGCACTGGGAAAGTCGCTGGAGTTCTCCATCCAGAACCCGCAAAAGGCGGCCGAGTCGCTGAAGGCCCAGGTGCCCGAAGCCGACCTTGCCGTGGTCAAGGCCGAATTTGAAGCCTCCATCCCGCTGCTCAGGAACGAGATCAGCCAGCGCGACGGCCTTGGCAAATTCGAGCCCCGGCTGCTGGCTGCCACCTGGGGCTGGGTGGCACAGTCCATGAGTTACGACCTCAAGAAGGTCGACCCGGAAACGCTGGTGGATCGCCGCTTTCTGAGCCAGTAAATCCCATGCGAGGGCGTCGCTGCGCCGCCCTCGCGCTCCCGCCCTTGTTCTTTCCTTGATCGCCTGCCATGCAATACGTAATCGATCTGAACGCGGTCACCCAGACCTTTGTCTCCAGCGATGGCAGCCCCGTCACGGCCCTGCAGGGCGTGGACCTGCATCTGCGCCGCCACGAATTCGTCTCGCTGATCGGCCCCTCGGGCTGCGGCAAGTCCACCATATTGCGCCTGATTGCGGGCCTGATCCGCCCCAGCAGCGGCGAGGTACGCATCTTCGATCTGCCCGTGACCGAACCACGCGACGAGATCGGCATGGTGTTCCAGAAGCCCACGCTGCTGCCCTGGCTCTCGGTGCTTGACAACATCACCTTCCCCATGCGCCACAAATACGGCCATGTGGAAATGAAGGAAGAGGCCCGCGCCCAGCAGTTGCTGGAGATGATCGGCCTCAGGGATTTCGGCCACAAGCGGCCCCACGAACTCTCGGGCGGCATGCAGCAGCGCGTCGCGATTGCACGCTCCTTGCTCCACGACCCGGACATCTTGCTGATGGACGAGCCCTTTTCGGCGCTGGACGCACTCACCCGCGACGAAATGAGCCTGGAGCTGCTGCGCATCTGGAACGAGCGCCCCAAGACCGTGGTCTTTGTGACCCACTCCATCCAGGAGGCCTTGCTGCTATCCGACCGCATCGTGGTCATGAGCGCCCGCCCGGGCCGCGTGGCCGACATCCTCGATGTGCCGCTGGCACGCCCGCGCAGCATGGCCACTCTGGCCGATCCCGTGTTCACCGAAATGGCCAACGAGATTCGTCTCCAGGTCTTCAGCAAACACCCCGCACACGCCTGAAGATCCTCCCGCAGCCCCAAGAGGCCCCTATGTCTGCCCTCATACAACGCCATGCTTCGCTGCTGGTTTTCCTCGCCGTCCTGCTGTTCTGGGAGGGCACCTGCCGCCTGGCGCATATACCCGAGTACATTTTTCCCGCTCCCAGCCAGATCTGGCTGGCTGCTTCCGAGATGGGGCTGCAGCGCTGGCTGGAGCATGTCACGGCCACCTTGCAGGTCGCGCTCATCGGCTATGCGCTGGCGATCGCACTGGCCATTCCGCTGGCCATCGCCATCACGCGATCGCAGCTGCTCTCGAAAATCATCATGCCCTGGCTGGTGGTGATCCAGTCCACCCCCATCGTGGCCGTCGCCCCCATCATCGTCGTCACTCTGGGCGCCGGCCTGCTGCCCCGCGTGGTCATCACTACGCTGATTGCCTTTTTCCCGCTGGTGGTTTCCACCGCCCTGGGCCTGGCCTCGGTGCCGGCTGAGCTGGTGGAGCTGTCGCGCTCGCTGCGCGCCACCACCAGCCGCCAGTACTGGCAGATTCGCATGCCGTTTGCCGTGCCCTATGTGTTTTCGGCCCTCAAGGTCTCCATCACGCTGGCGATTGTGGGAGCCGTGGTCGCCGAGTTCGTGGCTGCGGAAAAGGGCCTGGGCTATCTGATTCTGTTTGCCACCTCCTCCTTCAAGGTGCCCGTGGCCTTTGCCGCACTGGCACTGCTGGTGCTGTGCAGCCTGCTGCTCTATGGTGGCGTGCAGCAGTTGCACAAGCGCTTCTTTCCCTGGAGCCAGAGCACTCCAGCCTGATCAACACAAGGACCGCCACCATGACAGACAAGAACTTCCCCCCTCAGGGCCTGACGCCCTCTGCCGAGCAAATCCAGCGCAATCTGCGTCGCGCCCAGGACGTGGCCCAGCGCGCCACCCAGATGGGCCACCACCCCTTCGGCGCCGTGCTGGTGGGCCCCGATCAGGAGACCGTGCTCATGGAGCAGTGCAATATCGACACCGTCAACCACGCGGAATCGACCTTGGCTCGCATGGCGGCCACCAATTACACGGCCGAGTTTCTCTGGGGCTGCACGCTCTACACCAATGTGGAGCCCTGCTGCATGTGCGCCGGCACGGCCTACTGGGCCAATATCGGCCGCATCGTGTTCGGCATGACCGAGCACCGATTGCTGGAGTGCACGGGCAGCCATGGCGAGAATCCGACCATGAGCGTCTCGTCGCGCTATGTCTTCGATCATTGCCAGAAGGCCGTGGAACTGATCGGCCCCGTACCCGAGATGGAGGCCGAGATCGCCGCCCAGCAGCAAGCCTTCTGGGCGCAGCGCTGAGAACCACGCCAGCAGGACGCTACCATGCTGCTAACCCATCCCTCGTCACCCCAGGCCGCGCAGGCCCTGGCCCGCAAGCTCGGCAACGCTGCCTGCTTCATCGCCGGGGGCACGCTGCTGCAGCAGTCATGGGCAGAGCCTCGCCTGGCGCCGTCGGCCACGCATTTCATCAATGTGATGCACTGGCCCGAGATGCAGCAGATCAGCCTCGGCCCGCAATATCTGCACATCGGTGCAGGCATGCGGCTGGAGGCCGTCCGCTGTCACCCCTGGGTTCAGCAGCACGCCCCCGTGCTCGTCCAGACCCTGGATCAGCTAGGGGCCATGGGAATACGCCGCCTGGGAACTCTGGGCGGCAATGTAGGCTGGGGCGAAGGCGACTGCTGCCCGGTATTGCTGGCCATGGATGCGCAGGTCGAGTTGACGGACGGCAACCTGCAGTCGCTGGCGCAGACGCTCAAGCTCATGGACCGGCCCCTGATGCTCTCGTTCCTGCTGCCGCGCGGCGATGTGATGGAGTCCCGGCCACTGGTATTCGAGAAGGTCGGCTATCGCGCGGCATTCTCCCCCGCGCGCCTGCGCATGGCCTTGCGCTGGAGCGATGCACAAAAGCGCCTGAACCTGGACCGCATTGCGGCGGCAGCCCCGGGCATAGGCGTGCACCGCCTGCAAGCCACGGAAAAGCTGCTGAGCTATGCGCAGGAGCTGCAGATCCGTCCCTCCCTCGGCGATATACGCACCACCTGCGAGCAAAGCCTGCCTCCCGATCTGGCCCGGATTGCCAGCCGCCTGATTGCCGGACATTGCGGGCTGCTGGCCTGAGCCATCATGGAATTCCACACCCCTCATCACATCCGCGAGCTGGGCCTGGAGGCTTTGCCGGTCCGGCCCGATGCCAGGGCCAAGCTCGGCGGCAACCCGGGCTTTCTGAGCGACCGCATTCAGCCGGGTCAGCTGCGTGGAGCGATTCTCGGCAGCCCTCATCCCCATGCGCGCATTCTGCGTATCGATACCAGCGCCGCCCAAGCCCTGCCAGGCGTCCATGCCGTGGTTACCCATGCCGATATCCCCGGCATCAAGCACTATGGCTTGCGCAAGGTGGACCGGCCTGTGCTCTGCATCGACAAGGTGCGCCATGTGGGCGACCCGGTCGCCGCCGTTGCGGCCGTGGACATGGAGACGGCGCAGCAGGCTCTGGCGCTGATCCGGGTTGACTACGAACCCCTGCCCCCGGTCTGCGACCCGGGCGCCGCCCTTGACGGCACGGCGGCCTCCGAGCAGCCGGTCCATCAGGACGGCAATCTGCTGCATGCCGCCAGCCACCGCCAGGGCGACATGTCTGCGGCCCGGGCAAGCACAGTGCACCGGGTACAGGACAGCTATGTCACGCCACGCCAGATGCATGCCTTTCTCGAGACCGAAGGCGGTGTGGCCGAGCCCGATGGCGCGGGCGGGCTGCGCCTGTTCTTCGGCGGCCACAACCCCGCGCGGGAAAAGCAGGTCATCGCCGACATGCTGGGCCTGCCGCACGACAGGGTTCACGCCGTGGCCACGCCCGTGGGCGGCTCCTACGGCGGCAAGGACGAGCTGACGATTCAACCCATCGCGGCCCTGCTGGCCTGGAGGGCGCAGCGCCCCGTGCGGCTGCACCTTACACGTCCGCAATCCGTGGATCTGGGTGTCAAGCGACATCCCATGCAGATCGAAATGCAGACCGGCTGCGATGCACAGGGGCGGCTCACCTACCACCAGGTGCAGATAGTGGCCGACACCGGAGCCTATGCCACGCATGGCCCCGAGGTGCTGGATGCCGCGCTCGAGCATGCCCCCGGCCCCTACCGATATCTGGCTCTGGACCTCGGCGCCAGGCTGGCCTATACGAACAACGGTATCGCCGGTGCGTTCCGCGGCTTCGGCGCCGTGCAGGTGCAATTTGCACTCGAGCAGCAGATGGACAGACTGGCTGCGCTGGTCGGCATGACAGCTGACGCGTTTCGCGCCCTCAATCTCGCCGCTCCCGAGGCGCCCGGCCCGCTGGGCCAGCATGTCGTGCCGTTTGACGGCGCCCAACGCGCACTCGATGTCGCCCGCCAGCAGCCGCTGTGGCGCGGGCCGCATCGCTGGGCCAGCGCGGACGGCCGCCATCTGCACGGCGTGGGCCTCACGCTGATCCATCGCAGCGACGGCTTTGGCAAGGGCGGGCCCAGCGACTGCCGCATGGAGCTGGCCCTGGCCGCCGACGGTGCGATCGAGCTGCGCTGTGGCTTCACCGAACTGGGACAGAACCTGGTCGGAACCATACAGAGCCTGGGCGCGCAGCATCTGGGCTGTTCCGCCGACGCGATCCGGCCGGTGCTGGGCGATACCCGGCTGACACCCGACTCGGGCCCGGTCGCCGCCTCGCGCGCCACCACGCTGGTATGGCGCGCCTTGCAGGAGGCGGCCCAGCCCTGGCAGCAAGCCTTGCTCCTGGCCGCCGCAAGACTGCTGCCCGATATCCCTCTGCGCTGCGGCGCATGGGGCCTGGAAAGCGCTGCGGGCCTGTGCCTGAGCTACGCCGATCTGGCAAAGGCATCGGGCGAACAAGCGCCCTGTATCTCCTTAGACCTGCGCGCAGAGGACCCGGAGGGCAACGCGCATGACACCCACTTCGTCTTCGGAGCCTGCGCCGCCATTGCCCAGGTACGCGTCGACACCTGGAGCGGCATGGTCCGGGTGCAGCGGCTGGTGATGTGCACGGCCCTGGGCCCCGTGGCATCGGCCCAGGGCTATCTGGGCCAGATGGAAGGCGGCGCCCTCATGGGCCTGGCCATGGGCACGCAGGAGGAGCTGGCTTGCCTGGACGGCCACTACCAGGCACGCAATCTCGACGGCTATCTGATCCCCACGCTGGCCGATGCCCCTGAAATGCAGGTGCTGGCGATCGAGAACATTCCCGAGGGCGATCCCATAGGACCGCGCGGAGCCGGCGAGATCAGCGTCAACCTGGCCCTGCCCGCAGTGGCCAATGCCCTGGCTGCCGCACTGCAGCGCCCCATCACGCAACTGCCCATGACCCCGGAGCGCGTGATCGCGCTGCTGGAAGCGGGCGCGGAGTCCTCCACACCATGACGACGACCCACATCCCCGAGCACGGCGGCAAGCCACCCGCAGCCAGCGCAAAGGAGGCCTCGGCTTTTGCGCTGCAGCTGAATCTGAACGGCCAGCCGGTCAGCGCCAGCTGCAGCCCCGATACCCGGCTGCTGACCTTGCTGCGCGAGCACTGGCACCTCACCGGGGCCAAGCCCGGCTGCGAAGTGGGGCGCTGCGGCGCCTGCATGGTCTGGCTCAATGCGGAGCCCGTGAACGCATGCCTGCTGATGGCCTATCAGATCCAGGGCCAGACGGTGCGCACCATCGAGTCCGTGGCACAGGACAGCGCCAGCGAACCGGTGCGCGACGCGCTGGCGCGCTGCGGCGGCGTGCAATGCGGCTATTGCACCTCCGGCATGGTCATGAGCATGAGCTGGCTGCACCAGCAGCAGCCCCGCCCCACGGCCGCCGAGGCCGAGGCCCAGATGTGCGGAAACCTTTGCCGCTGTACGGGCTATGGCGGTATCCGAAGGGCGGTGCAGGAGCTGTTTGCGGCCGGGCAACGCGCATGATTGTTCAAGATTAATAGCTGCAATCGCTTACTCACAAGGCGACTCAGCCACTTTTAACCACATTTATCAGAAATCACGCTGTTTGTTCGTCGGTTCATGACCCCAGGCAATAAGCAGACAAGTTTTTCTTGGTTGGCCCTCTCGCGGCAAGGCCGGACAATAGAGGCCCTGGGCATAGCCATGCCCCTGACGAATCGGCTTTGCCGACTCCTGCCATGAAAAACTCTCTGACACGCTATGCACTGGGTCTGGGCTTGAGCCTGGGCGCCACCGGTTGGGCACTCGCGGCCCAACCCCTGCTCAACCCCGAACAGCTGCCGCCACTGCTGCAGCAGACCGATGTCCGCCTCATCGATATCCGCGACCCCAAAGCCTTCGAGGCCGGCCATATCGCCCAGGCTGCCAACGCCCCCTACGGCAAATGGCGCGGCCCAGCCACCAATCCTGGCGAGCTGCCCGACCAGGCCAAGCTGGTAGCGCTGGTCCAGTCCCTGGGCCTGACGCCAGCCACGCATGCCATCGTGATCTCCAGCGGTGCCGATGCCACGGACTTCGGTGCCGCGGCGCGTGTGTACTGGACGCTCAAGAGCCTGGGCCTCAAGGAGCTGTCCATCGTCAACGGCGGCATGAAGGCCTGGGAGGGTGCAGGCAAGCCGCTGGGCAAGACCCAGGTGCAGATTGCGCCCAGCAGCTACGCCCCGACTTTTGACGCCAACTGGCTGGCCACCCAGCAGGACGTGGGCAAGCATATCGACCTCTCCAACGCAGCCCTGGTGGACTCGCGCCCCGACGCCTTCTATCTGGGCAAGACCCGCGCGCCAGCCGCCAAGCTCTCGGGCACCTTGCCCGGTGCCCAGCAACTGGATTTCAATCAATGGTTTGTGCCCGGTACCTCGCGGTTCGTGGATGCAGCCAAGGCCCGGGAAATCGCTGCCAAGGTCCAGCGCCCGCAAGGCCAGGACATGGTGGCCTTCTGCAACACCGGTCACTGGGCGGCCACCGACTGGTTCGGCCTCTCCGAAATGGCAGGCCTGCCCAATGTGAAGCTGTATGCGGGGTCCATGGTGGACTGGACGCAATCCAAGGACGCGCCGCGCATGGCCAACCAGCCGGGCCGCGCCCAGTCATTGGCCTATGACGCCCAAAAATGGTGGGAAAAAACTTTTAAATGACTCCCCTGAGTCGCTTCGCGCCTTCCCCAAGCCGGGCGCCCCCAAGGGGGACGACAACTTCGCTGCAGGGCGGCCTTTGCTCGTTGTCTCTGATCTGGGTGCATGCCCTTTGCGGAAAGTGCGTCGCAGTCCTTACCCATCAATTCCATAAAGACACATGAAACGACTTCCCATAACCGCCTTGCTGGCGGTTTTCTTTGGCTGGCTGCTTTGGTCGGTCTCGGTGCGTCAGGCTGCGCTGTTTGCCGTGGGCATAGGCCTGGGCGCGGTGCTGGCCGGCAAGCGATTTGGCTTCACCACGGGCTGGCGCATGCTGGTCGAGGAAAAGGACGGCAGCGGCATCTTTGGCCAGTTGCTGCTGCTGGCGCTGGCTGCGGCACTGGCCATGCCTTTGCTGGGCCATTTCCCGGAGCTGACGGCAGCTCTCGGCCCACCCAGCATCAGCCTGCTGGTTGGAGCCTTTGTCTTCGGCCTGTGCATGCAGATCGCCGACGGTTGCGGCAGCGGCACGCTGTACAAAGCCGGCATGGGCATCCCCATGAACACGGCCATACTGCCCTTGTTCGCGATCGGCAGCTTTCTGGGCAGCCTGCACCTTGGCTGGTGGCTGGACCTGGGCAATACGGCACCCGTGGGCCTGGTCACTCAATGGGGCTGGGCTCCAGCGCTGATCGCCACGCTGGTCGCGCTGGCCGTGATCGCGGCAGGCGTGGCCCTGTATGTGAAAAAGGCCAATGCCGCCCTGAGCCGCCCGGCCAAGCCGCTGATGGTGCGTAAATGGCTGGTGGGTGCCGTGCTGCTGGCCATCCTGGCTACGCTCAACCTGATCATTGCGGGCCAGCCCTGGGGCGTGGTCTACGGCTTTGGTCTGTGGGCCGCCAAGATCGCCAATGCCTCTGGCGCCGTCGATCTGGCCAGCAACTGGTTCTGGAGCCAGCCCGGCAATGCGGCGCGCCTGCACGAGACCGTGCTGCTGGACGTGACCAGCATCACCAATATCGGGATTCTGGGCGGCGCATTGTGGATTGCCGCCGGCAAGCCCGCGGCAGCCAAGGCACTGACAGGCACACAATGGGTCGTGGCCCTGGTGGCGGGACTGGTGCTCGGCTACAGCTCGCGCCTGGCTTTCGGCTGCAATGTGGGCGCCATGCTCTCGGGCATCTCCACCGGCTCCATCCACGGCTGGATCTGGGTCCCACTGGCATTTGCAGGCACCATCTTCGGCCTGCGCATCCGCCGCCATTTCGGCTTCTGAGCAAGGAACCACCATGACCTCACCAAGCACCTTGCGCACCGTATTCTGGGCCGTGCTGCTCGTCTTTCTGGCCTGGGACTTTCATACATCGCCGGCCATTGACCTTCGCTTCGAAGCACCGCTGATTGCCGCCGGCTCCGGCCAGGCCGCACAGGGCGGGCATTGCTCCATGCCTGCCGGCAAGTAAGCGCCTCGACCCCACCCGACGCCCTGCCCGAGAAATGGTCAGGGCGTTTTTCTTTGGGAACTGCTCAGGCCTCGGGCTTTTCCAGCTCGAAGCCGGCCGCCTCCCAGGCCGTCAGGCCACCGGACAATGGCCGGACGTTGCGAAATCCCGCACGCTGCAATTGCCTGGCCACGCGCGCGGCGGAGATCTCGTCGGGGCAGTCGCAATACACGACCAGGCCATGCTCATGCCGCTCACGCGGCAGCAAGTGCTCGTAGGCCGCCCTGCCCTTGCCCTGATGCTCCAGCCAGGAGCTGGCACCGGGAATATGACTCCGACCGAAGAGCAGGGGTTCGCGCACATCGATCACCGTCGGCGTGATGCCCTGGGCGTTGAGCCCCGCCAGTTCCTCGACTGACATTCGCGGCATCTTCAGCGAACGCACCACGCGCTGCCTCTGCCACCACTTGCGCGCCACGAAGACCGCGAACGCCACGCACAGCAGCAGCAGCCCCCATTTGCCCAGGGCCGTCAGCACATCGAGCAGATCCTGCACCGTGGAACTGAACAGCGAGCCCAGAAACACCGCCGAGCCCACCCAGATCAGGGCCCCCAGCGTATCGAACAGCACGAAGGTGCGCAGCGGTGTGCCCACCACGCCGGCCAGCGCGCTGGCGATGGAGGCAAAGCCCGGCACGAACTTGGCCACCAGCAAAGACCTGGCGCCCCAGCGACCATAGACGGACTCTGTCTGACGGATGCAGGCATCGGGCGAGAGCGAAATGCGGCAGATACGTCCCAGCACCCGGTGCCCATAGGCTCTGCCTGCGTGGTACCAAAGCACATCGGCAATCAGCGCTGCGGCCACCGCAATCACGGTGAGCCAGCCCAGGCGTGCCAGGCTGCCGCCTTCCAGCGCTCCGGTCACCACCAGCACCGGATAGGCCGGGATGGGAGCGCCCAGTTGCTCCACCAGCACGTTGAGAAAGACAATGCCGAAGCCGTATTCCCGAATCAGATCGACGACAAAACCCATGACCCACGCTCCTTACCCCGACCGGGCTTAGCCACCGATGCTAGCGAGACGTGAACATCCCCGGGGCTGCGAGGTTGTTGCGCTTCAAGCCTGGTGCAGATGGGACAGAACGGCCTCGAAATGCGTGCTCACATTGAGCGCCGGCGCATGGCCGCAGTCCGGCACTTCCAGCCAGGTCAGCAGACCTCGGACACCGGGGCCGCGCTGCTCCATCTGCTCGGCCACCGGCCTGAGCACCAGATCGGACTCCTCGCCGCGCAGCAACAGCACGGGCAGTTGCAACGCGTCATAGTGATCCCAGAGCAGATAGTCGTTGTCATGCTCGGTGAACTGCTCGATCATGCGCGGGTCGTAATGCGGGGTGACGCGGCCGTCGTCGCAACGGCGCGTGCTGGTCTCGGTCAGCTTGCGCCACTCGAAATCGCTGAGCCAGCCATAGGGCTTGTAGGCCGCGCGGAAAAAGCCTTCCAGCTCGGCGACGGTGTCGAACACCGGTGGCCGGCCGGCGTAGCTCTTGATGCGGGCCAGTGCAGGCTCGGCCAGCTCGGGCGCATTGTCGTTGAGCGTAAGCGTGAGAATGCGGTGCCTGAGATCCGGCTCGAACAGGCCGGATGCGCAGACTGTGCCTATCGCACCGCCCATGCTGGTCCCCACCCAGTGCACCTGCTGCAGCGCCAGCGCATCCATCAGCTCGTGCGCCAGACGGGCATAGAAGCGCAGCCGATATTCCTCGCGCGGGTTGCGGCTCCACTGGCTCAGGCCGCGGCCCAGCGTATCCGGGCAGATGACGCGATAGCCTTGCGCCACGAGAAACTGCGCCAGTGCATCCATGTCGCGGCCCGTGCGTGCCAGGCCATGCCAGGCGATCACCGTGGCCTTGGTGGGGCCTTGCGGCTGCCAGTCAAGGTAATGAATCTCATAGCCCGCGCAAAGAGCATAGCAAGATGCGGGCAGGGGCAAGGCGGGAGATGTCTGGCTCATGATTTTTTGGATGAATTGGCCTTTAACGCTTATGCATCAAGCGCTTTAAGCTATAAAAATTGAAATGATCACTCCTTGAGCGATGCCGCAGCACGCAGCCGCCCGACAACGCCCGTGGGGAAGTAATAGACCGAGAGCACAAACAGCAGCCCCAGCCACAGCAGCCAGCGGTCCGGCGACAGCAGGGCCGACAGCCATGGCAGGCTGGCGGTGGCCTCGCTGCCTAGCCGCAGCAAATCCTGCAGATAGCTTTGCGCGACCAGAAAGATGACGGAGCCGATCACCGCGCCATAAATCGTGCCCATGCCGCCGATGACGACGATGAGCAGGCAGTCCATCATGATCTCGAAGGACAGCGTGGTGTCCGGCCCGTTGTAGCGCAGCCAGACCGCAAGCATGGCACCGGCCACGCAGGCGAACAGGGCCGAGAGCACGCTGGATGTGGTGCGATAGATCACCACGCGGTAGCCGATGGCCTCGGCACGGAACTCGTTCTCGCGAATCGCCTGCAGCACGCGGCCGAAGGGCGAATTGACGATGCGCAGCAGCATCAGCACCAGCACCAGCGCCAGCACAAACAGCAGGTAGTAGCTGATGATGCGGCCGTCGATGAGGGTGCCGAAGATCTCGTTCTCGAAGGGCTCGAAACTGGGCGACAGCCATTCGGGCATCTTGAAGGTCAGGCCGTCCTCGCCTCCCGTCCAGTCGGACAGCTGCGAAGCCAGGGTCTGAAATGCGGCCGCCACGGCCAGCGTGATCATGGCAAAGAAGATGGCGCGCACGCGCAGGGAAAACAGGCCGATGGCCAGGGACAGGAGCAGCGACAACAGCAGCGCCGCCCCCAGCCCCAGGGCCAGCGCCCCCCAGCCCGCCCCCAGCTTGCCGGAGGCAATCGCCACGCCATAGGCACCTATGCCGAAGAACATGGTGTGGGCAAAGCTGACGATGCCGGTATAGCCCAGCAGCAGGTCAAAGCTGGCCACCAGCACCACAAAGATCAGCACCTTGGCCGCCACATTGAGCGCCTTGACACCGGGAAAGGCAAACGGCGCCACGGCAAGACCGAGGAAGATCGCCAGCAGCATCAGTGCCAGGATGCGACTGCGCGGCAGATCGCCGGAGAGCAAACGGTTCAACATCCAATCAACCTTTCATCTCTTTGGTGGCGAGTTGCTCGAACTGAGCATGCCCCCGGCCAGCGGCCAACAAGCAGGGGCCGCCTCGCAGCGAGGGTTGCGTCCCCTTGGGGCGCCCGGCCAGGCAAAGGCGCTAAACGACTCAGGGGATATCTCATCGGTTCGCCACCGGATAGACACCTTGGGGCCGCCAGAGCAGGATGGCGACCATCAGTGCGATATTGGAAAACAACGCCACCTTGGGCACGAGAAAGCCCGTGTAGTTGGCCATCAGCCCCACCAGCAGCGCTCCGATGAGAGCGCCACCGGTGCTGCCCAGCCCGCCGATGATGATGACGATGAAGATCAGCACATTGACCTGGGCACCCATCTGCGGAATCACGTTCTGCTGGTACAGCCCCCACATCACGCCGCCCAGCCCGGCCAGGGCCGAGCCGGCCACAAACACGCCAATGAACAGGCTGCGCACCCGGTAGCCAAGCGCCTCGACCATCTCGCGATCCTGCACGCCGGCGCGGATCAGCAGGCCCAGCTTGGTTCGAGCAAGCGTCCAGGCCAGCCCTGCAAACACCAGCGCGCCCACCAGCACGGCGAACACGCGGTACTTCTCCACGGCCGCATCGCCCAGCAACCACGCCCCCTTCATGGCATCGGGCAGGGGCAGCGGTATCTGCTGCGGGCCCCAGATGACCTTGATCAGCTCCTCGCCGATGATCATGCCGCCCATGGTGATGAGAATCTGCTTGAGATGCTGGCCATAGACCGGGCGCACGATGAAGCGCTCGAACGCCAGACCCACGGCGCCGGCCACCAGCATCGCCACCAGCATGGCCGGAAAGACGGCGGCCAGATTGCGCCAGAGCTGGTCCGAGCCCGTCCAGTCGCCCATGACGCCAAGCACGCTGGTGGCCACAAAGGCGCCGAGCGCGATAAACACGCCGTGCCCGAAGTTCAGCACATCCATGAGGCCGAACACCAGCGTCAGACCCGAAGCGATGATGAAGACGATCATGCCCATGGCCAAACCTGCAACCGTCAGCGTCAGCCAGGTGCTGGGCGATCCCACCAGCGGCAGCGTCACCAGCGCCAGCAGCGGCACCAGCAACAGCGGCTTGTAATCCATATCCTTGAAGCTCATGCAGGCTCCCTCCGATTGCCCGCCAACACGGCCAGATCCATGGCGGCTTGCGAGTGAGACATAAAGACGGATGGCATGTCGGATGCGACTCCCTTCATAAGGACAGCCCCAGCAGCGTCTGCTGCAGCTGCGCATCGGCCGCCAGATCGGCCATGCGGCCCGCGTGGATGACACGGCCGTTGTCCATCACGGCCACGCCGTCGCCCAGGCGTTTGGCGAAGTCGATGTTCTGCTCCACCAGCAAGATGCTCACGCCGCCGGCCTTGAGCTGGGCAAAGGCCTCGATCATGTTGTTGATGATGGCGGGAGCCAGGCCCTTGCTGGGCTCATCGACGATCAGCAGATCGCGCGGCTCGACAATGGCGCGCGCCACGGCCACCATCTGCTTCTGCCCGCCGCTGAGCTTGCCCGCAGGCGCATTCCAGAACTTCTGCACGGCCGGGAACAGCTGGTAGATCCAGTCCAGCCGGGCGGCATCCATCTGGCCCGCATGGGCGGCGGCGCGTGCCGCCAGCAACAGGTTTTCCTTGACCGTGAGATCGGCAAAGATGCCCATGTTCTCGGGCACATAGGCGATATTCAGGCGTGCAATGGCCGGCGTGGACAGCTGGGCAATGTCCTTCTGCGCAAACTGGATGCGGCCCCGGCTGGCCTGCCACAGGCCCATGATGGTGCGCAGCGTGGTAGTCTTGCCGGCGCCGTTGCGGCCCAGCAGCATGGTGACCTCGCCCTGCGGCACGATCAGGTCCACGCCATGCAGTATGTGATAGCCGCCAATATGGGTATGGACGCCGGACAGTTGCAGCAAAGGGGCGGATGTCTGGCTCATGCGTCCTCCTTCACGGCATTGCCGAGATAGGCCTGCTGCACCACGGGCGAGGCGATGACCTCGGCAGGCTTGCCGTCGGCCACCAGCTGCCCGTTGGTCAGCACGATGATGCGATCGGCTAGCTCGCGCACCACATCCATCTTGTGCTCCACCAGCAGGATGATCTTGCTGCGGTCTTTTTTGAGTTCGCGTATCAGGTCCAGAATCACCGGTGCCTCGTCATGGCTCATGCCCGCCGTGGGCTCGTCAAACATATAGACCTGCGGCTCCAGCGCCATCAGCAGAGCCACCTCCAGCTTGCGCTGATCGCCGTGCGGCAGGCTGGCGACGATGGTGTCGGCACGCTCGGACATGGAGACCCGCTCCAGGATTTGTCGCGCACGCTGCGTAACCGCCCGGTGATCGCTCCAGATGCTCCAGAGGTTCAAGCCGCGGCGATGCGCTCCCGTCATGCTGGCCTGCACCGCCAGCCGCACGTTCTCCTGCACGCTCAGATTCGGAAAGAGATTCGTGAGTTGAAAGGCCCTGCCCAGCCCGGCTCGCGTACGCGCCGACGCGGGTAGGCCGCTCAGATCGCGCCCCCCCAGGGTGACCGTACCGGAGCTGGCCTTGAGCTGGCCCGAGATCAGGTTGAAATAAGTGGTCTTCCCGGCCCCATTGGGGCCCACGATGGCCGTGAGCGTGCCCGGCTCGAACGAGCAGGTCACAGCGTTCACGGCCACATGGCCCCCAAAGCGGATGGTGAGATCTTGCGTTGCCAGAATGCCCATGGAAGCGGATCTTTCCTTCTCGAATGCGTGCGGTCGCTGCTCAGGGGCAGGTACCGATCACGTAGTAGTTGCTGCCGGTCTGCTTCAGCGTGGTGGTGTAGAACACATTCCACAAGCCCATGTTCTGGCCCGAGCCGTTGGCATAGGCATAGCCGCCTTGCTGATAGGCGCGGTTGGCCTGTACATGGGCGTAATTGCTGGCCGTCGTGCAAGTGCCCGCAGGATTGCTGCCGGTCAGCGTCGAGGCGCTCACTGCGGCAGAGTCGGCACTTTCTGCGCCATTGCCGTCCACGGCCCGCACCGTCCAGCTGTAGCTGGTGGCAGGGTTCAGCGCCGCATCGACATAGCTGGTGGCATAGACCGTGAGCGCATTGGCCTTGTTGCCGTTGCGATAGACGTTATAGCCCGCAGCGCTGGTCACAGGAGCCCAGTCCAGCTGCATGCTGGTGCTGGTGGCAGCCGACGCACCCAGTCCCGTAGGAGCCGCCAGGGCTGGCTGGGTCGGGGTTCCTCCGCCGTTGCCGCCACCGGTGCCGGAGCCCGCGCCGGAGGCAATGCGATCGATCATGGCCTTGATGGCCGTCATCTGCACGCCGCTCTTTTGCGCAAAGTTATTGCCATACCAGCCTATCCAGTCCCAGCAGGCATTGGGATTGGCCAGCGAACCGCTCTTGCTCGTGCTGCGGTTGTTGTTGTCCACCTGGGTCTGCGGATACAGCACGATGATGTTGTTGGTATCCGCCCAGCGGCTGAAGCCCGTGTTCCTGACGAACTTGTCGCCAATCTTGTCCGTGCTCTGCTGGCAGCCGTGCAGCACCACATGCAGCCTGCACTGCGTGCCGCTGGCGCAGCTCTGCGGCACATAGAGCCAACCGGTGCTGGCCATGCCAGGATTGGCATTGGTATAGCTGGCCTGGTTGAACTCTATGTAGTTGCCGGTGGCCGGAGCATCGTTGCGCGGATTGAGCGCACCATAGAAATGCGTGAGTGCAGCCTTGGCGCCGTCATAGCCGCAATTGCTGATATAGGGCGAAGCGCTGCTGCTGCAGGCATTGTTGCCGCTGCTGTCGAAGTCGGTGGGCAGCACATGGGCAGCCCCCGATCGCTTGACATAGGCGATATTGCCCTGCGGCACGCCATTGTTCAGATACTGGGTCTGCAGCGCATCGGTGAGATTCGGCCCCACCGTGTAGTCGCTGGTGCCCGTGAAGATATAGATCTTCTGTGCCGCGATTCGGCTCTTGGCGTCGATGCTGGCAGCGCTGCTGTAACTGTCGATGCTGGACTGCATGGCATTGAGCTGCGCGCTGCTGATGCTGGCGTTGTACATGCAGGCCGTGTAATTGTTCAGGCCGGCGCACATATACGGGCCTGCCGCGAAGATCCCCACCCCCATGAAGCTTGCCGAATAGGCATTGCCCAGCTGATTGGCCATGAAGCCGCCCGACGACAGGCCCGAAACGCTGATCTGGTCGGTGGCAATGTTGTATTGCCCCAGCGGCACGGCCGCCCCCGCGGCCAGGTTCACGCCGCCCCATAGCGCCAGCGCGGCAACGCCGCTTCTCCAGGATTGAACTCGCATGCTTTGTCTCCGTGAATCGTTGAAATAGGAATGAGCAATGCCAGCCCTCGTGTTTCCGAGGGTTCATCAATTGAGAGGACGGGTGGGCGCGGGAAGATCTCCCTGCCGGATCAGCGCTGGTTGCGCACGGGAACGTTCATTTCCTCAGGCTTGATCTCGCGCACCAGCTCGGGAACGCCCCAGGCCATGGCCGGATCGTTCTTGATCCTGAAGTGGTACATGCTCTGCATGGCCTGGTGATCTTCCTTGCGGAAGGTCATGACGCCCTTGGGTGTATCGAAGCTCATGCCTTCCATGGCCTTGATCAAGGCGTTGGTCTTGGTGTCGCCACCGGTCTTCTTGAGTGCCGTAACGATAGCCATCGCGGCCGAGAAGCCGCCCGCCGTGAAGAAGTCCGGCGGAGCCTTGAACTGCTTGTAGCTCATGGAGACCATGGCTTCGTTCACCGGGTTCTTGGGGATGCCGAAGTAATAGTAGGTGGCGCCCTCCATGCCCGGCAGATTCTTGTAGGCAGCCATGGCCGGCAGGATGTTACCGCCCGTGGCAATCTCGATGCCGTAGCGCTTGAGGTCCATGTCGGCGATCTTGAAGGGATTGCCGGCACCGGCCCAGACAATCCAGATCACCTTCTTGCCTGGAACATCCTTGAGCCTGTCGATCAGGCGCTGGGCGCCGGCCGTGAAATCGGTGGTGGCCGCTGGCAGATACTCCTCGTGCACCAGCTTGCCCTTCTTGACCGCCTCCTTGAAGGCCTTGACGCCGTCGCGGCCGAAGGCATTGTCCTGGGCCAGTGTCGCAATCGTCACTCCGGGCTTGTCGATGGCCACGGCATTGCTGATCGCATCCTGGCTGGAGTTGCGGCCGGTGCGGAAGATGTACTTGTTCCACTTGTCGCCGGTGATGGAGTCGGCCACGGCGGGCTCGACGATCAGGATCTTCTTGTACTCCTCGGCCACGGGCAGCATGGCCAGCGCCACGCCCGACGCGCTGGGGCCGACCGCCAGATCGGCCTTGTCGTCCGAATAGGCGGCGGCCAGCAGGCTCTTGCCCAGGTCGGGCCTGCCCTGGTCATCCTTTTCGATGAGTACCAGCTTCTTGCCTGCCACCGTCATGCTGCCGCCTGTGGCGTATTCCAGTCCCATCAGCAGCCCGGCCTGCGTCTGCTTGCCGTAGGCCTCCAGCGGCCCGGTCTTGCTGTAGACATGGGCGATGCGGATTTCGGATTGAGCCAGAGCCCCCGGAACATGGGCGGCCATGGCGGCCAGGGCCGCGAACTGCAGCAGGCTGCGCTTGTGCATGGTTTGTCTCCTTGACGGTGTTTGCGGTGGTTCCGCTTGTCTTTGTATGGTGTGCAGTTAGCAGTCTTCGTGCCAGTCTGGTTTTCCTCTGAGGACTGTGATGGTCAGCGCCCCTATTGCCTGAAAATCAGACAGAAAGTGTCTTCAAAAAAGACACTGCGCGTTTTCCATACACTGCTTCAGGCTTAGCCTCGGCCAAGGTTCAAGCGCCATGAAAAAAGGATCACTGCGGTGATCCTTGTGTTCTTTACGCGGCATCGCGCTTTTTGTCGAATTCCAGCAGCCGCACGGCGTTGTCCTTGAGAATGCCCGGCATGACCTCGGGCTTGAAGCCGGCGACCTCGAAGTCCTTCATCCAGCGCTCCGGCGTGATCAACGGGAAGTCGCTGCCGAACAACACACGGTCCTTGAGCAAGGTGTTGGCGTACTGCACCAGCTGCTTGGGGAAATACTTGGGGCTCCAGCCCGAAAGATCGATCCAGACATTGGGCTTGTGCAGCGCCACCGAGATCGCCTCGTCCTGCCAGGGAAAGCTCGGGTGGGCCATGACGATCTGCATATCGCCGAAGTCCACGGCCACATCGTCCAGCAGCATGGGGTTGCTATAGGCCAGACGCAGGCCGCCGCCGCACTTCATGCCGCTGCCGATACCACTGTGGCCGGTGTGGAAGATGGCGGGCAGCTTGTAGTGGTTGATGACCTCGTAGATGGGCCAGGCCATGCGGTCGTAGGGATGAAAGCCCTGCACCGTGGGATGGAACTTGAAGCCCTTGACGCCGCATTCGGTGATCAGGCGCTCGGCCTCGCGCGCGCCCATCTTGCCCTTGTGTGGGTCGATGCTGGCGAATGCCACCATCATGTCGCTGTTCTCGCGCGCAGCATCGGCAATCTCTTCATTGGGGATGCGGCGACGACCCAGTTGCGCCTCGCTGTCCACCGTGAACATCACCAGACCGATCTTGCGCTCGCGGTAATAGGCAATGGTTTCGGCGATCGTCGGACGCAGCGAGCTGCCGAAGTATTTGTCGGCCGCGCGGTCGTACTCCTCGCCATAGCTGTCAAAGGGATTGCGGCAGCTGACTTCCGCATGGGTGTGGAAGTCGATGGCGATCAGATCTTGATGGTTCATGGGTGGGTCTGCTTTGGGTATTGAGTCAAATCAGCCTCAAGCGCTTGTCACGCCTGCGGCACCTGCTCTCGAAATTGAATGAAGAAATCAATGCTGGATGGATTGGCCATGGCATCGGGGCTGGCCACCTTGGCGGCGTCCGCGCCCAGCAGCAGCTTGCGCACAGGTACCTCCATCTTCTTGCCGGTGAGGGTGCGCGGAATCTCGGCCACCTGTACCACCACATTGGGTACATGGCGTGCCGAAGCCTTGGTCTTGATGGCGTTCTTGATCTGGGCGGTCAGCTCGCCCGTCAATGCCTGGCCTTCGGCCAGAGTCACGAACAGCGGCATGAAGGAAGGTCGGCCCAGGTATTCGAGGTCGACCACCAGGCTGTCCTTGACGGCGTCGAGCTCCTCGACGACACGGTAGATCTCCGCCGTGCCCATGCGTATGCCGAAGCGGTTGATGGTGCTGTCCGAGCGCCCGTAGATCACGGCCGTGCCGCGCTCGCTGAACTCGATCCAGTCGCCATGGCGCCAGTAGCCGGCAAACACATCGAAATAGCTGTCGTGGTAGCGCGCCCCGCTCTCGTCGCTCCAGAAGAACACGGGCATGGAGGGCATGGGCTCGGTAATCACCAGCTCGCCGACTTCGGCAACCACCTTCTGGCCCTGCTCGTTGAAGGCATGGGCGGCCACGCCCAGTTCGCGGCACTGGATCTCGCCCGCGTTGACGGGCAGTATGGGAGCGCAGGCCACAAAGCCCGAGGCGATATCCGTGCCGCCGCTGATCGAAGCCAGCCACAGATCGCCCTTGACGCTCTCATAGACCCAGGCATAGGCATCGAGAGGCAGCGGCGAGCCCGTGGAGTTGATGGCACGCAGCTTCTCGAACTGGCGCCCCTTCTTCGGCGAGACACCATCCTTCATGCTCTTGATGAGGAAGGCCGCGCCGCAACCAAAGATGCTGACCTGGTATTGGTCGATGAAGTCCCAGAGCGCATCATCATGGGGCGCCGTCGGGTTGCCGTCGGACAGGACCACGGTCGCACCGGCCAGCAGGCTGCCTATCATCAGATTCCAGACAATCCAGCCCGTGCTGCCCAGGAACATGAAGCGATCGCCGGGCAAGACATCGTGCTGCAGGCGATTGGTCTTGAGGTGGGTGAGCACGATGCCACCATGGCTGTGCACCATGGCCTTGGGCAGGCCGGTGGTTCCCGAGGAGTACACCACCCATAGCGGATGGGAGAACGGCAGGCGCTCGAACTGCAGTGGCACTGCATGGCGCGTTGCCTCGTCCCAGCTCAAGCAGTCACGCCAGGGCACGGCAGCATGCTCGGCATCGCTGCCGAACAAGGGCCCCGGCACATGAATCACCTGGGCGATATCGGGCAGACCCTGGAGCACTTCGTCCAGCACTTCACGGCGATCGAACTGCCTGCCGGCGTAGGTATAGCTGTCGGTCGCAAAAATCAGCTTGGGCGCAATCTGCTGGAAGCGGTCCAGCACCACGGAAACACCCATCTCCGGCGCGCAGCTAGACCAGATGGCGCCAATGCTGGCGCAGGCCAGAAACGCCACCACGGTCTGCGGCACATTGGGCAGATAGGCCACCACGCGATCGCCACGCCCTATGCCCAGACCGCGCAGGCTTGCCGCCAGGGCGCCCACATCGCGCTGCAACTGCTGCCAGGAGACTTCGACCGGAGTCTGGCCCTCGCAGCGCGCAATGATGGCCGGACGCTGATCGCTGGCCTGGCGGAAGATGTGCTCTGCGTAGTTCAGCCGGGTGCCGGGAAACCACTCGGCACCGGGCATCCTGCGGCTGGCCAGCACCTGCGTGGGGTCACCATCGGCCTGAACGTCGAAGTAGTCCCAGATGGAGCGCCAGAAACCTTCGATATCGGTTGCCGACCATTGCCACAGCGCCTCATAGTCGGAGAAGTCACGGCCACGGCTGTCGCGCAGCCAGTTCATGTAATGCCACAGGCCGCTTTGCTCCTGCCGTTGCTGGGTGGGCCTCCACACTTCCTGCCCTTGTACCAATGCCATGCTGTCTCCGGACTTAAATTAGATATTTTTTATAACTATAAAAACAAACCAAGTCCTACCCACCAAGGGCAATCCCTAGCATGGCTCAGAAATTCAGCCTCTCGAGCCGGTCGTACAGCTTGGCGCGCGATATGCCGAGCGTCCTTGCCACCGCCAGCTTGTTACCCCCATGGGCCTGCATCGCGGCCCGTATGGCGCGGGTTTCGAGATCGGCCATTTGCTCGGCCAGCGGCTTGAGAAGATCACCCGTTGCCGGCATTGCCGCCATGGTCTCCTGAGCTGGGGGCTGCAGATGCGGAGCCTGAGGCTCGACCCCGGACGAGCGCAGCACCTGTGCCAGCAGGCCGGCATCGATGTGCGAGTCATCGCAGCGCATGGCGGCTTGCTCCAGCACATTGCGCAGCTCGCGAATATTGCCGCGCCAAGCCTGCGCAACCAGCAGTTCCAGCGCGCCCTTGCCCAGCTCCGGCGGAACCATGTCGTTGCGCAGTGCCAGGTCCTCGCAGAGCATTTCCACCAGGGCCGGGATATCGCTGCTGCGCTCGCGCAGCGGCGGCACGCGCACGGGCAGCACATGCAGCCGGTAGAACAGGTCTTCGCGGAAGCGCCCGTCGCGTACCATCTGCAGCAGATCGCGAGAAGTCGCGGCCACCACACGCACATCGAAATGCACGATCTGATTGGAGCCCAGCGGCTCGATCTCGCCCTCCTGCAAGGCCCGCAGCAGCTTGGCCTGCAGGCTGGCGGGCATGTCGCCGATTTCATCCAGAAACAGGGTACCGCCATCGGCGAGCTTGAACTTTCCATCGCGTGTCTTGCGCTCGGCTCCGGTAAATGCGCCCGGTGCCACACCGAAGAATTCTGCCTCCAGCAGCGTCTCGGGAATGGCCGCGATATTGACGCTCACAAAAGGACCGGCAGACCGCGCCGATGCGGCATGGATGGCATGAGCCAGCACCTCCTTGCCGGTACCTGTCTCGCCCAGCAACAGCACCGGGCTCATGGACTGGGCCGCCCGCCGTGCCTGGCGCTTGACCTCGACCGCGGCCGGGCTGCTGCCCACAAAGCTGGCAAAGCTGTATTTGCTGCGGCGCGACCCCTGTACGGACGCGTGCAAGCTGCGGCTGCGCTGGGCAGCCAGCTCGCGCCTCGCCTCATCGAGATCGCGCTGCAGCATCGCGAACTTGCTGATCAGCGGCTGCAAGGTCGTTTCTGGCTGGTCGAACAGCACAATGCCGATGGCACCGATCACGCCTCCTTCATCGTCATGCAGCGGCAGGCGGCTGACGACAAAGGTTCCGGCGCTATTGGTCAGCAGATCGATCAGGACCGGCTTGCCGGTCTCCAGCACGCCCCGCATCTGGGTGTTGGGGATGACCTCCTCCACCATATGCCCGAGAAAGTCGCCCACACCGGCCACACCCAGGCGCGGCAAAAAACGCTCGTAGCCTTTGTTGACCCAGACGATGCGCCCGCTTCTGTCGACCAGAAACATGCCCTGGCTCATTGAAGAGAACAGCTGAAACATGGACCGTGCCGCCAGGGCATAGATGCCGTCGGCATCTTCGGGTAGCTCACAAGCGAAATCGTGGGGTAGCAGTTGGCTCATTTCCATCGCGTCATGGTAGGGCGACATTGAAGCCCAACCATCAGCACAGACCTGTAGCCGCGCTCCTGGCGCCCCCCATGCCTGAGCGGACAACGCATCCACGCCCATGAACTGAGCCTGCCTCCATAAAAAAATCCCCTGTCCGGCTCACCGGACAGGGGATGTGAATGCAACGGGCTCCATGCGTGAAGCACCCGCAGCAGGCTAGGAAAGCGGACTCAGGCGGTGCTTGCCTCCCGGGCATGCTTGGCCTGCGACAGGCGCTTGAGCACGCGGGGAATGATCAGCACAGCCAGCACGATGATGATCAGCGTCAGCGACATGGGGCGCTGCAGGAAGATCCACCAGCTGCCCTCGCCGATAGACACGGCGTTGCGCATCTGGGCTTCGGCCAGTGGGCCGAGGATCATGCCCACCACCACGGGAGCGGTGGGGAAGTCGAAGCGGCGCATGATCACGCCCAGCACGCCGATGCCGTAGAGCAGGAACAGATCGAATGCGCTCTGGCGCATGCCGTAGGCACCGACGGTTGCGAAGATCAGAATGCCGGCATACAGCTGGGGACGCGGAATCTTCAGCAGCTTGACCCACAGGCCCACCATGGGCAGGTTGAGCACCAGCAGCATCACGTTGCCGATGTACAGCGAGGCGATCAGCGCCCAGACCAGGGCCGCAGAGCTGGTAAACAGCTGGGGGCCGGGGTTGATGCCGTAGTTCTGGAAAGCGCCCAGCAGCACGGCCGTGGTGTTGCTGGTGGGAATGCCCAGAGTCAGCAGCGGAATCAGAGCCGCGGTCACGGTCGCATTGTTGGCGGCTTCCGGACCGGCCACGCCTTCGATGGCGCCCTTGCCGCCGAACTCGGCCTTGTCTTCGCCCTTGGCCAGCTTCTTTTCGGTCGCGTAGCTCAGAAAGGTCGGGATCTCGGTACCGCCGGCAGGAATGCAACCGAACGGTGTCCCCAGCAGCGTACCGCGCATCCAGGCGGGCCAGGAACGCTTCCAGTCGCGCTTGGTCATGTGCACACGCGTCAGCTTGTTCTGCGACTCCTCGACCTTGCCTTCATACATGGCGGCATACAGCACTTCGGCCACGGCAAACAGACCCACGGCCACCAGCACGATATCGATGCCATCCAGCAACTCCATCTTGCCGCCGGTATAGCGCGCCGCACCGGAGATCTGGTCCATGCCGATGCAACCCGCAGCCAGACCGACAAACAGCGCCGTCATGCCGCGCAGCGTGCTCTGACCCAGCACGGCACTCACGGTGGTGAAGGCCAGCACCATGAGCATGAAGTACTCGGGCGGGCCCAATTTCACGGCGAAGTCGGCCACATAGGGAGCGAACAGGGTCACCACCACGGTGGCAAAGGTACCCGCGAAAAACGAGCCGATCGCGGCAGTTGCCAGCGCCGCCCCGGCTCGGCCGCTCTTGGCCATCTTGTTGCCTTCCATGGCAGTGACCATGGATGCCGTCTCGCCAGGTGTGTTCAGCAGAATCGAGGTGGTCGAACCGCCATACATGGCACCGTAGTAGATGCCGGCGAAAAAGATCATGGATGCCGTCACATCCACCTTGGCGGTGATGGGCAGCAGCATGGCCACGGCCACGGCCGGGCCGATACCGGGCAGCACGCCCACGGCCGTACCCAGGGCACAGCCCACCAGAGCCCACAGCAGATTGGCGGGCGTGATGGCCGTGGCAAAGCCAGCCATCAAAGCATTGAAAATATCCATTACAGCCACCCCGTTTCAGTCAGACCAGGCAGATTGATGGCCAGGAACTTGGTAAACATCCAGAACACCGGTGCCGCAATCAGCAGCCCCGTGATCACATCCTTGACCCAGGTGCCCGGTGCGGACGCCTGCGACTGATGCGCGGCTCGGCGCAGGCCCTGCACGGCCAGCACATAGCAGATGGTGCAGCTGAAAATAAAGCCCAGGGTACCGATCAAGGCCGCATTCACCAGCAGACCGGCCGAGACCCAGGCAAAGGGCAGGATGTCGACCTTGGGCTGGCCGCCCGGGTCGGCCGCATGGCGAAAACCACCGCTGCGTGCTTCCCAGATCAGCAGGGCACCGCAGATACCCAGCACCACTGCGCAGACCCAGGGCAGGAAATTGGGGCCGACGCCGCCGTAGCCGGAGTCCGAAGGAATTTGCAGTGAGCCAAGGGCCAGTCCCGCAGCGACCAGCAGCACGCCCGCACCGACAATGGTTTGCGCTCTCTTGGACGGCACGTTGGGGCTCTGCGGCTCGTCGGGGTCTGCATAGGCCGAAACCTGTGCGGCCTCCGCTGCCCGGGCCAGATCTTGGAAGGAATCAGACATGATGAATGTGTGTGATTTCAATGGTTTTCGGAACCCGCCAGAGTCGCCTTGCGGCAGCTCCCACGGCATCATGGGGTTGCACAAACCCTGGCTTGCGCCGTCAGGGGCAGGCCATCAATCAGTGCGGGGGAAAACAGCAGGACACAACGCGATCAGGGCTGAAGTCGCCAGCCCTGTGCCATGCCCTGAAAAGGCCGCTGCAGAACGCAGCGGCCTGGTGATCGTCAGATCATGCCGGACTTGGCCATGGTGGCGCGCAGGCTGGCGAACTCATCGTCCACGAACTTGCCAAAGGCATCGCCGCCCAGCCAGGCAGGTGTCCAGTCGTTCTTCTGCAGCGCTTCGGCCCAGGCCTTGCTCTTGGTGGCCTTTTCGATCTGGGCGACCAGCTCGTCGCGCTGGGCCTTGGAGATGCCGGGAGCGCCATACACACCGCGCCAGTTGCCGATTTCCACGTTGATGCCCTGCTCCTTGAGCGTGGGAACGCTGGACGCTGCACCCTTGAGGCGCTGGGCCGAGGTCACGCCGATGGGCTTCATCTTGCCGGTCGCGATGTATTCGGCGAACTCGCTGAAGCCGCTGCCGCCCACGGTGACGTTGCCGCCCAGGATGGCGGAGATGGCCTCGCCGCCCCCACGGAAAGCCACGTAGTTGATCTTGGCGGGGTCCACGCCCACTTCACGGGCGATCATGGCCGCGGCAATGTGCTCGGTGGAGCCGCGCGAGCCACCGCCCCACTTGACGGAGCCGGGATCCTTCTTGAGCTGGGCCACCACTTCCGCCATGTTCTTGAACGGCGAGTTGGCGGGCAGCACAAACACGTTGTACTCGCTGGTCAGGCGCGCCAGAGGCGTGGCCTGGCTCAGATTGACGGGAGGCTTGCCGGTAATGATGCCGCCCAGCATCACGGCGCCCATGACCATCATGGCATTGGGATCACCCTTGCTGCCGTTGACGAACTGGGCCAGGCCGATGGCACCGGCAGCACCGCCCTTGTTGTCATAAGTGACGGAAGAAGCCACACCTGCGTCCTGCAAGGCCTTGCCCAGGGCACGGCCTGTCGTGTCCCAGCCGCCACCCGGGTTGGCGGGCAGCATCATCTTGATGGCTGCCGCGGCCTGGGCCGACAGGGGCAAAGCACCGGCTGCCGCCAGGGCTGCCAGAGACTTCAGAAACGTATCACGACGCATGATGTACTCCTTATGTAGTTAGTGGATGCAATCATGGACAGCCTGCCTGTCAAACAGCTGTCCAATCACCTAGGGCTATCCCTTAAGCAGCCCCGGTAGTTTCACGACTTGTCTGCGCATTCGCAGCGCAGTGCTATGTTCGGCAACATGCAACTACTGCTTGTTGAAGATGACTCCGCCATGCGCACCACGCTGCAGCGCACACTGATGCGTCGCGGCCTGAATGTGGATGTGGCGGCCGACGGCCCCAGTGCCCTGGCCCATTGGCAAACCCGCGAACCCGATGCCGTGGTGCTGGACCTGAGTCTGCCCGGTCTCGACGGCCTGCAGGTGCTGGAGCGCGCCCGCGCCCTGGGCCTGCGCACGCCGGTGCTGATCCTGACCGCGCGCGGCACCGTGGGCGACCGCGTCATGGGCCTGAATGCCGGCGCCGACGACTATCTGGCCAAACCCTTTGACCTCGACGAGCTGGAAGCGCGCCTGCGCGCCCTGCTGCGCCGCAGTCAGGATAGCTTCACACCCCGGTCAGGTTCCGAGGCAATCGCCCTGGGCGCATTGCGCTATGAGAAGGAAAGCGGCGCGATCTATCTCGACGACAAGGTCCTGGAGCTGACCCCGCGCGAGCTGTCCATGATGCATGCGCTGCTGGCGCGCCCCGGCCATGCGGTCACCAAGGAGAGGCTGTTCAGCCTGGTCTTCCCCGGCGAGGTCGATGTGCAATACGAGGCCGTGGAAGTCGTGGCCTACCGTCTGCGCAAAAAGCTGGGCGGCACCGGCGTGCAGCTGGTCACCCTGCGCGGTCTGGGCTATCTGGTCAAAGCCGAGGCGGCAGCATGACAGCCAATCCGGCAAGGACGCGGCCGAAGACAGCCTGGTCGCTGAGGCGCCTGCTGCTCACCGGCATCCTGCTGCCCGTGCTGGCGCTGATTGCCCTCAATGCCTGGAGCCTCTATCAGCAGACGCTGGCATCGCTGCACACGGCTTACGACAGAACCCTGCTGGCCTCGGCCAAGAGCATCAGCGAACAGATCGGCGTTACCGGATACGACGAGCACGCACAGCTGCGCGCCATCGTCCCCTATTCGGCGCTGGAAATCTTCGAGGCCGACAACCAGAGCCGCATGTTCTACCGCGTCTCCACGCTGGATGGACAACTGATTTCGGGCTTTGCGGAGCTGCCTGTCTGGAACGGCAGGATTCCGCAGCGCCCGCCCTATGCGGCGCTGGTGGACTTCTATGACGACGAGTTTCGCGGCCACCCCGTGCGCGTCGCCGTGCTGCTGCAGCCGGTTGCCAGTGCCGACGGGCGCGGCATGGCCGTGATCCAGGTCGCCGAAACCCTGGAGCTGCGCGAATCCCTGGCCTTGCAGATTCTGCGCGACACCCTGATTCGACAGGCCCTGCTGGTGCTGGTCGTCGCGCTGATCGTCATCATCGTCGTGCAGCGCGCCACCCAGCCCATACGCCAGCTCAGCCAGGACCTGCAAGGCCGGGCCCAGGGGGATCTGAGCCCGCTGGCGGCCCCCGAGGCCCCGCGCGAAATCCAGCCCCTGCTGGAGGCCACCAACCAGACCATGCAGCGCCTGCAAGGTCTGCTGAGCAACCAGAAGCGCTTTGTGCGCGACGCCTCGCACCAGTTGCGCACGCCGCTGGCGGTGCTCAAGGTCCAGGTGCAGTCGGCCAAGCGCGGCGATATTCCACCGGCCCAGGCCTTTGCCGAGATCGACGACACGGTGGACCGCGCCACCCGCGTCGCCAACCAGATGCTGGCCCTGGCCAAGGTCGAGCAGCTGCGCCAGGAAGACAGCAGCCAGAGCAGCGCCATGCTCGCCCAGCTCGACGATATCGTACGCGACGTGGCGCTGGAGCTATCGCCGCTGATTGCCGATCACGACATGGACTTCGGCATCGAAACCCAGGCCTGCTGCGTGGCCGCCCATGAATGGATGCTGCGCGAGCTGACCCGCAACCTGCTGCACAACGCCATACGCCACACACCCAGGCACGGGAGTCTGCAAGTCGATGTGCGCGCGCACAACGGCATGGCGCAGCTGAGTATCGAAGACAGCGGCAGCGGCATCGACGATGAACTGGCCCAGCGGCTGTTTCAGCCTTTTTCGGCGGGCAACGCGCGCAGCGGCTCGGGCCTGGGCCTGGCCATCTGCCAGGAGATCGTCCAAACCCTGGGCGGCCAGATCGAGCTGCGCAATCTGCATGACGGACTCGGCCGCGTGCGTGGCCTGCAGGCGCTGATTCAGCTGCCCCTGCACAATGGCGATGCCCAGGACATGGATACTGCTCTGACTTGAATCGCCATCCCTTCACGCCGCAAAATACCGACATGAGTGAAACTGAATCCATGCGTCTGGACAAATGGCTGTGGTGCGCGCGGTTCTACAAGACCCGCAGCCTGGCTGTGGAGGAAATTGGCAAAGGCCGGGTCACGGTCAACAACGCCAATGCCAAGGCCTCGCGTGAAATCCGTCCGGGCGACCATATCCACCTGCGCCAGGGTAATATTCCCAGGGAAGTCATAGTGCGTGGGCTGAGCGGCATGCGCGGCCCGGCCCCCGTGGCCCAGCAGCTATACGAGGAAACAGCGCAAAGCATTGCCCAGCGAGAACAGCTGGCCGAGCAGCGCCGTCTGGCTCCCGAACCTGCAGCGACACTGGCGGCGCAGCACACCGGCCGCCCCACCAAGCGTGACCGCCGGGATATCGACCGCGTGCAACGCAGCAGCGGCTGGGGCGACCGCTGGAGCGCTTCCATCGATGACTGAAAGCCTCCGCCCATGAAGCGCAGGCTGCTGATCTCCACACTCTCCACCCTGGCAGTTGCGGCAACCGGCTCTTTGAGCTGGTCGTGGCTGCGCAAGCGTCCGGGCAGTACCGAACGTCGATCCGTGATCCAGACCGTCTTCAGCCAGGCGCTGCCGCCACTGAGCGCCCAGCATCTGCAGCTGATACGCCTGCTGCGGGTGCAGTGGATGCCCATAGAGTCGGGAGCACCCGGCTTCGATCCCGTGCAGCCCTTTGGCGGCGATCTGTCCACCCTCGACACTGCCCAGCAGGTGCTGCGCAGTCACGATCCTGCTCTGTCCACCAGGCTCCTGGCCGAGGTCTGCCTTTGGCTGCCGGAGTTTGTGGCAAACGCCACCTTGGCGCCCGGTCGCTATGCCTTGCCGCCCGACTTCTCAGATCAGGCGCCAGACAGCAGCTTCGACTTTCGTCCCGAACACCTGACGCTGCTGCATGCCGCCCTGTGGCGAGAAGTCGGTACCGATGACCTGCCTTATGTTTTGGCCGAGGAGGAAGACGGCCAGGCGATCTGGCCCTTGCCCTATATCGACGGCAAGCGGCCATACGGCGACCGCAGCTACTACCAGATCGATATGGCCGACATTCTGGGCAAGCCCTATGCGAGGAACGCACAGGGCCAGTACATTTTGCCGCCCCAGAAAGATGAGGCGCTCAAGCAGCTGCATCTGCAAACCCAAGCCGCGCTGCAGATCCTGCTCATGCATGGAACGCCATCGGGGATCCGAAGCTTGGCGACGTAAGCAGGGTCAGGACTGTTGCAAAGTCTAGCCCTTATAAAATATGAGCACTTAGCGCTTTATTACAAAGCTTTTCAGGAAACTTTTACCTTGAAAAGCTT
Source organism: Comamonas testosteroni TK102 (assembly GCF_000739375.1). Taxonomy (NCBI): domain Bacteria; kingdom Pseudomonadati; phylum Pseudomonadota; class Betaproteobacteria; order Burkholderiales; family Comamonadaceae; genus Comamonas; species Comamonas testosteroni. The sequence goes on along the minus strand of NZ_CP006704.1, from coordinate 1,465,214 downwards.
TCAAAGCTTGCTTAAGCAGCTCTTATTCAAGTAGCAATCAATCCTCTTCGATGACGGCCAGACTCGCTCTTGCGCCTGGGCTGCTGGCACTCTTTTCATCTCCCTCGGCCTTCCTCGCGCATGTCTTCCGCTTTTTCAGCACCGCTTTCCTCTTTCTCCTCACGCTCCCCCCGATGGCTGCGCCATGCCGGCATCACAATGCTGGCCATCAGCAGCGTGGCCTGCTCCGCCCGGATGCCTGCACCCTCGGCAGCGGTCAGCCCCACATCGCTCGTCCAGGTCAAGAATCCCACGCGCAGCACCCAGGGCTTTGAGCAATGCCCGCAGTTCTTTGCCAATGGCAAAGCTCCCGTGCTCAGCGATCAGCCCAAGCTGCGTGCGCTGTGCTATGACGCGTTTGCCGTGCTGCACAGCGGCCAGAGCAAGACTCCCGTCTTCGTTGCTCAACGTCTGAACAAGGCCCTGGTCGCCGATGCCGACGAAAAGCGCACCAACAAGTTCTACAGCGACGCCCGCCTGCCCCGCGATGAACGCGCCGAGCTGGACGACTACAAGCGCTCCGGCTACTCACGCGGCCACATGGCTCCCGCTGGCGACATGCCGACCGCACAGGCCATGGCCCAGAGCTTCTCGCTGGCCAATATGGTGCCCCAGTCCATCAAGCAGAACGGCGGCCCCTGGGCCCGCATCGAAAAAGACACGCGCAGCTACGCACAACGAGCTCAGGGCGATGTCTACATCATCACCGGCCCGGTCTTTGATGCTGGCGCCGCCTCCGTCGGCCACAACCAGGTGCGTGTGCCCAGCTTTCTCTACAAGCTGGTTTACGACGCTCAGAGCCAGCGTGCCTGGGCGCACTGGCAGGCCAATGATGATGCGGCCCGTGTCACCGAACCCATCAGCTACGCAGAGCTGGTGCGCCGCACCGGCATCGAATTCCTGCCTGGCGCTGCGCTGCAAGCCTCGGGCAAGCTCCAGCAGACGTCCATGCTCCCTGCGCAGCGACACTGATTGCCCGTGTCCCCAATCAAAAAGCCTGCTGGCGCAAGCCAGCAGGCTTTTTATCTTGCTCGGTTTTACTTGCCCGGCTTGAACAATTCCAGCTCATGTGCCGTCAGCCAGCGCCATTGGCCAGGCTCCAGATCGGCAGGCAACTCCATGCCGCCGATTCTTCTGCGATGCAGACCTTCGACCCGGTTGCTCACGGCCGCAATCATGCGCTTGACCTGGTGATACTTGCCCTCGGTCAGCGTCAGATCCAGCACATGGCTGTCCACCTGCTCGCAGGCCGCTGCCTTGACGGGCTTGGGATCATCGTCGAGAACGACGCCATCCAGCAGCCGCTGTATCTGCTTGGCATCCACCGGATGCTTGCAGGTCACCCGGTAAACCTTGGAGACATGCTTTTTGGGCGACGACATGCGGTGGATGAACTGGCCATCGTCGCTGAGCAGCAGCATACCGGTCGTATCCTGATCCAGGCGCCCCACCGCCTGAACACCTTGTACCGCCCCTTTGTTGGGTCGTTGACGCAGCGGAGCCGGCAGCAAGGTATAGATGCTGGGATAGGCCGATGGCTTTTGCGAGCACTCGGTGCCGGCGGGCTTGTTCAGCAGCACATAACCCAGCTCGTGATACTCCCACTCCACGCCTTGCACCCTGAAGCGCAGACCTTCAGGATCCACCTGCTGGGTGGAATCCAGGACCTTCTCCCAGTCAGAGGTCTGCGGGTTCCATAGCTCCACCCAGCCTTGCTGCACCAAGCCTGAGCACACGCGGCGAATGCCAAAGCCCTGTGAATACAACATGTCCTGCAGCTGCATGCTCATCCTTTCCTTGTCCGCTACTGCGCAAGCAATATCAAGAATACCGATTGATCAAATAAAAAACCCCGTAATCTTGCGACTACGGGGTTTTCACTGTAAGAGCCTGACGATGACCTACTTTCACACGGGAACCCGCACTATCATCGGCGCAAAGTCGTTTCACTGTCCTGTTCGGGATGGGAAGGAGTGGTACCAACTTGCTATGGTCATCAGGCATAAACTTTTTGTCAGATTGATGGCGCCTCGATTAACTTCTTAATCTCGCTCACCTTCAGTCCAACGAATTCATAGAGTCTTCAATCAGCTTTTCGATTGCGCCTTTTCGGCATAACTAGAACTTGCGTTCTGTCTTTTATTTTTCCAGGCTTGCCCAAAGTTATAGGGTCAAGCCGCACGGGCAATTAGTACTGGTTAGCTTAACGCATTACTGCGCTTCCACACCCAGCCTATCAACGTCGTGGTCTACAACGACCCTTCAGGGGGCTCAAGGCCCCGGCAGATCTCATCTTGAAACGAGTTTCCCGCTTAGATGCTTTCAGCGGTTATCTCTTCCACACTTAGCTACCCTGCGATGCCACTGGCGTGACAACAGGTACACCAGAGGTGTGTCCACTCCGGTCCTCTCGTACTAGGAGCAGGCTTCCTCAAATCTGCAGCGCCCACGGAAGATAGGGACCAAACTGTCTCACGACGTTTTAAACCCAGCTCACGTACCTCTTTAAATGGCGAACAGCCATACCCTTGGGACCGACTACAGCCCCAGGATGAGATGAGCCGACATCGAGGTGCCAAACACCGCCGTCGATATGAACTCTTGGGCGGTATCAGCCTGTTATCCCCAGAGTACCTTTTATCCGTTGAGCGATGGCCCTTCCATACAGAACCACCGGATCACTATGTCCTGCTTTCGCATCTGCTCGACTTGTCAGTCTCGCAGTTAAGCACGCTTATGCCATTGCACTATCGTCACGATGTCCGACCGTAACTAGCGTACCTTCGAACTCCTCCGTTACGCTTTGGGAGGAGACCGCCCCAGTCAAACTGCCTACCATGCACTGTCCCCGATCCAGATAATGGATCCAGGTTAGAACCTCAAACGCACCAGGGTGGTATTTCAACGTCGGCTCCATGAGATCTAGCGACCTCACTTCAAAGCCTCCCACCTATCCTACACAGATCCGTTCAAAGTCCAATACAAAGCTACAGTAAAGGTTCATGGGGTCTTTCCGTCTTTCCGCGGGGAGATTGCATCATCACAAACATTTCAACTTCGCTGAGTCTCAGGAGGAGACAGTGTGGCCATCGTTACGCCATTCGTGCAGGTCGGAACTTACCCGACAAGGAATTTCGCTACCTTAGGACCGTTATAGTTACGGCCGCCGTTTACTGGGACTTCAATCAAGAGCTTGCACCCCATCATTTAATCTTCCAGCACCGGGCAGGCGTCACACCCTATACGTCCACTTTCGTGTTTGCAGAGTGCTGTGTTTTTATTAAACAGTCGCAGCCACCAATTTTTTGCAACCCCTTTGAGCTCCGTTTGTACAACTTCACTTACTTGGGGTACACCTTCTCCCGAAGTTACGGTGTCAATTTGCCGAGTTCCTTCTCCTGAGTTCTCTCAAGCGCCTTAGAATACTCATCTCGCGCACCAGTGTCGGTTTGCGGTACGGTCGTCAATAGCTGAAGCTTAGTGGCTTTTCCTGGAAGCAGGGTATCACTCACTTCGTGTGCAAGCACACTCGTTATCACGCCTCATCTCAGCTCTCCGGATTTGCCTAAAGAGCACGACTACACGCTTGAACCAACTATTCCAACAGTTGGCTGAGCTAACCTTCTCCGTCCCCACATCGCACTATTGATCGGTACAGGAATATTGACCTGTTTCCCATCAGCTACGCATCTCTGCCTCGCCTTAGGGGCCGACTCACCCTACGCCGATGAACGTTGCGTAGGAAACCTTGCGCTTACGGCGAGGGGGCTTTTCACCCCCTTTAACGCTACTCATGTCAGCATTCGCACTTCTGATACCTCCAGCATCCGTTACCAGACACCTTCACAGGCTTACAGAACGCTCTCCTACCACGTGCCATAAATGGCACATCCGCAGCTTCGGTAACTGGCTTAGCCCCGTTACATCTTCCGCGCAGGACGACTCGATCAGTGAGCTATTACGCTTTCTTTAAATGATGGCTGCTTCTAAGCCAACATCCTGACTGTTTTAGCCTTCCCACTTCGTTTCCCACTTAGCCCGTTTTAGGGACCTTAGCTGGCGGTCTGGGTTGTTTCCCTCTTGAGTCCGGACGTTAGCACCCGGTGCTCTGTCTCCCAAGCTGTACTCGTCGGTATTCGGAGTTTGCATAGGTTTGGTAAGTCGCCATGACCCCCTAGCCTAAACAGTGCTCTACCCCCGACGGTAATACTTGAGGCACTACCTAAATAGTTTTCGGAGAGAACCAGCTATTTCCAAGTTTGTTTAGCCTTTCACCCCTATCCACAGCTCATCCCCTAATTTTGCAACATTAGTGGGTTCGGACCTCCAGTACCTGTTACGGCACCTTCATCCTGGCCATGGATAGATCACTTGGTTTCGGGTCTACACCCAGCGACTAATCGCCCTATTCGGACTCGATTTCTCTTCGCCTCCCCTATTCGGTTAAGCTTGCCACTGAATGTAAGTCGCTGACCCATTATACAAAAGGTACGCCGTCACCCCGAAGGGCTCCGACTTTTTGTAAGCATACGGTTTCAGGATCTATTTCACTCCCCTCCCGGGGTTCTTTTCGCCTTTCCCTCACGGTACTGGTTCACTATCGGTCGATGATGAGTATTTAGCCTTGGAGGATGGTCCCCCCATATTCAGACAGGGTTTCTCGTGCCCCGCCCTACTTGTCTGCAGCCTAGTACCACCGATCGGTTTTCACATACGGGACTATCACCCACTATGGTCGGCCTTTCCATGCCGTTTTGTTAACTGATCGACTATCACTGCAAGGCTCTTCCGAATTCGCTCGCCACTACTATCGGAATCTCGGTTGATGTCTTTTCCTCTGGGTACTTAGATGTTTCAGTTCTCCAGGTTCGCTTCGAGCACCTATGTATTCAGTGCACGATACCTCTTGCGAGGTGGGTTCCCCCATTCAGAAATCTCCGGATCAAAGCTTATTTGCCAGCTCCCCGAAGCTTATCGCAGGCTATCACGTCTTTCGTCGCCTATCATCGCCAAGGCATCCACCATATGCTCTTAGTCACTTGACCCTATAACTTTGGATTCTCTTAGCGAGAATCAAAGCCTGGTATTCAAAGACTGGTGAGGTCTTGCACCTCACGCGTTATGCCGTAATGTGAATATCTTTGGCTGCATCTTTCGATACAGCTTAGAGAATATTCGTCATTACTAGATAAATTTGCATTCGCAAAATATCTGTTTTGACGCAATCAAAATGTTGCTGGCGGCACGGTGCACAAACCTTGGTTTGTGCTTTCCACCAGCAACGCTGATTTCGACTCTATGAATTTTTAAAGAACAGCCTATTGATCAAAGATCAATATAAAAGCAGTCTGAAGCAGACTGCTTTTATATTGAATTTGGTTTTTTTCTGCTTCCGATCCGCTTGCGCTTCACATCTGCTGAGCCAACGATTATAGCACCTTTCGGCGCTATCATTTTTGGTGGAGGATGACGGGATCGAACCGACGACCCCCTGCTTGCAAAGCAGGTGCTCTCCCAGCTGAGCTAATCCCCCGGGATCCTCGAACCAGATATTGGAATCTTGGTGGGTCTAGTTGGGCTCGAACCAACGACCCCTGCGTTATCAACACAGTGCTCTAACCAGCTGAGCTACAGACCCATTCCATGCAGCCCGCTGTCACTCAGCAGGCCACCTGGCTTGTTCCAACAACCGATAAGTGTGGACGTTCAATTTGAAGCAGCATTTTTCCAGAAAGGAGGTGATCCAGCCGCACCTTCCGATACGGCTACCTTGTTACGACTTCACCCCAGTCACGAACCCCGCCGTGGTAAGCGCCCTCCTTGCGGTTAGGCTACCTACTTCTGGCGAGACCCGCTCCCATGGTGTGACGGGCGGTGTGTACAAGACCCGGGAACGTATTCACCGTGACATTCTGATCCACGATTACTAGCGATTCCGACTTCACGCAGTCGAGTTGCAGACTGCGATCCGGACTACGACTGGCTTTATGGGATTAGCTCCCCCTCGCGGGTTGGCAACCCTTTGTACCAGCCATTGTATGACGTGTGTAGCCCCACCTATAAGGGCCATGAGGACTTGACGTCATCCCCACCTTCCTCCGGTTTGTCACCGGCAGTCCCATTAGAGTGCTCAACTGAATGTAGCAACTAATGGCAAGGGTTGCGCTCGTTGCGGGACTTAACCCAACATCTCACGACACGAGCTGACGACAGCCATGCAGCACCTGTGTGCAGGTTCTCTTTCGAGCACCAAACCATCTCTGGTAAGTTCCTGCCATGTCAAAGGTGGGTAAGGTTTTTCGCGTTGCATCGAATTAAACCACATCATCCACCGCTTGTGCGGGTCCCCGTCAATTCCTTTGAGTTTCAACCTTGCGGCCGTACTCCCCAGGCGGTCAACTTCACGCGTTAGCTTCGTTACTGAGTCAGTTAAGACCCAACAACCAGTTGACATCGTTTAGGGCGTGGACTACCAGGGTATCTAATCCTGTTTGCTCCCCACGCTTTCGTGCATGAGCGTCAGTGCAGGCCCAGGGGATTGCCTTCGCCATCGGTGTTCCTCCGCATATCTACGCATTTCACTGCTACACGCGGAATTCCATCCCCCTCAGCCGCACTCTAGCTTTGCAGTCACAATGGCAGTTCCCAGGTTGAGCCCGGGGATTTCACCACTGTCTTACAAAACCGCCTGCGCACGCTTTACGCCCAGTAATTCCGATTAACGCTTGCACCCTACGTATTACCGCGGCTGCTGGCACGTAGTTAGCCGGTGCTTATTCTTACGGTACCGTCATGACCCGGGGATATTAGCCCCAGGCTTTTCGTTCCGTACAAAAGCAGTTTACAACCCGAGGGCCTTCATCCTGCACGCGGCATTGCTGGATCAGGCTTTCGCCCATTGTCCAAAATTCCCCACTGCTGCCTCCCGTAGGAGTCTGGGCCGTGTCTCAGTCCCAGTGTGGCTGGTCGTCCTCTCAGACCAGCTACAGATCGCAGGCTTGGTAAGCCTTTACCCCACCAACTACCTAATCTGCCATCAGCCGCTCTAGTAGCACAAGGCCCGAAGGTCCCCTGCTTTCATCCGTAGATCTCATGCGGTATTAGCTACTCTTTCGAGTAGTTATCCCCCACTACTAGGCACGTTCCGATGTATTACTCACCCGTTCGCCACTCGTCAGCATCCGAAGACCTGTTACCGTTCGACTTGCATGTGTAAAGCATGCCGCCAGCGTTCAATCTGAGCCAGGATCAAACTCTATAGTTCGATCTTGAATTTAAAGTCTTTCGACTGCTCACTCACTTGACGGAATCAAGAAGAATCAATTCTTCCTCATTACTGTTTTTGTGAGCGTTTGATAACTCCGAAGAGTTTGTTCCGAAGAACTGGCTGCTTGCCCTCAAACGCCCACGCTTATCGGCTGTATTTTTTTAAGGAGCCGAGCGCAAAATCAAGAAGCTTGACTTTGAATCTCGTTGCTTGCTGCGATCAGCGAAGCTTTCAATTGTAGCACTGTTTTCACAGTACTTTTAAAACGTTTTTGCGTTTTCTTCTCACCCCTCAGAACAAGGAGGGAGAAGAAAACGCCTGGCGTGAGCCAGGCGTTTTGGCGTAAGAGCCTGACGATGACCTACTTTCACACGGGAACCCGCACTATCATCGGCGCAAAGTCGTTTCACTGTCCTGTTCGGGATGGGAAGGAGTGGTACCAACTTGCTATGGTCATCAGGCATAAACTTTTTGTCAGATTGACAGCGCCTCGATTAACTTCTTAATCTCGCTCACCTTCAATCCAACGAATTCATAGAGTCTTCAATCAGCTTTTCGATTGCGCCTTTTCGGCATAACTAGAACTTGCGTTCTGTCTTTCATTTTTCCAGACTTGCCCAAAGTTATAGGGTCAAGCCGCACGGGCAATTAGTACTGGTTAGCTTAACGCATTACTGCGCTTCCACACCCAGCCTATCAACGTCGTGGTCTACAACGACCCTTCAGGGGGCTCAAGGCCCCGGCAGATCTCATCTTGAAACGAGTTTCCCGCTTAGATGCTTTCAGCGGTTATCTCTTCCACACTTAGCTACCCTGCGATGCCACTGGCGTGACAACAGGTACACCAGAGGTGTGTCCACTCCGGTCCTCTCGTACTAGGAGCAGGCTTCCTCAAATCTGCAGCGCCCACGGAAGATAGGGACCAAACTGTCTCACGACGTTTTAAACCCAGCTCACGTACCTCTTTAAATGGCGAACAGCCATACCCTTGGGACCGACTACAGCCCCAGGATGAGATGAGCCGACATCGAGGTGCCAAACACCGCCGTCGATATGAACTCTTGGGCGGTATCAGCCTGTTATCCCCAGAGTACCTTTTATCCGTTGAGCGATGGCCCTTCCATACAGAACCACCGGATCACTATGTCCTGCTTTCGCATCTGCTCGACTTGTCAGTCTCGCAGTTAAGCACGCTTATGCCATTGCACTATCGTCACGATGTCCGACCGTAACTAGCGCACCTTCGAACTCCTCCGTTACGCTTTGGGAGGAGACCGCCCCAGTCAAACTGCCTACCATGCACTGTCCCCGATCCAGATAATGGATCCAGGTTAGAACCTCAAACGCACCAGGGTGGTATTTCAACGTCGGCTCCATGAGATCTAGCGACCTCACTTCAAAGCCTCCCACCTATCCTACACAGATCCGTTCAAAGTCCAATACAAAGCTACAGTAAAGGTTCATGGGGTCTTTCCGTCTTTCCGCGGGGAGATTGCATCATCACAAACATTTCAACTTCGCTGAGTCTCAGGAGGAGACAGTGTGGCCATCGTTACGCCATTCGTGCAGGTCGGAACTTACCCGACAAGGAATTTCGCTACCTTAGGACCGTTATAGTTACGGCCGCCGTTTACTGGGACTTCAATCAAGAGCTTGCACCCCATCATTTAATCTTCCAGCACCGGGCAGGCGTCACACCCTATACGTCCACTTTCGTGTTTGCAGAGTGCTGTGTTTTTATTAAACAGTCGCAGCCACCAATTTTTTGCAACCCCTTTGAGCTCCGTTTGTACAACTTCACTTACTTGGGGTACACCTTCTCCCGAAGTTACGGTGTCAATTTGCCGAGTTCCTTCTCCTGAGTTCTCTCAAGCGCCTTAGAATACTCATCTCGCGCACCAGTGTCGGTTTGCGGTACGGTCGTCAATAGCTGAAGCTTAGTGGCTTTTCCTGGAAGCAGGGTATCACTCACTTCGTGTGCAAGCACACTCGTTATCACGCCTCATCTCAGCTCTCCGGATTTGCCTAAAGAGCACGACTACACGCTTGAACCAACTATTCCAACAGTTGGCTGAGCTAACCTTCTCCGTCCCCACATCGCACTATTGATCGGTACAGGAATATTGACCTGTTTCCCATCAGCTACGCATCTCTGCCTCGCCTTAGGGGCCGACTCACCCTACGCCGATGAACGTTGCGTAGGAAACCTTGCGCTTACGGCGAGGGGGCTTTTCACCCCCTTTAACGCTACTCATGTCAGCATTCGCACTTCTGATACCTCCAGCATCCGTTACCAGACACCTTCACAGGCTTACAGAACGCTCTCCTACCACGTGCCATAAATGGCACATCCGCAGCTTCGGTAACTGGCTTAGCCCCGTTACATCTTCCGCGCAGGACGACTCGATCAGTGAGCTATTACGCTTTCTTTAAATGATGGCTGCTTCTAAGCCAACATCCTGACTGTTTTAGCCTTCCCACTTCGTTTCCCACTTAGCCCGTTTTAGGGACCTTAGCTGGCGGTCTGGGTTGTTTCCCTCTTGAGTCCGGACGTTAGCACCCGGTGCTCTGTCTCCCAAGCTGTACTCGTCGGTATTCGGAGTTTGCATAGGTTTGGTAAGTCGCCATGACCCCCTAGCCTAAACAGTGCTCTACCCCCGACGGTAATACTTGAGGCACTACCTAAATAGTTTTCGGAGAGAACCAGCTATTTCCAAGTTTGTTTAGCCTTTCACCCCTATCCACAGCTCATCCCCTAATTTTGCAACATTAGTGGGTTCGGACCTCCAGTACCTGTTACGGCACCTTCATCCTGGCCATGGATAGATCACTTGGTTTCGGGTCTACACCCAGCGACTAATCGCCCTATTCGGACTCGATTTCTCTTCGCCTCCCCTATTCGGTTAAGCTTGCCACTGAATGTAAGTCGCTGACCCATTATACAAAAGGTACGCCGTCACCCCGAAGGGCTCCGACTTTTTGTAAGCATACGGTTTCAGGATCTATTTCACTCCCCTCCCGGGGTTCTTTTCGCCTTTCCCTCACGGTACTGGTTCACTATCGGTCGATGATGAGTATTTAGCCTTGGAGGATGGTCCCCCCATATTCAGACAGGGTTTCTCGTGCCCCGCCCTACTTGTCTGCAGCCTAGTACCACCGATCGGTTTTCACATACGGGACTATCACCCACTATGGTCGGCCTTTCCATGCCGTTTTGTTAACTGATCGACTATCACTGCAAGGCTCTTCCGAATTCGCTCGCCACTACTATCGGAATCTCGGTTGATGTCTTTTCCTCTGGGTACTTAGATGTTTCAGTTCTCCAGGTTCGCTTCGAGCACCTATGTATTCAGTGCACGATACCTCTTGCGAGGTGGGTTCCCCCATTCAGAAATCTCCGGATCAAAGCTTATTTGCCAGCTCCCCGAAGCTTATCGCAGGCTATCACGTCTTTCGTCGCCTATCATCGCCAAGGCATCCACCATATGCTCTTAGTCACTTGACCCTATAACTTTGGATTCTCTTAGCGAGAATCAAAGCCTGGTATTCAAAGACTGGTGAGGTCTTGCACCTCACGCGTTATGCCGTAATGTGAATATCTTTGGCTGCATCTTTCGATACAGCTTAGAGAATATTCGTCATTACTAGATAAATTTGCATTCGCAAAATATCTGTTTTGACGCAATCAAAATGTTGCTGGCGGCACGGTGCACAAACCTTGGTTTGTGCTTTCCACCAGCAACGCTGATTTCGACTCTATGAATTTTTAAAGAACAGCCTATTGATCAAAGATCAATATAAAAGCAGTCTGAAGCAGACTGCTTTTATATTGAATTTGGTTTTTTTCTGCTTCCGATCCGCTTGCGCTTCACATCTGCTGAGCCAACGATTATAGCACCTTTCGGCGCTATCATTTTTGGTGGAGGATGACGGGATCGAACCGACGACCCCCTGCTTGCAAAGCAGGTGCTCTCCCAGCTGAGCTAATCCCCCGGGATCCTCGAACCAGATATTGGAATCTTGGTGGGTCTAGTTGGGCTCGAACCAACGACCCCTGCGTTATCAACACAGTGCTCTAACCAGCTGAGCTACAGACCCATTCCATGCAGCCCGCTGTCACTCAGCAGGCCACCTGGCTTGTTCCAACAACCGATAAGTGTGGACGTTCAATTTGAAGCAGCATTTTTCCAGAAAGGAGGTGATCCAGCCGCACCTTCCGATACGGCTACCTTGTTACGACTTCACCCCAGTCACGAACCCCGCCGTGGTAAGCGCCCTCCTTGCGGTTAGGCTACCTACTTCTGGCGAGACCCGCTCCCATGGTGTGACGGGCGGTGTGTACAAGACCCGGGAACGTATTCACCGTGACATTCTGATCCACGATTACTAGCGATTCCGACTTCACGCAGTCGAGTTGCAGACTGCGATCCGGACTACGACTGGCTTTATGGGATTAGCTCCCCCTCGCGGGTTGGCAACCCTTTGTACCAGCCATTGTATGACGTGTGTAGCCCCACCTATAAGGGCCATGAGGACTTGACGTCATCCCCACCTTCCTCCGGTTTGTCACCGGCAGTCCCATTAGAGTGCTCAACTGAATGTAGCAACTAATGGCAAGGGTTGCGCTCGTTGCGGGACTTAACCCAACATCTCACGACACGAGCTGACGACAGCCATGCAGCACCTGTGTGCAGGTTCTCTTTCGAGCACCAAACCATCTCTGGTAAGTTCCTGCCATGTCAAAGGTGGGTAAGGTTTTTCGCGTTGCATCGAATTAAACCACATCATCCACCGCTTGTGCGGGTCCCCGTCAATTCCTTTGAGTTTCAACCTTGCGGCCGTACTCCCCAGGCGGTCAACTTCACGCGTTAGCTTCGTTACTGAGTCAGTTAAGACCCAACAACCAGTTGACATCGTTTAGGGCGTGGACTACCAGGGTATCTAATCCTGTTTGCTCCCCACGCTTTCGTGCATGAGCGTCAGTGCAGGCCCAGGGGATTGCCTTCGCCATCGGTGTTCCTCCGCATATCTACGCATTTCACTGCTACACGCGGAATTCCATCCCCCTCTGCCGCACTCTAGCTTTGCAGTCACAATGGCAGTTCCCAGGTTGAGCCCGGGGATTTCACCACTGTCTTACAAAACCGCCTGCGCACGCTTTACGCCCAGTAATTCCGATTAACGCTTGCACCCTACGTATTACCGCGGCTGCTGGCACGTAGTTAGCCGGTGCTTATTCTTACGGTACCGTCATGACCCGGGGATATTAGCCCCAGGCTTTTCGTTCCGTACAAAAGCAGTTTACAACCCGAGGGCCTTCATCCTGCACGCGGCATTGCTGGATCAGGCTTTCGCCCATTGTCCAAAATTCCCCACTGCTGCCTCCCGTAGGAGTCTGGGCCGTGTCTCAGTCCCAGTGTGGCTGGTCGTCCTCTCAGACCAGCTACAGATCGCAGGCTTGGTAAGCCTTTACCCCACCAACTACCTAATCTGCCATCAGCCGCTCTAGTAGCACAAGGCCCGAAGGTCCCCTGCTTTCATCCGTAGATCTCATGCGGTATTAGCTACTCTTTCGAGTAGTTATCCCCCACTACTAGGCACGTTCCGATGTATTACTCACCCGTTCGCCACTCGTCAGCATCCAAAGACCTGTTACCGTTCGACTTGCATGTGTAAAGCATGCCGCCAGCGTTCAATCTGAGCCAGGATCAAACTCTATAGTTCGATCTTGAATTTAAAGTCTTTCGACTGCTCACTCACTTGACGGAATCAAGAAGAATCAATTCTTCCTCATTACTGTTTTTGTGAGCGTTTGATAACTCCGAAGAGTTTGTTCCGAAGAACTGGCTGCTTGCCCTCAAACGCCCACGCTTATCGGCTGTATTTTTTTAAGGAGCCAAGCGCAAAATCAAGATGCTTGACTTTGAACCTCGTTGCTTGCTGCGATCAGCGAAGCCTTGCATTGTAGCCTGTTTTTACCAGACTCAAATCAAAGTTTGAAACTTTTTGTCAACACCCAAGGGATCTTGACAAAAAGAAAAAGCCTTGCGGCTTTTTCTTTGATTTGGCGGAAACGGAGGGATTCGAACCCTCGATGAGGCTCTACACCCCATACTCCCTTAGCAGGGGAGCACCTTCGGCCACTCGGTCACGTTTCCGGAATGACGCTATTGTAAACAGCTTTTTTGTTCGTTTTTGGAAAGTTGCGAAAATTATTCGCTTTTGTCCAAACCGAAGGCAGTGTGCAGGGAGCGCACGGCCAGCTCCAGGTACTTCTCGTCGATCACGACCGAAGTCTTGATCTCGGAAGTCGAGATCATCTGGATGTTCACGCCTTCCTTGCTCAGGGCACGGAACATGGTGGAGGCCACGCCCACATGGCTGCGCATGCCGATACCGACAATGCTGACCTTGGCGATATTGGGATTGCCCACCACTTCGGACGCACCCAGTGCAGGAACAACGCTTTCACGCAGCAGCTCCATGGCACGCTGGTAGTCGCCCTGACTCACGGTGAAGCTGAAGTCGGTCTTGCCGTCCTTTGAGATGTTCTGGATGATCACATCGACTTCGATGTTGGCATCAGCCACGGGACCCAGGATGGCAGCGGCCACGCCGGGGGTATCGGGCACGCCCAGCACGGAAATCTTGGCCTCGCCACGGTTGAAAGCGATGCCGGATACGACAGCCTTTTCCATTTTTTCGTCTTCCTCAAAAGTAATCAGCGTGCCGGACTTGGCCTCTTCTTCCAGATCGATATCCCAGGGCGTGAAGCTCGACAGCACGCGCATGGGCACCTTGTACTTGCCTGCAAACTCCACGGAGCGGATTTGCAGTACCTTGGAGCCCAGGCTGGCCATTTCCAGCATTTCCTCGAAGCTCACCGTACCCAGGCGCTTGGCAGCAGGCACCACACGGGGGTCGGTGGTGTAGACGCCATCCACATCGGTATAGATCAGGCATTCGGCAGCCTTCAGGGCGGCCGCCACGGCCACGGCCGAAGTATCGGAGCCGCCACGTCCCAACGTGGTGATATTGCCTTCGGGATCGATACCCTGGAAGCCGGTCACGATCACGACACGACCTGCCTCGAGGTCGGCGCGCACGCGCTTGTCGTCGATGGACTCGATACGAGCCTTGGTATAGCTGCTATCGGTGCGCACGGGCACTTGCCAGCCTGCATAGCTGACGGATTCCATGCCTTCGGCCTGCAGCGCAATGGCCAGCAGAGCCGAGGAGGCCTGCTCGCCAGTGGCGGCCAGCATATCGAGCTCACGATAGTACGAACTCTTGGCGTGGCTGGGAGCCAGTTCGCTGGCCAGACCCAGCAAACGGTTGGTTTCGCCACTCATGGCGCTGGGCACAACCACCAACTGGTGACCTGCCCGAGCCCATTTGGCCACACGCTTGGCGACGTTGCGGATGCGCTCTGTCGAGCCCATCGAGGTGCCGCCGTATTTATGAACGATCAGTGCCATTGGATACTAAAGGGTGACGAAACAGCAGCCACGGCGCAGATCACAAAGGTTTTGGCGCGCCGGCGGTTTTCGTACAGGTAAAAAACCAAAACCTAGGAATTGTACCAACCGAGACTTACCCCCTGGCGCTCCACAAAACCCCGCCCCACCTTGATGTGGATGTGGTGCCCTCGCGTAGTGCAAACGCCGACCTGCGCCATGAGCTGCGCAAGCTGGGCAGCCGTCGGCGTGGTGTCATGTGCGACACGCAGCCAATAGCGCAGAACATTGCCCAGACGTGCCTCACTCAAACGTTGCAGCGCCTTGATAGCTGGCGGCAGCCCGACCATCTGCAGGTCTGCCGCCGCCTGCTCGTCCAGCAGCTCGGACGCCTGGGCGCAATGGGCGCAGCTGCGTGCGAACGTGCTGCGGAACTGAGGAAAGACCTGCTCCAGCACCGGCAGCAACTGAGCCCGGATGCGGTTGCGCGTGTAGCCCTGATCGGTATTCGTCGGATCCTCGACCCAGCTCACCCCCCTGAGCCGCAACCAGTCGCGCAGCGCCTGGCCCGGCACCGCCAACAAGGGCCGGAACCACTGCAGCCCCGCTCTTTGCCAATGCCCGGGCATGGCCGCCAGACCGGCCACACCAGCACCGCGCGAGAGCGCCAGCAGCAAGGTCTCGACCTGGTCGTCGGCATGCTGGGCCAGCGCCATGGAGCGCACCGCATCCAGCGGCGCACCATCTGCAGCCAGCCAAGGCTGGCCGACCGCCTGAATCAAGGCCGCATAGCGCCCCTGGCGCGCCGCGTCTTCAGGGCTTTGCCCCTGCACATTGCGCGCATCGATGGCGCAAACCTTGAGGGCAATGCCGTGCCGGGCGCACAGTTGCTCGCAGTGCTGCTGAAAACCATCGGCCGCAGACTGCAAACCATGGTGTACATGGATCGCCCTCACCCGCCCCGGCCAGCGCGCATGGCAGGCCAGCAGCAGAGCCGACGAATCGGCTCCGCCGCTGAAGGCCACAGCCAGGGGCAGTGCTGGATTGAATGCAGCCACTGCGGCATCCACCCGGCCGGCCGAAGCCGCCAACAAGTCAGCATCTGACTGGGCTTGCATGAACAACAGACTCCATCTTTCAAATTCAATAGCGGCCAACGATTAATCAGAAAGGGCTTAAGGCGTATTTCGCTCATAAACTCTCGGCAAAAACAAATGGCTCCCGAAGGAGCCATTGTGCGCAAGCGGCATCAAGCCCGCCCGATCAGCGGTTGTCGGCCTTGGTGTCGGCAAACTTGCCGTAGCTCTGAATGCGGTCGTAGCGACGATCCTGCAGCTCCTTGGGCTTGAGATCGGTCAACTGGCGATAGGCATCGCCCAACGCGCGCTTGAGGAAGGCGCCCATTTGCTTGTGGTCACGGTGAGCACCACCCACAGGCTCGTTGACGATTTTGTCCACCAGACCCAGCGCCTTGAGGCGGTGGGCGGTGATGCCCATGGCATCCGCTGCTTCCTGGGCCTTTTCACCGGTCTTCCACAGAATCGAGGCGCAGCCTTCGGGGCTGATCACCGAGTACACGGAATACTGCAGCATCAGCACCTGGTCGGCCACGGCAATCGCCAGCGCACCGCCCGAGCCACCTTCACCGATGATGGTGGTGATGATGGGGGTCTGCAGTTGCGCCATTTCGTAGATGTTGCGACCGATGGCCTCGGACTGACCACGCTCCTCGGCATCGATACCGGGGAAGGCACCGGGCGTGTCCACGAAAGTGAACACGGGCAGCTTGAACTTCTCGGCCGTCTTCATCAGACGCAAGGCCTTGCGATAGCCCTCGGGACGCGTCATGCCAAAGTTGCGCAGCGTGCGCTCCTTGGTATCGCGGCCCTTTTGATGACCGATCACCATGCAGGGCTGGCCATTGAAGCGTGCCAGGCCACCGATGATGGACTGGTCATCCGCAAAGTGGCGGTCGCCATGCATTTCGACAAAGTCGGTAAAGCACTCGCGCACATAGTCGAGCGTATAGGGGCGCTCGGTATGGCGGGCGATCTTGGTGATCTGCCAGGGGGTCAGGTCGCTGTAGATGTCCTTGGTCAGCTGCAAGCTTTTCTTGCTGAGCTGGTCGATCTCTTCCGAGATATCTACTGCGCTTTCAGTCTGCACATAGCGCAGTTCTTCGATTTTGGATTCGAGTTCTGCAATGGGCTGCTCAAAATCCAGAAAGTTCTTTTTCGCCAACGTATTTCTCCTTGTGCCAGCCTGTTGCAATCCTTGCAATCGGCCAGTGGACAGATGTCATCAAGCCACAGGCTGCGCCTCGAGCGAGCGCCAAATATACCAAGTTGCAACCGTACACCACGGTTTCCAAGCCTCGGCAACTTCACGGGCATCACTGCGACTGACAGGATCGCCCGAAAAATGATTGAGGGAGATGCCCTGTATCAAACCGGCATCGTCCAGAGGCAGCACATTGGGCCGCCCCAGGCAGTAAATCAGAAAATTCTCGGCCGTCCAGCGACTGAGACCGCGTATGGACATCAGCTCGGCAATGATGACCTCATCGCTCATCTGGGCCCATTCATCCATGTGCAGGCGATGCTCGGTGAAGTGCAGCGCCAGATCGACCAGATAGTCGACCTTGCGGGCCGACAGCCCCGCACCACGCATATCGTCCACCTTGAGCCTGAGCACCTGCTCGGGCTGCATGGCAGCAGGCAGCTTGGCAAACTTGTTCCACAAGGTCTTGGCCGACTTTGCCGAGATCTGCTGCCCGATGATGGAGCGAGCCAAGGTGGCAAAGGCCTGCTCCTGCCCGCAAGGCAGCAGCGCCTGGCTGCCGAGCTGCGGAATCAGTCGCTTGAGCACGCGATCGCGGCGCATGAGCTGGCGGCAGGCCTCGGCCCAGTAGGCAGGCACGCCCTCGGGCAGATCCAGATGGACCTTGGGTGCAACCGCCTTGGGCGCAGCAGCCAGCTTGGCTGGCGCCAGGTCTTTGCCGGCCGGGCCCGCGGACTGAACCATGGCCGCTGCCCCCAAAGGAGCGACAGGCAAAGGCGCTGCCGGCCCCATGGGCACGGGCAGATCGGCAACCAGCGGCAGCTGCTCGAACTCCATGGTGTCCAGATGCTTGACCGCGCTCATGCACGCCCCTTCGCACTGTTCACACAGTTGATGGAATATTGCATGCAGTCTCAGCCCTTGGCGGCCGATTCCCAGGTCGTACCTGCGGCAGAGTCCTTGAGGACGATGCCCTGCTCAAGCAGTTCCTTGCGGATGCGGTCGGCCTCGGCCCAGTTCTTGGCGGCTTTGGCCTGCGCGCGTGCGGCAATCTGCGCCTCGATCGCGGCAGCGTCCACACCTTCGGAACCCGCCTGCAGAAATTTCTGCGGCTCGGCCTGCAGCAGCCCCAGACATGCCCCCAGCGCCTTGAGCAAGCCCGCCACCTCGGGCGACTTGCTGCGATTGACTTCAGCGGCCAGCTCGAACAGCACGGCCACTGCCTCGGGCGTTCCGAAGTCTTCATCCATCGCCGCCTTGAAGCGAGCGGCATAGGGATTGCTCCAGTCGACCTGCACCTCGGCGGGCGCCACCAGATCCAGCGCGGTGTAGAGGCGCTTGAGCGCTCCACGCGCATCATCGAGATGCACGTTGGAGTAGTTCAGCGGGCTGCGGTAATGGCTGCGCACGACGAAGAAGCGGATGGTCTCGGCGTCGTATTCCTTGAGCACGTCGCGAATAGTGAAGAAGTTGCCCAGCGACTTGGACATCTTCTCGTTGTCCACGTTGATGAAGCCGTTGTGCATCCAGGTCTGGGCAAACGGCTTGCCGGTCGCACCTTCGCTCTGGGCAATCTCATTCTCGTGGTGAGGGAACTGCAGGTCTGCGCCGCCACCATGGATGTCAAAGCTCTCGCCCAGCAGCTCGCAGCCCATGGCCGAGCATTCGATATGCCAGCCGGGGCGGCCTTCGCCAAACGGACTCTGCCATTTCACATCGGCCGGCTCGTCGGCCTTGGCCGACTTCCACAGCACAAAGTCCAGCGGATCAAGCTTGCCGTCGGCCACGGCCACGCGCTCGCCGGCGTTGAGTTCGTCCAGCGACTTGCCCGAGAGCTTGCCGTAGCCTGCAAACTTGCGCACCGCATAGTTCACATCGCCATTGCCGGCCTGATAGGCCAGGCCCTTGTCCTGAAGCTTTGCGATCATGCCGAGCATCTGCGGCACGTATTCGGTGGCGCGCGGCTCCAGCGTGGGGCGCTCGATACCGAGCGCATCCGCGTCCTGGTGCAGCGCATCGATCATGCGATCGGTGAGGCTGCGTATGGTCTCGCCGTTTTCCACCGCACGTCGGATGATCTTGTCATCGATGTCGGTGATGTTGCGCACATAGGTCACCTTGTAGCCGCTGGCGCGCAGCCAGCGCTGCACCACGTCGAAAGCCACCATGGAGCGTGCATGGCCCAGGTGGCAGAGGTCATAGACCGTCATGCCACAGACGTACATACGCACATGGCCCGGCTCAAGCGGCGAAAACGATTCCAGTGCACGCGACAGCGTGTTGTAGATACGCAAACTCATGAATCTTGAAATAGGGAGAGAGGGTGGCGAGCAGCAGCACTGGTCATGCCTGCGATGCATAAACCGTGCCTGCCATTCCCTGAGGCTGAAAAATGCGCACTAGCATCCAGACACATCCCGGTCCGGCCAGACGCCTAAGCGCCGCACACCCCTCAGCTACAATTCCCCGCAGTATAAGCTCCCGCCGCAGCGCAGTTTTGCGGCGCCATGAAAGCACCTACATGCCTGTACGCAACTTGTTCAGTACCGCAGCGCGTGCGGCAGCCCTGGCTGCCTTGCTCGCTGCAGGTAGCGCCCACGCCGACGATTACACGGATGTTGCCCAGTTGCTCAAAAGCGGCAAGACCCAGCAGGCACTGCAAAAAGCGGACACCTATCTGGTCAAGAATTCACGCGACCCGCAAATGCGTTTTCTGCGCGGCATCGCGCTGAGCAATGACGGCAAGACCGAAGACGCGATCACGGCTTTTCGCCAGCTGACCGAGGACTATCCCGAGCTGCCAGAGCCCTATAACAATCTGGCAGTGATCTATGCACGCCAGGGCGATCTGGATCGCGCCCGCTCCGCACTCGAAGCCGCCGTGCGCAACAATCCGAACTATGCCGTGGCGCACGAGAACCTGGGCGATATCTATGCCCGCCTGGCCTATCAGTCCTATGCGCAGTCCCTGGCCAAGGGCGGCCACCCCGCAGCCCTGAACCCCAAGCTCAAGCAGCTCAAGGACTTGCTGCAACCCGCAGCCTCTCTTGCAACACCTGCCCCGGCCCGCTGAATCCGTTTTTTGTCATCCCGCCCACCTCCCTCTTGTGAAGCCGGCCGGCGCCCTCAGCTGCCTCAAGCCGGTTTTTTGCAGCCGCTGTCCAGCGGCCCTGCCCAAGACCCACTTACCCAGGAATATGACCATGCTGAATTTCCGTCGAAACAGCCTCAAGGCCCTGTCGGCGATTGCACTGACAGCCACTGTTTTCGCAATCCCCGGCCTGGCCCAGGCGCAATCCAAGGTGCAGCTCAAGACCAGCATGGGCGATATCGTGGTCGAGCTCAACGATGCCAAGGCCCCCAAGAGCGCGGCCAATTTCCTGCAGTATGTGCGTGATAAGCACTATGACGGAACGGTGTTCCACCGCGTCATCGACGGCTTCATGATCCAGGGCGGCGGCATGGACGCCAATCTGAGCGAAAAGCCCACACGCGCCGCGATCCCGCTGGAAGCCGGCAACGGCCTCAAGAACGACCGCGGCACGATTGCCATGGCGCGCACCGGCAACCCCAACTCCGCCACCTCGCAGTTCTTCATCAATGTGGTGAACAACGACATGCTCAACGCACCCAAGCCCGATGGCTATGGCTATACCGTCTTCGGCAAGGTCATCAAGGGCATGGATGTGGTGGACAAAATCCGCGCCGTGGCTACGGGCAACCGCGGCATGCACCAGAATGTGCCCACGACGCCGGTAACAATCCTCTCCGCCACCGAAATCAAGTGAACAACCGGGCGGCGCCAGCCTCCTTACTCCATCCTCTAGAAAGCACAGACATGAGCAATCCCCAAGTCGAACTGCACGTGACCATCAACGTGGCCGATACCGCCACCCAGGGCGTGATCACCCTGGAACTGGACGCCGTGAACGCGCCCAAGTCCACCGAGAACTTCCTGAACTACGTGAACCAGGGCTTCTACAACGGCACCATCTTCCACCGCGTGATCAAGAACTTCATGATCCAGGGCGGCGGTTTTGCGGCCGACATGAAGCAAAAGGACACTGCGGCTCCCATCGAGAACGAAGCCAAGAACGGCCTGAAGAACGACAAGTACACGATTGCCATGGCTCGCACCAGCGATCCCCACAGCGCAACTGCACAGTTCTTCATCAACACCGTGGACAACGGCTTCCTGAACCACACCGCTCCCACCGGCCAGGGCTGGGGCTATGCCGTGTTCGGCAAGGTGGTCAAGGGTGAGGAAGTCGTGGACGCCATCAAGAAGGTGCGCACCACACGCAAGGGCTTCCACGACGACGTGCCCTTCGACGCCGTGGTGATCGACAAGGCGATCGCGATCTAATCCCGGAGGCGCTGCGCGCCTTCCCCCAAGGGGGACGACGGCCTCGCTGCGAGGCGGCTCTTGCTTGCCGTCTCTCGCTCGGGGCCGTTATTGTTTTCAGGCTGCGTACCATCATCACATGACTGATTCTTCAGATCCCCGCACGGCGGCTCCCCAGGTGGCGCAGCTGCAAGGCGCACCCGGCTGGCAAGCTATCGACTTTATTTCCGATCTGCATCTGCAGCCTTCGGAGCCGCAGACGGTCGAAGCCTGGCGAGACTATCTGGCGCGCAGCACGGCCGATGCCATCTTCATCCTCGGCGATCTGTTTGAAGTCTGGGTCGGCGACGATGCGCTCGATGAACCCGGCAGCTTCGAGGCCGAATGCGCCGCCGTGCTGCGCGAGGCGGCGCAGCAGCGCCCGCTGTTCTTCATGGTCGGCAACCGCGACTTTCTGGCCGGCGACGAATTTCTGCGCCGCAGCGGCATGAGCGGGCTTTCCGACCCCACGGTATTGCTGTGGGCAGGCCCCAGCATCCTGATCAGCCATGGCGATGCGCTGTGCCTGGACGATGTGGAGTACCAGCAATTCCGCGCTGTTTCGCGCTCCGCCGCCTGGCAGCAGCAGTTGCTGGCCCAGCCCCTGGCCGTGCGCCGCGCGATCGGCAGATCGGCACGCAGCGAAAGCGAGCAACGCAAGCAAGGCGGCGCGCCCTACGCGGATGCCGACGCGCAGATGAGCAGCACCTGGATGCAGGCCGCGCAAGCGCCCTGGCTGATTCACGGCCATACCCATCAGCCCGCCGACCACGCGCTGGGCGACGGGCAGTGGCGCATCGTGCTCAGCGACTGGCATATCGATGCTCAGACACAGCGCAGCGAGGTGCTGCGTGTGACGCCTGAAGGCTGGCAGCGCATGCCGCCCGAATTGGCCTGACGCACCAACCAGTTGCCGCTATCTCATTCAGAGCTTCTTACGCAGGCTATTCATAGATTTCAGATTAAAAGTTATCCAAGTTCTATGAATAACAAGCGCTAGCAGCTATCAAATTTGCTGAACTGGCAGACACGAAGAGCCCGCTGCCCAAATAGCTGAGGCATCGCACCTTGGGTGCGGCGGCGGGATCTCAGACCGAGATGGCGGAAGCCGAGCCTGCCTGCTTGCGCAGCTCGAACTTCTGGATCTTGCCCGTGCTGGTCTTGGGCAGCTCGCCAAACACCACGGCGCGCGGCACCTTGTAGCCGGCCAGATGCTTTTTGCAGTGGGCCATGATGTCTTCGGCCGTGGTCTCGGCTCCGGCCTTGAGTTCGATGAAGGCGCAGGGAGTCTCGCCCCATTTGGGGTCGGGCTTGGCCACCACGGCCGCAGCCAGCACAGCGGGGTGGCGATAGAGCACATCCTCCACTTCGATGGACGAGATGTTCTCGCCTCCCGAGATGATGATGTCCTTGCTGCGATCCTTGATCTGGATATAGCCGTCGGGATGTTGTACGGCCAGGTCGCCGCTGTGGAACCAGCCGCCGCGGAAGGCTTCCTGCGTCGCCTGCGGGTTCTTGAGATAGCCCTTCATGGCGATATTGCCCTGGAACATGATCTCGCCCATGGTCTGGCCGTCGCGCGGCACGGGCTGCATGGTTTCGGGGTCCAGCACGGCCGCAGAGCGCTGCAGGTGGTAGCGCACGCCCTGGCGCGAGTTCAGGCGGGCACGCTCGCCGATATCGAGCGCATTCCAGCCCTCATGCTTGGCGCAGACCGTGGCCGGGCCATAGGTTTCGGTCAGGCCGTAGACATGGGTGATGTCAAAGCCCATGGCCTCCATACCCTCGATCATCGATGCGGGCGGCGCTGCCCCAGCCACCATGGCCTTGACGCCGGCGGGCACGCCCTGCTTCATGGCAGCCGGCGCATTCACCAGCAGGCTGTGCACAATGGGCGCACCGCAGTAATGGCTCACGCCATGGTTGCGGATGGCATCAAAAATCGCCTGCGCATCCACCCGTCGCAGACAGACATTGACCGCCGCGCGTGCAGCCACCGTCCAGGGGAAGCACCAGCCGTTGCAGTGGAACATGGGCAGCGTCCACAGATAGACAGCGTGCTTGGGCATGTCCCACTCCAGCACATTGCTGATGGCATTGTTGTGCGCTCCGCGATGGTGGTAGACCACGCCCTTGGGATTGCCCGTGGTTCCGCTGGTGTAGTTCAGTGCAATCGCATCCCATTCGTCGCCGGGCCATTGCCAGTCGAAACCGGCATCGCCCTGGGCCACAAAGCTCTCGTAGTCGGTGACACCGATTTGCTCGGCCGCCTCGCCGTAAACCGGGTCTTCGACCTGGATGACATAGATGGGCGCGGTGCTCTGGCGCAGCTTGAGCGCCCTGGCCATCAGAGGCGCGAACTCGGGGTCCACGATCAAGGCCTTGGCTTCGCCATGGTCGAGCATGAAGGCCAGAGTCTCGGCATCCAGCCGGGTGTTGAGCGTGTTGAGCACGGCACCGGCCATGGGCACGCCAAAGTGGGCCTCCACCATGGGCGGCGTATTGGGCAGCATCACGGCCACGGTATCGTTCTTGCCAATGCCGATTTTCTGCAGACTGCTGGCCAGTTGGCGGCAACGTGCATAGGTCCGTGCCCAGTTCTGGCGCAGGTCACCATGAACAATGGCCAGGCGCTCGGGATAGACCTCGGCCGTGCGGGCAATAAATCCCAGCGGCGTCAGCGCGGCATGGTTGGCGGTATTCGGGGTGAGGTTCAGATCGAAAGAACTTGTCATGTTTGTCTCCTGAGCGTCTTGTACTCCAGCATCCGTCACGCCAGGCTTACAACCGAGCGCCATGCAAGCCTGTTGTGATCCAGGTCAAGCCTGATTCCGCTTGGCTCTCGCACATAGAAACCAGAGCAACGCAAAAGGTCATTGAGCAAACCAATACTTTCAACAGCTTCTGAAAATCAATAAATTAATTCAAAATCAAATACTTATGAGAGCAATCAAAAACACCATCATTCCTCAAGCAGTGGCATCTCATGCAAGTCATCTATAAGACATCATTTATCTGACAGACCAATCACCCAGACCGTGAATCGCTTTTAGAATGCGCACATGTTTTTGAGGATCTGACTGCTCACGCGGGCAGGCCAGACCGGCATCTCTCCCGCACGGAGCCGGTCACATGCCTCAAAACTGTGTGGCGGAGGAGACGTTTTAGAGGAGAGCCTGGCAATGATCCAGGCATCAGGAGACCTGAGCCTGCACCCATCGGTGCAGGCTTTTTTTTGTCCGCCCTCCTCATTCCTGCCCCGCCATCGGCCATTGCCGAAAAAGGCAAAATACACGGGTGGCCATTCCCCAATCATTCATCCAAGAGTTGCTCTCCCGCGTCGACGTGGTCGACATCGTGGGCCGCTATGTGCAGCTCAAAAAGGGCGGCGCCAACTTCATGGGCCTATGCCCATTCCATGGCGAAAAGTCGCCCTCTTTCACGGTCAGCCCCAGCAAGCAGTTTTTTCACTGCTTTGGCTGCGGCAAGAACGGCAATGCCATCGGCTTTCTGATGGAGCATGCCGGCATGGGCTTTGTCGAAGCCGTGCAGGAGCTTGCCAATCAATGCGGCCTGCAGGTGCCGCAGGACGACATCAGTCCGGCCGAGCGCCAGCGCCAGGCCCAGCAAAAGCAGAAAGCCGAGACCCTGAGCGACCTGCTGGAAAAAGCCGGCGAGTCCTATCGCAAACAGCTCAAGGCCGCACCCAAGGCCATCGAGTATCTGAAAAAGCGCGGCGTCTCGGGCGAGGTCTCCAAGCGCTTCGGCCTGGGCTATGCGCCTGCAGGCTGGCATGGCCTGGCCAGCGTATTCGCCGAGTACGACAACCCGCAGCTTGAAGAGTGCGGGCTGGTCATCGTGGGCAAGGACGACAGCCGCCGCTACGACCGTTTCCGCGACCGGCTGATGTTCCCGATTCGCAATGTCAAAGGCGAATGCATAGGCTTTGGCGGCCGGGTGTTTGGCGATGAGAAACCCAAATACCTGAACTCCCCCGAAACCCCGGTCTTCCACAAGGGCCGCGAACTCTACGGCCTTTACGAGGCCCGCCAGGCCCTGCGCGACATGGGCTACGCCCTGGTCACCGAAGGCTATATGGACGTGGTGGCGCTGGCCCAGCTTGGCTTTGCCAATGCCGTGGCCACGCTGGGAACGGCCTGCACGCCGGAGCATGTTCAAAAGCTGTTTCGCTTCACCGATGCCGTGGTCTTCAGCTTCGACGGTGACGGTGCGGGCCGACGCGCCGCCCGCAAGGCACTGGATGCGGCCCTGCCGCTGGCGACCGACACGCGCTCCATCAAATTCCTGTTCCTGCCTTCGGAGCACGACCCCGACAGCTTCATCCGCGAATTCGGCCCCGAGGCCTTCTCGCGCTATGTGGGCGATGCCACGCCGCTGAGCCGCTTTCTCATCGAATCGGCCAGCGAGGGCTGCGATCTGGGCCAGACCGAAGGCCGTGCCCACATGGCCAGCAACGCGCGGCCGCTGTGGTCACTGCTGCCCGACGGCGCGCTCAAGCGCCAGCTGCTCTCCGAAATCGCAGCCCTGGCCCAGCTGGACTCGCGCGACCTCACCGATATCTGGGCGCAGGAAGCCGCACGCACAGCCCCCATTTCCCGCCGCGCGCCTGCGGCTGCGCCCTCCGGCCCTCAGGCACCGGAATGGGATGCGCCCCCGGCCAGCTGGGAAAGCGCCCCCGACTGGGCCGATGCCCCGGCACCGTCCCCCTCCTCCTACCCAAGCCAGGGCGGCGGCGGCAACTGGTCGGGTCGCAAGGAATTCGGCCGCCAGCGCAAGCCCTGGGGCAAGAAGGGAGAGGACTGGAACCCGCCGCAGCTGGGCCCGCGCCCCACGCCGGTCAGCCGCGAAGACCAGGCCGCTCGCCTGCTGATGTGTCACATGGAGTTCATGGAAGAGATGACCCATGAGGATTTCGATGCCCTGGCGCGCTGCAACCAAAGCCATGCCCCCTTGTTCCGCTGGCTGGAAGCCCAGTTCACCGAGTCCGGACCGCGCTCCTGGGCGGTGCTGCGCGAGCAATTGCAAGGCTCGCCCTGCGAGCCGCTGGCCAGCAAGCTCATGAGCGGCGCCCATGCCAACCCCGAGGGCGAAGTCGACGAGTTGCGCAAGGAATTGCGCGGCACGCTGAATCTGATCCTTGTGGATCACCTCAAGCGCGAGGAGGCCCAGGCGCTCAAGGAGATCGCCACCGACCCCACGGCGGCAAGGCGTTACATAGAGTTTCAACAGCGGCGAAAAAATTTATCTGTAATTATTAGCTCCACCTCTTGACATCTTTAAAAAAGGTATAATTTAGAGGATACAGGCAAGAGCGACAGCAACACCTCCGACCCGGGCCCCGTGAAGAAATCACGTGATGGCAGCAACTGCATGGCCCATTTCTCGCAAGGATTGCATACCAAATGATCGCCCCAACATCTTGCCATGGAGTCTTTGTGCTCCACCGGACAGGCTAGGCCTGTTCTTGCGCCAGCTTTGATGGCGTTTGTTTGCATTTTCCGTTTTCCTTTGTGTGTTTGTGTGTGTTCGTACCGTGAGAGGTGTTCATGCCCGTTTCAAAGTCCGTGAAGTCCAAGCAGGCCCCAGAAGCTTCAGCAAAGCCCAAGACCTCTAAAACTTCCACTTCCGCAGCAGAGTCCGCGAAAAAGGCCAGTGCCAGCAAGCCTGCTGTGAAGAAGAGTGCTGCATCTGCAGCCGAAGCCAAGAAAGACACCACCGTGGTTACCAAGTCACAAGCCGAACTCAAAGCCATGGCCGATGCGCTGCTGGCGCAGGCAACTCCCAAGCGCGGCCGCAAGAAGGCCGAAGAAGACGACGACACAGCTGCCGCTCCTGCCGCCAAGAAGACCGTCGCCAAGAAGGCTGCTCCCGCCAAGAAGGCTGCAGCCGTCAAGGCCCCCGCTGCCAGCGCCGATGCCGACAAGACTCCCGCCAAGCGCGGTCGCAAGCCCAAGGCCAAGGAAGCCGACGAGGACATGGATGATGCCGACCTGTCGGATATCGACAGCGATCTGGAAGGCGAAATCGAAGAGGAGACAGTCGCTGAAGCGTCTGCTGCTCCTGCCGAAAAGGCCAAGCCTCTGCGCATGAAAATCAGCAAGGCGAAGGAACGCGCCTTGATGAAGGAATTCGGCTTGGACGAGACCGTTCTGACCGAAGAGGAAATGAACACCCGCCGTCAGCGTCTGAAGATGCTGATCAAGCTGGGCAAGACCCGCGGCTACCTGACCCACGCCGAAATCAACGACCACCTGCCCGACAAGCTGGTCGATGCCGAAACGCTGGAAGTCGTGATCTCCATGTTGAACGACATGGGCGTAGCCGTGTACGAGCAGACTCCCGATGCGGAAACCCTGCTGCTGAACAACACCGGCCAGTCAGCCACCACCGAAGAGGAAGCGGAAGAAGAAGCCGAAGCGGCGCTGTCTACCGTGGACTCCGAATTCGGCCGCACCACCGACCCCGTGCGCATGTACATGCGTGAAATGGGTACCGTCGAACTGCTGACACGCGAAGGCGAAATCGAAATCGCCAAGCGCATCGAAGGCGGCCTGATGGACATGATGGAAGCCATCTCGGCTTCCCCCGCGACCATCGCCGAGATCCTCAATATGGCCGAGGAGATCCGCGAAGGCAAGGTTGTCATCTCCACCGTGGTGGACGGCTTCGTCAATGCCAACGAGAACGACGACTATGTGGCCGAAGAAGACTTCGACGAATACGACGAAGAAGATGACGATGACGGCAAGGGTGGCTCCAAGGCCCTGACCAAGAAGCTCGAAGAGCTGAAGAACGAAGCCCTGGGTCGCTTTGACTCCATGCGCGAGCTTTTCGACAAGATGCACAAGGTGTATGACAAGGAGGGCTACGGCACCGAGGCATACATGAAGGTGCAGAAGGCCATCACCGAAGAGCTGATGACCATTCGCTTCACGGCCAAGACGATTGAAAAGCTCTGCGATCTGGTACGCGCCCAGGTGGACGACGTGCGCAAGAAGGAACGCGAGCTGCGCAAGATCATCGTGGACAAGTGCGGCATGCCGCAGGAGCAGTTCATCAAGGACTTCCCGCCCAACCTGCTGAACCTGGACTGGGTCATCAAGCAAGTGGCGGCAGGCAAGAACTACAGCGCCGTGCTGGAGCGCAACATCCCGCCCGTGCAGGAGCTGCAGCAGAACCTGATCGACCTGCAGGCCCGCGTGGTTGTGCCTCTGGAAGAGCTCAAGCACATCAACAAGCGCATGAACAGCGGCGAGCGCGCCAGCCGTGACGCCAAGAAGGAAATGATCGAGGCCAATCTGCGTCTCGTGATCTCCATCGCCAAGAAGTACACCAACCGAGGTCTGCAGTTCCTGGATCTGATCCAGGAAGGCAATATCGGCCTGATGAAGGCCGTGGACAAGTTCGAATACCGTCGCGGCTACAAGTTCTCGACCTATGCGACCTGGTGGATTCGTCAGGCCATCACGCGCTCCATCGCCGACCAGGCCCGCACGATCCGCATCCCCGTGCACATGATCGAGACCATCAACAAGATGAACCGCATCTCGCGCCAGCACTTGCAAGAGTTTGGTTTCGAGCCCGATGCGTCCATCCTGGCAGCCAAGATGGAGATCCCCGAGGACAAGATCCGTAAGATCATGAAGATCGCCAAGGAGCCGATCTCGATGGAAACCCCCATCGGCGACGACGACGACTCCCACCTGGGCGATTTCATCGAGGACGGCAACAACACGGCGCCCATCGATGCCGCCATGCAGGCCGGTCTGCGCGATGTGGTAAAGGACATCCTTGACGGCCTGACGCCTCGCGAAGCCAAGGTGCTGCGCATGCGCTTCGGTATCGAAATGTCCACCGATCACACGCTGGAAGAAGTCGGCAAGCAGTTTGACGTGACGCGCGAGCGTATCCGTCAGATCGAAGCCAAGGCGCTGCGCAAGCTCAAGCACCCTTCGCGCTCCGACAAGCTGCGCAGCTTCATCGACTCGCTGTAAAGCCAGCCCGAGGAACCGGCACGCCGGCTCCCTGCGACTCCAAGCCCCGACCTGCTCCAGGTCGGGGCTTTTTCGTATGCAGCCCAGGTCAGCAAGCCTTCGCTTGCGGCCAAACACACCAAAAGACACATAACAGCGGAGACAGACATGAACACCATCCAAGCACACCGCCTTCCGACACGGCGCCAGTGGCTGGGCTATTCCGGAGCCTTGCTGGCCACGCCTTTGGCAGCCATGGCCAACCCGCCTCAGCGCCTGGGGACGCAGTTGCGCATCGTGATCCCCGCCAACCCCGGCGGCGGCTGGGACCAGACCGGTCGCGCCCTGGGCGCAGCGCTGATCGGCAGCGGCATGGTGGACAAGGTCATTTATGAAAACATCGGCGGCAAGGGTGGCACCATAGGCTTGGCCGAATACACCAAGCGCTACGGCAACGACCCCAACAGCCTGCTGATCGGCGGCATGGTCATGGTCGGCGCTCTGGCGCTGAACAAGAAATCGGCAGAGCTGCATCAGGTGCAAGCCCTGGCGCGACTGACCAGTGACTACCTGGTGGTGGCCGTGCCTTTCGACTCACCGATCGCCAACCCCAAGGCACTGGCCAAGGCCATGCGCGAAAACCTGCCCGCACTGGCGATTGCCGGAGGCTCCGCCGGCGGCGTGGACCATATGTATGCGGGCATGCTGGCCCGCCTGTCCAAGGCCAATGCGGAGCAGCTGCAGTACAAGGCCTTCCCCGGCGGTAACGAGGTGCTGCAGGCCCTGCTGCAAAAACAGGTACAGGTGGGAATCTCGGGCTACAGCGAGCTCAGGGATGCCTTGCAGGCTGGCAAGCTGCGCGCTCTCGGTGTTTCCTCGCGGCGCGCTATGTTCGGCATCGCCTCCATGCGCGACCAGGGCATGGACGCCGAAATGTCCAATTGGCGTGCCGTCTTTACAGGCAGAAATCTGCCTGCAGAGCGCATCCAGCAACTGCTGGCTGCTATCGACCATGCGAGCAATCAGGAGCACTGGAAACAAGCCCTGGCCAGCAATAATTGGAGCTCCTCTTGGCAAACCGGCAAGGCGCTGCAGGAGTTTCTGGAGGTCGAGACCTCCACTGCCCAGCTGATGACCTATCTGCTCAAGCTCAAGAGCTAAGCCACCTTGCAGGATAGCCCCATGAATCTGGTCGACCACACCGCTGCCCCCTCCCGCCTTTCCGTTGCCGTCATGGGCGCGGGCTCGGTGGGCTGCTACTTTGGAGCTCTGCTGGCACGCGCCGGCCACCCGGTCACGCTGATCGGTAGAGCATCGCATATGCAGGCGGTCAGCGAGCACGGGCTGAGACTGCAGACGGCAACAGAAGATCTGCATCTCCCCGTCGCCACCAGCACCGAGCCCCGTGCCGTGGCGGGCGCCGATGTGGTGCTGTTCTGCGTGAAATCCACCGACACCGAAGCAGCGGCTGCACAGATCAAACCCCACCTGGCTGCACATACCCAGATACTGAGCCTGCAGAATGGCGTGGACAACGACCAGCGCCTGCGCCAGGTGCTGGGTCGGCAGCCGGTGGCAGCTGCCGTGGTCTATGTGGCCACTGCCATGGCAGGCCCGGGCCATGTGCGTCACTTTGGCCTGGGCGAGCTGGTCATCGCTGCCTGCCCCCAGGGCGATGCGATCGCGGGCCAGTTCAGCACCGCCGGCATTCCCACACAAGTCTCGGATGGCGTGCTGGCCGCACTCTGGCAAAAGCTCATCATCAACTGCGTCTACAACGCGCTCTCCGCCCTCACCCAGCAGCCCTATGGCTGGCTGGTCGCGCAGCAGGGCATACCCGCCGTGATGCAGGACATTGCCGCCGAATGCAAGACTGTGGCCATGGCCGACGGCGTGATCCTTCCCGCTACCGTGGACGAGGCGGTAGCGGCCATCGCACGCACCATGCCCGGCCAGCTCTCTTCCACGGCCCAGGATCTGGCGCGCGGCAAGCCCACGGAGATCGACCATCTCAACGGCTATGTAGTGCGGCGCGCCCAGGCCCTGGGCATTGCCGCGCCGGCCAATCGCCTGTTGCAAGTGCTGGTGCAACTCAAGCAAATACAGGCGCCCAAACAGGAACTATGATTTTCATAGCTGCCTGCGTCGGCAGGTCAATGGCTTGACTCCATTTTTACACCTGGAAACACCTAAGCCAGCACTAACACAGCCGGCAAACCACG
Source organism: Comamonas testosteroni TK102 (assembly GCF_000739375.1). NCBI lineage: Bacteria > Pseudomonadati > Pseudomonadota > Betaproteobacteria > Burkholderiales > Comamonadaceae > Comamonas > Comamonas testosteroni. Next base: position 1,433,571 of record NZ_CP006704.1, on the reverse strand, counting down.
CCAGCCTGTCGCGCAGGCTGCTCCAGCACTCTCACCACTGCTACAAACCCTGAAGCACGCGCGCCTTAGCCCGGATTCGTGGCTGACCCGCAACACTTGCGTGCTGTTTGTCGCGTTTATCACCTCAAGGCGTTGCAGTTGAAGATTTGAAGCTACTAAACTTGTAGCAAAATAAATTAACCGCTATAGTCCATCGGACATGGCACTGAAAGCGCCCAGTGCGCCCAGCTCGACAACATCATTGCGCAAGGAGAAGCGTCCATGAGCTCCAAGGAAAACGCCGCCATCAACCAGCTGTTCGAGAAGCTCGAATGCCGCTATGCGCTGCGCGTGCTGTGGGCTTTGCGGGATGGTCATCCCCAGACCTTCCGACTGCTGCAAGACAGCGTGGGCGGCATCACTCCCAACACGCTGAACACCCGCATCAAGGAACTGCGCGAATGCGGCCTGCTCGAACATGGCAGCGACGGCTACACCGTGACCTTGACCGGACAAGATCTGCTCAAGCGCCTGTCCGACGTGCAGGCCTTTGCCAACCGCTGGGTTGCGGCGCGCGCCAAGAAGTAAACCTTGCCGTTGTTGCGGCCAGGGAACTGGCGGCAGGCGGACACCACTATCATCCAAGGGCCCCAAGCGAGCTTGGCCGGCCCTTTTTTCCATCGCCTTTTTCTGCTTTGTGCTGAAAGGAAATCCACCATGGCATTCAACACTACTGCCTCCGGCCTGCAATATGAAGACACCGTCGTTGGCGAAGGCACCGAAGCCAAGGCCGGTCAGAACGTGACCGTGCACTACACCGGCTGGCTCTACAACAATGGCGTGCAAGGCGCCAAGTTCGACTCCAGCAAGGACCGCAACGATCCTTTCGTCTTCCCCCTGGGCGCCGGCATGGTCATCAAGGGCTGGGACGAAGGCGTGCAAGGCATGAAGGTCGGCGGTCAGCGCACGCTGCTGATCCCAGCAGCCCTGGGCTATGGCGCGCGCGGCGCCGGCGGCGTGATCCCCCCCAACGCCACGCTGAAGTTCGATGTGGAATTGCTGGCGGTCTGAACCCCAGGCTCCGTCCACGAAAAAGCGGCCCTGCAAGGCCGCTTTTCTTTGGGAAATGCCCTGCATCGGCTGTTTATGCATCGGCCTCGAACAGCGCTCTGTGCAGTGGCATGTAGGCTTTTTCACCCGCCGCATCGCGTATGCGCGGCGCCAGCTCCGCCAGTTGCTCATAGCCCATGGCGGCCTCCACGGCCAGATTCAGCCTGAAGCCCTTGAGCCCCAATGCGCCCGTGATGGACACGGCCATGGGGTAGGCCTTCTGGAAGCGCTTCTGGCCGACGCCTGACGCGAGCTCGGCTGGGGCCAGAGAGGGGGAGCCGCTCTCCGAAGCCGGCGCTGCGGCGGAAGACTCCCTCGTGGCCAGCCAGCCTCTGTCGACCAGGGTCAGAATATCGTCCTTGACCACTCCCAGCGCCGAGGTCGCCTCCAGCACCTGCATCAGGCTGCGTTGACCGTCAAACAGCAAAAAGGCCGAGCGCAGCCTCTGGCTCAGATCGGAATGGCGCTCCTTGAAGGCCTGCTGGCCCTCGGGTGTTTTGACTAGATACATCGCCCCCGCCCCTCTATGCATTGAATTGCTTTTAGACATGCAGAGTGGCAGCTGTGGCGGCGCCTGAAAAGCGGGTTTTCCTGCAAGCTTGCTCCGGGCTGAGCCAGATCAGACTCCACCAAAAAACCACCCGGAAACCATCTCAAGCCCTTCGTGGAAGAGCGCTGACAGCTATCGAATCAAGGGTTCTTCCGAATGCCTGCTCGCCGCTGCTCCCACCAGCTGACCAGCAATATGGTGAGCAAGCCTGCCGGCACGCCAAACACACCGGCCGAGATGGGCTGAATGCCCCACCAGAGTGCCTCGCCGCGCAGTGCCGAAGGCAGCACACCCTGCAGACCCGGCACATGAGAGACCATGTAGTACACCGTCACGGCCAGGCCCAGCAACATGCCAGCCACCGCGCCACGGCGCGTGGTGCCGCGCCAGAAGATGCCCAGCACCATGGCCGGCACAAAAGCCGAGCCGGCCAGCGAGAACGAGGCCGAAACCATTGGAAGAATGTCCGAAGAGCGCCGGGCAGCCACAAAGGCCGCCGACAGCGCCACCAGCAGCAATGCGAACTTGGAGAGAATCACACGCTGCTCGGGCGAGACACGCCGCTTGCGCGTATCCAGGCGCTGACGCTCCTGGAAATAGAGATCCCGCACCAGGGCATTGCTGATCGTCAGCAGCAGACCGTCGGCCGTGGACAATGCCGCCGCCAACCCGCCCGCAGCCACCAGACCGGAGAGCACATAAGGCATGCCGCCCAGCTCCGGCGTGGCCAGCATGATGAGGTCAGCCCCCATGCGGATCTCGCCGAACTGCAAGATGCCATCGCCATTGATGTCCTCGACGGCCAGCAACGAGCTGTCGACCCTGGACCACTGCGCTATCCAGTTGGGCAAGGCATCGAAATGCGTGCCCACAAGATTGCTCATGACCTCGAACTTGACCAGCACGGCCAAGGCCGGTGCGCCCAGATACAGCAGACCGATAAAGAACAGCGACCAGGCCACCGAGGTACGCGCCGCCGACACCGAGGGAACCGTGAAGTAGCGTGTCAGCAGATGCGGCAGCCCGGCCGTGCCGACCATCAGGCAGAACATCAGCGCCAGAAAATTGCGCCGGCTTTCCTCGTAGGCCTTGCGCTCGGCCGGCGAACCATCCGGATCCCCGGCAAAAGGCTGACTTTGCAGCGGCATGCCGCCCAGCGGCTTGGCCCGTTCATAGGCCTCGTGCAGCTCGCGGCTCCAGAGTTCGCGTGCCGCCACCTCATCCTTGGGCATGGCGGCCAGCTCCCGGCTGGCGGTCATGATGGCGCCGATATTGCCGCTGCTGGTGCGCAGCTCGCGGATATGCTCGCTCAGTGCTTGGCGTTCCGCCGCCAGCACATTGGGCACATCGCGCAGCTTGGCCTGCAGCACCTGGGCGCGGGTGCGGTAGGCCTCCAGCACCGACTGCTCAGCCTCTGAGGACAGCAGCTGCTGCTCCATGGCGCCAATCTTGCCCAGTTGCTGGCTGTAGGCCAGCTGCGCCCAGGGGTTGCCCAGCTGCTTGTAGGCCAGCCAGGAAACCGGCAGCATGAATGCCAGCAGTATGACCACATATTGCGCCACCTGGGTCCAGGTGATAGCCCGCATGCCGCCCAGGAACGAGCACAGCAGCACGCCGCCCAGACCCAGCATGATGCCGATCTCGAACTGCACGCCGGTCAGGCGTGCGGCAATCAGCCCCACGCCATAGATCTGCGCCACCACATAGGTGAAGGAACAGGTAATGGCGGCCAGCGCGGCAATGATGCGCGGCCAGCGCCCGCCATAGCGCGCCTGGAAGAAATCCGGCACGGTATAGAGATTCATGGCCCGCAGATAGGGAGCAATCAGCATGCCGACCAGGCAGAACCCGCCCGTCCATCCCAGCACATAGGCCAGCCCGCCAGGCTGTGTGCCGGTCCCCGAAAAACCTTGCAGATAGAGCGCGCCGGAGAGACTGATGAACGAGGCTGCACTCATCCAGTCGGCAGCGGCAGCCATGCCGTTGTAGAAAGGCGGAATACGCCGGCCGGCGACGAAATACTCCTCGGCATCACTGGTGCGCGAATACACACCGATGGCCGCATACACCATCACCGTGGAGAACAGAAAAATAGGCCCGATCCAGTGCCGCGACAGCCCGCGCTCCTCGGCCCAGAGCATGGTCAGCAAAAAGGCCGCCGTTCCCAGCACATAGAGAAACAGAATGCGATGCAGCCGCCAGTGGTAGGCGCGGCTCAGAACGGGCCGCTCAGGCATGAGGGTCGGATGCGGCGAGAGAGGCTTGATGAGCCGCAGCCCGCTTGCGCGCTTCGTCACGCGCCTGTTGGCGTTCGAAATAATCCATGACCACACAATAGACCACGATGATCAACAGGAACATCAGGACCGCCCCTTGGGCGGCCATCCAGTAGGCCACGGGCCAGTCCGGCATCAGCGCCTGGATATCGCGCGCAAAGTAGCAGGTCCCAAATGAAGACACCACCCAGACGCTCAGCAGCAAGGCCTTGAGTCTCAGGTGGTGTGTATCGTGCAGATCCGGCGGGAAGGTCACCTCCACCGGATTGCCGAAAGCATCGAATGCCTGTCGCGGGGCATCCGACGCGGCATCGTCATGCATAGGCGCGTGATGCGTCCGCACGGCGATGCCCAGGCTTATTCAGCCAGCTTCTGCCAGGTGGAGACCACGCTGTCAGGGTTCAGGGAGATGGAGGAGATGCCCTCATCGGCCAGCCACTTGGCGAAGTCGGGGTGGTCCGAAGGGCCTTGGCCGCAGATGCCCACATACTTGTTCTGATCGCGGCAGGCCTTGATGGCGCGAGCCAGCAGCTTCTTGACGGCGGGGTCGCGCTCGTCGAAGTCGGCGGCCAGCAGCTCCAGACCGGAGTCGCGATCCAGGCCCAGGGTCAGCTGGGTCAGGTCGTTGGAGCCCACGGAGAAGCCGTCGAAGTATTCGAGGAACTCCTCGGCCAGCACGGCGTTGGAAGGCACTTCGCACATCATGATCAGCTGCAGGCCATTTTCGCCGCGCTTGAGGCCGTTTTCGGCCAGCAGCTCAGTCACGCGCTTGGCCTGGCCCAGGGTACGCACGAAGGGGATCATGATCTTGACGTTGGTCAGACCCATGTCCTCACGCACGCGAAGCAGGGCTTCGCATTCCATCTTGAAGGCTTCGCCGAACTCGGCCGAGATGTAACGCGCTGCACCGCGGAAGCCCAGCATGGGGTTCTCTTCCTCGGGCTCGTAACGGCTGCCGCCGATGAGCTTGCGGTATTCGTTGGACTTGAAGTCGGACATGCGCACGATCACGGGCTTGGGCCAGAAAGCGGCGGCAATCGTTGCCACGCCTTCGGTCACCTTGTCCACGTAGAACGCGCGGGGAGATGCATGGCCGCGGGCCACGGACTCGACGGCCTTCTTCAGATCGGCGTCAACGGCGGGGTAGTCCAGGATGGCCTTGGGGTGGACACCGATATTGTTGTTGATGATGAATTCCAGGCGGGCCAGACCCACGCCTTCGTTGGGCAGCTGGGCAAAGTCGAAAGCCAGCTGGGGATTGCCCACGTTCATCATGATCTTGGTGGGGATGCTGGGCATCTCGCCACGCTTGACCTCGGTCACTTCGGTTTCCAGCAGACCATCATAGATCTTGCCGGTATCGCCTTCCGCGCAGGACACGGTAACCAGTGTTTCGGCCTTGAGCAGATCGGTTGCATTGCCGCAGCCCACAACGGCGGGGATACCCAGCTCGCGTGCAATGATGGCGGCGTGGCAGGTACGGCCACCGCGGTTGGTGACGATGGCCGAAGCCTTCTTCATGACGGGCTCCCAGTTGGGATCGGTCATGTCGGTCACCAGCACGTCGCCGGCCTGCACCTGATCCATCTGCGAGATGTCGGACACCAGGCGCACGGGGCCGGTACCGATCTTCTGACCGATGGCGCGGCCTTCGGCCAGCACGGTGCCCGTGCCCTTGAGCTTGTAGCGCAGCTCGGCCTGTCCCTTGGACTGGCTCTTCACGGTTTCAGGGCGCGCCTGCAGGATGTAGAGCTGGCCGTCGGTGCCGTCCTTACCCCATTCGATATCCATGGGACGGCCGTAATGCTGCTCGATCACCAGCGCGTAATGCGCCAGTTGCTGCACTTCCTCGTCGGTCAGCGAATAGCGGTTGCGCAGTTCGTGGGCCACATCGGTGGTCTTGACCAGCTTGCCGTCGGCCGCCTTTTCCTCGGGCGTGGCAAAGATCATCTGGATCAGCTTGGAGCCCAGATTGCGGCGGATCAGTGCCTTGTTGCCAGCCTTGAGCATGGGCTTGTGCACATAGAACTCGTCGGGGTTCACCGCGCCCTGCACCACGGTCTCGCCCAGGCCGTAGCTGGAGGTAATGAAGACCACTTCCTCGAAACCGGATTCGGTGTCGATGGTGAACATCACGCCGGCAGCGCCCTTGTCGGAACGCACCATGCGCTGCACGCCGGCGGACAGGGCCACCACATCGTGCTCGAAGCCCTTGTGCACGCGGTAGGAGATGGCGCGGTCGTTGTAAAGCGAGGCGAACACTTCCTTCATCTTGTGCAGCACGTCTTCGATGCCCACCACGTTCAGGAAGGTTTCCTGCTGGCCGGCAAACGAGGCATCGGGCAGGTCTTCTGCAGTGGCCGAAGAGCGCACCGCAAACGATGCCTCGGCATTGCCGCCTTGCAGACGGACAAATTCCTCGCGGATGGCCTGTTCCAGATCGGCAGGGAAAGGCTGGCTTTCCACCATGGCACGAATTTCCGCGCCGACAGCGGCGAGGGCGCGGACATCGTCCACGTCCAGAGCGGCCAGCTTGGCAGAGATCTTGCCGGCCAGACCTTCAAAGGCCAGGAACTCGCGGAAGGCATGGGCCGTGGTGGCAAAGCCGGTAGGCACGCGCACGCCCTGGGGCAGTTGCGAAATCATCTCGCCGAGCGAGGCGTTCTTGCCGCCGACCGACTCGACGTCGGTCATGCGCAGTTTTTCGAACGGAACGACTAATGCGGTCGCTTCGAAGAGTTGAGACATGGGAAAGCTCCAAAGGTAAAAAACCGGCACGCTTGCGGCGACTGGGCTGAATGGCCAGGGCACGCGAACCCACGCTGCATCGATGCAGTGCTTTGCTGTTCTGGATGTTGACCGTCAACGAGCATGGGTGGAATTTGGGAATAATGGGCGCAATTGTAGGCCTAGCCATGAACCCTGGCGCGGCTCAAACCTGTTTCAGACTTCAGGGCATGGCATTGCCAGCCCCGCCTCCACCTAATCACTGCGCGCACCATGCATACCCATACGATTTTTGTCATTTCTGACGGCACAGGCATCACGGCCGAGACCTTCGGCACGGCCATCATGGCCCAGTTCGAGAGCAAGCCGAGGCTGATTCGCATCCCCTTTGTGGACTCGATGGACAAGATTCATCAGGCCGTGCGCCAGATCAACCATGTGGCCGAGGTGGAGAAGCGCAAGCCCATCATCTTCACCACCCTGGTCAATCAGGAGATGCTGGAATTCCTTGAAGCCAACTGCAAGGGCAAGCTGTTCGACATGTTCGGCACCTTTGTGCGCCCGCTGGAGGTGGAACTGGGCCAGAAGTCGCTGCACCGCGTGGGCCGCTTTGCCGATATCAGCGAGAGCAAGGAATATCTGGAGCGCATGGAGGCCATCAACTACACGTTGGCTCACGATGACGGCCAGACCCATGCCGACCTGAGCGGCGCCGACGTGATCCTGGTGGGCGTGAGCCGCTCGGGCAAGACGCCCACCAGTCTGTACCTGGCCATGCAGTTCGGCCTCAAGGTGGCCAACTATCCACTGATTCCCGAAGACTTCGAGCGCAAGCAGTTGCCGCCCGCGCTGGAGCCCTACCGCAAAAAGCTGTTTGGCCTCACGATTCAGCCCGAGCGCCTGTCCAGCATCCGCAACGAACGCCGCCCCGACTCCAAGTACGCCAGCCTGCCCAACTGCCGCTACGAGGTGGCCGAGGCCGAGGCCATGATGCGCAGAAGCGGCATCGAGTGGCTGTCCAGCACCACCAAGTCGATCGAAGAGATTGCCACCACCATCTTGCAGGAAGTGCTGCCCCAGCACCTGGGCCACTGAAGGTTGACGTCACCCGGAAAGGCCCGACTTGTTCGCCTGGGCCTTTCGAGGGTGAGCGACCGGCGGCCTATTTTTTTCGCGCATCCAGCGGGCAGGTGTTCATGCCCAGCGGCAGATACAGCGGGCAGAAGCGCAGCAAGCCGGTGGCCAGGGGGATCACCCCAAGCCATCCCCACCAGCCAATGATGCCCATCGCCGCCAGGACGATGAGGAATAGGCCCAAAGCGATACGAAGCATGCGGTCCAGACCGCCGACATTGAATTTCATGCTGACTCCCTGCTTGGCAGGCATCCGGAGGGAATGCCTGATTCAATCTATTAATAAATAGTATATTTTTTTATAGATTGTCATCAAGAGCCCCTGGCGCTGCAGCGCACCACAAACACTGCTTTCTTGCGCCAGCGCAAACAGCCTGGACCGCAAGAGCCGGCCGACCCCAGGTGCACTTACACCACCTCAGTCTGGCAAGGGCCAGTTCAGCTGCGCCTGCTGCGGCAGCACCTGCAGCAGATAGTCCACCAGCGCGCGGACCTTGGCGGGCACATATTGGCGGTCCTTGAAGCAGGCGAAGAAGTCCAGCGGAACATCCTCGAACTGCAACTGGCCCTTGCGCGCCGGCTTGAGTGCCAGCGGCACCAGCCGCCCTCTGCGCAGCTCCTCATGGACGATAAAGCTGCCGGCCCAGGCGATGCCGCCACCGGCAGCGGCGAACTCCACCAGGGCATCGATATCGCTGCCGATGGCCGCAATCTTCTGCTGCGGATCGGTGCGCTGGCCATCGCGCAGAAAGGGCCAGCGCATGAGCCGGCCGTCGCGCTCGCGCCGATACAGCAGACAGGCATGCTCGAGCAGCTCCTGTGCCGTCTGCGGTCTGCCGTGCTGCTGCAGATACTGGGGCGAGGCACACAGAATGCGCGGCGCCGAGGCCAGCAGCCGCACCGACATGCCGGGCTCCAGCACATCGCGGTAGCGCACGCTGATGTCCACGTCTTCCTTGAGCACGTCCACATGCCGGTCCGTGATCAGGAGCTCCAGCTCCAGCCGCGGATGCAGCGCGGTAAACGCCGGCAGCAGCGGCGCCAGCATATGGCGACCGAAGGCGGACATGCAGGCAATACGCAAGCGGCCTTGCAGCTCTCCATGAATCAGCGAGAGATCGGACTGGGCTTTTTCGAGCTCGCCGAGCACCGGAGCAACGCGCGCCAGATAGCGCTCGCCGGCCTCGGTCAGGGCCATGGACCGGGTAGTGCGGGTGATCAGCCGCGTGCCCAGTTCGCGCTCCAGCCGCGCGATGTTCTGGCTCGCGGCAGCGGGCGAAATGCCCAGCTGGCGCGCGGCCGAGGCGATGGAGCCGCCCTCCAGCGCTTTGACAAAAGTTTCTATGGCTCGCAGATTCGGCATATCTGCGAATGTATCCCCAATTGCATTCGAAAGTTCTGCTTATGAGTGCCACAAGTCCCGGGCCTCTACCGCAGGCCGCCTGTGGTGCTTACAGTTCAACCCTGTTTTCCATCCATGCATTCGGCCCGAACCGCTGGCAGCGCCCTACTCCCGCCGCGACAACGCGGAATGCATTTCCGACATCGCTTTCATGAATTCCTCCACCAGCTCTTCCCCATCCAGGCTTTCGACGTTCAAGCTGCACCGGCGCTACACGCCATTTGTCTTTGCGTTTTTCATGGCCGGCATCATGGCCTTCCTGATGTGCTGCACCATCGTAGCGGCCAATACCGGCTTTGATGCCGGCTACGTCCGTCGCGTATTCAGCGCCTATGCGCTGGCCATGCCGGTGGCGTTCTTCTGCGTGATGATGGTGCGACCGCTGGTACTCAAGCTGGTTGCGCTGACGGTGCATACACATTGACAGCCAGTGACAGCCAGGTCATTAGCTATTGAATTTGAAGCAGCCTGCGTATGACTGGCTTCAGAATTCAATTCAATCTGCTGAAATTTCAAGCAGGTAAAGTGGTATCAGCTACAAAAATATATTGCAGTGCACCGTCGCTGCTGCGCACCGGATCGCACTGCATGCCCCAGACCTGGCGCACTAGCGCAGGCTGCAGCACATCCAGCACCGCGCCGTGATGCACTCCGGCATCACCGCCCAGCACCAGCACATCGTCGGCATAGCGCAAGGCCAGGTTCAGATCGTGAATCACCGCCACCACCCCTGCGCCCTGCTGCCCGGCCCACTGGCGCAGCAGGCGCATGGCATGGTGCTGATGGGCCAGGTCGAGAGCAGCGGTGGGCTCGTCCAGCAGCAGCCAGCGCGCCGCGCCGTCGGCGGGCGGCTGCCAGATCTGTGCCAGTGCCCTGGCCAGATGGGTGCGCGCCCGCTCGCCGCCCGACAGCGTGTTGATGCTGCGCTGCGCCAGATGATCGACCCCGGTCAACTCCATGGCCTGCGCCGGAATCTGCGCCTCCCCGGTGCCGGGCTGATGACGATGCGGATAACGTCCCAGCTCCACCACCTCCTGAGCTGTGAAGTCAAAGGCCACGCTGCAATCCTGGGGCATGACGGAGCGACGCCGTGCCAGACCCTCCATCGCATGCGCGTAAAGCGCCTGCCCGTCGAGCAGGACCTGCCCCGACTGCGGAGCGCGCTCGCCCACCAGCATGGACATCAGCGTGGACTTGCCGGCGCCGTTGGGGCCGAGGATGGCGGTAAAGCGCCCGGCCGGAATCCGCACATCCACCGTCGCCAGACGCGGCCCCTTGGCTACGCCGACACCCAGATTGCGGCATTCGAGGCTGGACAACCCTTGGTGCGCACTCATACCTTGCTCCTGAACTGGCGCAGCATGGCCAGAAACAGCGGCACACCGATAAACGCGGTGAGCACGCCCAGCGGCAGCTCGGCCGGCTTGACGATGGTGCGCGCCACGGCATCGGCGCTGACCACCAGCGCCGCCCCCAGCAGGGCCGATCCCGGCAGCACCACGCGATGATCAGGCCCTGCCATCAGCCGCACCCAGTGCGGCGCGACCAGACCGATGAAGCCGATGATGCCGGTGGTCGCGGTCACGGCGCCCACGGCGAGCGCAGCCACCATCACGGCGCGGCGCTTGGTTTTCTCGACGGCCACGCCCAGCAGATTGGCCTGGGCTTCACCCAGGGCAATCGCGTTCAGCGGCCTGGCCAGTGCCAGCGCCGCCGCCGCGCTGACGGCCACGGCCGCCGATACCAGGGCCACCGCACTCCAGCGCGAGGCGCCCAGGCTACCCAGCAGCCACATCTGCAGATTGCGCAGCTGCTCGTCCGTGGACTCAAAACTCAGAAAGCCCAGTCCGGCACCGGCCAGCGCATTGATGGCAATGCCGGCCAGCAGCATCAGGCCGATGCGGGTCGTGCCCTGGACCTGACCCAGCACATAGACCACCGCCGTCACGGCAAGGCCGCCGCCAAAAGCCATGGCCACCAGGGCCCAGCTGCCCAGATGACGCGGCAGCCAGGGCAGATACAGTCCGCCCAGCACGATGGTGATGCCGGCGGCCAGCGCCGCGCCGCTGCTCACGCCGATCAGCCCGGGGTCGGCCAGCGGATTGCGAAACAGCCCCTGCATCAGCGCTCCGGCCAGCCCCAGTCCGGCGCCGGCCGCCACACCCATGAGCAGGCGAGGCAGGCGGATATTGAGAAAGACCAGATGTTCGGGCCCGGCTTGCACATCGCCGCCCCAAAGGCTGCGAACTCCGTCCCAGACGATGCCGGGCAACTGCGCAGGCGCAATCGCATAGGCACCGCTGGCCGCGCCCCAGACCATGGCCAGCAACACCAGCGCCAGGCCCAGCAGCAGCGTGGCACTGCGGCTGAGCCGGCCGGCCGGCGTGCGCCAGCGGGATGGAGTCGCGGACGCGCCCGGCACCGGCTTGGTGCCCATGACACCAGACAGCCCGCTCATCAGGCCACCCACTGCAGTGCGCGCATATGCAGAGCCTGCACGGCACTGGGCAGGCGCGGGCCGAAGCCCAGCAGATGGCTGGCTTCCAGCGTCACCAGTGCCTTCTTGGCAAAGGCCGGCGTCAGGGCCAGCTCGGGCCGCTTCCAGAAGGCGGCCTCGCCGCCCAGAGCCTCGATGCCCTGGGTGGTGTTGATGATGACTTCGGGCGCGGCGCTGGCCATGGCTTCGGCGGTCAGCGGCTTGTAGCCGTCGAACTGGTCGATGGCATTGACGCAGCCCGCGTACTGGATCAGTGCATTGGCTGCCGTGCCCCTGCCCGCCACTTGCGGACTGCCGCTGTGCGAGAGCACAAACAGCACGCGCGGCTTGCGCTGGGCCTTGGCCACCTGGGCCTGCACACTGCTCCACTGCGCTTCGAGCTGGGCCAGCAGTTGGTCGGCCTCGGCCATGCGGCCGGTTTCGCGGCCCACGACCTTGACCTTTTCCTGCACTTCGGCCCAGTTGTGCCTGGCCGCAACCAGCGATACACGCACGCCCGCCTGGCGGATCTGATCGAGCACCACGGGCGGACCGGCCTCACTGGTTGCGATCACCGCATCGGGCTTGAGCGAGAGCAGGCCTTCGGCCGAGAGCTGGCGCACATAGCCGACCTTGGCGGTTTTTTGCGCCGCTTCGGGAAACAGACTGGTGGTGTCGGTGCCCACCAGCAGGTTCTGGGCATTGAGCAGATAGACCACCTCGGTCAATGCGCCACTGAGAGACACCAGCCGTTTCGCTCCAGACGCGGAAGCGGCGGTCTGAGCCAGGGCCGGCAGGGCCGTGCCCGCCACAGCCGCACCCAGCCACTGCAGACCCTGGCGCCGGGAAATGCTGGCCGTGCTCATGCAGCCTCCGCCACGGCTGCCTTGCGCGGCAGGCCGGCCACCAGATCGCGCCAGCCTTGCAGCTCGGGCTGACCAGGCTTGCGCTCGCCAAAGAACATGGCCATGTTGTTGCCTTCGGCATCAAAGGCCTCGACCGAGGTCACCACGCCATCGCTGGTGGGTTTGCGCACCACCCAGACATTGGCGATCAGGTCGGTGCGCAGATGCAGGTTGAAGCCCTTGTCCAGCACATTGATCCAGCGCACGCCATCCTTGCCGTCCATGGGCTGAATATTGCTCACGGGGCCGGTGTGGATCTGGATGCAGCCGCTGCTGCCCACAAACACCATGATGGAGACGCCGTCCACCGCCGCATCGCCCAGCAGCTGCGCGACTGCGTCGGTGCTCAGGCGCTCGCAGTACTGGGGCACCAGACGGAAGGCCTGCTGGCGCTCGGCTCCGAACCTGCGCAGCATCTCGAAGAACTCATGGGTGTCCTTCATAGCGGTCCAGGCCTGGCTCAGCGCGGGCACGTCGATCTGGGCGTCAGCCTTGATCGCGGGCTTGGCCGCAGGCTCGCGGAACACATAGCCTGCCGACGGCTCGGCAAAGCGCTCGACCAGCGCATTCCAGGCCGCCATGTCCGTGCCCTCGCGTGCAAACACCTTGTGCACGGCACGGCCGGCCGCGTCATAGAACTGCAGGCTGCGCATGGCGGGGCGGCCGCCATTGGCGGACTCCTCGGTCACGGCAAAGCCGGCATGCCAGTGCATGAAGAACAGGCGCAGATCGATTTCCCGGCTCAGCGCCAGACCGACCGGCCCTTGGGCCGAGACGTTTTGATAGATGCCGTCCTTTTCATGCACGGTGGATTCGTTGCGCGTCAGCGCCATCACCGGGCCGCAGGCCTCCAGGGCCTTGAGGATGTCCAGCCATTCGGCGCGCAGCGGCAGCGCCTGCAGCGCGCGCTCATGCTCGCCGCCATGTGCGGCAATCACAGCGCCTTCGCTCAGCTGCAGGGCTTCGGCGGCATCCTTGGCGCGCAGGCCTTGCAGGCGTTTCTGGGCAAATTGCTCACGAATCTGCACGGCGGTCATGGTCTGGATTTCAGGGGAAGTGATGGCGTTCATTGCAGGGTCTCCGGGCTGTGATGCCAGTGTGGTTGTGGGTTGGAAAATTCGTCATCGGAACGGGGAGCCGAAGCCTGGGCTTGGACTTCGGAATCAGTCTCGGACTGGGCCAGCACCTGGGCCACGGTGGCCCAGCGCTGCCCCAGCCGCTGCAGAAAGTGACGCATGTCGTCAGAGCGCTCGCTGCCGTCCAGGCCTTCGGTCATGCGCACCAGCTGGTCCGCCACGCGCTGGGCCATGGGCGCGCGGTGCACCGCACAGCAGCCCTGGCTGAAACCGGTCATCAACGCCAGCACCGTGGCCAGCTGGGCTTCGCCCTCGGTCAGCAGATATTCCTCATCGCGGCTGCCAGAGGCACTCTGGGCATTGGCGGTGTTCTCATAAACAGACATGGCACACTCCCGCAGTTTTTGAGTCAAACAGATCTCAAGCGCTTACCAAACAAGCGCTTTCAGCTACAAAATCAGAAGTCCTGAACCAGGGACACACGCACATAGCGGCCGGCCTGGCTATAGGCATCGGCAATCTGCGTGGTGTTGGTCAGGCTGCGCACATCGGACCAGCGCCAGTACTTCTTGTCGGTCAGGTTGTAGACGCCCACGTTCAGGCGGGTGCCGGGACGGATGCGCCATTGAGCGCTCAGATCCAGCACCGTGGCGCTGGGGCTGAGCCAGGCATTGGCCGCTGCATCCCCGGCCTTTTTGCCGGCCCAGTGCGAGGCGCTGAACTGCACGCCCACATTCGAGCGGTCGTAGCGCACGCCCAGCACCAGTTGCTGCGGCGAGATGGTGTCCACGGGCAGGTCGGTGCTCTTGTCCGTGCCCTTGGTGTAGCCATAGGCGGCATTGGTGCGCCAGTCGCCACCGGCAAACTTGCCCCAGTCGTAGTCGGCCTTGAGCTCGAAGCCGCTGATATGCACGCGATTCAGGTTGACGGACTGGAAGGTGGCCGGATTGTTGCGGTCACCATAGTTGCCGGAAACCAGCACCTGATCCTGGATGAAGTCCTTGTAGCGGCCCGTGAAGACTGCGGCATCAAGTCGCAGCGCATTCACGCGGCCACGCAGGCCCAGCTCGAAGGTATTGCTTTTTTCCGCCTTGAGATCGGGGTTGGGAATGCTGCGATAGAAGGCCAGCGGGTTCTCGAAGAAGGCATTCACCTGGCCTGCATTGGGCGCGCGGAAACCGGCGGCATAGTTGCCGTAGACCGACCAGGCATCGTTCATCTGGAACATGGCGCCCAGCTTGGGGGAGACGGCAGAGTCCGAATTGCTGACCACCGTGCCGCCAAAGCCCTGCTGCTTGGGCTTGATGCTGTAGTGCTCGGCCCGCAATCCGGGCGTCAGGCTGAAAGCACCATAGTGCAGCTCGGCCTGGGCAAACAGCGCCGTCGAAGTTTCCGTGGTGTCGGGGAAGCGCTTGAGCGGAAAGCTCTCGCCTGCCGGTGGCGTGATGCCGTTCTGCTCGTTGACCACCTTGCCGCGCAGATAGTCGACGCCATAGCTGAACTTGCCGCTCAGGCCATTGCTCCAGCGCAGCGTCTTGCCGGCCTGGGCATGCAGTTGCAGCGCGTCCTCGTCATAGGTCACATCACGCTCGCGATAGGCCAAGGGCGGGGTGCGGGTTTCGGTCACGAACTCGCGCGAACTCGTGCTTTGATAGCTGGCCATCAGCTTGAGCTCGTCGGCCAGTGCCGTATCCAGCTGCTGCCACTGCCCCTGCCAGGTAGCGCGCCAGCGCTTCATCGAGGTGTTCGACTTGGAATCCGTCACCGTGGCGCTGCGTGCCGACAACAGGTCATAGTCGGCTCGCTTGTCCACGCCCTCCAGGACGAACACATGTTTTTGCACCGCCGATGGCGTGTAGACCAACTTGCCCAGCAAAGAATGGCTCTTGTCCGTTTCGGGGTTGGGCGTGGTGCGCAAAGCACCTACGCTGTTGTTACTGCCCATGTTTTCCAGCGCACTGTAGCGGCCTATGCCGGCCGACAGCAGCCAGCTCCATTCCTGGCTGGCACAACCCGCCAACGTCGCCCCCACGCGCTTGCCGTTGTCCGAGCCGTCATAGCTGGCCGAGACGCGACCGCCAATGGTCTTGCCGTCCTTGAGCAGATCGTCGGGCTGCACGGTGATGAAATTGACCAGGCCGCCCATGCCGTCCGAGCCATAGAGCGCGGGCACGGCGCCGCGCAGAATCTCCACGCGCTGCACCAGCCCCAGATCCAGATAGTCACGGCCAAAGGCATTGGCGCTGAAGGTATAGCTGCGCGGCAGGCGCACGCCATCGACCAGCATCAGCACACGGTTGCCTTCGAGGCCACGGATATTGAAGCCGCTGTTCTGGTCACGCCCGGTAGGAGAGCCGGCCAGTGTGAACCGCGCCGGACTGCGCGGCACGGTCACATTGGGCAGCTTGGCTGCAAGCTCGCGGATGTCGCCGACCTGCTCCTCCTCCATCTGCTTGGCATCGATGACGTCCACCGTCATGGGCAGGCTGTCGGCGTCCTGCTCGTCGCGCGAGGCACTGATGACCACATCGCGCAGCACGGGCGTGCTGCGGTCGGCACGGGCCGCCGCGACCTGGACGGATTCGGAGGATTGCTGCTGGGCCTGGGCCGAGATGGCGGCGCAGGCCAGTGCGCAGGCCAGCGCCAGCGGGCGGAGATTGGAGCGTGGCGCCAGCGAGGCGCGGGCGTGCAAAGCGGTGGCGGAAGCCATACCAGAAACCCTCTTTATTCATAGAAATGGAAAAGAGCTGGCTTCTGATAGGTACGTCAATGGCCACAGGTCGAAACGTCAGAGGCTTCGCGGCCTGTAGCTGGCACGGCATTGGCTGGCTGAATGGCGCTCAGTATATGCGAATAATTCTCAACCGCAAATAACTTCGTTACAAACCGGGAATTGCGTCCTGACGTAAGGCTGCAGCTTGCATCGCTGCCTGATTTCAGGGCTGCGATGTCCCCAATCCGGTGTGTTGAACGCCAACGTTCAAGTGACGACCCAGGCGGCAATGTCACCCTCTTCGCGGCCATTCAAAAGCAGAAAAGGACTGCCGAAGCAGTCCTTTTCAATAGCTGCCAACGCTTGCCCCGCAGGCGTTGAAGACAGTTCAGTGACGGATCAGATGATCAAAGGCCGACAGTGCTGCGGTAGCGCCAGCACCGGCGGCGATCACGATCTGCTTGTAAGGCACCGTGGTGCAGTCACCGGCGGCGAACACCCCTGGCAGATTGGTCTGCCCCTTGGCATCCACAATGATTTCGCCAAACTTGCTCAGCTCCACCGAGCCCTTGAGCCATTCGGTGTTCGGCACCAGGCCGATCTGCACAAACACGCCCTCGAGCTCCACATGGTGCTCGGTGCCCGTTGCCCTGTCCTTGTAGCTCAAGCCGTTGACCTTGCCGTTGGCACCGGTGATCTCGGTGGTCTGCGCATTGGTGATGACGGTCACATTGGGCAGGCTGTGCAGCTTCTTGACCAGCACGGCATCGGCCTTGAGCTGATCGGCGAACTCCACCACCGTCACATGAGCCACCAGACCCGCCAGGTCAATCGCAGCTTCAATGCCGGAGTTGCCGCCGCCGATCACCGACACGCGCTTGCCCTTGAACAGCGGACCGTCGCAGTGCGGGCAGTAGGCCACGCCCTTGTTCTTGTACTCGGCTTCGCCTGGCACGTTCACATTGCGCCAGCGCGCACCGGTGGACAGGATCACGGTCTTGGCCTTGAGCGAGCCGCCATTGGCCAGTTGCACCTCCACCAGACCGCCGGGCTGCGCTGCGGGAATCAGCTTCTCGGCGCGCTGCAGGTTCATGATGTCCACGTCATAGGCGCGGGTGTGGGCTTCCAGGGCCGCAGCGAACTTGGGGCCGTCGGTTTCCAGCACGGAGATGTAGTTCTCGATCGCCAGCGTGTCGTTGACCTGACCGCCGAAGCGCTCGGCAGCCACGCCGGTACGAATGCCCTTGCGAGCGGCGTACACAGCGGCTGCCGCGCCGGCAGGGCCGCCGCCGATGATCAGCACGTCGAAGGCTTCCTTGGCCGACAGCTTGGCGGCGTCACGCGAGGCGGCACCGGTGTCCAGCTTGGCCACGATTTCCTCGATGCTCATGCGCCCGGAGCCGAACACGCTGCCATTCATGAACACCATGGGCACGGCCATGATTTCGCGCTCGGTCACTTCCTTCTGGAAGGCGCCGCCTTCGATCACCGTGGTCTTGACCCTGGGGTTGAGAATCGCCATCAGCGACAGTGCCTGAACCACATCGGGGCAGTTGTGGCAGCTCAGGCTCATGTAGACCTCGAAGTTGAAGTCGCCATCGAGCGCCTTGATCTGGTCGATCACGTCCTGCTCCACCTTGGGAGGATGGCCGCCCGTCCACAGCAGGGCCAGCACCAGCGAGGTGAATTCATGGCCCAGAGGCAGACCGGCAAAGCGCAGCTGGGTGGCTGTGCCCTGGCGCTGCAGCGTGAACGAAGGCTTGCGGGCATCGCTGCCGTCGGTGCGCAGGGAAATCTTGTCGCTGCGCAGGGACTGGATGGTTTTCAGCAGATCGTGCATCTGTGCACTGGTCTCGCTGTCATCCAGAGAAGCCACCAGCTCAAACGGCTGCTGCACGCGTTCCAGGTAGGCGGCGAGTTGGGCTTTGAGTTGATCGTCAAGCATGGTGGATTCCTTTGAATTTAGAGTTGTTGATGCAATGCAGCAAAGTGCTTTTGAGGCCTTTGCCCGCCCATGAAAGCAAAAACTGGGCGAAAAAAAGCCGGACGGACGGGCAGTACTCGCCTGAACGTCGTCCGGCTTTCAGAGCGCTTGCACGCTCAGCCGATAGATATCAGGCTTAGATCTTGCCGACCAGATCCAGCGAAGGAGTGATCGTGCTGGCGCCTTCCTTCCACTTGGCGGGGCACACCTGGCCAGGGTTGGCAGCGGTGAACTGGGCAGCCTTGAGCTTGCGCAGGGTTTCAGACACGTCACGAGCGATTTCGTTGGAATGCACTTCCATGGTCTTGATCACGCCTTCGGGGTTGATCACGAAGGTGCCGCGCAGAGCCAGGCCTTCTTCGGGGATGTGCACGCCGAAAGCGTTGGTCAGCTGGTGTGTGGGGTCGCCGACCAGGGGGAACTTGGCCTTGCCCACTGCGTCGGAAGTTTCGTGCCACACCTTGTGCGAGAAGTGGGTGTCGGTGGTCACGATGTAGACCTCGGCACCGGCCTTCTGGAACTCGGCGTAGTTGTTGGCTGCGTCTTCGATTTCGGTGGGGCAGTTGAAGGTGAAGGCGGCGGGCATGAAGATCACCACAGACCACTTGCCCTTCAGGCTCTCTTCAGTCACGGTGATGAATTCACCCTTGCCGTTGCGGTTCACATAGGCTTCGGTCTTGAAAGGTTGAACTTGAGTGTTGATCAGAGACATTTGCTGTTTCCTTGTGGTTGGTGTTTGAAGACAGGATGAAGTTTAGAGCGGCCCGCTTAATAAAACCAATCGATTGATTTCATTAAATTGATTTACAAAAACTATCAGACCAGAGTCCCGGCTTCTGAAGTCAAGCCGCACCGCTGTGCAGCTCGGCTTTCTATTGTGGGCCGAAACCAGGCAGTTCCAGCCAATAGTCCTTCAATCGCGCTCATAGCTTTTGTTGTCATCACTGCGTCAAAGCTGGGAAGCGAACCCCAAAGCTAAACGAGAACGCGCATCAGATGCAGCCAATTCGAGCGGGCATGGGCTTTGTTTGATTTGCCTCATAAAGCATGGACAATCGACGCGAACAACAACTGCCCGAGAAGGAGTCCCCCATGAAAGGTGATGCACAAGTCATTTCCTGGCTGCAAGCCCAGCTCAAGAACGAACTGACCGCCATCAACCAGTACTTTGTGCATTACCGCATGTACAAGCACTGGGGCTTCGACAAGCTGGCCAAGAAGGAATACGAGGAATCCATCGGCGAGATGAAGCATGCCGACGCGCTGATGGACCGCATCTTCATGCTCGACGGCCTGCCCAATCTGCAGGATCTGGGCAAGCTGCAGATCGGCGAGGACGTGCCGGAAGCCCTGGCCTGCGACCTGCGCCTGGAGCAAGCCGCGCAGCAGACCATCAAGGACGGCATCGCGCACTGCGAATCCGTGCGCGACTATGTGTCGCGCGATCTGCTGCAGAAGATCCTGGACGACACCGAAGAGCACATCGACTTCCTCGAAACCCAGCTCGACCTGATCGACAAGGTCGGCACGCAGAACTATCTGCAGTCGCTGATGGGCGAGATCGAGTAAGTCCGGCTTCGCGTCGAAAAACAAAAGCGGCCTCAGGGCCGCTTTTGTTTTGAGCGCCGCCTGTCTCAGGTCGGCATCAGGAAGTCCCTGCTGATGCCCGAGCCCAGATCGTTGACGCGGTCGAGGAACTGCGTCAGATAGGCGTGCAGACCGGTGGTCAGGATCTCGTCGATGCGGCCGTACTGCAGATCGGCCAGCAGGCGCCCGGCCTTGCGCGTGGTTTCCTGCGAATGGTCGTTGGCCACCCGCTCCAGGTTCTTGACCACCTCATGCATGCTGGCCAGCAGCGAGCGCGGCATGTCGGCGCGCAGCATCAGCAGCTCTGCCACGCGTTCGGGCGTGATCACATCGCGATAGACCTTGCGGTAGACCTCGAAGGCCGAGACGCTGCGCAGCAAGGCGCTCCAGTGATAGAAGTCGAAGTTCATCAGGGCGCGACCGCGCGGCATGCCGTGGTAGTCGCGCTCTATGGAATGGAACTTCACATCCAGCAAGCGCGCCGTGTTGTCGGCCCGCTCGACAAAAGTGCCCAGGCGCACAAAGTGCAGCGCCTCGTCCTTGAGCATGGTGCCCAGCGACACACCGCGCCACAGGTGCGAGCGGTATTTGACCCATTCGAAGAACTGCGCCGGATCCTTCTTCCAGGCATCCTTGCCGAAGTGGCGCTGCAGCGCCAGCCAGGTCTGGTTCTGCGTTTCCCAGGATTCCGTGGTCAGCGCCCCGCGCACGGCACGCGCGTTCTCGCGCGCCGCCTTGAGGCAGGCAAAGATGGAGGACGGATTGGCCTCGTCCGACACCATGAACTGCAGCACGGATTCACGATCCACCACCGGAAACTGCGCCTTGAAGGCCGGGATCAGCTCGCTGATGGACAGCACGCTCTGCCAGCCACGATGGGCATCGTGGATGGCCTGCGGCAGCATGGCGGTTTCATAGGCAACGCTGAGCATGCGCGCGGTGTTCTCTGCCCGCTCGGTGTAGCGGGACATCCAGTAAAGATGATCGGCGGTGCGGCTCAGCATAGGCCCTCCTTGGGCAGGGAACCCCGCACGCGCTGCACGCGCACGCCGTATTCTGTTGAAAAAATGCTTGCAGCCTTTTTTTCTGCCCGCCCGGTGCAGCGGGACATCCAGTACAAATGATCTGCGGTACGTGACAGCATCAATGGCCTCCCTCTTGATCTTCCAGCACCCAGGTGTCCTTGGTTCCCCCGCCCTGGGATGAATTCACCACCAGCGATCCCTGCTTGAGCGCCACGCGCGTCAGTCCACCGGCCACCATATTGACATCGGTGCCCGTGAGCACGAAGGGCCGCAGGTCGATGTGACGCGGCGCTATGCCTTTTTCCACCATGGTCGGGCAGGTGGACAGGGAGAGCGTGGGCTGCGCGATATAGCCCGATGGATTGCCGACCAGCATCCGGCGGAAGGCTTCGATCTCGGCCTTGGTCGCCGCCGGGCCGATCAGCATGCCGTAGCCGCCGGCACCGTGCACCTCCTTGACCACCAGTTCATGCAGATGGTCGAGCACGTATTTGAGGTCGTCCTCCTTGCGGCACAGCCAGGTCGGGACGTTCTGCAAAATGGGCTCCTCGCCCAGATAGAAGCGGATCATCTCCGGCACATAGGGGTACACCGATTTGTCATCGGCCAGGCCCGTGCCCACGGCATTGCAGATATTGACGTTGCCAGCGCGGTAGGCGCGCATCAGGCCCTTGCAGCCCAGCGTCGATGTGGGCCGAAAGACTTCGGGGTCGAGAAAATCGTCGTCCACGCGGCGATAGATCACATCCACACGGTGCAGGCCCTGGGTGGTGCGCATATAGACCACGTCTTTCTCGACCACCAGATCCTGCCCTTCGACCAGCTCCACCCCCATCTGCTGGGCCAGGAAGGCATGCTCGAAATAGGCGCTGTTGTACATGCCCGGCGTCAGCACCACCACCGTCGGCTCCAGCACGCCCGACGGCGCGCTGGCACGCAGGGTGTCGAGCAGCATGTCGGGATAGTGGGCCACGGGCGCCACGGCGTGCTTGCCGAACAGCTCGGGAAACAGGCGCATGGTCATGCGGCGGTTCTCCAGCATGTAGGAAACGCCCGATGGCACGCGCAGATTGTCTTCCAGCACGTAATAGATGCCGTTGCCCTGTTCATCGGGTGCGCGCACGATGTCGATGCCGGCAATATTGGCATAGACATCGTTGGGTACCTGGATGCCTTCCATCTCTGGCCGGTACTGGCTGTTGCCGCGCACCAGCTCCGTCGGAATCAGTCCGGCGCGCACCATGTCCTGGCCATGGTAGGCGTCGCGGATGAAGCAGTTGAGCGCCTTCACGCGCTGGGCCAGACCGGCCTGCATGCCGGCCCACTCATGGGCCGGGATGATGCGCGGGATCAGATCGAACGGAATCAGGCGCTCCGTACCGGCACCGCTCTCGTCCTTGTCGCCATAGACGGCAAAGGTGATGCCCACGCGTCGAAACACGATTTCCGCCTCGGCACTGCGGGCACGCAGATAGTCCTGCGGTTGCTTGCCCAGCCACTGCGCATAGTCCCGATAGTGGTCTCGCACCGCTGCACCTTCGGCGGGCGAGTTCAGATACATCTCATCGAATGTGCGCATCCTGTCCTCCCTATTTCTGCCATGGCCTGCGCATGCAGACCACGGGTTTCAGTTTAGCGACGCCGCGCCAGGCAAGCTGCCTGGCAACGCGCACGCAACCTTGCATCTCAGCCTCCGCCCCAAGGGCGGTACAGCATCAATGCAAGCCCCATGCCAGTTTCTCAGGGCGGGCCCGTCGAAACCGCATGAACATCCCAATAATGCGCCCGAATCAGGCGCTCGCATTCCAGTTTTTCCGGCTTGGCAGAGCTCCAGTAGGCCGCACCGCAGCGATCCTGTGCCACCAGCTGGCTGCCCACCGACCGATAGCGCTGCACCACGGCCGCCACCGGGTGCCCGAAGCGATTCAGATAGCCCGCCTGGACCACCGCCCAGCGCGGGCGCAGCGTGCCGACCCAGGGCTCGGTCGACGAGGTCTTGCTGCCATGGTGCGGCACCAGCAGCCATTCCACGGGCTCGTCCAGATGGGTCTGCAGCAACTGCTGCTCCTGTGCAGCCTCGATGTCTCCGGCCAGCAGGGCCACCTGGCCGCTGGCCGAGCGCAGGCGCAGCACGCAACTGCCGAAATTGGGCCTGGCCTTGCGGCCATTGAGCCAGGCCTCTCCTGCTGGCGGGTGCAGCACTTCGAACGTCACGCCATCCCATTGCCAGTGCTGCCCCTGGGTACAGCGCTGCACCGGAGCCAGGCCCGCCAGTTGCGGTGCCTGGATCACCGAGTCCGAACCCCAGACTCTGGCACCGGGCTGAGCCGCCTTCACGGCCAGGGCTCCGCCGGTGTGATCCATATCGCTGTGACTGAGCATCATGGCATCGAGCTGCATGCCCTGCGCGGCCAGCAAGGGCAAGAGCACACGCTCACCGGCATCGCTGTGGCGGCCGTACTGCGGCCCTGCGTCATAGAGCAGACGATGGCTGGCAGTGCTGATGATGACGGCGTTTCCCTGACCGATATCCGCCGCCAGCAGCTCGAACTCGCCGACACGCGGCCGTGCCTGAGGCCAGAACAAGGCAGGCAGCGCGAACAGCGCGGCCACCAGCCGCAACCGCCCCGGCAAGGGCGCGATCACCAGCAGTCCGGCAGCTATCGCCAGCACGCTGGCCCACCAGGCGGGCTGCGGCAGAACCCACACCGCCCAGGGCAGCGCAGCCAGCCACTGCAACAGACCCATCAAGGGCAGCATGGCGACAGCGGCAGCGCTTGCCGCCATGGGCAGCGCAGCCGCGAGCAAGGCCAGCGGCGTGACCACCAGGGTCACCCAGGGAATGGCCAGCAGATTGGCCAGCAGTCCCACGACGGACACCTGACCGAACAGCAGCAGCCCCAGAGGTGCCAGGGCCAGGGAGATCAGCCATTGCTCACGCCACAGGGCATGCAGCTTGGCCATCCAGCGGCGCACAGCGCTTTGTCCCTTCGCATCCGCAGCGCCCGAGCCCGAAGCCAGCAATACCCCGACCGCGATGAAACTGAGCCAGAACCCGGCCTGCCACAGCGCCCACGGGTCGGCCACGACAATCACCGCCAGCGCCAGCAGCCAGACACAGGCCCAGGGCCAGCGCACGCCCAGCCATTGCAGCAGCGCCACCACGGCCAGCATGCAGATCGTGCGCTGCGCGGGCAGCCCCCAGCCGCTGAACAAGGCATAGGCGGCCGCCAGCATCACGCCCACGGCCAGGGCCGCACGCGGAGCCGGCACCCAGCGGCAGGCGCCGGCACTGAGCCTCCACAAGCGGCCCACCAGCAAGGCGGCCAGCCAGGCAAACATCGTGATGTGCAGGCCCGAGATGCTCATCAGATGCGCCACGCCCGTCTGGCGAAACAGCGTCCAGTCCTTGCGCTCTATCGCCTGCTGATCGCCCACGGCCAGCGCTGCCACCACGCCCAGCGCTGCCTGGGCACGCGCCGCATCGCCGCCGGGCAGCCAGCGCTGCAGTCGCCCCATCTCGTCCTGGATGCGATCGCGCAGCCACTGCCGCCAGCGCTGCAAGGGATGCCGGGCAGTCACGGCCAGCAGCTCGGGCGCGGGCTTGTCGCGCACATAGCCCGTGGCCTGCACGCCCTGCTCCCAGGCCAGCAGCTCATAGTCAAAGCCATGCGGATTGCGCGAGCCATGCGGGCGCTTGATGCGCACCGTCAGACGCCAGCGCTGACCGGGGCTCAGCGCCACGCCCTGGGCCCAGGCAGGAACCAGAGCCTGGCCGGCATCCGCCAGTTGCCCGAACGGGCCGTACCAGGACAGCTCCAGCACTTGCGGCACGCCGGCATCCGCGTGCTCCACCACAAAGCGCCAGCGCTGGCCGTTGGCCTGGTTCTGCAGCATCGAGGCAATGTGGCCCTCCACCTGCAAATCCACGGCCTCCAGCGCCGGGGGCAGGGTCTGCTGCAGATAGGCATGGGCGCGCCAGCCCGTCAGCCCCGCCACACAGCAGGCCGCGCCCGTCAGCAGCAGCCACCAGCCCAGTCTCGGCCGGCCGCGCCATCTGCAAGCCAGCAGCAGCGTCAGCAATCCTAGGGCCAGTAACAACTGATAGAGCGCCAGATGCCAGAGTCCGGCCTGGGTCACCTGCCAGGCAGCGCCCAGCACACAGCCCCACAGCGGCGCCAGCCAGGACAGGCGGCGATGCGGAGAGGCGGAAGTCTGCTGGTGCGACATGCTGCCATGCTAGGAGCGAGGGCCTGCCCCCAGCATTGCGGCTATCCCTGCCCTGCTTGCGGCCCCAAAATCGCAGCGGATGCCGACTCTCGTTGCGCGAGCAGCTATCAATTCCACGACTTACGCAAAACGGGTTCAGGCATGACGGCTGCCTCAGGAGGCAGGCCGTTGCGGCCTTCTTGCTTGCGTAAGTCCCAAGTTCAAAAGCTATGGCCGCCGTGCCAGGACAATGACGGCCCGGTCGCGCTGCTGTGTCAAACTTGTCCCCCTTTAGCCCCCGCACTTTTTTGGAGCCCGTCATGAGCGTCTACGAGAAACTCAAAGCACTGAACATCACCCTGCCAGAAGTGGCCATGCCCGCGGCCGCCTACCTGCCCTATATGCAGACCGGCAATCTGGTGCTCCTCAGCGGCCATATCGCCAAGCAGAACGGCCAGCCCTGGGTTGGCAAGCTGGGCGAGAACATGACGACCGAAGAAGGCAAGCAGGCGGCCCGCGCCGTGGCCGTGGATCTGATGGGCACGCTGCAGCATGCCTGCGGCGGCGACCTGAATCGCGTCAAGCGCATCGTCAAGGTCATGAGCCTGGTCAACTCCAGCACCAGCTATACCGAGCAGCATCTGGTCACCAACGGCTGCAGCGAACTGCTGGGCGACGTCTTCGGCGAAGCCGGCAAGCACGCGCGCAGCGCCTTCGGCGTGGCCCAGATTCCCCTGGGTTGCTGCGTGGAAATCGAGCTGATGGCCGAGCTGGGCTAAGACTCTCGCTCATGCACATAAAGTGAGCTAATACCGCTTGCTATTCATAGATTTCAGATACAAAACTATCTGAATTGATTGACTGGCAAGCGCAAGCAGCTCACTTTATCTTTTCAGCGCGATGCTTGCCGCACGCATCCCGACCACTCACGAAAGAGCCCCCATGCCCGGCACGCAGCCCCCCCCCGCTGGTTCTCAGCATTCAATCCCATGTCGCCTACGGCCATGTGGGCAACGACGCCGCCATGCTGCCGCTGCAACTGCTGGGCATAGAGCCCGTGGCCGTGCATACGGTGCAGTTCTCCAACCATACCGGCTACGGCGAGTACAAGGGCCAGGTCTTCACGCCCGCCCATGTACAGGATGTGCTGGACGGCCTGCGCGCCCGCGGCGTGCTGGCGCGCTGCACGGCCGTGCTCTCGGGCTATCTGGGCGATGCCGGCGTGGGCGAAGCCATTCTGGCCGCCGTGCAGGAGGTGCGCGCCGCCCAGCCCGGGGCACACTATCTGTGCGACCCGGTCATGGGCGATGTGGGGCGCGGCGTGTTTGTGCGCCCCGGCATCCCTGACTTTCTGCGCAAGCGGGCACTGTCCCAGGCCAGCGTCATCACGCCCAACCATTACGAGTTCGAGCTGCTGTGCGGCGGCCCGCTGACCACGGTGCAGGCCGCCACGCAGGCGGCACGCACCATGCTCGCGCAGATGCATGACAGCCAGTCTGCGCTGATCGTCATCACCAGCCTGCGTACCGATGATCTACCAGCCGATCAACTGGCCACACTGGCCGTGACTGCCGACAAGTCCTGGCTGGTACAGACGCCCTATATCGACCTGCACCCCCTGCCCAACGGCATGGGCGATGTGTTCTCCGCCGTGCTGCTGGGCCATCTGATTCAAGGGCGCACCGTGGCCGATGCCGTGTCCCGGGCCGTAAGCACCCTGTATGCCCTGGTCTCGCGCACCGAATCGGGGCAGCGCGACCTGCCCCTGGTCGCCAGCCGCGATCAGATCACGGCAGCGGCGCAAATCTTTGCCGCCGTGCCGGTGATGCGCTGAAGCGGCGCGACCCGATTCACTCCGGGTGCGCCAGCGCCGGCTGGCGCGCGGCGGCAGCCGGCGCTGGCCGGGCCGTCGAGGCAGACCCTCTTGCTACCGATGCAAGAGCAGCCTGGGAATATCCGTGGCTGCTTCTGAGGTCCTCCATGCGGAACATGCTGACCGTCTGCGTCAGATGCTCGGCCTGCTCGCGCAGGCTTTGCGCAGCAGCGGCCGATTCTTCGACCAGGGCCGCGTTCTGCTGCGTCATCTGATCGAGATGGCTGATGGCCTGGTTGACCTGGGTCACGCCTGCACTTTGCTGGACCGAGGCTTCGGTCACCTCTGCAATCATGGTGCTGGCGTTCTGCACCGATTTGACGATATCGTCCATGGATTCGCCCACGCTCTGCACCAAACGGATGCCGTTTTGCACGCGCGCCTCCGAGGTACCGATCAGGGTGCGGATTTCCTTGGCCGCATCGCCGCTGCGCCGGGCCAGGGAACGCACCTCGCTGGCCACCACGGCAAAGCCGCGGCCTTGCTCGCCGGCACGCGCCGCCTCCACCGCCGCATTGAGCGCGAGGATATTGGTCTGGAAGGCAATGCCGTCGATGACACCGATGATGTCGCCAATCTTCTGGCTGCTCTGGCGAATCTCCTCCATGGTCACCACCATCGAGGCCACGACCTCGCCGCCGCGCCGGGCCAGGGCGACCGCGCCCGATGCCGTGCTGCGTGCCTGCTCTGCGCTGCTGGCGCTGTTCTGGATAGTGC
Organism: Comamonas testosteroni TK102; assembly: GCF_000739375.1. Classification (NCBI taxonomy): domain Bacteria; kingdom Pseudomonadati; phylum Pseudomonadota; class Betaproteobacteria; order Burkholderiales; family Comamonadaceae; genus Comamonas; species Comamonas testosteroni. Next base: position 1,405,828 of record NZ_CP006704.1, on the reverse strand, counting down.
TGGTGAACTCCTCCATGGCTGCGGCGGTTTGCTGCAGATTGCTGGAAGTCTGCTCGGTGCGCGCCGACAGGTCCTGGTTGCCGACAGCGATCTCGGCACTGGCCGTGGCAATGCTGTCGGCGCTGTGGCGAACCTGGGCCACCATGCCGTTGAGCGCCCGGCACATGTCCTGCTGCGTGCGCAGCAACGCGCCGAATTCGTCATGGCGCTGCACAGTTTCGCCCAGCCGCAGATCGCCGCCGGCAATGCGCTCGGCCATGGCCTGCGCGGCCAACAGCGGCGACTGCATGCTGCGGATCAGAAAGAACGCGCCGACGGCAATGCCCAGTACCACAAGCAGTACAGCCACACCGGCCATCCTCACGGTCGCCATGCGCAGCTCGGCCATCTGCAGCTGGCTGCCGGCAGCAGCTTTTTTCTGCAGCTCGACAAAGGCCTGCAGCGACTGCAAATAGGCCGCAATCGCGGGCTTGAAGCTTTGCTCGGCCAGCGCGAGAGCCCGGGCCGCATCCCCCTGGGCCTTGAGCTGGGCAATCTGCTGGCGCAGCTTCAGCACCTGCTGGCGCGCTGCAGCCACCTGCTCCATCTGGGCCTTGTCCTCGGCAGACACCGCCAGCGCCTGCAGCGACTTTTGCACCATGGAAATGCGGTCCGAGGTCTCGGCCATCGCGGGCTTGAAGCTCTCCTCCACCGAAGTCTCGCTGCTCAGTGCCAGCGCCAGCGTGCGCACGGCATTGGCTTCGGTCAGGCCCATCCACTCGATCGCCAGCTCGGTGCGTGAGCGCATTTGCTGCGCTGCCTGGTCCGATGCCTGCTGCGTGACCGAGGAGCGGTAGCCCGCAAATGCGATCACTGCAGTCAGCACCACCACGATGAGTAACACTGCCGCCCAGAGTTTGTGGGCCATCTTGAGTCGCTGCATAAAACATCCTGCCAACAAAGCTGCAAAGGGCTGCGCGCAGACATTGCCACGCATTGAGACAAAATGTATCGAGGCCGAACCCAGGTCAGCAGCAGGAATTTCCCTTTGTAGCGCGTCGTCTCAAGCCCATGTCTGCGCCGCAGAAAACAAAAAGCCGCCCAGGACCGGCCTGGCGCGGCTTGTCGGCAGGCGGCAGAAGCCGGCTTATTCCACGCGCGTCACCGCCTGGGGCTTGAAGCCCAGGTCTGCGGCCTTGCCCTTGCGACCGCGGTTGCCGCGGGCATTGTTGAGGCTGCGGATCTCCAGCGTCTCGGTACGTGCCTTGCCACCGCGCCCCACGCCATCCAGGCGAATGCTGCGCGTATAGGCGGCAGCGCCGGCCAGCTGGTCCTTGTCTTCCAGGCTGATCAGCATCAGGCCGCGCCCGCCCTTGGGCATGGCCTTGAGTTCAGCGATCTCGAAGGTCAGAATGCGACCGCCCACCGAGGCGCAGATCACATGGCTGGCGGGATTGAGCAATCCGGCCCCCTGCTCGCCGCCTTCCACAGTTTCGGCACGCGCATTCATGGGCACGCCATGCACCACCGAAGGCGCACACAGGGTCTCGCCCTCGCCCAGCGTGACAAACGCCTTGCCGGCCTTCTGGCGCGAGACCATATCGCCCACATTCGCCGTGAAGCCATAGGCGCCCGAGCCCGACAGCAGCAGCTGTGTGCCTTCGCTGCCGGCAAAGTAGTACAGCAGCTGTGTACCGGCTTCGAGTTCGATCATCGTCGTCACGGGCTGGCCGTCGCCGCGTCCGCCCGGCAGGGCCGATACCGGCACCGAGTAGACCCGGCCGTTGCTGCCAAAGGCCAGCAGCTGATCGACCGTGCGGCACTCGAACGTGCCATACAGACTGTCGCCGGCCTTGAAGCTCAGCGTGGCAGCGTCCACACCATGGCCTTGGCGCGTGCGCACCCAGCCTTTTTCGGAAATGATCACGGTCGTGGGTTCATCCACCACCTTGACCTCGGCCACCACCTTTTTCTCCTCGTGGATCAGCGTGCGTCGGGCATCGCCGAAGGTCTTGGCATCGGCTTCGATTTCCTTGCAGATCAGGCGGCGCATGGTCGCTTCGCTGCCCAGGATGTCCTCGAGCTTGCCCTGCTCGCTGCGCAGCTCCTTGAGCTCCTGCTCGATCTTGATGGCCTCCAGGCGCGCCAATTGGCGCAGGCGGATTTCAAGAATGTCCTCGGCCTGACGCTCGGAGAGATTGAAGGCTTCGATCAGGGCCTGCTTGGGTTCATCGCTGGCGCGGATGATGGCAATGACCTTGTCGATATTGAGCAGCACGGCCTGACGGCCTTCGAGGATGTGGATGCGATCGAGCACCTTTTCCAGCCGGTGCTGGCTGCGTCGCGTCACGGTCTGGAAGCGGAAGGCAATCCATTCCTCCAGCATCTGGCGCAGCGATTTCTGCACCGGGCGGCCATCGAGGCCGATGCTGGTCAGGTTGATCGAGCTCGAAGACTCCAGGCTGGTGTGGGCCAGCAGCGCCGTGATCAGCTCAGACTGCGGAATCTTGCCGGTCTTGGGTTCGAACACGATGCGCACCGGCGCATCCTTGCTCGATTCGTCGCGCACGCAGTCCAGCACGGCCAGCATGCTGGCCTTGAGCTGGGTCTGCTCCTGGCTCAGCGCCTTCTTGCCGGTCTTGACCTTGGGATTGGTGATGTCCTCGATCTCTTCGAGCACCTTCTGGGCCGACACGCCGGGCGGCAGCTCGGTCACCACCAGCTGCCACTGGCCGCGTGCCAGCTCTTCGATCTTCCAGCGCGCACGCACCTTGAGACTGCCGCGGCCCGTACGGTAGGCATCGGCGATATCGCTGCTGGACGAAATGATCTGGCCGCCGCCCGGATAGTCGGGGCCGGGAATCAGCGCCAGCAGCTCTTCTTCGGGCAGCTGCGGCTTCTTGATCAAGGCCACGCAGGCCGCTGCCACTTCGGGCAGATTGTGGCTGGGGATTTCCGTTGCCAGACCCACGGCAATGCCGCTGGCGCCATTGAGCAGCGAGAACGGCAGGCGGGCCGGGAGCTGCTTGGGCTCCTGGGTGCTGCCGTCGTAGTTGGGCACAAAGTCCACCGTGCCCATATCGATTTCGTCAAGCAGCAGGCCGGTGATCTTGGACAGGCGCGCCTCGGTGTAACGCATGGCCGCAGCGCCGTCGCCGTCGCGGCTGCCGAAGTTGCCCTGGCCGTCGACCAGCGGGTAGCGCTGGTTGAAGTCCTGCGCCATGCGCACCAGTGCGTCATAGGCCGACTGGTCGCCGTGCGGGTGAAAGCGGCCCAGCACGTCGCCGACGACTCGGGCGCTCTTGACCGGCTTGGCCGCCGTATTGCCGTTCGGGCCGCTATAGCTCAGGCCCATGCGCTCCATGGCATAGAGAATGCGGCGCTGCACGGGCTTGAGGCCATCGCTGACATCCGGCAGGGCACGTCCCTTGACCACCGATAAAGCGTATTCGAGATAGGCGCGCTGTGCGTATTGACCTAGGTCCAGTGCATCGCCAGCGGCTTGTTGAGACAAATCCAGTGTGGTTTGATCGCTCATGAATTCTTTGTGATTTTCCAAATTGCGCCGATCCGGCGACTCAAGGTATTTGCGCGTCCGCGGCCGCAGGGGCCGCGCCCGGCAGAGTCATGCGTATGCGGGAGCCGCCGCGGCCAGCCGAGCCGGCCGCAGCCAGCCGGCCGCTCAGGGGCCTGGCTGCCTGCAGCTGCTCGTAAATGCCCGTGACGGCCTTGACGTAATTCATTGTTTCTTTGTAGGGCGGAATCGCCTTGCCAAACTTCTGCACCGCACCTTCGCCCGCGTTATAGGCGGCCAGCACCAGATCGAGCCGGCCCGGGAACAAGTCCATCAGATAGCTCAGATAGCGCGCGCCGGCAGGCACGTTCACGGCCGGGTCGACCAGCTGCTGCTGCAGGCTGCGCTTTTTGCTGGCCGCCACGCCAAAGCGCTCGGCCGTGGCTGGCATCAGCTGCATCAGACCGACAGCGCCCTTGGGTGAGACTGCCTGGGCATCAAAGCCGGACTCCACGGCGATCACGGCCTTGATCAGGTCATAGTCCACGCCGGTTCTCTCGGCCGCCTTCTGCAGATGCGGCCTCACGCTCTTGTAGCGCGGCGAGACCTCGAAAAAGCTCTGCATGCGCGTGCGGGCGTTGAGCCCCTCGGCCGCTGAATCCGGCTTCAGCTGCAGACCCGGCTGGCTGCTGTCGTAGAGCTCGCCCCTGAAGAACAGCTTGTAGCGTTCGTCCAGCGCCTCGGCCGCAAAGTGCGTGACGCCGAATTCGTCGACATAGGCCCAGAGATCGGCATGCGCCGCCGGCGCCAGGGCCAGCCAGCCCGAGCCCGCCAGCAGGGCAGCTGCCACCGCACGTCGCAAACGCACAGACGCGAACCCGCCGCGCGCAGGCAGCTGGCTGGGTGAGGCATCGAACATGGGCTTGTGCATGGCTGGCTCCATCGACCGCTAGTGACCGCTAGTGCAGGCGTTGCAACGCCCGCCTAGATATCGACCTCCACGGCATCGCCATGCAGCTCCATCAGCTCGCGGCGGGCGGCGGCTTCGCCCTTGCCCATGAGCTTGGTGACCACGGCTTCCGACTGTGCAAAGTCCATGTTCATGAACTGCACCGGCAGCAGACGACGCGTATCGGGGTTCAGCGTGGTTTCCCACAGCTGTTCGGCATTCATCTCGCCCAGGCCCTTGAAACGGCTGACCTGGCATTTCTCGCGCGGCACGCCGTCCTTGGCGCATTTTTCAATGATGGCATCCAGCTCGCCCGCATCGAGCGCATAGACCTTGATGGCGGGCTTCTTGCCGCGCGCCGGCACGTCCACACGGAACAGCGGCGGCAGCGCCACATGGATGTGACCGGCCTCGATGAGCTTGGGGAAATGCTTGAAGAACAGCGTCAGCAGCAGCACCTGGATGTGCGAGCCGTCCACGTCCGCATCCGAGAGAATGCAGATCTTGCCGTAGCGCAGGCCGGACAGGTCGGGCTCGTCATTGGGGCCATGCGGGTCCACGCCGATCGCCACCGAGATATCGTGGATTTCGTTGTTGGCGAACAGCCGGTCGCGGTCCACCTCCCAGGTGTTGAGCACCTTGCCGCGCAGCGGCAGGATGGCCTGGGTCTCCTTGTCGCGGCCCATCTTGGCGCTGCCGCCGGCAGAGTCGCCCTCGACCAGAAACACCTCGTTGACGGCTATGTCCTTGCTCTCGCAATCGGTCAGCTTGCCGGGCAGCACGGCCACGCCGCTGCCCTTGCGCTTTTCCACCTTCTGGCCGGCCTTCTGGCGGGTCTGGGCAGCCTTGATGGCGATCTCGGCCAGCTTCTTGCCCCAGTCCACATGCTCGTTGAGCCATAGCTCCAGCGCCGGGCGCACAAAGCCCGAGACCAGACGCACGGCATCGCGCGAGTTCAGGCGCTCCTTGATCTGACCCTGGAACTGCGGGTCCAGCACCTTGGCATTGAGCACATAGCTGGCGCGCGCAAAAACGTCGTCAGGCATGAGCTTGACGCCCTTGGGCAGCAGCGAGTGCATGTCGATGAAGGCCTTGACGGCCTGGAACAGGCCGTCGCGAAGGCCGCTGTCATGCGTGCCGCCCGCCGTGGTGGGAATCAGGTTGACATAGCTTTCGCGCAGCGGCGCGCCGTCTTCGGTGAAGGCCACGCACCAGGCAGCGCCCTCGCCTTCGGCAAAGCTGTCGTTGTTCTTGTCGGCAAAGCCCTCGCCTTCGAACAGGGGGATGACGGGCTCGCCATGCAGGCTCTGCGCCAGATAGTCGCGCAGACCGCCCTTGAACTGCCAGCTCTGGGTGTCACGCGATTTTTCGTTGATCAGCGAAACGGCCACGCCGGGCATGAGCACGGCCTTGCTGCGCAGCAGATGCACCAGCTCGCCCATGGGCAGTGCCGAGGATTCGAAGTATTTGGCATCGGGCCAGGCACGTACCGTCGTGCCCTGCTTGCGCTCGCCGGCCTGCAGAGGGCGCACCTTGAGCGGCTCGATCACATCGCCGCCCGAGAACACCAGCGTGGCCACCTGGCCGTCGCGGTGCACCTGCACCTCCAGACGCGTGGCCAGCGCATTCGTCACCGATACGCCCACGCCGTGCAGACCGCCCGAGAAGCTGTAGGCGCCGCCATTGCCCTTGTCGAACTTGCCGCCCGCATGCAAGCGCGTGAAGACCAGCTCCACCACGGGCGCCTTCTCCTCGGGATGCAGACCGAAGGGAATGCCGCGGCCGTCGTCCTCCACGCTGTAGGAGCCGTCGGCGTGTATGGTGAACTTGATTTTCTTGCCATAGCCGGCAAGCGCCTCGTCGGCCGCGTTGTCGATCACCTCCTGCAGGATGTGCAGGGGGTTGTCGGTGCGCGTATACATGCCGGGACGCTGTTTGACAGGCTCAAGACCCTTGAGAACGCGGATCGAGCCTTCGGAATATTCGTTGGACGGTTTGACTGCCATGGGGGCGGATTGTAGTGGCCTCTGCGGATGAGAGCTGGATAAATTCACAGTTGTTTACTCCCAATACTCTTGCACAAAGCCCGAACATCTGTCTTGGCAACGTGTTTTCGGCGCATCTTGCCCGCTGCGACAACTCTCAAAAAGATAGCTTTCACCGCATGCCATTCAATAGTTTCAGATAGATATAAATCAGTTTTTATTGCAATCCTTGCGCAAGGCGCTCACTTTTTATTGGTCGCGACTTGCTGCACGCTCGCAGGGCCCGGCGCCGCTCCCGCATTCTGGCAGGCCGCACTGTCACGCATGTGACGAGCTGTGCAGGCGCAAAACAGCAGGTTTGGTTACAGTGGTGTGCTGACCGCACCCCAGGCCTTTTTTCGCACGCACGGCATGACAACAAAGACAACTCCAGCCCCCATGTCCATGGCGCAGATTCTTCTGTGCGGTGGCGCCATCGTCACGCTCTCCATGGGCATACGCCACGGCTTCGGCCTCTGGCTGCAGCCCATCACCCAGGACATGGGCTGGACGCGCGAAAACTTTTCCCTGGCCATTGCCGTGCAGAACCTGTCCTGGGGCATCCTGGGCATCTTCGTCGGCATGCTGGCCGACCGCATCGGTGCCTTCAAGGTGCTGATCGGCGGCTCCATCCTCTATGCCCTGGGTCTGGTCGGCATGGCGCTGTCCCCCAGCTCCACGGTGTTCCTGCTGACCGCCGGCGTGCTGATCGGCGCGGCCCAGGCCGGCACCACCTATGCCGTGATCTACGGCGTGCTGGGCCGGCAGATTCCCGTGGCGCGGCGCAGCTGGGCCATGGGCGTGGCCGCGGCGGCAGGCTCGTTCGGCCAGTTCTTCATGGTGCCGGTGGAAGGCAAGCTGATCGCTCAATTCGGCTGGTCCAATGCCTTGCTGATACTGGCGCTGTTCGCGCTGCTGATTGCCGCCCTGGCCTTCGGCCTGCGCGAGCCGGGCTTTGGCGGCAGCACGCCCATCAAGCGCGAGCAGACCGTGGGCCAGGCACTCAGGGAGGCCTGGACCTACCCCAGCTTTCTGCTGCTGATGGCGGGCTACTTTGTCTGCGGCTTCCAGGTCATGTTCATCGGCGTGCACGTGCCCAGCTATCTGAAGGACTTCGGCATGGCGCCCCATGTGGCCAGCTATTCGCTGGCCCTGGTAGGCCTGTTCAATATCTTCGGCACCTATCTGGCCGGCAATCTGGGCCAGAAGCTGCCCAAGCGCTATCTGCTATCGGGCATCTACGGTCTGCGCTCGGTGGCCACCGTGGCCTTTTTGCTGGCGCCGCTATCGCCCTGGTCGGTCTATGCCTTCTGCGCCGCCATGGGTTTTCTGTGGCTGTCCACCGTGCCGCTGACCAATGCCACCATCGCCCAGATCTTCGGCGTGCAGCATCTGTCCATGCTGGGCGGCTTTGTCTTCTTCAGCCACCAGATCGGGAGTTTCCTGGGCGTATGGCTGGGCGGCTATCTCTACGATATCAACGGCAACTACGACATGGTTTGGTACATCTCGATTGCCCTTGGCATTTTTGCCGCCGTCGTCAACCTGCCCGTGCGCGAGGCTGCCATTGTGCGCCGCACACCCAGTGCCGCCTGATACCGGAGACAGGCCCATGCAGCTCAAACTCTGGCAACGCATCTCCATCTGGTGTGCCGTGCTCGTGCTGCTGCTGGCGGTGTTTGCCCTGTATCTGCAACCGGAATTCATGCTCACACTGGCAGACCAGGTCTGGGCCTGCTTCTGAGCTCTTGGGCAAGCCGCCCGGGCGGCATGGCCGGGAGAGAGCATGGCTCGCATCATCATCACCGGTGCCTCGGACGGCATAGGCGCCGAAATGGCCCGCCAGCTGGCACAAACCCATCAGAGCCGGCTGCAGCTGACGCTGGCCGCGCGCAATGCCGGCAATCTGCAGGCCGTGGCAGAACAATGCCGGGCTCTGGGGGCACAGGTGCTGGAAGTGCCCACCGATGTGAGCGAAGAGGCCCAGTGCCGCGCGCTGATCAACGCCGCCGTGCACCAGTTCGGCGGGCTGGACGTCCTGATCAACAACGCCGGGGTCTCGGCCCATGCGCTGTTCGAACAGGTCAGCGCGCAAGACCTGGGCTGGTATGAGAGGTTGATGCGCATCAACCTCTGGGGCAGCGTCTGGTGCAGCCATGCGGCGCTGCCGCACCTCAAGGCCAGCCACGGCTCCATCGTCGCCGTGTCTTCGCTGGCCGGTCTGATAGGCGTGCCGGGCCGCACGGCCTACAGCGCCAGCAAGTTCGCCATGGCCGGCTTCTTCGAAGCCCTGCGCATCGAGCTCAAACCCGCCGGCGTGAGCGTGACCACCGCCTACCCCGGCGTGGTGGATACGCGCATCCGCTACCACGGCTACAACGCCAGAGGCGAAGCCGCAGGCGTCAGCGGCCTCAAGGAAGACGGCGCGATGACGGTGGCCGAATGCGCGCGCCTCATCCTCGACGGCCTGAAGCGCCGTCAGCGCGAGGTGGTGATGACAGGCAAGGGCAAGCTGGGCCGCTTCATCAAGCTGATCGCCCCGGGCATGGTGGAAGACATGGCCCTGGCCGCGCTCAAGGACGATGTAAAGCCGCACTGAGCCGACGCGAGGCTGCTGAGGTGGAGGCAGGCCATGCAGAAACAGGGCTGCGGGCACTGCTATGGTTTATGCAAGGCCAGGCTGCTTTTTAGACGGTCCAGCAGAGGGCCTTTGCGTTCTGCTTCCATGGCTGCTATCGCCATCCATCGATCCGGGTTTTCTCCTAAATCGATAGCAATATTTCCAGCAAGCAAGGGGCTTAGGCGGCCTCGCTTTTTTGCTTGTGCAAACGCCGCTGTGGTGATATTTAGATCGCGGCACCATGCGGCTGCTCGCTTCGATTTCAGTGCCATTTCAAGCAGTTCGAGTGTCGAGGCCATTTTTTCTCCTGTTCGTCAAGCTGTTTCGATGATATGACGACTCGTTACTGCTTTGGGTAACGACTCGTTATTATCCCGTTTGATAACAACTCGTTATCAGACGGAGCCACCCAGCTCGGGCAGATGCAGTGATCAACAGCACGCCCTACCGCCAGAAGCAGAGCTAGGCGGCTCCTGAGAAAAACCTAGGAGCCGCCAGCATGTCTAAAACCGTTCGCACATCTTCGATAAGTCCTCCACCTGGTCAGCAAGACCAAAGCGCTCGCCTGGCGGCTTCCGCCGAGGTCGGCCAGGTGGAGGGCACCAATCTCTGCAGCCACTGCGGCAATGGCCTGCTTGAAGAGTTCTGTCACGAGCCTCCCTTCGTGCGTTTCCGCTGCACAGATTGCGGCTGCGGCATGGACAAGGACTTGAACGTCATCAGCCAGCCTCGCTTGATCGACGTTGGCATCAGCGAAGTGCCGGAAAACTCCATCGTTACGGGCTTTGCAGAGCAAGACGATGGCTTCAAGTACCCGTTCGGCTATGTGCGTGGTGAGGGCTATTTCTTGTGCGACAGGTTTGGCTGGGCTATGTGGCCTGACCTTGAGGGCATGTTGCGTGCTTTGGCGCTTCGCATGCTGGAGCAGGGCGCATGAGCATCACGTTCTACGACGGCAAACTAGGTCAGGGCATGTCGTTTTCGGCGGCACGCCTCAATGACGCACACGACCAGGTCACGGACATGATGCGCCGCCCTAATCGCATTGACGATTTGCGCCTCTATGAGCTCTCCAATCGTATCCGCGTGGAGGGCCTTTCGCTTTTGTCCACGAGCACGCTGGACCTCGATTTCCTGGCCTTCCTGGGCCGGGAAAAGGCCGCTGGCCGAACGTATTCGTCGCAGGCTCTCGCAAAGCAGGTTTTTTCTCAGGCGGGCGTGGTAGCACCGCCTGAGAGTCTCAATTCTGAGATTTCGACAGTTTTGGGGAAGGGGTCACAAAATGGCCTATGACACCCTCAAGCTGAAAAGTCCATCCATGGACGAATCCTTCGTCCGTGCGATTGAGCAGCAGTGTGTTTTGCGCTCCGGTGTTGACCTGGCTACGGGTGCGATGCTGTACGAGCTGCACACCGGCGAGCTGCTGGGTTCCTGGGATTCGCGCATCAGTGTGCGTCCCATGTACGAGGATTGGGTCACGGACAAGAACGGCAGGCCGCGCCTGGCTCCCTGCGAGCCTTACATCCTGGTCGAAGGCTCCGTTCATAAGGCCATGATGGGCCACAACGTCTATGGCGGGCCGCGCAACTTCCAGAAGGCTTGCTCGTTCTTCGTCAACCTGGTTGAAAAGCTGCTGGGCGTGGATCTGCCGCCGTCGGGCAATTGGACGGTTCACCGTGTGGACGTGGCCCACGTCTTCGCGCTCACGAAGCCGGCCTGCAAAGAGTTTTTCGACAGCATCCAGCTGCGCAATTTCCCGCGCCGCCAGAAGAAGGCAGCTAAGTACGACATGGCGGTGTACTTCCCAGGCAAGACCACGACCGTCAAGTTCTATCACAAGGGTTCTGAGTTCGGCCTGCATGACAAGGCCAGGCTGCGGAACTACTTCCGTCAGGCCTTCGCGCTCATGTACGGAAAGAAGGATCTGCGCAACTTCGAGCGCGCAGAAAACAAGCTCAAGGCATTGCAACGCCTGGCCGACAGCCGCCTGCGGGTTGAGGTCGAAGTGCACTCCGACAAGTTCCAGTACGACTTTGGGCGTAACCCGCTAGTGAGCGAGGTGGACGACGCCTACCTGGAAACGATTCACGACAAGGAAGTAGAGCGCCTGCTGCGCGAAGGAAAGCAGTCCATGGAAACAGTACGCACGACCACGGCAGTCATGACCCGCCTGCAGAACGTCTACGGCGGAACACCAGGCCAACGCCTGTACGGGTTCTGGGCGGCCATGTGCACGCTCAATGAAAACGTCATGCGCGAAAAGTACAGCCGCGCGACCTTCTTTCGCAATCGCAAGCTCCTCGAGGAGGCCGGTGTGTCCTGGCGCTCTTCTGACATCCATGTCACTGCGAATGACAGCCTCATTCACGACTTCACGCCTATGCGCGTGGACAGGCGTTTCTGCAATGCCCCGGCCAGAAATCGTCCCGAACTCAACTACAGCCGGGACGAACTGCGCTTAGCCGCTTGATGGAGAAATGACGATGAGTGATGCAGCAACTGCCGCGCCTAAGGCCGGTCGCCAAATGGGCTTCAACCAGATGATGGTGCGTGGCCGCGTTGAAGAAACACGCCGTCATGGCAACACCAGCTACACGCGCGTTCTGTGCCCTGCGGCCGACGAATACAGCCGTCCTCAGACACTGGAGATTCGCAGCAAATCGCGTCTGGGCCAGAAGGGCGACACCATCACGCAGCTCTGCGTCGTGGGCGGCTACACGCGCAAAGCGTTCCGGGCCACAGACAAGGAGACCGGCGAGACCGCCATGGTCACGCCTGTGGATCACACCGTTGATGCGGTAGAGGACTGACATGGATCAGGCGCAGCTTGATTTCCTCGTGACTCAGGTCTTCTGGGTTGCTTTCGGTGGCGGCATCTTGGGTGCCTGCGCGATCAGCTGCGTGCTGCTTCTTGTTGAAGGTCTGGCCTCAGTTGTCATCGCATTTTTTGAGCGCCGCAACCGCATCGAAAACGCCCGCAAGCGTGCCGCGCTGCTCTCGCGCCTGGCAGTCAAGTCTCAAGCCGAATACGACCGCTTGCTGGTGGAGTTGGCGAACGGCCAAGCGTCAGCCGCTGGCGGCGGCGTGAGGCGAGCTTGCGAGACACACGACGCTGCAAGCGCCAGTGCTCAAGCGGTTGCATCGCTGCAATGCAAGCAAGTCTGAAGGCTGTTTGTGTACTGCGTATCTGTGACCAACCAGACCTATCAGGAAGTGTCCTGCGACACGCCTGATGCGTATGTGGTCATGACCCATGTGGAGCTGGCTCAACACAGCCCGTTCTACATGGATAACGAATCAGCCGTGGAAATCTCAGGGGCCATGCTGATGGCTATGGCGGCGGCGTTTGTGCTCCGCCAAGTCCGTAAATACCTGGAAAAGGAAGAAGAATGAAGACCCTTATCAACGCTGTGAAGCGCCGTGCTCAGGCTCCTGCAACCAAGCTGGCAACTGCTGGCAAGGCTGTGGCGGCCGGCTCGACCTTGGCATTGGCATCTGGTGCGCATGCTGCCGGTGTGACGATCGACACGACTGACATTGTTTCGACCATCACAGGTGGCGTGACAGCTATCTCCGCTATCGGTGTGGCTGTGATCTCGCTGGTTGTCGTGATCAAGCTCTACAAGTGGGTCCAGCGCGTGCTGTAAGCGCGTGCGGCGGGCCTTGATGGCCTGCTGGTTTCTGGGGCGCTCACGCTGATGTGTGGGCGCCTTTTTTCATGCCAGGGAGGGCTACGACATGGGGTTCTGGATCGTTATCACGATGGTGCTGTGCGGCTGCATCATCTTTTGGCCGTGAGGTGCTTCATGCGAAGGCTATTTGCGCGTACGTTTTTATGCTTGGCGCTGTTTATTTTTAGCTCTGCGTCGTGGGCCACTGTTCCGCTTGTGGACAGATGGGTGAATCACTTGGGCCATTCCTTTTATACGGCAGACGAGGCTTGCGCAGATATTTACAAGGGTCAGTCAGGTACTACTGGTTGGTATGAATCGCCACGTGAGGGTGTGCATCAATGTTGGGGGTCGTACAGCGGAAATCCGAAGGCGTTTGGCCCTTTCGGCTTGGACAAACGTGCGGGGTGTCCGGCGAATTCGACACTTAATAGTTCGGGTTATTGCGACTGCGACGCTGGAGCGAATCAAGTGGGAAACCAATGCGTCGTTCCAAACACGAAGGATGAGAAATGCGCAACTGATTTTGCAATGGCCGGGTTTGGTATCGGTCAGGGCTTGGGAACCATCCGCGATACAAAGACCATGTCCGGCGTTGTTCCCTCTGGTGAGATGTGCTGGCCTCACGAGAGCGCAACGAGCGGCTGCCTGGTCAACTTCGACCGCACCAGCTTGACCACCATGCCCGACGGCTCCATTCAAAGCGGCGGGTCGTTCACCATGTACAAGGGCGGCGTAGGAGGCAAGGCATGCACGCTGGAGGCTCCGCAAGACCCTGGTTCGACGGTCGAAGAAAAGTGCGAGCAAAGCGGCTCCTATACCGACTCAAAAGGCACCCACAGCTTGTGCCTTGACGCGCCCAAATGTGAAGGCGGTTTCATGGGCACCGTGTCCTATCTCGGTGGCGAAGTTTGCATCAAGGACAAGGGCGGCAACGTCATTGAAACCAGCAAAGACACCATCAAGAAAAACGAGGATGGCAGTACCGACAAGGTGACTGAAAAAACCACCTGCAAGGGCAACACCTGCACCACGGAAAAGACCACCACCAACACCACTACGAATAACACCTCTAGCAGCTCGACCACGACCAAAACGGAGAGCAAAGAGGACTACTGCAAGGCCAACGCGAGCGCAGCTCAGTGCAAGGACGATGAAGAGAAAGAAGGCAGCTTTGGTGGTAGCTGCCAGAGTGGTTTCACCTGTGAAGGCGATGCATTGCAGTGCGCTCAGCTCAAGGAGCAACACAAGCGCAACTGCGAAATGATGGAGAAGGACACCGACGCCAACAGCCTGACCAATAAAGCGCTCAACGGTACCGACGACAAGTCGGCCGACGCACTCAAGGCCAGCGCAGGCCAGGTCAACGTTGGCAGCACTTTCGACCAGTCCGGACTGGGTTGGGGTAGCTCATGTCCAGCTGATCCAGAAATTCAGCTCAACTTTGGCAGCCAAAGCTCTTTCACGATCCCATTCAGCCGCATTTGCGGGCCTCTGGGCGTGCTTTCTTTGGCTGGGGTAGGCATCACCCTACTCGGCTGCGGTGTGTGGGTTCTAGGTGGGAAGAAAGAGGGCTAAACCATGCCAATGTTTGTTTCGTGGATCCTCGCCGGTTTGATTCAGATTGCAGGCAGCTTGGTTGGTCGCGTGTTGCTCGCGCTCGGCTTTGGCTTTGTCGAATACGTGGGCTTCAGCGCACTCATCGACAACATCAAGAGCCAGGCCAGTAGCCTGATAGGCGCGGTCGGCAGCTCTGAGCTCGCGGCGTGGGCCGGCTTCTTCCGCATCGATGTGCATCTGTCCATCATCTTGTCAGCCATTGGCGTCAAGGTGATGCTCAATGCCTTGGGAGGCGACAAGATTCGCCGCCTGGTAAAAAAATAAGAGGGGATCGACATGCCTATCAACTTTGTGACGGGCCTGCCCCGTCAAGGCAAAACGCTGTTCACATTCATCCAGGTCAAGGAACGCGCAGCCAAGGAAAACCGCCCGGTTTACTACTGCAACATTCCAGAGGTCACGCTGCCAGGCTGGACGGAGATTGCGCATCCTGACGAATGGATGAACTGCCCCAATGACTCCATCATCGTCGTTGACGAGTTGCAGGACTTTTGGGGCTTGACTTCGTCAGGCGCAAAGGTGCCGCTGCCGATTCTGGAGTTGTCCAAGCACGGCAAGCGCGGCATTGACTTTTACTTCATCACGCAGGATCCGACGCTCGTTCATGCAACGCCGCGTAAGCTCTGCGAGATCCACTGGCATGTGGTGCGTGCCTTCGGTTCAGAAAACGCCGTTGCGCACAAGTTCAGCCGCATGCAGACCGACCCAGAGAAGGTAAAAAAAAAGAGCGAGAAGCTCCCCTGGCGATATCCAAAGGAAGCGTTTGGAAAAAAGGACAAAGCCGGAAACTGGATATCCAAGCCTTGGTACAAGAGTGCCGATGTGCACAACATCAAGCGGCAGATCCCGCTCAAGGTCTGGGCTATACCAGGCGTATTGGTACTCGCTGCGTTAGCTGTCTGGGGTGGAATCACACTTTTTGGAAAGACGCTCGACAAGGCTAAAGGCAGTGCACCTGGTCAAGCTGTGGCCACCGCGCCAGGTGCACCAGCTGCTGCACCTGGTCAGCCTGGCCAGGCTGGTGCATCGTCCAAGGCTGCACCCAGAACTACCGCGCAATACCTGGCCGATTACAAGCCGCGCCTGCAAGACTTCCCGCACACCGCACCGGCTTACGACCAGGTCACGCAGCCCGTAGAGGCACCGTACCCGGCAGCATGCGTCGTTATGAAGTCCAAGGGCTGCAAATGCTTCACGCAGCAGGCCACGCTCATGAGCACGAGTGAGGAAGTTTGCAGGCTGATCGTGGAGAAGGGCTACTTCGTCGACTGGCGCATGCCGCTTCGCCAGGCGCCAGAGCGGCCGCAGCAGACCGCGGCGAAGGACGAAACGCGCCAGGCGCACCAGCAGCCCATGCCGGTCGCGCAGCCCGTCCAGCTGGCCCAGCAGCAGCCGCAGCAGAAAAAGGACTTGGGGTATCTGGAGAGCCTGGCAATGCGCAATGCTCAGGTTCGGTCGAATCTCATGGAGTGATTCGGAGATGTATGAATTCGCACGTAATATTTACTACAAACAATGTAGCAAACATTACATGATTGGCGCGGGATTGAGTGGATTTTGCCACAGGTAAAACAGGCTTGAGGATTTCGTCGGGGAAATCGCAGATTTTTACGATGAAACCGCAGGGCCGCGCTTTGACCAGGCATGGTCGTGATCGAGCAAAATCATCGCAGCGATCGACGCCAGAAGCCTCGCCAAATGGTCGTTTGGATTCCTGAAACAATAGCACAGGGTGCGAAGCCAGAGGATTTTGCCGGGGAGTTCGTAGACCTTCTCGGTGAAACCGCAGGGCGGTCTCTGGGTAGTCACTGAACCCCGGAAGTTAGGCCGAGAGGCGGAAACAGAAGGTTGTCAGCGGTCATGGGAGGATTTCGGCGGGGAGACTGGAACAGTCTTCACGGTGAAACCGCAGCATGAAAGCAGGGCAAAGAGAAAAAGAGGGGGAGGGTCTGGGCAAAACCCAGCTCAGGAGAGCTTGAGGGAGTTGCACCAGGTGCGCGCATGCCTCGTTTGAGGCTCAGGACTTCGCAGTTCGCCTCACGCCGCGCGACAGACCGGACGTCAAGATGCAAACCGCCAGGCAGCGCGCCGGTGTTTGACCAGGTCGAAACACAAATCCAACAGCATGCCGCGTCCCGCAGCCCTCGCATGGCGAAGCGCATAGACGGAAGGCGTACCCCATAAGAACCAATGCGGGTGGATCACTCGCTTGATAAACAGGCTGTTTTACTAGAAGAGGGAGAGATAGATGAGATACGGCTATGCCCGCGTCAGCACCATTGAACAAGATACGGCTCTGCAGGACACAGCTCTTGCCAATGCCAGGTGTGACAAGGTAGTCAGAGAAAAGCGTTCTGCAGTCAAGAAGCGTCCCGAGCTCGAAGCGTTGCTGCAGTCTTTAAAGCCTGGAGACACCTTGATCGTCTACAAGCTTGATCGACTGGCACGGAGCCTGCGCGATTTGATCCGTATTGCCGAGCACGTTCAGGCGAGTGGAGCCAAGCTTTTGAGCCTTACAGAGCCTATAGACATAGGCACCCCCATGGGCCGAATGGTGCTGCAAATCTTGGGAGTCGTTGCCGAGTTTGAGCGCAGCTTGATTCGTGAGCGCTGCATGGCCGGCCAACTTGAAGCCGTTAAACGCGGAAAGATGATTGGAAGGCCCAGCAGGATTCCACTTAATGACCAAAACGAAATGATTCAGCTGGTGGGCTGTGGCATCTCATTGCGCGACATTGCCGATGCTTATGGAGTCCACGAAAGCACAGTGCGACGGTTCTATGACGAGGCCGTGGGGTACAAGACACGCCGCTTTGGGCAGATTCGTCGGTGGCTTTACGACAACAAAAAACCCACTTAGACAGTGGGTTTCTATGGTTATAGTGTGCATTTTGCTATGAATTTTGATGCTCGCATTAACCATAGTTTTCGCAAGATGACCAGCCACACCCTGCCTCCCACAGCCGACACCATTCCTGCGATTTCCGCCAGCCACTGCGCGCCGGCGCCCTCCGCCTGGATTGTCCGCTTTGCCCATCTGGTACGCCCGCAGGGCTCGGTGCTGGATCTGGCCTGCGGCATGGGCCGCCATACCCGTTTCTTCTCGGCCCTGGATCACACGCTGACCAGCGTGGACAAGGCGCCGGAGGCGACCCGGTGCGTGGCGGATATCGCCGAGACGATTACCGCCGACATCGAGAACAACGCCTGGCCCCTGACGGGCCGCAGCTTTGATGGCGTGGTCGTCACCAACTATCTGTGGCGTCCGCTGTGGCCGCTGATTCTGGACAGCGTCAAGCCCGGCGGCGTCCTGATCTACGAAACCTTTGCCCAGGGCAACGAGGCCTATGGCAAGCCCTCGCGCCCGGACTTCCTGCTGACTCCCGGCGAGCTGCTGCAGGTCTGCGCCGGCTGGAACATCGTCGCCTACGAGCATGGTCTGCTTGGCCAGCCCGCGCGCGTGGTGCAGCGCATCGCCGCCATCCGGCCCGATGGAGCGGCCGTACCAGCCGCACTGCTGCAAGCCTGACGCCCTTCTTCCGCCCCCCGATCTGCCCGACTGCCATGCCCGCCTACGCCCTGCTGCTTGCCCACGACGAACGCCCCGGCCCGGAGACCGACTGGCCCGCAGAGCCCGGCGGCAGCTGCGACGGCTGGGCCGAATGGTTCAGCAGCACGCCGCTGCTGTTCAGCGTGCTGCTCGGCGATGCACGGCATCTGCCCGAGCTGGTGCCCTGCAGCGCCTATCAGGACAAGCAAAGCCTCTCGGCCCTGGCCGCGCCCATGGACCAGGTCAGGGCGCGCTGGCAATGGCTCAGGAGCGTGATGGAGCCACTGCCCGCGCATTGGCCCGGTTCCATGCAAAAGCAATGGCAGCAAATCGATCACGCCATCAGCACCAGCACGCGCCAATGGCTGTTGCTGGACTGCGCCACGCTATGCCCACATGACTTTGACGAAGCCGAGTTCACGGCCTTTTTGCAGACCCAGCGCGAGCGATGCCGCCAATGGAACTGCAGCGGCGACGAGCTGGCGGACTCACTGCTGGCCTTGAAGCAGGCACCGCAGTCCCATCTGGGGTGGTGGAGCGACGCGGTCATCGCCCGCACCGAGGTCATCGAGCAGGAAAGCGAAGAAGACTGGCCCGCCTGGCTGGCCGATCACTACGAGCTGCGCCACCACGGCGCCTGGGACGAAGCCACCGAAAGCTATTACGTCATGCCCAGGCTGCACCCGCGCAGCGGCCTGGAGCCGCAAAACGACGCCGAGCGCGACCACTGGCCCGTGGGCATGGTCACGCCATATGGTCGCTGGCTGCAGCGCCCCGTGGAAGGCGCGAGCATGGCTTTTGTCTCTGGCGGCCATCTGAGCGTGCACTATCCCGAGACCACGCCGGGCGAAGGCGCGAGATCCGGCATCAAGGATTTGAACGGCATCTGGCAGGTAGCGCCCTCCCTGGGCTATCGCGACGCCTATGCCGTCACGCCCCAGGTCATGGCCTGCCGATCACCCGGGCAGGAAAACATGCAGGACCTGCGCAGCCTGCCCGGCCTCGCGCTGCTGCACCAAGGGCTCAGCAGCATCGACTACAACGAGGAACAGGACGAATTCATCCGTGCCGAAAAAGGCCCGTACGGCCACTCGCGCCAGTTGCTGCTCAAGGCCGATGGCCTGCCGCTGTTCGATGCCAGCCGCTACTGGCATGTCAACGATTTCAACGCCAAGAGCGGCCTGGCCGTTGCCTGCATTCGTGCGCCCTCTGTCAGCGACCAGGGCGAGCAGGAGTTCCGCGTGCTCGAAGGCGTGATCGACATCCGCGGCCAGGAAATCATTCCCTGCCAGTTCAAGACCATAGAGCGCGGCTTCAGCCACTCGCCCCCCAAGGTGTTTCCCGGCCGCAAGCTGCTGGCCATCACCGAAAAAGGCGAGCCGCGCATCTTCAGCACCCAGGGCAAGCTGGTGGCTGCCCCTGATATCTGGTGCCCGCCGCTGAACTACAGCCCGAAGAAAAATGAACTGCTGAGCTTTATGGGCGAGGGTCCGCAGGCCGAACTGGTCCTGTTCTCCATCCAGGATTTCAGCATCACCCGCACCGGGGAAACCTGGGAGGACTACCGCAATGCACTGCGCGGCATGTTCAAGGGCCAGGCGGGCGAGGTCACGACCATGACCCGCGCGCAGCTGATAGAGGCCGAAGACGAAGCCTGGATGCAGGATCTATCGCGCATTCTCTGTCTGAACGACGAGAGCCAGGCCGCACAGCTGCTGCAGCAGTGGCGCGACTGTGTGGCGGCGCCTGATCCTGACGACATGGGCTGGGACGAAGATGAGGAGATCGATCCCGATGTCATGCACCTGCCCGCAGGCGAGAACGCGTTGACCCTGTACTGGGTGCATCTGCTGGCCATCGGCAGCCAGTTTGCCCGCTTTGACTGGAAGGACGCCGACAGCATTGCCGGCACCCACTGGCTGCCCGGCACCGATGACTGGCAGTGGGACTCACCAGCCGATGGCGTGGAATCAGGTCTGGAGAACATGGCCGAACATCTGGCGGACCGCCAGCTGGCCTTGATCAAGCTGGCCACCGATGACGACAGCCTGCGCGTGACCGTGGTGCGCGCGGCAGATGCAGAGGACTTCATGCAGCGGCTGGCGCAGGCCCATATCAGCGCCTCGAACTACGGCACGCACTGATAACGGCAACGGCTCCCAGCCGCGCTCTCCGGCCTTGCCTGGGGGCGGCCGGCTGCAGCACAGTCAGCAGCGGCAAACCCGTGCAATAGCCTGCATGCCGTCTAAAACAGACCCGACTTCAACAAACAATATGACGCACAAATTTTAAATATTTCGTCATTTCGTCATTTATCAACAACACTTCGACAAAAACAGAGTTTTGCTAGACACTGTTGACAGCAAACCACTGCCTGCACCCTGTCCCTGTTTGTAGAATTCATTTTTACCGTTTTCTGATTGCGGATATGACATCACCCTCCGTTGCTCTCACTGGCAGCATTGTTGCCCTCATTACGCCCATGCTCGAAGACGGTAGCGTCGACTACCCGTCGCTGCGCAAACTCATCGACTGGCATGTGGCCGAAGGCACCAACTGCATCGGTGTGGTCGGCACCACCGGTGAATCGCCCACCG
Source organism: Comamonas testosteroni TK102 (assembly GCF_000739375.1). NCBI lineage: Bacteria > Pseudomonadati > Pseudomonadota > Betaproteobacteria > Burkholderiales > Comamonadaceae > Comamonas > Comamonas testosteroni. The sequence goes on along the minus strand of NZ_CP006704.1, from coordinate 1,385,304 downwards.
TGAATGTCGAGGAGCACTGCGAAATCATCCGCGTCGCCGTGGAACAGGCCGCTGGCCGTGTCTCCATCATGGCTGGCTGCGGCGCCAACAGCACGCACGAAGCCATCGAGCTGGCCAGGTACGCCAAGAAGGTGGGTGCAGACAGCCAGCTGCAGGTCGTTCCCTACTACAACAAGCCCACGCAGGAAGGCCAGTACCAGCACTTCAAGGCCATCGCCGAAGCCACTGGCGACCTGCCCGTGGTTCTGTACAACGTGCCCGGTCGCTCGGTCGCCGACATGCAGCATGACACCGTGCTGCGTCTGGCCCGGATCCCCGGCATCATCGGCATCAAGGAAGCCACCGGCAACATCGAGCGTGCACAGTGGCTGATCCGCGATGTGCCCGCCGGCTTCGGCGTCTACTCCGGTGACGACCCCACCGCCGTGGCACTGATGCTGTGCGGCGGCCACGGCAATATCAGCGTGACGGCCAACGTCGCCCCCCGTCTGATGAGCGAGCTGTGCAAGGCCGCCATGGCCGGCGATACCAAGCGCGCCATGGAAATCCAGTTCAAGCTCATGCCCCTGCACAAGAGCCTGTTTGTGGAAGCCAATCCCATTCCCGTGAAATGGGCAGCCGCCCGCATGGGTTTGTGCGGCCCCGCCATGCGCCTGCCCATGACGCAGCTGAGCGAGCAATGCGAAGCAGTTGTTGAGGATGCTCTGCGTAAAGTTGGCGTACTCTGATCGAGTTGCGCTAAGCTAGCGGTTTTTCGCACATAGCTTGAACGCTACCCAAGGACAATCCGCGTGAAACAACAAACAGCACGTTTGAGCCTGCTCAGCATCGCGCTGGGCCTGTCTGCCTGCACGACCACGTTCCAAGAGACCAAGATCGACTACAAGAGCGCGGGCAAGAATCAAGCTCCCTCTCTCGAAGTTCCTCCGGATCTGACGCAGCTGTCGCAAGACTCGCGCTATACCGTCCCTGGTGGCGTGGTATCCGCTGCTGCCATGCAGGCCAATGCCCAGGCAGCCAAGCCGACCGACAACAACACCGCGGCCAACAAGATTGGCGACGTCCGCATCGAGCGTGACGGCGCCGAGCACTGGCTGGTGGTGGATCGCGGAGCCGACAAGCTCTGGGAGCCGACTCGCGATTTCTGGCTGGAAAACGGCTTCATCTATGCGATGGAAGACCGCCAGCTGGGCATTCTCGAGACCGACTGGGCCGAAAACCGCGCCAAGCTGCCTCAGGACATCATCCGCAGAAGCCTGGGCAAGGTGTTCGACTCGCTCTACTCCACCAGCGAGCGCGACAAGTTCCGCACCCGCCTGGAGCGCGAACCCGATGGCAAGACCCGCATCTATGTCACCCACCGTGGCATGCAGGAGGTCTATACCAGCGAGCGCAAGGACAACACCATCTGGCAACCGCGTCCTCGCGACCCCGAGCTGGAGACCGAGTTCCTGCGCCGCATCATGGTCAAGCTGGGCGTGAGCGAAGAGCAGGCTTCTGCCGTCGCCAAGGCCGACAGGTCTGCGGCCACCACCTCGACCAGCGCACGCATGGACACCGTCAACGGTGTGCCCACACTGCAGCTGGAAGAAGGCTTTGAGCGCGCATGGCGCCGCGTTGGCGTGGCACTGGACCGCACCGGCTTCACCGTGGAAGACCGCGACCGCAGCCGTGGCCTCTACTATGTGCGCTACGTGGACCCCAATGCCAAGCAGGAGTCCAAGGGCTTCTTCAGCAAGATCTTCAGCCAGGGCAAGGAAGCCGCTGCGCCTCAGAAGTACCAGATCCAGGTCAAGGGCGATGGCAACAAGTCCCAGGTCAGCGTGCTCAATGAGCAGGGCCAGCCCGACAGCAGCGCCAACGGCCAGCGCATCGTGCGCATCATCACCGATGATCTGAAGTAAAGAGCTCTGCTCCCAAGCAAAAGCCACCAGGCTCGGCCCTGGTGGCTTTTTTCATGTCCGAGCGAATCGAGCAACTCCGGCTTGAGGCCCTCATGCTCATGACGCCGGAATCCGTTGAGATGCGAGTGCAAGACAAGTGCAAGTGCAAGTGCAGACCTTGTGTGGCGACACGCATACACAGCTCAAGAATCCGCTGCAAAATCCAGACGCAAAAAAACCGCACCTGAGTGCGGTTTTTTCATGCCCGAGGCCTGGGCCTCAAGCTGGCTGGTGCAGCGAATTACTTGGCAGCAGGAGCTTCAGCGGCGGGAGCAGCAGGAGCGTCAGCGGCAGGAGCAGCAGGAGCGTCAGCGGCGGGGGCAGCAGGAGCGTCAGCGGCAGGAGCAGCAGCGTCAGCGGCGGGAGCAGCAGGAGCTTCAGCAGCAGGAGCGGGAGCAGCAGGAGCTTCCACAGCAGGAGCGGGAGCAGCAGGAGCTTCTTCCTTCTTGCCGCAAGCAGCCAGAGCAGCAGCAGCGATCACGGTAGCCAGAATCAGAGAGTTCTTCATGACGATTTCCTAAATGGTAGGTTCAGCAGACGGTATGCAGATTGCCATTACGGTCAGCCTTTTGCAGCTATTGATCGCTATGGCAGATCAGGTCAAACGATAAATTCGACTCAGACCGCATTATAAGTAGTTTTGCCCATTGCTGACTGATACTGACAGCAACTAAACAATTCTGCACAAATCGGTGCGTTCTCATTTACCGGGCAAGCCCACGCTTGCCTTGAGTCACACTGTGGAGCATAAATTTCTTCCTGTCAAATCCCTGACAGAGCTTTGACGAAGATTTACATAATCTATACAAAGCTCTCCAAATCGACAGCAGCCACAGAGGACAAACCCGTAAGTTAGCACGATCGCTGTTACAAGTCCACCCTGTTTCAGTCGCCTGAGCGAACCCAGCCCGCATCGAACCACGATGACAGCAACTCCAGCGCATCATCGCTGGCTGTTGCCAGATCCTTGCGCGACAGCGCCCGGGTGTCAGCCAGCTTGCGCATCAGCGTGGCGTCACGGCCGCCCGCCAGATAGCTCTCGCCATTGATGAAGATGTGCTTGGCGTCATACATCATGCGCGTGCGACGATCCAGCACCACGCTTTCGAACATGCCGTTTTCATCGCCATGCTCGAACCAGACATTGGGCTTGGGGTCGCTCAGATACTCGCCCAGCGCGCGTTCCAGCGCCAGCGGCTCGGCCATGGCCTTCTTCAGTGCCTCGCGGGCAAAGTCATACATGGCTTCAGGAATCAGCGCCGGGTTGCTCACGGCCTCCTGCTTGGGGTCGCGATAGATGACCGGAGTTTCGGGCTCGTCGGGCTCATCCGACATGCGCAGCAGCAGCTCGCGCCCCAGCTCACTGCGATCGGGCGAGCGAAAACCGATCGAATAGGTCATGCACTCGCCTTCGGCCACACCGTCATGCGCCCATTTGGGCGGCAGATAAAGCATGTCGCCCGGCTCCAGCACGAACTCCTCTTCGGGCTCGAAATGGGAGAGAACTTTCAATGGCTTGCCCGGCTGCAGGGACAGGTCTTTCTGACGGCCGATGCGCCAGCGGCGCTTGCCATGGGCCTGTAGCAGGAACACGTCATAGCTGTCGAAGTGGGGCCCCACACCGCCTTGATCGGTGGCAAAGCTGATCATCAGATCATCGAGACGCGCCTCGGGCACAAAGCGGAATTGCTGCAGCAGCTCGTGCGCCTTGGCGTCATGCATGTCCACGCCCTGCACCAGCACCGTCCAGCCCGGCTTGGTCAATGCGGGCAGGCTGCGCCGGGACAGCGGGCCGTGACTGAGCTTCCAGTTGTCGCCTTCCAGCTGCTGGATCAGGCGCGACTCCACGCCCTCTTCGCCCGCCATGGCCAGCAGGCGAGCACGCGGAATCGGGGCCTTGAAGCCGGGAATGGCCTGGCGCACCAGCAAAGGCTTTTTATGCCAGTGCTTGCGCATGAATTGAGAAGCGGTAAGTCCACCCAGCAGGGTGAGCGGCGTATTGATGTCCATGAATCCAGTCCTGCTTTCTAAGCAACGGACTGCATTGTCCTATAGGCCTCGATATCGCTGGTCGGCACAGATCAATGACCGAGCGCTCTGAACTCGGAAGGCGACATGCCGGTGTAGGCCTTGAAGGCCCGGCTGAAGTGAGCGCTGTTGCCAAAACCGCAGCCCATGGCGATCTCGGTGATGGTGCGATGCGCAAGCGCTGCGGAATGCAGCTCCCGCATGCAAAGCTCCAGCCGGCTTTGCTGGATGAAAGCGCCCAGCGACTGTTCACGCCCCGCAAAGGCATTGTGCAGATGACGGCGGCTGCAGTTGAGCGCCTGGGCCACCTGGTCGACCGACAGCCCTGGATCGCGCACATGGCTGGCCACATGGTCGCAGATGCGCTCGTACAAGGCCTGCTTCTGCGTCACCGCCGTGGCCTGCCCGCCAAGTGCCTGCAAGGACAGGTGCACCATGTCCACCAGCAGCTCCCCGGCGCGGCGCGCCAGCGGCGCCGTCATATTATCGAGCTCCTGATAGGTGCTGCGCATGGTCTGCAGCGCAATGCGCGCCATGCCGGTGCTGCCTCCCACGGATAGCCCCATGAGGTTTTCCAGGCGCAGACCTCGCTCGGCAATGCTCTGCTTGGGCACCATCATGATCAGGTGCTCGGTGCGCAGAGGGTTGTCCACCACATAGGGCTGCGAGGTGTCATAGATGGCCCAGCTGCCGTTGCCCACCCGGGTCCGGCTGCCGCATTGCTCCACCTCGGCGTGACCGCTCCAGGGTGCGACGATCTTGAGATAGGCGGCTTCGCTGTCGCGCTGGCGGTGGCTGCCGCGTATGACGCGATGACGTCCGGCCTCCAGCTTGGTGAGCATGACATCGCCTGCGTACGCCACGCTCAGATGCCCGTCAAAACAGGTGTCGCCATAGAGATCCGTGTCCAGCCCCGAAAACAGCTGCGCCATCCAGCCTTGCCAGGCAGCTGCAGTTTCCTTCTCGGGAAGACCATCGGTACTCAGTACCATGGGCGCGGTCATGGGCCTTGACTCCTCGTTGCATCGATCCCTGCCTGTGCCGGCAAAGTATGGCAATTATCGGCAAGTGCGCGCCCTGGCGCTCGCAGCGCGGAGAATCTCCCGCCAGCACCTCGATCTAGTGCAAACCCTAGGCCAGGTGCACGATTCGTCAAACGGTTTGTGCACATTGCGCACAGCATCCCGCCCGGGCTTTTTCTACGATCACTTCCACGCCCTTGACCGGCGGCACATCAGGACAGAGGGGGCCAGCCCGGCGACGCAAGCCTTGCGCGATGCCCCCGCTTTTCAAACGGCATCCACCAGCAGTGACTGTGCTCACGCGCCCCTGGTGGTGAAGGAAGCGAAGATGATTGAACAAAGCATGCTCATCGGCGGCCAGACCGCCCAGGCCAGCAACGGCGCCACTTTCGAGCGCAAAAACCCTCTGGACGGCTCGGTCGCCACGCGCGCTCCGGCCGCCACCAAGGCCGATGCCGTGCGTGCCGTGCAAGCCGCCGAGGCAGCCTTTCCCGCCTGGGCGGCCCTGGGCCCCACCGAGCGCCGACTGATGCTGATGAAGGCCTCTCAGGCCCTGGAAGCCAAGGCCGAGGCCTTTGCCGCAGCCATGGCGGCCGAAACCGGTGCCTCGGGCATCTGGGCCGGCTTCAATGTGCATCTGGCCGCCAATATGTTTCTCGAAGCCGCATCGCTGACCACCCAGATCAACGGCCAGCTGATTCCTTCCGACATTCCCGGCAGCCTGGCCATGGCCGTGCGCCAGCCTGCCGGCGTGGTGCTGGGCATCGCCCCCTGGAATGCCCCCATCATCCTGGCCGTGCGTGCCATCGCCACGCCCCTGGCCTGCGGCAATACCGTGGTTCTCAAGGGCTCGGAACTGTGCCCCGCCACCCATGGTCTGATCATCGAAGCCCTGCAGGAAGGCGGCCTGCCGCCTGGTGTGGTGAACTTCGTGACGAATGCGCCCGAAGACGCCGGGGCCGTGGTCGAGGCCATGGTGGCCCACCCTGCCGTGCGCCGTGTGAATTTCACCGGCTCCACGCGCGTAGGCCGCATCATCGGCCAGACCTGCGCCAAATACCTCAAGCCCGTCATCCTGGAACTGGGCGGCAAGGCCCCGTTCCTGGTGCTGGACGATGCCGACATCGACGCCGCCGTGGCCGGCTGCACCTTCGGCGCCTTTGCCAACTCGGGCCAGATCTGCATGTCCACCGAGCGCATCATCGTGGACGAGGCCGTGGCCGAGGAATTCATCGCCAAGCTGGTGGGCCGCGCCAAGACCCTGCCTCTGGGCGACCCGCGCCAGGGACCGGTGGTGCTGGGCTCCGTCGTGGACATGAACACCGTGCACCGCGTCAACGAACTCATCGACGATGCCGTGAGCAGGGGCGCCAGGATTCTGTGCGGAGGCAAGGCCAACGACACCCTGATGGCGGCCACGCTGATCGACGGCGTGACCCCCGAGATGCGCATCTTCCGCGAAGAGACCTTTGCCCCGGTGAAGGCCATCGTGCGCGTGCATGGCGAAGAGCAGGCCATCGCCATGGCCAACGACAACGAGTTCGGCCTGTCCTCCGCCGTCTACACCAGGGACACGGCCCGCGGCTGGCGCGTGGCCGGTCGCATCGAGGCGGGCATCTGCCATGTCAACGGTCCCACGGTGCACGATGAAGCACAAATGCCTTTCGGCGGCGTGAAGAACTCGGGCTACGGTCACTTCGGCGGCCAGGCCGGCATCGATGCCTTCACCGATACCCGCTGGATCACCATGCAGACCAGCCCACGTCACTACCCCTTCTGAAGCGCGATGGGGCGGCAGGCACAGCCCGGCAGCCGTGCCTGTATCTCGCGCCCGAAACCTCGATGGCCGACCTTGCACCTTGCGTCGGCCATGAACACCGCCTGGCAGGAAAGCGCCTGTCGGCTTTGCTGTTTCCGGCTTGCGGTTTCACCAATCGCAGTCAGCGCCGTGGCGGATTGAGCCCGAGGCCAGCTCGGTGCTCAATTCAACAGACTCGATGCCTGTACGCCGGCCCTGAACTGCGCAGGCGTCTGCCCCGTGTGCTGCTTGAACAGGCGGCTCAGATGCGCGCCGCTGGCAAAGCCGCTGGCCAGCGCCAGCTCCGTCAAGGTGCAATGGCGATTGGCAGGACTGAGCAGTTCGCGCTGGAACAGGGCCACGCGCTCGACCCAGATATGCTGGCTGATGGACAGCCGCTCATCGGCAAAGGCGTTGTAGAGATGTCGCTTGCTGCAGTTGAGCGCTGCGGCCACGGCATCGACGCTCAGGGCCGGATCGCGCAGGTGCTGGCGCACATAGGCCTTGATGCGGCCCAGCAACAGCTCGCTGGCGCTCAGCGAGGCCGCACGGCCGCAGGCGTCGAGCAGGGACAGCTGGATCAGCTGCAGCAGCGAATCCGTCACATGCTGGGCCAGGCCCTGGCCCATGGCCCGGCATTCGGCAAAAGTGCCGCGCATCATGTCAAGTGCAATGCGGGACACGCCTTCGCTGCCGCCCACATAGCGCCCCATAAGGGCATCGACGGCGCGGCCATGGTCTTCGAAGCGGCTTTTGGGCAGGGTGATGATCAGATGCTCGCACCACTCCGGGTTGAGCACCTCGTACTCCTGCGTGGTGTCATAGATCAGCCACTGGCCGCTGCGCGCCACGGCTTCGCGCCCGTTCTGGCAGACGCGGGCCTCGCCATGCCAGGGGGCCACGATCTTGAGAAAGTCGGTGCTGTGGCGTGCCATGCTGGCCGAAGTGCGCCGCACGCGATGGCGGCTGGCCTCGATTCGGGTCATGCCCACCGGCCCCAGCTCGAAGGTGCCCAGTCGCGCCGAGAAATGCTGGTCGCCATAGACATCGCTCTCCAGGCCATAGAGCGTGGACATCCAGTGCTGCCAGGCACCCACGGCTTGAGCGCCTTGCATCTCGGTCATCTTCTCGATCACTTGGTTGGCAGGAATGTCTGGCCGCATCTCGGCTCCTGAAGAAGTAACAGGATGCTTCATTATCCATAGCGACCCGGACCCGGGTCCGGGCAAAACCGGCGCCTCGCAGGGAAATCAGTGTTTACCCACAGACACTTGCATGCTCAGACAAGACGCAATGCACGCCCAGACAAACACCTGCCGACGCACTTTCCTACGATGGCCGAAGAACCCGGACACCCGTCCATCAAAAAGGAGACAAGCATGACATTCGCCGACAAGCGTTTTGTTCTCAAGAGCCTGGCCGCAGCCGCAGCCCTGGCGGGCCTGTGCGGCCAGGCCCTGGCCCAGGAAGCGCCCCAATCCATCCGCATCGGCTGGGCCATTGCCAAGACGGGCGTCAACGCGGGCGGCACCTCCGTGACCACGGCGCCCAACTACAAGCTCTGGGTCAAGGAGATCAACGACGCCGGCGGCATCATGCTCAAGGCCTACAACAAGCGCGTGCCCATCGAGGTCATCGAATACGACGACCGCTCCAGCACCGAGGAGGCCGTGCGCGCCACCGAGCGCCTGATCACCCAGGACAAGGTCGACTTCGTGCTGCCGCCCTGGGGCACGGGCTCCAATCTGGCTGTGGGGCCGACCTACGAAAAGCACAAATACCCGCTGCTGGCCGCCACCTCGGTGACCGACAAGGCCCCCGATCTGGCCAAGCGCTGGAAACATGCCTTCTTCTTCCTGGGCACGGGCGGCGAATATGCCGAGGGCCTGGTCGCCATGCTGGAAAAGGCCAAGAAGGACGGTAAGATCAACCACAAGATCGCCATGATCAACATCGCCGACGGCTTTGGCGTCGAGTTGGCCAACGCCACGCGCAAGGCTGCCAAGCAGCATGGCTTCGAGCTGGTCTACGACAAGAGCTATCCGATCGGCACGCAGGACATGACGCCCATCATCAACGAAGCCAAGGGCAAGGGTGCCGACACCTTCGTGGCCTACTCCTACCCGCCCGACACCATGCTGATCAACGAACAGGCCAGGACGCTGGGCCTGGCTCCCAAGGTGCTGTTCACCGGCGTGGGCACGCAGTTCCCCATGTTCAAGGGCAAGTTCGGCGCAGCGGCCGAAGGCGTGATGGCGCCGGGCGGCATCGATGCCGGCAACCCGCAGATGCAGGCCTATCTGAAGCGCTTCAAGGAGGTGACTGGCCAGGAATCGGACCGCTTTGCCAGCCCCATCGTCTACACCTCGCTGCAGATGCTGCAGCAGGCCATCGAGCGCGTGGGCAAGATCGATCGCGCCGCCGTGACCCAGGAGCTCAAGAGCGGCAGCTTCGAGACCGTGCTCGGCCCCGTCAAGCTTGAAGGCCAGATGCTGACCAAGCTCTGGCATGTGGGCCAGTGGCAGAACGGCGAATTCAATGCGATTGCGCCAACTACACGGGCGGGGGTCAAGCCTGCGGTGATCCCCCGTAGCTCCCCCTGAGGCGCTGCGCGCCTTCCCCCTCTCTCTACGCGCTTCGCGCTATGGGAGGGGGACGATGCCATCGCCGCGAGGCGGCTCTTGCTCGGCATCTCTGATACCCCATGGCCGCCATGTGTGTCCAGCTCCGCAAGAACTATCAAAACAAGAGCTGGTTGCGCATGTCTCGCTTTCACTTTGCATTGATTTCATAACAAGAACAATGAATCACCAGCGGTATACGCTATGAATTTAATAGACATCCTTCTCGCTGGCGCCATGCTGGGCGGGCTCTACGGCCTGGTGGCCATGGGGCTGACGCTGCAGTATGGCGTGGCGCGCATCATGAATCTCTCGTATGGGGAGTTTCTGATTGCGCCGGCCTTTCTGGCCTTTTTTGCGGTGAGCAGCTGGGGTATTTCACCGCTGCTTCTGGTGCTGCTGGTGGTGCCGCTGGGCTTTGCCATCCAGTGGCTGATCTATCAGCTGCTGCTGACCCCGCTGGTGCGTCGCGCCAGGGGCGGACCGGCGCTGGAGGTGGATTCGATTCTGGCCACCTTCGGCATGCTGTTCGTCGTGCAGGGCGTCATGCTGGTGATGTTCGGCGGCGACTATCACAGCTACAGCTATCTGTCCGAACCCGTGGAGATTCTGGGCAGCAAGGTTGCGGCCAACCGTCTGCTGGTGCTGGGCTTTGCGATCGTGCTGGGCGGCGGCCTGTACCTGCTTCTGACGCGCACCCGCGCCGGCGCCGTGGTACGCGCCGTGTCCGTGGCACCGCAGTTCGCCCATCTGGTCGGCATCAATGTGCGCAGCACGGCGGCCCTGGCCTATGGTCTGGGCGGCGCACTGGTGGCGATCTGCGGCGTGCTGGTCAGCATGTTTCTGCCCTTCTCGGCCGGCATGGGCACCATGTTTGCCATGAAGGCGCTGATCGTCGTCATCATGGGCGGCGTGGGCAATCTCATGGGTTGCCTGGTCGCCGGCATGCTGCTGGGCTTTGCCGAAACGCTGGTGGCCTCCTTTGTCGACCCCGGCCTGACGCTGGCCGTCAATTACGCGGTGTTCCTGCTGGTGCTGCTGTTCAAGCCCACAGGCTTGTTCGGGAGGGCCGCACGATGAATCAGCATCGCAAGGAAATCCTGATCTGGGCCGTCAGCGCCGTCGCCCTGCTGGGCCTGGCCCTGCTGCCACGCTGGCTGACGGACGAGTACTACCTCTCGCTCATGATCAGCATCCTGATGTACTGCGTGCTGGCCACGGCCTGGGCGCTGTTCTCGGGACCGACGCGCTATATCTCGCTGGCCACCGTCGCCTTCTTCGGCATGGGCGCCTATGTCACCGCCGTGTTCGGCGAGTCCCTGCCCTGGGCCGCCGTACTGGGGATTGCGGCCGGCGTGGGTCTGGTCATGGCCTTGATCGTGGGGCTGTCCACGCTGCGGCTGTCGGGCGTGTACTTTGTGATCTTCAGCTTCGGCCTGGCCGAGCTGGTCAAGCAGCTCGTCACCTGGTGGGAAGTCAACATCACCAAGGATCTGGGCCGCTATGTTTTCGTGGAGATCACCCAGCTCGATATCTACTGGCAACTGCTGGCCATGCTGGCCCTGGTGCTGGCGCTGCGTGCCCTCATCAACCGCTCGCGCCTGGGTCTGGCGCTGCGCGTGATCGGCGAGGACGAGACCGTGGCCACCCATGTGGGCATCAACACCACCACGGCCAAGCTGCTGCTGTTCGCCGTCAGCGCCGTGTTCATCACCGTCACCGGCGCCATCATGGCTCCGCGCTGGACCTATATCGACCCCAGCATTGCCTTTGCTCCAGCCGTCTCGTTCCAGACCCTGATCATGGCCTTGCTCGGCGGTGCCGGCGCGCTGTTCGGCCCGATTCTGGGGGCCGTGCCGCTGGTGCTGCTGTTCGAGTACCTGGCTGCCAACTTCCCCAACCATTTCTCGATTCTGCTGGGCCTGGTGTTCATCGTGATCGTGTACTTCATTCCCCAGGGCCTGTCTGGTGTGCTGGCCAAGTTGTTCCACAAAAAGGGAGGCCAGCCATGAAGACCGCCACCCTGCTTTCCGTGCGCGGCGCCACCAAGCGCTTCGGCGGCCTGGTGGCCGTCAACGAACTGAGCTTTGACGTCTACCCGGGCGAGGTCGTGGGCCTGCTCGGCCCCAATGGCTCGGGCAAGACCACGGCCATGAATCTGATCTCGGGCGCCCTGCCCGCCAACGGCGGCGAGATCGTATTCAACGGCAAGCCCATCCAGCAGCTCAAAAGCCACCAGATCGCCCGCCTGGGCGTGGCGCGCACCTTCCAGCTGGTCAAGGTGCTGGGCTCCATGAGCTGCATCGACAACGTCATTGCCGGCATGGCCTTCAAGCTCCGACCATTGTTCGGCAAACCTGCCGCTGCGCGTGCCCTGCAACTGCTGAATCAGGTGGGTCTGGCCGAAGTTGCGAATACTCCCGCAGGCGACCTCACCTATATCAACCAGAAGCGCCTGGAGCTGGCCCGCGCACTGGCGCTGGAGCCGCAGATCCTGCTGCTCGACGAATGGCTGGCCGGACTCAACCCCACGGAGCTGCAGCAGGGCATTGCACTGATCCGGCAGCTGCAGGCCACGGGGCTGACGATTCTCATGGTTGAACATGTGATGGACGCCGTGCACGCGCTGTGCAGCCGCTGCGTGGTGATGAACGCGGGCACAAAAATAGCCGACGGTCCCACGGCCCAGGTGCTCAAAGAGCCCGAGGTGGTGCGTGCCTATCTGGGGGAAGAAGCGAGTGCAGATGAAGACCGGTCAGCGGAGGCCAGCCATGCTTGAAGTGCGCAATATCTCGGTGAGCTACGGCAAGCATGAGGCGCTGCACCAAGTCAGCCTGCAGGTTCGGCCCGGCGAGCTGGTCGTCATGCTGGGCGCCAACGGAGCGGGCAAGTCCAGCCTGCTCAAGGCGCTGGGCGGCATGGTCACGCCGCAGGCCGGTGCCAGCGCGCAACTGGCCGGTCAGGAGCTGATGCAGCTGCCGCCGCATGCCATCGTGCAATCGGGCCTGGCCCTGGTGCCCGAGGGGCGCGGCGTGTTCGGCGATCTCAGCGTCAAGGAAAACCTGCTGCTGGGTGCCCAGCCCCGGCGCGCACGCACCAATGAAGCCCGGAATCTGGAGCAGGTCTTCGCCCTCTTTCCCAAGCTGCGTGATCGTCTGGCCCAGGCCGTGCGCACCATGAGCGGCGGCGAGCAGCAGATGGTGGCCGTGGGCCGCGCGCTGATGAGCCAACCCGATATCCTGCTGCTGGACGAGCCTTCGCTGGGCCTGTCGCCGCTGATGTGCAAAGAGCTGTTCGCCGCCCTTGCGCGCATCAAGACACTGGGCATGGGCGTGCTGCTGGTGGAGCAGAACGCGCGCCAGAGTCTGGCTATTGCCGACCGTGGCTACTTGCTGGAAACCGGGCGCATCGTGGGCGAAGGCTCGGCCACGGAACTCAGCAACAGCCCCGCCGTGCGCCGCGCTTACTTGGGCGGTGAACACTGAGATGAATCCCCCTGAGGGGGACGGCACCCTCACGGCGGGGCGGCGGGGCCGCCTAGACCCTTGCTCGGCGGCCCTTTACCAGGGCGCACTTCATTGAAAGCCCTGAACATTCACCAGTCATATTGACTGGCTCAACACTTCAAAGGAGACACACATGATCGAACAAAAAATGCTGATAGCCGGCCAGGAATGCGCAGCCGGCAATGGCGCGACTTTTGAACGCAAAAACCCGCTGGATGGCAGCGTGGCCACACGTGCCCCGGCAGCCACGACCGAGGATGCGATCCGCGCCTGCGATGCAGCGGCAGCAGCCTTCCCCGCCTGGTCGCAACTAGGGCCGAACGCCCGCCGCGCCATGCTGATGAAGGCCTCGCAGGCGCTGGAAGCCAAGGGCGAAGCGATTGCCGCGGCCATGGCTGCCGAGACCGGCGCCTCGGGCATCTGGGCCGGCTTCAACGTGCATCTGGCCGCCAGCATGCTGCTGGAAGCGGCTTCGCTGACCACGCAGATCAATGGCGAGATCATTCCCTCCGACGTGCCCGGCAGCGTGGCCATGGCCGTGCGCCAGCCCGCCGGCGTGGTGCTCGGTATCGCACCCTGGAATGCCCCCGTGATTCTGGCCGTGCGCAGCATCTCCACGGCCCTGGCCTGCGGCAATACCGTGATTCTCAAGGGATCGGAACTCTGCCCCGCCACCCACGGCCTGATCATCGAGGCGCTGCAGGACGCAGGCCTGCCCGCCGGCGTGGTGAACTTTGTGACCAATGCGCCCGCCGATGCAGGCAGCGTGGTCGAAGCCATCGTGGCCCATCCCGCCGTGCGCCGCGTGAGCTTTACCGGCTCCACACGTGTGGGCCGCATCATCGGCCAGACCTGCGCCAGACATCTCAAGCCCGCGCTGCTGGAGCTTGGCGGCAAGGCCCCCTTCCTGGTGCTGGACGATGCCGATATCGATGCGGCCGTGAACGCCGCCACCTTTGGCGCGTTTGCCAACTCGGGCCAGATCTGCATGTCCACCGAACGCTTCGTGGTGGATCACAAGGTGGCCGACGAGTTCATCGCCAAGTTTGCCGCCAAGGCCCGGAGCCTGCCACTGGGTGACCCGCGCAAGGGCCCCGTGGTGCTGGGCTCGGTGATCGATCTGGCAACGGTGGAGCGCTGCAATGCCATGATCGATGACGCGCTGGCCAAGGGCGGAAAACTGGTCTGCGGCGGCAAGGCCGAGAGCACACTGATGCCTGCCACGCTGATCGACCATGTGACGCCCGCGATGCGCATCTTCCACGAGGAGACCTTCGGCCCGGTCAAGGGCATCGTGCGCGTGAACGGCGAGGAAGAAGCCATTGCCACGGCCAATGACAACGAGTTCGGTCTGTCCTCCGCAGTCTTCACCCGGGACACGGCCCGCGGCTGGCGTGTGGCTGCGCGCATCGAGGCCGGCATCTGCCATATCAACGGCCCCACGGTGCATGACGAAGCCCAGATGCCGTTTGGCGGCGTCAAGGCCTCGGGCTATGGCCATTTCGGCGGCCAGCAGGGCATCAATGCCTTTACCGAAACCCGCTGGGTGACCATGCAGACCGCAGAACGCCACTATCCGTTCTAAAGACCCCCTGAGCGGCTTTGCCTGGGCGGCCCCGCCGCTTCCCCCTCTCTGCTTCGCGGAGGGGGACGACAGCTTTGCTGCGCGGTGGCGCTTGCTTGCTGTCCCACACTTAGGTCGCACCCTAGTTGAAGCTCGCGCCCATCGCTACTGAAATTAAAAAAGCCACCTGATTTGAAAACGCCAGGTGGCTTTCTTTTTTCCTTCTCACTATCTAATCCATAGCTGCTAGCGTTTGATGGGAAAGGGCTTGAGCCTCAAAAATCTCAAAGCATGTAATCAGGCAAAGTCATCGTTGAAGAAGTCGCCGCCATCGCCCCAGCTGTCGTTGTCTGCGCTATCGATGCTGCCCAGGCCTGCATCGTTGGCCAGGCTCGAGGTATTGCCGCTGTCGCCATGCAGGCCCTGACTGCTGCTGTCCTGCGCCAGCGACTTGCTTTCGCTGCCGCCGCTCTGGCTGCCCGAGCTGGCGTGATGGCCGCCCATCAGATTCTCCAGCCCGTTGAACAGAAACATGCCGCCCGCCACACCGGCTGCGGCCGCTGCGGCATTGCCCAGGAAGCTGCTGCCGGTCGCGGCAGCTGGCTGGCCGTAGGCCTGCGGCGCTGCAGCACGGGGCGCCGAGCCGCCACCAAAGAAACGGTCGCGCCAGCTGGAGGGCTGAGGCGCTGCTTGCGGCTGGTACTGAGGCTGATACTGGGGCTGATAGGGAGGCTGGGTACTGGCAGCGTAGCCGCCGTCCTCGGCATAACGCTCGGGAGCGCGGCCGAAGTGCGTGCCCAGGCCGCCCGAGAGAAAGCTGCCTGCGCCCTGGCTCTGGCTCTGGCTTTGCTGGGCCTGTTTCAGCTGCTGCTGCAGCTCGCCGATCTGCTGCTGGGCCTGCTCAATGGCTTGCTCCAGCATCAAGGTGCGCTGGGCCAGCCAGTAGACCGCATCGGGCGCGGTGCCCAATCCGCGGCGCAGCTCGGCATCGGCCTGCGCGTCCTTGGGCTGGCCCTGGGTCAGCGTCAGCCTGGCGCACAGGTCTTGCAGCAGTTGTTGTTCCTGAGGGGTCATGGTGCCTTCCTTTAAGCCCGCAAATTACTTGCAGCAGAGATGGGGCCAGTATGCAGGCCTGCAAGAGTGCCAATGTGAAGGCCGTGCAAGTGCTTTTTGCAGGGTGTAACAAAAGGCCTGTGCTGCAGTTGCGGGCAGCGCATGGGACAATGCCTGCCATTGCGCCACGGCCGTGGCGGCGTTTCAATTTCGGCTGCGGGACTGGCCCGCGGCCCACCAACTGCATACACACACCATGGAAGTTACCCAACAATGCGTGGTCGCCCTGACCTGGACACTGAAAGACACCCTGGGCGAGGAGCTGGACGTGCTGGACGAGCCCGTGGAATTTCTCGTCGGCGGCGATGACCTCTTCAAGCGCATCGAAGAGGCTCTGCAAGGCCATGTGGTCGGCGACCAGCTGGATCTGCACCTGGAGCCCGAAGAAGCATTCGGCGACTATGACGAGAGCCTGATCTTCCTGGAAAAGCGCGAGCTGTTCCCCGAAGAGATCGAGGAAGGCATGAGTTTCGAGAGCACGGCCATGCCCAAGGGCACCAACCCCGTGCCGGCCGACCGGCTCTACACGGTCACCGAAATCTATCCCGAGCATGTGGTGCTGGACGGCAACCACCCGCTGGCCGGAATCGCCATCCGCCTGCACCTCAAGATCGAAGCCGTGCGCGAGGCCACCGAGGAAGAAATCGGCCGCGGCACGGCCGGTACGGGCTTTTTCCGTATCGAGCCCATGGCCCCGGGCAATGAAACACTTCACTGACCCCTGAGGCGCTTTGCGCCCTCCCCACCGGGGGACGACAGCTTCGCTGCGAGGCGGCGGGGCCGCCTAGGCCTCTTGCTTGCTGTCACTGAGTGATGCTGCGCCACAGACTCAAGCATCGCTCATCGCTTCAGGCAAAGAAATAAAAAGGGACTCCGAGGAGTCCCTTTTGTCATGCGCGCCTGAGTGCTCAGCGGCGGAAGATCTGGTTGCCTTCCACGCGCACGTATTCGCCGATGCTCAGCTGCGGAGGCTGCTGGTAGTCCAGAGCGCGCACGCTGCCATCCTGCAGCTGCACGGTGACGCGGTAGATATCGCGCACGCTGCCGCCACCCACACTGTTCTGCACGGCGTTGCCGGCCAATGCGCCGCCCACCACACCGGCAATCGTGGCCAGCGTACGGCCGGAGCCCTTGCCCACCTGGTTGCCCAGCACGCCGCCGATCACGCCGCCGGCAATCGCGCCGCCCGCGCCCACACCGCTGCCGTCCTGCACGCGCACGGTCTCGATATTCATCACACGGCCCTGCTGGGCGTATTGCTGAGGCTGTTGCGAGTAGCAGTTGGGATTGTTGTAGCCGCAGTTATTGGCGGGATAGGTCTGGGCCTGGTTGTTGCCCACGGGATAGGCCTGGGTGCTGCCGGGGTAGCCCGAGCCAGAATAAGCACCTTGGGAGTAGCCTCCCTGGTAGCCACTGTTCTGATAGCCGCCGGTCTGGTAGCCACCCTGTGGATAGGCCGCGCAGGCCGACAGAGCCGCAACGATTGCGCTCACCATGGCCAACCGGCCCCAGCGTTGATTGATTTGCATGGAAATCTCCTGATTGGCGCATGCACATTCCATGCGCCGCAGTCCCTGTTATGAGTTGCTCTGCAAACCTTGCACGGTCTGCCTTTCCATTGCAACGCAGCACCGGCTCGCCAGGACGACAGGTTTCACATTTGCTCACAATACTTTGAGTAAAGCGCAGCCGTTTACAAGTCTTCAAACCCTAGCGCCTTGCCCTTTGCAGCACTCATTTTCGATATAAATATCATTTGAAACCGCCATCACAAAGCGCCAGAAGCTATCAAGCAGATAGCAAAATTAGCTTTTGCTGCGTACGCGCAGCACTTCACCGCTGCGCCCATCCACATAGAGCTTCACAAAGCGCCCATCGCTGGCCGTGGCCTTGACCTTGTAGAGGCCGTCGTCCCATTCCACCTCCTGGAATTCGCGATAGCCGGCCTTCTCCAGCCGGTCGCAGACATCGCGGATGGACAGGGTTGGCCCGAGCGCCATGCCGCGCACGCCGGCCACCGAGGCCGAGGCACGATCCGCCAGGGAGTTTTCCGCGGCCAGGCAGGTGCCTGCGGACAGCAGCGCAGCGCCCCCCAGCAAGGCGATGCCGCTGCGGCGCTGCATGGACCGGTATAGCGACAAGACGCGATCGGACACCGGAAAGACGGGGGCTTGAAGACGAGACATGGAAACTCCTGCAGCAGGTTGGCAACGATGGGGACAAAAAAGACGGCCCGCCGGGCGAAAGCTGCGCTGTGGCGGGTTGTGGCCGATTGTTCGCATTCCCTCCTGAACCGTTTCTGAAGCCGCCATTCAGCTTTCGTTCATCGATGCAGACCTATAACCTTGGCTGCAGAACGCAACCAGACCTCATCACCACCCACTGCAGCCCGCTCGCCATGTCTTTATCCAATGCCTCGAATGACCCGCAATCTGCGTACCGCCCACGCCGGCGCACCCTCCATACCATGCTGGCCATGCTGCTGGCAACGGCAGGCTTTGCCGCGCTGAGCCTGTGGCCCGCCACCTCGGATGCCGGTGACAACGACCACGAGCTTGCCCGTCAGGCCCTGCGCCAGGGTCAGGTGCTGCCGCTGCGCACCGTTCTGGACCAGGTCGAGCAGCAGTACCAGGGCCAGGTCATCAAGGTGGAGTTCGACCGTGAGGACGGCCGCTTTGTCTACGAGATCCGGCTGCTGCAAAGCGATGGCAAGGTGGTCAAGCTGGAGATCGATGCCAGCAACGGCAGCCTCATCAGCATGAAGCGCAAGAAGTGAACCCCGGCACTCAGGAAGGTTGTAGAGCATGCGAATCCTGCTGATTGAAGACGAACCCACGCTGCGCGAGCAGCTGCATCAGGCCCTGCTGCAGGCCGGCCACACCGTGGAGACGGCCGCCGATGGCGAGACGGCGCAATACCTGGGCGAGGTGGAGAGCTTCGACGCTGCGGTGCTGGACCTGGGCCTGCCGGTGCGCGACGGGCTGAGCGTGCTGCGCGCCTGGCGCGCTCAGGGCCGCTCCATGCCGGTGCTGATCCTCACCGCCAGAGCCGCCTGGCATGAAAAAGTCGCAGGCATGGATGCCGGAGCCGACGACTATCTGGCCAAACCCTTCCACATGGAAGAGCTGCTGGCGCGTCTGAGGGCGCTGCTGCGACGCCTAAGCCCGCATGCCAGCGCGCTGTGGCAATGCGGGGCCATCACCCTGGATTCGCGCCAGGCCCGTGTCACCGTCGAAGGTCAGGCTCTGACGCTGACCAGCCATGAATTCAAAGTGCTGGCCCTGCTGATGCAGCGCATGGGCGCCGTGGTCTCGCGCACCGAGCTGTCCGAGCATATCTACCCGCAGGACAGCGACCGCGACTCCAACACCATCGAGGTCTTTGTCGGGCGCCTGAGAAAAAAGCTGCCCGCTGGCTCGATCGAAACCGTGCGCGGCCTGGGCTATCGCCTGGTCGTGCCATCCAACCAAGAATAAAGCCTATGTCCGAGCACACCCTGAACTCCCCCATGACCCAGCAGCCGCCACCGCTGAGCGCGGGCTCCTGGAAGAACTCGCTGCGCCTGCGACTGCTGGCGGGTGCCCTGATCTGGATGCTGGCAGCACTGCTGCTCACGGGCTGGGGTCTGCGCACGCTGTTTGCCGAGCATCTGACCCAGCAGCTGCGCAGCCAGCTGGTGGCCAAGCTCGACCGGCTCAGCGGCGCCGTCAACTATCAGCCCGATCAGGCCGTCCCGGTCACGGTCTCGCCCTTCTCCGGCGACCCCTTGCTGCAGCAGCCACTGTCGGGCATGTACTGGCAGGTGGACCAGCTCGATGCGGCCGGCAAACAGACGGTTCAGGCCGGCATCCAGCGTTCGCGATCGCTCTGGGACCAGACCCTGGACTGGCCCTTCTTCCAGGCCGACAAGGTCTGGGAGCCCACCCTGCCCCTGCATGCACCGGCAAGCTATGGCCATATGTCGGACGGCAATGGCAACACCCTGGTGATCGTGACGCGTACCGTACAGCTGCCCGAGGCCGATGCCCCGCCACTGCGACTGATGATTGCCGCCGACGCGGCCATGCTGGCCACGCCGCTGCAGCGCTTCACCAAGATGCTGGTGGCCGCGCTGTGCATGCTGGCAGCGGGACTGATCGCCGCCGTGGTCGTGCAGCTGCAGCTGGCGCTGGCTCCGCTGGCCGCTCTGCGCCGTCAGCTGGCCGCCGTGAGCCAGGGGGAAGCTCCGGAAATCAGGGGCGAGCACCCTGCCGAGATCATGCCTCTGGTTCAGGAGTTCAACCATGTGCTGCGCATGAATGCCGAGATGGTGGAGCGGGCCCGTACCCAGGCGGGCAATCTGGCCCATGCGGTCAACACCCCGCTGAGCATCATGGGCAACGCGGCGGCGCAGCAGGACAGCCCGCTGGCGACCCTGGTGCGCGAGCAGGTCGCCAGTGCCAGCCGCCAGGTCGAATATCACCTGGCCCGTGCCCGCGCCGCCGCCGCAGCGGCGCAGCAGGGCCATGGCCTGCGCACCGCGCTGGCCGGCCCGCTGCACTCCCTGGTGCACACCATGGACAAGCTGCATGCGGCGCGCGGCATACGCTTCGAGCTGCAGGGGGATGCCACCCAATGGGACTTCAAGGGCGACTCCCAGGACCTGATGGAGATGCTGGGCAATCTGCTGGACAACGCCGGCAAATGGGCGCGCTGGCAGGTGGTGTTGAAGATTGAGGCGGCCAGCGAGGACAGCCAGCAACTGACACTGTGCATAGACGACGACGGCCCGGGCATTGCCCCCGAGTTGCGCGAGCGCATCTTTGCCCGCGGAGAACGGCTTGACGAACAGCGACCCGGCGCCGGTCTGGGCCTGGACATCGTGCGCGATCTGGTTCAGACCTATGGCGGCAGCATCCAGGCGCTGCCATCGCCGCTGGGCGGGCTGCGCATGAAGCTGCAACTGCCTGGCGCCAGGCACCAGGACTGAGGCCGATCAAAGACTGCGCAGCACCTGTGCCAGGGTATCGGCCTGGGGAAACAGCCAGTCGGCGAGCAGCCCCAGCGCCACGGCCGCGACCAGGGCGCCCAGCACGGGCTTCCAGCTGATGCGCAGCGCGGCCAGCAGCCAGCCTTCGCGCTCCACCACATAGAGGGTTCGCGTCATCAGCAGCGCAAACGCCACCTCTACCGCCACGGTCAGAAACAGATCGGCACCGAACACCAGCCACACCAGCGAGCCCATGCCCGTGACCGCCAACAGCAGGGCGGCAAAGACCAGCAGCACCGGCACGAGCACCACGGCGCCTTCATCGAGCGCGTCCAGCCCCGACACATCGACATCGGGCAGCTCCAGGCCCGCAGACGCAGGCGCAATATCAGGCACGGCGGTGCCATCGTCCCAGTGGCCGCCGGCACCGCCGCCGCCGTAGGAGCCTCCCTGCCCGCTTTCAAAGCCCGCAGCGTCGGCACTGCCTGATTTACCGCCGGAGCCGGAAACATCGGCTCCTACATCGCCCGCATCCCAGTCGCGGCGCAGCATGCAGCCCGCCCACAGGCGCACCAGCATCAGATAAAGCAGATAGCCGCAGGCCAGCGCCAGCCCATAGCGCAGCCCCATGCTGTGCACGCCGGCATGCAGCAGGCACAGACTGATCAAGGACATGGCAGCCAGACTCAGGCCGCCGGTCAGAGCGGCATGCAGACGCAGCCAGTGGCGTTTTTGCAGGCGACGCCGCATGGGCTGATCACGGCCCAGTTGCACCCTGGTCCAGGAGGCAGAGCGACGGCGGGTCTGGCGGCTCATGTCACGCGAGGTGCGGGCCTTTTGGCAGGCTTACTGCTTGCCGGTGGAGCCGTAGCCGCCTTCGCCACGCTCGCTGGCGTCGGCAAAGTCATCCACCAGATTGAACTGTGCCTGCACCACGGGCACGATGACCAGCTGGGCCAGACGGTCCATGGGCTGCAGCGTGAAGGCGGTCTGCGAGCGGTTCCAGGCGCTGACCATGAGCTGGCCCTGGTAATCGGAGTCGATCAGACCGACCAGATTGCCCAGCACGATGCCGTGCTTGTGGCCCATGCCCGAGCGCGGCAGGATCAGCGCTGCGTAATGGGGATCCTTGAGATGCATGGCCATGCCGGTGGGAATCAGCTGCCACTGGCCGGGCTCCAGCGTCACCGGCGCATCGATGCAGGCACGCAGGTCCAGGCCGGCGCTGCCGGGAGTCGCGTAGGCGGGCAGGTTGTCGCGCAGGCGCGCATCGAGAATCTTTACATCAACATTCATAAGGATCTGGCTAGTCTTGTCTGTCTTGAAACAAGGCCCGTGAACCGGGCCTTGCATCCATTGCGGCAGCTGCCATGCAGCCGCCAGCGGTTTTCCTGAAGGGCGCCATTGTGCCCTCTGCCGGGCAAGAGCCGGCGCCTGGTGCCTGTCAGCGGCCTTGCAGGCGCCTGAGCACGCCGCCCACCGCCGACATCAGGCCCATGATGGCGAGCAGCACGCCAAAGCCCTGGATGAACTGGGAGAGGATTACCCCGCCCACGATCAGCGCCAGCGAGCCCGGAGACACCCAGGGCTTGCGGCCGGTCTGGGCCTTCTGGGCCTCGATCTGGCGCTCCATGGCCTTGAAGCGCTGCTGCGCCTCCTGCTTGGTCACGGCCGTATTGGGGCGCCGAGCAGCAGCCGTGCGCTGGGCCGCTTGGCCGGCCGCCGTGGTTCGCGCTCCCGGCACCTGCTGTGCCTGCTCCGCCATGTCGCGCGCCTTCTGCAAGGTGCTGCGCAGCTGGGACATGGGCGAGGCAGCCTGGGAGCCGGGCGTGACGACCGCGGTCTGAATCGCTCCGTCGATGCTGCGCAGCGTGCGGCGGTACTCGGGACTGGCTCGCATCAGCTGATCCACATAGGCCACATAGTCGCCATTGCGCGGGCCTTCATAGCTGGAGAGTTTCATGTTCGGACTCCTGGGGTCACGGGTCAGGGACGCTTGGCGCTCAGGCGCTGCGCAATTTCATCGACCAGCTGGCGTGCCAGCACGTCCTTGCTGGCATGGGGCAGCTCCTTGGAGCCCTGATCGTCGATCAGCAGCAGGGCATTGTCGTCCTTGCCAAAGGTGGCGGGGCCGATATTGCCCACCAGCAGCGGCACGCTCTTGCGCAGGCGCTTGGCGCTGGCGTGCCTGAGCAGATCATGGCTTTCGGCCGCAAAGCCCACGCAGTACAGCCTGCCCGAGCGGGCCTGGTCGGACTGGGCCACGCCGGCAAGAATGTCGGGGTTCTCGACAAAGTCCATGGCCGGCACATCGCCCGATCCGTCCTTCTTGATCTTCTGATCGGAAAACTCGGCCGGGCGCCAGTCGGCAACAGCGGCCGTGGCAATGAAGATCGAGGCCCCTGCCACCAGCGACTGCACGGCGGCCTGCATCTGGCGCGCCGACTGCACGTCGATGCGCGTCACTCCGCGCGGCGTGGGCAGATGTACCGGGCCGGCCACCAGCGTGACCTGGGCACCGGCCTCGCGCGCCGCTCGGGCAATCGCAAAGCCCATCTTGCCACTCGAAAGATTGGTGATGCCGCGCACCGGATCGATCGCCTCGAAGGTCGGGCCTGCCGTCACCAGCAGATGCTGGCCCTGCAGGCTCTTGGCCGTGAAGTGCGCCGCCAGCTCTTCCATGATTTCCTCGGGCTCCAGCATGCGACCGTCGCCGGTCTCGCCGCAGGCCTGGCTGCCGTTGCCCACGCCCAGCACCTGGGCACCGTCGGCTTGTACCTGAGCCAGATTGCGCTGGGTCGCGGGGTGGGCCCACATCTCGCGGTTCATGGCCGGGGCCAGCAGCAGAGGCACACTCTCCATGGGGCGGGCCAGACACATCAGGCTGAGCAGCTCGTCCGAGCGGCCCTGCACCAGGCGCGCGATGAAGTCCGCACTGCAAGGCGCGATGAGAATGGCATCGGCGTCCCGGCTCAGATTGATGTGGGGCATGTTGTTGGGTTCGCGCACATCCCACTGGGAGGTGTAGACTGCGCGCCCAGAAAGCGCCTGCATGGTGACGGCCGTCATGAACTGCTCGGCCGCCTCCGTCATGACCACCTGCACCGTGGCACCGGCCTGGACCAGCAAGCGGCACAGCATGGCCGATTTGTAACAAGCCACGCCTCCGGAGAGACCCAGCACCAGATGTTTGCCTGCGAACACGTCATTCATGCTGCGCAATTTATCAGACCTGAGCGGCTTTGCCGCCGCACAAGCATCCCTGTACGCCACGCCGAAATTCGTGGCGAACCTATAATCCTGTTTTACCACCACCAAAAAAAGACATGACCAAGTTCGTCTTCGTCACCGGCGGTGTGGTGTCTTCCCTCGGTAAGGGAATCGCCTCAGCCTCCCTTGCAGCGATTTTGGAATCGCGCGGTCTCAAAGTCACCCTCATCAAGCTCGATCCCTACATCAATGTGGACCCGGGCACCATGTCGCCCTTCCAGCACGGCGAAGTGTTCGTGACCGATGACGGAGCAGAGACCGATCTGGACCTGGGCCACTATGAGCGTTTCATCGAAACGCGCATGCGTCAGAGCAACAACTTCACCACGGGTCGCATCTATCAGTCCGTGCTGGAAAAAGAACGCCGTGGCGACTATCTGGGCAAGACCGTGCAGGTCATCCCCCATGTCACCAACGAGATTCAGGAATACATCAAGCGCGGCGCGGGCCTTGGCACCGACCACGAAGTGGATGTGGCCATCTGCGAAGTCGGCGGCACCGTGGGCGACATCGAGTCCCTGCCCTTCCTGGAAGCCGCGCGCCAGCTGGCGCTCAAGCTCGGCCCCAACAACTCCGCCTTTGTGCACCT
Organism: Comamonas testosteroni TK102; assembly: GCF_000739375.1. Taxonomy (NCBI): domain Bacteria; kingdom Pseudomonadati; phylum Pseudomonadota; class Betaproteobacteria; order Burkholderiales; family Comamonadaceae; genus Comamonas; species Comamonas testosteroni. The sequence goes on along the minus strand of NZ_CP006704.1, from coordinate 1,360,881 downwards.
GACCTACCTGCCTTTCATCGAAACGGCCGGCGAGCTCAAGACCAAGCCCACCCAGCACACCGTGCAGAAGCTGCGCGAAATCGGTATCCAGCCCGATGCGCTGCTGTGCCGCGCCAAGCACCAGGTGCCTGATGAAGAGAAGGAAAAAATCTCCCTCTTCACCAACGTGCCCGAGTGGGGCGTGATCTCCATGTGGGACGTGGACACCATCTACAAGGTGCCGCGCATGCTGCACGAGCAGGGTCTGGACGGCCTGATCTGCGACAAGCTGCGCCTGAACACGCCTCCCACCAATCTCAAGCGCTGGGACGATCTGGTCTATGAGACCGAGCACCCCCAGGGCGAAGTCAAGATTGCCATGGTGGGCAAGTACGTGGAACTGTCCGACGCCTACAAGTCGGTCAACGAAGCGCTCAAGCACGCCGGCATGCGCAACCATGTGCGCGTGAAGATCACGCATGTGGACTCGGAGACCATCCATGACGCGGATGCCTCCAAGCTGCTCAAGGACTACGACGGCATTCTGGTGCCCGGCGGCTTCGGCTCGCGCGGCGTGGAAGGCAAGATCTCTACGGCCAAGTTCGCCCGCGAAAACAAGGTGCCCTACCTGGGCATCTGCCTGGGCATGCAGGTCGCCACCATCGAGTACGCCCGCCATGTGGCCGGCCTCGCTGGCGCCAACTCCACCGAGTTCGATTCCGCCACCCCCAACCCCGTGATCGCACTGATCACCGAGTGGAAGGATGCGGACGGCACGATCAAGACCCGTGACGAGAACTCCGACCTGGGCGGCACCATGCGTCTGGGCGCGCAGTCTTCCGACGTGCAAAAGGGCACGCTGGCGCACAGCATCTACGGCGACGTGGTGACCGAGCGTCACCGCCACCGCTATGAAGCCAACACCCAGTACCTGGACCAGCTGCGCGACGCCGGCCTGGTGATCTCGGCCCTGACCCAGCGCGAACAGCTGACCGAAATCGTCGAGCTGCCCGCCAAGGTCCACCCCTGGTACATCGGCGTGCAGTTCCACCCCGAGTTCAAGTCCACTCCCTGGGATGGTCACCCGCTGTTCAACGCCTTCATCAAGGCGGCCATGGACAACAAGGCCCAGTCGGGCAAGAAGGCCTGATTCCCTTCCTCCGGAATCAATCCTGAAATAGGAGCTGCCAGCGCTTGAAAATCAATGACTTCAGCATCAAATGATGTTGAATTCATTCAACATAGAGCGCTGGCAGCTTCAGTTTTTGAAGCATGCACGGCGTGCAAAAAGGAACCCCCATGAAACTCTGCGGCTTTGATATTGGTCTGGACAAGCGCTTCTTTCTGATCGCCGGCCCTTGCGTGGTCGAATCCGAACAGCTGCAGATGGATGTGGCCGGGCAACTCAAGGAAATCACCTCCTCGCTGGGAATCCACTTCATCTTCAAGAGCAGCTTCGACAAGGCCAACCGTTCCTCGGGCACCAGCTTTCGCGGCCCCGGCATGGAAAAAGGCCTGGAAATCCTCGCCAAGGTGAAGAAGGAATTGAACGTGCCCATCCTCACCGATGTGCACACCGAAGCCGAAGTGCCTTATGTGGCGTCTGTCGTCGACATGCTGCAGACCCCCGCCTTCCTGTGCCGCCAGACGGACTTCATCCGCGCCGTGGCCCAGTCGGGCAAGCCCGTGAACATCAAGAAGGGCCAGTTCCTGGCCCCGCATGACATGAAGAATGTCATCGACAAGGCCCGTGCTGCGGCTGTGGAAGCGGGCCTGCCCGCAGACAGCTTCACGGCCTGCGAACGCGGCGCCAGCTTTGGCTACAACAATCTGGTCAGCGACATGCGCTCGCTGGCCATCATGCGCGAAACCGGCGCCCCTGTCGTGTTCGACGCCACCCACAGCGTGCAGTTGCCCGGCGGCAACGGCACCTCCAGCGGCGGCATGCGCGAGATGGTGCCCGTGCTCTCGCGTGCGGCCGTGGCCGTGGGCGTGGCAGGCCTGTTCATGGAAACCCATCCCGATCCCTGCAACGCCCTGTCGGACGGCCCCAATGCCGTGCCGCTCAAGCACATGAAGGCCCTGCTCGAAACCCTGGTGGCGCTGGACGATGTGACCAAGCGCAACGGCTTCCTGGAAGACCACTTCCAGGCCTGAGCATGCAACCACAGCGCATCAGCACCGGCATGAAGGCCTCACCGCAGGCCTGCATGTCCATACGCCCGGGCCGCCCCAAGGCGGCCCCCGGCGTCTGAGCAGATGGTGCACCCCGGCATGACGACACGATGAAGCGTGGCGTCATGCCTTTTTTGTATCCGCTTTTGTGTCTGAATGCTTGCACAGAAACGTCTTGCACAAGAAATTCGACGGCTGCAACACGTCAAGGCAAAAGCGGCCCACCAAATTTGTGCACAATAGCCGCCGCAGCCTCTTCCATACTCGTCGCGTGCATGGCGCGCGCGCAGCATGTGGAGAAGAGTCGGCTTCACAATTTTGATAGCAGCTTGGGCTTCATGCACAAGCGCTTGGGCGTGATTTCATGAAAGAAGTCAGCCTGCACGTACCGATTTCAGAAACCCAAAGGAAATGCAATGAGTGCCATTGTTGACATCGTAGGCCGCGAAGTGCTGGACAGCCGCGGCAACCCCACCGTTGAGTGCGACGTGCTGCTGGAATCCGGCGTGATGGGCCGTGCCGCCGTACCCTCGGGCGCATCCACCGGCTCGCGCGAAGCCATTGAACTGCGTGATGGCGACAAGAGCCGTTACCTGGGCAAGGGTGTCCTGAAGGCTGTTGAGCACATCAACACCGAAATCTCCGAAGCCGTGCTGGGCCTGGATGCTTCGGAGCAGGCTTTCCTGGACAAGACGCTGATCGATCTGGACGGCACCGACAACAAGAGCCGCCTGGGCGCCAACGCCATGCTGGCCGTCTCCATGGCCGTGGCACGCGCCGCAGCCGAAGAAGCCGGTCTGCCCCTGTACCGCTACTTCGGCGGCATGGGCGGTGTGCAGCTGCCCGTGCCCATGATGAACGTGATCAACGGCGGCGCCCACGCGAACAACTCGCTGGACCTGCAAGAGTTCATGATCATCCCCGTGGGTGCCCCCACCTTCCGTGAAGCCGTGCGCTGGGGCGCCGAAGTCTTCCACGCGCTGAAGGCCATCATCCACCACAATGGCATGTCCACCGCCGTGGGCGACGAAGGCGGTTTCGCACCTTCCGTGGAAAACCACGAAGCCGCGATCCAGCTGATCATCGAAGCCATCGAAAAGGCCGGCTACAAGCCCGGCGAGCAGATCGCCCTGGGCCTGGACTGCGCAGCATCCGAGTTCTACAAGGACGGCATGTACGTGCTGGCCGGCGAAGGCAATATGACACTGACTTCGACCCAGTGGACCGACATGCTGGCCGGCTGGTGCGACAAGTACCCCATCATCTCCATCGAAGACGGCATGCACGAAGGCGACTGGGATGGCTGGAAGATCCTGACCGAGCGCCTGGGCGCCAAGGTTCAGCTGGTGGGTGACGACCTGTTCGTGACCAACACCAAGATCCTCAAGGAAGGCATCGAAAAGCGCATCGCCAACTCGATCCTGATCAAGATCAACCAGATCGGCACCCTGACCGAGACCTTCGCCGCCATCGAAATGGCCAAGCGCGCCGGCTACACCGCCGTGATCTCGCACCGTTCGGGCGAAACCGAAGACAGCACCATTGCCGACATCGCCGTGGGCCTGAATGCTGGTCAAATCAAGACCGGCTCCATGAGCCGCTCCGACCGTATCGCCAAGTACAACCAGCTGCTGCGCATCGAGGAAGACCTGGGCGATGTCGCCGAGTACCCCGGCCGCGCTGCCTTCTACAACCTGCGCTAAAGTGCGCAGCTGAAGTAAGTGCCCGGCAGCCGCTTTGCGGCCAGGGCGCTTACCCTTGATTCCACCAGGTTTTTGTATGGTCAACCGCGTCGTCTGTGTCACATTGCTGGTCTTGCTGACCGCCATTCATGCCCAGCTCTGGCTGGGCAATGGCAGCATGGCCTATGTGCACGAGCTGCAGCAGCAGATCAATGACCAGTACGCGGCCAACGCCCTCGAAAAAACGGAAAACGACAGATTGCAGTCCGAGGTCAACGACCTCAAGGACGGCCTGTCCACCGTGGAAGAAAAGGCCCGCTACGAGCTGGGCATGGTCAAACCCAATGAAATCTATATTCAGGTTTCCAGGCGCTGATCCAGCGCCCGCTCCGTCCCGAAGCCAGCCCCGCGCTGGCTTTGCTGTTCCTGCGCCTACGGTGGTGCTGCTGGGCGCTCCCCATGCCCTGGCGCGCAGCATGGCGCATGGCTTGCTGCAGGCCCGTCTGGATGCCGGCCTGGCCAGCCCCTGGCAATGCATGGCCCCTGCGGCCGGCGACGAATGGCCGACCGATGCCCTGGTCTATGTGCTGGGACAGGATTGGCGCGATGCCGACCCGGATCCGGCCATCGCGCAGCAGATCAGCCGGTGGCGTGAACTGCTGCACGCACGTGCACAAAGCTATGTGATGCTCTACGGCAGGCCGTCTGCCCAATGGCAGCAACTGGCCGCATCTCTCAAGTTCACGGCCCCAACCGCAGACTGGGACTGGATCTCAAGCCAGAACCCCTGGAATTCCAGCCAGAAAATACGCCGCAGGGCCTGTGAGCAATGCGGCGATCCCGAGTGCGAACTGGCGCTGTTCGAAGCCCTGAAAAACGCCTGCTGAGGCGCATCCCGGCGCAGAGACTGGCGGGTCTTGCGCCATGCCCGTATGCTGTCCCAGCTCAAAGGCCTGCTGCGACAGCAGGCACCAGGCAGCGAGCCTTACTGCACCGAGCTGGAGCTGGGAGGCTGCTTTTGCACGTCGGTGAACAGACGTGCCGCGTCGATGGCATCGAACTGGTACTGCTGGCCGCAGAAGTCGCAACCCACTTCGATCCTGCCGCGCTCGGCCACGATGGAATCCACCTCTTCCTCGCCCAGCGATGTCAGCATGGCAGCCACCCGGTCACGGCTGCAGGTGCAGGCGAAACGCGGTGCCTGCTCGTCGGCCTGAGGAGCGAAGCGCAGCAGCTTCTCCTCCCAGAACAGGCGCCGCAAAATGGTTTCCACATCCAGCGTCAACAGCTCTTGCTGCGTCAGGCTGGAGGCCAGTGTGGCAATGCGGTTGTATTCCTCGTTCAGGCCCTGGGCATCGTGCTCGGCATCACCGCTTTCGGTAGCTGCGGCCAGATTCGCCTCGCCCTTCACAGGCATGCGCTGCAGCATCAGGCCGGCGGCAATCTGGTCATTGGCGGCCAGCACCATCACGGTGTCGAGCTGCTCGGACTGCATCATGTAGAACTGCAGCGCATCCGACAGGCGCTCGAAGCGGCCACCGGCAGCATCGTTGAGCGGCACCACGCCCTGATAGGGGTTCTGACCGGGCTGACGGTCCTTGGGGTCCAGCGTGACGGCACAGCGGCCCGCGCCATGGGCGTTGACCAGCTCTGCCAGCGGAGCCAGCTGGCCGCGCAGGGGCAGATTGGCCTCGCCCACCAGCGATGCCGTGGCGCGCATGCTCAGATCCGACTGCACTTCGGCCACGGCCAGTTTGACCGGACCGTCACCCATGACCTGAAACACCAGCGCGCCATTGAACTTGATGTTGGACTGCATGAGCACACCGGCTGCCGTCATCTCGCCAAGCAAGGTGCTGACGGCCTCGGGGTAGGCACCGGTGTCCTTGTTGCCGGCACGGCGCCGCAGGATATCCTGCCAGGAGTCAGTCAGGCGGACGATGGCACCACGCACGGGCAGGCCGTCAAAAATGAATTTATGCAGTTCAGACACGCTAATCGATTCCGGTAAAAAGCCGGGCCCTCAGCCCAGCTTGCGCAAGCCGCGCTTGAAGCGGCGAGCATTTTCAACATAGTTTCTGGCGCTCTGGCCCAGACCTTCGATCTGCTGCGGCGAGAGCTCGCGCACGACCTTGGCAGGACTGCCGAGGATCATGGAGCCGTCGGGGAACTCCTTGCCCTCGGTCACCAGCGAGCCAGCGCCCACCAGGCAGTTCCTGCCGATCCTGGCGCCGTTGAGCACCACTGCACCTATACCGATGAGCGAGCCATCGCCAATCGTGCAGCCATGCAGCATTACTTGGTGGCCAACCGTCACATTGCAACCCACCGTCAGCGGTTTGCCGAAATCGGCATGCAGCACGCTGGCATCCTGGATGTTGGAGCCCGCACCGATGCTGATGTTTTCGGTGTCCCCACGAATGACGACTCCGAACCAGACGCTGGCGTCCCGGTCCAGCTTGACGCGGCCCATGACCTCGGCGCTGTCGGCCACCCAGGCGGTCTCGTCGATCTGCGGCGCAACGCCGTCGAGTTCGTAAATTGCCATGTGCTTGTCTCCCAGTGGGCTGCTTCTTTATAGAACCTAGAATTGTAGGGATGGAGTTACGTCATCGCGCGCTAGAGGTCTTGTGTCTTGCAGACCCAGAGCAGAAAGCCGCCGCAGCCATTGAACTGCATACGCAAAAAGCTCTCTATTCAATAGCAGAAACCGCCCCGGTACCGGTGGTTGCCGAGTCCGAGCTGCCCGGCCGTCCGGCCCGGCCCGAGCTCAGGCACCACACAGCCGTGGCGCGCCGCTCGCCGGCCACCCTCGAAGGCCGGGCCGTGCTCATCCACGCCATAGCGCACATCGAGTTCAATGCCATCAACCTCGCACTGGATGCCGTCTGGCGCTTCGACGGCATGCCCGGGCAGTACTACCACGACTGGCTGCAGGTGGCCGCCGAGGAAGCCAAGCATTTCCGCCTGCTGCGCGACCACCTGCGCCAGCACCACGGACAGGACTATGGCGACCACCCGGCCCACCAGGGCCTGTGGACCATGTGCGAGAAAACCTCGGGAGACATCGTGGCCCGCATGGCCCTGGTTCCCAGAACCCTGGAAGCGCGCGGCCTGGACGCCACGCCGCAAATCCAGAACAAGCTGCGCAACACCCATGCGCCCGATGCGCTGGCGGCCTGCGACATCCTGGACATCATCCTGCGCGAGGAAGTCGGCCATGTCGCCATAGGCAATCACTGGTATCGCTGGCTGTGCGAGAAAAACGGCCTCGACCCCGAGTCCTGGTATCTGGAGCTGACGGCCCGCTATGAAGCGCCGCGCCTGCGACCGCCCTTCAACGAGAAGGCGCGCCGCGCCGCAGGCTTCACTGCGACCGAAATCGCCTGGCTGCAACAGATCTAGGCTCTTTTCTTGACTCGAATCAAAAATCGACAGTGAGTTCGGGGCCGCCTGCCGAAGTTGTTTGCGCAAACTGCCTGAACGAATGAAGCTGACACTATGATCGGCTCATTCTTACAATAACCGGCACCGCCAACCATTTCTCACACCGATGTCATGCAGCAATGAGTGAACAAACCATAGAGGACCAGGCATTCGCCTCGCCGCGCAACCTGTCCAAAGGCATGATTGCACGTCAGCCCATCGTCAACGGGCTGCAGCAAATCATTGGCTACGAGCTGTTCAACCGCTCGCGCTCGCCCTATGGTCACACCATGGCCTCAGACGCGACGCTGATCTTTGCGGCCCTCACGCATGCGGGCGAGGAAGATCTGGTCGGCACCAAGCTCATGTTCGTGAACTGCACCCACGAAGGTCTGACCGGCGAGCATCTGGAGCTGCTGCCGGCCGACAAGGTGGTGCTGGAGATCCCTCCTCTGGGCCATGCCGCCGTGCATGAGGTTGCGGCCCGCCTGCCCACGCTCTTGGCACTCAAGGAGCAGGGCTTTCATCTGGCCTTCAACCACACGGTGCTGGAGTCGGTGTATGCGGCCTGGCTGCCGCTGGCCGACTACATCAAGCTCGATCTTTCCACGCTGGCGCCGGACCAGCTCACGGTGCTGGTCAAGTTTGCCAACCGCCACACCCGCGCCGAACTGATTGCCGAGAAGGTTGAAAGTGCCCACCAGCATGAGCTGGGCCAGCGCCTGGGCATCGAGCTTTTCCAGGGTTTCTGGTTTGCCCGCCCAACAGTGATGCAGACCCGCCTGCTGACTCCCACGCAGCAAAGCATCATCCAGTTGCTGACACTGGTGCGCGAGCAGGCCAGCACCGATGCGATCGAGGAAGTTCTCAAGAAGGACGCAGCCCTGGCCTTCAACCTGCTGCGCCTCATCAACTCGGCCAGCTTTGGGGCCCATCGCCAGATCACCTCGTTCAAGCAGGCCGTGATGATGCTCGGCCTGAACAAGCTGTTCCGCTGGGCCGCCATGCTGCTGACAGCCGCCCGCGATGGCGGCCCGCCACCGGCCGTAGGCCAGACCGCCGTGATTCGCGGCCGCCTGATGGAGCTGCTGGCCAAGCACTCGCTGACCGAAACCGATGCCGATCTGGCCTTCATCTGCGGCATGTTCTCCATGCTGGACCGCATGCTGGGCATGCCCTTGCCCGCGGCACTGGCACTGATTCCGGTATCCGAATCGGTGTCCGCCGCCCTGCTGCATCACGAAGGCATTCTGGGCGAGTTGCTGATGCTCACCAAGGCCTGCGAGAGTCATGACCAGGAGCAGTTCGACCGCAGCGCCTGCAGCCTGGAGCTGGAGCACCGGGACATCAATCAAGCACATCTGCAGGCGCTGAGCTGGACGGAGTGCCTGTCCGAGTGACGGCGCTCCCCCACCCCACACCCAAGCGATAACCGACATGGATACCTCTGACACAAACGCCTCTTCACCGGCTGCCAGCCCCGTTACAGACAGGGACGAGGCCAATATGGCCAGCATTGCGCGCCAGGCCATCGTCGATGAAAAACGGGATGTGTATGGCTACGAGCTGTTTGACCGCTCGGTGGCACATAACGCGCACACCGCGGCATCCGATGCGGCGCTGCTGTTCAACGCCCTGTCCTATGCCGGCGCCGAGGCCCTGGTGGGCAAGAAGACGGTTTTCATCAACTGCACCCATGACAGCCTGAGCGGCGGCCACCTGGAGCTGATTCACCCCGACCGCGTGGTACTGGAGGTGCCGGCCCTGCCCGCCGAGGCCACACAGGAAAACATCGAAGCCTGCCTGCCCACGTTCGCGGCCCTGCGCCAGCGCGGCTTTCGCCTGGCTTTCGACCAGAACCTGCTGCGCCGCAACTATGCGTCCTGGCTGCCCATGGCCTCCTTCGTCAAGCTGGACATGCAGAGCTTCGCGATCGAGCATGCCGAAAAGCTGGTGAAGTTTGCCCAGACCTACACGCGTGCCCAGATCGTGGCCGAGAAGGTCGAGACGGCCGAGCAGTTCGAGCATATGCTGGGCCTGGGCGTGAAGCTGTTCCAGGGCTACTGGTTCGCCCAGCCCCAGCTCGTGCAGGCGCGCACCATCCGCCCCACGCAGACCACCATCATCCAGCTCATCAACCTGGTGCGCCAGCAGGCCAGCACGGAAGAAATCGAAGAGCTGCTCAAGAAGGACCCCACGCTGTCCTTCAACCTGCTGCGCTTCATCAACAGCTCGGGCTTCGGCCTGTCCTGCGAGATCACCTCCTTCCGCCATGCGGTAATGATTCTGGGGCTCAAGAAACTGTTCCGCTGGGCGGCCCTGCTGCTGACCACCTCACGCGCCGGCGGCACACCGCCAGCCGTGGGCCAGACCGCCGTGGTGCGCGGCCGGCTCATGGAGCTGCTGACCGCCGAGCTGCTGCCACCCGAAGAATGCGACCACGCTTTCGTCGTGGGCGTTTTCTCGCTGCTCGATGTGATGCTGAGCCAGCCCATGGCCAAGGCCCTTGAATCCGTTGCGCTGCCCCAGTCCGTGGTCGATGCACTGGTACACAACCGGGGCGTTTTTGCGCCCTTCCTGGATCTGACACGCGCTTGCGAGTCGGGCGACGAAGCGGCCTTTGCCCGCGCGGCCAACGCACTGCAGCTGTCCAACCATCAGGTCAACTGGGCCCATCTGCAGGCGCTGAGCTGGGCCGACAACCTGGCCAGCGAAGTACTCTGAGCCAGTCCGCCTGGCGACACTTCAGTGCGCTTGCTGCGCACAAGGACAAAGGGCTTGCGGCCGATGTGACCGCAAGCCCTTTGTCATTGCAGAGTGTCTCGATCAGTTGGTCTGAATGCCTGCAGCCTTGATGATCTGTGCATTGGACCTGGACTCGGCCTCGATCTGCTTGGCAAAGTCCGCAGCCTTGCCGCCGGTAGGCACATTGTCCGTGGCCTCCAGACGCTGACGGATCTCGGGCAGCGCCAGCGCCTTGTTCACCTCGGCATTCAGGCGAGCCAGCACGGCAGCGGGCACACCCGCAGGAGCGAAGATACCGAAGACAGACGTGGTGTTGGCGTTCTTGTAGCCCAGCTCGGCCAGCGTGGGCACCTGGGGCAGCGAGTCCAGACGCGCCGGAGCACCCACGGCCAGGGCCTTGAACTTGCCGGCCTTGATATGCTGCATCACGGCCGGGCCGGCATTCGTTGACAACACCTCGAACTGTGCGCTCAGGCCGTCATTGAGCTGCTGGCCGCCGCCCTTGTAAGGCACATGGGTGATCTGCACCTTGCCCTGATCGGCAATCTGCTCGAGCATGATGTGACCCAGCGACGCCAGACCGGCCGTGGCCCAGCGCACATCGCCGGGATGGGCCTTGGCCTGGGTCATCAGCTCGGGAAAGCTCTTGGCAGTCAGGCGGGTCGTGCCCAGCAACAGCACGGGCGAGTACATCACGCTGACCACCGGAACGATATCCTTGTGCGGGTCGAACAGCGGCTTGCCCAGATGGGGACTCAGCGTCAGCGGGCTGATGGACGAAAAGCCCAGCGTGTAGCCATCGGGGTTGGACTTGGCGACCTGATCCAGGCCAATCGCGCCACCCGCACCGGCCTTGTTGTCGATCACCACCGACTGGCCCAGCGACTGCGACAGCTTTTCACCCAGAGCACGGGCCACCACATCGCTCACACCCCCGGCAGGGTAGGACACCACCAGACGAATGGGACGGCTGGGCCAGCCAGCCGCGTCGGCTTTGTCGGCCGCCTGGACATTCAGGGACAAGGTGGCAGGCAGCATGGCTGCCAGGGCACAGGTCAGCATGCTGCGACGCAGAAAGTTAGTCATCACTCGAAATCCAAAAATCAAGACCCGCATTTTTGACCAAAGTGAATTCCCAGGTTGATTTGAACGACGATTCGTCAATTCATTGGGCAGAAAACATCAAAATAAAACTTCAAACATTCAAATAGACCAACACTGCAGCTGGCCAGCATCTTGGTCGGCATGCCGCAATGACGGCCGCAGGCCTTGCCGCTAGACTGCAGCCATCACCACAGAGAAAGCACCCATGGCAGAACAAAACCCACTATCACGTCGCTCCCTGCTGCTGCAAGGCGGTGCTGCGGGCGCTGCACTGGGCGCCATGGCCCTGCCCGCCTCGGCCACGACCACGCGCAAGGCCTCGCGCACCTGCGTGCTCGATGGTCTGCAACCCGCGGTGCTCACCATCAGCGGCCCCGGCGTGCAAGCCAATCGTGGCAAGCCTCAGGCCGTGGCGGACCGCATGCTGATCATGCATGGCTATCTGTTCGATGCAGCCTGGTCCTGCGGCATGGACGCGCTCAACAGCCTGGAGCAGCAGACGCTCAGGACCACGCTTGAATACGACGAAGCCGAGCACAGCCTGCAGGGCCCGCTGCTGGAGCAGGTGCTGCAGGCCGCCGGCGTGGATGTGGGCCAGGCCATGGCTCAAGGCCTGCAGCTGACCTTGCAGGGCATAGACGGCTATCGCAGCCAGATACCGCTCGCCCAGGCCGTGCGCTGGCGCATGCTGATCGCCACTCAGCTGGACGGCGTGCCGTTGGCCATGGGCGGCGTGGGCCCGCTCTGGGCCATTTTTGCTGCCCATCAGATTCCGGAGCTCGGCCAGTTGCCCGTCAAGCAACGCTTTCCTGCCGCCGTCTGGGGGTTGTACCACCTGCAGCTGGGCAGCGCGGCTGCCTAGGCCTGCTCAGCCTCGCGGGTGATGCTCGGCGTGCAGGGCCTTGAGCCGCTCGCGCGCCACATGGGTGTAGATGGTGGTGGTGGAGATATCGGCATGTCCCAGCAGCATCTGCACCACACGCAGATCGGCGCCATGGTTGAGCAAATGCGTGGCAAATGCATGGCGCAGCGTATGCGGTGAGAGGGGCGAGTTGATCCCCGCGATCTGCGCACATTTCTTGACGATGACCCAGAACATCACGCGGCTCATGCCCGCGCCGCGCTGGGTCACAAACACCTCCTCGGTCTGCTGCCCTCCCAGAATCGCCGCTCGCGCCTGCTGCAGATAGCGCTCCAGCCAGTGCTGCGCCTCCTGACCGAACGGCACCAGCCGCTCCTTGCGCCCCTTGCCCGTCACGCGCAACACGCCTGAGCGCAAGTCCAGCTCATGCATGCGCACACCCACCAGCTCGCTGACGCGCAGTCCGCTGGCATACATCAGCTCCAGCATGGCGCGATCGCGCAAACCCAGCGCAGTCTCCACATCGGGTGCATCAAGCAGGGCCTCGACCTGCTCCTGGGTCAGGGTCTTGGGCGTGCGCGGCGGTTGCTTGGCAGCCAGCATGCGCACCGTGGGGTCGGCAGCGATGCGCTTTTCGCGCAGCGCCCAGTGAAAGTAGCGGCGCAGGACCGTCAGCCGCCGGTTCGAGGAAGTGGCCTTGGTGCCCTCCACTCGGGCCGTGAAGTAGCCCTGCAAATCCGCTTCCAGCGCTGCATCCAGCACCTTGGGCGGCTGCAACTGCGCCAGCCAGCGCGCAGCCGCCGTCAGATCACGGCGGTAGGCGGACAAGGTATTGCGCGAAAGCCCGTCCTCCAGCAGCAGGGCATCAATGAACTCATCGAGCGCATCCTGACTCTGCGGCAGGGGCTGCGGCCAGTCTTCGGGAATCTGGGACTTGCGTGCTTTTTTAAGGGCTTCTGACATGCGGCTAGCGTACACGCTGGAGAGGGGCCCAGCCGAGCTGAAATCAGCTCGGCGGACCATGGAGATCAGGGTCAGACACCGGCCATGGCAAGCGCTGTGCCTGCTTCAGCTGATGCCGGCCGATGGGCCATCGAAAGCCTCGGCCAGGAACTGCGCAACCGCTCTCACCCTGGCCGTGCGCTGGAGATCGGGATGCATGACCTGCCAGACTTCGTAGTCGTTCGGGCGTCGGCGTTGCGGCCAGATACGCACCAGCCCTTCTCGTTCCCCCATCCACAACGGCATTTCCCCAATCCCGATGCCTGCAGCAACCGCCTTGCGCACCAGGAGACTGGAGCGGACCGACATGGCAATCTTGGCCTGACGAGCCGGCACTCCGGCCATGCTCAGAAACGGACTCTGCTCCAGATAAGGCCCGTATGCGACCAGATGGTGACCGCGCAACTCGTCTTCAGGGGCGGGCTCGCCAAAGCGAGCCAGATAGCTCGTGCTTGCGAACAGCCCCACAGGCCACGAAGCCACACGGCGAACCACCAGCTCCGGGGTATCAGGCCTGACGTTGCGAAAAGCAATATCCGCCTGCCGGCGACCGAGGCTGAGCAACTGGGTGGAGACTTCCAGATCCACGCGGATATTCGGCCAGTGCCGCTGCAAACGCTCGACAGCGGGCAGCAACAGGTCAATCGCGATGGAATCGGTGCTTGTCACGCGCACCAGCCCGCCGGGATTTTCATCCTGACCCTCGATCTTGGTGCGCAAGTCCAGAGCTGCACTCTCCATACGCTTTGCCGCAGCCAGTGCCACCTCGCCAGCGGCCGTGAGCAGGTATCCATCCTTGGCGCGCAGAAACAGCTTGGCTCCGAGCTCGGACTCCAGCGCATTCAGGCGTCGCCCTACCGTTGCCTGATCAATGCCCAGGCTGCGCGCTGCGGCGCGCAATGAGTGCGTGCGGCTCAGGGCGAGAAAGATGCGGGTATCGTCCCAGTTCATGGCTCATCAGTTGATGCAAATTTGCATCAATGTAGAGCGAAATCGCTGCATTGCAAACAAAGCTTTGCGTCGTAATCTTCAGCGCTCAAAGATATTTCGAGAACGACGCATATGCCCACCTTTTTGACAGACTCCATCCCCGCAGCACAGCCCGCCACCATGCAGGCCATTGTTTTTGACGACTTTGGCGGGCCCGAGGTGCTGGTGGCCCGCGAGCTGCCGGCTCCTGAGCTTCGCCCCCACGACTTGCTGGTACGCAACGCCTCCATCGGCGTCAATCGTGCCGACCTCTATCACCGCAAGGGCGCCTACGGACGAGCTTACTTTGGTGACGCAGACACCATGGGCCTGGAGATCGCCGGAACCGTGATCGAGGCCGGTCCCTTGGTGCAGGGCTTCTCCGTGGGCGACCGGGTCATGGGTATCGTGGGCGGCGGCGCTTATGCCGAGCTTTCGCGCATAGACCACCGCATGGCGATACATGTCCCTGGGAATCTGGACCTGGTGGATGCCGGTGCGATACCCGAGGTGTTCGTGACCGCACACGAGGCCCTGTTTCATCTGGCTGACTTGCGCGCGGGCGAGTCGGTGCTGATCCATGCGGCAGCGGGTGGTGTCGGATCGGCTGCCGTTCAGCTTGCACATGCTGCGGGCGCCCGGGTTTTTGCGACGGCCAGCGGCGACAAGCGCGAAGCGGTGCTGGGTTTCGGAGCCGATGTCTTCATCGACTATCGCAGCGAGGACTTCCAGACCTTGGTGGCCCAGGCCACCAGCGGCAAAGGCGTGGACATCGTGATCGATTTCGTCGGTGCCCCCTACCTGGAGCCCAATGTGCGATCGCTGGCCGTCGGCGGGCGCATGGTGATGGTGGGCCTGCTGGGCGGCTCCCAGGGCGCTGCATTGCCCATGGACCTGGTGCTGTACCGCCATCTGCGGATCTTCGGAACCGTGATGAAGTCACGCTCGCCCGAAGTCAAGCAGGCGATGGTCCAGCGCTTTGCCCAGCGATGGCTTGGCGCATTGGAGAGTGGAGCGATACGGCCCGTGATCGATAGCTCCTTCGCTTTGGCAGACGCTGCCCGGGCGCACAGGCATATGGAGTCCGGGGTCAGCATCGGCAAGATTCTGTTGCTGCCCGGGAGCGGCGAATAATAAAAAACAAAGCCCGAATGGCCTCGACGGCAATTCGGGCTTGCGGCGTCCGCTACTGCATCAGCAGCGGATCAGCAGCTTAGTCCAGGGTCAGCTTCTGCTTGGCCACGACCTGCTTGTAGGTTTCGTACTCTTCCTTCAGTTCCTTGGCGAATTCCTGAGGCGAGTTGCCCACCACCAGCGAACCGGTGTCTTCGATGCGCTTCTTGACTGCGGGGTCCTGCAGCACCTTCTTCACGGCGGCGTTGATCTTGTCGACGATGGCCTTGTCCATGCCCTTGGGACCCAGGATGCCGTAGGAAGCCATGCGATTGACCTGGGGCAGACCCACTTCCTTGAAGGTGGGCACATCAGGCAGCACAGCCAGACGCTGGGGAGCGGCCACGGCAATGGCCTTGAGGCGGTTGTCCTTGATGAAAGGCAGTGCCGACGGCAGGTTGTCCAGAATCATGGGGATCTGGCCGGCAACCGCGTCGTTCAGGGCCGGGCCCGCGCCGCGGTAGGGCACGTGGGTCATCTGGATGCCGGTCAGCGATTTGTACAGCTCCATCAGCATGTGCTGGATGCCGCCCGTGCCAGACGAGCCATAGGAGTACTTGCCGGGATTGGCCTTGAGTTCGGCCTCGAAAGCCTTGTAGCTGGCCGCACCGGGGAACTTGGGATTCACGGCGATCACATTGGGCGTGGCCGCAATATTGATGATGGGCGTGAAGTCGGTCAGCGGGTTGTAGGGAGTCTTGGGGTTGATGGCCGGATTGGTGGCCATGGTCGACAGGGTGGAAATGCCCAGGTTGTAGCCATCGGGCTTCTGACGCGCGGTTTCCTGTGCACCGATGACGCCGCCGCCACCGCCCTTGTTGTCCACCACCACGGACTGGCCCAGCTCCCTGCTCAGTGGCTCGGCAATCACTCGCGCAATGATGTCGGTCGTGCCGCCTGCGGCGAAGGGCACCAGCAGCTTGATGGGCTTGGTGGGGTAATTGGCCTCGGCCATCACGCCGGTGGAAAAACCTACAGTTGCCAGAGCCATTGTCAGGCCCAAGCACATACGACGATTCATGAAGGGGTCTCCCTATGAGTTCTGAAATTAACGGTTGATAGTACGTGCCGCAAAAAACCCGACATATTCTTGTTAGCCCTGATTTATCAGTAATTACCCTAGATTCATGCCGTTTCCTTGAACTGCATCAAGCCTGGATACAAAGCGGCCAAGCGGCGACAGCAAGTACTACCAGATAGAAACTTGGTGACAGGTTTCTCCCAGCAAATTCGCAACCGGCTCTATGCTTGCGGGCCGTGAACTATCTAGAACTGCTTTTCCCCGATTTCGCGCTCATCGTGCTGGGCTATGTGCTGTGCCGCTTCACGCCCATCAATCGCAGCGTCTGGCAACCCGTGGAACAGCTCGTCTACTACCTGCTGTTTCCGGTGCTGCTGTTTCACTCCATCACGCGCAACCCCATCCAATGGGGCGAGGCCAGCCAGTTGCTGGCCGCTGGCGTGCTGGGAGGCCTGCTGGGTATTGCGCTGACCTACAGCCTGCCGCGCCTGCCGCTTCTGGGCCGACGCATCGATGCCCGCAGCTATGCGGGTGCAGCGCAGGTGGCGTTTCGTTTCAACTCGTTCATCGCACTGGCGCTGGTTTCACGCCTGGCAGGGCCCGACGGGCTGCTCTATGTCTCGGTGCTGATCGGCGTGTCCGTGCCGCTGTTCAATGTGGCCGCGGTCTGGCCCATGGTGCGCGGCAGCGGCCAGCATTTTGTCGGGCATCTGCTGCGCAACCCGCTGATCATCGCCACCATCAGCGCCTTGCTGTTCAATGCCGCCGGACTGAAGATTCCAGCACTGCTGGAAGCACCCGTGGCCCGTATCGGCGCAGCCTCGATTGCCCTGGGCCTGATGGCCGCCGGCGCCGGCCTCAAGCTCAGCGCCCTGACCAGCAACAAGCTGCTGGCAGGCGAGCTGCTGCTGATACGCCATGCCATCCAGCCGCTGATCGCCTTTGCCATGGTGCGGCTGTTCCAGCTGAACCAGCCGCAGGCGATTGCGCTGATGGCATTCTCCAGCCTGCCCACGGCCTCATCGTGCTATGTGCTGGCCGTGCGCATGGGCTATGAGGGCTCGTTTGTGGCCAGCCTGATTTCACTGTCCACCATGCTTGGCGTGCTCAGCCTGCCCTTCGGGCTCTGGCTGATCGGAATCTGAATTTGATAGCTGCCTGCACTTATGGGGTAAGCGCTTCAGACCAATTTCAATGAAATTCAGGCACGCTGGGCCAGCGCCCAGGCCACATGTTCGGCCACCACGGGATCGGAATCGGCGGCCCGGCTTTGCAGCGCGGCACTGAGTGCAGGGTTGCCGGTTTCGCGCCAGGCATTGCCCAGAGCAACGGCCACATTGCGCAGCCAGCGCGCATGTCCGATGCGGCGAATCGGGCTGCCCTCGGTCACCCGCAAAAACGTGGCTTCATCCCAGGCAAAGAAATGCACCAGCTGCGTGCCCGCCAGTCCGGCGCGGGCATCAAAGTCGGGCAAGACGCTGGGATGGGCAAACTTGTTCCAGGGGCATGCCAGCTGACAGTCATCGCAGCCATAGATGCGGTTGGCCATCAAGGGACGCAGCTCCTCGGGAATGCTGCCCGCATGCTCGATGGTCAGATAGGAGATGCAGCGCCGCGCATCGACCTTGTGCGGCGCGATGATGGCGCCCGTGGGGCAGGCATCCATGCATGAGGAGCAACTGCCGCAGTGCGCCGTGACCGGGGCCGTGGGTTCAAGCGCAAAGTCCACATAGATTTCGCCCAGAAAGAACATCGATCCGGCTTCGCGGCTCAGCACCAGCGTGTGCTTGCCGCGCCAGCCCTGCCCGCTGCGGCTGGCCAGTTCGGCCTCCAGCACTGGCGCGGAGTCGGTAAAGGCGCGGTGGCCGAACGGACCCATTTCCTGCGCGATGCGCTCGGCCAGTTTCTGCAGGCGATTGCGCAGCACCTTGTGATAGTCGCGGCCTCTGGCGTAGAGGGAGACAATGCCTTCCTCGGGACGTCGGAGCCTGTCCCATTCCACAGTCTGCCAGCCGTCCCCGGTGTCGCGCGGCAGATAATCCATGCGCGCGGTGATCACGCTCACCGTGCCGGGAACTAATTCTGCAGGCCGGGCTCGTTTCAAACCATGGGCCTGCATGTAATGCATCTCGCCATGGAAGCCCTGCGCCAACCATTGCAGCAAACCGGGCTCTGCCGAGGACAAATCCACGCCAGCCACGCCGATTTGGGAGAATCCCAGCTCGCGAGCCCAGGCTTGCATCAAAGGAACCAATTGACTGCTGCTCAACATACACCCCGAATTGTAGGAAGCGAGCCCACACCGGCGCTGGCGCAGCGCCAGATACTCTGGCAGAGCGAACAGGATACCGAGCGCTTCGCCCAGCAACTGGCCGCCCTGCCCGAGCTGCGCAACGCCTATGTGACCCTGCATGGCGACCTGGGTGCGGGCAAGACCACGCTGGTGCGCCACTGGTTGCGCGCCTTGGGCGTGCAGGGCCGCATCAAGAGCCCTACCTATGCGGTGGTGGAGCCGCACGAGGCCGGCGACCTCTCGATCTGGCACTTCGACTTCTACCGCTTCGATGATCCGCGTGAATGGGAAGATGCCGGTTTTCGTGACATTTTTGCCAGTCCCGGGCTCAAGCTGGCAGAATGGCCCGAAAAGGCTGCAGCGGTTACACCTGTTGCAGATATAGCTATCCATATCGAAGCAATTGACGATGTGCAACGGCAGGTGACGCTCAAGGCTGGCACCCCCGCAGGCTGCACCGTGCTTGAAGCATTGACGGCATGAGCAAAACAACTTCCTCCACGGCTTTTCCGGACCTGCCCCGACCGGGTCTTTCCCGACCGGGTCTTTCCCGACCGGGTCTTTCCCGCCGCAATCTGCTGCAGGCAGGCGGCGTGGTTCTGCTGCTGGGCCGCCAGCATATTGCGCAGGGCGCGAGCATCGTGGCCGTGCGCGTCTGGCCTGCACCCGACTACTCGCGCGTCACGCTGGAATCCGATATTCCGTTGACGGCCAAGCCAGTCTTCGTGCCCAGCCCGCCACGGCTGGCCGTCGATATCGGGGGCCTGGATCTGAACCCGGCACTCAAGGAGCTCGTGGCCAAGGTCCGCTCCGACGATCCCAATATCGCCAGCATCCGTGTCGGCCAATTTGCACCCGGCGTGGTGCGCCTGGTGATCGACCTCAAGCAGGAAGCCAGGCCCCAGGTCTTCACGCTGGCCCCGATTGCGCCCTACAAGCATCGGCTGGTACTGGATCTCTATCCCGCCAAGGCCGTGGATCCGCTGGAAGCCCTGATCAGCGAGCGCCTGCGCGACGCCGGCAGCTCGGCCACTGCGCCAGCTGCGAACAATCCCGCCATCACGACACCGCCGCCGGTGGCGATTGCAACAGCCCCCCAGGCCGACCCTCTCGGTGACCTGATTGCCCAGCGCAACCAGCGCCCCAGCGCTCCGGCACCGGCTCCTGCGGTGATTGCTCAGGCACCAGCGCCCGTGCCGCCGCCACCGGCTCCCGCGCCACGCCCGGCACCGGCCCCAAGGCCTGCACCCAATATCGCCACCTCGCAAAGCACGGACCGCATCATCATCGTGGCGCTGGACCCCGGCCATGGCGGCGAAGACCCTGGTGCCACCGGCCCCAGCGGTCTGCGCGAGAAGGATGTGGTGCTCAAGGTCGCCCATCTGCTGCGCGAGCGCATCAACAACTCGCGCATCGGCGGCAGTCCCATGCGCGCCTTCATGACACGCGATGCCGACTTCTTCGTGCCCCTGGCCACGCGTGTGGAAAAAGCCCGCCGCGTCCAGGCCGATCTGTTCATCAGCATCCATGCCGATGCCTTCACCACCCCTGCAGCGCGCGGTGCCAGCGTGTTTGCGCTCAGCGAGAGAGGCGCCTCGAGCACGGCCGCACGCTGGCTGGCCAACAAGGAAAATCAGGCCGACCTGGTGGGCGGCCTGAACGTGGGCGGACTGCAGGATCAGCATGTGCAGCGCATGCTGCTGGACATGAGCACCACCGCCCAGATCAAGGACAGCCTCAAGCTGGGCACTTCGCTGCTGGGCGAAATCGGCGGCATGGCCAAGCTGCACAAGGCCCGCGTGGAGCAGGCCGGCTTTGCCGTGCTGAAAGCGCCCGATATTCCCAGCGTGCTGGTGGAAACCGCTTTCATCAGCAACCCCGAAGAGGAAGCCAAGCTGGCCTCTGCCGCCTACCGCGAACAACTGGCCGATGCGCTGATGACGGGCATCCGCAAGTATTTCGCCCACAACCCGCCCCTGGCACGCAGCCGATCGGTTTAAGTACGCACTTACACAAAACCGCCGCACCGGCTGTCAGCCGGCAAGCCGGCTTGATGACAGTCGCCAAGCCTGAATGACACGGGCTTGGCCCTCTCTCCTACCTGAAAGCCGGGGCAAAAGGTTCAAGATCAAGGTGTGTTCTTATGAAAGCTGGCCTGTTTGGCAGCTGTACAGGAGAGACCTCATGAAACTGCGAACTCTTGCCGTCACCGTATCTGCAGCCTTCACGCTTGCCATGGCTGGCTGCTCCACCTCGCCCACCAATGCCCAGATCGGCACCGGTGTCGGCGCCGTTGCCGGCGGCGTGGTCGGTGATGCACTGTTTGGTTCCACTTTGGGCACCGTAGGCGGCGCTGCAGCAGGCGCGCTGATCGGTAACGAGGTAGGTAAGCGCAAATAAGCGCCCCGATCCGATCTGAATGTCCAATGAAAAAGCCCCGGCATGCCGGGGCTTTTTCATGGGGCAGCGCTTTGGCGATCGGTGCCAGATGCCGTCAAGCGCGCAAATCAGGCAGCCCTGGCCTTTTCGGCCTTACCGGCGCGCCAGGCTCCGAAGATGGCGATCAGGCCCGGCACCAGGATCAGACCCCAGATGATTTTTTCAAGATTGTTCTTCACCCACTCCATATTGCCGAAGAAGTAGCCTGCAGCGCTGATGCCTACCACCCACAGCACGGCACCCACGACGTTGAACAGGCTGAACTTGGCACGGCTCATATGGGCGACTCCGGCCACAAAGGGTGCAAAGGTGCGGATAAACGGCATGAAGCGCGCCAGAATGATGGTCACGCCGCCATAGCGCTCATAGAAGTTGTGGGCCTGGTCGAAGGCCTTGCGGTTGAACCAGCGCGAATCCTCCCACTGGAACACCTTGGGCCCCAGGTAGCGGCCTATCGTGTAATTGCTCTG
Organism: Comamonas testosteroni TK102; assembly: GCF_000739375.1. NCBI lineage: Bacteria > Pseudomonadati > Pseudomonadota > Betaproteobacteria > Burkholderiales > Comamonadaceae > Comamonas > Comamonas testosteroni. Next base: position 1,339,541 of record NZ_CP006704.1, on the reverse strand, counting down.
GTCGCCCAGGATGGCCGCTGCCAGCAACACCACCACCGCCAGCGGATAGCTCATATAGCCGGCACCGCACAGCGCACCGACGATGAACATCAGCGAGTCGCCGGGCAGAAAAGGCATGACCACCACACCGGTTTCGACAAACACGATGATGAACAGCAGGGCATATACCCAGGGCCCATAGGCCACGACAAAGGCTTCCAGATGCTTGTCGATATGCAGTATGAAGTCGATCAGAAACTGAATGATTTCCAAAACACGGTCCTTGAAAATGGATTGGCATACCGGCGTATGCCGGCCAGTAATGTACTGCGCCCCCAAAGCCCGCAGACGCTCCCCCCCTTGCTGGAGTGCCATGTTTTTGAGAGCAAACTCACAGCTGCTTGCAGACTGCAACAAGAGCAGCCGGTTCAAGGTGGTTTGTTACAAGTTTTGATAAAACTAAACGTCAACAATACGTCAGCTTGCCCATTCTGCTGGCACAGTAGAGCTGTGTCGCCGCAAGCCGTGCATTGCAAATCACGACATCGGCCCCCTGGCCAACAAAGTCCGCCGTCTCCAGCCTCCCTCGGCGCAGAGACCAGACCGCTTTCCATAACTAGCACGACGAGAGGAATACGAACATGAAGACATTCACCATGCGCTATGGCAAGGCCCTGACTCTGGCTGCCGCACTGACCGGCGCCCTGGCCCTGGGTGGCTGCGCACACGGCCCCAGCCGTCAGCAAGTCGGTATCGGTGCTGGCGCCGTGGCCGGCGGTGCAGTGGGCAATGTGCTGTTTGGCGGCCCTGTCGGCACCATCGGCGGTGCAGCCGCCGGTGCTCTGATCGGTAACGAACTGACCAAGGGCGGCTATCGCCGCCGCTAAGCCCGGCGCCCGCCGCGGGCTGAACAAAGAGCTGCCTGAGCGATGCCGGCAGCTCTTTGTGTTTTCAGCGTTCAAAAAACTCACTTCCTGGCCGGTTTGTGCACCGGCCTAGAATGGTTGTCGTGAACGCATCCAGCCCCGAACTCTCCCCCTCCCCTACCGAAACCACCGACCAGGCTGCTCCCGTGCGCCGGCCGATTCGCGATCTGCCCGACGAGCTGATCAGCCAGATCGCTGCCGGCGAAGTGGTCGAGCGCCCCGCCTCCGTGGTGCGCGAACTGGTGGACAACGCTCTGGACTCGGGCGCCGGCCAGATCACCGTGCGCCTGTTGGCCGGCGGTGTGCGCCTGATCGCGGTGGAAGACGACGGCTGCGGCATCCCGCGCGACGAACTGCCCGTGGCCCTGCGCCGCCATGCCACCAGCAAGATCAGCGATCTGCACGATCTGGAAACCGTGGCCACCATGGGCTTTCGCGGCGAGGCACTGGCCGCCATTGCCTCCGTATCGGAAACGTCCATCTTCTCGCGTCCCGCAGGTCAGGACTCGGCCTATCTGCTGGACGCGCGCAGCGGCGAGCTGCGCCCCGCCGCTCGCAACCAGGGCACGACCGTGGAGGTCAAGGAGCTGTTCTTCTCAACGCCTGCGCGCCGCAAATTCCTCAAGACCGATGCCACCGAACTCGCGCATTGCATAGAGTCCGTGCGTCGCCATGCGCTGGCACGCCCCGATGTGGGCTTTGCCATCTGGCATGAAGGCAAGCTGGTCGAGCAATGGCGCGCCGCCGGCAGCACGCCCGACGAAGCCTTGTCGCGCCGCCTGGCCGATGTGCTGAACGACAAGTTTGTCGACAACTCGGTGGCCGTCGATCACTGGGCCGGCCCCGTCCACGTCACGGGCCGCGCCGGCATTCCCGACGCGGCGCGCTCGCGCCCCGACCAGCAGTTCTGCTATGTCAACGGCCGCTTTGTGCGCGACAAGGTATTGACGCATGCGGCCCGCTCTGCTTACGAGGACGTGCTGCACGGCAACAAGCAGCCGGTCTACGCGCTCTATATCGAGATCGACCCCGCGCGTGTGGACGTGAACGTGCACCCCACCAAGATCGAGGTGCGCTTTCGCGACAGCCGCGAAGTCCACCAGGCGGTGCGCCACGCGATCGAGAACGCGCTGGCCACGCCGCGCGCCGCAGCCGTGGTCGAGGCGGCGGCTCAGGAAGCCGCACGCCAGCCCGGCCTGATCGACGAGAGCACTGCCACGCCTGTCCCGGCTAAGGCCGCCACCAAGCCCGCCGCAGCCCCGGCCTGGCCGCAAACCCGCATGAGCTTTGGCGAGCCCGCCATCGGAAATCCCGTGCGCGATCTGGCCAAGCTCTGGGAACCCATGCGCGAGGCCACCGCGGAAACCACGCCCGCACCCGCGCCCCAGGTGGCGACTGCGGCCCCGGCCCCCGCGAGTGCTGCAGCTGAGGTACCTGAATCGGCCACCGGCGCGACCACGATCACCAACACCACGGCCATGCCAAGCCCCGTGCCTCAACCCGAGGATGAAGGCATCAGACTGCGCCCTTCGGGCCAGTCCAGCTACTTTCAGCGCAAAGCGCCTGCCCCCCCCGGATGCAGGAAGCGCCAGCCGCCACAGTGATCGTTGCCGCTGCACAACCATCAGCGACAGCCAGGCCGACGGCAGAAGCCGCCGTGCCCGCCGCTGTTGCACCACAGCAGCCCACAACCGCCGCGGCTGACTCGGCCCCGGTCTGGCCGCTGGGCCGTGCCGTGGCCCAGCTGCACGGCGTCTATATCCTGGCCGAAAACAGCCAGGGCATGGTCATCGTGGACATGCATGCCGCGCATGAGCGCATCGTCTACGAGCAGCTCAAGAATGCCGTGAATAAGGAAAATGGCGACCAGCAGATTCCGAGCCAGCCGCTGCTGATTCCCGCCACCTTTGCCGCCACGCCCGAGGAAGTCGCCACGGCCGAGGCCCATGCCGAGACCTTGCTGACCCTGGGCATGGAGGTCTCGCCCTTCTCGCCCAAGACTCTGGCCGTGCGCGCCGTGCCGGCCACGCTGGCCCAGGGGGATGCCGTGGAGCTGGCGCGCAGCGTGCTGGCCGAACTGGCCCAGCATGACGCCAGCACCGTGGTGCAGCGCGCGCGCAACGAGATTCTGGCCACCATGGCCTGCCACGGCGCAGTGCGCGCCAACCGCAAGCTCACGCTGGACGAGATGAATGCGCTGCTGCGTCAGATGGAGGTGACCGAGCGCTCCGACCAGTGCAATCACGGCCGCCCCACCTGGCGCCAGCTCAGCATGAAGGAGCTGGATGCGCTGTTTCTGCGCGGACGCTGACGGCAGCTCGGCAATGGCCGCCAAATAGCCGCTACATTGCCGATATCGACAAAAAACAGCGGGCCGGGAGATCTGCGCACCCGCCTGCCATCCGCCGTCATGAACCCCAGCTCCTCCGCCCCGGACCATTCCTTCATCGCCCGCGTGCGTGCGGCCCTGCCGCAACTGCCGCCGTCGGAGCGGCGGCTGGCGGAATTCCTGCTGGACTTCCCCGGTAATCTGTCGAGCTACGCGGCCGCCGAGATGGCCAAGCTCACGGGGGTATCGAATGCCACGGTCACGCGTTTCATACAGCGGCTGGGCTATGAAGGCTACGAGGATGCACGCCGCCATGCCCGCGCGCAGGGCGACAACGGCTCGCCGCTGTTTCTGGCCGCCGCATCGGCCCAGGGCAGGCCCACGGCGGATGTGATTGCCACACATCTGCGCCAGGCCTCGGAGAATCTGGCCATCACCATCGGACAGATCTCGGCACAGCAGCTGGAGGACATCGCCCTGGCGCTGATCGGCGCCCGACAGCTGTTCTTCGTGGGCTATCGCCAGAACCGTAACTTTGCGGCCTATCTGCGCTGGCAGCTGCTACAGGCACTCGAGATGCCCAGCCAGGTCATTCCCGGCGCGGGTGAGACCCTGGGCGAATATGCGGCCCAGATCGGAGAAAACGATGTGGTAGTGATCTTTGCCCTGCGACGCAGCGTGCGTGTGGTCAGCGAGTTCGCGCGCCAGGCCAGGCTGCTGGGCGCACGCCTGATCTGTATCACCGACCATGCCAGCCCGGCCCCCGAGGCGGACTGGCTGCTGCGCGTGCAGACCTCGGCCCCGGGACCGCTGGACAACCACACGGCGCTTTTCATGCTCTGCCACCTGATTGCCACGGCCACCTTGCAGCAAAGCGGGCAGCCGGGGCGCAGACATATGGCTGCCATCGAGACCAGCCACGATGCGCTGGACGAGATGCTATGAAATCAAAAGCTTGCTGCGCTTGTTAGTCATAGATTTCAGATGCTTTTCAATCTGAAATCTATGATTTACTGGCGATTAAAGCTCTCCAATCAATAGCATCCAACCGCATCCGCATCCGCATCCGCATCCAATAGCATTCAGTGGGTGACGGCGAGCGCCAGGCCCGCCAGCGCCGCCTGCACTGCGGCCACCACCGGCGACAGCACCGGCACCTGAAAGCGTGGCGCCAGCCACAGCGCGGCTTCGGACAGCGGGCCGCCGCCGATCACCACGGCCTGCGCGCCATCGCTTTGCACGCATTGGGCCACGGCATCGCCCAGGCGCTCGCATTGCAGGGCCGGGTCTGCAGCCAAGGCCAGCGGCTCGCCCGCAGCAATGCGCGTGCCGCAGAACCAGGGCGTCAGGCCCAGTGCCGCGACCGAGGCGGCAATCGAAGCCTCCAGCCCCGGCGTGGTCGTCGCAATGCCGAAGCGACGCGGCAGGCCCTGCTCATCCCGTGCGGCCTGCAGCATGGCGGCTTCGCCGATGCCAAAGGCGGCAACCCGCTGCGGCAGCGCCGCACGCAGCAACTCCAGCCCGGGATTGCCGAAGGCGGCCACGATGATGGCCCGGCCGGCCTGGCTGTCATCGCCCTGGGCAAAGGCCAGGCCCAGACGCAGCACCTCCTGCTCGGCGATCTTCAGCCCTGCCTCGTCGGTAATCATGGCCGCGCCCCTTTCGGCCGTCGCGCCGTGCAGCAGCACGCCGGGCGACAGACAGGCCCGCGCCTGTCTCAGCATCAGCGCCGTGGTCTGCTGCGAGGTATTGGGGTTGATCAGCAGAACATGCATACCAGCCTTCATGCCGTGCGCTCCTGACTGCCGGCATGCACGCCTGCAGCGACTGCAGACTCCTGCCCGGCGGGGGATTCGCCGCCCGCACCTTCCTCGATGGAACGGCCAAAGGTCTCGGGGGCAAACTGCACGGCAATCGCAAAGATGAAATACATGGCGGCGATCATGCCGAACATTCCGGAGACGCCGTGCAGATCGAACATCTTGCCTGCCAGCACCTGGGACATGGCTCCGCCGATCGTGCCCAGGGCCAGCAGGAAGGAGGTGCCCAGCGCACGAATGCGCGTGGGATACAGCTCGGGCGCAAAGATCCAGATGGAGGTGTTGAGCGTCAGTACGCAGAACTGGAACAGCGCACCGCAGACCAGGATCATGGCCACGCTATCGGTGAAGTTGCCGAACGCCAGGCCCGCCAGACAGGCAGCAATCGCCCCTACCGTCAGCACCCGTTTGCGCGGGAAGTAATAGCCCATGGTCGATGCCGCGATCGCGCCGGCGAGGCTGCCCATCTGCATGACGATGGTGAAGCTGAAGCTCTTGGTGATGGAGTAGCCCTGTGCGACCAGAATCGTCGGCATCAGCGTGAGCACCGAGAGCTGCGCGCCAAACGTCATCCACGAAGCCACACCCACGGCAATCGTGCGCCGCGCATAGCCGCCCCTGAAGATGTCGGTGAAGGAACTGCGCTGCACCGTCTGCGCGGCAGCCGTCTGCGCCTGCGCACTGCCTGGGCTGATGAACTCGCGCAGTTCATACTGCGCATTGGCCAGCTTGCCCGCCGCCAGCATGCTCAGCACCTGATTGGCTTCCTCGACCCGCCCCTTGGAGAGCAGAAAGCGCGGCGTCTCCGGAACGAAGCGGCGGTAGAACACGATGAAGATGGCCGGCATGACCAGACAGCCGAACAGCCAGCGCCAGGAATCATCGCCCGGGAACAGCGTGAACACGCCCAGCGCGAACGCTGGCGCCAGCATATTGCCCAGACCGCCACCACCGACGTTGATAAGACCGACTGCCGTGCCGCGAAAGCGGGCCGAGCAGAACTCGGCCAGCATGGTCACGGCCGTGGTGATTTCACCGCCCAGACCAAAGCCCACGATGGCACGTGCCACGGCGAGGAAAGCGTAATCGGGTGCCAGTGCGCAGCCGACGGCACCCAGCGTGAACAGCGCCAGGTTCACATTGAGCATGAAGCGCCGTCCCATGCGATCGGCCAGGTAGCCCGAAAGCAGGCGCCCCATGGCGGCGGCAAAGAAAGTGATGGTGTTGAGAAAGGCAATGTCCGTCGCGTCCAGCCCCCATTGCTGTCGCAGCAGAGGCCCGACCAGGCCGACCGCGTTCTGTTCGAACACATCGAAGAGCACGCCGCAGACCACCAGAAAGATGATGCTTTTGTGCGAGCGCGTCACGCCGATCTGGTTGAGCGCGTTTTCGAGCTGCTGCATCTGCGCCGCACTGGCCTTGCCTGACGCCGAGGGCGTCACGGGAATCTCAGCTGCCATATCCACCTCCTCTTGGTGAGGGCTGGCCTGGCGCTGGGCCGGCAAGCCAATTGAAATTAAGTTTTCTTATTAAAGAATATGAAATTTAAATTTCAAATCCAGATTTACCCAGGCCCTGCAGCTGGCTGCGCAGTCCACCCGCTGAGTCGTGCGGCCGGGCTCATGAAAATCAGTTTTCACAATTGCAGATTTCGTGCCTGAAATCACATGCACCACGATGGTGCTAGCACAGATAAGACATTGCGGGCGGATGAAGCCGGACATCACGAGACAAAAACGCTGGTGTGACAAGCCGCAAAAATGTTTTTACGACACCAGGATGAAAAATCCTTTACTTCAAATGCACCATCCAAGTGCCTGAAAACTAAGAACAAATACAGAATAAGTGTTCCAAATTCGGGCATGGACGCACCAGAATTGCGCTCTCATGCACCGAATCCATGCATGACGGCATAACTTTTTGGCATAATTTTGGTTTCGCGAGTTCAGCGCATTCCCTGTCCCTGTCAGAAAGTTCTCTATGAAGTACGAGTCCGTAGGCCAATTCCTGGAAGAAGTGGCACAACGCAACCCCGGTCAGCCCGAATTCCTGCAAGCCGTCACCGAAGTGATGGAAAGCCTGTGGCCCTTCATCGAGAAGAATCCCAAGTACGCCGAGCACGCCCTGCTGGAGCGCCTGGTCGAGCCCGAGCGCATCATCCAGTTCTGCGTGAGCTGGACTGACGACAAGGGTCAGGTGCAGGTGAACCGCGGCTTCCGCATCCAGCACAGCATGGCCATCGGCCCCTTCAAGGGCGGTCTGCGCTTCCACCCATCGGTCAACCAGTCCGTGCTGAAGTTCCTGGCTTTCGAGCAGACCTTCAAGAACGCACTGACCACTCTGCCCATGGGCGGCGGCAAGGGCGGCTCGGACTTCGACCCCAAGGGCAAGAGCCCTGCCGAAGTCATGCGCTTCTGCCAGGCTTTCGTGTCCGAGCTGTTCCGCCACGTGGGTCCCGACACCGATGTGCCCGCAGGTGACATCGGCGTGGGCGGCCGTGAAGTGGGCTATATGGCCGGTATGTACAAGAAGCTGTCGAACACTGCAGCTTCCGTGTTCACGGGCAAGGGCCTGTCCTTCGGCGGATCGCTGATTCGTCCCGAAGCCACTGGCTACGGCACCGTGTACTTCGCCCGTGAAATGCTGGCCACTCGCGGCCAGTCCTTTGAAGGCAAGACCGTGTCCGTGTCCGGCTCGGGCAATGTGGCTCAGTACGCCGTGGAAAAGGCCATGGAGCTGGGCGCCAAGGTCGTGACCGTGTCCGACTCCTCGGGCACCGTGTATGACGCCGCCGGTTTCACCACCGAAAAGCTGGCCATCCTGATGGATGTGAAGAACCACAAGTACGGCCGCGTCAGCGACTACGCCAAGCTGGTTTCCGGGGTGGAATTCCTGGCAGGCAAGAGCCCCTGGTCCATCAAGGTGGACGTGGCCCTGCCTTGCGCCACTCAGAACGAGCTGACCGAAGCCGATGCCAAGACCCTGATCGCCAATGGCGTGCTGTGCGTGGCTGAAGGCGCGAATATGCCCTCCACCAACGAAGCCGCCCGCGCCTTCGAAGCTGCCGGCGTGCTGTACGCACCCGGCAAGGCATCCAACGCCGGTGGCGTGGCCACTTCGGGTCTGGAAATGTCGCAAAACTCGGCCCGCCTGTCCTGGCCTGCCGAAGAAGTGGATGCACGTCTGCTGCAAATCATGCAAAGCATCCACGCTGCTTGCGTGAAGCACGGCAAGCGCGAAGACGGCACTATCAGCTACATCGACGGCGCCAACATCGCCGGCTTTGTGAAGGTGGCCGACGCCATGCTGGCACAAGGCGTGATCTAAGCGCCAAGCGCTCAGCACTCGCAAGAAAGGCCCTTCGGGGCCTTTTTTCATGCCCTCGGCCTGGCAGTGAAACGACGGCTTGAATGCCTTGCGTGCACAGTGCCCTAGGCCCTCACGCCCAATCTCATCCAGCGTACCAAGAACTTCTCGACCTCCAGCAACAGCAGCAGGGCAACACCCAGCCCTATCGCCAGCAGTCCGGCCTCCAGGTCGACAGGACGGCTGTCGAACAGTGCCTGCATGGGCGCGGTATAGGTGAACAGCAGTTGCACCAGGGTGACGCCGGCCACGCCCAGCAGCACTGCCGGGGTTCCCAGGACGCCGCGCAGGCTGAGCGAGGTTCCTTGCGTGTAGCGCACGCTGAACAGATAGAAGATCTCCATGATCACCAGCGCATTGACCACGATGGTGCGAGCCAGTTCGACCGAGTCGCCGCGGCGCAGCGACCACTCGAACATGCCGAAGCAGCCCAAGGCAAACAGCACCGAGACCAGGGCGACGCGCCAGAGCAGATAGGGCTGCAGCAGCTGCTCGTCCGGCGAACGCGGCTTGCGCTGCATCAGCGTGGCCTCGGGTGGTTCGAAGGCCAGCGTCAGTCCCAGAGCCACGGCAGTGACCAGGTTGACCCAGAGAATCTGCACCGGAGTGACGGGCAGTGACAGGCCCAGCAGAATCGCCACGACGATGACGATCGCCTGGCCGCCGTTGGTCGGCAGGGTCCAGGCAATGACCTTGCGCAGGTTTTCGTAGACGGTGCGCCCTTCCTTGACGGCGGCGACGATGGTGGCGAAGTTGTCGTCGGCCAGCACCATGCCTGCGGCCTCCTTGGCCGCGGCCGTGCCGGTAACGCCCATGGCCACGCCGATATCGGCCCGCTTGAGCGCCGGTGCGTCGTTGACGCCATCCCCGGTCATGGCGATGACGCTGCGATCGGCCTGCAGGGCCTGCACCAGGCGCAGCTTGTGTTCGGGGCTGGTGCGCGCGAATACCGTGGAGGCACGGGCCACATCGATCAGCTGGGCATCGTTGAGCCCGTCCAGCTCATGGCCCGAGGTGACGCGGATGGTGTCGGCCAGCGCGAGTTCCCGGGCAATGGCGGCGGCCGTGGCGGCGTGGTCGCCGGTAATCATCTTCACGGCAATGCCGGCGCTACGGCATTCGCGCACGGCCGTCTTCGCCGAGTCGCGCGGCGGATCTATCATGCCCAGCACGCCAAGAAGGCTGAGGTCCTTGACGTCGGCCATGTCCACGCTGTCCTTGCCATCTGCCGGGACACCGCTGGCCAGACCCAGCACGCGATAGCCTTTGGCAGCCAGGGCATCGATCTGCTCCAGCCAGTAGGCAACATCCAGCGCCTGCACGCCCTCGGCGCCCTGCTGATCTCGGCACATGGCCAGCACCTGCTCTGGAGCCCCTTTGACAAACACCACGGGAGCAGCAGCCAGCGGCCGGTGCAGCGTGGCCATAAAGCGGTGAACGGCATCAAACGGCACCTCATCCAGCCGATGCCAGTCCTGGCGCAGCTGATCGACATCCAGGCCGGCCCGTGCTGCCAGCGTCACCAAAGCACCCTCCATGGGGTCGCCTTCGACCGCCCAGACCTTGCCTTCGGCATGTCTGACATGGGCGTCGTTGCAAAGCGCCGCACCTGTGGCGAAGTGCAGCAGTTGCGGATGCAGCGCAGGCTCGGTCTCCTCGCCCTTCAGGCTGAAACGCCCCTGGGGCGCATAGCCCTCGCCATCTATGTCGAAGCTGGCCCCGGGCAGCACCACGGCACGCACGCTCATTTCATTGCGCGTCAGAGTGCCGGTCTTGTCGGAGCAGATGACGGAGACCGCGCCCAGTGTCTCCACCGCCGGCAGATTGCGCACGATGGCATAGCGTGCGGCCATGCGCTGCACGCCAATGGCCAGCGCAATCGTCATGACCACGGGCAGGCCTTCGGGGATGGCAGATACGGCAATACCCACCACGGCGATGAAGGCGTCGGCCGTGTCGTAGCCGCGCCCCCATAGTGCGAAGCAGAACATCAGCGCGGACAGGCTCAGTATGGTGATGGTGAGCTGGCGCGCGAAACGGTCCATGAGCCGCGTCAGCGGGGTGGCCAGTGTCTGCACCGAACCCAGCATGGTGCTGATCAGGCCCAGCTCGGTGCGCGGGCCGGTGGCCACCACCACACCCAGGCCCTGCCCGGCAGCCACCAGGGTGCCGGAATAGGCCATGGAGAAGCGGTCACCGAGAGCAGCATCGGCGGCCACCGGATCAACCGACTTGTCGACCGCGACCGATTCACCGGTCAGCATGGCTTCGTCCAGCTTCAGGCTGCTGGCGCGCAGCAGCCGCACATCGGCCGGGACGCGGTCGCCGGCTTCGAGCAGCACGCAGTCGCCGGCGACCAGCTCCTCTGCAGACACCGCCATGCGCAAACCGTCGCGCAGCACATTGGCGCGGCTGGAAACCATGGCCTTCACGGCATCCAGCGCCTTTTCGGCGCGGCCTTCCTGCACGAATCCGAAGACCGCATTGATCAGCACCACTGCGAGGATCACCCCCGTATCGACCCAATGCTGCAGCAGTGCGGTAACGACGGCCGAGCCCAGCAGGACATAGATCAGCAGATTGTTGAATTGCGACAGAAAGCGGGCCAGCATGCCGCGTGAAGCGGCGGCAGGCAAGGCATTGGGGCCCTGCTGCTGCAAACGCTCGCGGGCCTGGTCGGAGCTCAGTCCGGCGGCAGTCGATTGCAATTGAGTGAGTACGGCATCGGTCGGCAACGCGTGCCAGGCGGCAACGCGGGTCTGTTCCTGCATCTGAGACTCCCTGACGATTCAACTGAAACGCTTGTGAGCCGGATCTGCGCCCGGTTGGCTTGACGCTTGCATGGTATGCGCTTGAAACGCTTTGCAACCGACTATGTGCAGGATTTTCGATAGCTCGATGGCTACCAGGGACTGTCTCGTACCGCCTTCCAGCACGGTTGCAAGGGCTGTTTTTCTGGCGGTTCTGAAGGGCGGGTCGACTGCTGGCCAGAGCTTCACCGCCCAAGGCAGCGGCCGCAAATTCTGAATTTGCAAGCCTCCCGGATCAAGCTATGCGGCACCGCACACGAGCTGGAAATCATGCGAACTGCTGGTTTTCATGGATTCTTTCTTAGCAAAGATTTCATGACAATTCATTTAATTTTGTTGAGCAATCCAACATCAATCACCGAATCAACCTTAGCCACACCTCTGTGGAGCCCCATGAATCCAGATCGCGCCTTTCTTTCCCGCCGCCTTTGCATCGGCTGTGCCATGACCAGCCTATTCACCGTCGCGGTGCAGGCACAGGATGCCTATCCCGGCAAGCCCATCCGCATCGTGATTGGCTATGCCCCGGGCGGCTCCGTCGACATGGTCGGCCGCGTGGTCGGGGACATACTGGCCAGGCAGTTGAACGCCACCGTCGTGGTCGAGAACGTGCCGGGCGCCGCAGGCGTGGTGGGAGCACAGCGCGTGGTATCGGCCAAGCCCGATGGCTACACCTTGCTGGCCGGCTCGAGCAACGAAATGGCGGGCACCAAATTTGTGAATGCGGCGCAAAAGTACGATCCGGCAACGGACCTGACTCCGGTGAGCCTGACCGCGCAGGCCCCCAATCTGTGGGTGGCCGGAGCGCATGTCCCTGTCAAAACCGTGGATGACTTCGTCAAACTGGCCAAGGCCAACCCTGGCAAATACAGCTACGGCAGCCCCGGCATTGGCTCGACACCGCATTTTTCGGGAGAGCTGATCAAGAAGACTGCGGGTGTCTACCTCGTGCACATCCCCTACAAGGGTTCTCCGGCCATGACCAGCGATCTGGGCGGCGGCAACCTGGACTTCGCCATCCTCTCGCCCATGGCCGCAGCGCCGCTGGTGCAGACCGGAAAGATCCGGATTCTGGGGGCCACCACGGCCACCCGCATCGCCACGCTCAAGGAGATTCCGGCGCTGGCGGAACATCCCGCGCTCAAGGGCTATTCCCTGAGCGGCTGGTTTGCCCTGGCCGCCCCCAAGGGTCTGCCTCCGGAAGTGCTGGCCAAGCTGCAAAAAGCGATACAGGCAGGTCTTGCCGACCCGGCCATCCGCCAGAAGCTCGAAGCAGCCGGAACCCCGCCCGCCAAGGGCCATGAAAGCCTTGCCCAGGTGATGCGCACCGACATGGACAAATACGCCGAGCTGGTGAAGTTCGCGAGGATCAGCGCAGACAACTGAAGCGGCGGCCTGCGACGTCAGGCGCTTTCCTGCCCGAATGCTCTTGTGCAGTGGGGCCCGGGCTGTTTTTCGGCGGCCCTGCGACTAGGGCTGCCCCCATGGCATGGCCGCACTCCTTCCCGGTACAAGTGACAGGTTTCACCACTTGTCTCCGTCACAAACCTTGGAGGGTAATTTCATGTCCTTGATTCGCCGCGCCAGCTTTTCCAGCCTGCTTTGCAGCAGCGCCTTCATGCTGTTCAGCCAGAGCGCCCTGGCCCAGGCGGGTATGCCCCAGGCGGGTACGCCCCAGGCGGGTATGCCCCAGCCGGGTGCGGCCCAGCCGGGTGCGGCCCAAACCGGAGGCCTGTCCCGGACCATGGTCGGCAAGGCCGATGTTTCGGTACCGGGCCGCGAAGCCGTGGTGGCCAAGGTGGAGGTCGCCCCAGGCTCGCGCGCGGGCCGCCATACCCACCCCGGCGACGAGATCAGCTATATCAGCGAGGGCGAGGTCGACCTGCTGATCGACGGCCAGCCGCCGCGCACGCTCAAGGCCGGCGAGAGTTTTGTCGTGCCGGCTGGCGTGATTCATGACGCACACAATGCCAGCAATGGCACGGTCAAGCTGATTGGCGTGTATGTGGTGGAGAAGGGCAAGCCGCTGGCCACACCGGCCCCCTGAGCGCCAAACGACGGTGCCCGGCGGCGGAACAGCGCCGCACTTCCGGCCTCCGGCATGGCCGAGGCCTTGGCTGCATGAACGGGGTCAGACCTGCATTATTGGACTGCCTCCGCCGAATCGGTCGCAGGCGCGCTGAATATGCTGCCGCCATGGCTAGCTCAGGCGGCAGGGCCTGATGCGGCTGGTCAGCGAGAAAGCCCTGCTGATAGCCGCAGCTGCGGCGTCAGACACTCCGCCTCGATCCGATTTACCCTGCCGGCCCGGTCCACAGTGGATGCCAGAAAATCCGCATCCTGCGACAATTCGCCGCGCCTGCGGCGCCGCTCTATTGCAGTGCCACGGCCCCGACCATCGCCGAGCGGCGGATCCGCTGCCGTGCATTGCTCCTGGCCAGTCGGCTCTCACACGGAGCCGCCTGTGTCGATACATTCATCGTCCATGGCTCTCGACCCCTTCACCCTGCTCGTCCTCACCTCGGCCATGGCTGCCGCCTCGGCGTTGTACCTGGCCGCCGAATGGAGCAGCGTACGCGAACGCTCGCTGCTGCTCTGGAGCGCAGGGTTTGCCATCATCGCCGTGGGCTGTGTGCTGGCCCTGCTGCGTTCCCGTGGCTATGTGCTGTTCGGCATCTGGTTTCCCAACGGCATGCTGATCGTCGCCCACTGGCTGTTCCTGGCAGGCGTCGCTGGATTCACGCGCGTCCGGCTGCCGCGCGCCTGGTGGCTGCTGGCCGTCATCTGGCTGGCGATGCTGTTTCTGCCCGAGGGGCCCTGGTGGTCCAGGGCGATGCTGGGCATCCAGTCGCTGCTCATTGCCATCATCACCTTGCGCGCCGGCCTGCTGCTGCGCCCACAGGGCGGCGCGCTGAGCGTGGGGGCGGCGCAGCTGCGCTTCGTGCTGCTGGCACACGGACTGTTCTACCTCGCCAAGGCCGCCTCGCCCGTGGTGCTGGACACTTTTGTCAACCTGGCCGGTTTCCGCGGCACGGTCATTCTGGTGTCACTGGTGGAAGGCGCGATGGCGATCATGCTGCTCGCAATGTCCATGATCGGCACCGAGCGCCATCGCCGCGAGGAACGCATTGCACAGATCGCCGCCCGCGACCCGCTGACCGCGCTGGACAACCGTCGCGCTCTCTATCTGCGCGCACCGCAGCTTCTAAAGCAGGCCTCACCGGCCAGTCCTGGCGCCCTGCTGCTGATAGACATAGACCACTTCAAGCAGGTCAACGACCTGCACGGGCACGACGCCGGCGACCGGCTGCTGGTGAGCCTCGCTGACCTCATCCGTGGCGCGCTGCCCCACGGCTCGCTGGCCGCGCGACTGGGCGGGGACGAGTTCGTGATTCTGCTGCGCGGCATCTCGGGCGCCGCCGCGCAGGCACTGGGCCAGGACTTGCGCGAGGCGTTCGCGCAGCAGGCGCGCACGATGTTCGCGACCCCGGAGCCGGTATCCCTGAGCATAGGCGCTTCCCTGTTCGATCAGCCCGACATGGAGTTGTCGCACTGGCTCAAGCGGGCCGATGACGCGCTCTACGCATCGAAGCGCAAGGGGCGGGACCGGATGGAGCTCACCCCTTTCCCAGCCGGACTGAGGCACTGATGCCTCCTGAGCCTGGCGGCCAGAAAAACGAAAGTCCGGCGATGCACCAGCGAAAGTGAAGTGACGCCAAAGGCCGCCGCACGCTATTGCAAGCCTGGTGCTTTCCGGACTTTTGTACGATCTGCTCCATGAAGCACACCATTACCGCCTTGCTGCTGTCTGCAGCCAGCGCCTTGAGCCTTGCCGCATCGCCCGTACCTGCGGCGACCCAGGAGATCGAGCACCTGATCGGCCATCTCAAAAGCTCGGGCTGCGAGTTCCAGCGCAACGGCAGCTGGCATGACAGCAACAAGGCCGCCGAGCATCTGCGCAGCAAATACGACTATCTGCTCAAAAAGGGCTGGGTGGCGACGGCCGAGGACTTCATTGCCCGCGCAGGCACGCAAAGCAGCATCAGCCAAAAGCCCTATCTGGTCCGCTGCAGCGGCAAGGAAGCGGAAACCAGCGCCAGCTGGCTGCAGGCCGAACTCAAGCGCTACCGCAGCCGCCAGTAGCGCTCAGCAGCTGGCTTCAGCCAGCGCGCTTGACGGCCGCATCGCACCAGCGCTGCGCCACCTGGGGTGAGGTGCTGCAGACGGCATCGTGCGTGACCGTGGTCACGGCGCGCTCCAGCAGCTGGATATCGGCTTCGTGCTGGCGTGCCACATGCGGGTCTTCGAAGAAGATGGCGCGGTGGCAGCGCTTTTCCAGCACCAGATCGGCAATCTGCGCATCGCCGCCCAGCGGGCCGCTGTTGTAACGATCCACCCAGGGCTTGTCGGCAGGCCAGCCCTTGCTCCAGGCCATCTCGTTGAGCTTCTGACCCGTGGTGCCCGTGCCCACGCGGCGGCGGTAGCGACTGAGCAGCTCGAAGTTGCGCGCAGCAAAGTCCAGCATGGTGGGCTTCATGGCATCGTGGGCGATCAGCGCCAGCGTCTGGTTCTCATAGTCGTGAAAGCGGTCGGCATTGCGGTCACGCGCCAGACCGGCGTGAATGCGCTCCATCTCGATCCAGTCGCGCGTGGAGGCGACCGTGGAAAGAAAAGGCTTGCCGTGAATCACGCACTGGCGCTTCAAGGCCAGGGCTTCGGGGAAAATGGACGAGGGGTCCACGGGGTCCATCAGATAGATGGCGCCATCAAGAGTGCGCTCGTCCCCCTCCATGCCCACCACTTCGGCCACCAGCCTCATGAGCCCGCCCTCGCGGCCATAGGGGTAGCGCACCAGGCCTCTGTAGCCCTGGAGCATGCTGGCCGCCGTGATGGCGTCATAGGTGCGGCCCACGGTATGAAAGCCCAGCTTGAGCTCGCGAATTCCGGCCTCGCATGCGCGCAGCAGGGCAAACAGCGCGGCGTCCTCGGTTTGGTGGTGGAGTTTGTTGGCGGCAAGACCCAGGCAGATCGACATAGTGAACTAATCCTTCAAACAGGCTTCAAACGCTCGCAAACTCTGCGCAACCAGCTATGCATTTGCGGTTTGAAACACCCGCAAGAATATCGCCAATTCATGCACTGCAGATGACTGGGGCCAGGTCAGACAGCCATACTTGCACAGCACTTGACAGCCGCCCTCTTCCGTCGCACTCCTTCCATGCCCAAGACCTCACGCTTCTGCAGCCCCCGCCGCCTCGCGGCAGCACTCGGTCTTGCCTTGCTGCTGGCGCTCGCGATCTGGGGCATGCGCGAGATCGATGCCCGGCAGCGGGTCTGGATTTTTCAGCCCAGCGACCGCAGCTGGCCCGGAGCCAACACGGCCGGCATGCAGGAACAATGGATAGACTTTCGCAGCCGCGACGGCAGCGCCGCCAGGCTGCACGCCCTCTGGATGCCATCCGGCAATGCACGTGCCCCGCTGCTGCTTTTTCTGCATGGAGCGCGCTGGAATGTGACAGGCTCCTCGCCACGCATACGGCGCCTGCAGGCCATGGGCTTTTCGGTGCTGGCCGTGGACTACCGCGGCTTTGGCAAGAGCAGCCCGGCCCTGCCCTCGCAGGCCTCGGCCGCGGAGGACGCTCGTGCCGCCTGGGAATGGCTGGGCCGACAGGCCGCAGGCAGGCCGCGCTATGTCTTTGGCCACTCGCTGGGCGGCGCCGTCGCCATCGATCTGGCCAGCTCCGTCAAGGACGAAAGCGGGGTGCTGGTCGAGTCCACCTTCACCAGCATTCCCGATGTCTTCGACTCCATGCGCTGGGGCTGGCTGCCCGTGAACTGGTTGATCACGCAGCGCTTCAATTCGGTCGACAGGGTGGCAGACATCGGCTCGCCGCTGCTGGTCGTGCACGGCACGGCAGACCCGCTGATTCCGGCCCGGCTGGGCCGGCAGCTGTTCGATGCGGCGCGCGAGCCCAAGCGCCTGATCCTGGTCGAGGGCGCCAGCCATCACAACACCCAGTCCAAGGCACTGGTGCAATATCGCCAGGCACTGCATGAGCTGTTCGGCCTGAATCCGCGCTGAGCGACATCGTCACATACTGTCTCGTCAGCATACGGATCAATGGACAGCTTCTGATAGTCTGTCTGGCTATGTCTGCTCCGCCTGCCCTGAACACAGAACCAGATTCCGCTCAATCCCTTGATGAGCAAGCGAAGAATGCTCCTGAATCTGCAGTGTTCGTGATTCTCACGCTGGGGCTGCTGCTCGGTCTTCAGCCGCTGGCAACCGACCTCTATCTGCCCGCCCTGCCTCAGCTGCAGCAAGGCTTTGGCGCCCATGTCTCGCAGACCCAGCTGACACTGACCGGCTTTTTGCTGGCCTTTGGCTGCTCGCAGATTCTCTGGGGCCCGCTGTCGGACCGGCTGGGCCGCCGCCCGGTCTTGCTGCTGGGCATCAGCGGCTATGTGATCGCCGCTCTGGGCTGCGCCAGCGCACAGAGCATGGAGGCCTTGATTGCCTGGCGCAGCCTGCAAGGCGCAGCACTGGGCGCCGGTGTGATGTGCGCGAGAGCCGTGGTCCGCGATCTCTACGCACCGCACATGGGCGCGCAAGTCATGTCCAAGGCACTGACGGGCCTGGGTGTGCTGGCTTTTCTGGCGCCCATCAGCGGCAGCCTGCTCGTGGGTTGGCTGGGCTGGCGCTCCACCATGCTGGCACAGGCCTTCATGGGCTGTCTGGCCTGGCTGCTGGTGGTGCTGCGCTTCAGGGAATCGATTCCCCAGCGCAACCCGCAGGCGCTGCAAGCGGGCAATCTGCTGCGCACCTGGTCGCGCATTGTGCGCAACCCCATGTTCCAGGCCTACAACCTGCTGACCTGCTTCAGCTATGCAGGCCTGTTCACCAATCTGGCGGCCTCTTCGTTCACCTACATCAACGTGCTGCATATGGAGCGTACGCAATACGGACTGATGCTGGGCGGCAACGCGCTGTGCTATGTCGCAGGCACCTTTGCCTGCCGCCGTCTGCTGCGCAGCATGAGCGTGCGGCGCGCCGTGGCCGTAGCGGGGGTGCTGTCGCTGACGGCCGGCTCCATCATGGGCCTGGCGGCCCTGGCCGATCTGCGCAGCATCTGGGCCTATGCCCTGCCCTTCTGTCTCTACCAGATCGCCCACGGCATACACATGCCCTGCGGACAAAGCAATGCCATCGCGCCTTTTCCCCAGGCAGCGGGTACGGCCTCGGCCATCAACGGCCTGGTGATGATGCTCATGGCGTTTGCCATGGGACATTGGCTGGGACTGAATCTGGATGCGGATTCCACCATGCCGCTGGCCTTCGGCATCTGGTTCTGGTCAGCCTGCACGGCCATCACGGCATGGACGCTGGTACAGCGTTTTGGCATCAGCAAATCATGATTTGAAATAAGATGTTTGGGTTATTTAAAAACCAATTTTTATTATTTTTCTTTTTATAGAGATTTTTCGAGAATGCCTGGACTGGCCAACGCGCCGCACTTTTTGTGATCTCCAGCCATGCATTCCCACCGCTCCTTTCTGCAGCAATCGCTGCTCGCCGCCAGCTCTGCTGGCTTTTCCCTGAACTCTCTGGCCAAGGCCGCCGAGTTCTCCGCCGTTCCTCAGGCCAGCCGCATTCTGGTGGGCTTTGGCGCAGGCGGTGGCATCGATCTGCTGGCACGCGTGCTGGCCGAAAGCATCGCCGCACAGCTGGGCAAGAGCCACTATGTGGTGGTGGACAACAAGCCCGGCGCCAACGGCCAGATTGCCGCACAGACCCTGCTCAACGCCCCTAGCGACGGCAGCACCTATCTGATCGCACCGCTGATCACCCCGGTGCTCTCGCAGATCGTCTACAAAAAGCCTGGCTACGATCCAGCACGCGACTTTTCCCCCGTGGGTCTGCTCGCGCATTTCCAGTTCGGTCTGGCCGTCCCCGCCAGGCACCCGGCGCGCAATATTCAGGAATATGTGGCCTGGCTCAAGGCCAACCCCGAAAAGGCCAACTTCGGCAGCCCTGCCGTGGGCAGCCTGCCGCATTTCTTCGGTCTGCTGCTGGGCGAAGCGGCCGGCGTCAACATCGTGCATGTGCCCTACAAGGGTGGCCCGGCCATGATGACCGATCTGATCAGCGGCCAACTGGCCTCCGCCATCCAGACCACCAGCGAGCTGGCGCCGCTGCACAAGGAAGGCAAGGTCCGCATTCTGGGCACTTTCGGCAGCCAGCGCGGCCGCGAACTGCCCGATGTGCCGACCTTTGCCGAAGCCGGCTACCCCAAGGCCACAGGCAGCGGCTGGTACAGCCTGTGGGCACGCAAAGGCACTTCGCCCGAAGCCATTGCCACCGTCAACCGCGCCGTCAACCACGCGTTGCTGGACCCCAAGCTGCAGACCAAATGGGCCGAGCTGTCCCTGCAGCCCGACCCACGCACGCCACAGGCCCTGGAGCAGTTGCGCGTGGCCGAAGTCGCCAAGTGGCGTCCCGTGATCACCAACTCCGGCTTTGCCATCGAATAAGCGAGCTGAGCGACGCATGACCACACCGAACATCGTTTTCATCCTGGCCGACGATCTGGGCTGGGCCGACCTGGGCGTCTATGGCGCCACCGATTTCAAGACCCCGCATCTGGACCACCTCGCGTCCCAGGGCGTGCGCTTCAATCAGGCCTATGCCAGCTCGGCAGTCTGCTCGGCCACACGCATTGCGCTGATCACCGGACGCTATCAGTACCGGCTGCAGGCCGGGCTCGAAGAACCGCTGGCCCGCCATGGCGCGCAACTCGGCCTGCCTGCCGATCACCCCACGCTGCCATCGCTGCTCAAGCAGGCCGGATACGACACGGCACTGATAGGCAAATGGCATCTGGGCAAGCCGCCCGCCTACGGCCCGCAGCGCAGCGGCTACGACTATTTCTTCGGCAACCACAGCGGTGCCATCGACTACTTCACGCACAAGCCCGGCGTGGGCGAGCAGTTCAGCCCCGACCTCTGGCAAGGCAACGAGCCCGTGGAGCGCACGGGCTACTACACCTATATCCTGGGCGATGAAGCAACGCGCTATGTGCATGAGCGCAAGGACCAGGACAAGCCTTTTTTCCTGTCGCTGCACTTCACTGCACCGCACTGGCCCTGGGAAGGCCCCGGTGACGAGCATGTCGCGCGCAGCATCAAGGATCTTTTCCACTACGACGGCGGCAGCCTGAAGAAATACGGCGAGATCGTCGAGGCCCTGGACAAGGCCGTGGGCCAGGTGCTGCAGGCGCTCGATGACACCGGCCAGGCCGACAACACCATCGTCATCTTCACCAGCGACAACGGCGGCGAGCGCTTTTCCAAGACCTGGCCCTTCACGGGCCAGAAGACCGAGCTGCTGGAAGGCGGCATCCGCGTACCTACGCTGCTGCGCTGGAGCGCCCGCATCCGGCCCCAGGTCCAGGAACAGGTCACCGCCAGCTTCGACTGGCTGCCCACGCTGCTGGCCGCAGCAGGCGCCAGACCTCACCCCGACTTCCCCAGCGACGGCCAGAACATTCTGCCCATCCTGCAGGGCATTGCAGCCAATACCGAGCGCAGCCTGTTCTGGCGCTACAAATCACAGACCCAGCGTGCCGTGCGTCAGGGCCCCTGGAAATACCTCAAGATCAACGACAACGAGTTCTTGTTCAATGTGGAGGAGGACGCCCGCGAGCGCGCCAACCTCAAGGAGCATCAGCCAGAAATCTTTGCCGGACTGCGCAGGCAATGGGAGGAATGGAACGAGCAACTGCTGCCGATCAGCGCCGAAAGCTACAGCCACGGCCTCTCGCCCGATATTCAGGCCGACCGCTATGTGCCGGCACGGCTGAGCCAGGGCTAGGCAGGGCGCACTAAGCCCCGCCGCTGCCGCAAGGCGCGCAGGCTGCGTTATCCTTCACAACCAGCAAGAACCAATGACCGACGGTCATTGGTTCTTGTGCTTTGACCTGTACGGATTTCGCCCCATGACTGCTGCCCACGCCCTGCCCTGTATCGCCATTGCCGGCCCCACTGCCTCGGGCAAGACTGCGGCAGCGCTGGCCCTGACCGAGCGGCTGGCGCAACGCGGTCAGAAGGCCGAGATCATCAGCGTGGATTCGGCCCTGGTCTACAAAGGCATGGACATCGGCACGGCCAAGCCCACGAGGGACGAGTTGGCTGCAGTACCCCATCACCTCATCGACATCCTCGATCCGTTGCAGGCCTACAGCGCGGCCGAGTTCGTGCGCGACACGCAGAAGCTGGTCGATGAAATCCGCGCCCGCCAGGCCATACCTCTGCTGGTGGGCGGCACCATGCTGTATTTCAAGGCGCTGACGGACGGGCTCGACGATATGCCCGCAGCCAACCCCGACGTGCGCGCCATGCTGGACGCGCAGGCCGCCGAGCTGGGCTGGCCCGCCATGCATGCAAGACTGGCCCAGGTGGACCCCGTCACGGCAGCACGCCTGGCCCCCGGCGACAGCCAGCGCATCCAGCGCGCACTCGAGGTCTGGCATGTCTCGGGCCAACCGCTTTCAAGCTTTCACACGACCAGGAAAAAGACGGGCCCCGCCGAACAAATGGGACTTGCAACGCTTTTCTCTCTGGAGCCTGCAGAGCGAGCCTGGCTGCACCAGCGCATTGCGCTGCGCTTTGATCTGATGCTGGAGCAAGGCTTCCTCGACGAGGTGCGCAGCCTACGCGCGCGCGGCGATCTGCATCTGGACCTGCCCTCGATGCGCTGCGTGGGCTATCGCCAGGCCTGGGAAGTGCTGGACGCGCTGGAGGCCGATCCCGGCAAACCGCTGGACATGGCAGGCCTGCGCGAGCGCGGCATCGCCTCCACACGCCAGCTGGCCAAGCGCCAGATCACCTGGTTGCGCTCCATGCCCCAGCGCCGTGCCATTGCCTGCGATGCGCCCAGCGCCCAGCAGCAATTGCTGGATGCTGCCTTGGCAGCCATTGAGGCAGCACAGCAGGCCGCAGGCTAAGGACCTTCCGCAGCAGCGTCCATCGTTAAGATCGCTGCATGACTGCCACCGACTCATCCCACGCCCATCCGCTGTTGCAGGTCAGCGACCTTGCCAAACGCTATGGCGAGGGCGAGGCCCAGACCACGGTCTTCGCGCAGGTGAGCTGCGAGATCGCCGCCGGCGAATTTGTCGCCATCGTCGGTAACTCCGGCGTGGGCAAGTCCACCTTTCTCAACTGCCTGGCCGGGCTGGACAGCTGGCAGCAAGGCCGGGTTCTGCACAGCGGCACGGATCTGTCCACGCTCGATGAAGCCCGGCGCGCCATCTGGCGGCGCGCGCATCTGGGCTTTGTGTTCCAGGCCTTTCATGTCCTGCCCCATCTCGATGTGGGGCAGAACATTGCCCTGCCGCTGATGCTGCTGGGCCGCATGGATGACCAGGGTCAACAGCGCGTGCAGCAGGTGCTGCAAGCCGTGGGACTCGCGGGTCTGGGCCAGCGCCTGCCCCAGCAGCTCAGCGGCGGCCAGCTGCAGCGCGTAGCCATTGCGCGTGCCCTGGTTCATTCACCGCCTCTGCTGCTGGCCGATGAGCCTACGGGCAATCTCGACCCGTCCACTGCTCAGCAGATCATGGATTTGCTGCTGCAGCAAACCCGCGACAACGGCACGGCGCTGGTGCTGGTCACCCATTCCGCAGAAGCGGCCAGGCGCGCCGATCGCGTGCTGCGGCTGACGGCAGGCGGCATGGAGGCCGAACTATCCGCCTCCCAGCAAACCTCCCTGGGCCTGTGACTTCACGCTCCCCGCTTCTTCTGCTGCTGACCAGCTTCTCCTGGCAGGAGTTGCGCCAGCACCCCTGGCGTACGGCCACGGCGCTGATTGCCATCATGCTGGGCGTGGCGTTGGGCTTTGCCGTCCATGTGATCAACCAGTCCGCACTGGACGAATTCTCCAGGGCGGTGCGCAGCGTCAACGGCCAGCCTGATCTGCAGCTGCACGCCATGCAAGGCGGCCTGCCGCTGGCGCTCTACCCCCAGGTGGCTCAGACCCCGGGCGTCGCCAGCGCCGTGCCCTGGGTCGAAACCACGGTGCTGCTGCCCGGCAGCAGCGCAGACCCGCAGACGCGCAGCACGCAAGGGGCAGCTCAGGGCGTGAGCTTGCGCGTGCTCGGCAGCGATGCCCTCAAGCTCGCCCCTGTCGCCCCGGCACTGATGCCGCGTTTGTTTGAAGACGGCGACCGTCTCGATCTGTTTGCTCCCGACGCCGTGTTTCTCAATGCCGCTGCCTTGCAGGCCCTGCGGCTGAGTCCTGAGCAGGCCGTCAACGCCCCCATACGATGGCTGCTCAACGGCCAGGCCCAGCAGTTGCGCATTGCGGGCACGGTCGCCGCCAGCGGCGTACCGCTCGCAGTCATGGACATTGCCGCACTACAGCAGAAGCTCGGCCTGTTTGACCGCATCGACCGGCTGGACCTATTGCTGACCGACAGCGCCAGCCGCAGCCAGGTAGGCGCCGCCCTGCACGCATTGGCGGCCTGGCAAGACCAGATACTGATCCAGCAGCCCAGCGACGATCAGCAGCGCGTGGGCGAGATGTCGCGCGCCTACCGCGTCAACCTCACGGTGCTGGCGCTGGTGGCCTTGTTCACGGGAGCGTTCCTGGTGTTCTCGGTACTGGCGCTCAGCGTGGCTCAGCGCGCGCCGCAGTTTGCGCTGCTGGCCGTACTCGGAGCCACGCCGCGCCAGCGCATGGCACTGGTGCTGCTGGAAGCGCTGGCGCTGGGGACTCTGGGAAGCTTGGCTGGTATTGCGTTGGGTACGGCGCTGGCCTGGCTGGCGCTGCAGGTGCTGGGCGGCGATCTGGGCGGCGGATTCTTCGACGGCGTGCAGCCCGCCCTGCACTGGAGTCCTGCGGCAGCGCTGATCTTCGGTCTGCTGGGCCTTGCAGCCACGCTGGCCGGCGCCTGGTGGCCCGCACGTGCCGCCATGGATCTGCCACCTGCGGCCACGCTCAAGGGGCTGGGCAGCACGCACGAGAGCGCTCCGCGTCTGTGGCCCGCTGTCACACTGCTCGCAGCCAGCCTGGTGCTGGCCTTTATGCCGCCGGTCGCAGGTGTCCCGCTGGCCGCCTATATGGCCGTGGGCCTGCTGTTGCTGGGCGGCATGTCGGCCCTGCCCTGGCTGCTGGGTGCGGTACTGGCACTGGTACCCAACGCCTTTTCGCGCCAGCCGCTGGCCATGCTGGCGCTGGAGCGCGCGCGGCGCATGCGCCACGCCACTACCGTGGCCGTGGGCGGCGTGGTGGCCAGCCTGAGCCTGGCGGTGGCCCTGACGGTGATGGTCACCAGCTTTCGAGGCAGCATGATGGAGTGGCTGGATGCCGTGTTGCCCGCGCCCCTGTATGTACGCGCCGCAGGCGGCTCCAGCCGTGTCGATGCTGCCCTGCTGCCCGCCGACGCGGCGCGGCGCCTGGAACGGTTGCCCGGCATAGCGCGTGCCCAGGCCATGCGCAGCAGCCAGTTGGTACTCAGCCCCGAGCGCCCGGCCCTGAGCCTGCTGATTCGCCCGCTTCAAGGTGAGCAGGCCATGCAGCTTCCCTGGGTGCAGGGGCCGCTCCATCAGGCCCGCCCGGGCATAGCCGTGCACATCAGCGAAGCCGTTGCCCAGCTCTATGGCCTGAAGCCCGGTGACAACTGGCCGCTGCTCTCCAAGGCTTTCAGCCTTCAAACTCAGGACCATCAAGCGCCAGCAGCTTCCTTTTACATAGCATCCGTGTGGCGCGACTATGTGCGTCAGTTCGGTGCTGTCGCCCTGGACTGGCAGGACTATCTGGCGCTGGTGGGCAAAGCTGGCAATGCGGCTCAGATCAGCGAAATTGCCATCTGGCCGGAGACCCCGGGCCCCGATCTGCAAGCGGCGATAGAGCAGGCCCTCGGCACGCCGGGGCAGTCCCCCCCGGCGCTGGAGTTTGTCAGCAGCCAGGCGCTGCGCGAGCGCTCCCTGCGCATTTTCGATCGCAGCTTTGCCGTCACCTACTGGCTGCAGGCCGTGGCCATAGGCATAGGCCTGTTCGGCATTGCCGCCAGCTTCAGCGCACAGGTGCTGGCCAGACGCAAGGAATTCGGGCTGCTGGCCCATCTGGGCCTGACGCGCCGCAATGTGCTGAGCGTGGTCGCCGCCGAGGGACTGGCCTGGACCATGCTGGGCACCATCGCCGGCACGCTGCTGGGCCTGGGCGTGGCAGTGATCCTGGTGCATGTGGTCAATCCGCAGAGCTTTCACTGGACCATGGAGTTGCGCCTGCCCCTGCTGCGCCTGCTGGCGCTGGGCGCTGCCGTGGTACTGGCCGGCGTCATCACCGCGTGGCTGGCCGGGCGCCGCGCCGCCAGTGCCGACGCCGTGCTGGCCGTCAAGGAGGACTGGTAGCTATACCTGCACCCCTGTCAGCGTTTTTCACATGATTGCGCCATTGCGCAGCGCACAATGAAACCTTCACCGCTGTGAGGAGTTCGTATGCAAATCCAGCCCTATCTCTTTTTCGATGGCCGCTGCGAAGAGGCTCTGGATTTCTACCAGGCCGCTCTGGGCGCCGAGGTCACCATGCTGATGCGCTACAAGGATGCTCCGCCGCAGCCCGAGCCATCGACACAGCAAGGCTGTGGCCCGGGCCAGATGGATCCCGAAAAAATCATGCACGCCAATGTCCAGATTGGCGAGACGCAGATCATGGCATCTGACGGCATGAACGGCGGCAAGCCCGACTTCAAGGGATTTTCTCTGTCCATCACCGCGCCCAGCGAGAATGAGGCCGACCGCATCTTTGCCGCCATCGGCCAGGGCGGCAAGGTACAGATGGCGCTGGACACCACGTTTTTTGCGCGTCGTTTTGGCGTGGTGACCGACCGCTTCGGGGTCAGCTGGATGGTGATCGTTCCCCTGGTCGATATAGGCTGAGGCGGCGCAAAGCAGCACCTCGGGATCAGGGCATTGTGCTGATCGGCTGGGCGACAATGGACGATGCCTTATCAGCCCACGCCCTCCCAGCCTCAACAACCGGCACTGCTGGCCCTGTCACGCAGGCAGTCCCTGCAGACGCTGGCTGCGGCCGGTCTGGGCTGGGCGGCTCTGGGCCTGCCTCTGCCAGGCATGGCTTTGCCACTCAAGACCCTGCAGTTTCCGCGCGACTTCGGCAGCCACCCGGATCTCCAGACCGAGTGGTGGTACATCACCGGCCGACTGCAGGCCGGCGGCAAGCCCTGGGGCTTTCAGCTGACCTTCTTTCGCTCTCGCATCGAAGCTGCCCAAAGCCTGCAATCGACACTCGCAGCCAAGCAACTGATCTTTGCCCATGCGGCCTTGTGCGATGTCGAGGGCCGCAAGCTGCTCCACGATCAGCGCATGGCGCGCGCGGGCCTGGGTCTGGCAGGAGCCAGCGAGAGCGATACCGATGTGCGTATCAACGACTGGTATCTCCAGCGTCGCCCCGTGCAAGGCCAAAACGCCGTGCAGGCCAGCCGTTACCAGGCGCTGCTGACAACCAAGGACTTCACGCTGGATCTTGAATTTGACAGCACACAGCCATTGCTGCTGCAGGGCCTGAACGGTCTGTCACGCAAAGGCCCACGTGAGGAACAGGCCAGCTATTACTACAGCCAGCCCCAGCTCAAGGTCGGCGGCTCCATCGCCGTGGCCGGCCAGTCGCTGCCTGTGCAAGCCAGCGCACACAACCACGCCTGGCTCGACCATGAATGCAGCGCTGCCATCATGGACCCAGAGGCCCAAGGCTGGGACTGGATAGGCATGAATCTCGATGACGGCAGCGCACTCACTGCCTTTCATCTGCGCCGACGCAATGGATCGGCACTCTGGGCAGGCGGCTCATTTCGCGCACCGAACCAGAGCGCGCAAATCTTTGGCGCCGATCAGGTACGGTTCGAGCCGCTGCGCCACTGGAACAGCCCGCACAGCAAGGCCAGTTACCCCGTGGCCTGGAGCGTGCGGACACCGGCGGGCCGTTTCGAAGTTCAGGCCCTGGTGGACGACCAGGAACTGGACAGCCGCGCCAGCACCGGCGCCATTTACTGGGAAGGTCTGTGCGAGCTGCGCCGCATAGGCGCCGATGGAACAAGCCGTCGCGCGGGCCAGGGCTACCTGGAGATGACAGGCTATGCGAACGCGCTACGGCTTTAGGACCTAGGACTTGCACACCAGAGCACCGAGCTGATCGAGCAACAGCTGCAGATGGCGCTCGCGCAAGTTCTCGCCCAGCAGATCGACCTGCAGCAGGCTCTGCCAGGTCGCGGCATGATCCACGCGGAAGCCGGACAGGGCCGAAATCAGATAGTGGACATCGACAGCGGTCGGCTGCTCCCTGAACAGGCCCTGCGCCACGCCGCGCTGCAGGATGCGCTCGATCGGCTCCAGCGCCGCCTTGCGCAACAGCTCGGTCTTGGAGATCTGACCCAGCATCTCTCCGCTCTGGAAATTCTCCTGCAGCACCAGACGCGTGAACTCCCGGTTCTGCTCGTGATACTCGAAGCTCTTGCGCGCCAGAGCATGCAGCGCCTGCAAGGGCTCCAGCGCATCGAGATTGAGCTGCTCCTCGGACTCGCGGATATCCGAATAGCTCTGCTCTATGACCGCGAGATACACATCCTTCTTGTTACCGAAGTAGTAGTACAGCATGCGCTTGGCGCAGCCCGCTCTGGCGGCAATGCGCTCCAGCCGAGCCCCGTCATAGCCGTAGTTGGCAAACTCGGTCTTGCCCGCGTCCAGCAGGGCCTGGCGCATGTCGGCCGAGGCCTCGTCTGCCGAAGGCTGCTGGCTCAGTGAATTTTCAGGACCTTGCTGCTCGCTCACGACCACATCTCCATTGACTCAAGCGCGCCAGCGTACATGAAAAAAGCCCCCCCCACGCTTCCCACTGCGTGTGGTCGCGGCCCCTCCGAGAGGGGCGCTTTTCATCTTGGGGCGGCCCGGCGATGAAAAAAGCCATGGCTCTGGCGAGCCATGGCTGGTCGGATCAATGCCTGCGGCGCTTATTTGCCGCTATCCGGCAGCGCGTAGGCAATCACATAGTCACCGCGGTCGGGCGACTGGCGGGCACCGCCGGCCGAGATCACCACGTATTGCTTGCCGGTTCTGGGCGACTTGTAGGTCATGGGGCCGCCCTGGCTGCCCACA
This sequence comes from Comamonas testosteroni TK102, assembly GCF_000739375.1. NCBI lineage: Bacteria > Pseudomonadati > Pseudomonadota > Betaproteobacteria > Burkholderiales > Comamonadaceae > Comamonas > Comamonas testosteroni. The sequence goes on along the minus strand of NZ_CP006704.1, from coordinate 1,311,145 downwards.
GGCAGACGGCTCTTCCAGATTTCCCGGCCAGTGGCGCTATCCCAGGCGCGCAGATAGTAATCCTGCGTGCCGGCAAAGAACACCAGGCCGCCTTGCGTCGCCAGCGTACCACCCAGCGTGGGCAAGCCCACCGGCATGGGCATGCGCATCTTGATGCCCATGGGACCCTGATCCTGCACCGTGCCCACAGGCACCTGCCAGACCACTTGCTGAGTCTTCATGTCGATGGCTGTCAGCGTGCCGAACGGGGGTTTCTGGCAAGGGATACCCAGCGGCGACATGAAGCGGTCCTTGATCACCGCATAGGGAGTGCCGCCCAGCGGCACCTGGCCCATGCCGGTGTTCGGCGCCTCGCCGCCGTCGGACAGCTTGTCCTTTTTCTGCTGGGGCATCATCTGCACCCACAGGCCCAGACGCATGTCGTTCACAAAGATCAGATTGTTGCCGGGGTCCGCCGACAGACCGCCCCAGTTCATGCCGCCCAGCGAGCCCGGAAAGCTCAGCGACACATCGGTGCCTGGCGCGGTGAACAGGCCTTCATAGCGCATGGACCTGAACTTGATGCGGCAGATCAGTTGGTCCACCGGCGTCGCGCCCCACATATCGGCTTCGGTCAGGGTCTTGGTGCCGATCTGCGGCATGCCCACGGAAAGAGGCTGGGTCGGAGCATATTTTTCGCCGGGAATATGACCGGGCTTGACGGCAATGTCTTCCACCTTGGTCAGCGGCTGGCCGCTGTGGCGGTCCAGCACAAAGATCTGACCGGCCTTGGTGCCGACCACCAGCGCGGGGGTGCTTGTGCCGTCCTGCCGAGGGAAGTCGATCAGCGTTGGCGCCATGGGAATGTCGAAGTCCCACAGATCGTTGTGCACGGTCTGGTACACCCATTTTTCCTTGCCCGTGGCGGCATCCAGCGCGAGGATGGAGGCGCCGTACTTCAGGTCCGCCGCAGAACGCGTGGCGCCATACAGGTCCACCGAAGGCGATCCCATGGGCAGGTAGACGGTGTTGGAGCCGGGGTCGTAGGTCGTGCCTGCCCAGACATTGGCCGAGGAGCGGGTGTAGGTCTGGCCGGGCTTGAGCACTTCATTGGGCGTGGCCGATCCGGAGTCGAACGCCCAGCGCTGCGCACCGCTCACCACATCGAAGCCACGGATCACGCCACCAGGCATGTCCACCTGCACGTTGTCGGCCACGCGACCACCAACCACCACCGTGGTGCCGGCCACCGTGGGGGCCGATGTCAGGGTGTAGAACGCGGGATTGGAAACAGTGCCGACGCCCTGCTTGAGGTCGACCACGCCATGATCGCCGAACTCGTCACAGAGCTCGCCGTTGTCTGCATTGATGGCAAACAGGCGTGCGTCGATGGTGTTCATGAGAATGCGGCGCTTGCAGGCTGCACCGGCCGGCAGGCTCACCGCCTGCACGGGAGTCGATCCCGGCACGCTGGGCTGGGCCAGCGCGGCATCCGCATCAAAGTAGGCCAGGCCACGGCAGCGCTCCCACACACCGCCCACATGGGAGTTGGTGTCATGACGCCACAGCTGCTTGCCGGTATCGGCGTCAAGCGCGATCACATTGTTGCTGGGCGTGCAGACAAACACCTTGTCGCCCACCTGCAGCGGCGTGGTCTGGTCCTCGGCACCGGCACCCGTGGATTGGGGCACATCGCCGGTGTGGAAAGTCCAGGCCACCTGCAACCGGTTCACGTTGTCCGCGTTGATCTGATCCAGTGCGGCAAAGCGGTCATTGTTGCTGCTGTTGCCGTAATGGCTCCAGTCCTTTTGCTCACTGGCTGCATCCACGGGCCTGCGGGTCACGGCAGACTGGGTCTGTACCTCGGGGTGGATCTGGAACATGGACACAAAGGCCGCCATGCCAGCCAGAAGCAGGACCGCTGCGCCTGCAAACGGTGCCTTGCTGGCCGAGGCCTTGCCCGACCCGCCTGCCTTGCGCAGCAAGGGCATGCTGGCCAGCACCGCCACCGCAGCAAAAGTCAGGGCCAGCAGACGCGAAATCAGGCTCCAGTAATCCAGGCCCACTTCGGCCAGCGCCCACAGCACGGTGGCGGCAAAAGTGGCCAGATAGAACCATGCTCCGCTCACCCGGCGGCGAATCAGTTGCAGGCCGGACAGCAGCAGCCCCAGGCCAGCGAGCAAGAAGTACCAGCTGCCGCCCAGGCTGATGAGCTTGCCACCGCCTATCAAGAAGAACAGGCCGGCAAGCGCCAGCGCCGCCCCCAGAACCCAGAGCCAGATGCGCGCAGCCAAGGGCTGCGCCTGCTCCTGATGTGTCATATCGAACCTCGAACTGTATGAGCCCGCGCGCGCACCGGCCTCCGGTGACGGCTAGGCATTTCTTGAATGAGAAAAAAAGTCCATTGTTGTGAGAAATAAAGTCCATCGCTTGCAAACGTGTACCAGAAATTTCAGGAATCTCTGAAATTTCCATTTCCACGCAGGAATCCGGGCAACAAAAAAGGCCGCAGATGCGGCCTTTGGAGAGAGGGCGAAACGCCTTATTTGCGACGCTGCAGCCAGGCGATCAGCTCGCCCATGATGCCCTTGCGGAACAGCAGCACACACAGCACGAAGATCAGGCCGGTGACGATGGTGACGGACTCGCCCAGCGTGCCAAACCATTCCACTCCCGTGGTGTGCGCAAGAAAGGTACCGACCTCGCCGATCTTGTTTTCCAGCGCCACGACGACGGCCGAACCCAGCAGCGGGCCCGACAGCGTGCCCAGACCACCCATCAGCGTCATCAGAATCACATGCCCGGAGGTGGTCCAGTGCACATCGGACAGGGTGGCAAAGCCCAGCACCAGGGTCTTGAGGGAACCGGCCAGACCCGTCAGGGCCGCAGAGATGACAAAGGCCAGCAGCTTGAAGCGGTTGACGTCATAGCCCAGCGAAATGGCGCGCGGCTCGTTTTCCTTGATGGCCTTGAGCACTTGGCCGAACGGCGAGTGGATGGTGCGCACGATGAGCAGAAAGGCCGCCACCACGATGACCAGCGCCACGTAGTACATGACCATATCGCTGCTCAGATCGATCACGCCGAACAACTTGCCGCGCGGCACGCCCTGTAGTCCGTCCTCTCCGCCGGTGAACTTGGCCTGCAGCGCGACAAAGAACAGCATCTGCGCCAGCGCCAGCGTGATCATGGAGAAATAAATGCCCTGGCGGCGAATGGCCAGCCAGCCGAAGATCAGGCCCAGCAGAGCGCCGACCAGCGTGCCCAGCAGCATGCCGATCTCGGGGGTGAAGCCCCAGGCCTTGATGCTGTAGCCCGCCACATAGGCCGCGCCGCCCAGAAAAGCCGCATGACCAAAGGACAGCAGCCCCGTATAGCCCAGCAAGAGATTGAAGGCTGAAGCGAACAGTGCAAAGCACATCAGCTTCATGACGAAAACGGGATAGGCACCGAGGAAGGGCGCGACGATCAGGCCCAGCAGCAGCAGGCCGTAGCCCACGGGGGCAATGCGTTGAACAAGCGTCTTGGATTTCATGTCGTGCCCCTCTTATTTTTCTTTACCGAACAAGCCAGCGGGGCGAATCAGCAAAACAATGACCATGATGAAAAACACGACGGTGGACGAGGCCTCGGGCCAGAAAACCTTGGTCAGTCCTTCGATGACGCCCAAGGCCAGACCGGTGAGGATGGAGCCCATGATGGAGCCCATGCCGCCGATCACCACCACGGCAAACACCACGATGATGAGGTTCTGCCCCATCAGCGGAGTGACCTGATAGACCGGAGCGGCCAGCACGCCTGCAAAGGCAGCCAGCGCGGCACCGAAGGCATAGGTCAGCGTGATCATCACGGGCACGTTGACGCCGAACGCCTCGACCAGACGCGGGTTTTCGGTGCCGGCACGCAGATAGGCGCCGATGCGCGTCTTCTCGATCACGAACCAGGTTGCCACGCACACCACGATGGAAGCCACGACCACCCAGGCACGGTAATTGGGCAGGATCATGAAGCCCAGATTGGTCGCGCCTTCCAGTAGCTCGGGCGTGTCATAGCCCAGGCCCGAGACGCCATACACGGAGCGGAACACCCCCTCGATCAGCAGCGACAGCCCCAGCGTCAGCAGCAGGCCGTAGAGATGATCGAGCTTGTAGATCCAGCGCAGCAAAAAGCGCTCGATCAACACCCCCAGAATCCCCACCAGCACCGGCGACAGGATCAGCATCACCCAGTAGTTGATGCCGAAATAGCTCATGGCCATCCAGGTGCACATGGCCCCCAGCATGAACAGGGCGCCATGCGCAAAGTTGATGACATTGAGCAGGCCGAAGATCACGGCCAGGCCCAGACTCAGAATTGCGTAGAACGAACCGTTGACCAGCCCCAGAAGGAGCTGGCTCATCAGGCCGGGCAATGAAACGCCGAAGATTTCCATGAGAGATACGCTGGTGAGGGTGAGGTCTGCATCAAACCGGTAGTGCTATTACTTCCAGAGCGCGCACTTGTTTTCGGCCTTGGTCGTCCAGACCGTCTCGGCAGGCAGCTTGGTCAGTACCTTGAGGTAGTCCCAGGGCTTGGTGGATTCGCTGGGCTTCTTGGCTTCGACCAGATACATGTCGTGGGCAAACGTGCCGTCGGGACGGATCACGCCCTTGCCGTAGAAATCGTTGATGGGCGTGCTCTTGAGGTGGGCCATCACCTTGTCGGCATTGGTGGTCTTCACCGCTTCGACAGCCTTCAGATAATTCATCACGGCCGAGTAGTCGGCGGCCTGCACATCGGTAGGCATGCGCTTGGTCTTGGCGAAGAACTTGTTGGCGAACTTGCGCGATTCGTCGTTCATGTCCCAGTACCAGCTGGTGGTGTGCAGCAGGCCTTCGGTGTTCTTCAGACCCAGGCTGTGGATGTCGGTCAGGAAGACCAGCAGACCGGCGGTCTTCATGGTCTTGTTGATGCCGAACTCCTTGGCAGCCTTGATGGCATTGATGGTGTCGCCGCCCGCATTGGCCAGACCCAGGATATGGGCCTTGGAGCTTTGCGCCTGCAGCAGGAAGGACGAGAAGTCCGAGGCATTGAGCGGATGCTTGACCGAGCCCAGCACCTTGCCGCCCTTGGCGTTGATGACCTTGGTGGTGTCGGCCTCCAGAGCCTGGCCGAATGCGTAGTCGGCAGTCAGGAAGAACCAGTCCTTGCCGCCGCGATCCACCACGGCACCGCCCGTGCCCTTGGCCAGGGCGACGGTGTCGTAGGCGTAGTGCACGGTATAGGGGTTGCACTGCTCGTTGGTCAGCGCGGAAGAGCCCGCGCCGCTGTTGAAGTGAACGCGCTTTTTCTCGTTGGCGATCTGGGAAACCGCCAGTGCCGTGCCGGAGTTGGTGCCGCTGAAGACCATGGAGATACCCTGCGTATCAATCCATTCGCGCACCTTGGAGGCAGCGATGTCTGCCTTGTTCTGATGGTCTGCGCTGACCAGCTCGATGGGCTGGCCCAGGGCCTTGCCGCCGAAGTCGTCGATCGCCATCTGCATGGCGACCGCACCGTTCTTGCCCTCCACGTCGGCGTACAGGCTGGACATATCGGTGACGAAACCGATCTTCACCTTTTCCTGGGCCTGGGCCAGGGGGCTGGACAGACCGGCCACGGCCAGCATGCAAGAGAGAACGCTCAGTTGTGCTTTCATCTTTATCTCCACGGGTTGGATCTCTGTTGTGAACGAATGGGAGGTGCTTGAAGGCTCAGACGCCCAGCAGCTCGTTGAGCACGGACATCTTCTCGTCCAGTTCGCTGGCTCCGAAGCGCAGGGCGACATGGCCGTGCTCGACCACATAGAAGCGGTCGGCCAGCGGGGCGGCAAAGCGGAAGTTCTGCTCCACCATCACCACGGTGTAGCCTTTCTCGCGCAGCGTGGTGATCATGCGAGCCAGGGTCTGGACGATGACGGGGGCCAGACCTTCGGAAATCTCGTCGAGCAGCAACAGGCGCGCGCCCGTGCGCAGAATGCGCGCCACGGCCAGCATCTGCTGCTCGCCGCCCGACAGGCGTGTGCCCTGGCTGTTCCTGCGCTCATAGAGATTGGGGAACATCTGGTAGATCTCGTCGATGCTCATCCCCGGCTGGCCGGTCTTGAGCGGCGGCGGCAGCATCAGGTTCTCTTCGCAGGAGAGGCTGGAGAAAATGCCGCGCTCCTCCGGGCAGTAGCCCACGCCCAGGTGGGCGATCTTGTGCGTGGGCATGTGAATGGTTTCGACGCCGTTGATCCTGATCGAGCCCTTGCGCGAGCCGGTCAGCCCCATGATGGCGCGCAGCGTGGAAGTGCGCCCCGCACCATTGCGGCCCAGCAAGGTCACCACCTCGCCGGGATTGACCACCAGATCCATGCCATGCAGCACATGGGATTCGCCATACCAGGCATTGAGTCCCGAAATTTCCAGCGCCGGAGTACTTGTCTTATTCATTGTTCATCTGATCTCAAAACTGGCACGAACCCAAGTCAGAAACACCAAGCAAGGGCCGCCCCGCAGCGATGGTGTTGTCCCCCTCAGGGGAAAGCCGCGTGAGCGGCACAGGGGGAGCCTTCAATGCGCCCCCTGAAGCTGCCCGTCCGTGGTCCCCATATAGGCCTCCATCACCTGCGGATTGCGGGAAACCTCTTCATAGCGACCTTCGGCCAGAACCGCGCCGCGCTGCAGCACGGTGATGCGATCGGCGATGGTGGCGATCACCTTCATGTTGTGCTCCACCATCAGGATGGTGCGACCGGCCGAGACCTTCTTGATGAGCTGGGTCACGCGGTCCACGTCTTCATGGCCCATGCCCTGAGTGGGCTCGTCCAGCAGCATCAGCTCGGGCTCCATGGCCAGCGTGGTCGCAATTTCCAGGGCACGCTTGCGTCCATAGGGCAGGTTCACGGTCACTTCATCGGCCAGGTCCTGCAGACCGACTTCGGTCAGCAACTCCATGGCGCGGTCATTGAGCTGATTGAGCGTCTTTTCGCTGGTCCAGAACTGGTAGGCCGTGCCCAGCTTGCGCTGCAGGCCGATGCGCACGTTCTCCAGCAGGGTGCAATGCGGGAAGACGGCGGAAATCTGAAACGAGCGAATCACGCCGCGTCGCGCAATCTGTGCCGGCGCCTCGCGGGTAATGTCTGCCCCGTTGAACTGAATGCTCCCGGAAGTGGGCTCCAGAAACTTGGTCAGCAGATTGAAGCAAGTGGTCTTGCCCGCGCCATTGGGCCCGATCAGCGCATGAATGGAGCCACGCTGCACGGCCAGATCCACCTTGCTGACCGCGGTAAAGCCTTTGAACTCTTTGGTGAGTTGCCTGGTTTCGAGAATAAGGTCGCTCATGCGCTGGCCATCAGTCCTGAATGCTGCAAAACAAAGAGGGCAGCACCTTGCCGTGCTTCCTCTGCCTGAGCGGCATCTTGGTCTTTCATGCTGCAGTGCCGCAGCGGGAAACTCCTAGGAGTGGTGCCCGGCGAGACTTAGGCTTTCCCTAATCCCTTGTAAAACAAGCATCCAAAGCAGGAGTAATTACAAACTTCAGAATCCCGACAGCAAAGCGGTCGCACAGGAGACAGCGGCACTCCAAAGGATGTCAGCATCCACCTCGGAAGCTGCAAAAAGCTTATCCCTTATATGTATTGCGCTATCAATATTAATGAGACGAAATGGAATATGCCCCCGCAGCACAGCGCTCCCCAGATTGCCCCTGATGCCGTAAACCCTGAGTTTCTCAATGCCCACTGGAGTAACTGGGTTACTAGCCCAATGCGCGCAAATATGCTTGCTATTTGTCGCCCTCAAAAACCCAGGACGACAAAGATCAGCCATCGCGCTATTGATTCAGAAGCTTCTTGCGCTTTATTTATATGAGTTTCAAATCGTTTTATTTTTGAAACACATAGCGAACTTGCGATAGCAGCTATCAAAATATTTTTTCATCGATGCAGAAGCGCGTGTCTGAAAAACCGGCTGCGCTGCTCTTGAGTTCCGGCGTGAAAACGCATGGAATAAAACCCCGTGCAGAACTGTTTACTGCTGGTCAACCACAAGGAGAGACCTCATGTTTCGCATCGCTTCGCTGACGCTCGCTTCTGCCGCCCTGCTGGCGGCCTGCTCGACCGGCCCGGTCGCCCCGGCCAAGTCTCCTGCCACCACCCTCAATGGCGTGCTGGTAGGACCGACCCAGATGACGCTCTACGTCTTTGACAAGGATGCTGCAGGCTCCGGAAAAAGCGTCTGCAACGGCGGCTGCGCCACCAACTGGCCGCCTCTGATGGCACCGGCGAATGCAGCGCCGATCGGCGACTGGACCGTGGTGATGCGCGACGACGGCAGCAAGCAATGGGCCTACAAGGGCCGCCCCCTGTATCACTGGGTCAAGGATGCCAAACCCGGCGACATGACGGGTGACGGCTTCCTCAACAATAGCTGGCATGTCGCCAAGCCTTGAGTGAAGGTCGACGCCGCCCTGGTCCATATTCCCCGCCTGCGCCGCTATGCGCGCGCGCTGGCGGGCGATGCTGCGCAGGCAGACGATCTGGTCCAGGACACCCTGGAGCGCGCCTGCCAGAAGTGGGCCCTGTGGCAGCCGCCGGTCGCCGCCTCGGCCGAGCAGGTGCAAAAGGCCTTGCTCAGCTGGCTGCTGACCTTGATGCACAACCTCTACGCCAATCAGTGGCAGCAGTCCTCGCGGCATCGCATGGTGGCGCTTGACGAGGCCCAGGACACGCCCCACGACCCCATGCCCAGGCTGGCGCTGCAGCTGGATCTGGAGCGGGCCCTGTCCCATCTCACGCCGCAGGCCCGCGAGGTATTGCTGCTGATCGGCATGGAGCAGTTCAGCTATGGCGAAGCCGCGCAGATGCTGGGCGTTCCCGTGGGAACGGTGATGTCGCGCCTCTCGCGCGCCCGCGAGCAGCTCAGGCGCCTCATGGAAGGAGAAAGACCCGTGACGACCGTGTTGAGGGCTGTCAAATGAAGGAAAGTGCAATGACACCCCAGCGCCCCGATGAAACCACGCTGCATGCCTGGGTGGATGGAGAGCTGCAGCCCGATGCCGCTGCGGCGGTGGCGCAATGGCTGGCCGAACACCCCGAAGAAGCAGCGCGCATGGCTGCCATTCAGGCCCAGAACGCCGGCCTTCAGGCTCTGCATGCGCAATTGCTCGAAGAGCCGGTCCCGCCCCAGCTCATGCGATCGCTGCAAAAGCCGGCGCTGCAGTGGCGCTGGCCACATGCGCTGGCCGCAGGCATCATGCTCAGCGTGGGCCTGGGACTGGGCTATGGTGCAGGCCAGCAAAAATCCGGCTCGCTGTCGGCCGATACAGCCGCTCAATTGCCAGGCTTTGTGCGCGAGGCGGCGGCTGCCCATGCCGTCTATGTGCCCGAGCAGCGACACCCCGTCGAGGTAGCAGCGCAGCAGCAGGCGCATCTGGTGCAGTGGCTGTCCAAGCGGCTGGGCGTTGCGCTCAAGCCCCCGGTGCTGGAAGCCCAGGGCTTTCATCTCATGGGCGGGCGGCTGCTGCCCGGAGAGACCGGCCAGGCCCGCGCCCAGTTCATGTACGAGGATCAGGCGGGCCAGCGCGTCACCCTGTATGTCTCGGTGCTCGATCCCGAGACGGCAGCCGCTTCCGCCCCTGCCTCCTTTCAGTGGAGCAGCGACGGCGCAAGCCATGGCTTTTACTGGATAGAGGGCCGGCAAGGCTATGCCCTGAGTGCTTCCCTGCCGCGCGAGCGCCTGCAGGCTCTGGCCAACGCGGTCTATCAGCAACTGAACTGAAGCCGCAGGCCTCCGATCGGAGGCAGGGTTGTCCTATTGCAGGCTGCCGCTTCCGCCTTCACCGCTGGCCGACTCGGGCAGGGCCAGGGGCAGGACGCCAATGCCCTCTTCGATCAGCTCCATGGCCTCCCGGGCACTGGTCTGACCGCGAATGGCGCGTTCCTCGGTTTCGCCGTAGTGAATGCGGCGCGCCTCTTCGGCAAATTTTTTGCCGACATCCTCGCTGCTTTGAGCGACCTTGCGCGACCACTGCATCCATGCTGCCTGCATGGACTGAAGATGCGCGCGCGCCTCGGCGCTGATTTCGGGACTGGCCGCAGGAAGTACCGGCGCTGCGGCAGGGGCCGGTTGCGAAGCCTGGGCAGCTTTGGGCGGCTGTGCGCCCAGATTGAGACGGGGAGCACTCAAGCGCTTGGTCACATCGCTGTCGCCGCAAACAGGGCATTGCACCAGCTTGCGCTGCAGCTGATTCTGAAAATCATCTTCCGAAGCAAACCAGCCTTCGAAGACATGGCCTGCCGGGCAGTGAAGATCAAGCACTTTCATGGCGCCACTCAACCCTTGCGGTGAACCAGATAGCGATAAACAAAGCCGGGAAATGCCAGCGTCAGAAACAGCGTAGCAGTGATGGCATAGAACTCCCAGCCTTGGGGAGATATCTGGCCGGCGCGGCGCTCCAGCAGCAAGCCCAGGCCGCCCACCAGCAGATACAGGGCAATCATTTCCAGCAGGCGCACCCACAGCGGTTTGCGACCGGCCATGACGGGGCCGACAATGCCCAGACGCTGGTTGATAAAAGGCAAATTGGCTGCCACAAGGGCAGCCAAGATGATGAGCCAGATAGAGGCGGTTATAGACACAAAGCCATTCCTAGAAAAAGCGATGAGGGCATCAAGCCCTCATCACGTTCGTCTTATCAGGAAGCCAGGGCACGCACAACGGCGTCAGCGCACAAGGCCATCAGCCCGCCGGGCAGAATGCCCAGCAGCAGAACCAGCGCACCGTTGATCGTCAGCACAACGCGCACATCCAGAGGAGCGGACACGCTGGTAGCAGTGATTGGAGCATCAAAGTACATGACCTTGACCACGCGCAGGTAATAGAAGGCGCCGATCAGCGACATGATCACGGCAAACACGGCCAGGCCGATGTACAGGCTGCTGCCCGAAGCGACCAGGGCCTGCAGCACGGACAGCTTGGCGTAGAAGCCGACCAGCGGAGGAATACCGGCCATGGAGAACAGGCAGATGGCCATCACGCCGGCGTACAGCGGGCTGCGCTGGTTCAGGCCTGCCAGATCGGCAATCTCTTCGCTTTCAAAGCCTTCACGGGCCAGCAGCAGGATCACGCCGAAGGACGCCAGAGCGGTCAGCACATAGGTCACGATGTAGAACATCGCCGAGCTGTAGGCGTTTTCGACGGTGGCAGGATCGACCTTGCCATCCACCACACCCGACATCAGGCCCAGCAGCACAAAGCCCATCTGGGAAATCGTCGAATAAGCCAGCATGCGCTTGAGGCTGGTCTGCTGCAGACCAGCCAGATTGCCGATGAGCAGGGAGCAGACAGCCAGAACCATCAGCATCTGCTGCCAGTCGATGGCCAGGGGCAGCAGGCCGTCCACCAGCAGGCGGATGGTCATGGCAAAGGCAGCCAGCTTGGGCGCGCCGCCGATCAGGGCGGTGATGGCAGTAGGTGCCCCCTGGTAGACGTCGGGCACCCACATGTGGAAGGGAACGACGCCCAGCTTGAAGGCCAGACCGGCGACCACGAAGACCAGACCGAAGACCAGCACCTGGTGCTTGATTTCACCGGAATTGATGGCCTTGAAGACCTGACCGATATCCAGCGAACCGGTGGCACCGTAGAGCATGGACATGCCGTACAGCAGGAAACCGGAAGCCATGGCACCCAGCACGAAGTACTTCATGGCGGCTTCGACGGCCACGGTGTGGTCGCGGCGCAGAGCCACCAGCGCATAGCTCGACAGGGTCAGCAGCTCCAGGCCCAGGTACAGAACCAGGAAGTTGTTGCCGCTGATCATGATGAACATGCCCAGCAGGGCCAGCATGGACAGCGTGAAGAACTCACCGCCACGCAGCATGTCGCGCTCTGCCGCATAGGGGCGACCGTAGACCATGGTGATCATCATGGCGATAGTGGCAAAGCACTTGAGCCAGTTGCCCATGGCGTCCGAGACAACCATGTTGCCCCAGCCGTAGAAGGTATTGCCGCTTGCGGCGTACATGCCCTGCATCACCGCTACGACAAGCAGGGTGAGCATGGTCAGAACATAGGTGCCGGTGCGACGGGCACTATTGATGCCCAGGTCCACCAAGGCAATGACGCAGGCCATGACCAGGAGAGTGATCTCCGGGTAGATCGCCAGCCAGCTGATGTTGTCAATCATCTCGTGTCTCTCGTTTCAGTCTGGTCAGTTGAGCTTGCTCACAGCCACATGCTTGATGAGCTCTGCCACAGACACATCCATCACATCGGTGAAGGGCTTGGGATACAGACCCATGACCAGCACAGCCGCAGCCAGCACGCCCAGCACCAGGAATTCGCGGCAGTTGATGTCCTTGAGTTCAGCCACATGGTCGTTGGCCACGTCACCCAGGTACACGCGCTTGTACATCCACAGGGTGTAGGCAGCGCCGAAGATCAGGGCGGTTGCAGCGCCCAGACCAATCCAGAAGTTGTATTGCACGGCGCCCAGGATCACCATCCACTCGCCGACGAAGCCGGCAGTGGCGGGCAGACCGCAGTTGGCCATGGCAAACAGCAGGGCAAAGGCAGCGAACTTGGGCATGGTGTTGACCACGCCGCCGTAAGCGGCGATCTCACGCGAGTGAACGCGGTCGTACAGCACGCCAATGCACAGGAACATCGCGCCGGACACGAAGCCGTGGGCGATCATCTGCACCAGGCCGCCAGCAATGCCCAGGCTGTTGAACATGAAGAAGCCCAGGGTCACGAAACCCATGTGCGCCACGGACGAATAAGCCACCAGCTTCTTCATGTCCTTTTGCACCAGAGCCACCACACCCACATAGATCACGGCAATCAGCGACAGCGTGATCATCAGGCCCGACCACTCATGCGCCGCATCGGGAGCGATGGGCAGCGAGAAGCGCAGGAAGCCATAGGCACCCAGCTTCAGCATGATCGCGGCCAGCACGGCGGAACCGCCGGTAGGCGCTTCGACGTGAACGTCGGGCAGCCAGGTGTGAACCGGGAACATGGGCACCTTCACGGCAAAAGCGGCGAAGAAGGCGAAGAAGATCAGCGTCTGTGCAGTACCGGACAGGGGCAGCTTGTGCCAGTCCAGGATCTCGAAGCTGCCGCCCGACTGGGTGTACAGATAGATCAGCGCGACCAGCGTGAGCAGCGAGCCCATCAAGGTGTACAGGAAGAACTTGAAGGCCGCGTAGATACGGTTCGGGCCGCCCCAGATACCGATGATCAGATACATCGGGATCAGGGTGGCTTCGAAGAACACGTAGAACAGCATGCCGTCCATGGCGGCGAACACACCGATCATCAGACCCGACAGGATCAGGAACGCGCCCATGTACTGGTTCACGCGCTCGGTGATGTTGGCCCAGGAGGCGATCACCACGATGACGGTGATGAAAGCCGTCAGTGGCACAAACCACATGGAGATGCCATCCACGCCCAGGTGGTAGTGGATGTTGAAGCGCTCAATCCAGAGTGCATTTTCCACAAACTGCATATTGGCAGTCGTGGTGTCGAAGCCGGTGATCAGAGGAATGGTCACCGCGAAGCCGATCAGCGCACCGATCAGGGCCAGCCAGCGCACCGCGTTGGCCTGCCCTTCTTTGCTGAAGGCCAGCAGGAGGGCGCCGAAAGCAATCGGCACCCAGATAGAAAGACTCAACAAACCCATTTTTGTTTTTCCCCTACTACTTGTTGAGCCACACGAAGTACGTCATGAGGGCAACGATACCCAACAGCATGACCAACGCGTAGTGATAGAGATAGCCTGTTTGCAGGCCGCGCACCCACTGACCGAACTTGGCCATGAGCTTCCAGGAGCCGTTGACGATGGCGCCATCGATGATGGCCTGATCGCCGGCCTTCCAGAAGAAGGTACCGAAGGCACGGGCGCCGCGGGCGAAGATGTTCTCGTACACCCAGTCCACGCCGTACTTGCCTTCCAGAACCTGGTACAGACCAATCTTCTTGGAGAAAGCCATGATGGCGGCAGGAATCTCGGGCTTGACCATGTAGAACACATAGGACACCACCACACCGGCCAGGGCCAGCCAGAACGGCGCAGCCGTGAAGCCGTGCAGTGCCATCGGCACCCAGCCGTGAATCTGCTCGGCCAGTTCGGCCATGGCACCGTGCTTGGAGCCATCGACGTGGATCACGCCCTTGAAGAAGTCGCCAAACAGCATGGGCATCAGCGCAATCGCACCGATCACCACCGAAGGAATGGCCAGCAGCATCAGGGGACCGGTCACCACCAGAGGCGACTCATGGGGCTTGGCGTCATGGCCGTGGCCGTGGTCGTCATGACCATGGTGGTCATCATGGTGCGCATCGGGGTTCTGGTCGTAGCGTTCCTTGCCGTGGAAGACGATGAAGTACAGGCGGAAGGAATAGAAAGCCGTGATGAACACACCGGCCAGCACGGCAAAGTTTGCAAAGCCGGCTGCAGGCAGGTTGGAAGCGTGAACCGCCTCGATGATGGCGTCCTTGGAGTAGAAGCCCGAGAAGAAAGGCGTGCCGATCAGCGCGAGGTTACCCAGCAGGAAGGTGATCCAGGTGATGGGCATGTACTTGCGCACGCCGCCCATCCAGCGGATGTCCTGGTTGTGGTGCATGCCCATGATGACGGAGCCGGCACCGAGGAACAGCAGCGCCTTGAAGAAGGCGTGGGTCATCAGGTGGAACACGGACACCGAGTAGGCCGAAACGCCCAGAGCGATGGTCATATAGCCCAGCTGGGACAGCGTGGAGTACGCAATCACACGCTTGATGTCGTTCTGGATGATGCCCAGGATACCCATGAACAGCGCCGTGATGGAGCCGATCACCAGGATGAAGTTCAGCGCAACGTCCGACAGCTCGTACAGGGGAGACATGCGCGACACCATGAAGATGCCGGCCGTCACCATGGTCGCCGCGTGAATCAGCGCAGAGATAGGCGTGGGGCCTTCCATAGAGTCCGGCAGCCAGGCGTGCAGCGGGAACTGGGCCGACTTGCCCATCGCGCCGATGAACAGGCAGATGGCAGTCACGGTCACCAGCAGCCAGCCCGTGCCGGGCAGCTGGGTGTTCTGGATCTCGGGCAGCTTGGCGAAGATTTCAGAATAGTTCAGCGTGCCGGTGTAGGCAGCGATCAGACCAATGCCCAGAATGAAGCCGAAGTCACCCACACGGTTGACCAGGAAGGCCTTCATGTTGGCGAAGATGGCCGTGGGCTTCTTGTAGTAGAAGCCGATCAGCAGATAGGACACCAGACCCACGGCTTCCCAGCCGAAGAACAGCTGCAGCAGGTTGTTGCTCATGACGAGCATCAACATGGAGAAGGTGAACAGCGAGATATAGGAGAAGAAACGGTTGTAGCCGTCGTCTTCCTCCATGTAGCCCATGGTGTAGATGTGCACCATCAGCGACACAAAGGTCACCACGCACATCATCATCACCGTGATGGAGTCGATCAGGAAACCGACTTCCATCTTCAGACCGCCGACGACCATCCAGGTGTAGATGGTCTCGTTGAACGTTGCGCCGTCGAACACGACAGCCTGGAACGTGAGGGCCGACAGAACGAAGGCCACGAGCACGCCCAGAATCGTCAGGGAGCTGCTGCCGGTGCGACCAATCTTGTTGCCGCCAAAGGCCGTGCCCCAGATACCCGCGAGCGCGGAGCCGACCAGCGGTGCCAAAGGCACCGCAAGCAGCATGGATGCAGAAAGGGTTTGACTCATTTCTTGAGAACCTTGCAAGTTACGGCGGACTCAACCCTTGAGGGCGTTGAGATCTTCCGCATCGATGCTTGTCTTGTTACGGAACAGCAGCACCAAGATCGCCAGACCGATGGCCGATTCAGCAGCAGCCACTGTCAGGATGAAAAACACGAACACCTGGCCGTGCATGTCGCCCAGATAGCTGGAAAACGCGACAAAGTTCATGTTCACGGCCAGCAGCATCAGCTCGATGGCCATGAGCAAGACGATCAGGTTCTTGCGGTTCAGAAAGATGCCAACCACGGAGAGTGCAAACAGCATGGCACCCAGCGTCAGGAAGTGGCCCAAAGTCAGCGTCATGCTTTTGTCTCCACAGCAGGCGCTGCAGCCGCGGCTTCAGCGTCAGGTTTTTGTGCAGGCTTGGTGCTGTCGACCTTGACCAGCTTGATGCGGTCGGAGGCGCGCACACGAATTTGATCTGCAGGATTCATGGCCTTGCTGTCCTTGCGCTTGCGCAGCGTCAGGGCAATTGCGGCAATCATGGCCACCAGCAGGATCACGGCTGCGATTTCCACGGGATACAGGTATTCCGTGTACAGCAGCTTGCCCAGAGCCTGTGTGTTCGAGTAAGGAACGGTCTGACCGGCGGCATTGACCATGGTCGTGCCAACGGCCTTGGCGTCTTCGACGTCGCCGAAGCCGCCCATCAGCACCATGCCCATTTCAAAGGCGATCAGCACACCGATCAGGGCGGCGAACGGAAAATGCTTCCAGAAGCCGCGGCGCATGGCGTCGATACGGATATCGAGCATCATCACCACGAACAGGAACAGCACCATCACAGCGCCCAGATAGACCAGCACCAGAGCGATGCCGAGGAATTCAGCCTTGAGCAGCAGCCAGATGGCAGCCGCTTGCGAGAAGGCCAGAATCAGATTGAGCACGGCATGCACAGGATTGCGGGCCGTGACAACCCGGAAGGCTGCAAACAGCAGCACGACCGAGAACAGATAGAAAAAACCAGTTTTGGCGTCCATGGATCGAATCTTTTCAAGTGATCAAGGAGCCGCTTCAGCGGTACTTGGCATCTGCCGCCTTGTTGGCAGCGATCTCGGCTTCATAACGGTCACCCACTGCCAGGAGCATGTCCTTGGTGAAGTAGAGATCACCGCGCTTTTCGCCGTGGTATTCGAAGATGTGCGTCTCCACGATGGAGTCCACCGGGCAGCTTTCTTCGCAGAAGCCACAGAAGATGCACTTGGTCAGATCGATGTCGTAGCGCGTGGTACGGCGCGAGCCGTCGTCACGCACATCGGACTCGATGGTGATGGCCATGGCAGGGCACACGGCCTCGCAAAGCTTGCAGGCAATGCAGCGCTCTTCGCCGTTTTCATAACGGCGCAGGGCGTGCAGACCACGGAAGCGTGGCGACTGAGGTGTTTTTTCCTCAGGGAACTGCACCGTGATCTTGCGACGGAAGGTGTAGCGGCCAGTCAGGGCCATGCCCTTGGCCAGTTCCCAGAGCATGAAGCTCTTGAGGAAATCCTTGAAGGAGAAAGGTGTTGCAGCTACTGCAGACATACGTACTCCGCTTATTTCCAGATGTTCCAGGGCGAGTACAGCCAAGCACCCACAACCACCAGCCACACCAGGGTGACGGGAATGAAGATCTTCCAACCCAGACGCATGATCTGGTCATAACGGAAGCGCGGGAAGGTAGCGCGAATCCAGATGAAGCACGACACCACCAGGAAGGTCTTGATCGCCAGCCAGATCCAACCGGGGATGAAGCCCAGGAAGTCGAACGGAGGCAGCCAGCCGCCCAGGAACATGATCACGGCCAGGATGGAGACCAGCCACATGCTCGCGTATTCGGCCAGGAAGAAGACCGCAAAGCCCATGCCCGAGTACTCGACCATGTGACCGGCCACGATTTCGGCTTCGCCTTCGACCACGTCAAACGGGTGACGATTGGTTTCGGCAACGACCGAGATCAGGTAGACGATGAAGATGGGCAGCAGAGGCAGCCAGTTCCAGGACAGGATGCTCATGCCCATGGATGCAAACTGACCTTGACCCTGGCTCATCACGATGGCCGACAGATTCATGCTGCCCGTGACCATGATGACCACCAGGAAACAGAAGCCCAGCGCGATTTCGTAGCTCACCATCTGAGCCGAGGCGCGCAGTGCGCCCAGGAACGCGTACTTGGAGTTGGAAGCCCAGCCCGCAATGATCACGCCATAGACTTCAATGGAAGTGATGGCCATCAGCAGCAGCAGACCTGCGTTCACGTTGGCCAGGGCCACATCGGGAGCGAAGGGAATCACCACCCAGGCCGCCAGGGCCGGCATGATGGCCATGACGGGGCCCACATAGAACAGGCCCTTGGCTGCAGCCGTGGGCTGAATCAGTTCCTTGGTCAGCAGCTTCAGGCCGTCAGCCAGAGGCTGCAGCAGACCCGAAGGACCCACGCGGTTGGGGCCCAGACGGATTTGCATGAAACCCAGCAGCTTGCGTTCCCACAGCGTGAGGTAGGCCACGGCACCCATCAGGGGAGCCACGATGGCCACGATGCCGAGCAGAATCCAGATGACGGGCCAGGCCACATCGGTCCAGAAAGGAGCGGCGGACAGGCCCGCGCCCCAGGCTTTCAATGCGTCGATCATGCGGCGCCTCCCTCACGAACCTGACGAGCGTCAGCCGTCAATTGCAGCGACGTAGCGCGGCGCACGATGCTGTCGAGCTGGTAAATGCTGGCGACTGCAGGCGCAGTCGCAGTGCCGGCAGGCACTGCGCTCACGGCCTGGGCCGCGTTGCTCAGCACATTGGCGGGCACTTGGGCAACGCCGCCAGTGGCCTCAGCCAGCACGTCTTGCGACGTTTCATAGTCCACGCCCGGAACACCCATCAGGTTGGCCAGCACGCGCAGCACCTTCCATGCGGGGCGTGTGTCCGCCAGAGGCTTGACCACGGCATGGAAGCTCTGCAGACGGCCTTCGGCGTTGACGAAGCTGCCCGAGGTTTCCGTGAACGGAGCAATGGGCAACAGCACATCGCTGAATTCCAGGTTGGCCTTGAAGGGGCTCAGAGTCACCACCATCTCGGCCTTGTTCAGACCTGCGATGGCGGCCTTGCCGGCAGCGCTGTCGAACTCGGGCTCGTTGTTCAGCAAGATGGCCGCCTTCAGGCCACCATCAATCATCTGAGCTGCATTCAGACCGTTGCCAGCAGGCATGGCCTTGACCCATTGCGCGCCCACGGTGTTGGCGGCCTCGGTCAGATAGCCCACGGCTGCGCCGGTCTGCTCGGCAACCCAGTTGGCCAGAGCCAGCAGTGCGGAAGCCTGAGCATGGTGCGCCGCGGCATTGCCAAGCAGCACGGCCTTTTGCTCGCCGGCCAGCAGGGCGGCGGCAATCGCCTTGGCTTCGTCATGGACCTGACCAGCCACGGGAGCCGAGACACCCTTGGCCTCGGCCACGGCAGCGGCCACATCGGCCAGAGCCTGAGCCCAGTCGCCGGCTGCGACCACCGAGGCGTTGACGGGCAAGGCCCAGTCATAGACGCGATCGTTGATGGCGAAAACCTTGCAGCCCTTCTTGGCTGCCTGGCGGATGCGCTGTGCGAACAGCGGATGGTCCTTGCGCAGGTTGGAGCCCACGATCAGAGCCGACTGCAGAGTGCTCAGTGCAGCGATGGGCAGACCCAGCCACTGCACGCCTTGCGGGGCAGCGAACTCGGCATTGCGCAGACGGTAGTCGATATTGTCGCTGCCGATGCCGCGCACCAGCTTGCCGGCCAGGAACAGCTCTTCCAGCGTGCTGTGCGGGCTGACCAGAGCACCGATGGCGCTGGCGCCATGGTTGCTCTTGATCTGCTGCAGGCCGTTGGCCACATATTCGAGGGCGGTCTGCCAGTCGACTTCCTTCCACTCGCCGCCCTGCTTGAGCATGGGCTTGGTGAGGCGTTCGTCGCTGTTCAGCGCTTCGTAGGAGAAGCGGTCGCGGTCGGCAATCCAGCATTCGTTGACTTCTTCGTTCTCGAAGGGCACAACGCGCATGACCTTGTGGTTCTTGACCTGAACAATCAGGTTGGAACCCGTGGAGTCGTGCGGAGCCACCGACTTGCGGCGCGACAGTTCCCAGGTACGGGCGCTGTAGCGGAAGGGCTTGCTGGTCAAGGCGCCCACGGGGCAGATGTCGATCATATTGCCCGACAGCTCGGAATCCACGCTATCGCCCACCACGGTGGTGATCTCGGAATGCTCGCCGCGGTGAATCATGCCCAGCTCCATGACGCCGGCCACTTCCTGGCCAAAGCGCACGCAACGTGTGCAGTGAATACAGCGGCTCATTTCCTCCATGGAAATCAGCGGGCCCACGTTCTTGTGGAAGACCACACGCTTTTCTTCTTCGTAGCGCGAAGAGCTGCTGCCATAACCCACTGCCAGATCCTGGAGCTGGCATTCGCCGCCCTGGTCGCAGATGGGGCAGTCCAGCGGGTGATTGATGAGCAGGAACTCCATCACCGACTGTTGTGCCTTGATGGCCTTCTCGCTCTTGGTGCGCACGATCATGCCCTGCGTCACTGGCGTGGCGCAGGCGGGCATGGGCTTGGGAGCCTTTTCCACATCCACAAGGCACATGCGGCAGTTGGCCGCAATGGATAGCTTCTTGTGGTAGCAGAAGTGAGGAATGTAGGTGCCGGCCTTCTCGGCTGCATGCATGACCATGCTGCCTTCCGTCACCTCGACCTTTTTTCCGTCCAGTTCAATTTCAACCATATGCTTGTCTCGCGATCAGGCGCTCATGCAGCCTGTTTGGAAGCGTTCTGGATCTTCGCTTCGAACTCGTGGCGGAAGTGCTTGATCATGGCGCGAACCGGCATGGCTGCCGCGTCGCCGAGCGCACAGATGGTGCGGCCCATGATGTTCACGGATACCGAGTCCAACAGCTCGATATCTTCCGGACGGCCTTCGCCGTGCTGAATACGGTTCACCACGCGCCACAGCCAGCCCGTACCTTCACGGCAGGGCGTGCACTGGCCGCAGGACTCGTGCGAATAGAAGTACGACAGACGCAGCAGGCACTCGACCATGTCGCGCGAATCATCCATCACGATCACGGCGCCCGAACCCAGCATGGAGCCCGCCTTGGAGATGGAGTCATAGTCCATCGTGCAGTCCATGATGATGTCGGCAGGCAGCACGGGCGACGAAGAGCCGCCGGGGATCACCGCCTTGAGCTTGCGACCGGTGCGCACGCCGCCCGCCAGTTCCAGCAGCTTGCTGAAAGGCGTGCCCATGGGAACTTCGTAGTTGCCGGGCAGGTTCACGTCGCCGCTGACCGAGAAGATCTTGGTGCCGCCGTTATTGGGCTTGCCGCACTCCAGGTAGGCCTGGCCACCGTTGCGGATGATCCAGGGAACGGCCGCGAAAGTCTCGGTGTTGTTGATGGTCGTGGGCTTGCCGTACAGACCGAAGCTGGCGGGGAACGGCGGCTTGAAGCGGGGCTGGCCCTTCTTGCCTTCCAGCGATTCCAGCAGCGCGGTTTCCTCGCCGCAGATGTAGGCGCCAAAGCCATGGTGGGCATGCAGCTGAAAGCTGAAGCTGCTGCCCAGGATGTTGTCACCCAGGTAGCCGGCTGCGCGGGCTTCTTCCAGGGCTGCCTCGAAGCGATCATAGACTTCGAAGATTTCACCGTGGATGTAGTTGTAGCCGATGCTGATGCCCATCGCGAAAGCGGCAATGATCATGCCTTCGATCACGATGTGCGGGTTGAACATCAGGATGTCGCGGTCCTTGCAGGTACCGGGTTCGCCCTCATCGGAGTTGCAGACCAGATGCTTCTGACCGGGGAACTGGCGGGGCATGAAGCTCCACTTCAGACCCGTGGGGAAGCCCGCACCGCCACGGCCGCGCAGACCGGATTCCTTGAGCGTCGCGATGACCTGATCCTGCGTCAGACCCTCGCCGCCATCCTTGCCCAGCAGCTTGCGCAGGGCCTGATAGCCGCCGCGTGCTTCATAGTCCTTGATGGACCAGTTGCTGCCGTTCAGATCCGCATAGATCTGGGGGTTGATGTGACGGTCGTGGAAGCAGGTTTCGTTGCCGGTCGATGCGAACTTGGCCAGTACGGCATTGGCGGCAGGATTGTTCAGAATCGTGCTCATGCCTTACCCTCCGCTGCACGCAGACCGTCGACCAGCTCGTCGAGCTTTTCGTTGCTCATGAAGCTGCACATGCAACGGTCATTGACCAGCATCACGGGCGAATCGGCGCAGGCGCCCAGGCACTCGGACTGCTGCAGCGTGAACAGGCCATCCTTGGTGGTCTCGCCCATCTTGATGCCCAGCTTGTGCTCCAGGTGGTGCAAAGCCTTGTAGCCGTCGCGCAGCTGGCATGGCAGATTGGTGCAGACATTCAGCTTGTACTTGCCAACGGGTTGCTGGTTGTACATGTTGTAGAAGGTGGTGACTTCGTGCACCGCAATCTCGGCCATTCCCAGGACTTCGGCAATCACTGCCTCACTTTCCTGGCTGACCCAGCCCTGCTCCTGCTGCACGATAGACAGGCAAGCCATGACGGCAGACTGTTTCTGGTCAGCCGGATACTTTGCCACCTCACGCGCAAAGCGTTCTCTGGTCGCTTCGGTAATCATCGGTCAACGTCTCCAAACACGATGTCCAGGGTACTGAGCACCATCACGGCGTCAGCCAGCATATGGCCACGGCTCAGTTCATCGAGAGCAGCCATGTGCGCAAATCCTGGTGGACGAATCTTCAGTCGATAGGGCTTGTTGGCGCCATCGCTGATCAAATAAATGCCGAACTCACCCTTGGGATGCTCGACGGAAGCGTAAGCCTCGCCTTCGGGAACCTTGAAGCCTTCGGTAAAGAGCTTGAAGTGGTGAATCAGCTCTTCCATGTTGGACTTCATGGCTTCACGGCTGGCGGGCGCAACCTTGTGATTGTCCGTGATCACCGGGCCGGGATTGACACGCAGCCAGTCCACGCATTGCTTGATGATCTTGTTGGACTCGCGCATTTCGGCCATGCGAACCAGATAGCGGTCGTAGCAGTCGCCCGTGGCACCCACCGGAATATCGAAGTCCAGCTTGTCGTAGACCTCGTAGGGCTGGGTCTTGCGCATGTCCCAGGGCAGGCCCGAGGCGCGCAGCATGGGACCGGTCAGACCCAGATTGATGGCGCGCTCTGCAGACACCACGCCGATGCCGACATTACGCTGCTTCCAGATACGGTTGTCGGTCAGCAAGGTTTCGTACTCGTCCGCGCACTTGGGGAAGCGCTGCGTGAAAGCATCGATGAAGTCCAGCATCGAACCCTTGCGGTCTTCGTTCATGGCCTCCATGGAGCGCACATTGCGCACCTTGCTGGCCTTGTACTGAGGCATGCTGTCCGGCAGATCGCGGTACACACCACCGGGACGGAAGTAGGCCGCGTGCATGCGTGCACCCGACACCGCTTCGTACATGTCCATCAGCGCTTCACGCTCGCGGAAGCTGTAGATCAGGATGGTCGAGCTGCCGGCATCGTTGCCCGAGGAACCCAGCCACATCAGGTGATTCATGATGCGGGTGATTTCCGAGAACATCACGCGGATGTACTGGGCTCGGATGGGCACTTCGATGCCCATCAGCTTTTCGATGGCCAGGCAGTAAGCATGCTCGTTGCTCATCATCGAGCAGTAATCCAGGCGGTCCATATAGGGCAGCGACTGGATATAGGTCTTGCTTTCGGCCAGCTTTTCGGTCGCACGGTGCAGCAGGCCGATGTGCGGGTCGGCGCGCTGCACCACTTCGCCATCGAGCTCCAACACCAGACGCAGCACACCGTGCGCTGCCGGGTGCTGCGGACCAAAGTTCAGGGAATAGTTCTTGATTTCAGCCATGGTCTTCCGTCAAAGGCGACGCGCGCCTTTAGTGCAGGCCTCCGCCATAGTTTTCTTCACGAATGATGCGCGGCGTGATTTCGCGCGGCTCGATCGTGACGGGCTGGTACACCACACGTTGCTGTTCGGCGTCGTAGCGCATTTCCACGTGACCGGACAGGGGGAAATCCTTGCGAAACGGATGGCCGATGAAGCCATAGTCGGTCAGGATGCGGCGCAGGTCTTCATGACCTTCGAACACGATACCGAACAGATCGAACGCTTCGCGCTCGAACCAGTTGGCCGAATTCCAGATCGGATTGATCGAAGCCACTACGGGGAAATCGTCATCGGCACAGTACACGCGCACACGCAGACGCTGGTTCAGCGTCAGGGACATCAGGTGAGACACCACGGCAAAACGTGGACCGTCCTTGCCGACTTCCGCATAAGTGGAGTAGTCCACGCCGCACAGATCCAGCAGCATCTCGAACTGGCAGTCCGGCGCGTTGCGCAGGATCTGCATCACGTCCAGATACTGGCCAGCAGACACTTCCACCGTCACTTCGCCGTAGGCCAGAGTGACAGAGCGCACCTTGTCACCCAAGGCAGCCGTAACCACATCCCGAAGCTTTTCGGGGTGAATAGCAATTGCAGTCATCTCAGCCCTTTAAACGCGAGCGATGGTGTGGGTACGACGAATCTTCTGCTGCAGCTGGATGATGCCGTAGATCAGCGCTTCCGCTGTCGGAGGGCAACCAGGCACATAGACGTCGACGGGAACGATGCGATCGCAACCGCGCACCACCGAGTAGCTGTAGTGATAGTAACCACCACCATTGGCACAGGAGCCCATGGAGATGACCCAGCGCGGCTCGGACATCTGGTCATAGACCTTGCGCATCGCGGGAGCCATCTTGTTGCACAGCGTACCGGCAACAATCATCAGGTCAGAGTGGCGGGGGCTGGCACGGAACACTTCGGAGCCGAAGCGACCGATGTCATAGCGGGCAGCAGCTGCGTGCATCATCTCCACCGCACAGCAGGCCAGGCCAAATGTCATGGGCCAGATCGACCCTGTCTTGGCCCAGTTCACCACCGTGTCATAACTGGTGGTGACGAAGCCTTCCTTCATCACGCCTTCGATCATCGTGTTTCCTCAGAAAAGCTGCTTATTCCCAATCCAGGGCGCCTTTTTTCCACTCGTAGGCAAAGCCCACGACCAGAATGGCCAGGAAAATCAGGACAGCAACAAAACCCACGCCGCCAACATCTTTGAGTGCGACAGCCCAGGGCAGCAGAAATGCGATTTCCAAGTCAAACAGAATGAACAGGATGGCAACCAGGTAATAGCGCACATCAAATTTCATCCGAGCGTCGTCAAACGCCTCGAAACCGCATTCGTAGGAAGAGTTCTTGGCAGCATCAGGGCGATTGGGACCCAGCACGTAGCCGAGAGCCAGGGGTACAACACCCACAGCCATGCCGATAAGAATGAACAGAAGAACGGGAAGGTACTGATCGATGTTCATCGAGTGGGCCTTGTTATGAAAACATGCCTCACCGATCACTGCCTGATCAGCAGGGCAGGTTTTTAGTTATGTGTTGGTGCCGTCGGCGAGACTCGAACTCGCACAGCTTTCGCCACTACCCCCTCAAGATAGCGTGTCTACCAATTCCACCACGACGGCTTCGTCTCAAAGTCCGGCAATCTCTGGAACCTTCATTGCAAAGATTCTGATCCCCAGACAATCCCTAGATTCTAGCCTGAAAAACCCCACTCTTCGGGGTTCTTCAGGATTTTCTCAAATTATTTTGTTGGGATCTGGGCGGCACCCTCTGCAGGAGCAGCAGGAGGCACGGCAGCATCACCGGTAGTTGCAGGTGGCACAGCGCCAGCAGGCGCAGGAGCCGACACAGCAGCGCCCTCAAGCACGCTGCCCGAGCTCACCGGACGGGCATTGCCCAGATAAGCCAGTGCCAATGTCGCCACAAAGAACACCGTGGCCAGAGCCGCCGTGGAGCGCGACAGGAAGTTGGCACTGCCCGAGGCGCCAAACAGGCTGCCCGACGAACCGCTGCCAAAGGAAGCCCCCATATCGGCACCCTTGCCGTGCTGCATGAGGATGAGGCCGATCATGCCCAGAGCGGCCAGCATCTGGACCGCGAGAATGACGCTGGAAAAGACGTTCATATCAAAACCTAAAAGTCTGAATCATTGCGCACCGCACCGGAGTGCGGCGCAGACGAATTATTGCGCTGCCGCAATAATGGTGAGGAAATCCGGGGCCTTGAGAGCCGCGCCACCGATCAGGCCACCGTCAATATCGGCCTGAGCCAGCAACTGCGCCGCATTGCCCGCATTCATGCTGCCGCCGTAAAGCACAGGCACGCGAGCGGCCTTGTCGCTGGCTGCAGCCAGTTGCGCACGCAGCACGGCATGAACCTGCTGGGCCTGCTCGGGCGAGGCGGTCTTGCCAGTGCCTATGGCCCAGACAGGCTCATAGGCCACCACCAGCTCGCTCACGCATGGACCGACCTGGTGAATCACGGCTGCCAGCTGACGCTTGACCACGACTTCTGTCTGACCGGCTTCACGCTCCGCCAGGGTCTCGCCCACGCAGACGATGGGCGTAATGCCCTTGGCCAGCGCGGCCTGGGCTTTGGCAGCCACCACGGCATCAGTCTCGCCATGATACTGACGACGCTCGGAGTGACCGACCAGCGCGTAGCGCACGCCGAACTCCTTGAGCATGATGGCCGAAACCTCGCCCGTGAATGCACCCTGCTCGTGCTGGGACACGTCCTGCGCGCCCACACCGATGGAAGTACCCGCAAGTTCCGCCTGGACCTGAGCCAGATAAGGCGCAGGAGCAGCCACGGCCACACCCGCCTTGTTTCCAGCAGGCAAGCCCTGCTTGATGGCCTGCAGCAAAGCGGCATTGGCAGCCAGGCTGCCGTTCATCTTCCAGTTGCCAACAATGAGTTTTTGCTTCATGTTTCCCAAGTCAAAACGATTTTTCCGGTGTGCTGGCTGGATTCCATCAGCGCATGAGCCTGCGCTGCGTCAGCAGCATCGAATTCACGATAAATGGCTGGGCGCACCTTGCCGGACTCCAGCAGGGGCCAGACATTGCGCTTGAGCGCCTCGGCGATCGCCGCCTTGAAGGCCACTGAACGCGGGCGCAGCGTGGAGCCGGTCACGGTCAGTCGCTTGCGCAGCACCAGGCCGGCATCGAACTCGGCCTTGACGCCGCCCTGCACCGCAATGATGACCAGGCGGCCGTCGGGAGCCAGGCATTGCACCTCGCGCGCCACATAGCTGCCGGCGACCATGTCGAGAATGACATTGACGCCTTCGCCTGCCGTGATGCGCTGCACTTCCGCGGCAAAGTCCTGGGTCTTGTAGTTGATGGCGTGGTCGGCTCCGAGCTTGAGGCAGTCATCGCACTTGGCATCGCTGCCCACCGTGACAATGACCTTCGCGCCCCAGGCCTTGGCCAGCTGGATCGCCGTCACGCCAATGCCACTGCTGCCACCCTGCACCAGCAAGGTTTCGCCGGGCTGCAGAGCACCGCGATCGAACACATTGCTCCAGACCGTGAAAAAGGTCTCGGGCAAGGCCGCCGCCTGGACGTCGCTGAAACCCGCCGGCACCGGCAGACACTGGGCCACAGGCGCAGCGCAGAAACTCGCATAGCCGCCACCTGCCACCAACGCACAGACGCGGTCGCCGAGCTTGAAGCCAGCTTGCGCCATGGCGGCCTCATCGCCGGCAACAATCACCCCCGCAACCTCCAGCCCTGGCAAATCCGAAGCCCCAGGAGGTGGTGCGTAATGACCTTTGCGCTGCAGCACATCGGGGCGATTGATACCGCTCGCGGCTACGCGAATCAGCACCTCCCCCTCAACCGCCACCGGCATGGGACGTACACCCATGCGCAGCACGTCTGGCGCACCATAGCTGGTGATTTCCACCGCTCGCATTGTGTTGGCTTCCATAGTCAGGCTTTGCTTCATCAAAGAAATCAGGCTCAAACGCTTATGCAGAAAGCGCTGGCAGCTACTAAATCAGGATTAGCCAGCAAACGACAAAACAGGAGACCGCCTCACGGCGGCCTCCTGCTCAGCCATTACTGCTGCTGTTGCTGCTGCTCGTCAGCGGCTGCACGGTTGTCGCGCGGCTCGCGGTTTTCGCGGGGCTCGCGATTCTGGCGAGGAGCACGTTCGCGGTACTCGCGATCGCCACGGGGTTCACGCGGCTCGCGGGGCTCGCGCTCGGGCATGCCGGCGGGACGCTCGGTCAGCGCCTTCATCGACAGCTTGACACGGCCCTTGTCGTCGGTCTCCAGCACCTTGACCTTGACCACCTGGCCTTCTTGCAGGTAGTCGGTGACCTTTTCCACGCGCTCGTGGGCGATCTGGCTGATGTGCAGCAGACCGTCCTTGCCGGGCAGCAGATTGACCAGGGCACCGAATTCCAGGATCTTGACGATGGGGCCTTCGTAGATCTTGCCGATCTCGACTTCGGCCGTGATCTGCTCGATGCGCAGCTTGGCGGCTTCGGCCTTGGCGCCATCGGTGGCGGCAATGGTGATGGTGCCGTCTTCCTCGATGTTGATCTGGGTGCCGGTCTCTTCGGTCAGCGCACGGATGGTGGCGCCGCCCTTGCCGATCACGTCGCGAATCTTCTCGGGGTTGATCTTCATGGTGTAGAGCTTGGGCGCGAAGCTGGAGACTTCGGCCTTGGCTTCGCCCATGGCTTCCTGCATCTTGCCCAGGATGTGCATGCGCGCTTCCTTGGCCTGAGCCAGGGCGACCTGCATGATTTCCTTGGTGATGCCCTGGATCTTGATGTCCATCTGCAGGGCGGTGATGCCGTTGGTGGTACCGGCCACCTTGAAGTCCATGTCACCCAGGTGATCTTCGTCACCCAGGATGTCGGTCAGCACGGCGAACTTGTTGTCTTCCTTGATCAGACCCATGGCGATACCGGCCACATGCGCCTTCATGGGCACGCCGGCATCCATCATGGACAGGCAGCCGCCGCAGACCGAAGCCATGGACGAGGAACCGTTGGACTCGGTGATTTCCGACACCACGCGGATGGTGTAGGGGAACTCCTCCTTGGTCGGCAGGCAAGCGGCCAGAGCGCGCTTGGCCAGACGGCCGTGGCCGATTTCACGGCGCTTGGTCGAGCCCATGCGGCCCACTTCGCCGGTGGCAAAGGGAGGCATGTTGTAGTGGAACAGGAAGCGGTCTTCGAACTCGCCAGCCAGTGCGTCGATCTTCTGGGCATCGCGCTCGGTACCCAGCGTGGAGATCACCAGGGCCTGGGTTTCACCACGCGTGAACAGCGCGGAGCCGTGGGTGCGGGGCAGCACCGAGGAGCGGATCTCGATGGGGCGCACGGTACGGGTGTCACGGCCGTCGATACGGGGCTCGCCCGCCAGGATCTGCGAACGCACGATGCCGGCTTCGATGTCGAACAGCATGCCTTCAACCTTGACGCCGTCGAACGCCACGCCTTGCTCGGTCAAGGCAGCCTTGACGTCGGCGTAGGCCGTGCGGCAAGCCAGGGTACGCACCTGCTTGTTGCGCTCCTGGTAAGCGGCGCGCAGCTTGGCTTCACCCAGCTCGACCACCTTGGCGATCAGCGCTTCGTCCTTGGCGGGAGCAGTCCAGTCCCATGCGGGCTTGCCGCCTTCGCGCACCAGATCATGGATGGCGTCGATCGCGATCTTGCCTTGCTCGTGGCCGAACACCACGGCGCCCAGCATCACTTCCTCAGGCAGTTGCTGGGCTTCGGACTCCACCATCAGCACGGCGGATTCGGTGCCGGCAACGACCAGATCCATCTGCGAATCCTTGCGCTGGGTCTGACCGGGGTTCAGCACGTATTCGCCGTTGATGTAACCCACGCGGGCTGCGCCAATAGGACCGTTGAAAGGCAGACCCGACACTGCCAGAGCAGCGGAGACAGCAATCATGGCAGCGATGTCGGCGTCGACTTCGGGGTTCAACGAAATGGTGTGGATGACCACATGCACGTCGTTGTAGAAGCCTTCGGGGAACAGGGGACGGATGGGGCGGTCGATCAGACGCGAGGTCAGAGTCTCCAGCTCGGAAGGCTTGGCTTCGCGCTTGAAGAAGCTGCCGGGGATCTTGCCGGCGGCATAAGTCTTCTCGATGTAGTCAACGGTCAGGGGGAAGAAGTCCTGGCCGGCCTTGGCGATCTTGGAACCCACGACAGTGGCCAGCACCACAGTGTCGTCGATGTTAACCAGCACGGCGCCGGAGGCCTGACGGGCGATTTCGCCGGTTTCCATGGTGACCGTATGCTGGCCCCACTGGAAGGTCTTGGTAACTTTGTTGAACATGGTCATATTGACTCCTTCATGAATAGCTGGATGCGCTTATCCAGTCTTGATTTGGAGTGCAAACAGAACACGATGCCATTCCAGTGCTGCGCTACGCGCTATACAAATTGCAGCACGCAGTGCAGCACTGGAATGACACAGCTTCGCTCTGTTTTGCGAACTCCGAAGTAAAAAACGCCTGAGCTAGGCAATCTAACTCAGGCGTTTCGATCTTTCACCGTGCTTACTTGCGCAGGCCCAGCTTGGCGATCAGTGCTGTGTAGCGGTCAGCGTCCTTGGACTTCAGGTAGTCCAGCAGCTTGCGGCGACGGCTCACCATGCGCAGCAGACCGCGGCGACCGTGGTGGTCCTTGGCGTTAGCCTTGAAGTGGGGAGTCAGTTCGTTGATGCGAGCTGTCAGCAGAGCCACTTGCACTTCGGGGCTACCAGTGTCGTTTTCGGAACGGGCATTGGCCTTGACAACTTCAGCCTTCTTATCGGCAGCGATCATTTTGTTTTCCTTAGGATTTGGCACTCAGCGGGGAGCACCTTGGTTACTTGCGCCAAGACTGGAAAGGCCTCAGCGTGCGTCTTGCACCATGCAAAACCTGGCGATTATATCAAGAGCTGATTTATTCCCCATACAGCAGCACGACCAGCCTCGGATCCAGTCAGGCAAACCCCGCTTGCCGATGCCAGGACCAGACACTGACAATGCCTCATCACCTTCGACCAAGGATTCGCCATGCTCCGACTGTCTCGACGAGACTCGCTTGCCCGTCTCTGCACTGCGGCCCT
This sequence comes from Comamonas testosteroni TK102, assembly GCF_000739375.1. Classification (NCBI taxonomy): domain Bacteria; kingdom Pseudomonadati; phylum Pseudomonadota; class Betaproteobacteria; order Burkholderiales; family Comamonadaceae; genus Comamonas; species Comamonas testosteroni. The sequence goes on along the minus strand of NZ_CP006704.1, from coordinate 1,280,400 downwards.
GGCGGCTGTCGCGCTCGCCCATCTGCCGGCATTCCCAGCCAATGCAGCCGTTGAACGCAGCCACAAGGCTGCCAGAAAGCGAAGACACAAGGTCAAGATCCTGAACACCCGGAGCAGCTCGGAAGAGACCACCGCCGAACGCGACAGACGGCTGTACCGGGAATGCCAGGGAAGACCCAACTCCGGGGCATGCGCGGGGTATACACAGAGGCCACAACCGGGAAGGCGCTGAGAGGCACCGCAGGTCTAGCAAAATCAACCGCCAGTCCCGCCCGTGGTTACAAAGTGCTGCATCCATCTACCATCCAAGCATGCACCTTTCTTCGTATTTTTTAGATCGGCCTTTCTGCCTGCGAAGGCGAGCCCACGGCTTCACATTGATCGAGCTGCTGACCGTGATTGCCGTGCTGGCCGTGCTTACCGCAGTTGCCGCACCCAGTTTTACACCCATGATCCAGCGTTGGAATGTCAAATCGACTACTGAAAGCATGGTGAGCACACTGTATTTGGCCCGCACAGAAGCCATAAAACGCGGCGGGGGGGTCACCATAAAGAAAACCCCAAATAATACCAATGGCTGTACAGCCGCCAGCACCAATGAAGACTGGGGATGCGGCTGGAGCATCTTTTATTCTGACTCGGCTGGAAACTCAATTAGCATAAAAAATATACCTCCACCCAAAGGAATAGAAGTAACAGTAAAAAGCAGTAGTGGAACCATCTCCTTAGATCGCTGGGGAAAGATGAGCGGAATTAACGCAAAAGGCATATACATACTTCCCGCAGGAGGAAACTTAAATCCTCCCGCTCAAGGCATATGCACAAGTTCCGGAGGAAGAATTCAGGTAATCGGGGACCCTCCATGCGCTTAAATAAACAGAATGGCTTCACCTTACTTGAGTCATTAATAGCAATCTTATTAACTGCACTTGGAATATTAGGCATATTGGGTGTTCAGATGCGCACTCTTTCCAATACTCAAGATACCATGCGAAGAACCCAAAGCATTCGTTTGGTCAATGATTTAAGTGAAAGAATAAAGAATCAAACCAGTGGCATAGCAAATGCCAATCAGTACACAACCACCTGGACAGATCTTACTCAATCAATTACGGAGCCATCGGTGGACTGCTCTTCGAGTGGAGCCTCTTGCACAGCTACACAGCTCGCCGCTTACGACAAATATATTTGGCTAAACTCAGCAAAGAATACACTCCCACTGGGGAAAGCAAGGATTTTCGCCACCGCCGATGGGAAGGCCCTAGGAGTGATGCTTGCCTGGCGTTCCAATGAAGATTCTGCTGGGGTTTCTTCATCAATCAGTGCCACGGACTCGACCGGTACAGCCGTTCAATGCCCAAAGATCGACGCCAATAACTCGCAGAGCCCTTATATGAGTTGCCATCTGCAATATATCAGCCTTGATGAACGCTGCCAAACCGTTGCCTCTACAGCCTACTGCTCACAATAGTCACCAATATTGATATGCAGAAAGATCCTCATTCCTTTAGGTCCTCCAATCGTCTACACCAGCAAGGCGTGACTCTTATCGAGTTGATGGTAGGTATTGCAATTGGACTTCTAACTGTCGCGATTGCAATTGGCGCATTGCTGGCCTCAAAAAATGCAAGCATATCCACCAGCGACAGCACAACAATGCAGCAGCAAGCGGCTTATGCATTTCGTGTGATTGGACAACAGATTCGACAAGCAGGTAGCCTCTCTCTGGAGCCATCCACCAGCTATCTGGAATCTGCATATTTTCGAAATAACCTTGCTATAGCAAGCTATCCGCCTATCTCAGGAAAGGACAGCCCCGGAAGCAATGAATATAAGTTGACTGTAACCTATCAAAATGCTCCGATTGATAAAATTTATCCACTTGCAGCAGACGGAACTGCAAGCACAGGCTCCTTGCTAAGAAATTGCCTGGGAGAAAATCCGTCCAGCTCTCCACCAGAGGCTCTTCAAAGCGCATTCAAGCTGGACAGCAATATTCTGTATTGCGCCGGCACAAGCTCCAAACAACCTATTATTGGAGGGTCCCAGGCAAGCGACATCAAAGTCAAGGATTTCATTGTTCGCTTTGTGAGCCAGCAAGGCTATACCAATCCGACTTTCGCCTACTCTACTGCTTCTGCATTCACTGACAATGCAGCTTGGTCAAAAGTTCAGTCGGTAGAGGTGTGTATTGAATTGGAAGGCTCCGACAGCATTGACACTGCGGGCAGCAACTATATCAACTGCAGCAATCAAACGGTATCCCGCGGAAATCGATTACGCATGGTTTTCAGAAACACTTTCCGTTCTCGTAGCCATGCCTGGCCAACAAGCAGCTAAATATGAAGACACCAAACAAAAATCTGCAACAGGGAGCCGCTCTCTATATTGTTGTAATTTTTATTCTACTTTCTATGCTCGTTGCTCTATGGGCTTCTCGTTCAGCAATTTTCAATGAATTGGTAGCTGGCAATGATGCCGATTATCAAAGAGCCATGGAATCCGCACAAGCCATGGTTCAAGATGCTCAGGATGATATATACCGGCATCTTTATGACAACACAAAAACTTCACTAAGAACAGGTAGCACCCAGCAGTTCCCTGGTAGCCAAGATGTTTTTTTTGGACCGTGGAGCGACAGCCTCGCAGCTCAAACCAATCAATGCAAGAATGCCATTTGTTTGAGGCGAACCATCGCGGAGGATTTCTGGAATGACCCCAGCACCTTGCAAGCCATGCTTAGCCTAGGGGCGAGATATGGGCAATTTTCTGGTGCCAACCAAAGCGGCTCGGAAACAATTACACCTCCCAATCCAATTTTGGCATTGACCGATGCCAATAAAGGAGCTTGGTATTGGATAGAGCCGATGCCATATGGGACACTTGGATTGAGTCCCGGCGGAAATATTGGAAAAATAGTGCAAGGCACAACGACACCGGCGACAAACGCAGAAATGATTTTCAGAATTACAGCCCTGGCCTTTGGCATCAAAGGATCGAGCAGCAGCACTGATTTTAGCGACCATTCCCCGACCATGGCCGTAATCCAGACAGTCATCTCCATGCCTGTGATTAAAGGTGAATAATATGAAAAGAAAAATAATTATCAAGAACCTCGCCTATTCTTTGGCTATCGCAGGTCTTGCCACACATATTTACACAAATGCAACGCCACTTAATTTCGCAACATACCCTGCAGGCAGCGCAAGCATAGAACCTGCCCCTAATGTCATCATTTCGGTTGACGACTCTGGAAGTATGGGCGACTCTGGCATTAGTGCACTCAAAACGGCATTAAAAGACACATTTGCAGTAAGCAATATTCCCGACAAAAGACTCCGTATTGCTTGGCAATCCATGAATCGATGCAATGGCATCCCTAGCAATAGCACATCTTGTGGTAATAGAAACTCCCTGAAAATCCTGGAGGGAGCACATCGCACCAATTTCTTGACTTGGGTGGATACGCTCACCGCAAAGGATGGAACTCCATCTCATCAGATGGTAAGAAATGCCGGAGATTATTTAAAAAATACACCGCTGAATAGTGATTCCCCGTGGGCAGAGGTACCCGGAACCCGGTTGGGCAATGTACTCTCTTGCCGGAAATCCTTCCATATTTTCATGACAGATGGTGGCTGGAACAGCTCCACCAGCAGCACGACTACAAATATAGATGGAGACAGAAACCTTACGGGCTACAAAACCATATCCCCAGGGAATATTGATGGAACAAATGCAACATTTGCAGATCAAAAATCATACGTAGCAAGTTCCACTCAAACAAAAATATACTCAGACTCCTGGGGATCAACCAGTCAAACCTGCTCTAACAGAACCAGTTGCTCAACAGATGGTATTAATACCTTAGCCGATCTTTCATTTTATTATTGGGCGACCGACCTGAGAGACGATATCCCAAATCAAGTCAAACCAATCATAAAAAAGAGTGGTTCAGAAATATTCAAGAACTCCAGAAATCAGAACATTGAAATTGAAGAGTATTGGAATCCAAAGAATAATCCAGCAACATGGCAAAGCTTGACAACATATACCATTGGATTTAGTGGCGCAGCAACCTGGACAGGCACCCCGACCTGGGGAGGAGACACCTTCTCTGGCGACTACAGTAAATTGATTACAGGAGATTTATCTTGGCCAAGCCCACTTTGTAAATCCGATAACACCTCTTCTGATACTGGGACATTTTCTTGCGATGGTGTTTACAACAGAACAACCTCCGGGTACAACGTAAACGAAAATAATAGAAAAAAAGAGCTATGGCACATGGCCATCAATGGACGCGGCAAGTTCATTCCTGCCTCGACCAGTGAAGATCTGAAAAATGCGTTCAAGGATATTGTCAGCAATATTATTGAAGACACGTCTCAACCCCTCACTGGATATGCAAGCTCATCCAGTTCCATCAGCACGCAGGATGCCAAACTCTATACAGCAACCTACGACGCAAGTGGATGGAAGGGAGCTATTTATTCCCAGATTGCTGCAACGGATACGGGAGTCCTTTCCGCAAACTCAGCTTGGGGAAACAATATAAACAACCGCCTACCTACTACGGCAGACAAGCTTGATGCCCGTACAGGACAGATAGCAAATAGATTAGTATTGACAAGCAATGGCAGCGCCGGCATCAGCTTTAACTATGCAAACCTGTCGGATGCACAAAAATCTAGCTTGACCACGTCTCTGGGAACCAATGCGACAACCGCAAACAAAACAAGTCTTGGAACAGCCATAGCGGATTTCATACGTGGAGATATCACCAACAATGGAGGGACTGTTCAGAATTTCAATTTTAGAACACGCAGCTCCATTCAAGGCGACATCGTCAATTCAGCCATATGGTATACGGGATCTCCAAGTCAAGGCTACAATCAGCCAGGATACTCCGCATTTGCAGCGCGCTATAAAACACGAATACCCATGCTTTATGTAGGCGGAAATGACGGAATGCTACATGGATTTTCTGCAGTGGATGGCCAAGAGAAAATCTCTTATATCCCAGAAGGAATAATATTCAGACTTCCGCAGCTTGCAAGCAGCTCATATACTCATCAATATTATGTAGATGGCTCTGCATTCACTGGTGACATTGTCATCAACTCCACAAGCACAGACCTTGCGGACCGATGGCGCACCATGCTTGTTGGAAGCCTCGGCGCCGGCGGAAAAGGTTATTTCGTTCTCGATGTAACCCAGCCCGGCCCCACTATCAACACGGGATATGCCAGTAACTTTTCAACCGCAAATGCGGGAAGTATCGTTGTCCTAGATAAAACTGCGACAACAGATGCAGATATTGGATATATTTTCAGCACCCCAGTCGTAAGTGAGTATAGCCCTCAAATTTCGACGCAAATTGTCAAAATGAACAATGACCGATGGGCCGTTGTCATGGGCAATGGCATAAATAGCACCAATGAGCGCCCTGTTCTGCTGGTCCAATATCTTGACGGGCAAAAGGAATTGGTAAAAATCACCGCAGCCTCATCAGGAACCAATGCCAGCAGCAATGGTTTATCCGCTCCTCGTCTGGTTGACCTGAATGGCGACGGCACACCTGACATCATTTATGCAGGAGATCTTCGCGGAAATCTGTGGAAATTTGATCTTTCTAGTTCAAATCCGCAGAACTGGGGGATTGCATTTTCAGGTCAGCCACTTTTTACAGCGAGCTATACAGCCAATAATGCGACAACCTTGCAACCCATCACTACAGCACCACTGGTTAGAGTCAGTGAAAGCACGGCCGGTCTCATGGTCGCCTTTGGCACCGGAATAAATGTGACCGAAGGTGATAGAACAGACGCATCTGTCCAAAGTTTCTATTCTGTGGTTGACAATACACGCTATAAGCTGTGCGCGGCCGATCAAACATCATGCACTGCCGGAAAGGTAATTATCGATACCAATGCAGCAACCCCGACTGTCGTTGCAAAGTCAAATCTGGTTGCAAGAACATTCTCAAGCACCGCAACGGCAGGCACCGGAAATAGCCAAGGCCAGAATTTCTGGGGTATGGGAACTCAATCCGAGCTAAATTATCTCAACAGCAAGGGTTGGTACTTTAATTTCCCGGTAACTGGTGAGCGAGTTCTTAGAAATCCAAGATTCTATTCAGCAGCAAGCAACATCATAGACATTCTTTCAGATGTACCTGCCTCCGGCGGAAATGTAGAAGGGGAAACATGCGAACCAACCTCCACCCCAGCCAAAGCCTGGCGCAGTCTTTTAGGTATCGAATTCGGGCTTAAACCTGTTCAGCAGCTCCTGGATACCAATGGAGATGGTCTTTATAATAGCGCCGACAGTGGTACGAATAGAACCACCTCCTCTCCGCGAGAAATATCTTTAGGTACGCGAGGAGGGAAGATTAATATTGGTACTCAGCAAACCTCCAATACAGGAAAGCTCAGCAACCCAGTGACCTCTCTGAACTGGCGACAGCTTCAATAAGGAATCGCTCAATGAACAGCATGGAAAAACAAAAGGGCTTTACACTCATCGAGCTAATGATTACGGTTGCTGTCATAGGTATTCTGGCTGCGATTGCTTACCCGAGCTACGCTGAATACACGCAACGAGGATTTAGAAATGAAGCCAAAGCCGGCTTGCAGCAAGCGGCCCTATGGATGGAGCGTGCAGCAACTGCCAACGGCGTCTACCCGATCACTGGTGACAGCACCCAGAAGACAGCCATGGACAAGATGCTGGCCCAGTACGGTACAAGCAGGTATACCTTCAGCTTCGCAAGCTCCAGCACATCTGCCTATGTCATCCAAGCAGCCCCTCAAGGAGGTCAAGCAGTTGACAAATGCAAGACTCTTACCTTGAACCAGGCAGGTGTTACCGGCGCCAACAGCAAGGTACAAGGAGACACGGGCTACAACGCCGACTGCTGGGGCAAGTAGGCCCTACGCCTCTGCATTACCATCCTGGGCATGACACCCTCTGCCCATTTCATGAACAAGGCGCTTGAGCAGGCTGCTCAGGCGCTTTTTCTTTCCTCACCCAACCCGCGCGTTGGCTGCGTGATCGTCGATGCCTCGGACCGTATCATCGGCCAGGGCTTTACCCTGCAGGCCGGTGGCCCCCACGCCGAGGTGATGGCATTGCGCGATGCGGCGGCCAAGGGCAACGATGTGCGTGGAGCCACGGCCTATGTGACGCTGGAGCCCTGCTCGCACCATGGCCGTACCGGCCCCTGCTGCGACGCCTTGATCGCAGCCGGCATAGCCAAGGTGGTGGGGGCGCTGACGGATCCCAATCCGCAAGTGGCCGGCCAGGGCTTCGAGCGGCTGCGCGCCGCGGGTGTTGATGTGGAGATTGGCCCCGGCGCAGCCGAATCACGCGAGCTCAATATCGGTTTTTTCAGCCGCATGATTCGCGGCACGCCCTGGGTGCGCATGAAGGCGGCCAGCTCGCTGGATGGCGTCACGGCCTTGCACAATGGTCAAAGCCAGTGGATCACCTCGGCGGCTGCCCGCGCCGATGGACATGCCTGGCGTGCCCGCGCCTGCACGATCTTGACCGGCATAGGCACGGTGCTGGAAGACAACCCGCGCCTGAACGTGCGCGACCAGCCCACGCCACGCCAGCCGCGTATTGCGGTGGTGGACAGCAAGCTGGACATCCCGCCGGACGCTCATGTTTTGAAAGCACCTAGCGGTTGCTTCATATACACCTGCAGCATAAACCAGTCCAAGATCGAGAAACTGCGAGCGCTAGGTGCTACGGTTATTGCTATGCCGAATGCAGCGGGCAAGGTCGATCTGGCAGCCCTGCTGCGCGATCTGGCCCAGCGCGGCACGAATGAGCTGCATGTGGAAGCAGGCTTCAAACTCAACGGCTCACTGATTCACGAAGGTCTGGTCGATGAGCTCCTCTTCTATCAAGCCCCCAAGCTGCTAGGCACGGGAGCCATGGGCATTGCCAACTTCGGCCCGCTCGACAGCCTGGAGCAAGGCCTGCCACTGGAGTTCCATGATGTCGCCCGCATGGGACCGGATCTGCGCATTGTTGCCAGAATCCAGGGCCGAGAGCAGTTCTAGCGCAGTCTGTGTCCGACATGTGAACTCGGTCATCATGGGTTACAAAGCAGCAATGACGGCTCCTATCTCTACATCGTCACGCCTGCAGCCGTTGCGGCGGCCCAAGTGTCCGGCACTGCTTGCCGGCGCTTTTGTCGTGATGCTGCTCACGGGTTGCGCAGCACCGCTGCCCAAGCATGTGGAGCGCCCCGTCAGCACGGCCCTGAGCCAACCCCAAAGCACGGACCTGGGCCTGTTCATCTCCCAGACCCGGCCTGCCAAGGCCAAGCCCGATGCCTCGGCTTTTGCCTTGATCTCCGGCCCCAGGCATGCGCTCAGCAGCCGCATGGCGCTGGTGGAAAACGCACAGAAAACGCTGGATCTGCAGTACTACGCCATCCATGCAGACCAAAGCACCGGGCGACTGCTGCGCGCCGTCGTGCAGGCGGCCCGGCGCGGCGTGCGCGTACGCGTGCTGCTGGACGATTTTCACAGCACCGGGCCCGACGCGCAGGTCATGCGCCCGGCTTTTGTGCCCAATGTGGAGATGCGCATGTTCAACCCGCTGGCCGGCTCGCGCGCCTCCACCATCGGCCGGGCCTGGACGCTGCTGACCGACTTTCAGCGCGCCCAGCAGCGCATGCACAACAAGCTGTTCGTGGCCGACAACACCCTGGCCGTGATCGGCGGACGCAACCTGGGCGATGCCTATTTTGACGCCTCCAATGTGGGCAATTTTGTCGATCTCGATGTCCTGGCCGGCGGCCCCGTCGTCAAGGATTTGTCGCGCAGCTTCGACCGCTACTGGAACAATGTGCGCGCCTACCCCGTACAGTCGCTGATCAGCGAGCCGGATTTGCTCAAGCTCAAGACGCAGTTCGACCAGGAAGACGCCAAAACCGAAGCCGCGCCAGCCCCGGGCACCGGAATCGCAGGACCGGAGTCCGAGGACAAGTCCATGAATCTGAACCGGATCCCATGGATCTGGGCCCAGGCCATGGTGCTGGCGGACAGCCCGACCAAGATTCCCGTCGAAGGTGCGGAACGATCGGCGGCCAGCGAGCCCGTCGGAACAGCCGTGCTTAAGGCGGACGACGCCCACAGCCTGCCCTCCTCGGCCACGCCGGCGCTGAATGCCGAATCGGTGGTCGATGGTCTGTTGGCACTGATCCGCTCCGCCAGGCAGGACCTGCTGGTGGTTTCGCCCTACTTCGTGCCGGGGCCGGAGATCATGGATGCCTTTCGCGCCGCGCGCAGCAAGGGCGTGCGCATCCGGGTGCTGACCAATTCCCTGGCTTCCAACGATGCGCCGCTGGCCCATGCCGGCTATGCACGTCATCGCAAGGCGCTGCTGGAGATGGGCATAGAACTGCATGAAATGCGCAGCGAAGCGGCCAATGTACGCTCCGCATTGCGCGCAGGCACCACGGGCTCCAGCGGGGGCAGCGCCGGGGCTTCGCGGGCCATGCTGCACACCAAGCTGCTGGTCATGGACGGGCGCCTGGTCGCCGTGGGCTCCATGAATCTGGACATGCGCTCACAGCTGCAGAACACCGAGATCGCCGTGCTGATCGGCAGCCGCCGCTTCAGCCAGCTGGCCAGCGACAGCATCGACGAAAGCCTGCCCGAAAACAGCTGGCGGGTGGACCTGGACCCCAAGGGAAAGCTGGTCTGGCGCGCCCCCCAGGAAAGCGGTCTCGAGGACTCCTACTCGGAGCCCGATGCCAGCCTCGGACTGCGCCTCATGCTGCAGCTGCTCGGGCCTCTGGCTCCGGACAGTCTGCTTTAGACACGGACTGCGGCCAGGCCCATTCCTGCTGCAGATCGCGCAGTGGCAGCGCCTGCACCCAATCGCTGATGGCGCGTTGATCGGTCTGGGTGCGCACCTCCTGATAGGCCTGCTCGGCTTCGGGAAAGCGTCTGCGCATGAGATTGAGCCATTGCTTGAGACGACCTGCACGCTGACGCGGCTCCAGATCCTCGCAGACCATATGCCAGAAACGCTGCACCTGGGGCGCCAGCTCAAGCCAATCAATGCCCGCCGCCGCCGTGCCACTGCCCTGCTCCACGGCGCGGCGCACCGCCAGTGCCAGACCCGGGTCGGCCACGATGCCGCGTCCCAGCATCAGATCGTCACAACCCGAGACTTCGCGGCAGCGCAAGGCCTCCTCCACGGTCCAGATCTCGCCATTGGCCACCACATTCACGCCCACCGCCTCGCGGATGCGCGGAATCTCCTCCCAGTAGGCCGGGGGGCGATAGCCATCCAGCTTGGTGCGTGCATGGACGACGATTTCGCAGGCTCCGCCGCTTTCCATGGCCTGGGCGCACTCGGTCATCAGCGCCCGGTCGTTGAAACCCAGCCGCATCTTGGCCGATACCGGCAGCTGCGCCGGAACCGCCTTGCGCACGGCTTCGACCACGCGGGCAATCTGCATGGGGTCCTGCAGCAGCGATGCACCACCGCCATGGCGGTTGACCACCTTGGCCGGGCAGCCGAAATTCAGATCAATGCCCTCGGGCCCCAGACGCGCCAGATTGGCCGCGTTTTCGGCCATGCTGACGGGGTCAGAACCCAGCAGCTGCGCCCGCACCGGCACTCCGGCCAGCGTCCGGCTGCCGTAGCGCAGCTCAGGCATGGTGCGCAGATAGACCTTGTCCGGCAGCAGGGAGCCGCTGATGCGAATGAACTCGGACACGCAGCGATCCGCGCCGCCCACCCGGGTCAGCACATCGCGCAACACAAAATCCAGCAGCCCTTCCATGGGCGCAAGCAGCAGTCTCATTTCAGATTCAAATCAGATTGACCTGTAGCGCTTATTCAGAAAACGCCAGCAGCTATTAATTCAGAAGCAATTGGCAAGCTTGGGCAGTAATGACTGGCCGATCCACTGCGAATTGGCGCAGATTCACACCAGTGTCATCGTCAGCTCATGCAATAGCGCATCCGCACTTGTAATGCGCCAGACAGAACCAGCCATGATTTTGCAGAAAACCGCCAAGGCCCAGGAGGAACTTCAGCCCGGATCGCGCCAGCTGCCGCAGCGCGCGCGCTCCCTGCTGTTGCTGGCCGGCGGCAAGAGCATGGAAGAACTTGCCGCCATGCTGGGCAGCGATCATGCCGCACTGGCCCAGCAATTGGTGGAGCAGGGGTATCTCCAACTGGTGGCGTCCTCCAGCGCCCCCAGGGAGCGCGGCGTGGCCCTCCACCCTGCAGTGGCTCTTGCCACCCTCGGCGAAAGCCCTGCCGTACCGGCCCTGGCGCCAGCAGAGCAAGCCGCCAGCACGGTGCCAGCCATCAATATGGCAGGCACGCGCATGTATTTATTCGATATGTGCGAGCGCCTGTTTGCCAACCGCCATGAGGCACTGGCCCAGACATTGCGCACCCAGCTGCGCGAGGCCAGAGACCTGAACAGTCTGCGCAGCGCAGGCATCAGCCTGTTGACAGCGGTAGAGGAATATGCGGGCGAAGAGCGCGCCCGGTCGCTGCGCGAAAGGCTGGCCGCCCTGCTGGCGCATGGCGAGGCAGCCGATCCGTCCAGCCAGGAACTGCAAGGCGCGACGGCCTAGCTTTCCGACGGCCGACGGACGACGCCCGCGGTCAAGCGGCAGCAGCCAGACGCCAGAGCGAGGTCACTTCGGCCGCGCGCGCAGTGTGCAAGGGGTCCTCGCGGTCCTGCGCCTTGCCATGATGCGGGCGAACGTCATCGCGGCCCAGTACCTTGAGGCCGGCCGCTTCAATCCAGCCCAGCAACTCGTCACGCGTACGCAACTTCAGATGCTCGGCCAGGTCCGATAGGATGAGCCAGCCTTCGCCACCCGGCAGCAGGTGTGCTGACAGCCCTTGCAGAAAGCCGCGCAGCATGCGGCTGTCTTCGTCATAAATGGCCTGATCGAGCACCGATGCTGCCTTGCCCGGCAGCCAGGGCGGGTTGCACACAATCAGGCCTGCCTGTCCTTGCGCAAACAGATCGGCACGCTGCAGCTCCACCCGGGAAGCATGACCCAGACGCTGCAGATTCTCGGTGGCACAGGCCAGCGCACGCTCGCTGGTATCGGTGGCGACCACCGACTTCACGCCGCGCTTGAGCAGCAATGCCGAGAGCACGCCCGTACCGACACCGATATCCCAGGCCTGTTGCAGACCGGCAGCAGGAATGCTCGCACGCGCCACCAGATCGAGATACTCGCCGCGCACGGGCGAGAAAACACCGTAGTGCGCATGAATGCGGGCGCCATCCAGGGCGGTAATCTCCACCCCCTTCTTGCGCCATTCATGGGCGCCGACCACCCCCAGCAGATCGCGCAGCGGCACCAGCACGGACTGCGCATGTGCTTGGGCCGGAGCAGCGCCCCAGGCCTCGGAGCAGGCCAGGCTCCAGTCCGGGGCCCGGCGCAAGGCGCAATGCCATTGCCTATCCAGCTCGATCAGAATGCTGCCCAGCATGCGTGCACGCTGGGCCTGGGACTGGCGGTACAGATGAAACGCGTGGGGAAAGCCTGCCGCAGCAGGGCTCTTTGGCGGGCTCTTGCGGCGCGACTTCTTGTCCAGCCGGCGGCCCAGTGCCAGCAACAGCTGGCGCGCATTCTGAAAATCACCGCGCCACAGAAGTGACGCACCTTCGCTGATATGGCGAAACGCCGTATCAGCGGGCATGGTGTCATCGGCAACTTCGATGCGGCGGGGCTTGGGCAGGCTGCTTTCGCTGCGCCACAAGGCCGTATGGGCGCGGGCTTGCTCCTGCCATTGCAGTAGATCGAAAGCAGATGTGGGAGCGCAGACTGAGGCCGCGAGCTTGCTGTGGAGAGACGTCACGACCTGTCTTTCAGTGAGGGTTGAACCGCTGTGATCAGCCGTTCAGAGGGCGCTTGACGCGCACTTCTTCGATCTTGATGCTGCCGATCACAGCCGTCTTGGCCGTGGACATTTCACGCTTGAAGCCAGCCATTTCATGGAAACGCAGGGCACGCTCGTTGCGCAGCGGAATCCAGGCAGTCACATTGGTGCAGCCTTCTTCCAGCAAACCGTCACGGGCAGCGTCCCACAGGGCAACGCCAACGCCTTGGTTCCAGTGGGAAGGGGCAGCATAGATGGCCCAAATCTCGCCGGTGGTCTGGCGGGACTTTTCATCACGGGAGCGGTCAAAGCCGATAAAGCCGACGATCTTGTCGCCGTCGATGGCGACCTGGACCTGCGGCTCGCAGTATTCAATAGCTTCGCGCCAGTAAGCCTGGCGCTTTTCAACCGAGGACATGGCCTTCAGTTGATCATCGGGAACCAGACCTCGATAAGCCTCCAGTGCGGAAGCAGTATGGATCTGGGCAATCGCTTTTGCATCGCGAAGAGTAGCGGGACGGACCTGGATACTAGACATGGAAAAACCGGGGCGGAAACATGTAAGAATAGAAGGGCGTAATTGTCTACAGATTCAGAGTTTTGGCACGCGGTGCAGTGGTTAGCCATTTGCTCAACTGCGGCTGTTCGCTATTTCTTGCTATGGCGCAATCTATGTGCTATGCGCTTCACTAAGCAGAGCAGCAAGCCCGCAACCATCAATGGTTTGCGTCACATTTGATGACAATATGGCAAGCGCTCACCACAGCATGCAAGCGCTCAATCCCTGGATCGCAGTCAAGGAAATTCAGAGCCAGCGCCGCATGAATTCCATCACCCGGTCGAATTTCTCCCCGAATGGCGGGTACAGCAGGGACGTCGCCGCCCAGCGCGACTGTACGAAAACCGCCTTCTGGTGCACAAAGCGCAAAAAGCCCTGCTCTGCGTGATAGGCACCCCAGCCGCTGTCGCCGACACCGCCGAACGGCAAGTTCTCATGCGCCACATGCAGCAAGGTGTCGTTCACACAGACGCCTCCGCTGACGGTGCGCATCAGCACCGCATCGCGCTCGGCCTCGCCATTGCCGAACCAGTACAGCGCCAGCGGGCGCGGGCTGGCGTTGATGGCATTGATCACGTCCTCGATATGCTCGTAGGAGATCACGGGCAGGATGGGGCCGAAGATTTCCTCCTGCATCAGCTGCATCTCGCCCGTGGCGCCAAACACCAGCGCCGGAGCGAACTGGCGCTCCACCGCATCGCCCCAGGCCGTGGTGTCGCCATCGACCGCAGGGGCTGCGGCCTCATGCATCCAGTGCACCTGCGCTCCCAGGCTTTGCGCCTGACGCAGCATCTGCTTGAGCCGGGCCAGATGGCGCTTGCTGATGATGGCCGTGTAGTCCGGGTTGCCCGAGATGCGCGGGTACAGCTGCTGGACCGCCGCCTGGTAGGCCTCGGCAAACTCCTGCTCCTTGCCGCGCGGCAGCAGCACATAGTCGGGAGCGATGCAGGTCTGCCCGGCATTGACCAGCTTGCCATAGGCCACCTTGAGTGCAGCGGCCTGCATATCGCAGTCCTGCGCAATGATGCAGGGCGATTTGCCCCCGAGCTCCAGCGTGGTGGGCGTCAGGTGCACGGCCGCTGCCTGCGCCACGCGCCGCCCCACGGCCGTGGAGCCGGTGAACAGCAGATGGTCGAACTGCAGGCCCGAGAACTGCGTGGCCACGGCCACATCGCCCTCGATCACGCAGAACTCTTCGGGTGCAAAGAACTGGGCGACCAACTCGGCCATTTTGGCCGAGGTATGCGGCGTCAGCTCGCTGGGCTTGAGCATCACTCGATTGCCCGCCGCCAACGCCGTGATGGCCGGCGCCAGCGACAGCTGCAGCGGATAGTTCCAGGGGGAGATGATGCCCACCACGCCCAGAGGCTGGCGCTCCACCCAGGCCTTGCCGGGCTGCAGCATCAGCGGCGTTCGCACCCGCTGGCGCTTGCTCCACTTGGGCAGATGCTTGAGCGTATGCCTGAGCATATTGCGCACCAACATCAGATCCAGCATCTCGGTCCAGCGCTCGGAGCGCACGCCAAAGTCCTGCTCCACCGCCGCGCACAAGGCCGGACCGTTCTCGTCCAGCAGCTTCTGCAGACGCAGCAGCCTCTCCCGGCGCACCAGCAAAGGTACATCGACCTGCGTGCGGCTGGCTTGGTACTGCAAGTCAAAAATGCGGTGCAAGTCCATGTAGTTCATGCCTGTCTGAAAATCCCAAGATCACAATCCCGACCATACCGCGAGACTGCGTAAACACAGCGTAAAAAAAGAGCCTGATGCAACACTGCACAGGCTCTTGTATGTTGACCGCGAAACCAGCCTGCGGCCTTTTTGCCTCACTGGCTCCAAAGTATGAAGCCTGCCCAAGGGCTTGTCATTACGACTCATGCACCTCGCGCGGCTGCACATCGGTCACATCGCCAGTACCGGGCAGAACGCCGCGGCGCCCGCGGGTTTCACGCGCATCCTTCTTGGCATCGGCATTGCCCGACGATTGCGCCATCCACTCGGCTCCCGAGCGGTACACCGTCTGCCAACCGGCAAAAGGACTCATGGCCCCCATGCTCATGGGCACCACGGGCTGGCCCGTGAGTCTGGCCCACAGGGCGCGCACGCCCCAGGCCAGAGCGATGAGGCAGGCCACGGCCATCAGGCACAGGAAGAACACCAGGCCCACCAGCATCAGCATGATGCGGACGGCCCAACGGGTTGCAGTGGCGGCGAAATCGTTCAAAGCAATACCTCTTTCTAGGGTTCGGGACCTCAGGCAGTGCCTGCGGACTCGAACCGGAACACCCCGGGGTCATTCACCGGGTCGACTGTCACAGCTATCGTACTCTTGGGCGGGAACTTTCCCTCGAGTAACAACTTGGACAGCGGGTTTTCAATACGCTGCTGGATGGCTCGCTTGAGTGGACGGGCACCGAACACGGGATCGAAGCCCACCTTGGCCAGCTCGGCCAGGGCCTGCTCGGACACCTGCATGCTCAGTTCCATCTTCTGCAGACGGCTTTCCAGCAACTTCAGCTGAATTCTGGCAATCGCCTCGATGTTCTTGGCATCCAGTGCATGGAAGACCACGGTTTCATCGATACGGTTCAAGAATTCGGGTCGGAAATGGTTTTTAAGTTCCCCCCAGACCGCTTCCTTCACATCATCCGCATCCTCGCCAACCATGGCCTGTATCAGATGCGAGCCGATATTGCTGGTCATCACGATCACAGTGTTCTTGAAATCCACCGTGCGCCCCTGACCGTCGGTCAGGCGACCATCGTCCAGAACCTGCAGCAACACATTGAAGACGTCGGGGTGGGCTTTCTCCACCTCGTCCAGCAGCAGCACGCTGTAGGGCTTGCGACGCACGGCTTCCGTCAGGTAGCCGCCCTCTTCGTAACCCACATAGCCGGGAGGCGCACCGATCAAGCGTGCCACAGAGTGCTTTTCCATGAACTCACTCATGTCAATGCGCACCAGATGGTCCTCGCTGTCGAACAGGAATCCTGCCAGCGCCTTGCACAGCTCGGTCTTGCCCACGCCCGTGGGGCCCAGGAACAGGAAGGAGCCGGTGGGACGGTTGGGATCGGACAGGCCGGAGCGCGAGCGGCGGATGGCATTGGCCACGGCAGAGATCGCCTCCTCCTGGCCCACCACACGCTCGTGCAGCTTGTCTTCCATGTGCAGCAGCTTGTCCTTTTCGCCCTGCATCATCTTGGCCACGGGGATGCCCGTGGCACGGCTCACCACCTCGGCGATCTCTTCGGCTCCGACCTGGGTACGCAGCAGCTTGTTGGCCGTCGCGCCATCCTGGCCTTCTTCCTTGGCCTGGGCTTCATGCAACTGCTTTTCGAGTGCGGGCAGCTTGCCGTACTGCAGCTCGGCCACCTTGTTGAAATCGCCCTTGCGCTTGAACTCCTCGATCTGGATGCGCAACTGGTCCACTTCCTTACGGATCTGCTCCGAGCCCAGAGCGCTGGCTTTCTCGGCCTTCCAGATTTCCTCGAGGTCGGCGTACTCGCGCTCCAGGCTCTCCAGCTCTTCCTCGATCAGCTGCAGACGCTTTTGCGAAGCCTCATCCTTTTCGCGCTTCATGGCTTCACGCTCGATCTTGAGCTGAATCATGCGGCGCTCGAGCTTGTCCATCACCTCGGGCTTGGAGTCCATCTCGATCTTGATCTTGGCCGCAGCCTCGTCGATCAGGTCGATGGCCTTGTCAGGCAGAAATCGGTCGGTGATGTAGCGATGGCTCAGCTCCGCCGCGGCAACGATGGCGGGGTCGGTGATATCGACGTTGTGATGCGCCTCGTACTTCACCTGCAAGCCGCGCAGAATGGCAATCGTGTCCTCCACCGAAGGCTCGTCCACGATGACCTTCTGGAAGCGGCGCTCCAGCGCTGCATCCTTTTCGATGTATTTGCGGTATTCATCGAGCGTAGTCGCGCCCACGCAATGCAGCTCGCCGCGCGCCAGTGCGGGCTTGAGCATATTGCCGGCGTCCATGGCGCCATCGGCCTTGCCGGCGCCCACCATGGTGTGGATTTCGTCGATGAAAAGAATGATGCGGCCTTCGTCCTGTGCGATTTCCTTGAGCACGGATTTGAGGCGCTCCTCGAAGTCGCCGCGGTACTTGGCACCGGCCAGCAGACCGGCCATGTCCAGCGACAGCACGCGCTTGTTCTGCAGGCTCTCGGGCACCTCGCCGGCCACGATGCGCTGGGCCAGGCCTTCGACAATGGCAGTCTTGCCCACGCCGGGCTCGCCGATGAGCACGGGGTTGTTCTTGCTTCGGCGCTGCAGTACCTGGATGGCGCGGCGGATTTCATCGTCGCGGCCAATCACCGGGTCCAGCTTGCCGCTGCGGGCACGCTCGGTCAGGTCCAGCGTGTATTTCTTGAGCGCTTCGCGCTGGCCTTCGGCTTCCGCACTGTCCACGTTCTGACCTCCTCGCACGGCATTGATGGCCGCTTCCAGGCTGGACTTGCTCACGCCGCTTTGCTTGAGCAAGGCACCGGCGCGCGTGGCCGAGCCTGCGGCATCGGCCAGCGCCAGCAGAAACAGCTCGCTGGCGATGAACTGGTCACCGCGCTTGAGGGCTTCCTTCTCCGAGGCCTGCAGCAGGCGGGCCAGCTCGGAGCCGACCTGCACATCGCCTTGCTGCTGCACGCGCGGCAGATCAGCCATGGCCTGTTCTGCCAGGTTCTTGAGTTGCTGCACATTGCCGCCGGCACGCTGCAGCAGCGCACGCGGGCCGTCGTCCTGGCGCAGCATCGCCACCAGCAGGTGCAGAGGGTCGATGGTGGATTGATCAGCACCGAGCGCCAGGGACTGCGCGTCGGCCAAGGCTTCTTGGAATTTGGTCGTCAGTTTGTCAATTCGCATGGTTTGTCGCTTTCGCTCCAATCAGATTCATTGCTGATTTATCTGATAGCCAGGTGGTGAATTTCAAGACCGGAAAGGGCAATAAAGCGGCGCAGAAGGCAGCAGAGAGCTTGCTTCTTGAGAAAAATCAAATGCGCTCTACGCCCGAGGCCAGACCCGAGCATGGCGCCTCACAGTCTCATCGCATGTAGGCCCAAACCCACAATGCGCCCCATTGCGGCTGCACACCACTCTGGGCTTGCCAGCACGGAAACTACCAAAAACCATAGCTACTTGCGCTTGATAAATAAGCGTTGGCAGCACTTTTATTCATAGAGTTCCAAGATCATGCGCCGCTGCACACGACCGGGTGCCACCAGCCCCCCCCCCGCCGACGGGGCTCCGATATCGGCCAACGCTCAGGCGGCCGTTCTTATTGCCACCGTGCCAGCGCCTGTTCGTCGCTGACACGCGCATCCACCCAGCGAGCTCCCTGCCCGGTCTGCTCTTTCTTCCAGAACGGCGCTTCGGACTTCAGATAGTCCATGATGTATTCGCAGGCCTCGAAGGATTTGCCGCGGTGGGCGCTGGTCACGGCCACCAGCACGATCTGGTCCATGGGCTGCAGCAGGCCGATACGGTGAATCACGCGCGCGCCATAGATGCCAAAGCGCGCCACGGCCTTATCGATGATGGCTTCGATCGACTTCTCGGTCATGCCGGGGTAATGCTCGAGTTCCATGCTGGAGACGGCATCGCCCTCGTTGCGGTCGCGTACCGTGCCGACAAAGCTGCAGACCGCGCCCACGCGTGCATCGCCGCCGCGCAAGGCGGCGATCTCGGCCGAGAGGTCAAAGTCCTGGATCCGAATGGATACGCGTGATGCAGTCATAGCCGCATTGTCGCAGGCCAGCATGGGCATGTCCGGCGCATTAGCATTGCGCCATGGCCACACAAACCATCAATCTGCCGGAGTACACGCTGTACCCCTCTCCGCGCAACGAGCACCGGATGATTTTCGAGTTCCAGCTCTTTGTGCCCTATCCCTACGAGCTGATCCATCTGCCCGACTACAACTTCAAGGGCAAGGCCACGCTGTTTGCCGCCCACCGCAAGCGCGACAACAAATCGGGCCAGCTCATCACCTGCGAGCTGGCCGTGGACATCGAGCGTTTCGAGCGCCTGTTCGAGCCAAGCTAAGCCATGGACGACACCAGCCAGATTCAGCCGCCGCCCAGCTTTGCCGAGCTGTTTCGCACTCGCAGCGGCAAGCTGTCCGCCCCAATTGCCGAGGTCGTCGCGCGCTATGAGCTGTGCGAAGACCTGGCAAGCCATCTGGCCGAGCAGGCACAGACGCTTTATCACTCGGGCAATTCCTCAGAAGAGCAGGTACTGCTGGGCATGCATGCGGGCCTGGCCGCGGAGGGCTCGGTCGTCACGGAGCCTGAAGCGGGCTGGATCGTGCAGCGCCTGGCCGAGCTGCTGGAATGGCGTGCACCGCAGTTCCCCACTCCTGCGGAACCGACCTGAAAGCCCGGACAGAAGCGGTTTTCAGCGCTTTCAGACCAGCATTTTTCGCTTCAAACGCCGGAGCTAGATCAGAAGGCTCCGGCAGGCGCATGCAGACGCTGCCAGGCCAAGGACCGCCAGGCAGGCGTTCCATAGGCGGCGACCAGATCGCGCCCGATGACGGCCCAGGCCGGGTCGGCTGGGTTCAGACCCAAGGCCTCGATGAACGGTGCTTGCACGATGAAGCACTGGCGCCGATAAGGCAGCAAAAAACCATCCACCTGCTGTGCGAGCACGCTGCGCGCCTGTGCGTACTCGCTGAACCAGATGTGCAGAAGAATGCCGCTACGCGGCACATGCCAGAAGCTACCCATGTCATCTCCCGGTGCCGCCAGCGCTCCCAGCACCCGACGCGCCTGCTCCCAGCCGGCAAAGCCGGCCTCGCGCGCAGCCTGATGCAAGTGGTCGCGCAAGCTGGTCGAGCCTGCAGCCCCCTCGCGACGCGCACGGCTCAAGCGGACGCGGGCACGCACCTTGATCTCGTCGATCAGGGCCTGCGGCGACAGGCGTTCCGCAGCAGAACTTGCCCCCATGGCCGGACCCGGTGGATCAATCGCTGCAGCACCAGCGGGCAGCGCCTGGCCTGAGCTCATGGCATTCACGGTTTCGCTGCTCATGACTGCACCCCTTGCAGCTCTTGCTGCCACAGAGACAGCAGGGCCTGAAGTTCGGCGTCATAGTCGAACAAGGGGTCGTCGCGTTCCTTGATGCGGTCCAGTACCTCGAAACGGAATGCCTGTGCGCCATGGCGGGCCCAGGCCTGGGCCAGTGCCGCATCGCGCCGGGAGCCATTGCTCAGTTCGAACCGCAGGCGGTTGAGTATTGCGTCCACATTGCGGCTGGCACCCAGGCGCAACAAATCGGCGGCATCGCAGCGCACCGCGTAGACACCCATGGCGGGAAACGCCTGTTTGTAGTCCCGCGTCAGCGCGCGCCGCGCCTGGGGATGGAGAGATGAAGTCATGACAGTGCTCCAGGTTGCATCGGAGCCCCCGCGCTGGGCCCTTGGAACAACCATGGTCTGACAGAACATCGAATCGAGCGTGAACACGCTGCCTAAAGCAAGGGTGAGAGCCTCTTGTGCGGGCAGGCGCCCCTTTTGCACCTGTGAGCTGCGATTCTAGTGCAAGCGCCTCAGATCTGCGCAGGTGTCAGCTGCTCGACCAGCTTGCGCCCGAAAGCCACATCGGGCTGCAGACCATAGAGAATGCGATAGACGATGGGTGCCACCAGTTGATCCAGCAAGGTGTCCACATCGGGACCCGAAGCGCCGCGCGCCCGGGCCCTGCTCAGCACAATGCCGAGCTGCTCCCGGATGATGTCCACGCAGGCGCAGGTCACCTGATCTTCCTGGGTCGCCACCAAGGTATCGCGCAGCAAGGTACGCCCCAGAGGCGAGCCCATTTCCTCGATGTATTGCTCGGTCCAGGCCTGCAGATCGCCATGCAGGCTGCCCGTGTCCGCCGGCTCGGCAATGGGACGGATGCGCTCCAGCGCCACATCGGCCAGCAGTTGCGGCAGATCGCCCCAGTGGCGGTACAGCGTGGAAGGCGTGACGCCGGCTTCGGTGGCTATCAGGGGGAAGGTCAGCTCCTCGCGCGGCATGCGCTCCAGCAGTTTCCTCACCGCCTGATGCACGCTGGCCTGTACACGGGAGCTGCGCCCGCCAGGCCGGGATTGGACCGGGTCTTTTGCAATCATGGTCATTAAAGCTAAATATTTGCGTTAATGAGAAGTTAACGCAGAATACGCAAACGCAAAAAATTTGCTTTTATGGTAGCGGAGCCTGCTTTTCCATGTCCACATCCTCTGTATCCCAGACTGCGGTGTCCAGCACCCGCAATATGGCTGCTGTCGCCCTGACCCTGGCCAGCTTTCTGGCGGCCTCCAGCGCTCCCACGCCCTTGTATCGCCTCTACCAGCAGGCCTGGGGCTTTTCGTCGGGCATGCTGACCCTGATCTTCGCGGTCTACGCCTTCAGCCTGCTCGTCGCCCTGCTCACCATGGGCGCACTGTCCGATTACCTGGGCCGACGCCCCGTCATTCTTGCCGCCCTGGGGCTGGAGGCAGTTTCCATGCTGATGTTTGCCCATGCACAGGATGCGCAAGCCCTGCTCTGGTCTCGCGTGGTGCAGGGCTTTGCCACCGGCATGGCCAGTGCGGCCCTGGGCGCGGCCCTGCTCGATATGGACCGCGAACGCGGTGCGCTGATCAACACGCTGGCTCCCATGATCGGCATGGCAGCAGGAGTGTTCGGCGCCAACCAGTTGGCCAGCCAGGGCCATGACGGGCTGCACCAGATCTACTGGTGGCTGCTGCTGGTCTTTGCGGCATCGGCCTGGGCCATCGCCGTGATGCCTGAAACCGTCAGCCGCCGCAGCGGAGCCCTGGCCTCCATGCGCCCTCGCATCCGCCTTCCCGCGCATATCCGCCCGGCCTTCCTGCGCATGGCGCCGCTGGATATCGCCGCCTGGGCGCTGGCGGGCTTCTACCTGTCGCTAGGCCCCACCCTGCTGCGCGTGATCACCGGCTCCACCCTGATGGCAGGCCTGGCCGTGTGCATCAACACCCTGAGCGCCGCTGCGGCCATCTGGCTGCTGCGCCACTGGACGACCCAGCGCATGCTGCGCTTTGGCGGCTCGGTGCTGCCCCTGGGCATCGTGATACTGCTGCTGGGCGTGGCCAGCCACAGCCTGACGCTGATGGTGGCCGCCTCCATCATTGCCGGCGCGGGCTTTGGCGTGGGCTTTCAGGGCGCGCTGCGCAGCGTGCTGCCGCTGGCCGAGCCGCACGAACGCGGCGGCCTGCTGTCCACCATCTATGTGCTGAGCTATCTGGCCTTCAGCCTGCCCGCCATCGCCGCAGGACTGCTGACCCAGAGCCTGGGGCTGGTGCCCACCACCTATGGCTATGGCCTGATGCTGATTGTGCTGGGCTTGCTGGCACTGGCAGCCACAAGGCAGCAAGCAGTCGTGCGGCAGGCCACCTGAACCCCGAGCTGCCGCCTGCGCGCCGCGTGGCCTGACAGCCTCTCTGCTGTCCCATCAAAAAAGCCCTGCAGCAGACGCAGCACGGCTCGGGATCGGCCTGACGGCCTCAGGCCGGGGCCGACTCGGCGGCCTTCCAGTCCGCATAGCGGTTCAGAATGCGCTGCACCTGACCATGGGTCCACTCGCCGCCCTTGGCCGCCGCAATGCCCCGTGCATTGAGTTCGGCCGCCATGGCGCGGTGGGTCAGTCCTTGTTCCTGCAAAGCGGCAAACAGCGCTTCATGCTGTCTGGCAAAGGCATCGGCCGCCGATTTGCGCTTTTCCACCGTGGCGCGGATATTGGCCGCACCGGCCGTGCCAAGCTTGACACCGCGCTCACGCGCTTGGGCCAACGCCTTGCGGGTGCGGGCGCTGATCTCGGGATTGACTTCCGGCGTGGACGGGTCGGCGGTTTCGGTCATGTGATTAGAGATGGATATATGACTCAGGGGCTGACCCCGCAACCATGGCGGGAGCAGCACAGCAGCGGTGTCTGAGGCAACAGGCGGCAAGGCTCATCAGCCGCCCGTCACAGGCGGGAAGAACGCCACTTCGTCGCCATTGCTGAGCACGGCATCGGCATCACAGATATCCTGGTTCAGCGCCATGCGCACAGCCTTGCCAGCAGCCAGCGCCTGAGCAGCCGCATCGCCGCGGCTCATCAGTTGCTCGCGCAACGCTCCCACGGTGGCTGCCGGAGTCTGCAGGCTTTCGCTGCCTGTGCCCAGGGCCTCCCGAATCGAGGCGAAATATCGAATCGTAACGGTCTTCATCTCCAACTCCATCAGCCCATGAGTTCGGCAAACGGGATAAAGCGCACGCTGTCTCCCATGGCAATCGTGCTGCCTGCGGGATTGTCCACCACGCCATCGCCCCAGGCCGTGGAAGTCAGCACCCCCGAGCTCTGGTTTCTGAACAACTCCAGCCCCCCACGCTCGTTGTAGCGCACCCGCAGAAACTCTCTGCGCTTGTCGCCCTTTGGCCACTCGAAATCGGCGCGCGCCTCTATGGCTCGCGGCAGCACGTTCTCCACGCCCTGCAGACGCAGCAGGAAGGGGCGCACCAGCACCTGGAAGGTGACAAAACTGGAGACCGGGTTGCCAGGCAGCCCGATGAAATGCGCAAAGCCCGTGCCGGACTCGCGATTGACGCGGCCATAGGCAAAAGGCTTGCCAGGCTTGATGCTGATCTGCCAGAGATCCAGCTGCCCCAGCTCCTGCACGGCAGGCTTGATATGGTCTTCCTCGCCCACGGAGACGCCGCCGCTGGTGACGATCACATCGTGGTCCATGGCGGCATCGGCCAGTGCGGCAATCGTGGCCTCGCGGTCGTCGGGAACAATGCCCAGATCCGTCACCTCGCAGCCCATGCGCAACAGCAATGCACGCAAGAAGAAGCGGTTGCTGTTGTAGATGCTGCCCGCAGGCATGTCCTGCGGAGCGACGGTGCCGGGCATGACCAGTTCATCGCCGGTGGAGAACAAGGCCACACGCGGCTTGCGTGCCACCTGCAGGCGGGCAAAGCCCATGCTGGCGGCCAGACCCAGGTGGGCCGGCGTGAGGCGCGTGCCGGCCTCGATCACGGTCGCTCCCTGCGTGATGTCCTCGCCCGCGCGGCGAATCCACTGCCCGGCACGGGGCTCGGCCTTGATGCGCACGCGGCCGTCTTCGAGCAGCTCGCAGTCTTCCTGCATGACGATGGCATCGGCCCCGGCCGGCACGGGCGCGCCCGTGAAGATGCGGGCGACGGAGCCTGCAGCCAGGGCCTCAGGCGAGGTGCCGGCGGGAATGCGCTGCGACACCGGCAGCACCGCCATGCCGCCCGCGCATTCAGCGGCGCGCACTGCATAGCCATCCATGGCCGAGTTATCCTGAGGCGGCACCTGCAGCGGCGAGACGGCTGCCTGCAGCAGCACGCGGCCATCGGCATCAAAGGTGTCCACCAGCTGTGCGCCGGCCTGGGGCCGGGCATGGGCCAGCAGCTCCTGCAGGGCTTCATCCAGAGGCTTGAGCGGCTTGCGGGGCGTCTGTGGTGCTTGCATTGCTGTGTCTTTCCTTAGTTCTTGTATTGCAGAGAATCCGAATGTGCAAGCAGCCATTGCAGCACAAGCCGGGGCTGGTTCAGGTCCAGCACGGGCTGGACCGGCGTTTGCGGCAGATCCCGGGCTGCATCGGTGGCCACGGCCAGCACCCGAGGGTCGTGCGCAAACAGCGGCTCCAGGCTCTTGCCCTTGTCCAGCCTGTCCTGCTGCAACCGCCAGACCTCGATCTTGGGCAGCTCGCCGTGCTTGAAGCCTTCGACCAGCACCCAATCCACGCTGGGGTCCAGCTGCGCCAGCATGTCGTGCACGCTGGGCTGCGCAGGCTGCTCGTATTCGCGCATCAGCGCCATGCGCCTGTCGGACGCGAGCAGCACCTCGTAGGCTCCTGCCTTGCGGTGGCGCCAGCTGTCCTTGCCTTCGCGATCCACATCAAAGTCATGGTGGGCATGCTTGATGACCGAGACCCGCAGCCCGCGCTGCCTCATCAGCATCACCAGCGCCTCGACCAGGGCCGTCTTGCCCGCGCCCGAATATCCGGCAAAGCCTATGACCTTCATCTTGATTTCAATATAATTTTGATAGCTACTAACGCTTGATGAATAAGCGAATAGCGACTATTTTATTCAAAGAAAAAAGCACCTGTCGCCAAGCCACAGGTGCTTTTCAAGCTTAACGCCGCAAGGCTTTATTTGCAGTTTTCGGCAATAAAGGCCTTGACCTGGTCCACGTCGGAGGCCATGACGACCACACGCTTGGGCAGGTCTTCGATGCCGTTGAACTTGGCGGGACGGTCGGGCTGGCGGCCCAATGCTTCTTCGATCGTTGCCGCAAACTTGATGGGCAGAGCGGTTTCCAGCACCAGCATGGGCTCGGCACCCAGATGCTCGCGCGCCACCTTCACGCCGTCGGCGGTATGGGTGTCGATCATCTGACCAAAGCGCTCGAAAGTGTCCTTGATGGTGGCCAGACGGTCGGCATGGGTGCTCTTGCCGCTCACAAAACCATACTTGCCAGCCGCATCCTTGAAGGCGGGATCTGTGCTCAGATCGAACTTGCCCGCCTTGGCCACGCCTTCGGCGAACAGCTGCCGGGTGCGCACGCCGTCGCGGCCCACCAGGTCGAACACAAAGCGCTCGAAATTGCTGGCCTTGGAGATGTCCATCGAGGGGCTCGATGTCTCGTAGGTATTGGCCGAGCCTCGCACTTGGTAGACGCCGGTGCGGAAGAACTCGTCCAGCACATCGTTTTCGTTGGTGGCCACCACCAGCTTGGCGATCGGCAGGCCCATCTGGCGCGCCACATGGCCTGCGCAGATATTGCCGAAGTTGCCGGAAGGCACGGTGAAGCTGACCTTCTGGTCATTGGAGCGGGTGGCCTGCAGATAGCCGGCAAAGTAGTAGACCACCTGGGCCAGCAGACGTGCCCAGTTGATGGAGTTGACCGTACCGATCTTGTACTGGGCCTTGAAGGCGTGGTCGTTGGAGACGGCCTTGACGATGTCCTGGCAGTCGTCGAACACACCTTCGATGGCGATGTTGTGAATGTTCTCGTCCTGCAGGCTGAACATCTGCGCCTGCTGGAAGGGGCTCATGCGGCCGTGGGGGCTGGTCATGAAGACGCGCACGCCCTTCTTGCCGCGCATGGCGTACTCGGCCGCGCTGCCGGTGTCCCCGCTGGTGGCACCCAGGATATTCAGCTCCTCGTTGCGGCGGGCCAGTTCGTACTCGAACAGATTGCCCAGCAGCTGCATGGCCATGTCCTTGAAGGCCAGCGTGGGGCCGTTGGACAGGGCTTCGATGTGCAGCACGCCGTCAAGCTGGCGCACGGGCACGATGGCGTCGCTGCCAAAGACTTCCTTGGTATAGGTCTTGGCACACAGGGCGCGAAGATCTTCGGCCGGAATGTCGTCAATGTAGAGCGACAGAATCTCGAAGGCCAGGGCCGCATAGCCCTTGGTGGCCAGCGTCTCGCGCAGCTGGCTCAGCTTGGCATCGTCGATCCGGGGATACTCGACGGGCAGGTACAGGCCGCCATCGGGAGCCAGACCTTCGAGCAAAATGTCGCAAAAACGCTTGCGGTCAGCATGGCCGCGGGTGGACAGATACAGCATCTCAAACTCGCCAAAAACTAAAATTCGGAACCAGCAGCCAAACGGACAGAAGTCGTGCCGCCAAGCTAGTCATTATCGGTCAGCAAGCCCGATGTGACTGCGCGCGAATGCAGAGACCGGCCAACGCCATTGCCTCATATCGCGCCGACGGGGACTCAGGGTTGGAAATAGCGCTGCGCCCCCGGCTTGATATAGGGCTTCAGTTCCTTGAACGGGACACTGACGCCGCTGCCCAGGCACACTCCCATGGCATGGCCTATGCCTGAAATCACAAAACTCATCTTGTCGGGCTTGTCGAACATCAGCGCCATGTACTGAGGCAGGAGCTCGGTGCACTCCTTGTCATCCTCGGAATACCGGCTCACTGCCTTGCTCAGAAAACGTGACAGCCGATCACCGTATTCCAGCTTGTACTCGCCATATTTCACGTCCTTGAGCAGGCGGGTGAAGTCCATATAGCCGCCCCGCAGCAAATCCAGCACAAAGGGGTCGTAATGATTGTTGGGGTGCGCGCCGCCGCAACCGGTTGAACCGGACTCCACCACACTCATCAAGGCGCTTGAGAGGTACGTCACCTTGATCGACTCGTTATTGAAGTCCCCCAGTGAGCCTGCCGCCGGGCCAGCGTTCTGGTAGATCGAGCCCACACAGGCCAGCGCCTCCAGACTCATGCCCCAGTGGCGCTGCTCCAGAACGGTATTGGTCTGCGCCAGAATTTTGGCATCCGGATGGCGCGTGAGGCGCGGATACCAGAACTGGGTACGCGCGTCGCGCACCGGCCTCCAGGCCAGCATGGGGCTGACCACCACTTCCTTGCCCTGCTCCAGCTTTTGCTCGGCCACTTTCAGATAGTCGTAGGGCGTGGCCTGCGCCGAGATGGCAACGCCCGATGCAATACCGCTGTCCGCACCTTGCACAATCGCCAACGTCACGGCCTCCACACCGAATGGCGCTATCTTTTCAGGGTCGTACTGCGCAATATGGGTAAGGGCTAGCGGCAGTTTTTTGCCATGAATATCATCCACCCATTCACCTGCCAAAGCATTGCCTTGCTGGCGCAGCTGCCAAACGATGCGGCGCTGTTGGGAGTCGGTCAACACGGGAGGCTCGCCGCCGCTTTCACGCGCCCAGTCGTTATTCAAAGGACGCGCCTCAGACAGCGCATTCAGCGCGCCCCGCAGCGGAATATCCACTCCATGCCGCAGATAGAAATAGCGCCCCTGGCGTTCACCATCCTCACCCGGCTTGCCCAGCTCCATCACCACCGCCGAGCCGCCCAGCGTGCCACGATAGACATCGACGGGCGCCGCTTGCGCACCCGCTGCCACCAAAAGCAAAAAGGCTGGCGCCATAGGGCGCCAGCCTTTGAAGGAGTTTGCAATACCGACACCGCACTGAACAGGGAATAAACCGCTTTGAGTGCGACGGTACATGCTCAAGTCCTTAGTTCAGCTCTTCCTTGCGGATGCGGGTGATGGGAGCCAGCACCGTGGGCAGACCCTGGATTTCGGCCAGCGCCTTGTCCATATCCCCTTCGCGCGTGTCGTGCGTGAGGATGATCAGGTCGGTCTGGGTCGAGCCTTCGCCGCCCACTTCGTCGGCCTCGCGCTGCAGCACCGCATCGATGCTGATGCCGGCACCGGCCAGCAAGCCGGTGATCTTGGCCAGCACTCCGGCTTCGTCAGCCACGCGGATGCGCAGGTAGTAGCTGGTCACGACCTCGGCCATGGGCAGCACGGGCAGCTCGCTGCCGGCGGCAGCCAGGCTGCTGCTCTGGAAGGCCAGCGCAGGCACGCGGTGGGCAGGATCGGAGCCGTCCATGCGGGCGATATCCACTAGGTCGGCCACCACGGCGGAGGCGGTGGGCTCGGACCCGGCGCCCTTGCCGTAGTA
Organism: Comamonas testosteroni TK102; assembly: GCF_000739375.1. Classification (NCBI taxonomy): domain Bacteria; kingdom Pseudomonadati; phylum Pseudomonadota; class Betaproteobacteria; order Burkholderiales; family Comamonadaceae; genus Comamonas; species Comamonas testosteroni. The sequence continues at coordinate 1,251,467 of NZ_CP006704.1, read as the reverse complement.
CAGCGTGGTGCCCACGGCATCGCCGTTCACCACCACGGCGTTCATCGCGCCTTCCACATTGGCAATCAAACGCTTGGAAGGCACCAGCGAGGGGTGCACGCGCAGCTCGATGCCCTTGTCCGTGCGCTTGGTGATGCCCAGCAGCTTGATGCGGTAGCCCAGTTGCTCGGCGTAACGGATATCGACGCCGGCCAGCTTGGTGATGCCTTCCACATAGGCCTTGTCGAACTGCACGGGAATGCCGAAGGCAATCGCGCTCATCAGCGTGGCCTTGTGGGCAGCGTCCACACCCTCGATGTCGAAGGTGGGGTCGGCTTCGGCGTAGCCCAGACGCTGTGCTTCCTTGAGCACCACGTCGAAGTCCAGGCCCTTGTCGCGCATTTCGGACAGGATGAAGTTGGTCGTACCGTTGATGATGCCGGCCACCCACTGGATGGAGTTGGCGGTCAGGCCTTCACGCAGGGCCTTGATGATGGGAATGCCACCGGCCACGGCGGCTTCATAGGCCACCATCACGCCCTTCTCGGCCGCAGCCTTGAAGATTTCCGTGCCGTGCACGGCCAGCAGGGCCTTGTTGGCGGTCACCACATGCTTGCCGGCCGCGATGGCTTCCAGCACCAGGGCCTTGGCAATGCCGTAGCCGCCGATCAGCTCGACCACCACATCGATATCGGGGTTGGCGATGACTTCACGCGCGTCGCCGACCACCTTGACCTTGTCACCCACCACGCTCCTGGCGCGTTCGGTATCCAAGTCGGCGACCATGGTAATTTCAATGCCGCGACCCGCACGACGGCGAATCTCGTCTTGATTGCGTTCCAGCACATTGAAAGTACCGCTGCCTACGGTGCCAATGCCCAACAGGCCTACTTGGATGGGTTTCATAAGTTCTAAGGTCAAAAAAGCGCTGAGCGCTTGAAAATCAAGCGCCACCAGCTATCAAAAAGATAAGTTACGCGGCTTTCTCAGCCTTGGCAGGCTTGAGTGCCTTTTCTGCCGGCACTGCCTTGGGCTTGTCCGTGCCATGGCGCTTGCGGTACTTCTCGAGGAAGGCTGCCAGCCGGTTGATGGCCTCGCGCAGATCTGCCTCATGCGGCAGGAACACGATGCGGAAGTGGTCAGGCTCGGGCCAGTTGAAACCCGTGCCCTGCACCAGCATGACCTTGGTTTCCTGCAGCACTTCGAGGAAGAACTCCTGGTCGTCCTGGATCGGATAGACGGCGGGATCCAGGCGCGGGAACATGTACAGCGCGCCCTGAGGCTTGACGCAGCTCACGCCGGGAATGGCGTTGATCAGCTCCCAGGCCAGATCGCGCTGCACGCGCAGTCGACCGCCCTCCTGCACCAGAGCATCGATGCTCTGATGACCGCCCAGTGCCGTCTGCACCGCCCATTGGCCGGGCACATTGGCGCACAGGCGCATATTGGAGAGCATGTTCAGGCCCTCGATGTAATCCTTGGCGGGCTTTTTGTCGCCCGAGATCACCATCCATCCGGCACGGTAGCCGCACGAGCGATAGGCCTTGGAGAGGGAATTGAAGGTGATGGTCAGCACATCGATGGACAGGCTGCCCAGCGGCGTGTGCTTGGCATCCTCGTACAGCACCTTGTCGTAGACCTCGTCCGCAAAGATGACCAGGCCATGCTCGCGCGCCAGCTCCACGATCTGCAGCAGCAGCTCCCTGGAGTAAAGCGCACCCGTGGGGTTGTTGGGGTTGATGACGACGATGCCCTTGGTGCGCGGCGTGATCTTGGCGCGGATGTCGTCCATATTGGGCATCCAGCCATTGGACTCATCGCACATGTAATGCACGGGCGTGCCGCCGGACAGGCTGGTGGCAGCCGTCCACAGCGGATAGTCGGGCGCAGGCAGCAGCATCTCGTCGCCGTTGTCCAGCAGCGCGTTGGTGGCCAGGCTGATCAGCTCCGAAGCACCGTTGCCCAGATAGATATCGTCCAGTGTCACGCCCTTGATGCCCTGACGCTGGGTTTCGTGCATCACGGCCTTGCGCGCCGCGAAGATGCCCTTGCTGTCGGAGTAGCCTGCCGAGTTGGGAAGGTTGCGGATCATGTCCTGCTGCACTTCCTCGGGAGCATCGAAGCCGAACACGGCCAGATTGCCGATGTTGAGCTTGATGATCTTCTGGCCGTCGTCCTCCATCTTCTTCGCCGCGTCCATGATCGGCCCGCGGATGTCGTAACAGACGTTTGCTAATTTGGCGGATTTTTGAACGGTTTTCATGCGAATCAATACAAAAGGATTTCAGGCACGCCAGGGCGTATTAAATGCCATGGTGAAACCTATAATTTAAGCACAGTTCCGCGCTGCAGCAATGTCCCCACCCTCTCTGTATGGAGACAGCAGCCATCGCACCCGTCCAGCGCACCGATTACGCACACTCTCCATCATGAAATTTCATGCAGACAAATCCGATGCGCAAACCATCACAGGCTATGGCCCGGGCTGGATCGCCGTTGACAAGCAAAACCATGAAACCAGTCTGCTGGTCGGAGCCCGCGGCCTGCTGACCGAGTGGAACTGCACCCGCTTCGAAGACCTGACGGCCGAGCATTTCGAGGAACTTGCCAAGCTGGATGCGGAAGTCGTGCTCTTCGGCAGCGGCAGCAAGAACCGTTTTCCGCCTGTGGCCTGGCTCAAGCCGCTGATCGCCAAACGCATTGGCCTGGAGAGCATGGACACCGCATCGGCCTGCCGCACCTATAACGTTCTGGCCAGCGAAGGCCGCAACGTGGTCGCAGCCCTGCTGCTAGCATAGACTTCTGAGCTTACATTGAGAGAAATACGTATTTCAGGGTAAAATCGCAGGTTGCGGTTGGGGGCGATCGATTGATAAAAACAAAAATACCACCGACGCCCTCGGCATTTCAACGAACACACCCGAGAGATACAAGCGCATGGCGATCGTTGTCAACAAACCACTCCCAGAATTTGAAGCCAACGCCACCGGCGGCGTCAAGGTGTCCAACACCTCGCACAACGGCCAGATTCTGATCCTGTATTTCTACCCCAAGGACAACACGCCGGGTTGTACCACGGAAGCAATGCAATTCCGCGATAAGTACAAGGATTTCGTGAAGGCTGGCGCCACCGTGTTCGGCGTGTCGCGCGACAACATGAACTCGCACAACGACTTCAAGGAAAAGCTGGAACTGCCGTTCGAGCTGATTGCCGACACTGAAGAGAAGATGTGCCACATGTTTGGCGTGGTCAAGAACAAGATCATGTACGGCAAGAAGGTCAAGGGCATCGAGCGCTCCACCTTCCTGATCGGCGCCGACGGCATCCTGATGCAGGAATGGCGCGGTCTGAAGGTTCCCGGCCACGTGGACGAAGTGCTCAAGGCCGTCAAAAGCCTGAAGACTCAGGACAAGAAGGTGGCCTGAGCCCCGCCGGGACTGAAAACCTTGCAATTATCTACACGCAAAGTATTTCAAAGTCTTTAAACAAGGCAAAACAGGAAATACTGCGTTCAGGCCCTCGCGGCCTATGCATAATGGGGCATGCCTCAGTGCTACGCAGTATTCTCTGTTCACCCCACCAAAGCCGCCTCGGTTTCCAGGCGGCTTTGTGCTTTTTGAATCTTGTTGAGAACGGTTCGTCCACTATGCCCCTGCCCCCCGCACCCGGCCACCGCGCCGCAAAGCTCCCCGCAGAAGCCTTTTCGTCCATCCGCAAGTCTGCCAGGCAGACTGCAGAGCTTGACGAGGATCTGAACCCCTCCACCGGAGCAGCCCTGAGCGCAGCTCCAGAGACCGCTCCCGCAGCCACCAGGCCGCGCCGCAGCAACAGCAAGCCCGCCACCTCGACCACTGCAACCGCCAAGCCGCGCAAGACCGCCACAACGACTGCTGCTGCAACACCCACTGCCGCAGCTTCGGCTGGCGCAGCTTCGGCTGCCGCCGCAAAGACAGGGCCAGCCGCCGCAGCATCCGCCAAACCCGCCGACGCGGCTGCCAAGCCCGCCCGCCGCGCCCGCAATACGCGCACCGGCCCGACCACACTGTTCGTGCTGGACACCAATGTGCTGCTGCACGACCCCAGCAGCCTGTTCCGCTTCGAGGAACACGACATCTTCCTGCCCATGGTCGTGCTGGAAGAGCTGGACAATCACAAGAAGGGCATGACCGAAGTGGCGCGCAACGGCCGCCAGGTCAGCCGCACGCTGGACTCCCTGGTTGCCTCCCAGCCCGCAGATGGCCTCGAAAAAGGCCTGCCGCTCAATGCCACGGGCCAGCGCAGCGCCACCGGCACGCTGTACTTCCAGACCAATCCCCTGGATGCATCCCTGCCCGACAGCTTGCCCCAGGGCAAGGCCGACAACCAGATTCTGGGCGTGGTCGCGGCCTTGCGCGAGCAGCACAAGGACCGCGAAGTGGTGCTGGTGTCCAAGGACATCAATATGCGCGTCAAGGCGCGCGCACTGGGCCTGGCTGCCGAGGACTACCAGAACGACAAGGTGCTGGAAGACGGCGATCTGCTGTATTCGGGCGCCCTCGCCCTGCCGCACGACTTCTGGACCAAGGCCGGCAAGAATGTGGAGAGCTGGCAGGAAGGCGCCATCACCTACTACCGCGTCAGCGGCGTCATCGTCGACCAGCTGATGATCAACCAGTTCGTCTACTACGAGGCACCGGGCGAGCCCAGCCTCTACATGCGCGTGACCGAGATCCGCGACAAGACGGCCGTGCTCAAGACGCTGCGCGACTTCGGCAATCCGAAGAATGCCGTCTGGGGCGTCTCCACACGCAATCGCGAGCAGAACTTCGCGATGAACCTGCTGGTCAACCCCGAAGTCGACTTTGTCACGCTGACCGGTACGGCAGGCACCGGCAAGACCCTGCTGGCCCTGGCCGCCGGCCTGGCCCAGGTGCTGGACGAGCGCCGCTATACCGAGATCATCATGACGCGCGCCACGGTGAGCGTGGGCGAGGATATCGGCTTCCTGCCCGGCACCGAAGAGGAAAAAATGGGTCCCTGGATGGGTGCCCTGGACGACAACCTGGAGTTCCTGGCCAAGGGCGACGGCGGCAATGCCGGCGAATGGGGGCGCGCCGCCACCAATGAACTGATCCGCAGCCGCATCAAGATCAAGAGCATGAACTTCATGCGCGGTCGCACCTTCCTGAACAAATACGTCATCATCGACGAGGCCCAGAATCTGACGCCCAAACAGATGAAGACCCTGATCACCCGTGCCGGCCCCGGCACCAAGATCATCTGCATGGGCAATCTGGCCCAGATCGACACCCCCTACCTGACCGAAGGCAGCTCGGGCCTGACCTATGTGGTGGACCGCTTCAAGGGCTGGCCCCACAGCGGCCACATCACCCTGGCGCGCGGCGAACGCTCGCGCCTGGCGGACTTCGCCAGCGAGGTGCTGTAAGTGACCAGCTGGATCGCGGCGCTCAAGCTCGTGCCCTGGGGCGAGGTCATCAAGGCCACGCCCCAGGTGGTGAAGGCTGCCCAGGGCATGCTCAAGAAGAAAGAGGCCCAGGCCGAAGCGCGCGAGCAGGATGCCAGCGCGGACGGCGCCAGGCAGCGCATTTCGCCACCGGCTTCCGCCGGCGAGCAGGCGCTGCTGCTGATCCAGCGGCAGGAAGAGCGCATCGCCCAGCTGGAGCAGTCGCAGCGCCAGTCGCTGGAGATCATCGAGAAGCTGGCCCAGCAAAATGCCCAGATCGTCGCGACCGTGGGGGCGCTGCGCATAGGCGCACAGCGCCTGGCCTGGGCCTGTGGCGTGCTGGGACTGTGCATGATCGGTCTTGGCATCTACCTGTTCAGCCGCTAGCGCCGCAGCCACTCAAAAACAAAGCCCGCAAGGCCTGTGCCTTGCGGGCTTTTCTTATGTCCACATTCAATTTGATAGCTGCTAGCACCCGTTATTCATAGATTTAATACTCATAGAGTTCTGAAATCCATAAACCACAGGCGCTGGAAGCTATGCTTTTTAGTATTCATCCGTGCCGTAGCCTTGTGCCAGATTCTCGAAACGCGTCTGGTTCTTCTGGAAGAAGAGCTTCACCGTCCCCGTCGGCCCGTTACGCTGCTTACCGATGATGACCTCGGCAATATTGGGCTCCTTGCTCTCTTTGTTGTAGTAGTCGTCGCGGTAGATGAACATGATGATGTCCGCGTCCTGCTCGATGGCGCCTGATTCACGCAGGTCGGACATCATGGGGCGCTTGTCGGTACGCTGCTCCACCGAGCGGTTGAGCTGGGACAGCGCAATCACCGGGCATTGCAGCTCCTTGGCCAGCATCTTCAAGCCCCGCGAGATCTCGCCCAGCTCGGTCGCGCGATTGTCGGAACTGGCGGCCGATCCAGAGCCGCTCATCAGCTGCAGGTAGTCGACCACGATCAGGCCCAGCTTGCCGCACTGGCGCGCCAGACGACGTGCATTGGCACGCAGCTCGGTCGGGGACAGGCCTGGAGTTTCGTCGATATGCAGCGACACCGTGCGCAGGCGCTCGATGGCCTCGGTCAGACGCGGCCACTCGTCGTCGCTGAGCTTGCCGGTACGCAGATTGCCCTGGTTGACGCGGCCGATGGAGCCGACGATACGAACCGCCAGCTGCGCCGCGCCCATTTCCATGGAGAAGATGGCGACCGGCAAACCCTCGTTGAGTGCCACATGCTCGGCAATATTCACGGCAAACGAGGTCTTGCCCATGGAGGGACGCGCCGCCAGCACCACCATGTCGCCGGCCTGCAGACCCGAGGTCATGCGATCCAGATCGACAAAGCCCGTGGGGACGCCGGTCACATCCATGGGGTTGTCGGCCATCTCCTGGACCCGGTCCAGCAGATCCACCACCAACGTATCCAGCGACTGGAAGCCCTGCTTGTTGCGAGCGCCCTCCTCGCCGATCGCCATGATCTTCTGCTCGGCCTCGTCGAGGATGCGCTCCACGGTCTTGCCCTGAGGATTGAAGGCATTGGTCGCGATGTCGTCGCTGGCCGTGACCAGCTTGCGCAAGATGGCGCGCTCACGCACGATTTCCGCATAGCGGCGGATATTGCTGGCACTGGGCACATATTGCGCCAACTGGTTCAGGTACATCAGGCCGCCGACTTCCTCGGCCTTGCCCATGCCCTGCAGATGCTCGTAGACCGTGATCACGTCGGCCGGCTTGCTGGCATTGATCAGCTTGCCTATGGCTTCGAAGATCAGCTTGTGCTCGTGCCGATAGAAGTCGCCGTCGCTCAGCAGGTCGCCCACGCGCTCCCAGGCATTGTTGTCCAGCAGCAGACCACCGAGCACCGAAGATTCCGACTCCATGGAGTGCGGCGGCACACGCAGTTGCGCCACCTGCTGGTCTGCAGGCGGAACCGGGGCGAATGCATCATCTTGCAGATCAAGCGGGGGCATTACTGACGACATGAGACTCCTAGAGACAAGTCCTCCATCGTAGCGGGAGGCGGTGGCAACGTCACGGCAGGCGACGAGAAAAACGCCGGCGAGACAAACAATTACCGGAAAACAAAAAACCGCCCGAAGGCGGCTTTTTGCCAATTCAGAACAGAGCCTGAATTAGGAGTGGTCGCCGTGCACGGAGACAGCCACTTCTGCAGCCACGTCGGTGTGCAGAGCCACCACCACAGTGGCGTCGCCAACGGTCTTGATGGGGCCGTTGGGCATGCGCACTTGCGACTTGTTCACTGCGAAACCGGCCTTGACCAGTTCTTCAGCGATGTCGGCGTTGGTGATGGAGCCGAACAGACGACCGTCAACGCCGGCCTTCTGAGTGATCTTCACGTTGGCGCCGTTCAGCTTTTCGCTCAGTTCTTGAGCGGCAGCCAGCTTCTCGGCAGCAGCCTTTTCCAGCTCAGCGCGCTTGGCTTCGAATTCAGCCTTGGCAGCAGCTGTTGCACGACGTGCAGCGCCGGAGGGGATCAGGAAGTTACGAGCGTAACCGTCCTTGACCTTGACGATATCGCCCAGGTTACCCAGGTTCACAACCTTTTCGAGCAGAATGATTTGCATTGTCGTGCTCCTTAGATCTTGTGCTGGTCAGAGTAGGGCAGCATAGCCAGGAAGCGAGCGCGCTTGATGGCTGTGTTCAGCTGACGCTGATAGATGGCGCGCGTGCCGGTCAGGCGTGCGGGCACAATCTTGCCGTTTTCGGCGATGAAGTCACGCAGGGTGTCGACATCCTTGTAGTCGATTTCTTCGACGCCGGCGACTGTGAAGCGGCAGAAACGCTTGCGCTTGAACAGCAGCGACTGGGTGTTGCGCTTAGGACGCTTGTCCTTGTTGAATTTCTTGAACGTGGCCATTGCTGGACCTCTTGAAAATTAATTTTGTTGAATATCCTGAATGTGTAAAACCAGCATCTTGCTATTGCGCGGCGTGGCCAGAAAACCTTGAAAGGTCCATTGGCTACCGGGTGCTTGGCGGGCCAGCTTTTCAGCCAGGGCGCCAAAGGCAACAGCCTTGACAGATGCATTCACGTTGCGCGCACTGCCCAGCTCTTGTTGCTGCGAACTGTGTTCAATTCGCAAATCCAGGGCAGGCAATCCGGCGGGCGTGTAGCGCAAAGCAGCTTGCTCTGCGAGAAGGCCCGTCAATACAACGCGGTTTTCCACTCCTTCAGTGTCTGATGCTATTAAGCGTGCTCAGCCTGGTTGGCCTTGCGGGCTTCTTCGCGCTCAACGCTCTTCATCATGGCGGAAGCAGCTGTATCAGCCTTCTTCTTCTGCACAGTCAGGTGACGCAGCACGGCATCATTGAACTTGAAGGCGTGTTCCAGTTCAGCCATCACAGCCTGGTCGGCTTCGATGTTCAGGCACAGGTAGTGGGCCTTGGCGAGCTTGTTGATCATGTAGGCCAGCTGACGACGGCCCCAATCTTCTTCGCGGTGCACCTTGCCGCCACCAGCAGCAATCATGCCCTTGTAGCGCTCCAGCATCGCGGGAACTTGTTCGCTTTGATCCGGATGGATCAACAAAATGATTTCGTAATGACGCATAACGACTCCTTTTGGGTAAACGCCGCCCACTGCGTCTGTAGCGGTGCGGCAAGGCAAAACGTGAGATTCTAGCCGAGTGGCGGACTATCTGTACACTCGGGGGCCTATAAACCTGCGATTACCATCGGTCAATCAAGGCGAGAGGTCCTGAAATCACAAGCACTTACTCTCCTAGAATGCTCCGCAAATCCTGCAGGCTCACTTCAGCCGCTGCGCCCTTCGCCCTTATCGGGCGGCACAGGTCTTGAAATAGACCAGCCGGAGCGCATCTGGAAGACAGATTGTCTTAAGTTTTGAGAAACCTTCACCGACTATGACCGAGAACCACAACCCCAACACCATCAACGACGCCAGCCCCGAGGAGCTGGAAGCGGCCCTGGCAGCCAATGCGTCGGACGAACTGGGTCGTCTGCAGGCCGAGCTGGAAGAACTCAAGGCCAAGAGCGCCGAACTGGCCGATCAATACCTGCGTGCCAAGGCCGACGCCGAGAACATGCGCCGCCGCGCCGAAGAAGAAGTGACCAAGGCCCGCAAGTTCGGCATCGAGAGCTTTGCCGAAAGCCTGCTGCCCGTGATCGACAGCCTGGATGCCGCCCTGGCCATCCAGAACGCCACGCCCGAGCAGTTGCGCGAAGGCTCGGACGCCACCCTGCGCCAGCTGACTTCGGCCCTGGAACGCAACAAGGTGCAGGCCATCAACCCGGCTGCGGGCGAGAAGTTCGACCCTCACCATCACCAGGCCATCTCCATGGTTCCCGCCGACCAGCCCGCCAACACCGTGGTGGCCGTGCTGCAAAAGGGCTATGTGATCGCCGACCGCATCCTGCGTCCCGCGCTGGTGACCGTGGCCCAGGGCTGAGCTGCAAAGACACCAATAACCCCACCGTCAGGGCAAAAATTTGTGAGTGGCGGCTCTTGAAGCCGGCCGCAGTGCCCACAAGTGACGAATCAAGCAAACATTCAACAGATTACGGAGAGAATTATGGGAAAAATCATCGGTATTGACCTGGGCACCACCAACAGCTGCGTCGCCATCATGGAGGGTAACAACACCCGCGTGATCGAAAACAGCGAAGGCGCCCGTACCACCCCCTCCATCGTCGCCTATCAAGAAGACGGCGAAATCCTGGTGGGCGCATCCGCCAAGCGCCAGGCCGTCACCAACCCCAAGAACACCATTTACGCTGCCAAGCGCCTGATCGGCCGCAAGTTCGCCGAAGCCGAGGTGCAAAAGGACATCGACCTGATGCCCTTCCAGATCGTCAAGGCCGACAACGGCGACGCCTGGGTACAAGTGCGTGACCAGAAGCTGGCTCCCCCCCAGATCAGCGCCGAAGTGCTGCGCAAGATGAAGAAGACCGCCGAGGACTTCCTGGGCGAAGCCGTGACCGAGGCCGTCATCACCGTGCCCGCCTACTTCAACGACGCCCAGCGTCAGGCCACCAAGGATGCCGGCCGCATCGCCGGTCTGGAAGTCAAGCGCATCATCAACGAACCTACCGCTGCTGCCCTGGCCTTCGGCCTGGACAAGGTGGGCAAGGGCGACCGCAAGGTGGCCGTGTATGACCTGGGCGGCGGCACTTTTGACGTCTCCATCATCGAAATCGCCGACGTGGACGGCGAAAAGCAGTTCGAAGTGCTGTCGACCAACGGCGACACCTTCCTGGGCGGCGAAGACTTCGACCAGCGCATCATCAACTACATCATCGACGAGTTCAAGAAGGAACAAGGCGTTGATCTGTCCAAGGACGTGCTGGCTCTGCAGCGCCTGAAGGAAGCCGCTGAAAAGGCCAAGATCGAGCTGTCGAACTCCGCACAGACCGACATCAACCTGCCCTACATCACCGCCGATGCCACAGGTCCCAAGCACCTGAACATCAAGCTGACCCGCGCCAAGCTGGAGTCGCTGGTGGACGACCTGATCGAACGCACGATCGCGCCTTGCCGCACCGCCATCAAGGATGCAGGCATCTCGGTCTCCGACATCAACGACGTGATCCTGGTCGGCGGCATGAGCCGCATGCCCAAGGTGCAGGAAAAGGTCAAGGAATTCTTCGGCAAGGAACCCCGCAAGGACGTGAACCCCGACGAAGCCGTGGCCGTGGGCGCTGCCGTGCAGGGCCAGGTGCTGGGTGGCGAGCGCTCCGACGTGCTGCTGCTGGACGTGACTCCCCTGTCCCTGGGTATCGAGACCCTGGGCGGCGTCATGACCAAGATGATCAGCAAGAACACGACCATCCCCACCAAGTTCGCGCAGACCTTCTCCACGGCTGAAGACAACCAGCCTGCCGTGACCATCAAGGTGTTCCAGGGCGAGCGCGAGATCGCCAGCGCCAACAAGATGCTGGGCGAGTTCAACCTGGAAGGCATCCCGCCCGCTTCGCGTGGCACGCCCCAGATCGAAGTGACCTTCGACATCGACGCCAACGGCATCCTGAACGTGTCGGCCAAGGACAAGGCTTCCGGCAAGGAAAACAAGATCACCATCAAGGCGAACTCCGGCCTGTCGGAAGAAGAAATCCAGAACATGGTCAAGGATGCGGAACTGAACGCCGCCGACGACAAGAAGAAGCTGGAACTGGTGACTGCCAAGAACCAGGGCGAAGCTGCTGTTCACAGCGTCAACAAGAGCCTGGCCGAACATGGCGACAAGCTCGATGCCGCCGAAAAGGGCGCCATCGAAGCCGCCGTCAAGGAACTGGAAGAAGCGCTCAAGGGCGAGGACAAGGACGCCATCGACGCCAAGACCACGGCCCTGATGACGGCCAGCCAGAAGCTGGGCGAGAAGATGTACGCCGACGCACAGGCCGCTGGCGGTGCCCAAGCCGCTGCTGCCGCAGCCGGTGCCTCCGCCGGTGCCGGCGCCTCGGCTGCCGCTGACGACAACGTGGTTGACGCCGAAGTCAAGGAAGTCAAGAAGGACTAAGCGCGGGCAGGTCCTGGCCTCAAACCATTGACCGCTTGCCGCCGCGCCGGGCTCCCAGGAGCTGGCGCGGCGTTCCTGTTCCATCCGACCGAAAACTCACATGTCCAAACGTGACTACTATGAAGTTCTGGGCGTTGCCAAAAGCGCCTCGGACGATGACATCAAGAAGGCCTATCGCAAGCTGGCGATGAAGTACCACCCTGACCGCAATCAGGGCGACAAGGCCAAGGAAGCCGAGGAAACCTTCAAGGAGGTCAAAGAGGCCTACGAGATGCTTTCCGACAGCCAGAAACGCGCGGCCTACGACCAGTACGGCCATGCCGGCGTGGACCCCAACCGCGGCATGGGCGGCGGCGAGGGCTTCGGCGGCTTTGCCGAGGCCTTTGGCGACATCTTTGGCGATATGTTCAACGGCGGCGGCCGCGGCGGTCGCGGCGGCCGTCAGGTCTACCGTGGCAACGACCTCAGCTATTCCATGGAAATCACCCTGGAAGAAGCCGCCAAGGGCAAGGATGCACAGATCCGCATTCCGAGCTGGGACAGCTGCGACACCTGCAGTGGCAGCGGCGCCAAGCCCGGCACCAGCACCAAGACCTGCTCCACCTGCAACGGCATGGGCACGGTGCAGATGCGCCAGGGCTTTTTCAGCGTGCAGCAGACCTGCCCGCACTGCCGTGGCACGGGCAAGATCATTCCCGAGCCCTGCACATCCTGCGGCGGCCAGGGCAAGGTCAAGCGCCAGAAGACGCTGGAAGTGAAGATTCCCGCCGGCATCGACGACGGCATGCGCATCCGCTCGGCCGGCAACGGCGAGCCCGGCACCAATGGCGGCCCGGCAGGCGACCTCTATATCGAGATTCGCGTCAAGGATCACGACATCTTCGAGCGCGATGGCGACGATCTGCACTGCAATGTCCCCGTGAGCTTCATCACCGCCGCCCTGGGTGGCGAGATCGAAGTGCCCACGCTGCAGGGCAAGGCGGCGATCGACATCCCCGAAGGCACGCAAGCCGGCAAGCAGTTCCGCCTGCGCGGCAAGGGCATCAAGGGCATTCGCTCCAGCTACCCCGGCGATCTCTACTGCCACATCGTGGTGGAGACCCCGGTCAAGCTCACCGAGTACCAGCGCAAGCTGCTCAAGGATCTGGATGAATCGCTCAAGAAAGGCGGCTCCAAGCATTCGCCCAGTGGCGAGAGCTGGACGGATCGCCTGAAGAGCTTCTTCAGCTAAGCACTGACGCTCCACAAGAAAAGCCCATCGGCCATGCGCCTGATGGGCTTTTTTTCAGGGGACGGGAATCACTCCTTGCCCGGCTTCCAGCTGCGCACCTCGCGCTGAACCTTCAGCCGCTCCGACGGGCTCAATGCCTGCTCGGCCACCTGCATGCGGCTTTGCAGCGAGGGATCCTTGACCTGGGCGATGGTCAGCCAGAAATAGGCCCTGCCCATGTCCTTCTGCACTCCCTGGCCGCTGGCATACATGGCCGCCAGATTCGACTGCGCCAGCGTGTAGCCCTGCTTGGCTGCGCGATCGAACCAGCGCGCCGCCTGGCCTGCATCCTGCGCCACGCCCTGGCCGTTGGCATAGAGAAAACCCAGAGACGACTGCGCCGCCGCGTTGCCCTGGCCGGCAGACTTCTCCAGCCAGCGTGCAGCGCGCGTCAGATCCTGGGGCACCAGAGCACCCACGGCATAAATCATGCCGGCGTTGTACTGGGCATCGGCATGGCCTTTCTCGGCCGCCTGCTCAAACCATTGCAGGGCGGCACGCCCGTCTTCCTTGACGCCCCGGCCGCTGGAGAGCATCACGCCCAGACTGTACTGACCCGCAGCCTCGCCACTTTTGGCCGAGCGCTCGAACCATTGCACGGCCTGCGCATCGTCTGCGGCCACGCCACGCCCCTCGGCATACATCAGCCCCAGATTGTTCTGCGCAATGCCATCGCCCTGATCTGCCGCCTTGCGGTACCAGCTCACGGCCTGCGCCTCGTCCAGCGTCACACCCCGCCCATTCGCGTAAAGCACCCCCAGATCGGATTGCGCAGGCGCATAGCCCTGCTCGGCCGACTGGCGGTACCAGTGCACGGCCTGGGCCAGATCCTGGTTCACGCCCTTGCCGAAACGATAGCGCGAGCCCAGCAGATACTGGGCCTTGGCATCGCCCGTCTGGGCTTCGGCACGCATGGCGGCCAGCTCCTTGGCATCCTCGGCCTGATTGTTTCTGGCCTCCGGCGTCCAATGCTCGCGGCCCAGCGGAGCGGCTGCCGCAGCACCGGCTGCCGCAGCCCCGGCCGCCGCCGCATGGCGACCGGCACGCCCTTTCTTGCCGGCCTTGGCTGCTGAAGATTTGGCAGCGCCTGAAGTCGTGCTCTTGGCGGGCTTGGACGATTTGGCTGGCGCGGCCGCGCTGGACTTGGCCGGGGTCTTGCCCTTGGCCGCAGCCGGCAGGGCCATGCCACCACCCAGCGCCAGGGCCGCCGCCAGCAGGCAGGCATGGCCCCAGCAGCGGCTGCGGTTCAAGAGGGGTGCCCCGGCCGAAGCCAGGGCTGGCAACTCGGAAGGCTCACTGTCGGACATCGGATGGTTCGGAACTCTCATAACTCACATTTTTGCAGCGAATAGCGGTACTTCCAGGCTGCTTTACTGACGATTTACTTTGTAAAAAATGCGGGACCCTGGCGCCGGGAAGACCTCCCGCGCCCCAAGGCCGGGTCGGGCCTGCACGATTCCAGTATCTAGAGCCTGCGCTATGAAAATGCAAGTACGCGAAACCGGCAAATGCCACATTGCTGCTCCGGCTCATGCCAAGTCATCGCAAAACAAGAAATCACCCATCGTCAAAATTTACCCATCGCCAACCAAGACATCTCATTCAAAGATGGATTCACCTGAATTAATCGGTAAAAATGCTGAAAACTTCTCGAAACGAGAAGACTTGAGCCTACCCCATGAAGAATTCAGAGCGCAGTTTTGCGCGCCGCATCGATCTCACCTCGCTTCAGCTGTTCGTCGCCGTGTGCGAACTGGGCAGCATTGGCCGCGCCGCTGAACGCGAGTTCATTGCGGCCTCGGCCGTCAGCAAGCGCCTGTCCGACCTGGAAGCGACGGTGGATACCGCCCTGCTCTATCGCCACAGCCGCGGCGTGACGCTGACGCCGGCTGGCGAAAGTCTGCTGCACCATGCCCGCAATGTGCTGTACGGGCTGGAGCGCATGCAGGGCGAGCTCTCCGAATACGCCGACGGCGTGCGCGGCCATGTGCGCATGCACGCCAATATGTCGGCCATCGTGCAGTTTCTGCCCGAGGACCTGGGGGCGTTTGCACGCGAGCACAGCCAGATCAAGATCGACCCGCAGGAACACCTGAGCCCCGACGTGCTGAGTGCGGTGGCCGAGGGCACGGCCGATATCGGCATCTGCACGCTGGGCAATATCAGAAGCAGCGAAGGCCAGCAGGCCACCGTGCAACTGAGCCAGGGCAATGTGCCGCTGCAATACCGCAGCTATCGCGAAGACAGGCTGGTCGTCGTCGTGCCCGAGCGCCATGCCTTGGCCGATCGCGAGAGCGTGGCCTTCACGGAAGTGCTGGAATGGGACATCGTCGGCCTGCATGCGGGCTCCTCCATCAGCCTGGCCATGCGCTCTGCCGCGGCTCAGGCCGGCCACCCGCTGCACCAGCGCATCCAGGTCACCAGCCTGGACGCCATGTGCCGCATGATCGACAACGGCCTGGGGCTGGGCCTGCTGCCCGACCGCGCATTCGAGCTGATGCATGGCGTGGGCCATCTGCGCGCCCTGCGGCTCACCGACGACTGGGCACACCGCGAACTCTGCGTGGTGGCGCGCGACTTTGAAGCGTTGCCGGTGACCACCCGCCTGCTGGTCGATCACCTCTGCCCTGCCAGTGCCAAAGCTTGAAACATCGCATCAAGCAACAACAGAATTCTCCCAACAAACCAACCTCACGAGACCACCATGGGACGCACCCTCTACGACAAGATTTTTGACGAGCACGTCGTTCACACCGAGGAAGACGGCACCTCTGTCCTCTATATCGACCGCCATCTGGTGCATGAAGTCACCAGCCCCCAGGCCTTCGAAGGCCTGCGCATGGCCGGGCGAAAGCTGTGGCGCGTCAGCTCGGTCGTGGCCACGGCCGACCACAACACCCCCACCGACGGCTGGGAGCGCGGCTATGACGGCATTGCCGACCCCATCAGCAAGGAACAGATCACCACGCTGAACAGCAATATTGCCGAGTTCGGCTTGGCGGCCTTCTTTCCCTTCATGGACAAGGGCCAGGGCATTGTTCACGTCATGGGCCCCGAGCAAGGCGCGACCCTGCCCGGCATGACCGTGGTCTGCGGCGACAGCCACACCTCCACCCATGGTGCTTTCGGCGCGCTGGCCCATGGCATCGGTACCTCCGAGGTCGAGCATGTGATGGCCACCCAGACCCTGCTGGCCAAGAAGGCCAAGAACATGCTGGTGCAGGTCAACGGCAAGGTCGCTCCCGGCATCACCGCCAAGGACATCGTGCTGGCCATCATCGGCAAGATTGGCACCGCCGGCGGCACGGGCTACACCATCGAGTTTGCCGGCGAAGCCATCCGCGACCTGAGCGTGGAAGGCCGCATGACGGTCTGCAACATGGCCATCGAAGGCGGCGCTCGCGCCGGTCTCGTCGCCGTGGACGACAAGACCATCAACTACATCAAGGGCCGCCCCCTGGCGCCCACGGGCGGCGAGTGGGATGCCGCCGTCAGCTACTGGAAGACACTGCATTCCGACGCCGATGCGAAGTTCGACCGCGTGGTGGAGCTGAACGCCGCCGACATCGTGCCGCAGGTGACCTGGGGCACCAGCCCTGAAATGGTGCTGGGCATCGATGCCGCCGTTCCCGATCCCGACAAGGAAAAGGACTCCAACAAGCGCGGTGCCATCGAACGTGCGCTGACCTATATGGCACTGGAACCCGGCAAGCCCATCAACGACATCTTTGTCGACAAGGTGTTCATCGGCTCCTGCACCAACAGCCGCATCGAAGACATGCGCGAAGCCGCGGCCATGGTCAAGAACCTGGGCCAGAAGGTCGCCAAGAACATCAAGCTGGCCATGGTGGTGCCCGGCTCCGGCCTGGTCAAGGAACAGGCCGAGCGCGAAGGCCTGGACCAGATCTTCAAGGCCGCCGGCTTTGAATGGCGCGAACCCGGCTGCTCCATGTGCCTGGCCATGAACGCCGACCGCCTGGAGCCCGGCGAGCGCTGTGCGTCGACCTCGAACCGCAACTTCGAAGGCCGTCAGGGCGCCGGTGGCCGCACCCACCTCGTCAGCCCCGCCATGGCCGCTGCGGCAGCCATCCACGGCCACTTTGTCGACATCCGTCAATTTGCGTAACCCCCTGAGTCGCTGCGCGCCTTCCCCCAAGGGGGACGACGGCCTTTGCTGCGGGACGGCCCTTGCTGGCCGTCTCTGATGCAAGACGCGAACGTCGCCAAGACTGAAGATTCTGGAATCACACCATGCAAAAATTCACCGTGCACAAGGGCCTTGTCGCCCCCATGGACCGCGAGAACGTCGACACCGACGCCATCATTCCCAAGCAGTTCCTGAAGTCCATCAAGAAGACCGGCTTCGGCCCCAACCTGTTTGACGAATGGCGCTATCTGGACCAGCCCGGCCAGCCCGGCGTACCCGAAGCCGACCGCAAGCCCAACCCCGACTTCGTGCTCAACCAGCCCCGCTTCAAGGGCGCCAGCATCCTGATCGCGCGCAAGAACTTCGGCTGCGGCTCCAGCCGCGAGCACGCGCCCTGGGCCCTGGACCAGTACGGTTTCCGCGCCATCCTGGCCCCCAGCTTTGCCGACATCTTCTTCAACAACAGCTTCAAGAACGGTCTGCTGCCCATCGTGCTGCCCGAGGCCACGATCGACCAGCTGTTCAACGACGTCGCGGCCTTCCCCGGCTACGAGCTGACCATCGACCTGGAGCGCCAGGTGATCCTGAGGCCCCAGGGCGAAGAGATCGCCTTCGACGTCATCGCCTTTCGCAAGTACTGCCTGCTCAACGGCTTCGACGATATCGGCCTGACCATGCGCCATGCCGACAAGATCAAGGCCTTCGAAGCCGAGCGCCTGGCACAAAAGCCCTGGCTGGCGCATACGTTGATTCAGAAGTAACCCCCTGAGCCGCTGCGCGGCTTCCCCCTTTCTCGATGCGTTGCATCGGAAGGGGGACGGCATCTTCGCTGCGGGGCGGCCCTTGCTTGATGCCCCTTGTTTGGGGCGTGCTTGTTTTTAGGTTGCTACCCATAAATGAGCTGCTTGCGCCTTCTATTCATGCATATCAGCATTAATTCAATCTGAAATCTATGAATAACAGGCGCTAGTAGCTATCAAATTAATCAAAGGAACATCATGAAGATTGCAGTTTTGCCCGGTGATGGCATCGGTCCCGAAATCGTCGCGGAAGCCGTCAAGGTGCTTGAGGCCCTGAATCTGGGTCTGGAGATGGAAACCGCTCCCGTGGGCGGCGCCGGCTACGAAGCTGCCGGCCACCCCCTGCCTCCCGCCACGCTGAAGCTGGCCCAGGAAGCCGACGCGATCCTGTTCGGTGCCGTGGGCGACTGGAAGTACGACACGCTGGACCGCCCCCTGCGTCCCGAGCAGGCCATTCTGGGCCTGCGCAAGGCCCTGGGCCTGTTCGCCAACTTCCGTCCCGCCATCTGCTACAAGGAACTGACCCACGCTTCCAGCCTCAAGCCCGAGCTGGTGGCGGGCCTGGACATCCTCATCATCCGCGAGTTGACCGGCGACATCTACTTCGGCCAGCCGCGCGGCCGCCGTGTGGCTCCCGACGGCCATTTCCCCGGCGCCGAGGAAGCCTTCGACACCATGCGCTACACACGCCCCGAGATCGAGCGCATCGCCCATGTCGCCTTCCAGGCCGCCCAGAAGCGCAGCAAGCGCGTGACCAGCGTGGACAAGGCCAATGTGCTGGAAACCTTCCAGCTGTGGAAGGACGTGGTCAGCGAAGTCGCCAAGCAGTACCCCGACGTGGCCCTGGACCATATGTATGTGGACAACGCCGCCATGCAACTGGTCAAGGAACCCAAGCGCTTCGACGTGGTGGTGACCGGCAATATGTTCGGCGACATCCTCTCCGACGAAGCCTCCATGCTGACCGGCTCCATCGGCATGCTGCCCAGCGCCAGCCTGAACGACAAGAAGCAAGGCCTGTACGAACCCAGCCACGGCTCGGCTCCCGACATCGCCGGCAAGGGCATCGCCAACCCGCTGGCCACCATTCTGTCGGCCGCCATGATGCTGCGCTTCAGCCTGGGCCAGGAAGCAGCCGCCCAGAAGATCGAAGCCGCCGTGCAAAAAGTGCTGGCCGACGGCCTGCGCACTGCCGACATCTACAGCGAAGGCACGACCAAGGTCAGCACCCGTGAAATGGGCGATGCCGTGGTCAAGGCCCTGGCCAGCGTCTGAGGCACCGAAACCGCTGAAGCCCAGCCGCCGCCGTAAGCGGCGGCTTTGGGTTTGACGCAAATTTCGGCACCAAATAAAACAAAACGTCAAAAATAAATCATTTATTTCGACGTTTTGACTAGAGTTTCAAGCGCTTTTAGTTCTTCAAGCTTTTTCTCTAGTCGCTAGAATGACGACTCTTATGTTTGCCGCACGCACCTTCGCTCCCGAAATCGTCACACCCGCAAAGACTGCCGGTGTGAATGCGCGCGCAATCACCATTAAGACGATTACAGGCTGACCCAGCCCGGTTCGTCGCGCGCCCCTTCCGGCCCTGACGAGCCGGCCGAAGCAGTCTCAAGCTACTGTTTTCAAAACTGAAAGGGCGTTTCAAATGAGCAAGCAATTGGTAGGTTTGGTGGGCTGGCGCGGCATGGTCGGCTCCGTGCTGATGGACCGTATGCAGGCCGAAGGCGACTTCGCACTGATCGAGCCCGTGTTCTTCTCCACCTCCAATGCCGGCGGCAGGGCTCCGGCCATGGCCACCGTGCACACCGAGCTGAAGGACGCCAACGACATCGCCGAGCTGTCCAAGTGCGACATCATCATCACCTGCCAGGGTGGCGACTACACCAAGGAAGTCTTCCCCAAGATCCGCGCTGCCGGCTGGAACGGTCACTGGATTGACGCGGCCTCCTCGCTGCGCATGGAGGGCGACGCCGTCATCGTGCTGGACCCCGTCAACGACGACCTGATCCAGCAAAAGCTGGCCGCCGGCGGCAAGAACTGGATCGGCGGCAACTGCACCAACTCCATCCTGCTGATGGGTCTGGGCGGTCTGTTCAAGGCCGGTCTGGTGGAATGGGTCTCTTCCATGACCTACCAGGCCGCATCGGGCGGTGGTGCCAACCATATGCGCGAGCTGCTCAAGGGCATGGGCGTGGTGCACGCCGCCGTCGCCGACGAGCTGGCGACTCCTGCTTCGGCGATTCTGGAAATCGACCGCAAGGTCGCCCAGACCATCCGCGAAGATGTACCCACCGAATTCTTCGGCGCGCCCCTGGCCGGCGGCCTGATCCCCTGGATCGACGCGCAGCTGCCCAACGGCCAGTCCAAGGAAGAATGGAAGGGCCAGGCCGAAGTCAACAAGATTCTCGGCACCGAAGCCACCATCCCCGTCGACGGCCTGTGCGTGCGCATTGGCGCCATGCGCTGCCACAGCCTGGCTCTGACCCTGAAGCTGAAGAAGGATCTGCCCCTGGAAGAGATCGAAGCCCTGATCAAGGCCGGCAATCCCTGGGTCAAGTTCGTGGCCAACGACCGCGCCGAGACCGTCAAGGAGCTGACTCCTGCTGCCACCACCGGCGGCCTGGAAGTGGCCGTGGGTCGCGTGCGCAAGCTGAACATGGGCCCCGAGTACGTCTCGGCCTTCGTGATCGGCGACCAGTTGCTGTGGGGTGCTGCAGAGCCTCTGCGCCGCATGCTGCGCATCCTGCTGGCAGCCTGATACCGGCCGCCATCAAGCCGCCTGACGGCTTGATCCAGCGCAGCAAAGCGCCGGTCATCCCCGTGATGACTGGCGCTTTTTTCATCCCCGGGCTCCGGGCTTGGGCGACAATTGCCCGCTTATTCGGGCGAATGCAAACCGTCAGCCAACCTACATTAGGTTTCATCTCGTTGCCAATCGACAACAATTCAGCGCCTTGCCAGCCATGCTTTTGCTCACATTGCAATAGCGTCGTTGACAATGCAAACTGTGTCCGCCGGCCCGAGAGACCTTTGCCGCCTGCTGGAATTTCCAATTTTTTATGTGCACCGCAGCCACAAACCCGATCAAGAACAAGAGGGCTGTAGGCTGCACGAATCAAGTCTGAGCCCTATGCAACGCTGGAAACTCTCTGCGCTAGCCGCAGCCACCCTCGCACTGTCAAGCCTCTCGGCCACCGATGCATGGGCATTGGCATTGGGGCGCATCACGGTGCAGTCGGCTCTGGGTGAGCCTCTGCGTGCCGAGGTTGAAATCCCTCAGCTCAGCGCTGCCGAAGCCGACAGCCTGCAGGCGGCCATTGCATCGCCAGCCGCCTTCCGCGCCCAGGGCATGGAATTCACAGGCACTGCCAATTCGGTGCGCGTGCAGGTGCAAAAGCGCGCCAACGGCACGGCCGTGCTCAAGCTCAGCAGCTTTCAGCCGGTCAACGATCCCTTTGTCGATCTGGTGATCGATGCCAACTGGGCATCGGGCAAGCTGCAGCGCAACTACACCTTGCTGCTTGACCCCCCGGCAACGCGCCGCCCTGCTCCTGCGCCCACCACTGCGGCTCAGGCCACGCCTGCCGCGGTGCCTGCACCAGCGCCAGCACGTGCCGCCGTGACCACACGGGCTGCCTCCAGCCCTGTCGGCACCACCGGCCGGGACCTGCGCAATGACCGCGACCAGGACGAAGCCGCTGCGAAGCCGCTGCGCAAGCGCCAGGCCGCCGCTGCAGCACCTGCTGGCGGTGACGAAGTCCGCGTCAGAACCGGCGACACCGCCGGACGCCTTGCTGCGGCACACAAGCCCGCAGGCGTCTCGCTTGACCAGATGCTGGTGGCCATGCTGCGCAGCAACCCCCAGGCCTTCGTCAATGGCAACATCAACCGCATGCGCAGCGGCGTCGTGGTTCAGATGCCCGATCAGGCAGCGGCCCAGGCCACCTCGGCCAAGGAAGCACGCCAGATCATGGCGGCCCAGTCTCAGGATTTCAACCAGTTCCGCCGTCAACTCGCAGGCGTTGCACCTGTGGCCACCGTGGAAGCCGCGTCGCGCAGCGCCTCCGGCCAGGTTCAGGCCCATGTCGCAGATGCCAAGGCCGCTACCGCCGCCCCCGACAAGCTGACCCTGTCCAAGGGTTCCGTCAAGGGCGTTGCCGCCGACGAGCAGATGGCCCAGCAAAAGCAGGCTGCCGACCAGTCTGCGCGCGCCGATGAACTCAAGCGCAATATGGCCGAGCTGAGCCAGATTGCGGCCGCCACCAAACCCGCCGGTACGGCTGCAGCTCCCGCGGCTGGCACGCCGGCAGCAGCTGCGCCTGCGGCAGGCCCCAGCGTCGCCGTGCCAGCGACCGGTGCCGCCAATGTGGCAGCGCCTGCTTCAGCTCCGGTTGCCGCTGCAACACCTGCAGCACCAGCCCCGGCGCCGGCTGTGGCAGCCGATGCTGTGGCAGCCACAGCTGCGGCCGCTGGCGCTGCACCAGCCGAGGCCGGCAAGCCTGGCGACGCTGCGGCCGCACCGGAGGCACAAGCCGCAGCCGAGCCTGCAGCGCCTGCACCGGCACCGGTTGCCCCCCCAAGCCTGTGGCGGCACCTGCCCCCATTCCCGAAGAGCCCAGCTTTATCGACAGCCTGATGGAAGATCCCACCATCCCGCTGGCAGGCGCGGCACTGCTGGCCTTGCTGCTGGGCTATGGCGGCTACCGTGTTTCCCAGCGTCGCAAGGCCGCTGCGGCAAGCGCGGACAGCACGCTGGGCGACAGCCAGCTGTCGGCGGACTCCTTCTTCGGCGCCAGCGGCGGCCAGCGCGTGGACACCACGACCAGCAGCAGCCAGATGTCGGGCCAGTCCATGCAGTACTCTCCCAGCCAGCTCGACGCCGGAGATGTGGACCCGCTGGCTGAAGCCGATGTCTACCTGGCCTATGGCCGCGACCTGCAGGCCGAGGAAATCCTCAAGGAAGCGCTGCGCACCGACCCCAACCGCCTGGTGCTGCACCAGAAGCTGGCTGAAATCTATGCCAAGCGCCATGACCGCATGGCCTACGCCTCGGTTGCCAACAACGTCTTTGCGCTGACCCAGGGCAAGGGCCCCGAATGGCAGCGACTGGCCGATCAGGGCCGCATCCTGGACCCCGACAATCTGACCTACCAGCTGGGCGGCGCTCCCCAGCCGCAAGCAGGCACAGCGGCTGCGCCCAACACCTTCAGCCCCACCGCCCCATCGACCGCGCTGCAAGGCGGCGTGGCCGCAGCCGTAGGCTTCGGTTCGGCATTGGCTGCTGCACAGGCCGCCGAAGCGGCGGCCAGCCGCGAAGGCCCTCCGACGGAGCCAGCCGGCATGGACTTCGACATGGATCTGGAACTGCCAGCAGGCCTGCCCGACACCGCGGCCAGCGCAGCGCCCGTGGCCTCCGAGCCCGTTTCCTTGCCCAACGAGCAGGATTTCGCGGCACTGGCACAGTGGGACACCCCTGTCAGCGCATCCGAGCCGGCACCCGCAGCAGACAATGGCCTGAACCTCAACCTCGACGATCTGGCTTCGTTCAGCCTGCCCGCCACGGCCTCTCAGGCTCCGGCACCCGTCACAGCCCCGGCTCCCGCCGAGCCAGGCCCCCTGAATGCCCTCGAGTTCGACCTCGACAGCTTCGCCCTGCCCTCGCAATCCCAGCCTGAGCCGGAAAGCGGACAGGAAACGACTCCGCTGGAGCTCTCTTCCAGCCAGGAGGGCCCTGGCGCAGAGCAGGACATCGAAGCGCTGACCTTGCAGCAGCCTGCCGAGGAGAGCGACAGCCCCGCCGCCGCTTCTGCACAACCCGAGGTGACCTTCGACCTCAGCGGCCTGTCGCTGGACCTGGGCACCTCCGACGACACCGCAACCATCGATGCCGTGCCGGCGCCCTCCGAACCCGAGGACCCGCTGGCAACCAAGCTGGCCCTGGCCGAAGAGTTCAATGCCATCGGCGACAGCGACGGAGCGCGTACACTGATCGAGGAAGTGATCGCCGAGGCCCATGGCGATCTCAAGGCCAAGGCTCACAGCCTTCTCTCTCAGATTGGTTGATTGATTTGATGCATTCAGACCCCGCGCCGGGAGCCATGCCATGCGCATAGCTCTTGGCGTCAGCTACAACGGTCAGGCCTATCGCGGCTGGCAAAGCCAACCCGATGGCAACACCGTACAAGACAAACTCGAAGCGGCCCTGGGCCGCTTTGCTGCTCAAGAAGTCTCCACCATCTGTGCCGGTCGCACCGATTCGGGTGTGCACGGCCTGATGCAGGTCGTGCACTTTGACACCGGGCTGCAGCGCACACCCAACTCCTGGGTGCGCGGCACCAACACCTTTCTGCCCAAGGACATTGCCGTGCAATGGGCGGCCGAGGTGGCCGACGGCCCGGATGGCTTCCATTCCCGCGCCTGTGCCACCGCACGTCGCTATGCCTATGTGCTGCTGCAGTCTCCCGTGCGCCCCAGCGTGGACCAGGGCCGGGTCGGCTGGGTGTTTCAGACGCTGGATGCGCAGCGCATGCGCGCAGCCGCCGATCTGCTGCTGGGCGAGCATGATTTTTCGTCCTTTCGCGCCGCGGGCTGCCAGGCCAAGAGCCCGGTCAAGACCCTGCGCCGCATCGACATCCACTACCGCCCCGCTGGCCAGGCCCCCATGCGCGACACGCAGATGCAATGCGGCTACTGGCGCTTCGAGTTCGAGGGCAGCGCTTTTCTGCACCACATGATCCGCAACATCATGGGCTGCCTGATCTACGTGGGCCAGGGCTCCAAGCCCGTGGAATGGATGCAGCAGGTGCTGGAAGCACGCTCGCGCGAGGTGGCCGCCCCCACCTTCTCCCCTGACGGCCTGTACTTTCTCGGCCCCATTTACGATACACGCTGGGGTCTGCCTGCCGACACACCCCCGTTTGCCTGGCTGCCCTGAGCGGCCACCTGCCAACGATTGCTGCAACGCCAGGGATTAGTCATGCCTTCACTTGCCTCCCGCACCCGCATCAAGATCTGCGGCCTGACCCGCGAGCAGGATGTCGACACCGCGGTGGCCGCCGGCGCCGATGCCATCGGCTTCGTGCTCTATGCGCCAAGCCCGCGTGCCGTGACGCTGCAGCGCGCGGCCGAGCTGGCCCGGCGACTGCCACCCTTTGTCACACCTGTTTTGCTCTTTGTGAATGAAACAGCTACCAATGTGATAGCTGCCTGCGACCAGATACCAAACGCCTGCGTGCAATTTCACGGTGATGAATCGGCAACGGATTGCGAAGCCTCCACCCGGGGCGTCCAGCCCTGGTTGCGCGCGGCGCGCATACCCCTTGGAGACGATGCGGCCCAGTTTGACCTCGTAGAATATGCCCAACGTTATTCAAAGGCCCAAGCCATCCTTCTCGACGCCCATGTCGATGGTTATGGTGGCGGCGGCAAGGCATTCAATTGGTCACTTCTGCCAACAAGCGTCGACTCTCACCTCGTTTTGTCTGGTGGACTCACGCCTGCAAACGTGACCGATGGCATCTTGCAAGTGCGCCCTCGCGGGTTGTCTCTGGCCGTTGATGTGAGCTCTGGTGTCGAGGCCGACGGCCCCGACGGCAAGCCCCTCAAAGGCATCAAGGATGCCCACAAGATTCACCGCTTCATTGCTGCCGTACGCGCAGCTGATGCCCAAATTTTGCAGACTGACACATGTTTGAATACCAGTATCCCGACGCCCACGGCCATTTCGGCCGCTACGGCGGCAGCTTCGCCAGCGAAACCCTGACCCACGCCCTCACCGAGTTGCGTGAGGCCTACGCAAAGTATCAGAACGACCCCGAATTCATTGCCGAATTCCAGTCCGAGCTGGCCCACTACGTAGGCCGTCCCTCGCCCGTCTATCACGCCTCGCGCATGAGCCGAGAAATGGGCGGCGCGCAGATCTATCTGAAGCGCGAGGACCTCAACCACACGGGCGCACACAAGATCAACAATGTGATCGGCCAGGCCATGCTCGCCAAGCGCATGGGCAAGCCGCGCATCATTGCCGAGACAGGCGCCGGCCAGCACGGCGTAGCCACGGCCACCATCTGTGCGCGTTACGGCCTCGAGTGCATCGTCTACATGGGTGCCGAGGACGTGAAGCGCCAAAGCCCCAATGTCTACCGCATGAAGCTGCTGGGCGCGACCGTGGTGCCCGTGGAGTCCGGCTCCCGAACGCTCAAGGATGCGCTCAACGAAGCCATGCGCGACTGGGTTGCCAATGTGGACAACACCTTCTACATCATCGGTACCGTGGCCGGCCCCCACCCCTACCCCATGATGGTGCGCGACTTCCAGAAGGTCATCGGCAACGAGTGCCTGACGCAGATGCCCGAGTTCCTGGGCGCCGACACACAGCCCGATGCCGTGGTCGCCTGCGTGGGCGGCGGCAGCAACGCCATGGGCATCTTCTACCCTTATATCCCCTACGAGAACACCAAGCTGTTCGGCGTGGAAGCGGCGGGCGAGGGCCTGGAATCCGGCAAGCACTCGGCCTCGCTGCAAAAAGGCAGCTCGGGCGTGCTGCATGGCAACCGCACCTTCATCCTGCAGGACGAAAACGGCCAGATCACCGAGACTCACTCGGTGAGCGCCGGCCTGGATTACCCCGGCGTGGGTCCCGAACATGCCTGGCTGCAGGAAATCGGTCGTGCCCAGTACGTGGGCATTACCGACCAGGAAGCGCTGGACGCCTTCCACTACCTGTGCCGCGCCGAGGGCATCATCCCGGCTCTGGAGTCCAGCCACGCCGTGGCCTATGCCATGAAGCTGGCCAAGACCATGCGCGCCGACCAGTCCATTCTCGTCAGCCTCTCCGGCCGCGGCGACAAGGACATCGGCACCGTGGCCGACCTGTCGGGTGCCGAATACTTCGACCGTCCTTCCATGCGCGGTCTCACCGTCAAGGGCGCTCCCGGACATGATGCAGCCAAGGCTGCCGCAGGGGGCAACAAGTTATGAGCCGAATCACCGCCACTTTCAGCAAGCTCAAGGAAGAAGGCCGCAAGGCCTTGATTCCCTATGTGACAGCAGGCTTCCCGTTCGCCGCCATCACCCCTCCCCTCATGCACGGCATGGTGGAAGCCGGTGCCGACGTGATCGAGCTGGGCGTGCCCTTCTCCGACCCCATGGCCGACGGCCCCACCATCCAGCGCGCAGGCGACAAGGCCATCGCCAACGGCGTGGGCCTGAGCCAGGTGCTGGCCTATGTGGCCGAGTTCCGCAAAAAGGACCAGACCACGCCCGTGGTGCTCATGGGCTATGCCAACCCCTTGGAGCGCTACGACCAGATCCATGGCGAAGATGCCTTTGTCAGCCATGCCGCCGCAGCCGGCGTCGATGGCGTACTGATCGTGGACTATCCGCCCGAGGAATGCGAGGAGTTCGCCGCCAAGCTCAAGGCCCGCGACATGGACCTGATCTTCCTGCTGGCGCCCACCAGCACGCAGGAGCGCATGCAACAGGTGGCGCGCGTGGCCAGCGGCTACGTCTACTATGTCTCGCTCAAGGGCGTGACCGGTTCGGGCGCTCTGGACACCTCGGCCGTGGAGGCCATGCTGCCGCGCATTCGCCAGCATGTCAGCGTGCCCGTGGGCGTGGGTTTCGGCATTCGCGATGCCCAGACCGCACAGACCGTGGGCCAGGTAGCCGACGCCGTCATCATCGGCAGCCGCATCATTGACCTGCTCGACAACCAGCCCCACGAGAAGATCGTGCCTCTGGCAATAGACTTTCTGCGTGGTGTGCGAAAGGCTCTCGACGCATAATGCACCCCTAGAAATTAGCCACCCCCTGAGCGGCTGCGCCGCTTCCCCCTGGAAGGGGGACGACAGCTTCGCGGCGGGGCGGCCCTTGCTCGCTGTCTCTGATGAGATTGCGCCAGTGCCTGTACCATGCTGCTCTCACGGGTTGTGAGTAGCGTGCAGTGCAGTGGAAACTGAAAAGGAAACACCATGTCCTGGCTTGAAAAACTTCTGCCTGCAAAAATCCAGCAGACCAATCCGACGGAACGCCACCAGCAGATTCCCGAAGGTCTGTGGATCAAGTGCCCCAGCTGCGAAACGGTTCTGTACAAGACCGATCTGGAAAAGAACCAGAACGTCTGCCCGACCTGCGGCCACCACCACCGCATCGGCGCGCGCGCGCGTCTGAACCATTTCCTTGACGCCGAAGGCCGCTATGAAATCGCACAGGAAGTGATTCCTGTCGACCCGCTGAAATTCAAGGACAGCCGCAAGTACCCCGAGCGCCTGAAGGAAGCGCTGGAGAACACCGGCGAGACCGATGCACTGATCGTCATGGGTGGCTCTGTCAAGAGCATCAATGTGGTCGTGGCCTGCTTCGAGTTCGACTTCATGGGCGGCTCCATGGGCTCCGTGGTCGGCGAACGCTTTGTGCGCGGCGTGGAAACCGCCATCGAGCAGAAAGTGCCTTTCGTCTGCTTCACCGCCACCGGTGGTGCCCGCATGCAGGAAGGTCTGCTGTCGCTGATGCAAATGGCCAAGACCAATGCCGCGCTGACACGTCTGGCCAAGAAGGGCCTGCCCTATATCTCCGTGCTGACCGACCCGACCATGGGCGGTGTGTCCGCCGGCTTCGCCTTCGTGGGTGATATCGTGATCGCCGAGCCCAAGGCCCTGATCGGCTTTGCCGGCCCTCGCGTGATCGAAACCACCGTGCGCGTGAAGCTGCCCGAAGGCTTCCAGCGCGCCGAATTCCTGCAGGACAAGGGCGCCGTGGACATGATCGTCGACCGCCGCGAGCTGCGTGATCGCATCTCCAGCTCTCTGGCCATGCTGCAACGTCTGCCTGCGGACGCCGTGGAATAAGCACCGCCCGACCCCAAGCAAAAAGGCTGACGCAGCATTCATCTGCGTCAGCCTTTTTTATCGGTTCTTATGCCTCGGGACATTCACAAAGCAGCTCAGAACAGGCTTTGGAATTGACGAGGTTTCATCCGCAAACCTCAAGGCGGTACAGCTTTGCCGGCCCGGGCAGCTCCACTAGCGCACACCGGCAATCATGGACAGGCCGCCAGCCTGCACATAGTTGAGCACCATCAGCAGCACCTGCAGCCCGATCAGGGCAATCAGCGCCGAAAAGTCCACATTGCCTATCAGGGGCACCACCTTGCGTATCGGTGCCACCAGCGGATCGGCCAGGCGCTGCAGCACGCCGTAGATGGGGGAATAGGGCTGCACCCAGGACAGGATGGCGTAGATCAGCAAGATGCCCATCATGCCGGACAGAATGACCTTGACCAGTCCGCAAAAAGCCAGCCATGGCAGCGCCAGTACCGATCCCTTGGCACCGAGCAGCAGCCAGATCAGCAGCACCTGCGCCAGTTGCAGCAGCAAGGCCGCAATCAGGCTGGACTTGTCCCAGCGGCCCTTGGCCGGAACGACCTTGCGCAACGGCATGACGATCCAGTCGCTCAGCGCAAAGACCAGCTGCCCCACGGGATTGCCAAACGGCACACGTTGCGCCTGCATATACATGCGCAGCAGGCAGGCCCCGCTGATCAACCCGACGACGACATCCAGCAGAAACAAAACGATTTCGAACAGCATGTGACCCAATTCAGAAAACAGTGAGCAACTCACCTATTCATGGGATGATAGCCGGGCACCATGACCGATACGCAAAGTCTGCATTCCCTGCCCCTGTTCCCACTGAACACGGTGCTGTTTCCCGAAGGCCTGCTGAGTCTGCAGGTCTTCGAGGTGCGTTATCTGGACATGATCCGCAAATGCCAGCATGCCGACGCCCCTTTCGGCGTGGTGGCGCTGCAGGCGGGACAGGAGGTGCGCAAGGCCGGCGCCCAGACCGAGCGCCTGCACTCGGAAGGCGTGCTGGCCCGTATCGCCCAGCTCGACTCGCCCCAGCCCGGGCTGCTGCATCTGCAATGCAAGGGTGCCCAGCGCTTTCACATCCAGCGCTGCTGGCAGCTGCCGCATGGCCTGTGGGTGGCCGATGTCGCCATGCTGCCCGACGACCCCAAGGTCACCGTCCCCAAGCATTTGCTGAGCACCTCCTATGCGCTGGCTCAGGCCTTGCTGAACCTGCACGACCACGACCCCGATCACGCGCAGCTGCCCACTCCGGCGCAGATGCACGACTGCGCCTGGGTTGCCAATCGCTGGGCCGAGATGCTGCCCCTGCCGGTGCGGATCAAGCAGCAGCTGATGACGCTGGACGCCCCGCTGCTGCGGCTGGAGCTGATCGCCGATGTGCTGGAGCAAAGCGGCATTACCGGATCGCCCCCGCAGGACGATGCCTGAAAACGTCTAACCCCTTTGCTGACGGTCGACAAGGCTACTTTTTTGATCGCATGAAGCTGACTTGCTCGAATGCAGCCTGAGCCGTGGAGGCCGCATACCGCAGCTCCCGTCAGCGCTTTGCCCGCTCGCCTACCGCTGCTTCGGCAAAAAACTTAAAATCACTGGTTTCGGGCAGCTGCCATCTTGGCTGCCCCTTGTTTCTGGCCTCCAACCGGCGCTTGTCGCTGGCGCTCTCTTTTCATGACTGAACAAAACACCTCTTCTGCGGCAGAAAACACCGCCCCTCAGGACGAAAACAAACTCATCGCCGAGCGCCGCGAAAAACTCAAGGCCCTGCGCGAGTCTTCCAAGGCCCATGGCGGCGTCGCCTTCCCCAACGACTTCAAGCCCGAGCATCGCGCAGCTGCCCTGATCGCCGAACACGGCGACAAGGATGCCGAAGCCCTGGACGCCGCTGGCGTGGCTGTCAGCGTGGCGGGCCGCATGATGCTCAAGCGCGTGATGGGCAAGGCCAGCTTTGCCACCGTGCAGGACGCCACGGGTCGCATCCAGGCCTATGTCACCCGCGATGCCGTGGGTGAAGAGGTCTACGCCGACTTCAAGAAGTGGGATCTGGGCGACATCATCGCTGTCGAAGGTCAGCTGATGAAGACCAAGACCGGCGAGCTGTCGATCAAGGCCGCGAAAATCCGCCTGCTCACCAAGAGCCTGCGCCCCATGCCCGACAAGTTCCACGGCATGGCCGACCTGGAGCAGAAGGTGCGCCAGCGCTATGTGGACCTGATGACCGACGAAGAAGCCCGCAAGCGCTTCGTGGCCCGCAGCAAGGCGGTGGCCGGCATCCGCGACTTCATGGTCGAGCACGGCTTCCTGGAAGTCGAGACCCCCATGCTGCACCCCATTCCCGGCGGTGCCAATGCCAAGCCCTTCATCACCCACCACAATGCGCTGGATCAGGAGATGTACCTGCGCATCGCGCCCGAGCTGTATCTCAAGCGCCTGATCGTCGGCGGCTTCGAGCGCGTCTTCGAGATCAACCGCAACTTCCGCAACGAAGGCATCTCGGTGCGCCACAACCCCGAGTTCACCATGATGGAGTTCTACGCGGCCTACTGGAACTACCAGGACCTGATGGACTACACCGAAAAGCTGATCCGCGACGCGGCCATCAAGGCCGTAGGCACGCTGGAGCTGAGCTACGGCGGCAAGCCCGTGGATCTGGCCAAGCCCTTCGAGCGCCTGACCATCCCCGAAGCCATCATCAAGTACACCGAAGCCGGCGACAACGTGGCCAACCGCGAATGGCTGACCAATGCCCTGAAGAAGCTGGGCATGAAGGAAGAGAAGGACAAGCTGTCCACCCGCACCCTGGCCAGCCTGCAGGTGCTGTACTTCGAGGAGGTGGTGGAAGAGAAGCTGTGGAACCCCACCTTCATCATGGAGCACCCCACCGAGATCTCGCCGCTGGCGCGTGCCAACGACGAGCGCCCCGAAGTGACCGAGCGCTTCGAGCTCTACATCACCGGCCGCGAATTCGGCAACGGCTTCTCCGAGCTCAATGATGCAGAAGACCAGGCGGCCCGCTTCAATGCCCAGGTGGAAGCCAAGGACGGCGGCGACGACGAAGCCATGTACTTCGACCACGACTTTGTGCGCGCCCTGGAATACGGCATGCCTCCCACCGGTGGCTGCGGTATCGGTATCGACCGCTTCATGATGCTGCTGACCGACAGCGCCAGCATCCGCGACGTGATTCTGTTCCCTGCCCTGCGTCGCGAACAGTAAGCCTGAAAATTGATAGCTATTAACGCTTGACTGTCTTGGTTTTCAGATATTTTTATTACTGAAAACCAAGCAGGGCAAGCGTTATTAGCTATTAAAAAATCAGCAAAAACCGGTATTGCCCCGGTGGTGCCTGGTGCCGATAGGATGAATCCTCGGTTCCATGTCCACAAGGAGAGCGCCATGTGTCGTTGGCTGGCCTATACCGGCAATCCTGTTTCCCTGGAAACAATGCTGTTCCACGCACGCCATTCGCTGATCGACCAAAGCCTGCATTCGAGATTCGGAGCGACGACGACCAATGGCGATGGCTTCGGACTGGGCTGGTACCAGCACCCGCACGACATGCCCTTTCGCTATCGCTGCATCCAGCCGGCCTGGCACGAGCACAACCTGCGCGAGCTGTCGCGCGCCGTGTCGGCGCCCATGTTTCTTGCGCATGTTCGCGCGGCAACGCACACGCCGGTGCAGGAGACCAACTGCCATCCGTTCCGCCACCGGCGCTGGATGTTCATGCACAACGGCATGATCGAGGACTTTCCGCGCGTGAGGCGCGATCTGCTCATGGCCATCGATCCGCAGCTCTTCACCTCGCTGGAAGGCTCGACGGACTCGGA
The DNA here is from genome assembly GCF_000739375.1 of Comamonas testosteroni TK102. NCBI lineage: Bacteria > Pseudomonadati > Pseudomonadota > Betaproteobacteria > Burkholderiales > Comamonadaceae > Comamonas > Comamonas testosteroni. The sequence goes on along the minus strand of NZ_CP006704.1, from coordinate 1,218,632 downwards.
GACCATGTTCCTTCTGGCCATGAGTTTCGGGCTGGAGCACACTCCCGTGCCGGCCATCGCGCGCATGGCGGGTTTTGTCGAGGCCACGGCGCGCAGGCACGGGATCGCACACCCGCTCAGCATGACCGTGTGCGCCAGCGATGGCGAGCAACTGGTGGCGGTGCGCTACGCGAGCGAAGGCCAGTCGCCGCGCTCGCTCTATCACAGCACCTCCTTCAAGCATCTTCACGCGCTCTACCCCGACGACCCGCGCATCGCGGCCGTTGGTTACGATGCCTATTTGATCGTTTCCGAGCCGCTGGTCGATCTGCCGCAGGCCTGGACCCAGGTGCCCGAGTCCACGGCAATCGTCGTGCGTGGCACGCAGATCGACTACCTGCCGTTCGCACCCATTCAACCCTGAGGGCGTGCGCAGCCGCACAAGCCCAAACCCGGCGCACGTTCATCCAATCGCTGCCACCATCCGGGCGGCAACTGCGTTATCAACCCCTTGGCTATACTGGCCCACCATGCATATCCCTCAATACTGGGCGCAAGCGCGGCTGCGCCATGCAACCGGCCAACGCCACGGCGCGACCGTCCAGCGTTGGGGCTGGTCCGACCACAGCCAGCAGGAAGCCGAGAACCATGCGCAGCAACGTGCCCAGGAAGCGCTGGACGCCGTGCTGGCCGCTCCCACGCAACGCCACCTCGATGCGGGATTCGAGCGCATGGAATGGCGTGGTGAATACGGCCTGGACGGCGGCACGCCCATTCGCGAAGAGGTGCTGGAGCGGCGTGATGAATCCGTCATGACCCGCAACAGCTATGGCGCGCACTGCCTGAACACAGAGCATGTGGCCATTGCCGATATCGACTTTCCACCGCAGAAAAAGCCTGCCCGCTTCCCTCTCATCTCGTCGCTGCTGCTGGCCCTGGCCCTGCCCTGGCTGTGGGTGACCCCGCTGACCTGGAGTCTGGGTCCTGTGGTGTTGATGCTGCTGGTGGCCAGCATCGGCCTGGTCTTCTGGTCGGGCCTTGCGCAATGGCTGCATGCCCGCAAGGCGCAACGCAACAATGCCCGGCAGCCACCGCCTATCGATCTTGCGCTGGCAAAGATTCAGGCGTTCTCCGCCAGCCACCCTGACTGGGGTCTGCGCGTCTACGAAACACCCAAAGGCTTGCGCGTCATCGTCACTCACGCCGCATTCAGCCCCTCTTCCCCCGAGGTTCAGGCGCTGTTCCAGCAGCTCGAGGTAGACCCGCTGTATGCCATGCTGTGCCAGCAGCAGCAGTGCTTTCGCGCTCGCGTCAGCGGCAAACCCTGGCGCATGGGCCTGAACGGCCTGTCCACTCAGGAGAGGCGCTGGCCCCTGCCTGCCGCATCCCAGGCTTCGCGCCAGCAGTGGGTGTCGGACTATGAGGCCAGATCGGCACGGTTCGCGGCCTGTCGCTATATCGATCAGCTGGGCGCAACGACGCAGTGCTCGGCGGCACGGACTTTTGTGCTCTGGCACGATGAATCCAGCAAGGCGCACTCCGCCCTGGCATTGGCCTGAGTCTCTGCGTGACCATTCGCAAAGCCTGTTGCTCGAAACCGGCGTATAAAGTAACAATATATTTCCCGGCACATGCCTGAACTACAGATGCGTCCGACCCTGATCTTCCTCCCATGACAGCTCTGCCATCTTCTGCATCAGCTTTGTCTGCCATCGAATCCAGCGGGGCACGGTTCTCGTCACCCGATTCTGCGACCCCGTTCTCCGTGCTGGTTGTCGAGGATCAGGCCGTCATGCGCGCTGCCCTGGTGACCGAACTGCGCCAGGCCGGTGTGACGCAGGTTCTGGAAGCCGAAAACGGCCGCACTGCGCTGGCACTGTTTCGCAGCGAAAGACCCGATCTGGTGCTGCTGGATATCCGCCTTCCCGGCGAGGACGGCTACTGGGTCGCTCGTCAGCTGCGCGAGGCCGAACCCGGCGAGTGGACGCCCATCATCTTTCTCTCCGGGCTGGATAACGACCTGGATGTCTGGCGCGGCATTGAAGCGGGCGGCGACGACTATCTGGTCAAACCCGTCAAGCCCATTGTGCTGGTCGCCAAACTGCGTGCCATGCGCCGCCTGCTGGACATGCGTCGCCGCCTTGTCTCCGTATCTGCAGAGCTGCATCTGGCGAATCAGAAACTCAACGAGATGGTGGAGCTCGATGCGCTCACGGGCCTGGTCAATCGCAGAGGGCTGGACCGCATGCTGCATGCCGAAATTGCAGCGGCCAGGCGCGAGAGCAGGCCGCTGACGCTGATGCTTTGCGACCTCGATCACTTCAAGCATTTCAACGATACCTACGGCCATGTCCAGGGTGACGAATGCCTCAAGCAGGTCGGGCGTCTGCTGCGCGAGGTCTGCGTGCGCCCGCGCGACATCGCTGCACGCTACGGCGGTGAAGAGTTTGCCCTGGTCCTGCCCAACACCCCGCGCTCCGGCTCGATGACGTTCGCACGTGCGCTTGGCCAGATGCTCAAGTTCCTCAAGATTCGTCCGCCAGGAACGGTCGAGGACATTCCGCTGACCCTCTCCGGCGGCATCACCACCTGCATTCCCGACGAACACACCAGCGCCGAATCCATGCTGATGCGCGCCGACGAAGCCCTGTACGCTGCCAAGTCACAAGGGCGCAACCGCTTCTTCAGCTTCGAGATGCAGATGGACACCATAGAGCAAAGGCAGATCTGAGGCCGCTGCGTCGCAGCCTGCAGCGGCTTGCCCGCTCCTGCCCGCAAGCTGTCCGGTCTGCACTTGCCGGTTGTGCTCTCAAGAGACGCTAGGATTGATGCATTGTCCTGTCAGCCCTTCGGCGCTGACCTCTGCCGTTTTTCTCGAGTGACTGGTTATGCGTCGTCTTCAAATGCACCTGCCCGATTGGATGCAGGACTGGCTTGAAATCCTGATTCCCGGGATTCAGATCTTTCTCATCATCCTGGTGGCCTGGCTGATCAACTGGCTCATCAAGCGCATCATCTCGCGCGCAGGCAAGGCCTATGACCTGCCGCATGAGCTGCTCATGCCGTTGCGCGGCGTGTTTCGCTGGATCATCATCGCCGCCGCCGTGCTGGCGATTCTCGAGCGCCTGGGCATGTCGGCCACCGTGCTCTGGACGGCCTTCACCGGCTTTGCCACCGTGGGCGCCGTTGCCTTCTTCGCGGCCTGGAGCGTGCTCTCCAACCTGTTCTGCGCGTTATTGATCGTCACCGTCGGCCCATTCAGGCTGGGCGACTATATCGAGGTGCTCGACACTGCCGAGAAGCCTGGAGCCAAGGGACGCGTGATCGACCTCAATATGCTCTACATCACCTTGCAGGATGACAGCGCACCGGCGGGCATGCCCAATCTGCTGCAGATTCCCAACTCCCTGATCTTCCAGCGCGTCATTCGCCGCTGGAAAGGCGGCATGCCGGTGGTGACGGAGAACACGCCGGCCACCAGCCAGGAGGAAGCTTGCGCCGTGGCCATCACGACTCCTGGAGGCAACGCCGCTGCCTCGGGCTGAGACCGGCTGATACCCGGCATCCATGCAAAAGGGCTTCCTGAGAAGCCCTTTTTTGACTCCCTCAAGGCAGGCGCGGCTTGACCTTGTTGGCGGCCAGCTTGGCATTCACGCGAGCCTGCTCCACATCGACAGCGCGCGCCAGGGCCACGCCCATGCGACGCTTGACGAAGCTCTCGGGCTTGCCGAAGAGGCGCAGATCGGTATCGGGCACGGCCAGTGCCTGGTCCACGCCGTCAAACACCAGGCCTTCTGCATCCTGACCGCCGTAGATCACGGCACTGGCACCAGGGTTGCGCAGGCTGGCATCCACGGGCAGACCCAGAATCGCGCGGGCATGCAGTTCGAACTCGCTTTGCCATTGCGTGCACAGCGTCACCAGACCTGTGTCATGGGGACGCGGCGAGACTTCGCTGAACCAGACCTGCTCGCCCTTCACAAACAGTTCCACGCCAAACAGGCCCAGGCCGCCCAGGTCGTCGGTGACCGCCTTGGCAATCTGGCGCGATTTCTCCAGCGCTGCAGGGTGCATGGGGTGAGGCTGCCAGCTCTCCACATAGTCGCCGGCCTGCTGGATATGGCCCACGGGATCGCAGAAATGGGTTTCGATCTGGGCATCCGCACCTTTGGCGCGCACGGTCAGCTGGGTGATTTCGTAATCGAAGTCGATAAAGCCTTCGACGATCACGCGACCCTTGGCGACACGGCCGCCGGCCATGGCGTAATCCCAGGCCTTGGCCACATCGGCCGGGCCGTCGATCTTGCTCTGGCCCTTGCCCGAGCTGCTCATCACAGGCTTGACCACACAGGGGTAGCCGATGGCGGGCTGGCCGTCGCTGCCGTCGATCGCAGCTTGCAGCTCGGCCAGAGAGTCGCAGAAACGATAGGGGCTGGTGGGCAGGCCCAGGGTTTCTGCGGCCAGACGGCGAATACCTTCACGGTCCATGGTCAGACGCGCGGCGCGGGCCGTGGGAATGCAGGTGATGACGCCTGCGGCCTCCAGCTCTTCCAGCATGGGCGTGGCAATGGCCTCTATCTCGGGCACGACCAGATCGGGTTTGACCTCTTCGATCAGTGCCTTGAGCTGGGCCGGATCGCTCATGGTGATGGTGCGCGCATGGTGGGCCACCTGCTGGCCAGGCGCGTTTTCATAGCGGTCCACGGCAATGGTTTCCACACCCAGGCGCTGCAGGGCAATCAGCACTTCCTTGCCCAGCTCGCCGCTGCCCAGCAGCATGACTTTGGTGGCATTGGGGGAGAGAGGGGTTCCTAGGGTGGTCATGGTTGCATCCTGCATATATGGGGCCGAGCCTGCGATCATAGGCGAGCAGGCAAGCCTCTCGTGACTGCAGCTTGGCAATTCGGCCGCTTTCAGCGCCGACCGACGAAGCGCATGGCGCGGCTGATTGAAGATTCAATGCGGCATCGGCGAGTAATGCTCGATGCGGCAGGCGCCGCGATTCTTGCATTGCCCGTCCAGATAGCGAAAGCGTACCGTCACGGCAGCACCGGGACTGGGCCACTGCCTGCGCGGCAGCTCGCTTTGATAGTCCATCGTTTCGGGCCTGAAGCTCAGCGCCGTGCCTGGTTGCGGACATTCGGCATCGCCGCTGGCTTTGGCTTCGAGCACGCGGGTCTGCAGCGCGCGGCCACCGCTTTGCTTTTCTCGCACCTGCACCTTGAGATCGCAGATCTGCCAGTCTGCAGCCTGGACGGCAGCGGCGCAGGCGGTCAAAGCCGCCGCGATCAGAATTCGGAAAAGAGTCATCTGCCTACCTGCAACTGAGTGGTGTTCATGGGCCGGCATCTCTACCAAACAGATAGCTTCAACCGCTTCAAGAAAAAGGGATTGAGGCCCATATCTTGAAATTTTTCGGTGGGTATCAGTGCGTCAGACCGACAGCCTTGCCGCCACGCTGCGGAATTCCTCCCGCGTCGAATCGCATCTCGGAAGTCCAGACCGCATCGTCCCAGACCCAGGGGCTGCTGGCCTGCTCCAGACCCAGCACATGCACGCCGCTCAAGTCCTTGACGCGTTCCTTGAGCCAGTCGATCTGGTCGCTGCGCACAAACACCAGGCAGGCAATCTCCCAGTCGGGCTGCGTGATGCCCAGGCCGTGCAGCTGCGACAGTAGCGGGGCATACCATTTCTCGACCCGCTCGTTGAGACGGTTGACCAGTGCCAGCGGATAGCCGGAAGCCGATACCTCGACCACATAGACCTGGCGACGAGCCGGGCGCAATGCCACGAAAGCCGGACATTGCCAGCCATCGGCCACCTCGTACTTGGGGGCCACAAAAGTCTCACCGTTGGCCGTGAGCAGCTGCATCACGGCTTCTTCATGTCGGTCCATGCTGAATTTCTCCGGCGCGCCGAAAGTGCGCGCAGGTTCACACCTTAGCGCAGCTCAGGCCTCGCCGAAGCAAATTCCGATATCGCGCGCCATGGTCAGCAGCGGGCTGTCCAGCGGCACGGTGCGCTGGGTATTGGCCACATCGGCAATCGCCACACTGCCGATGCGGCCGTTCTGCAGCGTGACCATATGGCCCAGCTGACCGCCCAGCACCAGC